>JASCOC010000003.1 GCA_029959605.1 Lysobacteraceae bacterium PS02340 | reverse complement strand
GGCCGAGGATGGGATCACCGGGGACGAGTTCGACGTTCGCGAAAAAAGAAGACACGTAAAGACTGCCTGCACGACGGAGGGGAGGGCGCCGGTCGCGCGTGCCGCCTGCGCCCGGCCCCGCCCAGAATACCGGCCTCCCCCCCCCCCCGCGGCCCCGGGGGGCCCCGGGGGCCCGGCCGGGCGCGCCGGGGGGGCCCCCCACGCCGGGTGGCGCTTACTTCTCGTAAGCCGATTCGCCGTGCGAGACGATGTCCAGACCTTCGCGCTCTTCGTCTTCGGTCACGCGCAGACCGACGACGAGCTTGACGATCAGCATCACCACCGCGGTGACCACGGCGCACCAGAGCACGGTGAACGCGACGCTGACGAACTGCACCCACGCCTGCGCGCCGATCGCGAGATCGACTTCGGTGCCGCCCAGCGACTGCGCGCTGAAGACGCCGGTCAGCAGCGCACCGACGATGCCGCCGATGCCGTGCACGCCGAACACGTCGAGGCTGTCGTCGGCGCGCAGCAGGCGCTTGAGACCGGTGACGCCCCAGACGCACAGCGCACCTGCGACCAGACCGATCACCAGCGCGCCCATCGGGCCCACGGTGCCGGCGGCCGGCGTGATGCCGACCAGGCCTGCGATCGCACCCGAGGCCGCACCCAGCGCGGACGGACGGCCCTTGGTGAAGGCTTCGACGATGCTCCAGGCGACGACGCCGGCCGCGGTGGCGACCATGGTGTTGAGCATGGCCAGCGACGCGCTGGCATCGGCAGCCAGCGCCGAGCCCGCGTTGAAGCCGAACCAGCCCACCCACAGCAGCGATGCACCGATGAAGGTGAACGGCACGCTGTGCGGCTTGATCGCTTCCTTGCCGTAGCCCAGGCGCTTGCCGAGGAAGTACGCGCCCACCAGGCCGGCGACACCGGCATTGATGTGCACCACCGTGCCGCCGGCGAAATCGATCACGCCCTTGTGCGCGAGGAAGCCCGCTTCACCGCTCCACACCATGTGCACCATCGGCAGGTAGGCGAACGTCACCCACAGGATGGAGAACAGCAGCACCGCGGAGAACTTGATGCGCTCGGCGAAGGACCCGACGACCAGCGCCGTGGTGATGCCAGCGAACGTCGACTGGAACACGATGAACAAAAATTCCGGCAGACCGCCTGCATCCGTCTCCGCGGTGATGCCGCGCAGGAAAGCCTTCTCGGTGAACGAACCGAAGAACGCATTGCCCTCGGTGAATGCCGCGCTGTAGCCGTAGGCCACCCACAGGATGATCACCACCGAGAACACCACCAGCACCTGCATGATCACCGACAGCACGTTCTTCGCACGCACCATGCCGCCGTAGAACAGCGCCAGGCCCGGCACCACCATCAGCAGCACCAGCAGCGTGGAGGTGAGCATCCACGCCACGTTGCCGCTGTCGAACGTCACGGCCTCGGCCGTTTCCACCACGGCCACCGCCGTCTCGGCCGGTACGTCCTGCGCGAACGCGCCGCCTGCGACGCCGAACAGCGCGCACGCACACACCAGCATCAGGCACAGCGCCTGCATCCGGGTCTTCCACCCGCGGAACTCGATCTTTGTCATGTCAGGAATCTCCGTGGGGTCAGAGCGCGTCGGCGCCGATTTCGCCGGTGCGGATACGCAGGGCCTGTTCGAGTGCGAGGACGAACACCTTGCCGTCACCGACCTTGCCGGTGCCCGCCGCCTGGGTGATCGCCTCGATCGCCGCCTCGAACACGTCGTCGCTGACCGCGCATTCGATCTTCAGCTTGGGCAGGAAATCGACGACGTACTCGGCGCCGCGATAGAGCTCGGTGTGGCCCTTTTGTCGGCCGAAGCCCTTGACCTCGGTGACGGTCAGGCCGGTGACGCCGGCTTCGCCGAGTGCCTCGCGGACCTCGTCGAGCTTGAACGGGCGGATGATCGCGATGATCAGTTTCATGTGGGTCTCCAGATGCGCGCGCGCCGCGTCAGAACGACTTGGTGACGGCGAGGGTGATGGTGTCGTCGGGACCGATCAGGTCGTTGTCGTTGAAGTTCAGTGCGATGTCGAAGCCGTTGTCGAAGGCTTTGCCCACACCCGCCGACCAGAACGCGTACGTCGCAGTGCCCGCGCTGCCGGCGACCCACTGCTTGCCCACGGCGCCGTTGAGCGTCCAGCTGGGTGCGAACTCCCAGCCCACGGCGACGTCGAGGTTGCTGCTGCCGTCCGAATCGGGAATGCCGAACAGATCGGTGACGGCGTAGGAGTACTTGGCGCTGAGGATGTTCCAGCTCACGCCCGCGTAGAGCTCGGTGGTGTCGGCCTTGTTGAAGCCCGCCGGATAGCTGCCCGGATACCAGTAGTGCACGGCGCCGACGTCGTAGCCGAAGCCGCTGTCGCCGAAATCGCCGCGGAAGCCGACATAGCCGTCGAGCTCGAGCTGGCTGGAGATGTCGGGATCGGAATCGGACAGCCAGCTGATGCTGCTGCCCCAGGTGCCGACGTAGAAACCGCTGTCGTGCGCCCATTCGACACCGCCCTGCAGGGCCGGTTTCTCGTCGGTCTGGGTGATGCCGCGGAACAGGTAATCGCTGGTCAGCGTGATCGAGCCGGAGACTTCCGCGTGCGCGGCACCGGCGGACAGCAGACCTGCGCACAGCAGTGTGGCGAGTGCGTTCTTGCGTGACGACATGACAGGCTCCTCAAATGAATGGAAAGCCCTCCCCGTTCAGTGCGTACTGCGTCTGTTGTTGTTCTTGTCGCAGGCGGAACGTTCGACGCCGGCGCCCCCTGGCTGCCGTCGCCGCGACCGACGCTCTATGGCGTCTGTGCGGCCGCTGTCCAATCCATCGGATGAATCCGGAACTTCGTGCCTGTCGGCGGTGCCGCCCACCGTGGGGGAGGGAGGCGCCGCCGTCGGGCGGTGAAACGCAACGGGGCCGGCCAGTGGCCGACCCCGCAGAAGTGCGTCAGATCGCGTAGTACATCTGGTATTCGAGCGGGTGCGTCGCGCCGCGGAAGGCGGTGACTTCCTTCATCTTCAGCGCGATGTAGGCATCGATGAAGTCGTCGGAGAACACGCCACCGGCCTTGAGGAAGTCGCGGTCCTTGTCGAGCGCGTCGAGCGCCTGGTCCAGCGAGTGGCACACGGTCGGGAAGTTCTTCTCTTCCTCGGGCGGCAGGTCGTAGAGATCCTTGTCGCTCGGGCCGCCCGGATCGATCTGGTTCTTGATGCCGTCCAGACCCGCCATCATCAGCGCGGCGAAGGTCAGGTAGCCGGACTGCATCGGATCGGGGAAGCGCATTTCGATGCGGCGCGCCTTCGGATTGGCGACGTACGGAATACGGCACGAGGCCGAACGGTTCGACGCCGAGTAGGCCAGCATCACCGGCGCTTCGAAGCCCGGCACCAGACGCTTGTAGGAGTTGGTCGACGCGTTCGAGAACGCGTTGATCGCACGGGCGTGCTTGAAGATGCCGCCGATGTACCACAGCGCGGTCTGGCTCAGACCGCCGTAGCCGTCACCGGTGAACAGGTTGGTGCCGCCCTTGGCGAGGCTCTGGTGCACGTGCATGCCGCTGCCGTTGTCGCCGACGATCGGCTTGGGCATGAAGGTCGCGGTCTTGCCGTTGCGGAACGCGACGTTCTTGACGATGTACTTCATCGTCTGCAGTTCGTCGGCCTTGGCGACCAGCGAGTTGAATCGCGTGCCGATCTCGCACTGGCCCGCGTTCGCGACTTCATGGTGGTGCACTTCGACTTCGATGCCGACCTGTTCCAGCGTCTTGCACATCTCGGCGCGGATGTCGTGCAGCGAGTCGAGCGGGGCCACCGGGAAGTAGCCGCCCTTGATGCCGGGACGGTAGCCGCTGTTGCCGCCTTCGTATTCCTTGGCCGAGTTCCAGTGCGCTTCTTCCGATTCGATGTGGAAGAAGGTGTGGCCCATCTCGTTCGAATAACGCACCGAATCGAAGATGAAGAACTCGGGCTCGGGGCCGAAGAACGCCTGGTCGGCGATGCCGCTGGACTTCAGGAACGCCTCGGCCTGCTTGGCGATGCCGCGCGGGTCGCGCTCATACGACTGCATCGTGGTCGGGTCGAGGATGTCGCAGGTCAGCACCAGCGTCGGATCGGCGGTGAAGGGATCGACGAACGCGGTGGACGCGTCGGGCAGCAGCACCATGTCGGAGTTCTGGATGCCCTTCCAGCCGCTGATCGACGAGCCGTCGAACATCTTGCCGTCTTCGAACAGACCGGGTTCGATGATCGACTTCGGGAACGTGACGTGGTGCTGCACGCCACGCATATCGGTGAACCGCAGATCGATGAACTCGATCTTGTGGTCCTTGATCAGCTTTTCGAGATTGTCGGTAGACATGGAGCGACTGCCTTGCGCGTTGATTGTGTCCCAAACCTACGCAATCGCCGTGCCAACTCATTCGATAATATGAATCAATGACTTAAAGATAATTTTAAGCCCAACAGCGTCAATTCACCTATGTGATTGGTGCGTTATCCTTGAAAATGCACCAGGTTGGTGCGTCGTCCATCACTTGTTTCATTTTGGTCTGCATAGAAGTCGTTCGGCTGCGATGATGCGAGCCCGCCTTTGCATCGCGCGCGCATCTCCATGAATCTGCTGACGCTCGAACACTTCGCCGGCTGCCTCAACGAGACTTTCCTGGCAGACATGCAGGGAATGGAGGCGGCGTTCGTGCTCGTCGAGGTCAAGCCACTGCAGGGGTCTTTGCAGGGCTCGCATCGCGCTCCGTTTTCGCTGCTGTTCCACAACGGATCGCCGGTGTTGTTTCCGCAGCAGACCTATCGCCTGCGTCATCCCGCTCTTGGCGAACTGGGCATCTTCCTGGTACCCGTGGCCCAGAACCGCGACGGTTTCGTCTACCAGGCCGTTTTCAATTGACGCCCTGAGGCGTGGGCAGCCGTTCCGGTGACCACGTCATCCGCACGTACGGCGACTCCGTTGCGACGACATCGAACCCGTGCCGGCGGTAGAGGCGCTGCGCAGAGGAATTGGATTGCAGCACGTGCAATTCGACGCCACAGGCCTGCATCCGCGCGTGGTCCTGCACTGCGGCGACCAGTGTCGTACCGAGTCCCCGTCCTCGCGCGTGCGGAAACAGGCTGATGTCGATCAGCAGGTGCAAGGGCGGCGTGCGCCGCAGATAGAGTCGCCCGAGCGGTGTAACGCCATCGCAGACGGCGAGGAAATCGGCATCGGCAAACGCGGACACATAGTGCAGGTGCTGGGCGGCGAACTGCTGATCGAGAAACGTATCGCGCATGCCCGCCGGCCAAGGCACCCCCACGAGTTCCGCTTCACGCGTGCTCGCATACAGCGCGCGCAGCCAGGGCAGATCGTCGTCGCACAGCCAGCGCAGGGCAGCGGGCTGTGAAGCCGTCGACACCGGAATGCGCGGCCAGCCATCGCGTTCCGGCGGCATCGGCAGCGCGATGCTCATGCGGTCATCCGAAGGACGGAAACACGCCCTGCAACGCGATGCAGAAATTCAGACCGAGATAGGGCTGCTGGTTGCTGTGCGGTTGATCGCCGCCCGCATTCGGTTGCAGAGTGCCGGGCGCGAGCGTCGTATCCATCGCGCCGGTACCGAAGCTGCGTGCGCTCGTCGCACTCAGGAACGACAGTCCGCCGCCAGCCACTGGCGCTGATCGGCCGGTGCCCGCGGCGGTCTGCGACCAGGCATTCACCACGTGCGTATGCGCGGGGATCTGCGCCGCCGTCAGGGAAACCTGGTTCGCGCCGAAGGTTTCGCCGATGCTCCGCGGCGTCAGCCCTGGCCCCTGCCCCTGCTGCGTGCCCAGGCGCCCGGCGAAATTGGGAAGCTGGAATGTCGTCTGGCCGTTGCCGCCGTACTGCGTGCCGAGCAGCGCGAACAGCGCGGTGTTCTGCTGGATCGGCAAGGTCGCACCGTTGCAGAACGCCCAGCCGCGGGGATTGAAGTTGAAGCCGAACAGCTGGATCTCGCCGACGAAGGGCTCGGTCATGACACGCGGACTCCGGTTCCGGTCAAGCAGGGACGGTGGATGATCGGCTGCTCAGCTCTGGCTCGGGAAGATCCCGGACCAGGCGATGCAGTACTGCGCGGTCAATGTCGGCATGCAGTTCTCGTGCGGCAGGTTGTTACCGGCCACACCGACCATCTGGGTGGCCATGGGCAGTGCGGTGTTGCCGGTTGGCGATGCGACGTAGAAGGTGTCGCCGCTGACGGCGGCCGGCAAGAGGGCCGGACCCGGCGTCGAGGCCGAAGCGCCCGCGGTCGTCGCGACCATCGTGTGGCTGTGCGGGGGGAGCTGGTTGGCCTGCAACGTGACCGTCTCGGTGCCGGCAACCTGACCGAGGACGTAATTGCTCAGACCGGGTCCCTGGCCCTGGTGCACCGGCACGCGTCCACGCATGTCCGGGACCGCGAACGTGGACTGGCCATCGCCGCCATACGTGGTGCCGAGCAGCACGTACAACACTTCGTATTCGGCGATCGACAGCAGACTTCCGTCACAGGCCTGCCAGCCATTGGGCACACGACCGAAACCGAACATCCGGATCTCGCCGACATAGGGCACGCTCATTGAGGACAGCTCCGACACTCGTGGGGCGCAGGACGCGCCAGGGCTTCAGTTGCGCGACGGGAAGATGCCCTGCAGCGCGATGCAGAAATTGATGGCGGTATAAGGCTGCAGGTTGGGATGCCCCTGGCCGTTGCCCGTTGTGCCGACCGACTGCGGCGCGAGGGGCACCTGCGGACCGCTCGCCGCGCCGTAGACCTTCGGCGGCGCGCCGGCGCTGTTGGTGGTGGACGCGAACGCGCGACTGTTGGGCAGGCGACTGTTCGAGGGGCCCGTCGTGGCATGCACCGCATGCGTATGTCCGGGAAGCTGCGAGGTCAGCAGTGTCACGGCTTCGAGGCCGCCTGGCTGGCCGATCTGCACGGCCGGTGGCTGCCAGCCCGGATCCACCGACGAGGCATATCCCACCGGCGTGCGGCTGCGCAGGTCCGGCAACGCGAACGTGGTGACGCCATTGCCGCCGTACTGCGTTCCCAGCAACGAGAACAGCGCCTGGTTCTGATTGATCGGCAGCAGCTGGCCATTGCACTGCGCCCAGTATCTCGGGGCGAAACCGAACCCGGCCATCATGATCTGACCGATGAAGAACTCGCTCATCGCAACCCCTCCCCAGGGACCGGAACGCATGCCGGCCGCGCGCTAGCGTAGTCCCAAACCCTGGCTCGTGAACAGCTCGATGCAGCGCTTTCCAGGATTGCACTTCTCCATCTGCGCGAAAAAGTGGGCCGACCTGTTTCTCCGGTCGCACAGCGGCCGGAATACTGCTGTAATGCGCGCGCTTGGGGGAGCGGGGATGCGCCCGACCGGGATGTCACCGCGGCGCACGACCGCAATGGTCGAAACAGGAGCTCGGCACATACAGCGGCCGGCGCCATCGGGGGATGCAGGAATGAAGACGGTATCGCAGCGCCGCGCTGTCGCGGGCGCGTTCGGTTTGTCGTGGATGCTGCTGCTGGTCAGTCTGCTGTGGCCGGCGCTCGCCAGCGCACAAACGTCGAGCTGTCCGCAGCCGTTCACGGCCACAGTCGCGCCCGGTGGCACCCATACCTTCGATGTCAGCGTCTGCACCCCCCCCATCGCAGGTTTCGGCCTGAGCAGCGGCCCGCCTGCCGAGGATCCCGTCAACGGTTCGATCGTCCTGAGCCCGGTCGATGGCAATCAGCAGTCGGTCACCTACATCCACAACGGCGGCAATACGACCAGCGATACGTTCTCCCTCTGGGACGAGTTCGAAGACGCCTTCGTGCGCTTCAACGTCACGATCGCGCCGTCAGCCTCCGCGATCACGGTGTCGCCGTCCGCACTGCCGACGCTGACTGCCGGCACGCCGTTCAACCAGTTGTTGAGTTCCACAGGCGGGACCGCGCCCTATGCCTATTCGGTCGCCAGCGGCGCGCTGCCGGCCGGCCTCACCCTGTCGACGTCCGGCACGCTGTCCGGGACGCCGACCCAGCGTGGTACCTACACCGTCAACGTGCGCTCGCAGGACAGTCTCGGCGCCTTTGTCGACAAGGGGTACGCGGGAACCGTCCAGAACCCTGCACTCGCGCTCGTACCCGCCAGCGCGACTGCGATCCAGGGCGCTCCCTTTTCGCTTCAGCTCTCGACAAGCGGCGGCGTGGCGCCCCATCTCTACCAGCTAGAAAGCGGTGCGCTGCCCGCCGGCATCACGCTCGGCGCGACCGGCGTACTCGGCGGAACGACGGCAGCGGCTCCGGGCAGTTATCCCGTCACCATCCGCGTGACCGACAGCAGCACGGGACCAGGCCAGTACTTCGAGCTCGAGCCCTTCACCCTGACAGTCAGCCCGCCGCCCAGCGTGTCGATCTCCGTCGCGCCCGCATCTGTATCCGAAGACGGCGCCACCAACCTGGTATTCACGGTCACCCGCAGCCTCAACCTGTCGTCGCCGACGGCGGTCAACATCACCACCGGCGGTACCGCGACTTCAGGAACCGACTACACCGGCGGCGTGGCAACGGTAACCATTCCCGCCGGTGCGACCACGGCCACCATCGTCATTGACCCCACGGCCGACAGTCAGGTCGAAGCCGACGAGACCGTCATCCTGACCGCCGCCGCCGGCAGCGGTTACACCGTCGGCACCCCGGCGAGTGCCACAGGCACGATCCTCAACGACGATGTGCCGAGTGCCAGCATCACAGTCTCCCCTGCAGCCGTGGCCGAAGACGGGGCAGCGAATCTGGTCTACACGGTCACACTGAACCAAGCGCCGCTGGTCGCCACTGCGGTGAACTTCACCATTGCCGGCACCGCGACCGCCGGCACGGACTACGCCAGCGTGAGCTCGCCGGTGACGATCGCTGCTGGTGCGACCACTGGCACCGTTGTGATCAATCCGACAGCCGATGCCACGATCGAGTCTGACGAGACTGTGGTCATCACGCTTGCGGCCGGTACGGGCTACACCGTCGGCGCACCGGCGAGCGCCACCGGCACGATCCTCAACGACGACCTGCCGACGCTGGCCATCAACGATGTCACCGCGAACGAAGGCAACGCCGGGACCACCAGTTTCACCTTCACGGTCAGTCTCAGCGCACCGGCCGGTCCAGGCGGCGTGACCTTCGACATCGCCACGGCGAACGGAAGCGCGACCGCGGGTGTCGATTACGTTGCAAACAGCCTGACCGGCCAGACGATTCCCGCCGGTGCCAGCACCTACACCTTTACCGTGCTGGTCAACGGCGACACGCTCAACGAGCAGAGCGAGACGTTCTTCGTCAACGTCACCAATGTGGTCAATGCGGTGGTCGCGGACGGTCAGGGCGTTGGAACGATCGTCAACGACGATGCGCTCCCGAGCCTGTCGATCAACGACGTCAGTCTGGTCGAAGGCAACGCCGGCACCACGGCGATGGTCTTCACCGTGACCCTGAGCGCCGCGAGTGGCCGGACCGTGTCGGTCAACTACGCGACCGCCGACGGCACCGCGGTCGCACCGGGTGATTACACCAGCGCCAGTGGCACGTTGACCTTCGTACCGGGCATCACCAGCCAGTCGGTCAGCGTGTCGGTCAATGGCGATACCGTGCCGGAAGCCAACGAGACATTCTTCGTCAATCTGAGCGGGGCGACCAACGCGACCGTCGCCGACACCCAGGGCGTGGGGACGATCGTCAACGACGACGTGCCGGTGACCGTGGCGCCGCCCACACTTCCGACACCCACGGTCGGTGTCGCGTACAGCCAGTCCCTGACGGCCAGTGGCGGGACCGCGCCGTATACCTTCTCCGTCACCGCCGGCGCGCTGCCGACCGGCCTCACGCTGTCGGCTGGCGGCACTCTGGCCGGAACACCGATTGCAGGTGGCGGCTTCAACTTCACGGTCACCGCAGCGGACAGCAGTGCGTCGCCCGGGCCGTTCACCGGTGCGCGCGCCTATACGCTGACCGTCGCCCCGGCGACGGTCAGCCTGCCCGCGACGCCGCTGGCCGACGGCACGCTGGAGACCGCTTACACCGCAGCCATCGCGCCGGCATCGGGCGGCACAGCCCCCTACGCCTACGGTGTCACCGCTGGCGCGTTGCCAGGCGGCCTGACGCTCAGCGCTGCGACCGGCGCAATCAGCGGTACGCCCACGACGCTGGGCGCCTTCAATTTCAGCGTCACCGCAACCGACAGCAGCACCGGAACGGGCCCGTACAGCGCCACCCAGTCCTACGGCATCACCGTCGTCGATGTCGCCCCGGTCGCCAACGCCGTGGCGTTCACCACGACCTACAACGCGCCGGCCACGGCCGTCACGCTGAACGTCACCGGCGGTGCAGCGACATCGGTGGCTGTCGTCACGGCACCTGTCAACGGGACGGCGACAGCCACCGGCACCACCATCAGCTACCAGCCGGCGACAGGTTTCGCGGGCACCGACACTTTCAACTACACCGCCACCAACAGCGGCGGTACGTCCGCACCGGCCACTGTGACGGTCACGGTCGCCGACCCCGTCGTGACCATCACGGCGAGCAGCGGACTGAGTACCGGTGTCGGTGCGGCCTACAGCCAGACCTTCACCTGGAATGGCGGTGCCCAGCCGTGGAGTGGTTACCAGGTCGCCAACCTTCCGGCCGGCCTGTCGATCACCGCAACCACGAGCAACAGCGTCACCATCTCCGGTGCGCCCACCCAGGCGGGCACTTTCAACCTGGCGGTCTCCGCGACCGACAGCAGCACCGGTTCGGGCCCCTTCACCATCGGGCAGGCCTTCACGCTGGCAGTGGATGCGCCCACGCTCACGCTGACTCCGGCCGCCGGCACTTTCACCGCGCCGTATGCGGCGCCCTACACGCAGACCTTCGTCGCCGGCGGCGGTGTCGGCCCCTATGCCTACGCGTTGACCGGCGCATTGCCCAGCGGCATCACGTTCACCGGCGACACCCTGTCGGGCACACCGACAATGCCGGGCACGTACGCCGTCACCGTCACCGCAACGGATACCGGCTCGACCGGTGCAGGCGCACCCTTCTCGGTCAGCCAGAGCTACACGCTCGACGTGCCGGCCCCGACCATCGTGATCTCACCCGCGACGTTGCCGGCCACCACCGCGGGAAGCGCCTACAGCCAGACACTGACGGCGACGGGCGGTGCAGCGCCGTATACGTTCGCGATCACCGCGGGCGCATTGCCTGCGGGTCTGACGCTCGACGCTGCAGGCGCCCTCACCGGCACCGCAACCGATGCCGGCAGTTTCAATATCACCGTGACCGTGACCGATGCCTTCGCCCAGACCGGTTCGCGTGCGTACACGCTCGTCGTCACGGCCCCCACGCTGACGTTGAGCCCAGCCGCAGGCACCCTCACGGCGATCTACGGCGCTGCCTACAGCCAGACATTCGTCGCGAGCGGCAGCCCGGGGCCCTACACCTATGCGCTGGTGGGCAACCTGCCGGCAGGACTCGCCTTCGCTGGTGACACGCTGTCGGGCACCCCGACGACACCGGGCAGCTATGCGATCAGCGTGACTGCGACCGACGGCGGCATCACCAGCGGTGGCACGCCGGTATCGATCACCGAGAGCTATACGCTCGAAGTGCCGGCGCCGGTGATCACGATCGCACCGGCCACCCTGCCGGGTGCGACCGTCGGCAGTGCCTATGCGCAGACACTGTCGGCCAGCGGCGGCGTCGCACCGTATGCGTTCGCGGTGACCGCCGGCGCACTGCCGGCAGGTGTCACCCTGACGGCGGACGGCACGCTGTCCGGCACCCCGACCGCGGCAGGCACGTTCAATCCGGCCATCACTGCGACCGATGCCAACGGACAGTCCGTGACGCTGGCCTATGCCCTGCTCGTCGCCGCACCTCTGCTGACGCTGGATCCGGCGGCAGGCACGCTGACGGCACCGTATGCAGCGCCCTTCACGCAGGTGTTCACTGCAGATGGCGGTGTCGGTCCATACACCTACGCCCTGACCGGCGCGCTGCCCGCGGGCGTCACCTTCGCAGGCGACACCCTCTCGGGTACGCCGACGGTGCCGGGCACGTACGCCATCACCGTCACCGCCACGGACACCGGTTCCACGGGCGCTGGTGCACCGTTCTCGATCAGTCACAGCTACACGCTCGATGTGCCTGCACCGACGATCTCGATCACGCCCGCCACGCTGCCCGGTGCAACAGCAGGCGCGGCCTACAGTCAGACGTTGTCGGCCAGCGGCGGTGTCGCGCCGTATGCATTCGCGATCGCCTCGGGTGCCCTGCCCGCCGGCCTCGCGCTCTCGGCAGACGGTACGGTCGCGGGTACGCCGACTGCGGCCGGAAGCTTCAACGTCGACATGACCGCCACCGATGCCAATGGACAGTCCATCACGCAGCCGTATGCGCTGGTGGTCGCTGTGCCGACCGTGACGCTGAGCCCGGACACGCTGCCGGGCGCCACAGCAGGCTCGCCATACAGCCAGCAGTTCACCGCCGGTGGCGGCGTGCCCGGATACGGGTACGCGATCAGTGCCGGCGCGCTGCCGGCCGGATTGACACTCGCACCATCCACCGGCCTGCTGTCCGGCACGCCGACCGTCGCCGGCAGCTTCGGCTTCTCCATCACGGCGACCGACAGCACGACAGGCACGCCGGGTACCGCCACGCTCGCCTACACGCTGCTGGTGTCGACGCCGGTGATCGTGATCGATCCCGAGACGCTGCCGCAGGCGATCTCCGCGCTGGATTACAGCCAGACGCTGGTCGCCCGTGGCGGCACTGCGCCGTATGCCTACGCGATCACAAGCGGCGCGCTGCCGGCAGGCCTCACGCTGTCGGCGACGGGTGTGCTGTCGGGCGCGCCGACCGTGTCGGGCAACTTCACCGTCGCGATCCGGGCCACGGACGCGCTCGGATTCACCGGCATGCGGACCTACGCACTGGCCGTCATCGATCGACCTGACCCGACCCGCGATCCTGAAGTGCGGGGTCTGCTCGACGCGCAGGCGGCGGCGACGCGCCGGTTCGCGACCAGCCAGCTCAACAACTTCCAACAGCGCCTCGAACAGCTGCATGGCGCGCGCGCCGGTGGCGGATCGCGCAACGGACTGGCATTCGCCACCCGCGAACTGTGCCCCGACAACCGCTTCCATGCGCCCGACAGTCTCTGCGGCACGGCGTCGCGCGAGGAGCGGACGGCCGAACGCTTCAACGGTCCTTACGACGACGGCGGTTCGATGTCCGGCGACACGCGAACGGACACCGCGCAGCCCAACGGCGATCGCGTCGGCTACTGGATCGGCGGCACGTTGCGTTCGGGCAACTTCGACGGCCAGGCCGGTGGACGCGGGTTCGACTTCGAGACCGAGGGCGTCAGTGCGGGTGCGGATATCCGCGTCCACTCGGCTCTCGTGATCGGCGCCGGTCTCGGCTACGGCCAGGACAGCACGTCGGTCGGTCAGAACGGATCGCATCTGCGCGGCGACGCGCGCACGCTCGCGCTGTACGCGAGCCTGCAGCCAGGTGGCACGTTCTTTGTCGATGGTGTGATGGGTTTCCAGTCGCTGTCCTACGACGTCGACCGCTACGTCACCGCAGGCGGCGGCATGGCACGCGGCAGCCGCGACGGTGACCAGCGCCTCGCATCGGTGTCAGTCGGCACCGAGCTCGTCCGCGGCCAGTGGCAACACACGCCCTACGCCCGGGTGGATGCAATGCGCGGCACGCTGGACGGCTATGTCGAACACGGTGGCGGCGTGAATGATCTGGCGTACGGCGAGCAGGATGTCGATACCACCACCGGCAACGTCGGCCTGCGGTCCTCGTTCCGTCGGGTGACATCGTGGGGCGCATTCGCACCGCAGTTCCGGATCGAGTACCAGCACGATTTCGATGCCGAAGGCACCGCATCGATGCAGTACGCGGATCTGCTCGGCCCGGTCTACGTGACCGGTGTGCGCGGCTACGACCGCAGCCGTCTGATGCTCGGCGTCGGCGCGTCGTTCCAGTTCACCGGTTACTCGCTGCAGCTCGACTACCGCGGCGTCGTGGGCAGTGGCGAACAACGCGACAACGCTGTGCAACTGATGTTCCGGACCGGGCGCTGATGCGCACCGGATCACAACCGGTTCCGCCGTCGCCCTTCGCGACGGCGGGCCGACTTCGAGGACGATGACGATGGCCCGCTCCCGCTGGATGGAACAGGTGTTGCGAATGGCCCAGGCGGGTCACACACCGGAAGACGCCGGCACTGCGATCGCGCAGATGGCCGACCCGGGCAATCCGCAGGATGCCGGGCGTAGACGCGCCCTGCGTGGTGCGGTCGCTGGCGTGACGACCGTGTGCGCCGGCGCCCTCGCACCGCCCCTGCTCGCCGCGGCCGGAAGCAGTGAAGCGCGCGCACTCGTCGCCCGTTTCACCCGCGGCCGTGGCGTGGCGGTAGTCGGCGCCGGCATCGCTGGTCTCGCCTGTGCAACCGAGCTCGCGCGCAACCAGATCCAGACCCGGGTATTCGAAGCCGCCACGCGGGTGGGTGGGCGCTGCTGGTCGCTGCGCGACACGTTCCCCGGCCAGGTCGCGGAACGTGGCGCTGAATTCATCGGCAGTTCGCATCACGCGATGCTCGGCTACGCGCGTGCGCTGGATCTACGCCTGGAGACCGTGGACAGCAACACCGGGACGGGCTTCCATCACTACGCCGGCGCCCGCTATTCGGAGATCGAGATCGCCGCCGAGTTCCGCGAGTTCGCCGGCGTTATCCGCGAGGACATCGAAGCAGTCGGTGCGCCGAACGCCGACCGGTTCACGCCGCAGGCGGAACTCTTCGACTTCATGACGCTCGACGAGTACTTGGTGCTCTACGGCGCCAGCGGTCTGTTGCGCAGCGTGCTCCGCAACGCCTTCCTCGCCGAGTTCGGCAGCGAACTGGACGAAGTGAGCGCACTGGCCTTCCTGCGTTTCGTCTATGGCGACCGGCGCAGCAAATTCGGCCATGGCGCACCGGGCGACTCCCTGCGCGTGGTCGGCGGCAACGACCTCATCGCGACCGGCCTCGCCCGGCTGTTGCCGCAGCCGATCGCGCACGGCCATCGACTGGTGGCCATCAATCGCCAGTTCATCGGCGGCGTTCGCCTGACCTTCGATATCGGCGGGCAGCGCGTGCAGTCCGATCACGATGCAGTGGTACTCGCTCTGCCTTTCAGCGTGCTGCGCGAGGTGCAGTTCGGTGCAGGTATCGACATGCCGGCCTGGAAGCGACTCGCCATTGATGGCGCCGAGATGGGGGATGCCAGTCGCCTGCTGGTCGGCTTCCAGCGTCCCTACTGGCGCGACAGCGGCGCGAACGGCAGCGGCAATGCAGACCTTCCGTACATCCAGAATGTCTGGGAAACCAATCCCTCCAAGGCCAGTCGGCTCGGCGCCGTGCTGGCCCAGCAGGTGGGGGGCGCCGCAGCGCGCGCGCTGGTGCCAGCCAGTCTGCAGTCCGACGCCGCCGGATTTCTCGCGGCGCTCGAGGAAGTGCTGCCGGGCGCACGCGACTCGGCAACCCGCAGCCGGGGCAAGATCGTCGCCGCGACCGAGAACTGGCGGATCAACCGCAACAGTCGCGGTGCGATGCCGCGGCCGCAGCCGGGCTATTTCACCCGCATCGCACATCGCGAAGCCGCTCCGCTGGGCAACATCCTGTTCGCCGGCGACCACACCAGCAGCTTCTACGAGTGGCAAGGCTTCATGGAAGGCGCTGCGCTGTCGGGTCTGCGTGCTGCCAACGAGGCTTGCGACCTCATGTCGGCACACTGACGTCGGAAATCACTGCGGCAGTGGCAGGCCGCGGTCCGCCTTGACCGTGCGCAACACGAAGCTCGAGTTCACGTCGTCGACCGCGGGCTGGTTGAGCAGGCGGTCGAGCAGGAAGCGCGAGAAGTGTTCGAGGTCGCGCACGACGACCTGCAGCAGGTAATCCATGTCGCCGGTCAGCGCATGGCAGGCCACCACTTCCTCCCAGCCGTTGACCAGCGCGGCGAAGCCGGCGACCGCGGCGCTGTCGTGGTGCTTGAGCTGCACACGCACGAAGGCCTGCAGGCCGAGGCCCAGGCGCTCGGCGCTGACGTCGGCGCGATAGCCGGCGATCACGCCGTCGCGTTCCAGCCGCTGCACCCGCCGCAGGCAGGCAGAGGGCGACAGATGGATGCGCTCGGCGAGGTCGGCATTGGTCAGCCGGCCGTTGCGCTGCAGCTCGGCCAGCAGCAGCAGGTCGGTGCGGTCGAGTTCGGCAGCAGCCATGATTCTTGTCCTGAATTGCGTATCGACGCACGATTATTGCGCGAAAATACTGTAGACGCGCAATGACGCAAGCCTGTTGCGGGGATTCGGCGCTATCGTCGTGGATCACCGAATCCACCGGAGTCGTCATGTCCGCCCAGCCGTCGAACGCCCCGCGTCGCGTCGAGAACCTGCACACCGAGAAGGGCAAGGTGCCGGTCTACGCCACCGGCATCGTCGAGCAGCCGTGGGACACCTACAGCGCCGACGACCACGCGACCTGGGCCACGCTGTACGCGCGCCAGCGCGAGCTGCTGGTCGGCCGTGCCTGCGACGAATTCCTGCAGGCGCAGGACGCGATGGGCATGACGCCCGACGCGATTCCGAAGTTCACCGAGCTCAATGAAGTGCTCGAGGCCGCCACCGGCTGGACGCTGCTCGGCGTCGAAGGCCTGCTGCCGGAACTGGACTTCTTCGACCATCTCGCCAACCGGCGCTTTCCGGTGACTTGGTGGATCCGTCGCCCGGACCAGATCGACTACATCGAAGAACCCGACCTCTTCCACGACCTGTTCGGCCACGTGCCGCTGCTGATGAATCCAGTGTTCGCCGATTACATGGAGGCTTACGGCAAGGGCGGCGTCAAAGCGCACGGCATCGGCCCGGACGCGCTGCAGAACCTGACGCGGCTGTACTGGTACACGGTCGAGTTCGGCCTGATCCAGCAGGCGGACGGCCTGCGCATCTTCGGCGCCGGCATCGTGTCGTCGAAGGGCGAATCGATCTACTCGCTGGAGTCCGACGCGCCCAACCGCATCGGCTTCGACCTCGAACGCATCATGCGCACGCGCTACCGCATCGACACCTACCAGAAGACCTACTTCGTCATCGACAGTTTCGAGCAGCTGATGGACGCGACCGGCCCGGATTTCACCCCGATCTATGCGCGCCTGGCGCAGCAGGACACGGTGGGCGCAGGCACGGTGCGCGACGAGGATCGCGTGTTCCATCGCGGCACGGGCGAGGGGTGGACGGCGGGCGGGGATGTTTGATCGTTGCGGTCAGCGGGTGTGCTGACGTCAGACGCTCGCGCTACCCCATGACCCGTCGCCCCAGCGGACGCTGGGGCCCATTCTGATTTTGCGTTTCAACGCGAACCGTCGGACCACCGCGAACAAGGGCCCCAGTTTCGCTGGGGCATCGACCCTACATTGCGTCATCTCGGCGAAAGCCGGGTTTTCAACGGACGAACGTCCGGTCACCCAGCGACTCAGCAGTTGGTGCGCGTGGGATCGAATCTTCCGCCCAAGTCACTGGATTCCGGCTTGACCAGACATGCGTCTGTTGAGAGCGCCGGAATGACGAAGGGATCGCGACCTTGCAACTCAGCGCATGCGAAACGCCGCTCCCGTGGGATGGCGCAAGCGCAGCGAACCCCATCGCTCACCGATTCAACGTCCACTGCGCCCCCACCATCACCCCACGTCCCGGGCCCGGCTCATAGAACCGGCCGTTGCCTTCGTTGACGATCACCGAGCCGATGTAGGCGTGGTCGAGCAGGTTGTCGACGCGCACGAAGGTCCGCAGCTCGCCCGCATCGAAACGCCAGCGGCGTGCGCCCTCGAGGTGCACGAGTGCATAGCCCGCCGCGCGGCCGGTCGCGAGATCGTCGACGACGACGTCGCCCACGCCCACGCCTTCGATCGCCGCGCTCCACGGGCCGCCCGTCCAGTCGAGACGCGCGAACAGCTGACGCTCCGGCACGCCGGGAATGCGCGCACCTGCTGCGACCGGCGTCGACGGCACGGTGCAACCGGCGCCGGTGCAGACCCGATAGTCGTCGCGGAACGTCGCATCGAGCCAGGTTGCGGCAACGCTCAGATCGAGCGCTTCGCCCAGCGGCTGACGCAGCGACACTTCCGCGCCTTGGCGACGCGCGCGACCGATGTTCTGGAAGCTGCTGCGGCCGCCGACGTTGCGCGCGACCGCAAGCTCGTCGTCGGTCTCGGCACGGAACAGCGCGGCATTGAGCGTGGTGCCCGAACGCGCCTGCCACTTCGTGCCGATTTCGACGTTGTCGCTGACCGCAGGCGCGAGATCGAGCGCGAGCCCGGCACCGCCGTCGGCGCGATAGCCGAGTTCGTTGAAGGTCGGTGTTTCGAAGCCGCGTCCGGCCGAGGCGTAGATGCGCAGATCCTCGCGTGGCGCGAAGGTCACGCCGGCGACCGGTGAGGTCTGGCGGAACGCAACACGGCCGCTGTCGTCGGGATTGCTCGCGGTGATGTACGCGTCGCGCGAGGTGAACTCGACCTCGCTGTGGCGCACGCCGGCCAGCAGCGACCAGCGCGGGGCGAAGGTCCAGTAGAGCTGCGCGAACTGGTCGCGGTTCTCGACCGTGTTGCGCTCGTCGCGGCGCAAACGGCCGCGCACGCCGAGCGTGTCGCCGGCGAAGTTCTCGAAGCCCTGGCGGTCCTGTCGCTGGCGATCGGCATTCGCACCCACCGTCGCTTCGAGCGCTCGCCCGGCCAGCGTGCCTTGCCAGCTCCAGCGCAGGTCGAGGCCGCCGTAGGTGTTGTCGAGATCGATGACGCCGCCCGAGTTCAGCGGATTGGCCTGCGCGCCGACGGGCAGCGGCAGCACCTGCATCACCGCACGCGTGCCGCCGTAGGCCATCGCGCGCAGCGTCTGCGCATCGCCGATGCCGTGTTCGTAGACCGCGCCGGCCTGGGTCTGGCGCACGGTCTTTCTTGTGTCGAACTGCAGCGCGACCGGCGCGACCTGGCGCGGATTGTCGCGGACCTGCGCGGCGGTCAGGCCGAGCGGATCCTGCGCGTCGATGTCGACGTGGTTGACGACCAGATCGAGCCGGCGCCGGTCGCCGAAATCGAAGCGCAGCTTCGCATTCGCCGAGTCGCGGCGCGCGGCGCTGTGGTCACGCCAGCCATCGGTGTCGAAACGCGACAGCGCGAGGTTGTAGCCAAGCGCGTCCGTGCCGCCGCGCAGCTGCGTCGACAGGCTGGTCGTGTCGTCGCGTCCATGGCTGGCCTTGAAGCGCCAGGGATCGCCGGGCTGCCCGTCGGCGCTCCACAGCTGCACGACACCGCCCGAGGAATTGCCGTACAGCGCCGAGAACGGGCCGCGCATGATTTCGATGCGGTCGCCGCCGACGAGACTGAAATGCGAGAGCTGGCCCTGGCCGTCGGGCATCGACGCCGGAATGCCGTCGGCGAACAGACGCACGCCGCGCACGCCGAAGGTGGAGCGCGCGCCGAAACCGCGGATCGACAACTGCGTGTCCTGCGCGTGGTTCTGCCGATCGCGCGCGAGCAGGCCGGGCACGCCCGACAGCGGCTCGGACGCGACGGTGCCGGCGCGGTTGCTGCTGCCATCGTCGAGGCGGATCGCATCGACCGAGGCCGGCGTATCGAAATCGCTGACGCCGCGCAGCCGCGTGGCATCGACGCGCACGCGTTCGAGCGTGGTGGGGGCATCATCCGTCGCCTGCGCCTGCGCGACACCGGGCGAAAGCAGGATCAGCGACAGCGCGATTGCCAGCGCGGTGGGGGCCGCGCGCATCAACCGAACACCAGCTTGCCGCGCATCACGTTCCAGTGGCCGGGGAAGGAGCAGAAGAAGGTGTAGTCGCCGCCGCGCGTGAGGCCCGCGGTCGGGAAGGTGATCGTGGTCGATTCGCCGCCGCCGATGACTTTCGTATGCGCGATGACGCGTGTGTCGCCAGGCGGCAGATAACTGTGCGCGAGGCTGCCGCGGCCACCGGCGATCGCGACCGGGCGGTAGTCGGCGGTGCGGGTCAGCACCCAGTTGTGGCCCATTGCCGCGGCCATCTGTCGGCCGGTGTGGCGCAAAGTGAGGCGCACCTGCGTGCAATCGGCGGCGACGCGGAGTTCGCTGCGATCGAAGCGCATCGCATCGTTGCTGCCGATCGACAGATCGCAGGTGCGCGCGAATGCGCCGGTGGCAGGCAACAACAGCAGCAGCGCGAGCGCGCCGCGCAAGGCGCGGTTCGGCATGACATCTCCGTGGGGAAAAGCGGGCGTGCGATGCGGCGCATCGCGTTGCGCATTGTCGCAAAGGGCGGCGTGAACGGCCCGGGACGGAATGTCGCAGGTCGTGAGCGTCGAGACGTTTACTCCCGTCATTCCGGCGAAGGCCGGAATCCAGGGCCTTGCGATGTGAGAGCCAGTCTCAGCCTTGGAAGACTTCTGCATTCGGAGAGCAGAGTCTCTGGATTCCGGCCTTCGCCGGAATGACGGAGAGAATTTCCGCTCTCGTTTGCGCACGCAGCATGTATCACGCGTGGAGGTGCGAAACCTCAGATCACCTGCAACGTGATCGCCTTCAACACCGCACGCGTGCGGTCGCGTGTGCCGAGCTTCTCTAGGATCGCCGACACGTAGTTCTTCACCGTGCCCTCGGCGAGAAACAGGCTGCGCGCGATCTCCTTGTTGGAGTAGCCGCCTGCGAGCAGTCGCAGGATGGCGACCTCGCGCTCGGTGAAGGTCTCGCGCGGGGCGTTGTCGTCGTGGAAGCGGTAACGCGCGCGCACCGGTTCGGTGCTGACCGGTTGCAGCAGGGTTTCGCCTGCCGCCACACGCGCGATCGCGTCGCGCAGGTCTTCGGGCGCCGCGTCCTTGAGCAGAAAGCCCTGCGCGCCGGCATCGGTCGCGCGCAGCAGCAGGTCGCTGTCGTCGAACGTGGTCAGCAGCAGCACCGGTGTCGTGTCGCCGCGAGCACGCAATGCGGTCAGTGCTTCGATGCCGTCGAGGCCGGGCATGCGGATGTCGCTCAGGATCACGTCGACCGGATGCGACGCGAGCTGTTCGAGCAACGTGGTGCCCGAGTCGGCCTCGAACTCGATCACGATGCCGTGGCGTTCGAGCAGCGCGCGCAGGCCGGCGCGCACCAGCGCCTGGTCGTCGGCAAGGGCGACGCGCACCGGCGCCCCGCTCATACCGGCAGCTCCGCGTCGATGCGCATCGCGCCGCTCGGATTGCGCGCGAGCCGCACGCGGCCCTGCAATGCGGCGAGGCGCTCGCGCATGCCGGCGATGCCATTGCCTTCGCGCCAGCCGTCGCGCACGCGGCCGTCGTCTTCGATGGTCACGTGCAACGACGCGCCCTCGCGATGCAGGGCGACGGCGAGCGTGTCGGCATCGGCGTGTTTCGCGGCATTGGTCAGTGCTTCCTGCACCAGCCGCAGCACGGCTTCGGCGATCGCGGGATCGGACACGCGCACGTCGTCGGCGATGCTGAGCCGCAGTCGCGGGCGTGGCATCGGCGCGGCGAGGGCGCGCAGGGCGATAGCGAGATCGAGGCCGCCGCTGTCGCGCAGCGCCTGCACCACGTCGCGGATGTCGCCGAGCAGTTCGCCCGACAGCTGTTCGGCGATGCGCAGTTGCGGGTTGTCGGCGAACGCCGGCTCGTCGACCAGCGCGCGCAGGTTGAGGCGCATCGCGGTGAGCTTGTGCCCGGCGACATCGTGCAGCTCGCGCGCGACGCGCAAACGCTCCGCGTCACGCGCGCTGTCGGCGAGCAGCGCGCGTGTGGCCAGCAGGTCGGCGTTGACGCGCGAGAGCGCATCGCGCGTGCGCTCGGCGCTGCGCGCGTAGTGCATGCACAGCGCGGCGAAGGCCTGGAAGCCGGCGAAGATCAGCACCGACATCAGTGGCGCGCCGAAGCCGGCGATGTACTTGAGGATCAGGTAGTAGACGGTGTCGACGACGACCAGCGCCACGGTCGCCACGCGCGGCGACCAGTCGGAGAACGCGACCGCGACCCAGATCACCAGCAGCACGGGCGCGGTGCCCGGCTTGGGATCGAGTGCGATCAGCATCAACGCGATCACAGGTAGGATCGCGATCACCGCATGCTCGACGCGCCGCAGCCGCGGCGGCCACACCGACAGCGACAGGAAGCCGGCCGAGAACAGGCCCAGCAGCAACCACGCCGTGGTCTGTCGCGCGGGATCGTAGTAGCGCATCGAAAACGCCACCGCGCCGAGCGTCAGCAGCGCGGCGAGATTGAGCGGTTCGAATAGACGGCGGGGCTTGGCCATGGCGCCATGCTGCAAGCCGTCGCCGATGGCGGCAATGGGCGCGGCGCAGAAAGTGACTTCCGGCACTGCGGATCGATGACCACCGGCAGCTGGCACCGGCAGGGTGTGCGTCGAGACTGATGCCACACCCGACCAGGACATCGCCATGCGCCGCATCCCCGCCTCCTTCGCCGTTCCGTTCGTCCTGCTGGCTGCCGCCGCGTGTGCCGCGCCGGTACACGCGGCCGATGTCGCCGTCTCGATCCGCGAGGCGCGCAGCCAGGACGGCCAGTTCCAGGTCGCACTGGTCGATGCCGCGGGCTACGCCGGCAGCGCCGCGCCGATCGCCGCGCGCCTCGTGGCGCCTGCGGGCGCGGTCACCCGGGTCACGCTCGACAGCGTGCCGGCCGGTCGCTACGCGCTGATGGTGATCCACGACGAGAACGGCAACGGCACGCTCGACACCAACCTCGTCGGCATGCCGGTCGAGGGTTACGGCTTCAGCAACAACCCGCGGGTGATGCGCAAGCCGACGTTCGATGAAGCGGCATTCGATGTCGGCGCCGATGCGCTGGCGCTCGACGTCGCGATCCGCTGACCCGCGTCCGCTCCGGGAGACCGCCATGGATCGCCGCCGCTTCCTCCGCAACCTGCTCTCCGGCGCCACGATCGCCGCGCTCGGGCCGGCGCTGCTGCATGGCGCCGATGCGCGTGCCGGCGATCCGGCCGAGTTCGCCGCCGGCCTGCGCGAACGTCCGTATCTGGCCGGCTGGCGCCAGGTGTCGGCCGAGGCCTTCGGCCCGACCACGGTGCAGCTCGAAGGCCGCCTGCCGGCGGACTTCGCCGGCACGCTGTACCGCAACGGCCCGGCCTGGTTCGAGCGCGACGGCTTCCGCTACGAACACTGGTTCGACGGCGACGGCATGGTGCACGGCTGGCGCTTCGGCGACGGCGCGGTGACCCATCGCGGCCGCATGGTGCAGACGCCCAAGTTCCAGCGCGAGCAGCGCGCCGGCCGCTTCAACACGCTGGCCGCCGGCACCACCGTTCCCGAGCCGGTGGCGATCCGCAACAACGACGATGCCAACACCGCCAACACCTCGGTGGTGACGATCGGCGGCCGCCTGTTCGCCCTGAGCGAAGCGGGCTCGGCGTTCGAACTCGATCCCGACCAGCTCGACACGCTCGGTCCCGTGACCTGGCGCCCGGACCTGCAGGCGCTGCCGTTCTCCGCGCATCCGCTGCGCGACCGCGACGGCAGCTGGTGGAATTTCGGTGCGCTGTCGATGCTGGGCGGCAGCGGCCTGCTGCTGTGGCACATCGGCGCGGATGCGACGCTGCTGGGTGCGCACGTGCTGGAGATGGAAGCCCCCGGCTATCTGCACGCCTTCGTGCAGACCGACCGGCATCTGGTGTTCCTGCTGACGCCGTTCGACTACGCGCCGGCCGGCTCGTTCTTCGAGAGCATGACCTTCGCCCCGCAGCGCGCGTGCGCGGTGATGGTGGTCGACAAGGCCGCGCCCGATCGCGTCGCGCGCCGCTTCGAGGTCGACTTCACGATGGCCTACCACTTCGGCGATGCGTTCGAGCGCGATGGCGAGATCGTCGTGCGCACGATGCGCCTGGCCGACGTCGCACAGGCACGCTCGCCGCACCGCGCCGCGATGTTCGGGCACCACGGCCCGGCTGCGCCCGCGCGACTGGCCGAGCTGCGCCTGGACATGCGCCGCGGCCATGCGCGCTGGGACATGACCGGCATCGGCGGCATCGAGTTTCCGATGTTCGACCCGCGATCGCCCGGCGACCGCGGCGCGCGTCTGTACATGCCGACCAATGCCGGCGACGCGAGTGCGCCGTACTTCAACGCCGTGCAGATGGTCGATCCGGCGACCGGCCGCCGCGAGCTCCACCGCTACGGCCGCGACATCCTCGCCGAGGAGCACGTCTTCATCCCGCGCCCCGGCAGCACGCGACCCGACGATGGCTGGCTGGTCGGCACGTTGCTCGACCACGCACGCGACCGCAGCGGCATCGCGGTGCTGGATGCGCAGCGCATCGGCGACGGGCCGCTCGCGACCGCGTGGCTGCCGTATGCGTTTCCGCTGGGCTTCCATGGGCATTTCGCGCAGGCGGCCGCATGACGCCGGTGCATTCCGTGCGCTGGTGGCGCATCGGCGTCCTGTGCGCGGCGCTGGTGCTCTGCCTGTGGATCGGCTGGCGCGACTTCGATCCCTGGATCGCGCGCGACGACGTGCGCGAAGCGATCCGCCTCTCGATCCGGCGCGGTGTGCAGATCGCGGTGCAGTTCGTCGCACCGGGCGTGTTGCTCGCACTGCTGGCGCGCGAGCTGGGGGCGTGGCGCCGCACGGGAGGGCGCCGCACCTGATCTGTCTTACGGATGCGCCCACGCATTCCGTGTGCGGCGCCGTTGCGCGGGATGGGTCGGAGCAGCGCAGGATCCCAACCGGACAACTCGCGCGTGGACGCATCCGAAGCTCTGACGGATCGCCCCCACCCAACCCTCCCCCGCACGCGGGGGAGGGCTCGAAGCACTCAGCTGCGGCTGACGGCCGCGACCGCTTCGGCCACGTAATCCAGATTCTTCAGGCTTAACGCGGCCACGCAGATGCGGCCGGTACCGACGGCGTAGATGCCGAACTCGTCGCGCAGGCGGTCCACCTGGGCGCGGCTCAGACCCGAGTACGAGAACATGCCGGCCTGGTCCTGGATGAAAGCGAATTCCGGCGCGCCGTTCGCGGCGAGCTTCTCGACCAGGCCCGCGCGCAGCGCGTGGATGCGCGTGCGCATCTGGCCCAGTTCCGCTTCCCAGCGCGCGCGCAACTCGGGGCTGCCGAGCACGCCGGCGACGAGCGCGGCGCCGTGCGTCGACGGGCTGGAATAGTTCGCACGGATGATGCGCTTGATCTGCGACTGCACCGCGCGGCTTTCTTCGGCAGTGCCCGAGACCACGGTCAGCGCACCGACGCGCTCGCCGTAGAGCGAGAACGACTTGGAGTACGAGCTGGCGACGACGAAGGTCGCGATGCCCGACTCGGCCAGCAGACGAACCGCGGCAGCGTCCTGCTCGATGCCCTGGTCGAAGCCCTGGTAGGCGATGTCGATGAAGGGGAACAGGTCGCGCTCGCGCAGCACCTCGATGACCTGGCGCCACTGGTCGACGGTGAGGTCGGCGCCGGTCGGGTTGTGACAGCAGGCGTGCAGCAGCACGACGGTGCCGGCGTCGAGCTTGCGCAGGTCGGCGAGCATGCCGGCGAAGTCGATGCCGTGCGTGGCGGCGTCGAAGTAGGTGTAGTCGACGACCTCGAAACCGACGGCGCCGAACACCGCGCGGTGGTTCTCCCAGCTCGGGTTGCTGATCGCGATGGTCGCATGCGGCAGCACCTTCTTCAGCAGATCGGCGCCGGTGCGCAGCGCGCCGCTGCCGCCGACGGTCTGGGTGGTCGCGACCCGGCCGGCGGCCAGCAGCGGCGAGTCCACGCCGAACAACAGTTCGCGGGTGGCCTTCGTGTAGTCGGGCATGCCGTCGATCGGCAGGTAGCCACGCGGCTTGGCCTCGGCGGCCAGGCGCTGTTCGACCTCGCGCACGGCGTCGAGCACGGGAATGCGGCCGGCCTCGTCGTAGTAGATGCCCACGCCCAGATTGACCTTGGTGGCGCGCGGATCGGCGTTGTAGGCCTCGGTCAGGCCGAGGATGGGATCACCGGGGACGAGTTCGACGTTCGCGAAAAAAGAAGACACGTAAAGACTGCCTGCACGACGGAGGGGAGGGCGCCGGTCGCGCGTGCCGCCTGCGACCGGACCCGCCCAGAATACCGGCCTCCGCCCACCCGCGCGATCTTGGCCGTGGGACAGCCATGGTCTTTGGCGCGACAATGCCGGTCTCCCCGACGCCAAGGACCGCCCGCGCATGCCCAGCATCTCCCTGACCCGCCATCTGATCGAGGAACAGCGCTCGGGCCACGTGACCCCGGATCTGCGGCTGCTGCTGGAAGTCGTCGCGCGCGCCTGCAAGCGGATCTCGGTGGCGGTGGGCAAGGGCGCGCTGGGCGATGTGCTGGGCGAAGCCGCGGCCGCCGGTGGCGGCGACAGCATCAACGTGCAGGGCGAGGCGCAGAAGAAGCTCGACGTGATCAGCAACGAGATCCTGCTCGAGGCCAATGCCTGGGGCGGCCATCTGGCGGCGTGTGCGTCGGAGGAGATGGAGCATTCGCAGCAGATCCCCGACGCATTCCCGCGCGGCAACTATCTGCTGGTGTTCGATCCCCTCGACGGCAGCTCCAATATCGACATCAACGCCAGCGTCGGCACGATCTTCTCGGTGCTGCGCTGCCCCGAAGGCGTGACCGCCGCGCAGGATCACGACTTCCTGCAGGCCGGCAGCACCCAGGTCGCCGCCGGCTACTGCCTGTACGGCCCGAGCACCATGCTGGTGCTGACCATCGGCCACGGCACGCACGCGTTCACGCTGGATCGCGAGCAGGGTTCGTTCGTGCTGACGACGGGTCACATGCGCATTCCGGCGCAGACCCGCGAATTCGCGATCAACATGTCCAACCAGCGTCACTGGGAAGCGCCGACGCAGGCCTACGTGAATGACCTGCTGGCCGGCCAGGACGGCCCGCGCGCCCAGGACTTCAACATGCGCTGGGTCGCGGCGATGGTCGGCGACGTGCACCGCATCCTGACCCGCGGCGGCATCTTCATCTATCCCTGGGACCGCAAGGATCCGTCCAAGCCCGGCAAGCTGCGACTGATGTACGAAGCGAACCCGATGGCGATGCTGGTCGAACAGGCCGGCGGTGCCGCGACCAACGGCCGGACGCGCATCCTCGACATCGCCCCGACCTCGCTGCACCAGCGCGTGCCGGTGTTCCTGGGCTCCAAGGACGAAGTGGAGACCGCGACCCGCTACCACCTGCAGCACGACAGCGCCGCCGCATGAACGCGCCCGCCGATTTCATCGAAGTGACCCCGGGCGCGCTGTCGGCCGAGGCCTGCGCGGCGATCGTCGCGCGGCTGCGGGCCAGCCCGGACCTGCACGCCGGCGAGATCGGCGGCGGCGTGTATCCCGAACTCAAGCGCAGCCGCGACCTGTCGATCAGCGAACGCGCCGACTGGGCCGACGTGGTGCAGCAGCTCAACGTCGCGGTCTACGCCGGCCTGATGGCCTACCTGCGCAAGTACCCGCAGACGCTGATCGCCCCGCTGATGCTGCAGCAGCCGGGCAACGACGGCGCACTGCGTCGTCTCGAAGCCGACGACTTCCCGACGATGGACGACCAGCGCCTCGGCGGCCTGCTGCAGACCTGCCTGCGCCCGGGCACGATCAACCTGCAGTGGTACGCGGCCGGCGAGGGCGGTTATCCCTACTGGCACTGCGAGCTGTACCCGCGCGACGCCAGCGGCGAAACCCTGCACCGCCATCTGCTGTGGACGATCTACCTCAACGACGGCTTCGACGCCGGCGAGACCGAATTCCTGTTCCAGCAACGCAAAATCGCCCCGCGCACCGGCGACCTGCTGATCGCCCCGACCGCCTTCACCCATACGCATCGCGGCAACAAGCCGCAGAACGGAGACAAGTTCATCGCCACGAGCTGGATTCTGTTCCAGCGGGCGGAGGCGTTGTACGGGGGTGGCTGAGGCGCTTCTGCGCCTGTTATTCGGGCGTGTTCCGCGGTGTGTGTCTATCCGCGAGCAGTGCGCACCTTTCCCACTGAGGTAGCCCCGCACCGGACCTGATTCCAAGTCGATGCGTGCGTCGCACGGATCCTGATCCAAGCACCTCTCCCTCCGGGAGAGGTCGATGCGCGCAGCGCATCGGGTGAGGGTTGCTGTTGCTCGGCTTCGGCTCCTGCTTTTTGCTTTCCGGCTCTTGATCTCAAATCGAGCCGTAAAGCGAGCCGAGCACCGGAGCCTGGCGTGGCCGAAGAGCAGCCCATGTCTGAGCGCAGCGAGTTTGGGCTGCGTGCCGCGTCAGGTGAGGAGCGGAGGGCACCGATGCGGCTTCATCGCATCGGCTCGCGTCCGGCGAAGACGGTTTTGCTTACTTTTGCCAAGACAAAAGTAAGCCGCGCGACAGCGCGGAAGCCCTGTACTTGATCTTCGCTCCTGCGTTTGATTCTTTGCTGGGAACATCAAAGTCGCAGAGCGACGAACGAAGAAGCGCAAGCAAGTGCAGGGCTTTCGCCCGCTGCGCGTGCGAGTCCCTTTTGGATGGACCCAAAAGGAACCAAAAGGTCCCTTCGCCGGACGCGATCCGACACGGCTGCGCCGTGCCGGTCCCCTGCGCTTCTCGGACGACGGGGCACGCAGCCCAAACTCGCTGCGCTCAGACATGGGCTGCTCTTCGACCCCGTCGTCCTGCGATGCTCGGCTCGCTTTACGGCTCGATCGAGATCAAAAGCCAGAGCAAAGCAAAGCAAAAACAAAAGCGAAAACCAAAGCGGAAGCCACGCTTGTCTCTACTTGCATGCCCAAGGCGGCACACGGAGCAGACGCCGCGCGCTAGACAGTCGCTTCAGAAGAGGCCGACCGCCTCAACGATCCAAACCCCAGAACCCACCATCACCCCCGCGGGTGATTCAACACCAGCCAGTACAACCCGATCTGCTTCACCACCTCGACGAACTTCTTGAAGTCCACCGGCTTGCGGATGTAGCTGTTGACGCCCAGCGCGTAGCTGGCTTCGACGTCAAAGGGCTCGGTGCTGGTGGTCAGCACGACGACCGGCAGGCCGCGGGTCGCGGGGTTGGCGCGCAGGGCCTGCAGGACTTCGCGGCCGTCGAGCTTGGGTAGATTGAGATCGAGCAGGACGATCGACGGCAGGTCGGCCGCGTCGCGCGCCGCGTACTTGCCCTGTGCGAACAGGTAGTCAAGCGCTTCGGCGCCGTCGCCGACCACGACCAGCTGGCTGTCGATGGCGGCTTCGGCGAAGGCGATGCGGGTCAGCTCGGCGTCGTCGGGGTTGTCTTCGATCAGCAGGATCGTGTGGTCGCTCATGGCGCGGGGGCGTCCTCGTCCGGCACCGCCGGCAGTTCGATGAAAAAGGTGGTGCCGGCGTCCGGTTCCGATTCCACGCGGATGTGTCCGCCCTGCGCCCGCGCCAGCTGCTGGGCGATGGCCAAGCCGAGGCCATGTCCGGCCCCGTCGTCGGCGCTGTGCAGGCGCCTGAACGGCACGAACAGTCGTTCAGCATAGCGCATGTCGAAACCGCGGCCGGCGTCGCGCAGGCGCAGCTGCAGGCGGTCGCCGACGCGTTCGCCGTCGAGGGTGATACGCACCGTGTCGCGCTGCGCGGAGAACTTCCAGGCGTTGTGCAGCAGCTTGCCGAGCAATTGCTTGAGCGCGTGTTCGTCGCCCCAGGCCCACAGATCGGGCGCGATCTGGATCTCGGCGGCGCGGCCCGGGTCGGTGTCCTGCAGTTCGGCGCAGATCCAGTCGCCGAGCAGGCTGATGTCGACCGCCGCCGCCGCGCGGGGCGGCCGCGAGGCGCGCATGGTCTCGAGCAGGGCGTCGATCAGGCCGCCGGCGTGACCGGAGGCATGCTGGATGCGCTGCAGGTGGTCGCGGGCGGTCTGCGGATCGGCTGCGCCGTCCTGGGCCAGCAGGCGGCGCGCGAACTGTTCGATCGCGCGCACCGGGGCGCGCAGTTCGTGCGAGATGCCGAAGGCCAGGGTTTCCTGCTGGGCTTCAAGCGTCTTCAGCGCGGTGTCGTCGTGCAGCTGCAGCAGCGCGGTGCCATCGGCCAACGGGCGCAGGGTCAGTCGCAGATGGCGGCCGGTCGCGTCATCCGGAACGGCGACATCGCGCAGGGTCGCATCGGCGTCGGGCAGCTGGGCCAGCGCGGCATCGATGCGCGCGGCAAGCGCCGGCAAGCGCTCGCGGTGCGCGGCATGGCCGACCAGTGCGGCGGATGTGACGCCCCAGATGTCCCCCAGCGCCGCATTCGCCCGCAGCCAGGCGCCGTCCGCCGCGAGCACGGCGAGGCCGTTCGGCAGCTGGTCGATCAGGTCCACGGAGGCGCCCGCGTCGGGGGCGTTCCGCAGGGGCGCGGCATCGGACATTGCGATGGAGGCTTCGAAGGGACCGCGCAGTGTAGGAGACGCCGGCGTCGATGCGAGGTGCAAGCCGGGTGAATGCGCCCTAGAACAGCTCGCCCTGGGGCGAGGCCGCCCGCAGGGGCACGAACAGATCGGTCCGCAGCGGCGGCAGGCGGGCGAAGCCGAGCGTGCGCCGCGCCCGGGCGAAGCGCGCGGCGATCAGATCGGCGAACGGCCCTTGCCCGCGCATGCGATGGCCGAAGGTGCTGTCGTAGTCGCGGCCGCCGTGCAGCTGCTGCAACAGGCTCATGACGTGCGCGGCGCGCTCGGGGTAATGCAGCTGCAGCCACTCGCGCCAGACCGCCTTGAGTTCGTTCGGCAGCCGCAGCAGCACATAGCCCGCACTGGCGGCGCCGGCCTCGCGGGCGGCCTCGAGGATCGCCTCGAGTTCGCAGTCCGAGATCATCGGCACCACCGGGGCGACGATCACGCCCACCGGCACGCCTGCTTCGGCCAGTGTGCGCATCGCCCGCAGCCGCGCGTGCGGCGCCGCGGCGCGCGGTTCCATCCGCGCCGACAGCCGGTTGTCCAGCGAAGTCACCGAGAAATGCACGGTCACCAAACCGTCGGCCGCCATCGGCGCCAGCAGGTCGAGGTCGCGCACCACGTTGGCGCTCTTGGTGACGATGCTGAAGGGGTGGCGGGCCTCGGCCATGACCTCGATCAGCGACCGGGTCAGCCCGTAGCGGCGTTCGATGGGCTGATAGCCGTCGGTGTTGATGCCCAGCGCGATCGGCGAGCACACGTAGCCGGGGCGGGCGAACTCGGCGCGCAGGCGCTCGGCGGCGTTGGTCTTGGCGAACAGCCGGGTTTCGAAGTCCAGCCCGGGCGACAGGTCCAGATAGGCGTGCGAGGGCCGGGCGAAGCAGTAGACGCAGCCGTGCTCGCAGCCCCGATACGGATTCACCGATTGCGAGAAGCTGATGTCGGGCGAAGTGTTGCGGCTGACGATGCTGCGCGCGCGCTCCTCGGTGACGACGGTGGCCGGCGAGATCGCCTCGTCCTGAAGGTGTTGCAGGGCGTCCCAGCCGTCGTCCTCGGCGGTCGCCGAGCGTTTCTCGAACCGCCCGGCGACCCAGGACGCGCTACCGCGGCCCTTCAGGGCGACGGGAACGGGGGGCGGCGCACGCGAACTCATACCGGCAGTGTCACCGGCGGGCGTCTCAGCCCCTGCGACCCGGCTCCAGGTGAATGCGCACGCGCGCGGTGTCCGCCTGCGGACGCTCCCGGCGTTGGTCCGGACTGACACTCGGGGCATCGAATGGAGAGGGGGCATGTCTGACCGTTTCGCGCCGGCACTGGCCGGTCCGTCCGCACGTCCGTACGGTGCCGCGTCATGGCGTCGATGACGGCGCCGCGCGTCCAGCGCTGCGCGGTCTGGTTCGGACGACCCAGTGCACGCGACGAAGCCGTGTTCGCGGCCAGTGGATGGCACCTGCGCGTGGCGCGCCCCGACACCAGCGTGCAGGTCGGCATGCGCGGTGGCGATCTGGTGATCGCGGTCGTCGACCTGCGCGGTGCCGATGCCACGCACCTCGCCGCGCTCGAAGCCATCCTGGCCGAGCACGCCGACCTGCCGAGCCTCGCGCTCGCTGACGACACCACCGACCTGGGCGATCCCCCCTGCCAGCGGATCCTCGCCCGCTGTGGCGGCCGCCTGCCGCAGCCGCTCGATCCGCAGCGCCTCGATGCCACGCTCGCCACCCTGTTGACCAGCCCGCGGCGCGACATCGCCAGCGTCGGCGGCGAGAGCGCGGTGATGCTCGGCGTGCGCGCCCTGCTGCATCGCTACGCCGACGTCGAACTGCCGGTGCTGATCACCGGCGAGTCCGGCACCGGCAAGGAACTCGCGGCGCATGCGCTGCACGATCTGTCCGGCCGACGCGCGCGCCCGTTCGTGGCGATGAACTGCGGCGCGATCTCGCCGACGCTGGTGCAGTCGGAACTGTTCGGCCACGAACGCGGCGCGTTCACCGGCGCGGCGACGCGGCGCATGGGTCTGTTCGAATCGGCCGATGGCGGCACGGTGTTCCTCGACGAGATCGGCGATCTGCCGCTCGATGCGCAGACCAATCTGCTGCGCGTGCTGCAGGAAGGCACGATCGAACGCGTCGGCAGCAATCACGCGATCCGTGTCGACGTGCGCGTGCTCGCCGCGACCCATGTGGACCTGGAGGCGGCGATCGCCGCCGGCCGGTTCCGCCAGGATCTGTACTACCGCCTCGACGTGCTGCGACTGCAGTTGCCGCCACTGCGTGCGCGCGGCGCCGATGTCGAACTGCTCGCGCGCCAGTTCCTCGATGAATTCCGCGCGGGTCACTCCGTGCAGGCGCGCGGCTTCAGCGCGGCCGCGCGGCAATGCCTGCGTCAGCATGCGTGGCCGGGCAACGTGCGCGAGCTGCTCAACCGCGTGCGTCGCGCCGCGGTGGTCGCCGAGCACGCGTTGATCGAACCGGCGGACCTGCAACTCGGTGCGAACGCGCAGGTGGTCGCACTCGATCATCATCGCGATCGCACTGAACACGACGCCCTGGTCGACGCGTTGCGCGCGACCGGCTGCAACGTCAGCGCCAGCGCGCGTCGACTCAGTGTGTCGCGCGTGACGATCTACCGGCTGTGCCGCAAGCACGGCGTGTCGCTCGAGGCGTTCCGCTGACGCTAGGCGTTGCGTGAAGACCAGCCGCAGGATGGACAGAGCGCAGCGACACCTATCGCGTGGTCCGCGAATCGGCGCACTCGCCCGGTGATGCGCGTGGCTTTGATCGATCCGACGGAGACCTGATCGCGCATGGGCGATGGGTATCGCTGCGCTCTACCCATCCTACGAAGCGGACCGCGAAGCGCGCGCCCTACAGCGAGTAGGGCACCTTCACCGTCAGATTGAAGTCCGGCGCATCCGGTGTCAGGCCGATGCCGAGCACGCCGACGAAGGTCGCGTTGGGCGTCATCGCGTGGGTCACGCCGAGGCTCATCGTCGCGGCGTTCGCATCGCTGCCGATGAGCTTCATCCAATCGGCACCTTCGTAGCGCGTGCGCGCACGGGCATTGAGCCGATCGCTGAAGGAGATGCTCAGGCTGGTGCGTTCGTTGAACGCGAACGCGACACCAGCGCCGAAGTAGAACGCATCACCCAGCTCGACACGACCGGGATTCGTCGTGTCCGGATTGTTGTCGAGATCGCCGAAGTCCTTGCCGAACGAACGCACGTAACCGATGTTGCCGAACAGGATCGCCGGGTCGGTGGTCTTGACCGCCGACAGGCCCACGGTCGCCTGCCACAGGCCGTTGCCGGTGGGCTGTTCCTCGGGCACCGCGAAGCGGATGAAGTTGTCGGAGTCGCGTTCGAGCACGCGCCATGGAATGCCGTAGGGCTCGCGGCCGGTCGGCGCGGTGACGCCGACATTGAGCACGGTCTCCGGCCAGGGGCCGCGTTCGCCGAACAGTTTCCAGTTCGCACTCGCGCTGATGTCGCCCAGGCCGTGGCCGTCGGTTTCTTCCTGCGCGATCGCTGCCGCAGCACCACCGGCGCCGCCCTTCTGGTAGACGGTCTTGCGCGCGATGTAGGGCACGTCGAGGTTCAAGCTCAGCCGCGGGCTGACGCCCCAGCGCGCGGCGAAGTTGTAGTTCACCGTGTCGGATTCGACGTTCTCAATCGCGATGTTGCCGAGGAAGATCGCATCCAACGCGAGGAAGCCGTTGAGCGTGACCTGCTTGCGGTCGTAGCGGTTGTAGCTGATGCCGTTCTCGAGCGTGAGCCGGCGATTGAACAGCGCGGTGCTCTGCTGTTTGACGTCGGCGACGCTGCGCGAGTCGGTGTCCTGGGCGCGCTGCGCGTCTTCGGCGGTGCTCGCATAGCCTTCGTCGCCGCGCGATGCCGGCGCTGCGGCCGCGTTGGCCGGCAACGGTGGCGGACTAGACGATGGCATCGACGACACCGGCGCAGGCGCGCCCGGTTGCGCCGCCATCTGCGGCGCGTCACGCGGGGCGATAGCCGGTGCCACGCCTGCGACGCGCGCCTGCAGCGCCTGGATCTGCATGTCCAGTTCGCGCAGCCGGCGCACTTCCTGCGCGTAGTCCTGCTTCAGCGACTGCAGCGCCTGCAGCAACTGCTGCATGCGCGCGCGGTCCTCGGCTGTGATCTGCCCGGCGTCCTGCGCCATGCCGATCGACGGACACAGCAGTGCCAGTCCCAGCGCGATGACCAATGGCCGTCGCGCGCGTGTCGGTGTCGATTTCAAGGTGCCCCTCCCACATCGACGCGTGTGTGTGCCTGCCTCAGATGCCGCCGGCACGTGTCATGCCGATGGCCTGGATCAGGTTCTGGTGGATGGTCTGGCTGGACGGCACCGACTGGCGCACGAGATCCAGCTGCAACTGGTTGCCGACCGCCTGGCCGTTGCCGGCGAGCTGGATGCTCTGGCCGATCGAACGTGCATCGATCCATTGCTCGGCGGCGCCCTGACCGGCCACCTGCAGCAGGATCCGCGCGCCGCCGTCCTCGAGCGACGCGCGTGCATGCGCGCCGTTGAGTGTCATGTCGGCGACCGTCGTGCTCGCGGCATTCGCAGCCGCGACGGGCACGTCGCCATCGCGCACCTGCAACGACATGCCGTTGCGCGCGATGTTGCCGTCACCGGCGACCTGCACGCTCTGCACCAGCCCGCCGACATTGGCGAGCCCGGACGCATCCACGTCACCGGTGCCCGCAGCCGCGGCCAATGCCGGCGTCTGCTCGGTGATCGTGACGCTGGGCTGGAAGCTGACCTCCGGCTTCGCGCCGCGCAGGTCAAAGCCGAGCTTCACCGCGCTCTGGATCGACTGGCCGGCACTGGTGACCCAGTTCGACACCATGGTCACGCCGAACCAGGCGACGCGGTTGTCGCCGACGATGTAGCGACCGCGCATCGCGCCCAGTTCGCTGTCGGGAATCTCGCGCAGGCCGGTGGCGTGCGTCGATGCCGTGTCGTCGCTGGACCACGCCGGCGCGACGCTCGCGCCCAGGGCGATGGCCACCAGCCATGTCGTGTAATTGCGCATCTCATGTCTCCTGTCAGAACAGGTCCGCGTGGCTGAAGCCGAAATCCAGCAGCTCGGCATCGGTCACCGGTCCCTGACGCGCGAACAACCGCTTCGCGCTCGGGCGCTCGACCGGCTGCAGCAGCGCGGTCGAACGGTCGAAGTCACTGCCTATGACGATAAAAATGGCCCGCGACGGCCACGATTCGAGAAACTCCGCCATCGGCACGCTGCGGTTGCCGAGGATCGGGTCGGCGACTTCCGCGTAGTCGCCGCTGATCTGCTTGAGCACGACGAAGTGGCGGAAGCCGCGCACATCCATCAGCACCAGGCCCGGCACCCGCAGCGCGCGCAGCCGGTCTTCCTCGATGCGATACCCGCGGCCGCGCATGCCCAGCGATTCCACGTAGCGCTTGATGTCCAGCAGCGAGAAGCCGCGTGCCTGCACGACCTCCGGATCGGCCAGGCCCATCATTCCTTCGATGACGGTCGCCTCGTCGACGTCGAGCCGGTAGGCGAACTTGAGCACCGTCGCCAATGCGGCGGCGCCGCAGCTGTAATCGGTGTGCTGGCGCACGATGTTGCGGTAGCGCGCCTCGCGCATGCTCTCCACGTTGACCGGCATCACCGCGCCATTGGGCAGGATGCCCTGGAAGGCCACGTCGGCCGCCCGCACGGGGCTGGCCAGCGCGAGCAAGGCCACTGCGATGCCGGAAAGACTGCGGATCATTGCGTTCGACTCCTGATGCGCGTTGCGCGCATCGCGTGTCTTCCATTGCCGGACCTGACACCAGCCTCCGGCAATGGAAGCCACGACCTTCGAAAGGAAGGCCCCGCGCCACGGGGCATGTGGCGCGGGGCTTCCGGGAGAAGCCCGGTCTGGGGGCAGACCGGACGTCACACCTCGTGGGCGCTTACTCGCCGCCACCACCGCCCGGAGGCGGGGCCGCTGCGCCCGGCTGCGCGACCGCCATCGACAGGCTGTTGGCCTGCAGATTGCCGGTACCCGCCGCCACGTTCACACCGATGTTGCCCGAGGCCGCGCTGAAGGCGCTGCCCGACAGGCTGGCATCGTTGGTTGCCGCAACCGACACCCACTGGGTCGTGCTGATCTCGCCGCTGAGCGACGCTTCCAGCTCGGTGTAGCCCAGTTCGATGAAGGCCAGTTCGCCGGATTCGGAACCCTCGTAAGAGCCTTCCGAATCGGTGTCGAACGCCAGTCCGCCGATACCCGGACGACCCGGATTCTCGACCGCACCCTGACTGTCGTTGTCGTAGTCCGCATGGCCGATGACCGGGCCGTTCGGATGGTTCTCGCCCTGCCACATGTCGGCGTAGAAGTTCGACTGCTGATAGGCGTTGCCGGTCGACTCGGTCGAGCCGCTGGTGCTGCCTTCGTAGCCGCCGTAGCCGACCGCGATCGAGCCGCCGCTGAGCGTGCCGCTCATCGTCATTTCGGTGCTGTCGGTGAAGGACTCGTAGCTGCCGGCGTTCGACGTCATGTTGCCCGACGAGGCCTGGTTGGAGCTGACGCTGGCCTGCGCATAGGCGGCGGTGGCGACCGAAGCGGCCATCGCGTTCTTCTGCGCGTTGTTGTTGCCCGAGGCGATGTTGACGCCGATGTTGCCGGTCGCCGCCGAGAACGCATTGCCGCCGAGGCTGGCCGCGTTGGTCACGCCTTCATTCATCGTGATGTTGCCGCTGCCGGTCTGGTTCACGAACACTTCGGCGTCGGCGAGACCGAACGCGAAGCCCGCGTCGGCGGCCGACAGCGCCGCAGCGTTGTCCTGCACGTTGTTGTCGCCAGCGGCGACGTTGAACAGCAGGTTGCCCGACGCTTCCGAGCCCACGTCGTCGGCGATGCCGGCGGTGTTCTCGACCACTTCGTTGAGGCCGAGGTTGCCGCTGACCGACTGGCGGTTGTCGACGACGGCGATCGCAGCCGAGTCGAGATCGATGCTGCCGGTGATCGTCGGGTCGCCGGTGAAGGCGATGTCCGAGCTCAGCGACAGATCCTTCTCGAGGTTCACCGACACGCCGTGTTCGTTGCGCTCGCGACGCACGTCGGAGCTCACGTTCTCGGTGCGATCAATGTTCTCGTACACCTGGTTGGTGCGGATGCGATGGGCCTCGTCGAGGCTCTGGTCGACCTGCTGGTTGACCTCACGGTTGAACGCGTCGTTGACGCTGATGTCGTAGGCCTCGGTCAGGCTGCGATCGACGGTCTCGGTCAGGCTCTGGTCCACCGACTGGTTCACGTCGATGTTGTACGACTCGGTGAGGCTCTGATCGATGGTCTGGGTCCAGTCCTGGGTCTGGTTGACCGTCGTGTTGACCTCGGTATTGGTGTTGGTGACGTTGGTTTCGTAATTGCGGGTGTCGTCGACAGTGATGTCGTGATCGATGACGGTCCAGTCGTAATAGGTCTGCGCCTGGGCTGTGCCGATACCGGCAGCGCTGACGGCAATCGCCAGCAGGGTGGTCTTGATGGTCTTCATGTCTGTGATCTCTCTCTCGTCTGCTCTCGTGGAGTTCCCGTTGAAGTGCCCGGTCACGGCCCCGCCTGGATCGACATCGCCAGCGTGTTGCCGGTGTCGTTCCCGGATCCCGCGACCTGGTTGAGCTGCAACACACCTTCGAAGCCCTGCAGCGCAGTGGACTCGACGGACGCCACGCGACGATTCGATGTCGCGCCCCCGTGTTCGAAACCGTGCTGTTGCCCCGCCGACGCGAACGCCGCCGACAACGTGCCGTCGTCGTCGCTTTCGCGTATGCCCTGTTGCGCCAGTGCGAGCGACACCGCGTTGAACGACGCGTTGCCGGCCCCACTGGCCTGATTGATCGATGCGATGCCCGACGCGCCTGCGAGCGTGTTGCCGGCGATGACGGCCGTGGCCGTGTCGGGTGAAGTGGCGAAGTCGCGACGGCGCGACTGGCGCGCGTCGACATCGGCGATCGCATGCGTGCCGACCGCGATCGCGCGCAGGTTCGCCTGCTGGTTGAGATCGCCGGCGGCGAGGTTGATCGCGATCGCACCGGACGCGCCGGTGAATGCATTGCCGTCCACGCGCGACTGCGTGAGATAGCCGAGCATCGCCGGGTAGTCGTCGGCGGCGATCGTGGGCGCGGCCGCGAGCAGGCCCAGCGCGAGACAGGCGACGATGCGGATCACGGCCCGCCTCCATTCGCCGGCTGGGCGAAGGGCATCTGCGACAGCGCGCCGGTGATCTGGCTGCCGATGCCGCGGGTTGCGCCGGTGACCATGCCCGAGACGCCGCCGGTGGCCGCGCCCAGCGTGCCGGCGCCCTGGACGCCGCTGGCGTCGCGTGCATTCGCGCCGCCGCCCAGCGTGCCGGTCAGCACCTGGGTCACCGGCGCAGCGATGCCGCCATTGCCGCGCATCGCGCCCTGCACCTGGTTGCCCGTGTCGAGCGCGAGGAAGTCGGCGTCGCTCAGTTCACCGCCGGGCAGCGACGGCATCAGCTGCCGGTTCGGTGTCGGGTCGACGATCAGGCCGATGCCCGGGGGCGCCTGGCGCACCGCGTGGCGGGCGCTGACGTCGCGCAGCAACACCATCTCGCCGGGCGTCGGCTGCACGCCGGCGCGCGCACCGGCAGCGTGCACCGTGCCTGCGGCCAGTGTGAGGCACGGCAGCAGCAGGATCAGGCCCGTCTGGATTGGATGGCGCATCGTCGTCTCCCGGTTCTTCAGCGAGGGAGTCAACGCAGAGCGCGTGCCAAGTCTTTTTATTATTTTGAATCAAACACTTGGATTGATCGGTTCCGTTTTCTGCAGCAACGGGCGTCGCCGCCTGTTACAGGCGGATCGACGGTCGAACGCCTCGAACCGCGCCACGACGCGGCTGCGCCGGTGTCACACGGATGCGACACCCGGATGTGACAGGTCACAGTGCCCGGGCGTTGCGTGTTTTTGCATGGGGCGCCGCTACCCTGTGCGCGGCGCGATCGGCGCCGTCATCGAGTCCTCCATGTCCGCAACCCTGCAGCGCGCCTGGGAGTCGTTCGCGACCATGCCGCATCTCGTGACGCTGCTGACCGTGGGCTGGGCGCTGTATCTGGTGGTGCTGGGCATTTGGATCGTGCTGCAGAAGCGCGAGCCGGTCGCGACGCTGAGCTGGCTGCTGGGCCTCGCCCTGCTGCCCTACGTGGGCTTTCTGGTCTATCACGTGTTCGGGCCGCAGAAGATCCGCCGCAACCGCCTGCGCCGCAGTCACAGTCGCGCGTCGATGCGCAGCGCGCAGATCGAAGCCGAAGAGGGCGAAGCCGCCGAACTCGTGCGACTGGGACAGGCGACGACCGGATTGCCAGCCACGTCTTCGGCCGAAGTCGAACTGCTGGTCGACGGCGCGGCGAAGTACACCGCGCTGCTCGCCGACATCGCGCGCGCCGAACACCACGTGCATCTCGAGTACTACATCTACGAGCCGGACACGACCGGCGCCGCGCTGCGCGATGCGCTGGTCGAGCGCGCGCAGGCCGGCGTACACGTGCGCGTGCTGCTCGACTTCGTCGGCTCGAAGGCCTCGCGCAAGTTCTTCGCGCCGCTGCTCGATGCCGGCGGCGAACTCGCCTGGTTCCATCCGATGCGCTTCGGGCGCATCTGGCGGCGGCCGTGGACCAACCTGCGCACACATCGCAAGATCGTCGTGATCGACGGCCGCATCGGCTACACCGGCGGCATGAACATCACCGACGAGCAGGACGAGCGCCTGCGCAACGATGCCTACCGCGATCTGCACATGCGCCTGGTCGGGAAGTCGGTGCGCGTGCTGCAGCTGGTGTTCGCCGAGGACTGGGCCTACGCCACCGGCCGGCGCGATTTTCTCGCCGACGTCGAACGGCAGACGCCGCCCGCCGACGCCGGCCCGATCCGCACCCAGGTGCTGACCTCGGGCCCGGATTCGAACTGGGAAGCGATCCATCGCGCGCACGTCGGCGCGATCCACGCCGCGAAGCACCGCGTGTGGATGACCACGCCGTACTTCGTGCCCGGCGAGGCCGCAATGATGGCGCTGACCTCGGCCGCGCTCGCCGGACTCGACGTACGCCTGCTGGTGCCCAGGACCAGCGATTCGACGCTGGTGACACTGGCCGCCCGCTCGTACTTCGGCCAGCTGCTGGTCGCGGGCGTGAAGGTCTACGAGTACCGCTCGCGCCTGCTACACAGCAAGACGCTGCTGGTCGACGACAACCTCGCCCTGATCGGCAGCGCCAACTTCGACCACCGCAGCTTCCGGCTCAACTTCGAGGTCTCGGTGCTGTTCGACGACCCCGGCATGGCCGCCGCGCTCGCGCAGTACATCGAACGCGAGTTCGCCAATGCGCCTCGTGTCCAGCGCGGCCGGCACCGCCCGCTGCTGAGCGCGCGCCTGCCCGAAGCCCTTGCCCGACTGTGTTCGCCGCTGCTCTAGTCGCGCGCTTCCGGGGCGGATCACAGCCCTTCGTAGGATGGGTCGAGCGCAGCGACACCCATCGTTCGCCGAGCCTCGTGTCGCGCAGGTACACGCCGGGTAGATATGTGTTCCGGCCATTCGGAAAGCCCGACCTCTCATTCGACGTACAGGCGAACGCATCCGCGATGGTTTCGCTGCGATCTGCCCGTGCCACGGATCGGCAAGCCCGCTTCTACGCCGACCTCCACGTGGAACACCGCACGGCAATCCGCCGCCCGTCGCGCCAATGCCACGTTCGTCGATCCGCGCGCGCGCCCGACGCCGGTTCCGGCCGGCGACTGGTTTAGACTCGCGGACACGTCAGGCGGAGCCCGTCCCATGCCCTGGTTGTTCCTGTTGCTCGCGCTCGGCGCGGTCGTCATCGCGTTCACCACCACGTCGGTCCCGCTCGCGGCGATCGCGCTGGTGCTGTCGCTCGTGTTCGTCGTGATCGGTGTGCTGGGCCTGCTGGCGCAGCGTGTCGGCAACCAGAGCCGCAGCGAAGCGATGATGGTCGACCCGGCGGAGCTGCGTCGTCTGCGCGAGCAAGCCGATGCCCGCCGCGCGGCTGCCGCGTCGCCGGTCGACGATCCGGCCCGCACGCCACCCACCGGGCCGTGACCCGGCTCAGCGTCAACGTCAACAAGATCGCGGTGCTGCGCAATTCGCGCGGCGGTCGCGATCCCGACGTCGTGCGCGCGGCGCGTGCCTGCCTCGACGCCGGCGCGCACGGCATCACCGTGCACCCGCGGCCCGATGCGCGGCACATCCGTGCCGACGACGTGCGTGCACTCGCGCGACTGACTGCAGCGCGCGCCGTCGAGTTCAACATCGAAGGCAACCCGTTCGCGCCGCCGCGCGACGGGTATCCGGGGCTGCTCGCGCTGTGCGAGGAAACACGTCCAGCGCAGGTCACCTTGGTGCCCGACGGCGATGCGCAGCTGACGTCGGACCACGGTTTCGATTTCGCACGCGAGCGCGACGCGCTGATTCCGCTGGTCGCGGCATTCCACGCGCTCGGCTGCCGCGTCAGTCTGTTCGCCGATGCCGGCGCCGACATCGAAGCCGCGCGCGCCAGCGGCGCCGATCGCATCGAGCTCTATACCGGTCCGTGGGCCGAAGCCTTCGACGCGGGCACGCCGGAGACGGCGCTGCCCGCATTGGTGACGACGGCGCACCAGGCCCGCGCCGCGGGACTCGGGGTCAATGCCGGTCACGATCTCAGCCAGGCCAATCTCGGCGCGTTGCTCGCAGCGCTCGGCGGGATCGACGAAGTCTCGATCGGCCACGCGCTGATCGGCGAGGCGCTGTACGACGGCCTGGACACGACGGTGCGCCGCTATCTCGCGATCACCGAGGCGGCAGCCGCGCGCGTCTGATCCGGACGTTCGATCCGCGCATCTGATCGCGGCGTCCTGTACGCAGCCTCGCGCGCCGGATCCGCGCGCCCTCCCGCTACGGCTGCGGTGTGACGCGCGTCCCGCGCTCCGGCGCGATCGAGTCCGCATTCGACGCCACCTCCGGCATGCCGGCACGCACCAAAAAAAAACGCCGCCCGAAGGCGGCGTTCAAATCACTGCATCGATCACCGGCGCGTGCTGCAGGCCCGCACCGGTGCTTGCTGCGTATTACTGTCGCACGAAGCCGATCTTCTGCATCTGCGCGTTCTTCGCTTCCGCCAACACCTTGGCCAGCACGCCGTAATCGGCGTCGCCACTGGTGTCGATCTCGAGCGTCGGCTGATTGGTCGGGTCACGCTGGACTTCCGACTCCATCATGTTGCGCAGTGCCGAGACTGGCGTCGGGCTGTCGTTCCAGAAGATCTGGCCCGAACCGTCGATGCGCAGCCGGATCGGCTCCGGTGGTTCCACCGGATTCTCCGGCGGCGTCGTGGAACGCTGCGGGAGATCGATGTCGATTGGATAGGAAGCCTTCGGCGCCGTCACCATGAAGATGATCAGCAGCACCAACATCACGTCGCAGAGCGGAATGATGTTGATGTCGGCCATCGGGCCTTCGCCACCGGATGAAAATGCCATGCGTGTTGCTCCGGTTTACCTGTTTTCGACCGTCGCGACGAAGCCCACCTTGCGCATGCCCTGGGCCTGTGCAGTGTTGACCACGTCGTTGATCGTCCGGTACTTCGTCGTCGAGTCGCCACGGATGTTGACCGGCGGCTGCGGCGTCTTCTGGGCCTCGACCGAGAAAGCGCTCTCCAGCAGCTGGAGCGTCACCGGCTCGTCGTTGAGGTAGATATCACCGGTTTCGGTGACCGCTACCGTCAGCGGCGTCGGGCCTGGTGCCGTTTCCGGCCGCTCGTCGAGGTTAGCTTCCGGCAACTCGACCTGCACTTTGTGCGCCATCAGCGGTGCTGTGACCATGAAGATGATCAGCAGCACCAGCATGACGTCGACAAGCGGGACGATGTTGATCGTGGCGTTGACCTTGTCGTTGCCACCACCTGAGCTGAAAGCCATATCTGAACTCCGTTGTCGCTACTGACGTGCGCGCTTCTTAGACCTTGGCCGGAACCGGCGTCTCGCCGACGCGCGAACCGGTGGCGAAGAAGTCGTGCAGGTCGTGCGCGAAGGTGTCGAGCTTGTTGTTCGTGCCGCGGTTCAGACGGACGAAGAAGTTGTAGCCGAGCACTGCCGGGATCGCGACGCCCAGACCGATGGCGGTCATGATCAGCGCCTCGCCGACCGGACCTGCCACTGCGCCGATGTCGGCCTGGCCGCTGGCACCGATGCGGATCAGGGCGCGGTAGATGCCCCACACCGTACCGAGCAGACCCACGAACGGCGCGGTCGCACCGACGGTGGCGAGCACGGTCAGACCGTCTTCGAGCTTCAGCGACTCGCGGGTCACGGCCTGACGCAGGGCGCGATCGACGAATTCCGAACGGTTCAGCGACTCGACCAGACGCGAACCTTCATGACGCTGGTGGTGCGCGGCGGCCTGGGCGGCGTCGAGGGCGACCTTCGAGAAGGGCTCGCTCTTCGGCTGCTCTTCCATGAAGCGGATCGCGTCCTGCGCGTTCGGGGTTTCCCAGAACGTGTTGATCACGCGGTCGGTGCTGCCCTTCAGGCGCGCAGCCTTGATGGCGTTGAAAATGATCCAGAAGATCGACATGGCCGACATTGCGATCAGAACGATGAGCACGGTCCAGTTGACCGCGTCCATGTGCTCGATCATGTCAGCGAAGCCCATCGACTCCAGACCGGCAGCGTTGGACACAGCGGCGTTGGTGGTTTCCTGCAGCATGACGCTTACCTTCTAGATGTAGTGGTTTGAAGAGTGGAACGTTGACGCGAAAGTGTCGACGTTCCGAAGAACGCCGGTGTATCGGATACAGCTGGATCGATCAGCCGAGGTTGAAGTCGACTGGGACGCGAACGCGACCTGCAGCCGGCTGGCCGTTCGACATGGCCGGCTGGAACGACCACTTGCGTGCGGCTTCGATCGCGGCGCGATCGAGGTCACGGTTGCGGCTGGACTTCTCGACCGACACGTTGGTGACGTTGCCGTTGGCGTCGACGTCGATGACCAGGATCACCGTGCCCTCGATCTGCGCGCGGGCGGCGGCAGGCGGGTAACGCGGCGGATTCATGTTCTTCGACGAGATGTCGACGCTGGCGCCGATGTCGGCGGACGGTGCGGGCGGCGACGGCGGCGCGGGCGGCGGGGCCGGCGTATCCATCGGCGACGGATCGTCGAACACGACCGGCGGTGCTTCCGGCGGCGGCGGGACCGGCGTCGGACGCGGCGGGGTCAGTTCCTTGATCGGCGTCGGCTTCGGCGGCTCCGGCGGCGGCGGCGGCGGCGGGGGCGGCGGCGGCGGCGGTTCGATGATCACCACACGCGTGGCCGCTTCTTCCTGCGCTGCGGCGTTCGGCGGATTGACGGGCGCGAGCAGCAGCATGATCGCAGCGGCGTGGAACGCGACCACCATCGTGAAGCCGGCGATGCGGCCCCAGTTCAGGCCCTCGTCTTCGTCGTTCCTGTCGGTCGTCGTCGAGCGTTGCGTCATGCGGAGAACTCTGGTGAGGCCGGGGTCGAAACCCCGGTGGAAAAGTTGAACTGCCAACCTGTTCGGTCGGCAGGAACCCTAAAGCTTATACCAATCCAAGTGGCCAGCACCATCCATGATTCCGGCAACTTTTTCTTAACGACCGGAGATGATGCGCTCGGCGTCGGTGTTGGATTTCAGGCCCTTCGCGATCGCCTGACGCGCTGCTTCCTTCGCTTCGTCCGCACGGCCTTCCTGGTGCAGCACGCGCGCGAGATTGAGGTACGTATCGCCGTTTTCCGCGAGCGGTGCGGCCTTGCGCCACGCGGCGATCGCCGGCTCGATCTGGTCGCTGAAGTAGTTCGCCTGACCGAGCGCCGCCATCGTGCGGTAATCCTCCTTGAGGATGTTCTTCTGCAGGCCTTCGTTGATCACCGCGATCGCTTCGCGCTCCTTGTTCTCGCTGTTGAGATACAGCGCGTAGAGGTTGCGGTACTCGCTTTCTTCGGTGAGCTGACCGGCCGCACGCAGACGCTCGAACACTTCGATCGCCTTGTCGTTCTGGTCGGTCTGCAGATACGACACGGCGAGATTGACCTGCGAACGCTTGTCGCCGGGCGTCGCCTGCGCGACCTGTTCGGCGAGGCGTGTGGCTTCGGCGCTGTTGCCCGATTCGGCGTACGACGCCATCAGGATCTGCTGCCACTGGGGATCGACTTCACCGCCCGCGTCGACCAGCGGCTTGAGCGTCGCGATCGCCTCCGGGTAGCGCTCAAGGCGATACAGCAGATTGCCCTTGAGCGCCTGGTCCTTGGGATCGGTCGAGCCGGACTCGGTGATGTAGCGGTCGAGCGTCGCGAGCGCTTCGGCGTACTTGTCGTCCTGCGCCTGCAGCTGCGCGACGATCAACATCGCCTGGAAGTGGTTGTTGTTGTCGAGGCCGCCGGTCTCGATCGCCTGGTTGAGATAGGCGATCGCGCGGTCGTTGTCCTCGTTGAGGAGCAGCTGGCCGGCGAGCAGGGCCGCCATCGACTTGTCGTAGGTGTTGGCGCTGCCGTTGGCGATGATCTCGTCGGCGACCGGCAGGCCCTTGGCGGCGTCGGACGCGTTGTTCGCTTCGGAGAGCGTGTTGAGCTGCTTGACCAGGCGCTGGCTGGCCGACACGCCCGGCTCCTGCCGGCTGCTGTTGGGATACAGCGCCTCAGCCTTCTGCGGCGCCTGGCGCGAGCTGCGGCGTTCGCTGCGATCGGCGCTGCGCGCGGAGCGGCTGCTGCGCTCGCTGCGGTCGCTGCCGCCTTCGTCCTGCGCGAACGCCATCGACGGCGCGGCGAACGCGAGCAGGGCGGTGGTCAGGGCAGCGGCGAGCGCCTGCTGGGACATGCGGGACTTCGACATGGAACACCTCGATTGGCAGGTGGCCCGCGGTACGCCGGGGGCCGGAGTCTGGATACGGCGATTATCGCCCGATGGTTGCGCAGATGCGCGCAGGCGCGGGTGAAACGCGCTCAGCCGCAGCGCGGACGCTTGCCTGCGGCCTGCGCCTGTTCGTAGGTCGGCACGAGGCTCGCTGCACGCGTCTGCAGTTCGCTGATGCGGTTCTCGGGATTGGGATGCGTCGACAGCCACTGCGGCGGACGGCTGCCGCCGCTGGCCGCGATCATGTTCTGCCACAGGCCGACCGCCGCGCGCGGATCGAACCCGGCCTTGGCCATCAGGTCCTGACCGACGACATCGGCCTCGGTTTCCTGCGTGCGCGTGCCGGGCAGCAGGAAGGTGGTCTGCAGCGCGGCGCCGCCGAGCTGGTTCGCCGACTGCTGCGCGCCTTCGCCGTAGCGCGAGCCCAGCAACGCACCCGCCACGCCGAGCGCGCCCTGCGCGCCCATCTGGCGGGTGATGCGTTCGTCGTGATGGTTCGCGTAGACGTGGCCGATCTCGTGCGCGATCACGGCGGCCAGCTGGTCCTGGTTCTGCGCGACCTTGAGGATGCCGGTGTGCACGCCGACCTTGCCGCCGGGCAGTGCGAACGCATTCGGGTTGTCGTCGACGAAGACCACCGATTCCCAGTTGAGCTGCTGCCAGTTGGCCGGCAGTTCGCGGACGATGTCGGTGACGATGCAGCGCACGTACGCCTGCTGCTTCGCATCGGTCGAGGCGCGCATCTGGGACTTGGTCTCGGCAAAGGCCTGCTCGCCCATCTGGTTGAGCTGGGCCTGCGAGACCGCGCCGACGTACTGGGTACGGCCGGTCGGGGACGTGGTGGTCGCGCAGCCGGCGAGCAACACAGCCGCAGCGAGCGCCGCGATGGGCGTTTTCATGGACGAGACTCCCCTGTTCAAGAACCCGTGTTGTAAAACGGCACGGATTAACGCGCCGTCAACCGCGGCCTCCATACGGAGGCGCACGGTGCGGCGGATCACGCCGGTCAGACGTCGAGATTGGCGACCTTGAGCGCGTTGTCGTCGATGAATGCGCGGCGCGGCTCGACGACGTCGCCCATCAGCGTGCTGAAGATCTCGTCCGCGGCGACCGCGTCCTCGATCCGCACCTGCAGCAGGCGGCGGGTTTCCGGGTTCACCGTGGTGTCCCAGAGCTGTTCGGGATTCATTTCACCCAGGCCCTTGAAGCGCTGGATCTGACGGCCGCGCTTGGCCTCCTCGAGCAACCAGGCCTGCGCTTCGGCGAAGGACTTCACCGGTTGCGCGCGGTTGCCGCGAACGATCTGCGCGCCGTCGCGGATCAGGCCATGCAGTTCGCGCGCCGCCTCGCCGATGGTGCGGAGCTCGCCGCTCTCCAGCGTGGCCAGCGGCACCAGCTGGGTAACGTCGAGGCCCATGTGCTGGCGGTCGATGGTCAGCACGGCGCCGCGTGCCTCGGTGGCCGGCTGTACCGCGAACTTGAAGCGCGGACGGCCCAGCCCCTTCTGGTTCAGACGCGCCTCGAGCGCACGCAGCGCGGTGTCGATCTCGGCCTCGGTGCCGGATGCGATCGGCGCGACGTCGAGCAGCAGCTCCATGACGGCCGGATCGTAGCGGTGCGCGTTGCGGGCGATCGTCTCCTTGGCGGCGGCGAAGATCAGCAGCAGCTTCTCCAGCGCGGCGCCTTCGATCGCGGGTTCGCCCGCGGCCGGCGTCAGCGCGGCGCCTTCGACGGCATTGCCGGCGAGGTAGACGTCGAGCGCGGCATCGTCCTTGAGGTAGAGCTCGTTCTTGCCCTGCTTGATCTTGTACAGCGGCGGCAGGCCGATGTAGACGTAGCCGCGCTCGATCAGCTCCGGCATCTGCCGGTAGAAGAACGTCAGCAGCAGCGTGCGGATGTGCGATCCGTCCACGTCGGCGTCGGTCATGATGATGATGCGGTGGTAGCGCAGCTTGTCCGGGTTGTACTCGTCCTTGCCGATGCCGGTCCCGAGCGCGGTGATCAGCGTGCCGACCTCGGCGCTGGCAAGCATGCGGTCGAAGCGGGCGCGCTCCACATTCAGGATCTTGCCGCGCAGCGGCAACACCGCCTGGTTCTTGCGGTTGCGGCCCTGCTTGGCCGAGCCGCCGGCCGAGTCACCCTCGACGATGAACAGCTCCGACAGCGCCGGGTCCTTCTCCTGGCAGTCGGCCAGCTTGCCCGGCAGGCCGGCGATATCGAGTGCGCCCTTGCGGCGCGTCAGATCGCGCGCCTTGCGCGCGGCCTCGCGGGCGCGGGCGGCGTCGACGATCTTGCCGGCGATCGCGCGGGCTTCGTTCGGATTCTCGTCCAGGAATTCCTGCAGCCGCTGGCCGAAGGCGCTCTCGACCACCGGGCGGACCTCGGACGACACCAGCTTCTCCTTGGTTTGCGAGGAGAAGCTCGGGTCCGGCACCTTGACCGACAGCACCGCGATCATGCCTTCGCGCATGTCGTCGCCCGACAGCGCCACCTTGGCCTGCTTGGCGATGCCGTTGCGTTCGATGTAGTTGGTCAGCGTACGCGTCAGCGCGGCGCGGAAGCCGATCAGATGGGTGCCGCCATCCTTCTGCGGGATGTTGTTGGTGAAGCAGAACATCGTTTCCTGGTAGGCGTCGGTCCACTGCAGGGCGACGTCGACCGTGATGCCGTTCTGTTCGCCGGTCACCGAGATCACGTTCGGGTGCAGCGGCGTCTTGAGCTGGGCCAGGTGCTCGACGAACGAGCGGATGCCGCCTTCGTACTCGAACAGGTCGCGGCGGCCGTCGCCGCGCAGGTCGACGAGGTTGATCTTGACGCCGGAGTTCAGGAACGACAGCTCGCGCAGGCGGCGTGCCAGGATGTCGTAGTGGAAGGTGACGTCGGAGAACGTGGCCACGGCCGGCCAGAAGCGCAGCAGCGTGCCGCGCTTGGTCGATGGCTCGCCGCGTTCGACCGGCGACACCGCCTCGCCCATCGCGTATTCCTGATGGTGGTGGAAGCCGTCGCGCCAGATGTCGAGGGTGAGCTTCTCGCTCAGCGCGTTGACCACCGAAACACCGACGCCGTGCAGGCCGCCCGAAACCTTGTAGCTGTTGTCGTCGAACTTACCGCCGGCATGCAGCTGGGTCATGATGACCTCGGCCGCCGAAATGCCTTCTTCCTTGTGGATGTCGACCGGAATGCCGCGGCCGTTGTCCGACACCGAGACCGAGCCGTCTTCGTGGATGGTCACCACGATATCGTCGGCGTGGCCGGCCAGTGCTTCGTCGATCGAGTTGTCGACGACTTCGAAGACCATGTGATGCAGACCGGTGCCGTCGTGCACGTCGCCGATGTACATACCGGGACGCTTGCGCACGGCCTCGAGGCCACGCAGAACGGTGATTCGGCTGGAATCGTAATCGGAGTTGGCGGGGGCACCGCTGGAGATCGTCTCGTCGCTCATTCGGTTCGCTGTCTGGCCGGGAGCGCGGCGTCCGTGCGCGGCGTCCGGAGCACCGGTCGCACGCGGCAGGAATGGGCCGCAAGGGCGGAATTATAGCAGTTCGGACCAGGCCCTCCGGCGCGTGTTCCACGTGGAACAACACGTCGACCGGGGATTCGAACCGGGCTTCAGGATGTTCCACGTGGAACATGAGCGCATCGGGTTGGCGCGCTCGGTGAGGCCGTCAGCCTTGGCTGACCACGCCGTGTTCCACGTGGAACGTCGTGGCCTCCGCCAGCACTGCATCCGGCCAATGGTCGGGGCGTTCGGTCCCGGTGATCAGCACCTGCGCGCCCGCATCCCGCAGATACGCCAGCACCTGCCGCTGGTGATGGCGATCCAGTTCGGAGGCCAGGTCATCCAGCGCGATCACCGGCCAGCGCCCTTCGAAGCGATCCGCGCAATCCCGGGCCTGCGCGAGCAGGCAGCACAGTGCGGATTGCTTGGCCTGACCGCGCGACAGCAGCGACTGTTCCGGCCGGTCCTCGAATCGGATTCGCCAGTCAGCGCGGTGCGGTCCCACGCTGGTATGGCCGGCCGCGCGATCGCGATCGCGGGCCACGACCAGCGCGTCGGCCAGCGACAGATCCTGGCGGCGCCAGCCGGGCAGAAACACCAGTTCCGGTGCGCCCAGCGCCGGGGCGATCTCGGCGGCCACTGCGTGCACCGCGGTCTGCAGCCGTTGCAGATAGGCCTCGCGCCGGGTATCGAGCGGCAACGCGGCGTCGGCGAGCTCGTGATCCCAGGCATCGAGCTGCGAGCCACCGGCGCCGGACTTCAGCAGCGCGTTGCGCTGCCGCAGCGCGCGCGCGTAACGGCGCCATTGCTGCAGGAAATCCTGTTCCACGTGGAACAGCCCCCAGTCCAGGAACCGGCGTCGGACCTCGCTGCTGCCGGAAATCAGCGCGTGGCTACCGGGTTCGAAGGTCACCACCATCAACGCGGCACACAGGTCCCCGAGCTGGGAAACGTCCTCGCCATCCAGACGGCCGCTCCAGTCCTGGCCGGTGTGGCGCAACCCGGCGCGGCGCATGCGGTGCGGCTGCGCGGGATCCTCGCGCCATTCGGCGTAGAGCTCGACCGCCTCGCGTCCGCGCTGCACCAGGCCGTCGCGTACCCGCCCGCGGAAGCTGCGTCCGTAGGCCATGAGATGCAGCCCCTCCAGCACACTGGTCTTGCCCGCCCCGTTGTCGCCCAGCAGCAGATTCAAGCCGGGGCCCGGCCGCAGCGAGGTCGGCTGCAGATTGCGTACGTTGTGGAGGTCGAAGCGGGTGATCTGCACGGAAGTCCTGCAAGTGGCATCCCGGCGCCTGCCGCCGTAGGCGCAGCGATCGGGCCGGAACGGAAGACGCCCGGCAAGCCGGGCGTCGTGTTCCACGTGAAACATGTGTGGGCGACGGGCGCCCAGTCTACCGATGGCGTCAGAGACGCAGCGGCATCACCACGTGACGGCTGCGCTCGTCGGTGGCCTCGCGCACCAGCGCGGACGAATTCGCGTCGCGGAGCTTGAGGATCACCTGTTCGCCGCGCAGCGCGGTCAGGGCGTCCAGCAGGTAGTTCACGTTGAAGCCCACCGCCAGATCGTCGACCTTGGTGTCGGCCTCGACTTCCTCGTGCGCTTCTTCCTGCTCCGGGTTGTGCGCGTTGATGCGCACCGTGCCCGGGGAGACTTCCAGCCGCACGCCGCGGTACTTCTCGTTCGACAGAATCGCCACGCGCTGCAGCGCGGCGCGCAGCAGTTCGCGGTCGATCGTGACTTCGCGGTCGGCGCCGATCGGAATCACGGCCTCGTAATCCGGGAAGCGGCCATCGATCAGCTTGCTGGTGAAGGTCACATCGTCGCGCTTGACCCGCAGATGGTTGCGGCCGAGCTCCAGCTCCAGCGTCTTGTCGCCGCCCTCGAGCAGGCGCTGCAGTTCGGTCACACCCTTGCGCGGCAGGATGATCTGGCGCTTGGTCTGGACCGCGGTCTCCAGCGTCGTTTCGCACAGCGCGAGGCGGTGGCCGTCGGTCGCGACGCAGCGCAGGCGGGTATCGCACAGATCGAACAGCAGGCCGTTGAGGTAGTACCGGACGTCCTGCTGCGCCATCGCGAACGCGGTGCGCTCGATGAGCTCTTTGAGCGCCGCCTCCGGGACGGCGATGCGATCGGTGGCTTCGACCTCGTCCACGGACGGGAAATCGCCCGCCGGCAGGCTCGACAGCGTGAAGCGGCTGCGGCCGGCCTGCACGGTGATCTTTTCGCCGGACTGCGAGATGACGACCTTGCTGCCGTCGGGCAGCGCCCGGACGATGTCGAACAGCTTGCGGGCCGGAATCGTGGTCTCGCCATCCTGGGCATCGTCGACCGCACGACGCGACACCATCTCGACTTCGAGGTCGGTACCGGTCAACGACAGCTGACCGTCCTGGACCTGGACCAGCAGGTTGGCCAGCACGGGCAGGGTCTGGCGGCGCTCGACGACGTTGACGACCTGGGCCAGCGGCTTGAGCAGTGTTTCGCGTTGGAGACTGAAACGCATGTCGGTGTTATCCCCTTGTCCCGTGCTTTTATAAAAAGGATATAAATCTAAAAATGGTGGTGCTGGATAAGGCCGAAATCAGTTGGTATCTACTGCAAGCCTCTGAATCGATTACGTTTTTCCGACCTTCAAACCCGGTGGACAGTGCAGTGTGGAGAGGTGGATCAAGCTGTGGACAACTTTCGACCCCTCAAGTTGTCCACAGGCTCTCCACCTCCGGTCCCCGTGTTGTGCAGGGCCCGGCGATGCACAGCTTACTCGCTGAGTTTACGGATCAGCTTGTCCCAGTCCTCGCGGAGTTTGCCGTCGCTTTCGATCAGCGTGCGGATCTGCCGGCAGGCGTGCAGCACGGTGGTGTGGTCGCGGCCTGCGAAGGCCTCGCCGATCTCCGGCAGGCTGTGCTCGGTGAGCTCCTTGGACAGCGCCATCGCCACCTGACGCGGACGCGCCAGTGAGCGCGTGCGGCGCTTGGACAGCAGGTCCTTGATCTGCAGGCCGTAGTAGTCGGCCACGACCTTCTGGATGTTGGACATGCTGATCGCCTGCTGCTGGGCGCGCAGCAGGTCGCGCAGCGTCTCCTGGGCGAACTCGACAGTGATCGCCCGGCCCATGAAGTTCGCACGCGCGGCCAGCGTATTGAGCGCGCCCTCGAGGTCGCGCACGTTGGAGTGCATCTTCTTGGCCAGCAGGAACGCCACGTCGTCGGGCACCTGGGTGCCGCGCTCGGCGGCCTTGGCCAGCACGATCGCCGCGCGGGTCTCGAAATCGGGCGGATCGATCGCCACCGACAGGCCCCAGGCCAGGCGCGACTTCAGCCGCGGCTCCAGGCCGTCCACCTCACGCGGATAGCGGTCGCAGGTCATGATGATCTGCTGCTTACTGTCGAACAGCGTGTTGAAGGTGTGGAAGAACTCTTCCTGGGTGCGGTCCTTGCCGGCAAAGAACTGGATGTCGTCGATCAGCAGCGCGTCGATCTGGCGGAACTGGCGCTTGAACTGGTCCGAGGTCTTTTCCTGGATCGAGCGGAAGAACGCGCTGTAGAACTCCTCCGAACGCAGATACAGCACGCGCGCACGCGGATTGGCCTGTCGCATCGCATTGCCGGCGGCGAACATCAGATGGGTCTTGCCCAGGCCCGTGCCGCCGTAGAGCAGCAGCGGGTTGTGGGCACGGTCGCCCGGCTTGAGCGCGGCCTGCCAGGCCGCGGCGCGGCCCATCTGGTTGCTGCGGCCCTCGACGAAGTTGTCGAAGGTGTAGTGGCTGTCCATGTTGCCGGCGAAGGCTTCGATCGGCGCCGCGGGCTGGGCGCGTGCATCGCCCCCCGACAGCGTGGTCGCCGATGGCGGCGCCACCGCACGCGGCAGCGAGCCGACCTGCAGGCTCACGTCCTCGACGCCGGCGAAATGCGCCAGCAGCTCGCGGATGCGCGGCATGTAGCGCGCCTGCACCTCGTCGCGGACGAAGGCATTGGGCGCGTAGAGCACGGTCGATCGGTCGTCGGCGTGGGCCTGCAGCGGCTTGAGCCAGGTGTGGACATCCTCGACCGGAAACTCGGCTTCGAGGCGTTGAAGGCAGCGGGGCCAGGCATCCATCATGCGGCGGAATTCGACAAAGCGGGCGCCGCCACGCAGGTGCGCGGCAAGGTCGCCGGGGAAGGGCAGGCAGACTATCATGTCGCCACCCGCGGCCAGTCCCCGCGCGGCCTCCGCAGACCCGACGCGCGCACCGGCTTGACCGGTCCGGCACCGGGCCGCTAGAATTTCCGGTTCTATTCGTCACGTTGCCCGAAGGGCTCGACCATGGCTACCAAGCGCACCTATCAGCCCAGCAACCTCAAGCGCAAGCGCGACCACGGTTTCCGTGCCCGCATGGCGACGGCCGACGGCCGCAAGATCCTCGCGCGTCGTCGCGCGAAGGGCCGCAAGGTCCTCTCGGCCTGAAGCCCTCCGGGTCGGTGAGTCGCGTCTCCGCACTCCCGACCCGTTCTGCAGCGCAGCTTCCATGACCGCCGGTGTCCGCTATCCGCGGCACGTGCGTGTGCGCGCGCGCGCCGATTTCGATCGAATCTTCGCCAGTGCGACGCGGACCGCGTCGCCGATGCTGGCCGTCCATCTGTTGCCCGAAGAAGGCCCGGCGCGTCTGGGCCTGGCGGTGTCGCGCAAGGTCGACAAGCGCGCCGTCGGTCGCAACCGGATCAAGCGCGTGCTGCGCGATGCCTTCCGCCTGATGCAGCCCCAGCTGGCGCCGGGCAGCTATGTCGTCGTGGCCCGTCCGGCCGCGGCGCAGGCCGACAATCCCGCATTGCGCGCCGCCTTCCTCAATGTGTTGCGGCGCGCCCGCGCGTTGCCGCCGTCATCTGCGGCCGGCACAATGCACGCCTCCCCGATTCCATCCACGCCGGTGTCTTCCGGCGCATGAGCCTGCCTGCCTGATGAACCAGATCCGTACTTTCCTCGTCCTCGCCTGGCTGATGGTGGCCGTGTTGTTGTGGATGGAGTGGGGCAAGGAAAAGACCGCAGCCGCGACCCGGCCGCAGACCAGCGCCGCCCAGGCGTCGCCGTCGGTGACCGTGCCGGGCGCCGCTGCCGGCAGTGCCGCCGTGCCGACCGCGCCTGCCGATGCCGCGCCGGTGCCGCCGGCCCCGGGCGCTGCGCCGGTCTCCGCCGCCGCCGCGCCGGCTGCGCGCCAGGTCGTCGCCCAGACCGACGTGCTGCGGGTGGTGCTCGACGCCGGCAACGTGATCGAAGCCGATCTGCTGGCCTATCCGCAGACGCGCGAGGACGGCGCGCCGCCGGTGCGGATGTTCGACACCGATCCGCTGCATTACTACGCCGCGCAGACCGGCTGGGTCAGCAGCAGCAATGCCGCGCCGAGCCACGAGGGCCAGTTCGTGCCCGAAGGCACCGCGACGTCGGCCGTGCTCGCACAGGGCGAGAACACCGTCATCGTGCCGTTCGTGTGGACCGGCGCCGACGGCGTGACGATCCGCCGCAGCTTCGTGCTGACCCGCGGCGACTACGCGATCGAAGTCCGCGACGAAATCGTCAACGCCGGCACGACCGCGTGGCAGGGCTTTCCGTACCGCCAGCTGATCCGCACCGCACCGGCGGTCAAGCGCGGCATGACCAATCCCGAGTCCTACAGCCTGACCGGCGCGACCTGGTTCGGCAGCGACATCGGCTACAGCCGCCGCCAGCTGGGTGACTTCGAGAGCGACGGTCCGCTCAACGCGAAGGACAGCCAGATCTGGATCGCGATGGTCCAGCACCACTTCTTCAGTGCGTGGATCCCGCGTCCCGACGACACCGGCACGATCTCGATGCAGATCGATCGAAGCACCGGTGCGCCGCGGTACCTGATCCGCGAATTCGGTGCGCCGATCGCCGTGCCCGCCGGCCAGCAGGCCTCGACCACCGCGCGTCTGTGGGTGGGGCCCAAGCAGGTCGATCTGATCCAGGCGCAGGGCGTGCGCGGTCTCGATCGCGTCGTCGACTACAGCCGCTTCTCGATCTTCGCGATGCTTGGCGAAGGCCTGTTCTGGGTGCTGGCCAAGCTGCACGGCCTGATCGGCAACTGGGGCTGGTCGATCATCGGCCTGGTGCTGCTGGTGAAGCTGGCGCTGTATCCGCTGTCGGTCGCGCAGTACAAGTCGATGGCGAAGATGCGCAAGTTCCAGCCGCGCATCGCCCAGCTCAAGGAGCGCTACGGCGACGACAAGCAGAAGTTCCAGCAGGCGATGATGGAGCTCTACAAGAAGGAGAAGATCAACCCGATCGGCGGCTGTCTGCCGGTCCTGCTGCAGATGCCGGTGTTCTTCGCCCTGTACTGGGTGCTGCTCGAGTCGGTGGAACTGCGCCACACGCCGTGGATGCTGTGGATCCAGGATCTGACCGCGCGCGATCCGTACTTCATCCTGCCGGTGCTCAACATCGCGATCATGTGGGCGACGCAGAAGCTCACGCCGATGGTCGGCATGGATCCGATGCAGCAGAAGATCATGCAGTTCATGCCGCTGGTGTTCGGCGCGATCATGATCTTCTTCCCGTCCGGTTTGGTGCTGTACTGGGTCACCAATGGCGGCCTCGGCCTGCTGCAGCAGTGGTGGATGATCCGCCGCTACAGCGAGGCGCCGGCGAAGGCCTGACGGCCGCGCCGATTCGATCGCCACGAGCCCGCCGCATGGCGGGCTCGTGCGTTGAGGAACACTGAAATGACGACATCCACCGAGACCATCGCCGCGATCGCCACTGCGCCCGGCGCCGGCGGCGTCGGCATCGTGCGCCTGTCGGGTCCGGCGTCGCTGTCGATCGCGCGCACGGTCTGCGGACGCACCCTGCGCGCGCGCCATGCGCATCACGTGCGTTTCCTGGACGCCGATGGCGCGGTGCTCGACGACGGCCTCGCGCTCGCCTTCCCCGGCCCGGCCAGCTACACGGGCGAGGATGTCGTCGAGCTGCAGGCGCACGGCAGCCCGGTCGTGCTGCAGCAGTTGCTGGCGCGCTGTCGCAGCCTCGGCGCGCGGCTCGCGCGGCCTGGCGAATTCAGCGAGCGCGCCTTCCTCAACGGCCGGCTCGATCTGGCGCAGGCCGAAGCCGTCGCCGATCTGATCGCCGCCGGCGACGCACGCGCGGCCCGCGCCGCCCGCCGCGCACTCGACGGCGTGTTCTCCGATCGCTGCGACGCGCTCGCCGCCGAGCTGCTGCACCTGCGCGTCTACGTCGAAGCGATGATCGATTTCTCCGACGAGCCGATCGACACGCTCGGTGGCGACGAGGTCGCGCGCCGCATCGACGCGCTCGCCGTGTCGCTGTCGCAGCTGCTGGCCGAAGCCGAACAGGGCCGGCGCCTGCGCGACGGCCTGCACGCGGTGATCGTCGGCCCGCCGAATGCCGGCAAGAGTTCGCTGCTCAACGCGCTGGCCGGCGTGGACCGCGCGATCGTCACCGACATTGCCGGCACCACGCGCGATCTGCTGCACGAGACGCTGCGCATCGGCGGCGTCGAACTCACCTTGGTCGATACCGCGGGCCTGCGCAGCGAGGGCGACGCGATCGAGCGCGAAGGCATGCGCCGCGCGCGCGCCGAACTGCAGCGCGCCGATCTCGCGCTGGTGGTGCTCGATGCACGCGACCCGGAGGCGGGGTGGGCGTCAGTGGACGAGGCCATCGCCGGCGTCGCCGACCGCATCGTCGTGCACAACAAGACCGACTTGCTCGCCGACGCCGCGTCGAACGCGCGCGATGCCGTGCACGTCTCCGCGCGCACCGGCGCCGGGCTCGACACGTTGCGCGACGCGCTGCAGTCGCGGCTCGGCGGCGACATGCGCGCAGGCGAAGGCGCGTTCACCGCGCGGCAGCGGCATGTCGATGCGTTGCGCGACGCGGCTGATGCGGTCGACGACGCGCGCGGCACCCTGGCGGCGCAGCATCTCGAACTGGCCGCCGAATCGTTGCGCGTCGCGCACGATGCGGTCGGCGCGATCACCGGGCGGATCCTGCCCGACGATCTGCTCGGGCACATCTTCTCGAGTTTCTGCATCGGCAAGTAGCCCGCGGCCCGGGCACCGAATGGGCGCCATCGACGGCGATCGGGACGCCAAGATTCGTGATCGCGTCGACAGCCTGCGTGCCCGGCGAACGCGCAAGCATTGACAAATCGTCTCCGCTGACGCGTTCTACGCACTCTTGCGGACATGCATCCTTGGGGAAAGATGATGGTCTCGAAGATTCCGACGACCCGTCGCGCGTCCCGCGCGCGGCTGGCCGCCGCCGTGGGTCTGGCCTGTGTACTCGCCGCCTGCGGGCGCAGCGACGAGGCCGAGGCGCCTGTCGCCGCCGCGCCGGGCGCGGTCACCGCGCAGGCCAGCCAGCAGGCCGCTGCGCGTCAGCAGGCTGCCGACGACGCGATCGCCGGGCTGTCGGTCGACGAGCTGCGCAGCGCAGGCGCGGCCGCGTACCAGGAAAGCCGGCTGTACGCGCCTGCCGGCGAGAACGCGATGGAGTACTACCTCGCATTGCGCGAGAAGCAGGCCGGTGACGCCGCGGCTTCCAGCGCGCTGATCGATCTGCTGCCGATGAGCGTCATCGCCACCGAGCAGAGCCGCGACCGCGGCGACTACGCCGAAGCGCGTCGTCTGCTGGGCCTGATCGAACGCGCCGACAGCAAGCACCCTGCGCTCGAGCGCCTGCGCGCGAGCATCGCCACGTCCGAGGAACAGGCCGCGGCCCGCGTCGAGCAGCAGAAGCTGACCGCCGAACAGGAAGCCCAGCGCGCGCAGACCCTGGAGCGCGAACGCGCGACCCAGCAGCAGCAGCAACAGGCCGCCGCCGCGCAGCAGCTGGCGCAGCAGCAGAGCGCGACCGACCAGGCGGCGCGCGAAGAAGCCGCCCGCCAGGCTGCCGCCCGCGAAGAGGCCGCCCGCCCGCAGCCGACCCGCCCCGAACCCGCGCCGCAGGAAACCCCTGCGCCCGCACCCGCGACACCCGCACCGGCCGCCGCGCCCGCGCAGCTGCGTCCGCTGAGCACGCCCGCGCCGCGCTATCCCGCCGACGCCCTGCGCGCCGGCACGAGCGGCGAAGTCATGGTCGAGTTCACCGTCGGCGTCGACGGTTCGGTCAGCAATGCCCGCGTAGTCCGCGCCGATCCGCCGCGCACGTTCGATCGCGAGGCCTTGGCGGCGGTGCGGCGCTGGCGTTTCGAGCCGGTGCCGGCGCCGGTGACGACGCGGCGGACGATCGGGTTCTCGCCGACGGCGAATTGATTCGGCGCTCTGCTTTTGCTTTTGCGTTTGCTTCGGCTCCCGCTTTCTGCACCTGCTTTTGCATGAGCGAAACGTGCCGATGCCGATCGTAGACCCGTAGGGCGCCGCACAGGACGTGCGGCGTTTTTCGACCGAGCCAGGATGGCGAGTCGAAAAATCCCGGAACGAATGACTGGCCGGGTTTGCTCCGTCGGGGCTGGCCGTTTTCTTTGGTTCCGTTTCTTTTGGGCCAGCAAAAGAAGTGAACCCGCTCGCCGCAAGGCGAGTGGAAGCGTTTGATCTTGCTTCTCGCCGTGAGAGCGAAGCGGAATAGCAACGTCAGACGCTTTCGTCCGCTGACGCGGCCGAGTTCATTTCTTTTGGTGGACGCCAAAAGAAACGGAACCAAAGAAAAACGTCTCCCCGACACGTCCACAGCCCGCGGCTCTTAGCGCACCGGGATTTTCCGACTCGGCATCCTGCCTCGGTCGGAAAACGCCGCCCATCCATGGGCGGCGCCCTCCGGGTACGCAGGTGCATCGCGGCATTACGTACAGCCGCGTCACGCGTTGAGGCGTGTGACGCGTACGCGCAAGAAAAAGCCCGGCAGATGCCGGGCTTTCTTATGAAGGCGAAGGCTGCCGTCAGCCGGCAACTGCCAACTTCTCCTGCCCATAGCGCCACACGGCAAGCATCCACAGCGCCGCAGCCAACGCCAGGCTCGCGCCCAGATACACACCCCAGACCTCCGGTGCGATCGGCTCGGCGCGGATGATCTTCAGCAGCAGCTGGTTCTGCGCGAGGAACGGCACCGCGAACTGCCAAAGCTCGGTCTTGATCGGATTGATCATCAACACGAAGCTCGGAACCATCGGCAACAGCATCAACCAGACGATGTGGCTCTGGGCTTCCTTCATGCTCTTCGCGGTCGCGGCCAGGAAAGTCAGCAGCGACGTGCCGACGAACAGCATCGGCAGCAGCACCAGCAGCATCTTGCCGATCGCCATGAAGCTCACGTCGAGCAGCCTGGCCGAACCCCCGCCCATCTGCGCACTGACCTTGAAGGCGAGCATCGTCAGGATCAACGAGGCCATGCCGATGATGCAGGCGGCGGCGATCTTGCCGCTGACGATCGCGCCACGCGAGGCCGGTGTGGCCAGCAGCGGTTCCAGCGACTGGCGTTCGCGTTCGCCGGCGGTCGCGTCGAGGATCAGATACGAGCCGCCGATGAAACTCGACAGGATCAGCAGATACGGCAGCAGCACCGCCAGCAGGATGCCGCGCTTGGCTTCCTCGGTCGCGGTGTCGCGCGTGCCGACCGCGACCGGCTGCACCACCGACGGGTCGATACCGCGGGCGAGCAGACGCAGGGCACCGACCTGCTGGCCGTACGCGGTGATCGCATTGCGCACGCGACGCGTCGGTGTCTCGGCGTTGCGGCGGGTGCTGTCGCTGATGATCTCGACCGTGGCCGGGCGACCGGCGTGCCAGTCTTCGGCGAAGCTCGCCGGAATCTCGATCGCCACGTCGATGTCCTGGCCCGCGATCGCGGCGTCGAGATCCGCCGGTGCATCGACGGCCTGGATGCCGAGCGTCGCCAGATGCGCGACGAGATTGGGCGCATGCTCGGCGCCGATCACCGGCACCTCCAGCACGCGGTCCATCTCGGTCTTCATGCGCTTCTCGGCCATGAAGTTCATGCCCAGCATCAGCAGCGGATACATCAACGGGCCGAGCAGCAGCGCCATGAACAACGTGCGCCGGTCGCGCGCGATGTCGAGCAGCTCCTTGCGCACCACGCACCACATCCATTTCAGGTTGCTCATGCCAGCAGGCCCTCCTCGGAACCGATCGCACTGACGAACGCGTCTTCCAGGTTCGACTTGCCGAAGCGTTCGCGCAGTTCGTCGGCGGTGCCGTCGGCGACGACACGGCCCTTGGCGACGATGACGATGCGGTCACACAGCGCGGCGACCTCCTGCATGATGTGGCTGGAGAAGATCACGCAGCGGCCGTCGTCGCGCAGCTTGAACAGGAACTCGCGCATCGCGCGCGTGGTCATCACGTCCAGGCCGTTGGTCGGCTCGTCGAGAATCACGTTGCGCGGGTCGTGCACCAGCGCGCGGGCGATTGCGGTCTTGGTGCGCTGGCCCTGGCTGAAGCCTTCGGTCTGGCGGTCGAGAATCTCGCCCATGTCGAGCTGCTCGCTGAGCACACGCGTGCGCTCCAGGATCTCGGCCTTCGACAGGCCGTGCAGTTCGCCGAAGTAGCGGATGTTCTCGCGCGCGGTCAGGCGCTTGTAGACGCCGCGCGCATCGGGCAGCACGCCGAGCACGCGACGTACCGCCGCCGGGTCCTGCGCGGCGTCGATGCCGTCGACCAGCACGCGGCCGCTGTCGGGCTTCATCAGCGTGTAGAGCATGCGCAGCGTCGTCGTCTTGCCGGCGCCGTTGGGGCCGAGCAGGCCGGTGATGCGGCCGTCCTCGGCGACGAAGTCGACGCCGTCGACGGCCTTGACCGTGCCGGTCTTGGTCTTGAACGCCTTGTGCAGTTGCTGGGCCGTGATCATCGGCGGAGCTCCGGAAGAAAGAGGGACGTCGGCAGGCGCGGCGCGGTCACGGCGACCACCCGTTGAAGCTGGTGAACGGCGGCACCGGACGCATCGCATCCAGGCATGTCGCGTCGAGCGCGTTCGCATCGGTGGATTCGATGAACTGCGCGAGCAGTTTGGGCGCGCAGCCGAGCGCGAACGTGCCGTGGCCCTGGCCTTTGAACACCAGATGGCGCCCGTTGGGCAGACCGGCCAGCACACGCTCGGCGTAGGCGGGCGGTGTCACCGGATCGAGTTCGCCCGACATCAGCAGCGCGGGCACCTCGGACTGCAGCGCCGCGGTGTGGTTCGCAGGCGGCGCGCCGGTGGGCCAAGTGCGGCAGGCGCCGAAGAACATGCGCGCCACGCCCGGACCGAGGATGGTGTCGGCGACGCGGCCGTCTTCGCGATACCGGCCCGCGTCTTCGGCGCAGATCACCGACCACTGCATGCCGCGCGTCATCTGCCCGCCGACGTTGCTGTACATCAGCTGCGACAGCGACATCAGCGGGCCGTAGCGGCCCTGCGCGGCTTCGTCGAGGATCAGCGGCAGCAGCGACGCGGTCTGCGGCGCGTACGAGAACAGGAACGCCAGGCCGGTCACCGTATCGGGCGTGACCACGCCATCGCGCTGCGCGCCGGTGGTCGGATCGCGATAGGTCACCGGCGCCGGCGTCGTCTGCAGCGTCGACAGCACGCCGCGCAGTTGTGCCTGCAGATCGGTCGGAAAGCGTTCGCGGCAAGCGGCGTCCTGCGCGCACTGCTTCGATTGCAGCGACAGCGCATCCTCGAAGGTGTGTGCGAATTCTCCGCCGACGACCAGATTGTTCGGCGCCACGCCGTCGAGCACGATGCTGCGCGTGTGCTGCGGATACGCCATCGCGTACTGCTGCGCGACGCGCGTGCCGTAGGAGCCGCCGACCAGGTTCACCTGTTCGGCGCCGAGCGCGGCGCGCACGGTGTCGAGATCGCGGATCGCATTGGCCGTGGTGTAGAAGCGCGGATCGGCACGATCCGAGAGACCGGCGAGGCAGCGGCCGACGTAGGCGTCGAGGTCGGCATCGGTCGGCGTGGTCAGCGGATCGAGTTCCATCGACGCGCCGTCGGCATCCACACAGTCGAGCGGATTCGAACTGCCGGTGCCGCGCTGGTCGACCAGCACGATGTCGCGCTGGCGACGCACTTCACGCAGGCCGGCGTTGATCTGCGCGGCCAGTTCGGTCGCCGCCTGGCCGGGACCGCCGGCGAGGAAGAACACCGGATCGGCGGTGCCGCCGTCATTCGAATCCGCCGGCAGCCACGCGATGTTGAGCCCGATCTTGCGGCCTTCGGGTGCTTCGGGGTTCTCCGGCACGTCGAACGTCGCGCATTGCGCTTCGACGCGCGTGGCGGCGTTGCCGCCGTCGAGCGTGCAGGCCTGGAACGGAATCTGGCCGAACATGCGCGCCGGTCGCGCGCCGTCGCCGTCAGCCGGCGCCGGTGCACCGCCGCTGCAGCCGGCGAGCGTCGCGCTCGCGGCCAGCGCCAGCAGGGAAAGCCTCGTTGCTCTCATGGAACGTCCTCGAACAGAAAAATGGATTCGATGGGCTCGGCGAACTCGCGTGCGATCCGGAATGCCAGCGGCAGGCTGGGGTCGTACTTCCCGGTTTCGATCGCGTTGATCGTCTGTCTCGAGACATCCAGACGTTCGCCAAGCTGTGCTTGTGACCAGCCGCAGGCCTCGCGCAGTTCGCGCACCCGGCTCTTCATCCGCGCGCACTCACCGGTAGCGCCGCGCGATGACGGCCTTGGCGATGCCGTAGGTGCCGCACAGCAGCGGAAACACCCACAGCATCGCCGCGCTCGCGGGCACGTCGATGACACGCGCCGCCTGCAGGAATCCGGCGGTCATGTACGCGAACGCGACCAGTGCGGCGGCGATACAGACCGCTTCGAACTCGATGCGCTGCTGCAACTCGTCGACGCCGCGGACGAAATGCACCATCGCCCGCAGCACCAGCGCGATCGGCGCGACCGGCAGCAACGCGATCAGCGCTCGCAACGCCGGCGCCTCGACACTGCGCAACAGCAGCAGGGAGACGAACAGCAGCACGGTGTAAGCGCCCATGCCGATGAGCACATCGCGGGTGTAGCGGCGGCGCAGCGCCGGAGGCGCATCGTCGCAGGCGGTCGCGCGCCGCGACAGCGACACCACGCCGATGCCCACTGCCGACAGCAGGATCAGGACGCTTGCCCATTCCGGCGCCGTCGGCACCAGCAAGCGGAGGGCGACCGCGGCAGCCAGCAGCAAGACGGCGACGGCGCGCAGGGGAAAACGGGCGGACGATGCGTCCATGGCGGGACCATGTGTCAAGTGGGCTTGACACGGAGCATGCGCGGCGCGAATTGCGGTGTCAAGCGTGCTTGACAGGTTGCGCCGTCGGGTCAGCTCGCGACGGCAGCGGCGTCACGGGTCTGCGCCAGCACGGCGAGCCTTTCCTCGAACACGCGCCGGCTGGCGGCGTCCGGCAGACGGTCCGCGAGTGCGTGCGCCTGGTGCAGATGCGCCGCGAGCGCATCTGTGTCGCCGTCCAGGGCTGCAAGCTCGGCATCGATCCACGCGCGATACGGCGACAGGTCCATCAGCCCACCTTCGCAACGCGCGCGCCAGGCGGCGAGCAGGGTGCGGTCGCCGACCAGCAGTGCCGCATGGCTGGCGAGCGTGACAGCGATGGCGGGCTGGAACACCGCCGGCGCCTTCGGAAAGGCGGCGGCCAGCGCCTCGGCTTCCTCGCGCGCAGCATCGGCATCGCGGCAATCGGACGCGTGCGACAGCCGCAACAGGCGCGCCGTCAGCTGCAGGCCGTCGCTGGCGACGCCGGCGTCCACGACGGGGATCGACGTGGCCGGCCAGTCGCGCGGCCGCACGTCGGCCAGGCTCAGCGCCATCAACTGGTTGATCTGCAGCTGCAGCGCGGCATCGGGCGTGCGACGCGCGAGATCGAGCAGGCCGCGGCCATCGGAGCGCCAGCCCTCCCGGTGCAGCGGCACCAGATTGCCCAGGCCCATGCACGCGGCGCCGAGCGCCACGCCCAGACCCGCGGCCATCCACCAGGTCGACATCGGCACCCAGGCCACCAGGGCCAGGCACAGCGCCGCCGTCACCAGATTGGCCAGCGGCCCGCCCAGCAGGAAGACCGTCTGGTCGAGGCGCGACAGGCCCCGTTCGCCGCGGGGCAGCAAGGCGGCGAATCCGCCGATGCCGCGCACGCCACCGCCGTAGCGCCAGCGCCAGCGGTCGTCGCTGCCGCGCTCGATCCGGAGCGGCCCGACTCCGAACGCGATCGCATGCATGCCGCGCGACAGTCCTGCGAGCGCATGCCCCGCTTCGTGCAGCACGATGTGCGGCCACAGCGAGAGGAAGAAGCCGGCCAGCAACGCGAGCCCCGTGCCGCGCGGCAGCCCGTCCAGTGCCGGCAGGCCGAGCTTCGCGAGGCCCACGCCGAACAGACCGCCGGCGAGAAACAGCGCCATGGGCCGCAGCGCGCGACGCCACAGCGCCCGTTTCGCCGCGGGCGCTTCGGGCGCGGGCGGCATCAGGGAGGCGAACGGGGCGTGCGTCGGCGGGGCGCTGTCGGGCGTCGTCATCCGCGGCGGGTCATTTGCTGCTGACGTACTTCTCGCGACGGATCAGCGGCACCGGCAGGCCGAAGCCCTTGAGCGCCTCGAACGTCGCGTCGACCATGTTCGGATTGCCGCACAGATAGGCGATGTCGCCCTCGCCCGGGGCGAACTCCTCGAGGAACTGCTGCACGTAGCCGTGGCGCACATCGGCATGCGGGGCGTCCGGCAGCTCGCGCGAGAAGCACGGCACGAAGCGGAAGTTCGGATGCCGGTCGGCGAATGCGCGGAAGTCGTCGCCGTAGAGCAGTTCGGCCGGCGTGCGCGCGCCCATCAGCAGCACCACCTCGACGCCGCGCTCGGCGATCGCCGTTTCCAGCAACGGCAGCATCGCCCGGTACGGGGTCACGCCGGTGCCGGTGCCGACCAGCAGATAGCGGCGGTTGGTGTCCTGCGGCATCAGGCAGAAGCGCCCGAATGGCCCGCTGGCCTGCACCGTGCTGCCCAGATCCAGACCCTCGAACAGGGCGGTCGCCGCGCCGCCGGGCACGTAGCTCACGGCGACTTCGATCGCCTCGCCCGGGCCGATCGCGTGGTCGTGGATCGTCGCCAGCGAATACGAGCGCTTGGTCGGCGTGCCGTCGGCGTACTCGAAATGGATCTGGATGAACTGCCCGGGGATGAAGTCCAGCGGCTGGCCGTCGTCGCGGACGAAGGACAGGTGGGCGACGGTCGGCGCGACCATGCGCCGCGAGACGAGCTTGATGGGGAACTGCGTGATGGCCACTGCGGGGATTTGTCCGTGATTCGACGAGCGTCCGGCGCGGTCCGCGGCCGGTGGGCTCCATGCGCCTATGGTAGCGGGTCGCCGCGGCGCGCCCGGTGCAGACCCCGCAATGCCGTGTTGCGCAGCTGCACGGCGCCACGCATGCAACGCGCCGTTGCGGCCGGGTCCGTCGGGGCGTCCCTATACTACGGACCCCGCCGCGCCGTCCGCGGCACGAGCGATGGACCATGTCCCCGAATTCCCACGCCGACGCCGCCCTTTCGGTGCGCGATCTGCGCAAGACCTATGACGGCGGTGTCGAGGCGCTCAAGGGCATCTCGCTCGACGTCGCACCGGGCGATTTCTTCGCCCTGCTCGGCCCCAACGGCGCCGGCAAGTCGACGCTGATCGGTATCATCTCCTCGCTGGTCAACAAGACCTCGGGCGACGTGCGCCTGTTCGGCACCGATCTGCATGCCGACCGCGATGCGGCCATGCGCCTGATCGGCCTGGTGCCGCAGGAACTGAACTTCAACTTCTTCGAAAAGCCCTTCGACATCCTCGTCAACTACGCGGGCTTCTACGGCATCCCGCGCGCCGAGGCGATGGTGCGCGCCGAAGAGGAACTCAAGCGCGCCCAGCTTTGGGACAAGGCGACGACGATGTCGCGCACGCTGTCGGGCGGCATGAAGCGTCGCCTGATGATCGCCCGCGCGATGATGACGCGCCCGCGGCTGCTGATCCTCGACGAGCCCACCGCCGGCGTCGACATCGAGATCCGCCGCGGCATGTGGCAGACGCTCAAGGAGATCAACGCCGCCGGCACGACGATCATCCTGACCACGCATTACCTCGAAGAAGCCGAGAGCCTGTGCCGGAACCTGGCGATCATCGATCGCGGCATCATCGTCGAGCAGGGTCCGATGCGCGTGCTGCTGTCCAAGCTCGACGTCGAGGGCTTCATCTTCGACATCGACGGCACGCTGCCCGCCACGCTGCCGCCGATCGAAGGCACCACCCTGATCGCGACCGATGACCACACGCTGGATCTCGACATGCCGCGCGCGATGGATCTCAACCGCGTGTTCGCCACGCTCGATGGCGCCGGCATCCGCGTCCGCTCGATGCGCACCAAGTCCAACCGGCTCGAAGAACTGTTCGTGCGCATGACCGGCCCCAATGCCGCCTCGCAGCAGGAGAAGACGGCATGAGCACGAAGTCCACCGATGTCGCCGCCATCGAAGGCACCGCGCAGCGCCACTGGGTCGCGCTGTACACGATCGCGCGGCGCGAGATCGTCCGCATCCTGCGCATTTGGGGCCAGACCCTCGTGCCGCCCGCGATCACGATGACGCTGTACTTCCTGATCTTCGGCGGCCTGATCGGTGCGCGCGTCGGCGAGATGGACGGCATCCGCTACATGGATTTCATCGTGCCGGGTCTGGTGATGATGAGCGTGATCCAGAACAGCTACGGCAACATCTCGTCGAGTTTCTTCGGCGCGAAGTTCGGCCGGCACGTCGAGGAACTGCTGGTCAGCCCGATGCCGAGCTGGGTGATCCTGGGCGGCTATGTGATCGGCGCGGTCGCGCGCGGTCTCGCCGTCGGCGTCATCGTGCTGTGCATCGCGATGCTGTTCACCACCGTGCGCATTCCGCACCCGCTGGTGACCTTCGCCACCGTGCTGCTGGGCGCGACGATCTTCGCGCTCGCCGGTTTCGTCAACGCGGTCTACGCCAAGAAGTTCGACGACGTCGCCATCGTGCCGATCTTCATCCTGACCCCGCTGACGTATCTGGGCGGCGTGTTCTATTCGGTCTCGCTGCTGCCCGGCTGGGCCGAGACCGCGACGCATGCCAATCCGATCTTCTACATGGTCAACGCGTTCCGCTACGGCCTGCTCGGCGTCAGCGACGTGTCGCTGGGCGTGTCGTTCGCGCTGATGATCGGCTTCGTCATCGCACTCGGCGCGCTGGCGCTGTGGCTGCTCAAGCGCGGCATCGGCCTGCGCAGCTGAGGTCTACCTGCGCGCCGCGCGCGCCGCGCGCATCCCTGCACAAGGACTGGTCATGCGCATTCTCGTTCTCGGCGCCGGTGGCACCGGCGGTTACTTCGGCGGTCGCCTCGCGCAGGCCGGCGTCGACGTCACCTTCCTCGTGCGTCCCGCACGTGCGGCGCAGCTCGAACGCGACGGCCTGCGCATCCGCAGTGGCCTGGGCGATGCGCAGTTCCCGGTGGCGCACGTCACCGCCGATGCCTTGCCCGCGCTTGCTGCGGAGCGTCCGTTCCATCTGGTGCTGCTGAGCTGCAAGGCCTACGACCTCGACAGCTCGATCGACGCGATCGCGCCGGCCGTGACGGCGGACACCGCCGTGCTGCCGATCCTCAACGGCCTGCTGCACTACGCCGCGCTCGACGCGCGCTTCGGCGCTGAACGCGTACTCGGCGGCCTGTGTTTCATCAGCGCGATGAAGGGCGAGGACGGCGAAGTCGTGCATCTGCCGTCGCCGCCCTCGATGACCTTCGGCGAGCGCGACGCGGCGCACAACGGCAGTGCACGCACGCGCGCGCTGGACGCGGTGTGCATGGGGGCATCCGGATTCGATGCCGTGCGCAGCGACAGCTTCATGCAGGCCGCCTGGAACAAGTTCACCTTCCTCGCCGCACTCGCTGCGGCGACCTGCCTGATGCGCGCCAGCATCGGCCGCATCGTCGACACCGATGGCGGCACCGCGTTCCTGTCGGCGCTGCACGACGAATGCCTCGCGGTCGCCGCCGCGGCCGGGCATGCGATTCCAGCCGAGGCCGCGCAGCAGGCGCGTGCGCTGCTGACGAAGGCCGGCTCGACGGTCACCGCCTCCATGTTGCGCGATCTCGAATCCGGCCAGGACGTCGAGGCGCTGCAGATCATCGGCGACCTGCGCGCGCGTGCGCATGCAGCCGGTCGCGCGGTACCGCATCTCGACGCGGCCTGGGTGCATCTGCAGGCCTACCGCTCGCGCCGCGCGACGCCGCAGACACCCTGACGGGACACCGCCTGGCCTTCGCAACGCGTTTGCTAGGCTCGCCGCTCCCCTGATGGAGATGGCCGCATGACGCTTCCCCGTACCCGACGTTTCGCCTGCCTGCTCGTGCCCGCGGTGTTCGGCCTCGCCGCCTGTGGCGCCGCGCCGCAGCCCGCGAGCGACGACGCAGCGCAGACCCAGCCGGTCGAGGACACGCAGACCCAGCCATCGGAAGCCGCGCAGGCGCAGATCGAATCCGGTACGCCACCGGTCGATGCCCCGCTGACCGGCGATGCGGCGAGCACCATGCTGACCCAGATCGCAGGCATCGCCGGCGCGATGCACGCCGCGGCGAAGCTCTGCGATCCGAACGTCTCGGACGCGCAGCTCGACCAGGCCAAGGACCAGCTGCGCCAGGAGTTCACGAAGATGGGCGGCGACGTCGCCACGTTCGACGGCGAGTTCGCATCCGCGCACGAGAAGACCAACGCCCAGTTCACCCAGGCCACGCCGCCGCAGCAGAAGCAGATGTGCGACGAACTCGAAGCGATGGCCTCGCAGGCACCCCCCCCGCCGGCGGGCTGAGGTTCGGCTCGCCTTCGAGCACCTCTCCCTCCGGGAGAGCGCCTGCCCGGACCTGATCCGGGGTCTACGCGCGAGGCGCGTCGGGTGAGGGCAGGTAGAGAGGTGAATGTCTCCGTAGGATGGGTAGAGCGTCAGCGAAACCCATCAAACGTCGACGTCGGCAACGGACATACCGGAATCTGAAAGACCGCACGGATTGTGCAGCGATGGATTTCACTTCGCGCTACCCATCCTGCGAGGCGGCGTTTCTCCCTCCGAGGGAGAACACCAACGCCACTCAGTCCTTGAAATCCCCACCGATGAACACCGACAGCGCGTCCGGCTGCAGATGCCGGTCCATCGCAACCCGCACGTCTTCCGGCGTCAACGCCCGCAACTTCTCTTCGAACGCGGCCGAGTACGCCATGTCGCGACCGATGTAGAGATTGCTGTCGAGCATGCCGACGAGTTCGGGATCGTTCGCGCGTGAGGTGCGGCGCGCGCGCAGCATGCCGTCGAGCGCGTCGTCCAGTTCGGCCTGGGTGATCCCTTCGCTGCGGATGCGCTGCAGTTCTTCGCGCATCGCGGCTTCCACCTGCGCCATGTTCTCCGGCGCGGCGATCGCCGACACGCCGAACATGCCGGCATCGTCGAACACGCTGGCCGAGAAGTTCGAGCCCACGCCGTAGCTCAGGCCTTCGCGCTGGCGGATGCGATCCCCCAGGCGCGACTTCATGCCCGAGCCGCCGAGGATGTAATTGCCGATCAACAGCGCGGGGTAATCCGCGTGGTCCTGATGCATGCGCAGCGACTGCCGGGCGATCAGCGTCGCGTTGGCCTTGTCGGGCGTGCGCAGCTTCGCGTGCACCGCGTCGCGCGGCACGTACGGCGTCTCGATGCGCACGAAGGGCGTCGGCAGCGTCCAGTCACCGAACAGGCTTTCGAGCTGCGCACGCACCGCGTCCGCATCGACATCGCCGACCACGGCGATCGTCGCACCGTCGCCCATGCCGTAGAAATCGCGATGGAAGGCGCGTACGTCGTCGAGCTGCAGTGCTTCGATCAGCGCGATGCGCGCTTCGAACGTCGTCGCGTGATACGGGTGGCCCTTCGGAAACGCATTGAAATGCTGAGACAGCGCTTCGTTCGCAACCGCGCCCGGTTCGCTCATGCTGCTGCGGATGCCGGTCAGTTGCTGGCTGCGCAGCTGGGTGAATTCGCTGTCGGGAAAGGTCGGCGTGCGCAGCACGTCGGCGACGAGATCGAGCAACGCGCCAACATGTTCGCGATCGGTCGTCGCCCCCACCGTCACCGTGGTCGCCGTGCCGCCGACGCTCAGCGTTGAACGCAGCGCCGTCAGCTGACGCGACAGTGCGGCGCGGTCGTAGCCTGCGCTGCCGCGCATCAGTAGCGCGCCGGCCATCTGTCCGGCGGTGGCGCGGTCGTGCAGGCGCTGGGCGTCGCCGAGCCGCAGGTTCATGCGGATCTGCACCGAGTGGCCGCGCGTGTCCTTGTCGAGCACCGCGAGCTTCGCGCCGTTCGACAGGGTCGAGCGCTTCGTGCGTGCGTCGATGTTTGCGTACGACGGATCGAAGGCTTCGCCGGCGTCGAGTGCAGCGCGCGGTACAAAGTCTTCCAGCGCGGCTTCCGCCGTCGGCGCTTCGGTGATCGTCACGCGCTCGACCGCATCGGTCGGCAGGAACTGGCCGGTGGTGCGGTTGTCGCGACGCAGATAGGTCTGCGCGACACGCGTGACATCGGCCACCGTCACCGTGTCGAGCCGGTCGCGCGTGCGCAGCAGCAGACGCCAGTCGCCCTGCGCGATGGCTTCCGACAAGGCCACGCCGATCGCGTTCGGGTCGCGCATCGCGCGCTCGTAGCCGGCGAGCATGCGCTGCTTCGCGTCGTCGACTTCCGCGTCGGTGAACGGTGTCGCAGCCGCGTCTTCTACAAGCGCCAGCAGTTCGGTCTGCAGCGCATCGAGGTCGCTGCCTTCCGGCGCTTCGGCAACGAAGGTCAGATAACCGGGTTCTTCCATCGCGAGTGCGGAGGCCGACGCACCGGTCGCACGGCCCGGTTCGACGAGCTTGCGATGCAGACGCCCGCCCGGCGTGCTGCCCAGCACCTGCGACAGCACCGCCACGGCCGCGCTGTCGTCATGGCGGCCGGCAGGAATGTGATAGCCGGCGACGAGATACGGCGTGCGTCCCACGCGGCGCACCACGACATGGCGCTCGCCATCCTGCGCGGGTTCGCGCGTGTAGGTGAACGGCAGCGTGCGCGTGGGTCTGGGCAACGCGCCGAAGCGCTCGCCCACGGTCGCCAGCGCCTGCGCCGGATCGAAATCGCCGGCGATGACCAGCACCGCGTTATCCGGCTGGTACCAAGTGCGATAGAACGCCTGCAGCCGCTCGATCGGCACGTTCTCCACATCGCTGCGCGCACCGATCGTCGAGTTGCCGTAGTTGTGCCACTGGTAGGCCGCACCCATCACGCGCTGCACCAGCGCGCGCACCGGATTGTTCTCGCCCGATTCCATCTCGTTGCGCACGACGGTCATCTCGCTGTCGAGATCCTCTCGCGCGATGCGCGAGTTCACCATGCGGTCGGCTTCCATCCGCAGCACCCAGTCCAGCGTGTCGGCGTCGGTGGAGAAACTCGCGAAGTAATTGGTGCGGTCCAGCCACGTGGTGCCGTTGAAGCGCACGCCGCGGCGGCGCATCTCGCCGGGAATATCGGTGTGCGTCGGTGTGCCCTTGAACACCAGGTGTTCGAGCAGATGCGCCATGCCGGTTTCGCCGTAGCCCTCGTGGCGTGAGCCCACGCGGTAGGTCACGTTGACCGTGGTCACCGGCTTGCTGGCGTCGGGAAACAGCACCAGCGCCAGGCCGTTGTCGAATCGGTATTCGCGGATGCCTTCGGCTTCGTGCACCGGTGCATCGAGTTGCGGCGCAGCCGCCCACAGCGGCCACGCGGTGCCGAGCAACAACACCACGACACAGGCACGCAGACGACGTTGCATGCGGATCCCCCGTTGGCGAAGACGATCGACGAAAATAGCAGATCAGTCGCGGCCGACCGGCGGCGACACATCACTGGATGCACGATGATCGAGGTGCGCTACGCGGACGAATGGCTGGCCGTCGTCAACAAGCCGGCGGGTCTGATGGTCCACGACAGCGCACTCGCGCGCGACGAACACGACTTCCTCGCCGATCGCCTGCGCGAACAGTTCGGCCGCCCGCTGTTCCTGATCCACCGGCTCGACCGCGCGACCAGCGGCGGCCTGCTCGTGGCCTTCGATCGCGACACCGCATCCGCACTCGGCACGCAGTGGATGGCGCGCAGCGTCGACAAGCACTACCTCGCGATCTGCCGCGGCTGGCCGGACGACATCGTCGTCGACCATCCGCTCGACGGCGGCCCCGGCAAGCCGGTGAAGAAACCTGCGGTCACGCGTTTCACCCGACTGGCGACGACCGAACTGTCGGTGCCGTCTGCAGGTTTTCCGACTTCGCGCTACGCATTGCTGCGCGCCGAGCCGATGACCGGTCGCTTCCGCCAGATCCGCCGGCATCTCAAGCACCTGTCGCATCACCTGATCGGCGACACCAGCCACGGCGACGGCCGCCACAACCGCAACTTCCGCATGCTCAGCATCCACCGCATGCTGCTGCACGCCGAGCGCGTGGGTTTCGATCATCCGCAGACGGGCGCACGCCTGGTGGTGGACACGCCGCCGGGCGACGAGTTCGCAAAGGCGTTGCTGTTGTTTCCCGGAACGCCTGCGCTCTGAAGCCCTCCCCCGTTGACGGGGGAGGGTCGGGTGGGGGTGAACACGGGTCGCCCGATTGAATGGCGACCTGTCGATACCTTCGCCATACAGACCCGCAAACCCTTCGGCCCCATCGTTCGCGGTGGGGCCGTCGCATGTCAGCGTCTACAATCGCCGCCGATGTCCACGCCGCCCGCCATTCCAGAAGACGAACTCGTCGAGCGTTTCGTGCGCGCGAGTGGTCCCGGTGGCCAGAACGTCAACAAGGTGTCGACCGCGGTCGAACTGCGCTTCGACATCGCGGGCTCGCCGTCGCTGCCCGAACACGTGCGCACGCGGCTGCTGGCACGCCGCGACCGGCGCATCACCGAAGCCGGCGTGCTGGTGATCAACGCGCAACGCTTCCGCACCCAGGACCGCAACCGCGAGGACGCGCGCGAACGCCTCGCGGCTTTCGTCGCCTTCGGTTACGAAGTGCCCAAGCCCCGCGTGGCGACGAAGCCCTCGCGCGGCGCGAAGGAGCGGCGCCTGGGGGCGAAACGCGAACGCAGTACCATCAAGCGCGGTCGCGCCACACGCGACTGGGATTGATCCCGTCACTGTTGGCCCTGCGCCGAGGACGCATGAGCACTTCGAAGTATCCGTTCCTGGTTCCCGTTCCACCGCGCGCCCCGCGTGTCAGGCCCAGCCGCCTCGCGCGCTGGATCGGCCGCAGCATCCTGCGGATCGGGGGCTGGCGCGTCGTCGGCGAATTGCCCGACGTCCCGCGCCTGGTGCTGATCGGCGCGCCGCATTCGTCCAACTGGGACGGCGTCTGGGGTTTCGCCGCCAAGGCCGCGCTGGGCCTCGACATCCGCGTGCTCGGCAAGGACTCGCTGTTCCGCATTCCGGTACTCGGCTGGGCACTGCGCGCGCTCGGCGTGATTCCGGTCGACCGCAGCCGCGCCTCGCGCGTCATCGAACAGGCCGCCGCCGCGATCAATGGCCACGACGCCTTCTGGTACGGCCTCGCACCCGAAGGCACGCGCAAGCGTGTCGAACGCTGGAAGACCGGCTTCTGGAAGATCGCCAAGGCCGCCAACGTGCCGATCCAGACGCTGTACTTCCACTACCCGGACAAGATCATCGGCTTCGGCCCGATGTTCCAGCCCGGCGACGATCCCGACGCCGACATGGCGATGATCCGCAGCTGGTATGCGCCCTGGATGGGCAAGAACCGCGGCACCGTCTGAGCGATCACCAGACAACGTGCGCCGAGTGACCCGTCGCGGCCAGGCCGCGCCCTCCCGCACCACAAGCTGAATCGGCCAACCAACGGCACATACCCAACTGCCCGCGACAGGCGCACGCTGCGCGGCTGGCGGGCCGCGCCCAGCGCGACCGACGCTATCCCCGCGTTGTCTTTCCGGAGTTCCCTCCCATGTTGCGTACGCTGCTCCTGTCTTCCGCGATCGCGCTGGCGCTGTCCGCCTGCGGCGACCGCACCCCTGCCGAGCCCACGATGCCCGCCACCGATACCGCCGCCACCGCCGCGCCTACCGAGAACGCCCTGTTCACCGCCAGCGCGCTGCCGTTCCAGGCTCCGCCCTTCGACAAGCTGAAAGACGCCGACTACCAGCCGGCCATCGAAGAAGGCATGAAGCAGCACCTGGCCGAGATCCGCACCATCGCCGACAACCCCGAAGCGCCCACCTTCGAGAACACCATCGAAGCCATGGAGCGCAGCGGCGAACTGCTGACCCGTTCGGCCAACGTGTTCTTCATGCTCACCGGCGCGAACACCAACGAGACCCTGCAGGCCGCCGAAGAAGCGCTGGCGCCCAAGCTCGCCGAGCACAGCGACGCCATCCATCTCGACCCGGCGCTGTTCGCGCGCGTCAAGACCATCTACGACCAGCGCGACACGCTCGGCCTCACCCCCGAGCAGAAGACCGTCGTCGAACACACCCACGACGGCTTCGTCCGCGCCGGCGCCCTGCTCAACGATGCCGACAAGGCCGAGCTGCGCAAGCTCAACGCCGAGTCGTCCACGCTGTCCACCGCGTTCGGCAACAAGCTGCTGGCCGCGAGCAACGCCGGCGGCGTGTTCGTCACCGATGTCGCCGAACTCGACGGCCTCGACGAAGGCGCGATCGCCGCCGCCGCCGATGCCGCCAAGGCGGCCGGCAAAGAAGGCCAGTGGCTGCTCACGCTGCAGAACACCACGCAGCAGCCGGTGCTCGCTTCCCTGAAGAACTGGGGCCTGCGCGAGCGCGTGCTCGCCGCGTCCACCGGCCGCGCCGAGAAGGGCGATGCCAACGACACCCGCGCCACCATCCAGCGCCTCGCCGAACTGCGCGCGCGCCAGGCGCAGCTGCTCGGCTTCCCGAACTACGCGGCCTACAGCATCGCCGACCAGATGGCGAAGACGCCGGAAGCTGCGATGAAGCTGCTCACCGACACCGTGCCCGCCGCCACCGCGCGTGCGCGCGCCGAGCTCGCCAAGATCCAGGGCGTGGTCGATTCGCAGAACGGCGGCTTTACCGCCGGCGCCGCCGACTGGGACTTCTACGCCGAGCAGGTCCGCAAGGCCGAGTTCGATCTCGACGAATCGCAGATCAAGCCCTACTTCGAGCTCGACCGCGTGCTCAACGACGGCGTGTTCTTCGCAGCCAACCAGCTCTACGGCATCACCGCCAAGGAGCGGAAGGACATCCCCGTCTACCACCCCGACGTGCGCGTGTTCGACATCTTCGATGCCGACGGCAAGCAGCTCGCCCTGTTCTATCTCGACCCCTTCAAGCGCGACAGCAAGCAGGGCGGCGCGTGGATGGGCAACTTCGTCGAGCAGAACGGCCTGACCGGCACGATTCCCGTCGTCTACAACGTCGAGAACTTCACCAAGCCCGCCGCCGGCCAGCCCGCGCTGCTGAGCTTCGACGACGTGACCACCCTGTTCCACGAGTTCGGCCACGCGCTGCACGGCTTCTTCTCGAAGACGACGTATCCATCGGTTGCCGGTACCAACACCCCGCGCGACTTCGTCGAGTTCCCCTCGCAGTTCAACGAGCACTGGGCGCTCGACCCCAAGGTCTTCGCCAACTACGCCAAGCACTACCAGACCGGCGAAGCCATGCCGCAGGAACTGGTCGACAAGATCGTCACCGCGCGCACCTTCAACCAGGGCTACGCGACCACCGAATACCTCTCGGCCGCCCTGCTCGATCTCGCCTGGCACACGCTGCCCGTCGGCGAAGCCAAGCAGGACGTCGATGCATTCGAAAAGCAGGCACTGACGAAGTACAAGGTCGACCTCGCCGCCGTGCCGCCGCGCTACCGCACGAGCTACTTCAGCCACATCTGGGGCGGCGGCTACGCGGCCGGCTACTACGCCTACTTTGGCGCCGAAGTCCTCGACCACGACGCCTTCCAGTGGTTCCGCGAGAACGGCGGCCTGACCCGCGAGAACGGCCAGATCTTCCGCGACAAGATTCTGTCGATCGGCCATTCGCGTGATCTGGCGGTGGCGTACCGCGAGTTCCGCGGCAAGGAGCCGAGCGTCGAGCCGTTGCTGGAGCATCGTGGGCTGAAGTGAGTTAGCCATCGCGTTCAGTTGTGCGCGAAGGGCGAACTAGAACAAGGCGGCCACAGGCCGCCTTGTTCGTTTCGGAAGAAGCGATTACGCGTTATGCGACGAAATCGCCTGGTAACACCGCGCGGGACCACGCTGTCGCATAACGCGGCAAACATAAGCGCATTGAGGTAAGAGGGTTTGCTCCAAGCGACTGACCTCAATGAGTTTTCTCCCTAATAGCGCTGCGTCGGGCGGCACTCCATACTCGGCGCAACACCCCATATCCGGGGTCGAATACTAGTTAGAGGTCACTTTGACGACACACGCAATTGCCAGTCTTCGTGAGCTAGAGGAGCTTGCCTCCTCGCTTGATGCTGAGTGTCGATCTAAGAAGCCGCACGAGTACGCCTATGTTTCGCCGGTTCTTTTTCGGGGCCACTCTCGAGCAACTTGGAATCTCGATACAACTCTCGAACGTTTCGGCAAGAAGGACCTTGATATTGATGAGTACGTCCGCTATCTGAGCAAGGTCAAACCTGCCGTCCAGGCGTATACAGACCGGAACTTCTCCTTCCATTGGAGAAACCAAAAGACCACTGGCCATGCGTTCCCTTTGTCGCAGGTTGCCTTCATCGATGGCCAGTATGAGTTCATGGTGTACCTAAGACATCATGGATTTCCAACGCCACTACTCGACTGGAGTAGATCTCTTTACGTTGCCATCTACTTCGCTTGCGCCGGCCAGGAGCACGATGAAGATTCGGCGCTGTACATGTACGTGGAGAATCTTGGTCATGGCAAGGGCGGCTGGGTCGGGGCACCTGAAATCGCAACTCTGGGCCAATACGTTTCTGCTCACAAGCGCCACTTCATGCAGCAATCCGAGTACACCGCCTGCATAGCCAAGATCGATGACAAGTGGTGTTTCCATCGCCACGAAGCAGCGATGGGATCAGCGAGCGATCAGCATGACAGGCTCGAGAAAGTTCTTATTCCAGCAAAGCTGAGGAGGGAGCTACTCCGGACGCTTGATAGGATGAACATCAATGCCTTTTCACTGTTCAGCACGGAGGAAGCACTCATGCAAACGCTCGCGTTCCGGGAGCTGCACGAGTGGTGACCTCTAACAATTCGTTCAAGCCGATGCCGCTTCGCGGCACGGCTTAACTCAAGCGTTAGGCCCCCATGATCTTTGCCGTCGAAACCGAAGAAAGATCGCTGACGGTTTTCCCAACTGAGGGCGACGTTGTGGCGTACTGCGAAGGGCTTGATGTTGAGGCTGCTACCTGGTTGTTCTGGGCCGCTGATGGCTCGCCGCTAGAGGCGGAATTCATTACCCCCAACAAGCGAGGTTGGTTCTCTGTCCAGAGCGGCAATTACCGCCTGATTCCGGCATCGTCAGAGCACCACGCGCATCTCGCTGAAGCGCTACATGAGATTGCAAGGCTCGAACCTACACCGCTCTTCAAGTCGCTTATGCAAGTTCGCGAGCACCTTGTCCAAAATGGCGCTGGCGCGTCGGATGAGGCCTAACAGTTCATTCAAGCCAACGCCGCTTCGCGTCGCGGCTTAACTCAGGCGCTATGCCGCTATGGACAGTGACGATATCTTGACGATTGAAGACGTAGCGGATGCAAGAGCCGCCGTCCTTATGAGTCGGCGCCGCGTGCTAGGTGCCGCGATCATTACATCAGCATTGGCAGCCGCTCTTGTATGGCTTCTCGTCTACTACCTGAAACTCCACAACATTGCCGCTTCAACCTTCGTTGCTGCAATATTCTTGGTGTTCGGCGCAGCTGTCTTTGTTCACTAGTGGCGGCACTACCGAAGCATACTTCTGCAACTTGAAGTAGTCGCTCAGAGAGTTGCTGGAGGAGAGACCGTGTTGGGCTCTAAGGTGGCATTTCACTCCTATCGGTGAGCGGCCTAACAATTCATTCAAGCCGACGCCATTTCACGGCGCGGCTTAATTCAGGTGTTAGTTGCCTATGACAGGTTCCGAGAAGAGCAGGCGTATGGCACTCCGTCGGGATGCAGGTAATCGTCCGCCTAACGCGTCGAAAGTTGCTCAACCGGGTGCCTCATACCTTGTTGCGCATGCTTGCTTCGACTGCCGCAAGAGCTTCAAGGTGGCGCCTCGTGAGACCCAAGTCATCTGTGCCAACTGCGGCGGTGAGCTTCACGAAATGGGACGGTCCTTCAAGGCACCTGCGGCCAAAGACACTGAGCAGTGGGCTAAGATCCAGGCGCTTTACATCGCGGGCTTTCGCTTCACGAGCTACCGCAGCCATCCTTGCGCGCCGCTTCCCGCGAAGCTATCGGAGGTCGCAGCATTCGTGGCCGAGCATCCGGACCATCCAATGCGGGTAGCGGCACCTAACAATTCATTCAAGCCGACGCCACTGAGCGGCGCGGCTTTATTCAGGCGTTAGGCGGCATGAACACGAAATCCGAGCCTTCTCATATTCCGACTCTCGAAAAAGTGGTCGCGGCCTTCAATGACCGCCGTGATTCGGCAGTCTCGAGCAATGGCTACAAGCTTCGTTCCGAGTATGGGTTTTGTGCGCTCGTGCCTTTCCTCATTGAGGCGCTCCCAAAGATTCGCAACGCCACTGGTCGGATCCACATCATGTTCGATCTCATTCCACTCGCGCGTCGCGACGCCCGCGTTGTGGAGGCAGCCAAAGATAGGTTGCAGGACAGATCAAAGGCCGTACGCATGCACGCCTGCGAGGTTCTCGCGTACAGCCTTCGAAAAGACGCCATACCAAGCCTAGAGCGCTTGTTGGGCCACTCCGTGGCCGATACTAGAGTCACCGCTGCGGCCGCCATCGATGCAATCCAGCATCAGAACCATCACTTTTACATCGACCGGCAGCACAAGGGAACTTCGTTCTGGGTAGTGAATCCGCAAGACGATCCGAAGTAGAAGCCAAGACCTTGGCAAGTTCGTCAGGAGCTCAAGTGACCGTCGCGCGCAACATGCCACCTAACAGTTCATTCGAGGCTATGCCGCTTCGCGGCACGGCTTAGTTCAAGCGTTGGGCTGCTATGGGCAGAATGTCGAAGCTAGCAGGAGGAGCTCACAGCATTGCGCATCATGCGGGCAGTGGGCTTAGCTAGATCTCGCCTCACCTCGCTCAGGCGCTTCGCGCCGCTGCAGTAGAGACCACGGGGATTGATCTCCTGGCTTCGGCACCCTATCCGCCGAAGGCCGTGGAACTTCAACCGCTGCGTTTGGCGCTAGCTTCCCTCCAGGCCACTACAAACGCGCTTTTTGCAAAACATGGCTTTTCCGCCAGCGACGTATCCTCCATGATTCTCTACGCCACGCCGGCGCCCTGGGACAAGGATGGCTATTCTCTGCACGCTCGAGCCGTGCTCATTTCAAGTGCTGGCCGTACGTACGATTCTGGCTGGCTGCAGTGAGCGGAGCGCGGCCTGACAATTCATTCAAGCCGACGCCGCTTAGCGGCTCGGATTAATTCTGGTGCTAGGCCGCTATGCCACGACTCGCGATCTGTGCGGTCCTAGCTTCAGCCTTGAGTGCTTGCAGCGCTAGCACTCCAGTGACCCTCCACAACGGTAGTGCGTATCGATTGGAAAGTATGGTGTTCTCTGGCAGCGGTTTCGAGGCAAGTCTAGGAACTGCCGCTCCTGGCCAATCAGTCACTACCCGCGTCTACCTGTCTGGGGAGTCTGGCTTGGCGGTGCGCTTTGAAGCGAACGACCGTGTCTACTCCTACAAACAGCAGGGCTACTTTGAGGGAAGCGGTCGATATAAGGTGAGTGCCACCGTCAGCACTGACCTATCGGTTACCGTGGCTTCGGAACTTGGGCCGTAGTTGGACTAGGGCCTAACACTTCATTGAGGCCGAACCCGCTTCACGGATATGCTTAATTCGGGCGCTAAGCCGCAATCAAACTATGCGCAGACCGAGACTTAGAATTCTTGTAGCGGTCTTCTCGCTAGCAGCGTGTTCACATCCCGCGCAACAGGAGTCAGTGGATACCCGGGACGGGACGGTGCCGTGGCAACGGCATTGCACACTCGATGAAATCGCCGTGGACGATGACGCACATCGCGCACATCTGAACAAGATGACTCAAGTCTGCAAACCGATGGACGCATGTATCCTCGCGTGCATGAGGGAGTCCTGCGCAACAGAGATCAAGGGGGGCTGTTACCACGCGTGCAGCTCGGAGGTTTCAGAGCGTACGTCGGGTTCCGCGGCGGATTTATTCGAGACTGGAGCTGATCCAACATGTGGGCCGCGTCCTTGAAATTAATTCGAGCCGAATCCGCCTCGCGGGTCGGTTTGACCCGGTCGTCAAGCGGCGTAGAAGGGGGCTGTGAGTGACAGAAGTCGAACACGTTCTGAGCTTCGCTACTGACGGCCAAGGGCAACTGGCGGTGCATGCAGACGCGAAAGGCTTGGAAGTCCTGATCAGCCGGCTTGCCCGGATGAGAGGTGCACTTCTCGATGGCAATTGTACGCATGAGCATCTTTTGTCTGAGTCTTGGGGGGCCGGTGACCTCTCAGAGCGCGTGATGAAAGACGACGGCGATCTGGTCCATCACGTAAAGATCTACGGCTGGACCAATGACTGGGCAAGGAAGCACGGGCTTGGCAAGTAGTAGTGCCGCCGGCAGGCCAAGCTTGGAACTGCCTGACAATTCATCCCAGCCGACGCCGCTGCGCAGCGCGGCTCACTTCAAGTGTGAGCCACCGTGAACCTCTATCGCGCCGCGATCGCGACAGTCCTCATTCTGCTTGCCGGTCCTGCATGGGGCTGCAGCCGCGACTATTTCACGCCGGCGGAGAAGTTCGACGCGCACCAGGTTGTTGTGCTTGCCTACCCGATCGGAGTTCTCAACACGCCAGCGCATGCGCTCAGTCCAGATTTCAAAGGTCCATTTGACCAGACCATTCAATGGCAGGTCCTTGTCAGTTGGAAAGGCCCATTTGGTGTCGGAGACGTTCTGCTGACGCAAGGTACTTACACCGCTGGCGCCCCGTGCGGCAGTGGCGCGCTCCACGCAAGAGAGATCAAGCTCCTATACCTGGACGGCGCTGAGCCCTTCAGAACCATAATCGACGAGCGTCCCGTCTCGAGCATGTCCGACATGAAGTACCTCAGCCAGAAGTCGCGTGGCGGATGACCGTTCATTCGAGGCGATGCCGATCAACGGGGTCAGGTTCGTCTACATCTATGCAGGCGTTGCGCTCTGCATCCACTGCGATGAGCGCGGCGCCATGTCATATCTAAGGGCCCCATGAGAACGAGCGCCCTACATCGATGTTTCGCAGTGTTGGCCGCGGCGACAATGGCAGGTGCGATTGCGTTTCTCATCCCCTACCTCGCGGGTGCATCGACGTTCGAAGGGAACGCCGGGTACCTGTCGGCACTGCTCTTTCTCCCGACGTTGTTGGTAGTTGCCCTGGCGATGCGGGCCTGGGGTAAGAGACTTGTCCCGAACACGTCGGCCTATCGCGCCACCCGGATTGCTTACGGTTTGCTGTCGATTCCAGCCGTGTTCGTCATTGGCACACTCCTGTTCTGATGTAGCGCATGAAGCAGGTGTCCGAAGGCTTGCGACCCGAGTAGATGGACGCGTCAGCCTCGCGTCCCGTGGGTTGCGCCGATCTCCTGAAAGGATGATCCCGATGGCCAAGTACCTGATCTCCTTCCCTGCTGCCGCGATGGTGGTGCGCGACGTCGAGGTGGAACACGCCAGCCGCGATTCGCATGCGGTCATCGAAGCGGCGAAAGCGGCCGGCGTCTATGTGTTCGGCGGCGGCATCGATGCGGGCGTGCCAGTGGTGCGCGTGTCGGGCGATGGCAGCGTTGCTGAAGGCGGCTATCCGTCCGGGCCTGAACTCGACGGTGGCTTCGCGGTGCTCGAGCTTGCGTCACGCGATGCGGCGGTGGCGTGGGCCGCGCGGCTTGCAACTGCCTGCCGATGCGATCAGGAACTGCGGGTCTTCCACTCCGATCCCGCATCGTGAGTCGTACGGCGTAACGGTACTCGGTTCACGCAGGCTCGGTGGGAGCGTCGCGCGACGCTTCGACCAGCTGCTGCGAGGCATGAAGGTGCCAGGCTCACCGATTTCCAACGTTGCGACAGAGGAAGAACGCAGGCGCAGACTTCGAGACGCGCATCAAATCGGCTCGTGAATGCACAAGACGCGTTCGCTTAGACTTCCGGCACTGAAGCGAATGGTCCGGATACCTTGAGAATCACGCCTACACCGATCACCGCTGCGCTTGCAGGCATCGTCGCAGGCACTGCGATGTCGGTTTTCTGGTTGCGACTGGCGGACGACACCATGCTGATGGTCGTCGCCTTCCTGCTGGCAGTTGCCCTGCCGGCACACGCGTTCGTCGTGGGCTTCGGGCCCAATCAGGCGGTGGGTCGAGGCGCTGTCGACAAGGCGTTCCTCACGCGTGGCGTGGTCTGGCTGCTGTCGGCCGCCTTTGCGATCGGGGTGACGCAGGCGCTCCGGTAACCGACTCGAGTCTGCTGTGCGGATTCGTCGCTGATTCACGACGCCGGCGCATCGGGGGTCGCTGGAGACGCCGAGCAACACCTCAAAGATCTTGTCGCACTCGGACTCGGGTGTGGACCTCTTGCGCGGCATGAGCCTTGGGCTCGCAGCACCGAACGCAATCAGCACCCGCTTTGCCGCCACAATGCGTGTCCGTTCCGAGCAGGCTTCAACTGTGACGAGAGCACTGAAATGGCTGTGCCTTGCACTGCTCGCTGCGGCGACCGTGGCGTGTCCGATGGCCACAGCGCAGACGCCCGTCGAGTTCACGCCGAGCGCCGGATTCGGAGGGGAGAGCGAGGGTCGCGGCACGCTGAAGTTCGTCTTTCGCAAGCCGCGCGTCTTCCATGTCACGAGCCGTGGCACCGAACAGGGCGACGGAACGTTCCGTCTGGATCAGACCATCACCTTCGCCGGTGAGCCGCCGCAGTCGCGCTTCTGGGTCATGACGCGCACCGCGCCGAATCGCTACGCGGCAACGCTCAGCGACGCGGCAGGACCGGTCGAGGCGACGGTCTCGGGACCGCGCCTGTCGCTGCGTTACCGGGTGAAGGGACCGGTGTTCATGCATCAGGAGCTGGTGCTCTCAGCGGACGGGCGTACGATCGACAACGTGGGCGTGGTCAGACTGCTCGGTATTCCGATCGGCCGTCTGCAGGAGACGATTACGCGCAAGGTACCCGCATCTACGTCAGGCGACCCGGTCGATCCAGACCGGTGACGGCGTCAGTCGTTGCACCTTCCGCTTCATCGCACACTCGCTGACTCCCTGACATTCCCAGGCGATTGCCATGCCCCGTTTCGTCGTGCTGCTCCGTGGCGTCAATGTCGGCAAGGGCAGCCGCGTGCCGATGGCGGCGTTCAAGCAACTGCTCGAATCCGTGGGCTGCACGCAGGTGCGGACGCTGCTCAACAGCGGCAATGCGGTGGTCACTGCGCCGGTGCGCGCGACAGCGAAGTTCGCGCAGACCATCGCCGATGCGTTGTCCGCGCAGCTGGGTGTGTCGACGCCGGTGATCGTCAAGTCGGCAGCGGAGCTGGACCGTATCGTCAGCGAGAGCCCGATGGCGCCGGCCGAGTCAGAGCATTCGCGGTGTCTGGTGATCTTCGCGCAGGCACCGGAAGCGCTGCGGCTGCTGGACGATCTGCAGCCGCTGGCGATGTTGCCGGAGCGGCTCGTCGTCACCGGCGACGCGGGCTATCTGGCGTGTCCAGCGGGATTGCTGGAGAGCAAGGTCGCGCCTGCGCTGCTGGGTAAATCCGGTCGGGCACTGACGACACGCAACTGGGCGACGGTGCTCAAGCTGCGCGCGTTGCTCGAGCCCGGTTAGAGGCGGGCGATCCACCACGACGATTCTTCACCGCTCCGTGCACGTGATCGAGGTGTGGCATGTTCAAGACCCGCGTGTTCCGCGTTCTCATCGTCACCCTGATGCTCACGGGCCTTCTCGTGGCCGGTGGCGCCTGGGTGCTCACCGAGCAAGATCGAAGTTTCGCGGATCAGAACGATCTGGATCGTGCGGCTGCATACCGGTTCGAGCACATGCGGGGCTTGTCGTCCTGTGAGGACCACCATCGCGACACCGTCACTCGGGCCCGCGCTGCATTCCTGGCGGCCGGGCTGCGCGACGCGCCGCTGATCGGTGTCGTCACGCCGACCTTCGAGGGCGCGATGGCCGCCGGGTTTCATGACACCCGCATCGAGGTCCTGCACTTCAGCGGAGCGACTGGGTACTCCAACGCGGAGACGTGGTTCCAGACACTGGCGGCAGATCCGGTCACGGTCTCCCTAACGCCAGAGGCCAGTTACGCCCTGCAAGCGCCCCTGGTCCGACTGGCCCGGTATCCGAACGCCGAGGTTCGCGGCGGCTTTGACGGCAACAGCTACGTGCTCAGCTGGGGAGACGCGTGTGCGCGGACGTGGTCTCCGCGAAAGGAAGACGGTCCGTCGGCCGGGGTCGCCGCCATTCTTGACGCACTCGGAACCGCTTCGCCATCGGCGCAGACACTTGATGCGCTGGCGCGTTCGATCACCGAGCAGGAACGGGCGACGACGCGCTGAGCCGGTAAGACGACCGCCGGAACGCACGCATCGAGCCTCAGAGATAGCTGATGATCAGGTTGCCCGTCAGGAACGCGAGGAAGCTGACGGTGACGTACGACATCACGAACGAGAACACCCAGTCCTGACGCAGCTGCAGTCGCAAAGTTTCGGATGCAGGCAGTTCGCGTGACTGCATGCGCCTGCGATCGATCTCCAGCAGCGGCAACGCGATCCCGAGTCCGATCGCCATCGGTGCGTACACCACCACCAGCGTGGCGAGGCTGGAGAACGAACTGCGCCCGGCGCTGAAGCGGGCGAGGAACGCGTTCAACGCTTCCTGATGCCCGAAGGGCGCGTAGGCGGCGAGCAGCGATGCCATCGCGAGCGCGTAGAGCGCAACGTAAAGCGCGATCTGCAAGCGCGTCTTGCGGACCCGCGGCACCGGCGGGGCGGGTTCGGCGCCGATGATCGGCATGTGGTCGCCGACCTGCAGTTCGCCGGATGCCAGCTTGCGGCTGATGTGCCAGTGATGCCGGTACACGGCGCGATGCACGATCGGCAGCCCGACGACGCTCAGCAGCCCGGTCAACATCGTGTTGAGAATGGCCTCGGCCGACAGCTTCGCCGTGGTGTAGACGTTGAACGCGTACACCGCGCCGATCCAGGCGAGCAGCAGCACGAAGACCAGGCCCATGCCGAGTGCGTAGATGCCGAGCAGCCGGGTGATCTTCATGCGTGTCGCATCGCGATGTGGGTCGGGTTCGCCCCCTGTCGGAGCAGGGAGAGCGTAACCGGGCGCCGGGCGCGTTTGGCAGGACACATCGGAAAGGCAGCTCACGGCGTCGGCTGCCCGGCCATCCAGGTACGACATCGGCTTTGCGCCATCGAGCAACGGGACGATTCCCGCGACATCGAAGGGGGCGCCGTTGCCGTGTCGGCGCGCGACGCCTGGCGCACAATGCACGTCTCGAATTCGATCCGGACGCGTCATGGAACTTGAAGCCCTTCTCATCGCAGCCCTGCGCGAAGCCGGCTATGGCCCGGACGCCATCGGCTCGGCGATGCCGCGGATCATCCGCATCATGCAGGCGGAGGATGTGCGCATCGAAATGGGCCGCACCCTCTCGCGCAAGGAGCGCGAGTACGTGCGTCTGCAGCTAGAGCTCGGCCTCAACGTGTCGGAAGTCGTGGCGGGTCTGAAGAAGTGATGGACGCATCCACGACAGGGCAGTCCGCGATGCAGACGGTCGTCGGTACCTGCCACTGCAAGGCCGTCGAATTCGAGGTCGATCTGATCGACGGCTTCGAGAACATCCGCCGTTGCAACTGCTCGCTCTGCAGCCGCAAGGGCGCGGTGATGGCCGGCGTGACGCTCGACCGCCTGCGCGTAACCCGCGGCGCCGATGTGCTGAGCCTGTACCAATGGAACACGAAAATCGCCAGGCACTGGTTCTGCAGCGTCTGCGGCATCTACACGCACCACCAGCGCCGCAGCGCACCGAACGAGTACGGGTTCAATCTGGCGTGCATCGAGGGCGTGGGCATGACGTCGATCGGCGAGATCGGGCGCAGCAATGGGGCGGCGCAGAGTCTGGTGTAATCCTTGATCGATAAGGGGGGCGGGCATGCGCGTCAGAACAGTCGTGCTGCAGGTGGTCGTGATAGTTACGCTCGGCATCGGTATCCACTTGTTCCTCTCTGCCCGGTCTCTGTCTGATGAAGCCCGGGGCAGCATGCTGGAAAAGCGTGCGGCTGCCCGGTTCCAAAACCAACGAGGACTGTCTCCGTGCGGACCTTATGAGTGGGAGGTTCTGGGATACGCCGCAAATAAAATCCGGAGTGCCGGCCTGCCTAATCAGGACCTCTTAATCGTGGTCGCGCCATCGTTTCAGAAACTGGAAATCGTAACGATCGGTAACGGAGCGGTCGCATCCTATCGCGTAGACGGTGATTCATCGAATGCGCCACCCGTCATCAATTGGTTCAACGGCTCGCTGGTGCCCGTTTCCGAAATCCGGGTCGATCCACGGACGCTGCTCCGAATCAACAGGGCTTTGGGTCGCTCGGTTGACTTCGCGATGAGCAGCCTCAATTACGGCGGTACAGACGGCACTTTCTACTTTTTGGGCAGGGACAAGGACAGTTGCGCCTTCACGGTGCATCCGACCGGCAATGGACCGGCAGGGCTGCTGAAGGCATTCGCGGACGAGGCGTTGAGAGGGCGCCACGAGCCAGAGCAACTCCTTGAGATCGTGAAAGAGATCGATCGTTTCGACGCACGCGACTAGAACAGCGAAGAGTGACCACGAGGGGTACAAGCGCTGCTCTCCCGGACCTGCCCGCCTGCTAGCATCCGCACGCCGTCGCCATTCCGGCGACGCAGCACGCAAGGGGATTGCAATGCGTAATTGGGGAATCGGCGCCGCGCTGGCGCTGGCCGTGGCGGCCTCGGGGTCGGTCGCCGCGCAGGATGGGCAGACGCGAGAGGTCCAGTCCAAGGACGGCACGTTCACCGGCGAGATCGTCGGTACGCCCGCCGAAGGCAGCAAGTTCGCGCAGCTTGAGATCGGCATGAGCATGCAGGATGTACAGGAGTTGCTGGATCGCGCGCCGGATCGCTTCCACACCTACGAATCCGGCAAGCGCTGGATTCCGTTCTACTTCGGCAACGATGCGACACGCCTGCAGGCGCTGTTCCGCGACGAGGGCTGCCTGATCTTCACGGGCGGCAATGTGTGGGGCGGCGGTGGCAGCGAGCTGATCCGGATCGAAGTCGATCCGTCGGGTGCCTGTTACCAGCCGTGATGCATCAGGCCGCACGGGTGACGTTTCCCGTGCGGTCTTCTTCGACTCGACGGATGCGTCATGCGTGCGATGCGAGCATCGCGGTGGAACATTCCACGCTCAAGGACGACAGATGATTTCCAAAGGCATGACGGCATTGCTGGCCGCACTCCTCGTGACCGGCTGCGTCAGCAGCGGCCCATCGAGCGACCAGGCGCGATGGTTGCAACCGGCACAGGCAATCCAGCTGGCCGCCGACGCCGCGCCGCGTGGTGCGGCAGGCACCTTCTCGATGCAGGTCAATGCGATCGGCCATCAGGACGGCGCGACCTACCTCAACTCCGAGACCGATTACCGCGACCAGCGCAATCTGACGGTGGCGCTCACGCCTGCGGCGGCACGCGATCTGGAACTGCGCCTGGGCGAGCCGTTGGCGGTCGCACTGCAGCACAGGCGCATCCTGGTGCAGGGCGAGGCGCGGCGCGTGCGGATCGATTTCACCACGGCCGGCCAGCCGACGGGCAAGTACTACTACCAGACCCATGTGCGCGTGGCCGACGCGTCGCGGATCCAGCTGCAGTAAATCGCGCGCGCCGGCCGGGCGCGACCTGACGCCTTCACTCGCCTGGCCCCGCGCCGGGCGTACGCTCGCGGCGATCCGCCACGAGTCGCGTCCATGTCGCAAGTCCCCGCACCCCGCCGCCGCACCGGTGCCTATGTCGCGATCGCGGCGATCGTGGCTGTCGTCGTCGGCGCTTTTGCCTGGACCGCAGGCTGGCTCACGCCCGACCGGCTCACGTCCGCGCGCATGACCGATGCGATCGAGGCGACGTCGACGACGCCGTATCCCGGCTTCCGGCGCGCGCACGCCAAGGGCATCTGCGTCGTCGGTCATTTCGAAGGCACGCCCGACGGCGCGGCGCTCAGCCGCGCCAGCGTGTTCTCGCGGACCGATACGCCGGTGCTCGGCCGCCTGTCGATCGGTGGGGGCTCGCCCTACGGCCTGGATGCGCAGGCGCGCGTGCGCAGCATGGCGCTGGTGCTCAAGGGCGCCGACGGCAGCGAATGGCGCATGGCGATGAACAGTTTTCCGTTCTTCGGTGCGGCGTCGATCGAGACCTTCCTCGAACAGACGCGCGCGTCGGCGCCGGATCCGGCGACCGGCAAGCCCGATCCCGACCGCATGGCCGCCTTCGCCGCGCAGCATCCCGAAGCGCAGCGCTTCGCCGCCTGGGCGAAGTCCGCGCCGTGGTCGGACAGCTTCGCCAACACGCAGTACAACGGCATCCACGCCTATCGCTTCAACGGCGTGGGCGGCGAACGGCTGGTGCGCTGGTCGATGCGTCCGCAGGCGCCGTTCGTCGAGATGACGGCAGCGCAGCGCGAGGCGGCGGAAGGCAATTATCTGCAGGACGAGCTGCGCGAGCGGCTCGCGCAGGGTCCGTTGCGTTGGGACATGGTCGCCACGATTGCCGGCGATGGCGACGATGCCAGCGATCCGAGCACGCCCTGGCCGGAGGACCGCGAGCAGGTCGTCGTCGGCACGGTCGTACTGACGGACGCGCAGGACCAGGCGACCGGTGCGTGCCGGGATCTGAACTTCGATCCGACCATCGTGCCGAGCGGCGTCGCGCTGTCGGACGATCCGATCCTCGCCGCGCGCGCGGCCGTGTATGCGCAGTCCTTCGATCGACGCGAGCGCGAGGTCGCGCGCGGCGCCGATGTCGATGGCACCCCGCCGCCGGAGGCTGCGCGATGAACGCCCCGACCGATCGCCACGATGCCTTCGCCCGCGTGCTGCACTGGAGCATGGCGGTGCTGATCCTGGCGATGCTGTTCGTCGGCGTGGCCATGGTGTCGTCGATGACGCTGCGCCCGTCGCTGCTGATGCTGCACCGGCCGATCGGCATCGCGCTGCTGGTGCTGGTGATCGTGCGCGCGATCCATCGGTTGCTGCGGCGCACGCCGGACCTGCCGCGCGATCTGCCGGCCTGGCAACGCGCCGCCGCGCACGCGTCGCACGTCGCACTGTACGCGCTGATGTTCGCGATGCCGCTGATCGGCTGGGCGATGGTGTCTGCGGCCGGCAATCCGGTCGTGGTGTGGGGCGATCTGCATCTGCCGCCGATCGCGCCGCACGATCCGGCGATCTACAGCGTGTTGCGCGCCGCGCACACGTGGCTGGCGCGCGCGCTGTTCGCGGTGATCCTGCTGCACGTCGCGGCCGCGCTGTACCACGCGTGGGTGCGCCGCGATGGCGTGTATCGCACGATGGCGCCGGTGCCGCTGGGGCCGCGCCCGCACGACGACCGCGTGGCCACGCGCACGGAGATCGACGCGCCTTGAGTCGCCTGCGACACCTGCTTCATTAGGCTGGTCGCTTTCGACAGGAGTCCAGCCATGGCGAAGACCGCCCGTCCACGACACAGCACACCGGCCGATACCTCGGTCGCCGTCGATGCCTTCATGGCCGATCTCGATCACCCGCACGCCGACGCCGTGCAACGCCTGCGCGCGCTGGTGCTCGGCGTCGACCCGACGATCGCGGAAGGCGTGAAATGGAACGCGCCGAGCTGGCGCACGACCGAATACTTCGCGACCACGCAACTGCGCGCGGCGGCCGGCATCGGGCTGGTGCTGCACCGGGGCGCGAAAGCGCGTGCACTGCCGGACGGCGGACTCGCGATCGACGATCCCGACGGATTGCTGACCTGGCCATCGCCGGACCGCGCACTGCTGGCGTTCGCCGACCGCGACGCGATCGACGGCCGCGCCGACGCCGTGCAGGCGATGCTGCGCCAGTGGATCGCGCACGTTTGAGGCAAGCAGTGCGACCGGAAAGACGCGAACGCCCCGACATGCGGGGCGTCCGGTCCTGCAGCCTGCAACGATCTCAGTCGAACTTGAACTTCGCACCGACCGTGAAATAGCGGCCGATCGCGCCGCTGAAATCCATCGGGTTGTAGTTGATCGCGCCATAGGTCAGCGGATCGAGCGGCGCGATGCGATCGGTCACGTTGTTGACCGAGCCGAACAGCTCCCAGTGTTCGGTCGGCATCCAGCGCGCCGACAGATCGACGGTGTAGAACGAGGCCAGCTCGCAACCGCGGGGCGCGTCGTCGCCATTGGCGAAGCCGTTGGCGCACTCGGTGTCGCCGGCCTCGGTGACGTTGCGGATGCTGTCGCGCCAGTTCACGACGCTGCTGATCGAGAACGCATCCATCTCCCAGGTCGCGCCGAAGTTCGCCTTGTTCTTCGGCGTGCCGATGCAGTTGGTCACGTCGCAGTTGCCGTGCGTGCCGGCGAACTCGTAGACGGTGCCGTCGACATCCTCGCGTTCGAACGCACTGATGTGGGTGAACTGCAGGTCCAGCCGCAGATTGCCCGCGCCCAGATCGAAGCGCTGTTCCATGTCGACGTCGAAGCCTTCGACGGTCGTGGACGACGCGTTCTCGTAACCCACCAGTACCGCGAGGATCGAGCCGCTGCCGGGCGTGCCCGGAATCTCGTTGGTGCCGCGCACGACGTTGTCGCCGCCGGTCGCGATCGCCGCATCGGCGCTGCCGCCGAAGATCTCGTCGGTGCGCCGGATGCGGAACGCATCGACCGCGAGCGAGCCGCCGGTCCATGGCGACAGCACGATGCCGAGCGTGGTGCTCTTCGACTCTTCCGGCTTGAGATCGGGATTGGGCGAGGTGATCAGCGCGATCGGGCCGGCATCGCAATCCTGCGGCTCGTTGCCCGGTGCGGCGCAGCGCACCGGATCGACCGCCGTGCTGAAGGCCGCCAGGCCGCCGGTGCCGGCTTCCGCCGGGTTCGGGGCGCGGAAACCTTCGGCGTACGTGCCGCGCACCGCGATCCAGTCCGTCGGCGACCACTTCACGCCGACCTTGGGCGTCGTCGCGGTCTCGCCGCCGTCGTACTTGTCGACGCGCAGCGCACCGGTCAGCTCCAGGCTGTCGAGCACCGGTGCCTGCAGTTCGGCGTAGGCGCTGGTGACCTTCTCCACGCCGCCGTAGGCGGAATAGCCGAGACCGATGATGTCGCCCTGGTCGGTGAACGTCTGCGGCGTGAGCAGCACGGACTGGCGCCGGTACTCGGCGCCGAGCGCGAGCCCGAGCGCGCCGCCGCGCAGATCCATCAACGGGCGCGTGACCTTGGCGTCGAAGATGTCGAGCCGCGTGCGGCCGGTCGCGCTGATGCGCGGCGAGATGTAGTCGTAGAGCGCCTGCGAGTTCTGGCCGCCGTTGTCGCCGATGCGCCAGTAGCCGACGGGGCTGTTCGGATCTTCCAGCGCGGTCTTGACGTGGCTGTACTGCAGGAAGCCGGTGCGCTCGTTGGTGAGGTCGGTGCCGGAGTGCAGGTAGCCGACGTCGTAATCCCACGCGCCGGCCGTGCCCTTGAAGCCCAGCAGCAGGCGCACGAAGCGGCTGTCGTTGTAGGTCACGCGCGGGCCGACGTCGAAGGCGGTGTAACGCAGCCGGTTCGCGGTGCCCGGGTACGGATTTTCCGGGTGGTCCGGTCCGAGCACGGTGGCGCCGGGGCCGGGATCACTGGCATTGACCGGACCGCCGGGGAATCCCCAGGCACCGGAGACGCCCGATGGCGTGTTCTGGAACGTCGTCTTCTTGTTCGCCGCGCTCAGTTCCATGTACAGCTCGCCGGTATCGCCGACCGCGAACGCCGCGCGCGAGAAGAAGTTCACGTATTCCTCCTCGGGCGAGAGATCGCGGAACTGCGCGACATCCCACAGGCAGCCGCCCGCCGGATCCTGCGGCGTCACGTTCGACAGCGCCGCGCAGCCGGGCAGCGACTCGAACAGGCCGGTGTTCGGATTCTCGATCGCGCCGCTCGGCCCGCCGCCGGCGCCGGTGCCGCCACCGGTGATGCGGCCGGGCAGATTGGTGCCGATCGCATAACCGTAGGGCCGCAGATCGCCGGTGCCGATCCACTTGCGATCGCGCCGGTCGCGCACGCGGATCGCGTCGGTCTTGGCCGCCTCGATGCTGAAGAACGCGTTGTAGCCGTCCTCGCTCATGCTGCCGGTGCCCGCGGTCAGCGAGGCCTTGGGCTGATCGCCACCGCCATCGCTGGACCAGCCGTAGGACACGCTGGCGATCGCGCCTTCGAAATCGTCGCGCAGGATCACGTTGACCACGCCGGCGATCGCGTCGGACCCGTAGATCGACGATGCGCCGTCCTTGAGAATCTCGATGCGGGCGACCGCATCCAGCGGAATGGTGCTCAGGTCGGTGAAGACCTTCTGTCCGTCATCGGCGAGTCCGAACGGCGCCATGCGCCGCCCGTTGAGCAGCACCAGCGTGGACCCCGCGCCGAGGCCGCGCAGCGAGATCGCCGAGCCACCGCCGGCAAAACCGTTGCCGAAGCTCTTGGGCACCGAACCCGCGCCGTCGACCGACAGGCTCTGCAGATATTCGCCGACCGTGGTCTTGCCGGTGCGGTCGATCTGGTCGCGCGAGATCACCTGCACCGGCGATGCGGTTTCGGTATCGGTACGCGGGATGTTCGAGCCGGTGACCGTGATCCGGTCGAGCGTGGTCGCCTGCCCGGTGCTGCTCTGCGCGGACGCTGCGAGCGGCAACACGAGCGCACAGAGCGCAACGGGAACGGCGAGGCTGAGCCGGGTACGACGCACCCGGAAGTGGTTGTGGATCGCGTTCATCTGGAATCCTCGAGCGTGGATTTGCATGGATGACGACTGCTGGGATCGATCCACGTCCGATGTCGAGCGATTCGGCGCCAGTTAATATTTGGTTAACGTGCCGGGCGCGTGACGGAACGCTATTAATTCGGTTTATTTACATGAATATTCAACGAGGATTTACTTGGATTATCTATTCATTATCCGGAATAGGGCGGGGCGCGCGTTCGTTAATCCGTACATACGCCGCTGCGACACGTCACGATCAGGCGTTCGCGCCTGCAGACGCAGTCCGTTGACGCACGGAGGTTTCGAGCGAGCAGGCGCCGGCTTCTGACGTTCCGGATCGGCCGATCCTCTGACTATCCGGAGCAGTCCGGCGTGGGCGTCGGTTCTCACGCGAACGCACCTCGCCGCGCTCGCGCGATCCCACCGGTCCCGCGCCTTGGCGGCGCGCCCGCCTCCGGCGCCGCGCGCGCCGGCAGCGATCGGCCCGCGGTCGGCCGCGCCTTGATTCCCCCGCAACCACACCAATATCGACCGCTCGCACCACATCCATACGGACGCCGCACGCAATGACCGCAACCGCCGAAACCCGCAAGTTCGAAGCCGAAGTCGCCCAGGTCCTGCACCTGGTCACGCACTCGCTGTACTCGCACAAGGAGATCTTCCTGCGCGAGCTCATCTCCAACGCATCGGATGCCTGCGACAAGCTGCGCTTCGAATCGATCGCCAATCCCGACCTGCTGGCCGGCGACAGCGAGCTGCACATCGACGTCAGCTGGGACAAGGCGGCGCGTACGGTGACGATCCGCGACACGGGCATCGGCATGACCCGCGACGACGTGGTCGCCAACATCGGCACCATCGCCAGCTCGGGCACGCGCCGTTTCCTCGAAGCGATGAGCGGCGAGCAGAAGGCCGACGCGCGCCTGATCGGCCAGTTCGGCGTCGGTTTCTACTCGGCCTTCGTCGTCGCCGACCGCGTGACCGTGCTGACGCGACACGCGGGCGCGTCGCCCGAGTCCGGCGTGAAGTGGGAAAGCGACGGCCGCGGCGAATACTCGCTCGAAGACGTCACCCTGCCCGAGCGCGGCACCACGGTCGTGCTGCATCTCAAGGCCGACGAGGACGAGTTCCTCGACGGCTGGAAGCTGCGCTCACTGGTGACGAAGTACTCCGACCATGTCGCGTTCCCGATCCGCATGCCCAAGGACGCACGGGCACCTGCCGAAGGCGAGGACGCGCTGGCCGACGCCGCGCCGGAGTGGGAAACCGCGAACGACGCGTCCGCGCTGTGGACCAAGTCCAAGTCCGACATCAGCGACGCGGACTACCAGAACTTCTACAAGGCGCTCGGCCACGACTTCAACGACGCGGCCGCGTGGACCCACAACCGCGTCGAAGGCAGCCAGAGCTTCACCACGCTGCTGTATCTGCCTTCGCAGCCGCCGTTCGACCTGATGATGGGCGGGCGCGACGAGCGCAAGGGTCTGAAGCTCTACATCAAGCGCGTGTTCGTCATGGATGCCGCCGAGGAACTGCTGCCGAACTACCTGCGCTTCGTGCGCGGTGTCGTCGATGCAGACGACCTGCCGCTCAACGTCAGCCGCGAACTGCTGCAGCACAACCGCCAGCTCGACCGCATCAAGGGCGCCTGCGTGAAGCGCGTGCTCGATCTGATCGAGAAGCTCGCGCGCGACGAGCCCGAGAAGTTCACCGCGTTCTACAAGGCCTTCGGCAACACGCTGAAGGAAGGCATCGTCGAGGACGCGACCAATCGCGAGCGCATCGCCAAGCTGCTGCGCTTCGCGTCCACCAAGGGCGATGGCGCTGCGCAGACCGTGTCGCTGGACGATTACGTCGGCCGCATGCCGGTCGGCCAGGACACCATCTGGTACATCACCGCCGACGGTCACAAGGCCGCGGCCGGCAGCCCGCAACTCGAAGCCTTCCGCGCGAAGGACATCGAAGTGCTGCTGATGTTCGACCGCATCGACGAATGGATGCTCGGCAGCCTGCACGAGTACGCCGGCAAGTCGATGAAGAACGTCGCCAAGGGTGAGTTGCCGCTCGACGAAGCCGACAAGGCGAAGCAGGCGGAAGCCGCGACGGCCGCCGCACCGCTGGTCGAGCGCATCAAGCGTCTGCTCGGCGATCGCGTCGGCGACGTGCGCGTCTCCGCACGCCTGACCGATTCGCCGTCGTGTCTCGCGCTCGCCGACTACGAGATGGCCCCGCACCTCGCCCGCCTGCTGCGCGAAGCCGGCCAGGACGTGCCCGAGAGCAAGCCGACGCTCGAGATCAACCCCCAGCACGCGTTGCTGCAGCGGATCGAAAGCGAAGCGGATGATGCGAAGGCGACGGATCTTTCGACGCTGCTGCTGGAGCAGGCCGAGATCGCCGCCGGCGCGCCGCTGCCGGATCCGGCTGCGTTCGTGCAGCGCATGAACCGGGTGCTGCTGGGCGTCTGATCCAGACTGCTGAAGCGCATGCAGCCCGCGAGCTGCGGCCGTAAGTCTTGAGCCCTCCCCCGCACGCGGGGGAGGGTCGGGTGGGGGCACGCGTTCCGACCGCATGAAACGTGATGCGTGCGGATCTGCCGTGCGGATATTCGCGTACGAAACAGCAGCTGAAAGATGCACGTTCATGTTGTGGACGATGAGACGGATGTCGTCCAGGCGCGCTGCAGTGTCGTGGTGATCCACCGCGTGTCCGCCCTCACCCCGACCCCTCTACCCCGGCGGGCACGTATCCTCGGAGGCAGAGGGGCTCAAAGCGTGTACATCGCGATTCCGAGACGCGCGCGTCGTCTCATAGCCCCTCTCCCCTTGGGAGAGGGGTTGGGGTGAGGGCGCTTTGGCTTGAGGGACACCTCATCGCTTGACCGCATGTCGATGCGCTCATGCACTGCCAGCCCGCCAATTCCCACACAGCGCGACGGTATGCCCCGATTCCAAGCAGCATCGGCTTGCGCCATCCTGTCTGCCTCCGTCCCGCGTCCGTTCGAACCTGCAGGACACATCGGCCAGGTGCCGGGATGCAGGGCGGAACCGTTAAACCGCAGGGAGCACGAAGATGGCGCACAGGATCGGGCGTCCGCATCCACATGGCACGCCAGCACGGCGGATCGCGACCGCGATCGTCGCGACTGCACTCACGACGACGGGATGCCAGGGCATGGCGACAACACACGATTCCATCCCACCGCAGCCCGCCGGCGCGCAGCCCGGGCCGCTGACCGAATTTCCACTCAGATTTCTACGTCACAACTTTGGTATCGCGACCTACGCGGTGCAGGCGTACAGCGTCGTGTACGCCAACCGGCCTTACACCGGTGGAGAACGTCCTGCGCGCGCGGAGGTGCATCCCAACGCCTTCAAGAATACGAGCGCCGGTCACCTCATGATCCGCAATTTCCCGCCGCCTGCGGTCGTGAAGTGGACGAGTCGGGACGGCACGCCGCTGGAGGCGGAAGTCGACATCGGGCGGATCTTCAAGGACGAGCTGGTGCGCTACGAAGCGCCTCGCGACGAGATATCCGACCACACGCCGGCCATCAATCCGGACATTGTGCTGGAGATCAACGACCGGACGATCAACGTATATATGCGCGCTTATCTTTCGTTGAAAGCGCCGCGAACTCCAGGTAATCCGCACAGCGACTACCGACGTGATCTCGTCCTCGCATGGAGCGAAACCTACTGATCCGTAGCCACATGGAGGTGGCGCATGGGCGGAAATCGGCAACCGGATGGCGTGCACGCGAACGCTGCCAGCGCGGAACAGCTTGCGAGCTTCAACAGCGCCGAGCGCGCACTCACGAATTTCACCGCGCCAATCCTGCTGGACGAAAGGCGGCCTGAGCAGCGTCTGTTCGTTGCGTCCTTCGACGGCACCGGGAACAGCAAGCGGGATCCTGACAAGTTCACCAATGTCGCCAGGATTGACGAGCAGATCAGAAGCTATGCCGAATCCGCCACGGCTAGGCTCGGCTACGCGCCCATTGGTCGAGGCTATGTCGAGGGGCCCGGCACGCAGGGTGGCGTGAGTGGCTTGATCGACGCGTTGCATGGAAACAGCTACGAAGCCCGCATCGAAGACATGTATCTTCAATTCGTCACTGAGGCGAAGGTCTGGCTGGACGAGAATCCGGACGCCGACATCCGCATCTTCGCCACTGGCTTCAGTCGCGGCGCAGAACAGGCAGCAGGCTTTACCCGACTCGTGGAAGAGCGCGGAATCCAGAATCCGACAGGTGCAGTGGTCACCCGCAATGCGGATGGCCTGATCGTCGGCCAAGTCGTTTACCCAGATCCCCCATTGCGCGCGCCCGGCACCGTGATCCAGGCAGCGGCGTTGTTCGATCCTGTCGGCACGGGTGCGCCCCGCCAGAACGACCGCCGCCTCGCGGAGTCCGTCGTGTCCGCGTTTCAGATCACCGCGTTGGACGAGCGCCGCAATCTGTTCCAGGGCACCTTGATCACGGATCCCGGCCAGACCGGGGACGGCCGTTTTCTCAATGTCAGCGTCGCGGGCGCGCACAGTGATGTCGGCGGCGGCTATCGTCGAGATGGGCTGGGTGTTCTGAGCGGAAATCTCGCGATCGACTACGCCAATGCATTGATCCGTCCGCCCCCGCTAGAGAAGCGAGCGCTGCCCGACAATCCTGACCGTTATGTGATCCATCGTTCCGAGCAGCACTCGGCGATCTACGGCACCTCGATATTCGACCGGAACAGCGCGCGCGGCATGCAGGATCTCCTGGCACCGCCGTCGCTGTGCCAGATCGATTGCCGCGACGCGATGCCGCGCAACGAGGCGATGGCCGCGGCGCTGGAGTGGCAGCGTGTCGGAATCGGCCCGGTGCAGGGCCGTGTGCCGGCGCGCGATGCAGGTCTGGAGACCCCCGCATTCGCGAGTGATCTGCTGTCTGCAGCCGCGCGCGAGGACGGCTATGCGATTTCGGACCGTCTGCGCGAGCAGTTGGCGAGTGACGCGGGACAGACGTGGCTGCAGCAGGGATTCGAAGCGCTGGAGCGGCAGTCGCGCGATGTCGCTGGACGCGGTGGCCCGCATGTCTTGGTACCGGCGCATGAGTTGGACGGACCTGCGCTCTGATCAGTTCGCGTTTGCGCATGCGAGAGATCTGACCCTCATCAGATACAACCGACCTCGGCAGAGCAATTTTGCTTGTCCATCTGTCATCCCGGCGAAGGCCGGGATCCAGTGTCTTTGGTGCTTCACGAATCGCGATTTACCCAATCAAGCCACCGCCCGAATCTGGCTTACAGGGTGTATGCGTCGCGAGTGGAAGGCACTGGATCCCGGCTTGACCGGACATTCGTCCGTTAGAAACCGCCGGGATGACGGGCTCCGAGCACTAGCAGCCGAGATCAATGATCTGAGGCGATGGTCCTCAGCGCATCCCTGCCGTCTCACGCGCCGGCAATGTCTGCGGCCAGCCACCGGCCAAGGCGCGATACAGCGCCACGGCACCCGTCGCCGTGCGCGTACGTCCGGCGGCGAAGGCGTCCTCGGCCTGCAGCTGCGTGCGTTCGGCGTCGAGCACTTCCAGCAGGCTGGTGCCGCCGGCGTCGAAACGCAGGCGGGCCAGCTGGGCGGCGCGGGCGCTGTCGCGGGCGGCGCGTTCGAGTTCGACGTCAGCATCGTGGGCGCGGTCGAATCGCACCAGGGCGTTGCCGGTGTCTTCGAGCGCGCGCAACACGGTCTGCTGGTAGCGCGCCAGTTCCATCGAGGCGTCGGCGTCGGCCGCGGCGATGTGTGCACGCACGCGGCCGATGTCGAGGAACGACCAGTCGATGCCCAGCGCGACCAGTCGTGTCTCGCTGTCGCGTCCGAACAGCGCGTCGATGTCGCCGGCCTGGCTGCCGATCAGGCCGCCCAGCGTGAGCCGCGGGAACAGGTCCGCCGTGGCGACGCCCACGCGCGCGGTCGCCGAGTGCAGGCGGTGTTCGGCGGCGGACACATCCGGACGCACACGCAGCACATCGGCCGGTGTGCCGGGATCGATCGCACGCGGTACTGCGGGCAGCGCCCGCGCGACGCTCAGCTGGGCGCCCAGTGCGTCGGGCGTGCGCCCGGTCAGCACGGCAATGCGATGCGTGGCGACGGCGATCTCGGCTTCCAGCATCGGGATGCGCGAGGCCGTCGACGCGGCCTGCGCCGAGGCGCGTGCGCTGTCGAAGTCGCTGTCCTGTCCGGCATTGCGGCGCGCATCAACCAGCGCCAGCGTGTGCTGCTGGTTGCCGGCGTTCTCGGTCGCCACGCGCAGGCGTTCCTGCAGGCCGCGCAGATCGAGATAGGCCGTCGCCACTTCACCGACGATCGCGACCTGCAACGCGCGCAGATCGTCCGCGCTCGCGGAGACGTCGGCGCGTCCGGCCTCGACGCTGCGACGCACGCGGCCGAACAGGTCGAGTTCCCAGCTCGCGCCGATACCGATGTCGAAGCTGTCGGTGTCGCGGGCATCGCGCGGTACGCCGGGCGCCTGGTCGGCACTCGCGCGATTGCTGCTCGCGGTGCCGCTGGCATCGATCGTCGGCAGCTGGTCGAAGCGCGTGCCGCGCAGCAACGCATTCGCGCGGTCGTAGCGGGCGAGCGCGATGCGCAGGTCGTGGTTCGCGACCAGCGTGTCGTCGACCAGCGCGTTCAACTGCGGATCGCCGAAGGCCTGCCAGAACGCGGTGTCGGCGACGGCGGGCGCAACGGTCGCGTTCGCCGCGCTCGCGGTTGCCGCGGTCGCATCCGGTGCGGCCGTGCCTTCGAAGCTCTGCGGCACGGCCATCGACGGCCGCACGTGCTCGGGGCCGACGGCGCAGGCGGCGAGCAGGGCCGCCGCCAGCACCGAGATCAGGGGTCGCATCACCACGGCAGCACCTCGTCGAGATAGAAGTAACCGCCGGTCGGGCCGGCATCGTCGATCAGCGCGAGGCGCACGCTGGTGCGCGCACCATCGGTGACCTCGAGTTCGCCGTTCTGCTCGTCGCCGGCCTTGTTCATGTCCGTGCGCACGTAGCCCGGATGAATCGTGTTGACCTTGATGCCGGCGTCCTTGAGCACGTGCGCCAGATGCACGGTCCACGCGTTCACTGCGCTCTTGGACACGTTGTAGGCCGGCACGCCCTTGAAGTCGTAGATGAAGGACTCGGGGTTCTGATGCTCGCTGATCGAGCCGAGCAGGCTGGACACGTTGACGATGCGGCCGCCCTTCGACTTGTGCAGCAGCGGCAGCAGCGCCTGCGTGGTTGCGATCAGACCGAACACGTTGGTCTCGAACGTCGTGCGCCAGGTGTCGATCGACTGGCCGGCGGCGCCGAGCTGCGGATCGTCGGCGATGATGCCGGCGTTGTTGACCAGGATGTCGAGCCGGCCGTGCCGGTCTTCGATGGTCTTCGCTGCCGCGGCGATGCTGGCGGCATCGGTGACGTCGAGCGCGATGGCTTCGACCGGCAGGCCGTCGGCCTGCAGCTTCAATGCGGCTTCGACGGCGCGCTCGCGATTGCGACCGGCCAGCAGCGTGTGCACACCGGCTTCGGCGAGCTGCCGCACGGTTTCCAGACCGATGCCGCGGGTGGCACCGGTGACGAGGGCGATGCGGGACGACGTGTTCATGGATGACTCCTGATGGGGGAATGCGGGCCGCGGCCGCGCGCGTGGGCGCGGCCTGGCTCGAAGAAGGAAATGTGTGCGACGTGGCTCATGCGTGCGTGCTGCTGACAGGTGCGGGATGCGCCACCGGCTTGTGCGACACCACCGGTGTGTTCGCGAGCTTGCGCAGCGCGACGTAGAACACCGGCGTCAGGAACAGGCCGAACAGGGTCACGCCCAGCATGCCGGCGAACACGGTGACGCCGGTGATCGAGCGGACTTCCGCGCCTGCACCCGTCGACAGCACCAGCGGCACGGTGCCGGCGATGAAGGCGACCGAGGTCATGACGATCGGGCGCAGACGCAGGCGGCTGGCTTCCAGCGCGGACTCGACGATGCCCTTGCCCTGCATTTCCAGTTCGCGGGCGAACTCGACGATCAGGATCGCGTTCTTGCATGCCAGGCCCATCAGCACGACCAGCCCCACCTGCACGAACACGTTGTTGTCGCCGCCCGCCAGCCACACGCCGAACAGGGCGGACAGCAGCGTCATCGGCACGATCAGGATCACCGCCAGCGGCAGCGACCAGCTCTCGTACAACGCGGCCAGCACGAGGAACGCCAGCAGCACCGCGAGCGGGAACACCACCATCGCCGCGCCGCTCTGGTTCGACTGCTGGTAGCTCAGATCGCTCCAGCCGATGCCCATGCCGGCCGGCAGCACCTGCCCGGCGAGTTCGGTGACCTTGGCCATGGCCTCGCCCGACGACAGCACACGCGGATCGGCATCGCCCAGCAGGTCGGCCGCGGGATAGCCGTTGAAGCGGATCACCGGGTCGGGACCATAGGTCTGGCGCACGTTGACCATCGAACCCACCGGCACCATTTCGCCGGCCGCATTGCGCGTGCGCAGGTTGGCGATGTCGCCCACCTCGTCGCGGAACTGGCCGTCTGCCTGGGCGATGACCTGCCAGGTGCGGCCGAACATGTTGAAGTCGTTGACGTAGGACGACCCCAGATACGTCTGCAGCGTGTCGAACAGCTCCGTCAGCGGCACGCCCTGCGCCTTCGCCTTGACCCGATCCACGTCGGCATCGAGCTGCGGCACGTTGGCCTGGTAGCTGCTGATCGGATAGCCGAGACCCGGCGTCTGCATCGCCGCGCCCTGGAACGCCTGCACGGCCGCCTGCAGTTCGCCGTAGCCCAGACGCGTGCGGTCCTGGACGAACAGCGACCAGCCCGAGCCGTTGCCCAGGCCCTGGATCGGCGGGGGCATGAAGGCGAAGGTGAAGCCTTCCTGGATCGTCGAAAACTTCTGGTTGAGCTCGGCGGTGATCTCTTCGGCGGTGCGCGAGCGCTCGCTGAAGGGATCGAGGGTGAAGAAGATCACGCCGTTGTTGGGCGTATTGGTGAACTGCAGCGGGTTGAGGCCCGGGAACGCGATCTCGCTGGCGACACCGTCGACTTCACTGGCGAGCGCGGCCATCTTCTTGAGGACAACATCGGTACGCTCGATCGATGCGCCCTCGGGCATTTTCACGCCGGCGATCACGTACAGCTTGTCCTGCACCGGAATGAAGCCGGCCGGCACCACCTTGAACATCACGCCCGCGCCGACCAGCAGCACCGCGTAGACCAGGAACACCGCACCGCGACGACCCAGCGACCGCGACACCGCGCCTTCGTAGCGCTCCGAGCTGCGGTTGAAGAAGCGGTTGAACGGGCGGAACAGCCAGCCGAACAGACGATCGATGATGCGTGTCAGGCGATCCTTCGGCGCGCCGTGCGGCTGCAGCAGCTTGGCGGCGAGCGCCGGCGACAGGGTCAGCGAGTTGATCGCCGAGATCACCGTCGAGATCGCGATGGTCACCGCGAACTGCTTGTAGAACTGGCCGGTCACACCCGTCAGGAACGCCATCGGCACGAACACCGCACACAGCACCAGCGCGATCGCGATGATCGGGCCGGAGACTTCCTGCATCGCCAGATGCGCGGCCTCCAATGGCGTGGCGCCGAGTTCGATGTGCCGCTCGACGTTCTCCACCACCACGATCGCGTCGTCGACCACGATGCCGATCGCCAGCACCAGTCCGAACAGGGTCAGCGTGTTGATCGAATAGCCGAGCAGGTACAGCACCGCGAACGTGCCGACGATCGACACCGGTACCGCCAGCAGCGGAATGATCGACGCGCGCCAGGTCTGCAGGAACAGGATCACCACCAGCACCACCAGCAGCGTCGCTTCGATCAGCGTGACGACGACCGACTTGATCGAATCGCGCACGAAGATCGTGGTGTCGTAGATCGACTGGATCTCGACGCCCGGCGGCAGCGAAGGCCGCAACTGCTCCATGGTCGCGACCACGCCGTCGCGGATCTCGAGCGCGTTCGCACCTGGCGCCTGGAAGACGCCGATCGCCGCCGCGTTCTTGCCGTCGAGACGTGCGCGCAGCGTGTAGTCGCCGGCGGCGAGTTCGATGCGGGCGACGTCGGCCAGACGTACCAGCTCACCGTCGGCGCCGGACTTCAGCACGATGTCGCCGAACTCCTCGACGGTTTCCAGACGGCCTTTGGCATTGATCGGCAGCAGGAAGTCGCTGCCGTTGGGCATCGGTTCGGCGCCGAGCTGGCCGGCCGAGACCTGCACGTTCTGCTCGCGCACCGCGCGCACCACGTCGCTGGCGGTCATGCCGCGCGCGGCGATCTTGTCGGGGTCGAGCCACAGACGCATCGCGTAGTCGCCGCCGCCGAACACCTGTGCATCGCCGACGCCGGAGATCTTCGCGATCTCGTCCTTGACGTGCAGGCGCATGTAGTTGCGCAGGTACAGCGAATCGTAGCGGCCATCGCTCGAGGTCAGATGCACGACCATCAGGAACACCGGCGACTGCTTCTGCGTGGTCACGCCCTGCCGGCGCACATCCTCGGGCAGTCGCGCGAGCGCCTGGGCCACGCGGTTCTGCACGCGCACCGCCGCCTCGTCGGCATCGGTGCCGGGCTTGAAGGTGGCGGTGAGCTGCAGCACGCCGTCGGAGCCGGCGACGGACTTGATGTACATCATGTCCTCGACGCCGTTGATGGCCTCCTCGAGCGGCGTCGCCACCGTCTCGGCGATCACCTTCGGATTGGCGCCCGGATACACGGTGCGCACAACCACCGAGGGCGGCACGACCTCGGGGTATTCGCCGATCGGCAGCAGCGGGATGGCGATCAGGCCGCCGGCGAAGATCAGGATCGACAGCACCGCGGCGAAGATCGGCCGGTCGATGAAGAAGCGGGAGAAGTCCACGGGGAAATCCTTGTGGGCGGCGCGGGGGCCGCAGAGAAAAGAACGCGGGAACGGCAAGCCCTTCTCCCTCTGGGACAACGTGCCCTCGGGGTAGAAGGTGCCCCGGAGGGGCGGATGAGGGCGGGGTTTCAACGGTGACGCCTCACCCTCACCCGACGCACTGCGCGCGCCGACCTCTCCCGAAGGGAGAGGTGTGGGTCAAGCGCGCGTCAGCGCTTCGCGACGGCCTCGACCGGCGCACCGCCACGCATCGCGACCGCCTTCGGCGCGACCGGCATGCCCGGCATGAAGACCTTCTGCACGCCGTTGACGATCACGCGGTCGCCGGCGGCGAGGCCGGATTCGACGACGCGCAGGCCCTCGACGATGCGGCCCGGCACGATGTCGCGACGCTGCGCGGTGTTGTCCTCACCGACGACGTAGACGAACTTGCGGTCCTGGTCGGTGATCACCGCCTTGTCGTCGATCAGGATCGCCGGCCGCGCGGCCGCGCCTTCCAGCTGCACGCGGGCGAACAGGCCCGGGGTGAAGCGACGGTCCGGATTCGGCAGCACGGCGCGGGCGCGCACGGTGCCCGTCGTGGGATCGATCTGGTTGTCGAGGAAGTCGACGGTGCCGGCATGCGGATAACCGGTCTCGTCGGCCAGACCCACGCGCACCGCGTTGTCGGCATTGGTGCGCGTCCCGGCGCGCGACATCGCCTGGTGGCGCAGATAGGTGCGCTCATCGGTTTCGAAGTAGACGTGCACCGGATCCTGCGAGACCACGGTGGTCAGCATCGACGCATCGGCCTGGGCGAGATTGCCGGTGGTCAGCATCGCGCGACCGGCGCGACCGGCGACCGGCGCGCGCACTTCGGTGAACGCCAGATCCAGTCGTGCGGTTTCGACCGCGGCCTGCGCGCCGCGCACCGCGGCTTCGGCTTCGGCGCGACCGGCGCTGCGGGCTTCGAAATCGTCGCGCGAGATCGCGCTGGCATCGATCAGCTGCTGTGCGCGGGTGTGACGCGTGGTCGCCAGCTGCGCATCGGCGCGGGCACGGGCGAGTTCCGCTTCCGCGCGCTGCAGCGCGGCGCGATACGGACGCGGGTCGATGACGAACAACAGGTCGCCCTGCTTCACTTCATCGCCCTCGGCGTAGGCCACGCGCTGCACGTACCCGCTGACGCGCGGGCGCAGCTCGACGCTTTCGATCGCGGCGATGCGGCCGGTGGCGTCGTTCCAGTCCTGCACCTGTTCCGACAGCACGGCGGCGACGCCGACATCCGGCGGTGGCGGCTGGTTCTGTTCCTGGGCCTGGGTGTCGCAACCGGCGACGACGAGTGCAACGGCCACGGCGAGACCGGTCGCAGTGAGTGCGCGCCACGCGCGCGGGCTGATGTGGGAGCGGATCATGAGCGTGATTCCTGGGGGGAGGCGGCAGTGGCGAGGCGACGCAGCAGGGCGCTGGCATCGGTCTGGTGGGAATGGGTGGGTGCGCAGGGGCCGACGTCGAGGTCGTCGGACAGGCCGGGCGGGCGCACGGCCGCGCCGATCGGGAAGCGCACGAGGGCGACGTCGGCATTCGCGGCGCCATCGACCAGACGCAACGCGTGGTCGGCGATCGCATCGACGTCCGGCCACTGCGCGCGCGCATGGGCGGCATTGGCATCGCAGCGCACCGGCGAATCGACGGCGAGCATCTGCACGCGCACCGGCAGCGTGCGGGCTTCTTCGTGCAGCACCCGCGCCAGCATCCGCAGCGCGGACGCGCCGATCGAGTGATGGCCGTAGCCGGACCACGGATGGTCCGCGCCGGGACCGCCGACCAGCACATAGCCGGCGCGCGGCTGCGTGGCGAGCAGTGGCAGCAGATGGCGCGCGATCGAGAGATGCGGCAGCAGATCCTCGTCGAGACGACGACGCAGGAAGTCCGCGGGCGCATCGAGCACACGCTGGCTGCCCGCCGCGCCACGGATCGCCGCGATCACCGCACCCGGCGCCGGGCCGGGCAGTGCGCGCAGGCGTGTGGCGAGATCGGCCGCGTCACCGTCGCTGCGGATATCGGCGAACAGCGTGGTCAGCGCCGCGCCGTATTGAAGCTTGAGCTGGTCGAGCGCCTCGGCGTCGTTGGCGACCGCGATCGTGCGACGCCCGGCGGCCACGGCCTGCGCCACCACGCGCGTTCCGACCATCCCGGTGGCGCCAACAATCACCAGCGGCGCCTTGATTGTCCCTTTCATGGGATTTTGTCTCCCGAAAACCGGTCTTCGATCGACGCCGGGGCACTGCGGCGGCGGGCATTGCCGGGCAGCCAGGACCACAGCCAGCCCCAGCCGGCATGGCCGGCCTGGAGCCGCTTGGGGGTCGCGATTCGGGCGCTAGACGATTGATTCGGCGGGATTTCCATGCGCAGCCCGCGGCGACGCGCGGGGGCGGTCGCGGGGCGTGGCGCAGGGGGCGCGGCGGGACGGGGGGCGGACATGGGCGGCGTCGACTTGGGGGATGCCGCAGATCATCCGCCTCGAAAGGGGACTTGATTAGTCCCCATTCGAGGGAATAATTATCCCCGTCACGGTCCAATCCGCCGCGCACCCTGCGCGCCCCCGCTCCCGGAGTTCCACATGGCACACGATCTCAACGAGACCCTGATCTTCGTCAAGGTGGTCGAGCAGGGCAGCTTCATCGCTGCCGCCAACGCGCTTGGTCTGCCCAAGACCACGGTCAGCCGCAAGGTGCAGGAACTCGAACAGCGGCTCGGCGCGCGCCTGCTCAACCGCACCACGCGCCGGCTGGGCCTGACCGAAGCCGGCAGCATCTATCACGAGCATTGCCAGCGCATCGCACGCGGACTCGAAGATGCCGAGAGCGCGGTCGCGCAATTGCAGAGCGGCCCGCGCGGCTGGTTGCGCTTCACCGTGCCGTACTCGATCGGCATCACCTGGATCGCGCCGCTGCTCGGCGACTTCCAGGCGCAATACCCCGAGATCCAGCTCGACATGCACATGGGCAACGAGAAGCTCGACCTGATCGCAGGCGAAGCCGACCTCGCCCTGCGCATCGGCACGCTGCCCGATTCCAACCTCGTCGCCCGCAAGCTCGGCAGCCTGCGCACGCAGGTGTTCGCCAGCCAGTCCTATATCGAACAGCACGGCGAACCGCTGCACCCCGATGACCTGCAGCACCACCGCACGCTGGTGATGCGCAAGAGCCACAACGCCAACAACCGCTTCATCTGGTCGCTCACCGACGGCCGCGCGCTGCGCGACTTTCCGGTCAACCCGCAACTCGTCGCCAACGATCCCGCCGCGCTCAACTGGGCGCTGATCAAGGGCGAAGGCCTGATGCTCACCGGCGACGTGATGGCCAAGGCCTTCGTCGAAGCCGGCATGGCGCAGCGCGTGCTCGCCGGCTGGACCGGCCCGGAAGTCGACTTCAACGCCGTGTTCCCTGGCGGCCGTCTCGTGTCACCGAAGGTGCGCGCGTTCGTCGATTTCCTGATCGAGCGGTTGAACTTCGACGCCGACCACATGCAGACGCTCTGCCAGGTGCAGCAGCAGGCACTGGAAGCGAAGGCGGCGGGCAAGGTGGCGCTGGCGCAGCTGGAGAAGGCGACGCGGCGGGTGGTGACGCCAGTGGTGGATGTCGAGGAAGAGGTTGTGCCGGTCGGCAGGTAACTGTGTCGGCACGTGTCGGACGCCGCGTGTCCGCTCTGCTTTGCTCGCTCTGAGCTTTTGATCCGCGTAACGGATCGCACCCGATTCAAACCCGGAGGGCGCCGCCCATGGATGGGCGGCGTTTTCCGACCGAGGCAGGATGCCGAGTCGGAAAATCCCGGTGCGCTACAAGCCGCGGGCTTCGGACGTGTCGGGGAGACGTTTTTCTTTGGTTCCGTTTCTTTGACTCGCATCTTCGATGCTCGCCCCTTCGGGGCCGGCTGCGCCGTTCGCGCTACGCGCGTGGGCGTCAACCAAAAGAAATGAACTCGGCCGCGTCAGCGGACGAAAGCATTTGATCTGTGCCTGTGCGTTTGCCTCCGGCAGAAGAAGCAACATCAAACGCTTCCACTCGCCTTGCGGCGAGCGGGTTCATTTCTTTTGCTGGCCCAAAAGAAACGGAACCAAAGAAAAGGGCCAGCCCTGACGGAGCTCACCCGGCGTGTCGCTTGTCCCGGGATTTTTCGACTCGCCATCCTGGCTCGGTCGAAAAACGCCGCACATCCATGTGCGGCGCCCTACGGGTCCGCACACGTGGACGACGGCGTTTCGAAGATCAAAAGCGGCAAGCGCAGAGCGACAGCGGAAACGCAGAGACCAGAGCGCCAGCGCGCGAGGCGCAAAACAATCAATCCAGCTTGACCAGCAACTTCCCGAAATTCTGTCCCGCCAACATCCCGATGAACGCCTCCGGCGCGTTCTCCAGTCCCGCCACGACATCCTCCCGATACCGCACGCGCCCATCGCGCAACCACTGCCCCATCTCGCGCACGAACTCGGGATAGAGCGCGATGAAGTCGCGCTGGATGAAACCGCGCACCGTCAGATGGCGGCTCAGGATCGCGCCCATCAGTTGCGGCACGCGATCGGGGCCGGCGGGCGGAGCGGTGTCGTTGTAGTGGGCGACGAGGCCGCACACCGGAATGCGGGCGAAGTCGTTGAGCAGCGGCAGCACGGCGTCGAACACCTTGCCGCCGACGTTCTCGAAGTAGACGTCGATGCCGTCCGGGCACGCGGCCGCGAGCTGTTCGGCGAAGTCGTCGGCGCGGTGGTCGAGGGCGACGTCGAAACCGAGGTCGTCGCGCACGTGCGCGACCTTGTCGGGACCACCGGCGATGCCGACTGCGCGTGCGCCATGGAGTTTCGCGATCTGGCCGACGGTCGCGCCGACCGGTCCGCTCGCGGCGGCGACGACCACGGTTTCGCCGTGCTGCGGTTTGCCGATCTCGTGCAGGCCGGCGTAGGCGGTGAAGCCGGGCATGCCGTGGACGCCGAGTGCGGTCTGCACCGGCAGGCCGGCAGGATCGAGTTTGCGGCGCAGGCTTTCGCCGTCGACGACGGCGTGTGTCTGCCAGCCGGCATGCGCGAGCACGAGGTCACCCGGCGACCACGCCGGATGCAGCGACTGCACGACTTCCGAAATCGTGCCGCCGTCCATGACATCCCCGATCTCGACCGGCGCGGCGTAGGAGCGGCCGGCGTTCATGCGGCCGCGCATGTAGGGGTCAAGCGACAGCCAGCGGTTGCGCAGCAGGACCTGGCCATTGCGCGGCGCAGGCATCTGGAACGTTTCGATCCTGAAGTCGTCCGACGTCGGCGCGCCGGTCGGGCGCGCCGCGAGGACGATGCGGGTGGCGGTGGAGTCGCGCATCGGGTCGGCCTGTTCGAGTGGACGCCCTTCATAGCGCACGCGACCGTGCGGCGCCGTCAATCTGCGGCTGCGCAGCGACCGCTCAGCCCGCGCTGGCGCCGTCGAGCGCGGCAATGTCGGCCTTCGTCAGTAGCAACGTGCGCGCCGCTGCAAGTTCGCGCAGCTGGCTGATGCTGGTCGCGCTGACGATCGGCGCGGTCACGCCGGGCCGCGCGATCAGCCATGCCAATGCGATCTGGGCCACGGTCGCCGCATGCCGGCACGCGGCATCGTCGAGTGCGGCGAGCACGCGCTTGCCGCGTGCATTGAGGTACTGCTTCACGACCTGCGCACCGCGCGCGCTGCTCTTCGCCGCGTCGGCCTCGGTTCGGTACTTGCCGCTGAGAAAGCCGCTCGCCAGCGAGTAGTAGCCGATCACGCCGAGCCCGTGCTCGCGCACCAGCGGTTCGAGCGCGGCTTCATAACCGGCGCGGTCGACGAGGTTGTATTCGGGCTGCAGCGTTTCGTAACGCGGCAGGTTGTGGCGCTTGGCGACGTCGAGCGCTTCGGCCAGACGCGGCGCGGTGTAGTTCGATGCGCCGATCGCGCGCACCTTGCCCTGTTCAATCAGGCGCGAGAACGCGCCGAGCGTGTCTTCCAGCGGCACCGACGGATCGTCCTCGTGCGCCTGGTAGAGATCGATGACATCGGTCTGCAGGCGACGCAGCGAATCCTCGCACGCGGACTGGATGTTGGCCGGCGACAGGCCCTTGCGCTGCGGCCACTTGGCGACCTTGGTGGCGATCACCACGCGGTCGCGCTTGCCGCTCTTCTGCAGCCAGCGGCCGATCAGCGCTTCCGATTCGCCGCCCTGGTTGCCGTCGACCCAGGCCGAATACACGTCGGCGGTGTCGACCAGATTGAGGCCCAGCGCGACGCATTCGTCGAGCAGCGCTTGCGTCGTCGCCTCGTCGGCGCTCCAGCCGAAGACGTTGCCGCCGAACGCCAGTGGCGAGACCTTGAGACCCGAACGTCCGAGTTCGCGTTCCGACATGTGCCGCTCCTGCTTGCAAAAGAATGACCACAGCATAGGCAGGCCCTGCGCGCGCCCGACACCGTGGAACGCGCAAAGCAGTGTTCCGGCACGGCGCCGTTGCGTGCTGCACGACGGGCGGCGGCGTTCGCCACGCCGCTTGTGGCACCCTTTGCGCCACGTCCGCGTCCGGAGTTCCGCCCATGCAACGCAGCTTGTCGTTCTGCGCCGTCGCCCTGATCGTTCTCGCCGGTTGCGCCAGCGCGCCGCAGGTGCCCGCCGATTCGGCCGCCGACCTCGATTCCAGCAATGTCGCCCGCCTCGACAGCGCGCTCGCCGGCGACTGGCGCAGCGCCGAGAACCGCGCGCGCGACCAGTACCGCCATCCGCGCGAAACGCTGGCCTTCTTCGGCGTGCGCCCGGAGCAGACCGTCATCGAGATCACCCCCGGCAGCGGCGCGTGGTACGCCGAGGTGCTGGCGCCGTATCTGCGCGACAACGGCCGCTACATCGCCGCGATGGTCGACCCGGCGAGCGTCGCCGAAGGCCGCGGCCGCGATTACCAGACCAGCCAGCGCGACGGCCTGCAGGCCCGCTTCGACGCCGCGCCCGCGCAGTTCGACCGCGCGCGCATGGTGAGCTACGACCCGAAGGCACCGCGCTTCGGCCCGTCGAACTCCGCCGATGTCGTGCTGACGTTCCGCAACGTGCACAACTGGCGTTCGTCCGGTCAGGCCGAGGCGATGTTCAAGGGCTTCTACGACGTGCTGCGCCCCGGCGGCGTGCTGGGCGTGGTCGAACATCGTGCCAAGGCCGACGTGCCGGCCGACGACCGCAGCGGCTATGTCGGCACCGCGCAGGTCATCGCGCTCGCCCAGGCCGCGGGTTTCCGCGTCGACGGCAGCAGCGAGGTCAATGCGAATCCGAAGGACACCCGCGACCATGCTGATGGCGTGTGGATGCTGCCGCCGGCCAACCGGCACGCCCCTGCGGACGCAGCGAAGTACGCCGCGATCGGCGAGAGCGACCGGATGACGCTGCGGTTCGTGAAGCCCTGAACGCCGTGAGGGCGTAAGCGGTCAGACGTCAGTGCTGGACGATCGCGGTCGTCCGGTGCTGGTGTCGGTCGCGATGCCGTTCTGATCGATCTGCGAATTCCATGCTCGTCGCCTTCAACAAACCCTACGGCGTGCTCTGCCAGTTCACCGACCGCAGCACGCCGCCAAGGCCGACCCTGGCCGGTTTCGGCCTGCCGCCCGACGTCTACGCCGCCGGCCGCCTCGATCACGACAGCGAAGGCCTGTTGCTGCTGACCGACGACGGCCCGCTGGCCAACCGCATCACCGATCCGCGCCACAAGCTGCCCAAGACCTACCGGGTGCAGGTGGAAGGCACGCCGTCGCCGGACCAGCTGCAGGCGCTGCGCGACGGCGTGACGCTCAACGACGGCCCCACCCGCCCGGCGCAGGCCACGCTGCTCGACCCGCCGCCCACGCTGTGGCCGCGCGATCCGCCGGTGCGCTTCCGCAAGACCGTGCCCGATGCCTGGCTGGAACTGACCATCCGCGAAGGCCGCAACCGCCAGGTGCGGCGCATGACCGCGGCGGTGGGCCTGCCGACGCTGCGGCTGGTGCGGGTGGCGATCGGCGACTGGTCGTTGGACACGCTGGCGCCCGGCGCCTGGCGGGCGATCTGAGGGCACCGGCGGTCCGGGCAGCGTCCGCAGTCGACCGGCTTTCTGGTAACGTGCCGGGCGGATCGCACGTCTGCGTCGCGTGTCGCCCATTCCCCGTTCGGGGCCACCCCGGAAGCCAATGCCGAACTCTGCAAACGCCAGCGGTCGCATCCTCGTCGTCGATGACCAGCCTGCGAACCTGCGTGTCGTCAGTTCGCTGCTGAGCCGTCACGGCTACGAAGTGCAGACGGCGCCCGACGGCGCCGAAGCGTTGGCGATGCTCGAAGCGCGCCAGCCAGACCTGCTGCTGCTCGACATGCTGATGCCGAACATGGACGGCTTCGCGCTGCTGGCCGAGATCAAGCAGAACCCGGATCTGTTGCGCCTGCCGGTGGTGTTCCTCACCGTCGCCCAGGATCGCGAACTGCTGCTGCGCGCGTTCGACGCCGGCGCGGTCGACTACGTCACCAAGCCGTTCATGCCGGAGGAGCTGCTCGCGCGCGTCAACGCGCACGTCGGCCTGAAGCAGACCCGCGACCGCCTCGAGCGCATTGCGCGCGAGCGCCAGGAGCTGGTGAACCTGGTCGCGCACGATCTGAAGAATCCGCTGTCGAGCATCTGGTTCGCCAGCGACATGCTGGTCAAGAACGAGACCAAGCCCGAGCGCATTCCGCGCTATCACAAGATGATCCACGAGAGCGCCGAAGACGCGCTCGGCTACATCCGTCGCTACCTGGAAACCCAGGACACCTCGCGCAAGGCCGCCGAGGCCGCGCAGTCGACGGGTCTGCGCGACGTGCTGGACTGGATCGTCGCGCGCTACGCCATGCAGTTCGAGGATCGCGGCGTGCAGCTGCAGGCGCGTGCGCCCGATGCCGCGCCGATGGTCGCGATCGACGGGCTGGTGCTGCGCCAGGTCGCCGAGAACCTGATCACCAACGCGATCAAGTACGCGCCCGACAGCAACGTGGACATCTCGCTGCGCGGCGGCGGCGTGGGTTTCTGGCAGCTGCTGGTCGAAGACCGTGGCCCAGGCATCGCCCGCGACCAGCAGCACGCGCTGTTCCGGCCGTTCCAGCGGCTCGCCCATGCCGGCAAGGACGATGGCCGCTCCAGTGGTCTGGGCCTGTCGCTGGCCAAGCAGATCATCGTCGACCTCGGTGGCCAGCTCTGGTACGAGGACCGCGAAGGCGGCGGCGCGCGCTTCATCATCGAGCTGCCGCAGATGTCCGCGGAGACGGAGCGTCCGGCTGCGAACGACGATCCGCAGGACGCGCCGGCATAAAAAAACGCGGGCCTGAGGCCCGCGTCCGGTCGACCAGCGCCTGGCCGCATGGCCAGCGCACGGGTGATCCTTTCGACTCAGTCGTTGCCGTTCGCCGCCGGTGCGCCGCGACGCGCGGTGGTGCGCTTGCGGGCCGGTGCACGGGTCGGTTCGATGCGGCGCGAGGTGCCTTCGACGGCGCCGCCTTCCTTGCGCTTCTTGTACTGGCGGGCCGCAACCCAGACCAGACCGGCGCCGATCACCGACGCGGCGAGAATCGCCGGGTTGCGACGCAGGAAGCCGCCGGCCAGCTTGGTGCCGGTGCGTGCCGCGCCGAGCGCGACACCCGTCTGCAGCCACTTCTCGGCGGAATCGGGAATCGCATGACGCAGGCTGTCGCCTGCCTGGCCGACCAGCGACAGTGCCTTGTCGGACAACGCTTCGAACTTGCTCATGGAATGACCTCGGATGTCCGATGTGGGATGGACGAGTCTTCGTTACCGGCTGTCGATCCGGCGTGAGCGCTGCGGATCGCAGTCGGCGTCGTTTGGCTGACGTTGGGTAACGGCGTTCCGGGACGTCAGGTGCCACGCGGTTTCGCGCGATGCGTTGCCGGTGCATTCCAGGGATCTTCCGGCCAAGGGTGCTTGGGATACCGCCCCTTCATTTCCTTGCGCACGTCCGGATACGTGCGTTCCCAGAAGCCGGCGAGGTCGCGTGTCACCTGCAACGGGCGCCCCGCAGGCGACAGCAGGTGGAGCGTCAGCGGGACGCGACCGTCGGCGACGGTCGGCGTCTTCGCAAGCCCGAACAGCTCCTGCAGCTTGACCGCGAGCACCGGCGGCGCGGGCGTGCCGTCGGCCTCGACCGCGTAGTCGATCGCGCGCGCTATGCCCGACGGCACCGTGATCCGCACCGGGGCGAGACGGTCGAGCTGCTGGCGCTGCGACCAGTTCAGCCTGTGCTGCAAGGCGTCGGCCAGCGCGTCTGCGCCGAGCGCATCGAGCCGGGTGATACCGGCGAACGCAGGGTGCAACCACGTTTCGCGCGTCGCCAGCAGCGCCGCGTCCGAGAGATCCGCCAATGCGAGTTCGGGCATCCATGCACGCACGGCCTGCACACGCGCCTGCCATTGCCGCAGACCGTCGCGCCAGGGCAGCACGTCGAGACCGAGCGCGCCGACCGCATCGCTCAGCGCTTGTGCGGCCTGCGCCGGATCGACACGGCCGTTCGCACGTGCATCGAGCACGATGCCGTCGAAGCGGCGCACGCGCTCGCCGACCAGGGCACGACGCTCGGCATCCCAGCGCGTCTCGTCGGTCTCGGTGAAGCGTTCCGGCCATTGCCGACGCAGCCGCGCCTCGTCGACCGGTGCGCCGCGCAGCAGCAGCGCGTCCTTGGCCTCGTGGCGCAGCTCGCTGGCGACGATCCACGGTTCGCCGCGCAGCGTGCTGTCGTCGAACAGACGCGCCATGCGGCCGTTGCTGAGCGTGTAGCGCGCAGCGTCGCGCGCGTGGCGGTGGCCGATACGATCGGGAAACGCATGCGCTAGCAGATCGCCGAGCAGATGCGCCGATGCGGAAGACGGCGGCGCGATGTCGAGTTTCAGGCGCCGTCGCCATTGTTTCGCGGCCGCATCGATCGCGGCGAGTGCGCCGCGCTGCGCATCGACCGGCATGCGTCCGCTGCGGAATGCGGCCAGCGCCTGCCAGCGCGCGGCCACGCCATCCGAACGCGGCGCGCCCGGCAAGGGCCGCAGCGGATCGCGCGCTTCCAGCAACGCGCATAGATCGCAGGCCAGTGCGCGTTCGACTGCATCCGCGCCGGCCAGCAGCATCGCCGCGAGCCGGGGATGCGTGCCGAGCGCGAGCATGCTGCGCCCGGTTTGTGTGATCGCACCGCGCGTATCCAGTGCATCGAGGCGTTGCAGCAGATCGTGCGCGGCGCCCATCGCGCCGGCCGGCGGCGCGTCCGGAAACGCCAGCGCGGGATCGCCCCAGGCGGCGAGTTCGAGCGCGAGCGCGGCGAGATCGACCTGCGCGATCTCCGGCCGCCGCTGCGGCTCCAGGCGCTGCGATTCCGGCCACAGGCGCAGGGCCACGCCCGACGCGACACGCCCGGCGCGGCCCGCGCGCTGGTCCGCGGACGCCTGTGAGATGGACACGATCTCCAGACGCGAGAAGCCACTGTTGGGATCGAAGCGCGGCTCGCGCGCCTGACCACTGTCGACGACGATGCGCACGCCCGGCAGGGTCACGCTGCTCTCGGCGACGTTGGTCGCCAGCACCACGCGGCGACGGCCATCGGTCGACGGTTGCAGCACGTGCGTCTGCGCATCGACCGGCAGTTCGCCGTGCAGCACCAGCAGCTCGACATCGCCGGGCAACGCGGCTTCGAGCTGCGCACGGCAGCGTGCGATCTCGCGCTGTCCGGGCAGGAACACCAGCGCATCGCCGGGCTGCGTCGCCAGTGCATCGACGAGCACGCGGCGCACCTGGTGTTCGAGCGTCTCGTCGCGCTTGGGCGGTGCATGCGAGACATCAACCGGAAAGCTGCGGCCCGCGCTCGACAGTCGCGGCGCGTCGAGCCACGTCGCGATGCGCGCGCCGTCGAGCGTGGCCGACATCACGACCAGGCGCAGGTCCTCGCGCAGGCCCGTCTGCACGTCGCATGCGAGGGCGAGGCCGAGATCGCCGGCGAGATGGCGTTCGTGGAATTCGTCGAACAGCAGCGCGCCGACATCGCCGAGTTCCGGATCGTCCTGCAGCATCCGCGTCAGGATGCCTTCGGTGACGACCTCGATCCGCGTGCGCGCGCTGACCCGCTGCTCGAACCGGATGCGATAGCCGACGAGGCCGCCGACGTCTTCGCCGAGCTGCCGCGCCATGAACGTCGCCGCCGAACGCGCGGCGACGCGTCGCGGTTCCAGCATCACGATCTTCCGGTCGCCCAGCCACGGCGCATCGCGCAGCGCCAGCGGCACCTGCGTGGTCTTGCCGGCGCCCGGCGGCGCTTCGAGCACCAGACGCGGATGCGCGGCGAGGCTGGAGACGATCTCCGGCAACAACGACGTGATGGGAAAGACGGGAGGGGGGGCGTGCGTCACGGCGCACAGGCTAACGACGTCACGCATCGGCGTCGATGCACGCATGCAAGGGTTTGCCCCGGTATCGGTGGTCATCGTGGCCGATTAGATTCGGCCGCTGCACCGCCACCGGATCCGCCATGCGCGCTCGTCTCCGTCGTCTCCCGCTCGTCCTGTTGCTCTGCGGCCTGTCCGCGACCGCGCCCGCCGCGTTCGCCGAGGTCTTCATCAACGAGTTGCATTACGACAACGCGGGCGCGGATGTCGGTGAAGCGGTGGAGATCGTCGCGACCGCAGGCGAGAACCTCGCCGGCTATCGCGTGTGGCTCTACAACGGCAGCAACGCGCCGAATGCGGCGACGACGTACGGCAATGCCGCGGTGCCGGCCGCGCAGACGCGCAGCTGCGGCGCGAGCGTCGGCATCGCCACCGTCACCTGGCCGCGCGATGGGCTGCAGAACGGACCGAACGACGGCATCGCGCTGGTCGACGGCGCCGGGAACGTCGTGCAGTTCATCAGCTACGAAGGCACGATCGTCGCCGGCAACGGCCCGGCCGCCGGACTGACCAGCCAGAACCTGCCGGTGTCGGAGAGCGCGACCGCGCCGGTCGGCACCTCGCTGCAACTGACCGGCAATGGCCGCGCGGCCGCCGACTTCGACTGGGCGCCGTCGGCGACGCAGACCTTCGGTGCCTGCAATACCGGCCAGACCTTCGGCGGCAGTGGCGGGGGCGGCGACACCACGGCGCCGTCGATCACTGCGACGACGCCCGTCAGCGGCGCATCCGATTTCCCGGCAGCCGGCGATCTGTCGGTGTCCTTCAGCGAAGCGGTCACGTTGGCCAGCGGCGCGTTCGCACTGCAATGCGCGACCTCGGGCGCGGTGACACTCGACCACGCGAACAGCGGCAGCACGTTCGCCATCGGCACCGGTACCGCGCTGCATGCCGGCGAAGCCTGCACGCTGACGGTCAACGCGACTGCTGTGACCGATGCCGCCGGCCTGTCGCCGGCTGGCAATACCGTCATCGCGTTCAACGTCGCCAGCAGCGGTGGCGGTGGCGACAGCGGCGACTACTACGCACGCGTCAACACCAGCAGCCCCGGCCAGCTGCGCTGCTCGCTGCACGCCACGATCCGCGGCCACACCTCGTATCCCTACAGCGGCGGCACCACGAACACCTGGACGATCCTCGAAATCGCCGACGAGGATCCGACCGACAGCGGCAAGGTGCTCGATGTCTACCGCAACCGCAGCTACACCAAGGGCGGCGGCCGCGCAGGCACCGGCAGCGGACTGACCTACAACCGCGAACACACCTGGCCCAAGTCGCTCGGCTTCCCGTCGACCAGCGGCGACAAGGGCCTGCCGAACGCGCCGCACACCGATGCGCACATGCTCTATCTCAGTGACACCGACCACAACTCGGCGCGCGGCAACAAACCGCTGGCCGATTGCACGGCGTCGGCCAACTGCAGCGAACGCGCGACCGAAGCGAACCAGGGCGTTGGCGGTGGCACCGGCCTGTTCCCGGGCAATTCGAACTGGACCAACGCCAGCGGCTTCCAGGTCTGGGGCCACCGCAAGGGCGATGTCGCACGCGCGGTGCTGTACATGGCGATCCGCTACGAAGGCGGCGCGCATCCGACGACGGGCCAGGGCGAGCCCGACCTCGAACTGACCGACGATCGCAGCCGCATCGTGTCGACCTCGGCGTCACCGGCTTACATGGGTCTGCTGTCGACGCTGCTGGCCTGGCACCAGGCCGATCCGCCGGACGCCCGCGAGCGTGAACGCAACGAAGTGGTCTACAGCTTCCAGGGCAACCGCAATCCCTTCATCGACCAGCCGCAATGGGCGACGCGCGCGCTGTTCGAAAGCACGACGCCGGCGAGCTGCCAGCTGTTGAACTAGGCGTTGCACCTCTCCCTCGGGGAGAGGTCGACGCGCGAAGCGCTTCGGGTGAGGGGCGGGCTCTACAGGCGAATCGAAGGCATGCAGGGCGGGCTTCGAAGCCCGCCGTCTACAATGCACGCCCCCACGTTCCCCGCACTCCGTCATGCAGCTAATCGACATCGGCGCCAACCTCACCCACGACAGCTTCGATCACGATCGCGATGCAGTGCTGCAGCGCGCGCGGGAGGCGGGCGTGACGCGCATGGTGATCACCGGTGCCAGCCGCGAGCATTCGCCCAAGGCGCTCGAACTCGCGCAGGCGCATCCGGGTTTTCTATACGCGACCGCAGGCGTGCATCCGCATCACGCGGTCGAATACACCGCCGAATGCGATGCGGAGATGCGCGCGCTGCTGGCGCATCCGGAAGTCGTCGCGGTCGGCGAATGCGGACTGGATTACTTCCGCGATTTCTCGCCGCGTCCAGCGCAGCGCAAGGCGTTCGAGCGGCAGCTGCAGATCGCGGTCGATACCGGCAAGCCGCTGTTCCTGCACCAGCGCGATGCGCACGACGACTTCGTCGCGATCATGCGCGAGTTCGAAGGCCAGATCGGCCCGGCGGTCGTGCATTGCTTCACTGCAGGCAAGCGCGAGCTGTTCGAGTGCCTCGACCGCGACTGGCACATCGGTATCACCGGCTGGCTGTGCGACGAGCGCCGCGGCCAGCATCTGCGCGAGCTGGTGCCCAACATCCCGGCCAACCGGCTGATGGTCGAGACCGATGCGCCGTATCTGCTACCGCGCACGCTCAAGCCGCTGCCGAAGGACCGCCGCAACGAGCCGGCGTTCCTGCCGCACATCGTCGAGGAACTCGCGCGTGATCGCGGCGAGGCGGTCGCGGTCACCGCCGAAGCGACGACCGCGACCGCTGCTGCATTCTTTCGCCTGCGCTGAGGCGTCAGGCTGCCGGCGTTGCCGCCGCAGGCGGCGCTTCGGATTCGGCAATCAGCAGACTGCCGCCGTTGCCGTCACTGTAGACCTTGAACCACACGACGCGATCGGGATGGCGCAGCACGTAAGTGCTGACTTCCTCGCCCGCGTAGTAGCCACCGGCGCCGGCGTTGAACTCGACGCCAAAGTCCTTCGGCAGCTGCGTGTCGATCACCTCGTTCGGAATCTCGGACGTGGTGACCTTCTGGGCGCCGAGTGCGGTGAGTGCTTCGTCGAAGCGCTTGAGCACTTCGAAGCGCGAATAGGTCTTGTCGCCGGCTCCGCCGATACGGGCCTCGAACACCTTGCCTTCGACCGGCTGCAGCATCTGTCCGGTCCAGAACGGCACCTGCGACAAATCGAGCGTGCGTGTATCGCGAAGTTCGTAACCCTCTGGCGGGGTCACGTAAGGCCATTCGCCGAGCGGCGCTTCGCTCACGGGCACGGTGGTCACGTCGAATGGCGCGGCCTGCGGCAACGCCTGCGTCCCGGTGACCGCCTCGACCGGTGCGGGAGCTGCCGTCTCCGATCCCGGGGCTTCAGAAAGCGGCGGCGCGGGGGGCGCGTCGGGCGCCGGTTCGGCATCCCGCTTGCAACCGGCCAGCATCACCATCGCGGCGATCGCCGCCGCCAGCACCATCCTGTTCGAATGCATTGCAGTCCTCGCCAGCCAGTTGGGTTGGCGAAAGTGTAGCCGAGCCATTCCGCGAATCCGCGACATGGGGGCCGCCTGTCCGGCGGATCAGAAGCCTGATGGCATCAGGAGCAGCAAACCCGCACCCAGCAAAATGCGGTAGATCGCAAAGCCGGTGAAACGATGGCGCTTGATGTAGCCGAGCAGCCACTTCACGACGATGAAGCCGGTGACCATCGCCGCGACGAACGCGATCGCGACATCGCCCCAGGCTTCCTCGCCCAGGCCCTGGTCCATCCACAGTTCCAGGAACGCGTAGGCGCTGGCGGCGAACATCGTGGGGATGCCGACGAGGAACGCGAACTCGGCCGCGGCCGAACGCCGGCTCAGGCCCAGCAGCATCGCGAGGAAGATCGTCGTCGCCGAACGCGAGGTGCCGGGAAACACGCCGGCCACGACCTGCGCCAGACCGACCGCGATCGCCACCGTCCACGTGACGTGCGCATTGTCGCCACGCTTCTCGGCGAAGTACTCGGCGACCAGCATCCAGATGCCGCCGATGATCAGCGCCCAGGCGACCGGCGTGACCGTCTCGGGCAGTTCCCAGCCGGCCATGCGCACCGGCAGGCCGACCAGCGCGGTGACCGCGAAGGCGACGAAGAGCTTCGCCGAATAGTCGCGGTGCTCGCGCTCGCGCAGGCCCGTCGTCAGCTGCCAGATGCGCTGGCGGAATACCAGCAGCGTCGCGAGGATCGCGCCGGCCTGGATGACGATGTTGAAGAAGTCCGAGCGCGCGCCCAGCCAGTGCTGGGCGATCAGCAGATGGCCTGTGCTGGACACGGGCAGGAATTCGGTGAGCCCCTCGATGATGCCGAGGAGCAGGGCGGAGATCGGATCGGACACGGCGTTCATGCGAAGCGGGGGCAAGCCCGCGAGGATACCGGTCGTCGACCCCCGCGCGAACCCGCGCAGGGTCCGCGGTCAGTCGCGCGTGGTGGCCGCGGACTGCTTGAGTTCGCGGTAGCGGGTCAGCGCCGCCTGCAGATCGCCGCCCAGCGCGGCCTGTTCGACCCGCTGCTGGTCGAGGATCGCCAACTGGCGCTGCAGATCCGTGTGCTGGCTGCGGATGTTGTCGATCAGCGGTTTGGCGACGGGCTGGCCGGCCAGTTCGCGCTCGCCGGCCTGACGCAGCAGCGACAGCAGGCTGTTGCGCAGATTGTCGACGCCCATGCGCGAGGTCTTGAGCGCTTCGTCCACCAGCACGATGCGCTCGCCGTAGGCGCGGCGCAGGTCGGCTTCGGTCGCGTAGGACTCCACCATCGCCAGTTCCTGGCGCTGGCGCAGGGCCGCGGCTTCGGCGTCGAGCTTGGCCTGTTGCGCGGCCGCGGCGGCGGCGCTGCGTTCCTCGGCGGTCAGCGCGCGGCTCACGTGCGCGGTGGCCATGCCGCTGCGGGCGCTGATCTCGGTGCGTTCGGCATCCACCGCCGACGCCGGCAATGCATCGCCGCACACGCGGCGGCCGCCCTCGTTCCAGCAATAGACCTTGCGGTCGGCGGCCGGCTGTTGCGCCAGGGCACCGGTGGCGATGCAGGCCAGCAGCAGGCCGCCCATCAGTCGGATCGAAAGGTGCATGTCGTCCGTCCCCCTGACGGCCCGAAGCGTTGAATCAGCGTGTGGTGTCGCTGCCATGTCGAGCCCGGTAGGCGAGCAGGCGTTCGCGTTCTGCCGCCAGTGTCGCGCTCTGTCCGACAAATGCAAGCAGATCGGACAGCCCGGCGATGGCCACCACGGGCACGTCCTGCTCGCGTGCGACGCGCTGCGCGGCGGACTCCTGGCTGTCCTCGGCCACGCGTTCCTGGCGGTCGAGCGCGATGACGATGCCCGCCACCGTGCCGCCGCCCTCGGCGATCTGGCCCAGCGCTTCGCGGATTGCGGTGCCGGCGGTGATCACGTCGTCGACGATCAGTACGCGCCGCCCGGCCAGCGGCGCGCCGATCAGCAGGCCGCCTTCGCCGTGCGCCTTGGCTTCCTTGCGGTTGAACGCGACCGGCAGATCGCGGCCGCGGCGTGCGTATTCGCAGGCCAGCGCCGTCGCCAGCGGGATGCCCTTGTAGGCCGGGCCGAACAGCAGGTCGAACTCGACCCCGGCCGCGTCCAGCGCATCGGCGTAGCAGCCGGCCAGCGTGGCGATGGCGACACCGGAATCGAAGCGCCCGGCATTGAAGAAATATGGACTGACGCGGCCGGACTTCAGCGTGAACTCGCCGAAGCGCAACGCGTCGGCCTCGAGGGCGAGCTGCAGGAAACGGGTGCGATGGTCGGTCATGGCGTCCATTGTCCCACGCCAAGTGCACGCCGCATCAGGTGCTGCGGCCCGCCGCGGCCGCCGCGCACGATCTCGCCGCTGTCGACGAAGCCGGCGCGCGTGTACAGGTGCACGGCGATGACGTTGGCCGCGTGCACGTTCAACGCCAGCGTCAGCCGTTCGGGATGCCGCAACGCCAGATCCGCGCAGCACGCGGCGAGTACCGGCAGTCCGAAGCCGCGCCCCTGCCAGGCCGCGCCCAGCGCGAACGCGCGCAGCGTCACCAGGCGCCGGTCGACGGCCTGCTTCGCGAAGGCCGCGGTCGGGTAGTCGAGGCGATAGAAACCGATGACGACATCACCCAGCAGCACCGCCATCGCGTCGCTGTCCGGCGCAGCCATGGCGTTGTCGACATTGAAGGCGATGTCGCCGGCGTAGACGGCCTGCGTCGCGGTGAGCAGCAGGCAGCGCGCGGCCTCGGCCTGCGCCGTCGAGGCGATGACGACACATGGCAGCAGGCCCGACGACATCGGCGGAGGATACGCGCCGTGGAGGCCGGCCGCTCAGCACGAATCCGTTAGGCTTGGCGCCGGTACACGTGGATCCGGTCTGCATGAAAATCGTCAGCTTCAACGCCAATGGCGTGCGCTCCGCCGCGAAAAAGGGCTTCTTCGACTGGTTCGTCGCCCAGGACGCCGACGTGCTGTGCATGCAGGAGACCAAGGCCCAGGAACACCAGCTGGCCGGCGAGTCCGGCCTGCATGCGGACTTCCTCCCTGCCGGCTACAAGGCCTGGTTCCGCGACGCGTCGACCAAGAAGGGCTACAGCGGCGTGGCGATCTACGCGCGGCGCGAACCCGACGAGATCCGCACCGCGCTCGGCTGGGCGCCGTTCGACGACGAGGGCCGGTACATCGAAGCGCGCTTCGGCAACCTCAGCGTGGTGTCGTTCTACATTCCGTCCGGCTCATCCGGCGATCTGCGCCAGGGCTTCAAGTTCGAAGTCATGGACTGGCTCAAGCCCATCCTCGACGAATGGCTGGCCAGCGGCCGCGACTACGTGCTGTGCGGAGACTGGAACATCGTGCGCGCGCGCCACGACATCAAGAACTGGACCAGCAACCAGAAGAATTCCGGCTGCACGCCGCCCGAGCGCGCATGGCTCAACGCGATGATCGGCGACGCCAGCGGCGATGGCCTGGTCGAGCCGCCGGCGACCGGCTGGCTCGATGCGCTGCGCGTGCTGCGCCCCGATGCGCCCGAATACACCTGGTGGAGCAACCGCGGCGCCGCGCGCGCCAACAACGTGGGGTGGCGGATCGACTACCAGTTCATCACCCCGTCGCTGCGTGACCGCGTGCGCTCGGTCGCGGTGCACCCCGAGCCGCGCTTCTCCGATCACGCCCCGCTGGTCGTGGACTACAGCGCGTGAGCGCCGCCGCCCCGGCGACACCGGCCGGCAAGCCGTCGATCTGGCGCGCGTTCACCCAGCCCGCCGCATGGACGATGTTCTTCTTCGGCTTCGCATCCGGTCTGCCGTTTCTGCTGGTCGCCGGCACGCTGGCCTACTGGTTGCGCGAGGGCGGCATCGAGCTGCGCGAGATCACGATGATCGCCAGCGCCGGCATGGCGTATTCGTTCAAGTTCCTGTGGGCGCCGCTGGTCGACCGCTGGCGGCTGCCGCTGCTCGGGCGCCTGGGCCAGCGCCGCGGCTGGCTGCTGCTGGCGATGGCCGCGGTGATGGTCGGCCTGCTGGCGATGGCCAGCGTCGGCACCGGCCCGCTGCCACTGTTCGTCGCGATCACGCTGCTGGTCGCCTTCGCCGGCGCCACGCTCGACATCGCGGTGGATGCCTACCGCGTCGAGATCGCGCCGAAGAACGCGCAGGGCGCGCTGGTCGCGACGTATTCGCTGGGTTACCGGATCGCGCTGATCGTCACCGGCGCGCTGGCGCTGGTGCTGGCCGACCACGTTGCCTGGCCGGCGGTCTACCGGGTCATGGCCGCGTGCATGCTGGTGCCGATCATCACCATCCTGTTCGCCGCCGAGCCCGACGTCGTGCGCGTGCGCGCGCAGAACTTCGCCCAGGGCCTGCGCGAAGGTGTGGTCGAACCCTTCGCCGATTTCTTCCGCCGTTTCGGCGGCAAGGTCGCGATCGGCATCCTGCTCTTCATCCTCGCGATGAAGATCTCCGACCAGGCATTGATCGGCGGCATCATCGGTCCGTTCTATCTCGACCAGGGTTTCACCAAGACCGAGATCGCCGCGGTGACCAAGGTCTACGGCATCTGGATCGGCATCGCCGGCGCGTTCCTCGGCGGCATCGCGGTCGCGCGCTGGGGCATCCAGTGGCCGCTGTTCGTGGCGATCGTGATGGGCGCCTGCAGCAACCTGCTGTATCTCGCGCTGATCGGTGCCGACGGCGATCTGACCCGCCTGACCATCGTGATCTCCGGCGAGAACCTGGCCCAGGGCTTCCTCGGCACCGTCGCCGTCGCCTACCTGTCGGCGCTGGTGAACATGCGCTACACCGCCACGCAGTACGCGCTGTTCTCGTCGTTGATCATGCTGCCGGGCAAGGTGCTGGGGTTCTTCTCCGGGCACATCGTCGAAGCAACCGAAGGGTATGCGACGTATTTCGTGATCACCGCCGTGGTCGCGGTGCCCGCACTTGTGCTCTTCTTCTGGCTCAAGCCGCGGGTGCGTCTCAACGACGATGACGAAGCGGCCGCCACCGGAGACATCACGGAATGACCGAACTCGTACTCAGGGATCTCGACCCCGCGCTGCTCGAGCGCATCAATGCCTACGCCGACACGCAGGGCTGGGGCCAGGCGCGCACGCTGCGCTTCCTGCTCGAACAGGGTCTGCGCGCCAGCGTCGGCGACGAACGCTCGACCTTCGATCCGGCCGAGGACGGCGTGCTGGCCGCGGCGATCGGCGCGCTGGAGCAGATTCCGGACGACACCTTCGCCCTGATCGGCCGCGGCCCCGCGCAGCCCGCTGCTGCGAGCTGACCTGCGTTCGCAGGACGGGTCGCGCGCAGCGGAATCCGTTTCCGGTGTCGCCGGACGTCTCAGGCCGGATGTACGACGCCGAGCACGCGCGGCCCGGCCGCGCCGGTGACCGACGGCAGATTGCCCGGCCGGCCAAGCACGGTCTGCCGCGCCAGCCACGCAAAGCCCATCGCCTCGACATGATCCGGATCGAGTCCGTGCGCGGCGCTCGATTCGACCACCACGCCCGGTAGCGCCTCGCCCAGCGCGCGCATCAACGCGCCGTTGTGCACGCCGCCGCCACAGCCGATCACCCGCGCGGTGCCGGGCTGGGTCGCACGCAGGGCATCGACGATCGTCGTCACGCTGAGCGCGAGCAGCGTCGCCTGGACATCGGCGACGGCCTCAAAGCCCTGCAAAGCGGCCTCGACCCAGTCGAGATGGAACTGGTCGCGCCCGGTCGACTTCGGCGGTGGCGCGGCGAACCACGGCTCGGCCCGCAATCGCGCGAGCAGCGCGGCGTCGACGCGGCCACGCGCGGCCAGCGCACCATCGCGGTCGAAGGCTTCGCCGGTGTGGCGCAGGCACCATGCATCCATCAGCCCGTTGGCCGGACCGGTGTCGAAGCCGCGCACCGGACCACCGTCGCCCGGCAACAGGGTCAGGTTGGCGATGCCGCCGAGATTGAGCACCGCACGGTCTTCGCCGGCGCGCGACAGCAACGCCGCATGCAACGCAGGCAACAGCGGCGCGCCATGTCCGCCGGCGGCGACATCGCGCCGGCGGAAATCGGCGACGGTCGCCACGCCGGTGCGCTCGGCGATGCGCGCGCCGTCGCCGAGCTGCAGGGTGAACGGCGCACGGCCGTCGCCATCGCGTCCGTAGGGACGATGGCGCAGCGTCTGGCCATGCGACCCGAGCGCGGCGATGTCGGCGGCGGTGAGTCCGGCATCGGCGATCGCCGCCAGCGCGGCATCGGCGAACGCATCGGCGATCAGGACGTCGAGTTCGCCGACGTCGTCGAGCGTCAGCGACGCAGCCTGCTGGCCGAGCGCAACCAGACGCGTCCGCAGCGCGGCATCCCAGGGATAGGTCGCACCGAACCGCAACTCGGCGTGCAGCGTGCCGTCGGCGCGATCGTCGAAGCGGACGATCGCCGCATCGATCCCGTCGGCGCTGGTGCCCGAAATCAGGCCGAGGAACAGATCGGACATGGCGTCAGCGCCGGAGATGAGGAAGGTGCAAACGAAACGCCCGGCGCAGAGCCGGGCGTTCGGGGCGGATCAGCCGCGGCCGTTGCCGGGCCGCGCGGCGTTCGCGACCTGCCGGTCGGGATCCGGCTTGGCCGGCACCTGCGCGTAGATCACGTTCTCAACCTCGCGGATGCGGGCGAGCGCGGGGCCGGTCTGCTGGCGGAACTGCGCCAACGCGGCGCCGCTCAGCGGATCGGGCTCGGGCATCGTGTGCTGCAGCGGATTGCGGTGCGCACCATTGACGCGGAATTCGTAGTGCAGGTGCGGGCCGGTCGACAGGCCGGTGGTGCCGACGTAGCCGATCACCGTGCCCTGCGCGACGCGCTGGCCCTGGCGGATGTTGCCGAAGCGCGACATGTGCGCGTACAGCGTGGTGTGGCCGCGGCCGTGGTCGAGCACCACGGTGTTGCCGTAGCCGCCCTGCACACCGCGGAACTGCACGCGTGCATCGCCGGCGGCCATGATCGGCGTGCCGGTCGGCGCGGCGTAATCGACGCCCTTGTGCATGCGCATCGTGCCCAGCACCGGATGGCGGCGGCTGCCGAAACGCGAGCTCAGGCGCGCGTACTGGATCGGCATGCGGATGAAGCTCTTCTTCAGCGGACGGCCTTCGGCGTTGTAGTACTCGGCCTTGCCGTCCTGCTCGTAGCGGAATGCGCTGAAGGGCTTGCCCTTCGCGGTGAACACCGCCGCCTGCACCGGGCCGCTGCGGATCAGTTCGCCTTCGCGCCAGACCTGCTCGACCACGACGCTGAAGCGGTCGGTCTGGGTGACGTCGGTGTTGAAGTCGATGTCGTACTTGAAGACTTCGTCGGTCAGCGTGTTGATGTTCGCGCCCGACAGGCCCAGCTTGCGCGCCGAATGGAACAGCGAGCGGCCGACTTCACCGCTGATGACGACGTTGCGGATCTCGACCGGACGCTCGACGACTTCTTCGCGGACGGTGTCGCCGGCCATGCTCAGCTCGACGCGCTCGGTGTCGCTGCGGTCGTAGCGCAGCTTGTTGAGCGTGCCGTCGAGGGCGAGGTCGAAGCCCAGCTCGGTGCCCGGACGCATGCGCGTCAGCTTGGCCTTGGCATCGGGCAGCTCGAGGATGCGGTGCATCGTCGAAGCCGGCAGATCGAGCTCGGAGAAGATCGAACCCAGCGTCTGGCCGCGCTCGACGGTGACCAGCTGCCAGTTGTCGTGGGTCTGCTGTGCGGTGCGCTGCTTGGCGGTCAGCGGCGGCAGCGCCAGCGACATCGTCACCAGATCGTGCTGCGGCTCCGCATCGCCGCGCATGGCCTGGGAGACGCCGGGCACCAGCGCGACGACGAGGACACCCAGCGTGGCGAAGAGGCTGGCGTGGCCCCAGTCGCGGCGCGTCCAGCGACCGGGATACAGCCGCAGGCGCGATGCCTGTTCCTGTTGCCTGTTCCGGGCCGCAGCCTGCAGGTTGTCGTGGAGCACCTGCTGGTGGTGCGCGTCGGCCTGGGGCGGCGGGACGGGAGTCGTCATCGTGGGCGGGTCCGGATGGCGTGAACGGCGTGTCAGCGGGGTAACATAGAGACGTGAGGTCCATGCGTCAAATGCCTGACCGGACTGGAATTTTTACCCCGTTCACCGGATAACGAAGCCTTAACCTGGCGTGTCCGCATTCACTTTTCAGCCATCCACGAGATCCCCGCACCGATGTCCCTGCAGCCCGCCACCGCTCCCCTCGATCTGATCGCCCGCGGCACGGACGAGATCCTCAAGCGTGACGACCTCGAAGCGCGCCTGAAGCTCGGCCGTCCGCTGCGGATCAAGGCCGGTTTCGACCCCACCGCGCCGGACCTGCATCTGGGCCACACGGTGCTGCTCAACAAGCTGCGCCAGTTCCAGGACCTCGGCCACCAGGTGATCTTCCTGATCGGCGACTTCACCGGAATGATCGGCGACCCGTCCGGCAAGAGCGCGACCCGCAAGTCGCTGAGCCGCGAGGACGTGCTGGCCAACGCCGAGACCTACAAGGCGCAGGTGTTCAAGGTACTGGACGAGGCGAAGACCGAGGTCCGCTTCAATTCCGAATGGTTCGGCACGATGGGCGCGGCCGACATGATCCGCCTCGCGTCCTCGCACACCGTGGCGCGGATGCTCGAGCGTGACGACTTCGCCAAGCGCTACGCCGGCCAGCAGCCGATCGCGATCCACGAATTCCTCTACCCGCTGGTGCAGGGCTACGACTCGGTCGCGCTGCAGGCCGACGTCGAGTGCGGCGGCACCGACCAGAAGTTCAACCTGCTGATGGGCCGCGGCCTGCAGGAAAGCCACGGCCAGGCGCCGCAGATCGTGCTGACGATGCCGCTGCTGGTCGGGCTCGACGGCGTCAACAAGATGGGCAAGTCGCTCGGGAACTACATCGGCGTGACCGAGCCGGCGATCGACATGGTCAACAAGACCATGAAGATCGGCGATGCGCTGATGTGGGACTGGATCGAGCTGCTGAGCTTCGAGATCGGCATCGACGAGGCCAAGGCGCTGAAGGCGCAGGTCGAGGCCGGCAAGCTGAACCCGCGCGACGTGAAACTGCGCCTGGCGCGCGAACTCGCGACGCGCTTCCACGACGCCCATGCGGCCGAACTGGCGATCCGCGGCTGGCAGGTCGCGATCTCCGGCGAGGGCGACGTGTCGCTGCTGCCGCTGCAGGACGTGACCGTGCCGGCCGAGGGCCTGCGCATCGGCGCGCTGCTGACGGCCGCCGGTATCACGCCGAGCAATTCGGAAGCCAGCCGCAAGCTGAAAGAGCGTGCGGTCAAGGTGGACGGCGCGGTCGTCGACGACGCGGGGCTGGAATTCAAGCCCGGCTTCGAAGGCGTGCTGCAGGTCGGCAAGCGCAATTTCGCGCGGGTACGGCTGGTCGCGGGCTGATTTGCTTTCTCCTTCTCCCGTGTACGGGGGATGAGAGCGATTCGTGTGCGCGGCACTGCTGCGCGGATCGATCGAATGCCCGGCGTGCTTCGCCGGGCCGGACAGGCAGGGATGGGGGCAAACGCCCCCGCCTGCGGACAGAACTGGTCGCGCGTGAGCGATAACGCTGAAGCGCGAATTATTTTTTTCGCTGTCTGATGGATCGCCCCCACCCAACCCTCCCCCGCGAAGACGGGGGAGGGCTATTCGTCATTGCGCCGGCGTCGCCCGCGCCGCATCACTCGTCACCCGGCGCGCGCTGAACTCGCTGTCCGCGTCCCACGCCGGCCAGGTCTCGCCGTTCGCCAGCGCTTCGGCCAGGCGGTAGACCGTGCGCGTGTCGGCGGTCGGGCCGGCCATGTCCCAGCTGTCGTCGAAGGCGTCGCCCGGCTGGTGATAGCGGTGGGCGAAATAATCGGCGCGTGCCGCCTTGCCGCCTTCGACGCCGCCATCGAGCTGGTCCATGCCGGGGCCGATCGTGATCGCCGGCACGCCGGCCTGGGCAAACGCGAAATGGTCGGCGCGGTAGAACAGGCCGGCTTCGAGATTCGGATCCGGCGACCAGCCGCGACCATCGACCGCGGCGGCCGTGGCGAGGTCGCGTTCCAGCGACACCCGGCCCTTGCCCCAGGACGAGATGTCGTGTGTTTCCCCGTCCGGGCTCCACATTTCCATGTTGAGCACTGCGGCCGTGGTCTCCAGCGGGCGCAGCGGATTGGCGGCGTAATAGGTCGCGCCGAGCAGGCCGTTCTCCTCAGCGGTCAGCGCGATGAACTGCAGCGTGCGCGCCGGGCGCGGGCCGGCGGCGAACACGCGGGCGAGTTCGATCATCGAGGCGATCGCGGTGGCGTTGTCGACCGCGCCGTTGATGATCGCGTCGCCGCTGTCGTCGGGTTCGCCCACGCCGAAGCTGTCCCAGTGCCCGGACAGGATCACGGTCTCGTCGGGACGCGACGCCCCCGGCAGCACGCCGACGACGTTGTGGCTGATCACGCGGTCGCGCTTGACCGCGAAGGCGAGATCCAGCGTGGCATCGCCCAGTGCGCCGCCCTTGAAGCCGTGCTGCTGCGCGCGGCGCTTCTCGGCCTCGAAATCGAGCCCGGCGTCCTGGAACAGCTGCTCGGCCACGCCGCGCTGGATCCAGCCGCGCATCGGCAGGTGATGGGACTCGGCGTCGGCCCGGACGATGTCGTACTGCGGTCCGGCGCGGCCGTTGCGCACCGTCGCCCATGGATACGAGGCCGGCTCGGTCTCGTGCACGATCAGCACGCCGGCGGCGCCGCGCTTCGCGGCTTCTTCGTACTTGTAGGTCCAGCGGCCGTACCAGGTCAGCGCGCGACCGCCGAAGCGGCCGGGCTCGGCGGCCTCGAAATCCGGATCGTTGATCAGCACCACGACGACCTTGCCGGCGACATCGAGTCCGGCGTAATCGTCCCAGTCGAGTTCCGGCGCGGTGATGCCGTAGCCGGCGAACACCAGCGGCGTGGCCGACAGGTCGACGCCCGTGCCCGGGCGCAGAGTTTCGACCGCGATGTCGTCGCCATTGGCCAGCGCACGCGTGGCGCCACCGACGTGCAGCGCGGCGGTCACCGGGCCGTCGATGACGCTGCGCTCCAGCGTGACCGCCTGTGTCCAGCCGCCATCATCGCCGCCGGGTTCGAGGCCCGCTTCCGCGAACTGCGCGCTGATGTAGTCGACCGTCAGGCGCTCGCCTTCGGTGGTTGGCGCGCGGCCTTCGAACGTGTCGGACGCCAGGACCGACAGATGCCGGGCGAGGTTGTCGGACTGGATGCCGCCGCCGGGAATGTCGGCGGCCGCAGGCGCGGCGCTGGACGCGTCCGCATCGGGCGCGGCGGGCGTCGACGGGGTGCAGGCAGCGAGCAGCAGCGCGCAGGCAAGGGCGGTCAGGCAACGCGGTCGGGACATCGAAAAATCCGTGAACGAGGTGCCGGCCATGATGCCGCAAGTGGCCGAGGTCCCCGCCGATTGGCTACAGTGACCGCCGGTTCCCCCCTCCAGGAGCACTCGATGATCCGTCGTTTTCGCGTTGCGCCGCCGGCTCTGCTGGCCGCCGCTCTCGTCCCGCTGCTGGCCCTGTCGGCCTGCACGCCCGCGCCTGAAGAAGGCTTCGAAGAAGAACAGCCCGCCGCGACCGCGGCCGATGCCGACACCGGCGCCGGCAGTGCGATCGAAACGGAAACCGCGCAGGCCGAGATCGGCGATACGCCCGAAGCCGCGGCGCCGCCGACCGAAGTGCCGGGCGAAACGCCGTGCGATACCGAAGCGCTGCAGAGCCTGATCGGTACCCAGGGCAGCGAGACGGTCTACGCCAAGGCCGTGCAGGATTCCGGAGCGAAGTCGCACCGCGCGCTGGGCCCGACCGACATGGCGACGATGGACTTCCGCCCCGACCGGCTGAACATCGATCTCGACGCGAGCGGCAAGATCACCGGCTTCCGCTGCGGCTGATCACGGCGTCAGATGCGAATACCAGAACGCCCGGCTTCGCGCCGGGCGTTCTGCGTTGCGGTCCGCTTACCCGCGAAAGAAGTCGATCAGCGGTCGTCGCGGGTGCGCTTGAAGTCCACCGGCTGGCCGTCACGCTCGCTGCTCCAGCGACCGCTGGCATCGCGCTCGCAATCGCGCGACACCGGTTCACCGGGCTGGCTCGGCCGGCTCATGCACAAGGGATTGCCGTCGACCGCGGCGCTGTTGTCGCGGTACTCATAGGAGCCGCAACCGGCGAGCAGCAGAACCGCGCCGGCGATGACCGGAATGCGCATGTGGCGTCTCGATAGCGATGGAGTTTCGACGATCGCAGATCGTGCGAAGCCCCGCAAATACGGCGTATCGGCGGCCCGACCTCGCCGCCATCGCGGTTCGAGGTCGAACGTAGAATGGGTCGAGCGCAGCGAAACCCATCGCGCCTGGTTCGAGCGGGTCACGGTCGATCCGCTGCGTGCTCGATCTTGCGATTTAGATCCTCGCGATCGGAGCGCCCGCATGGCAATGATGGGCCTCGCTGCGCTCGACGCGTCCTGTGAAGCCTGAGCGCTGGCGCGCGCGGAATCAGCGGCCCGCTTTCAGCGCATCCAGAATCCGCACGCCGGCGCGGCCGTCGTCCGGCGTCAGACCGATGCGCCGTTGCTCGGTCTGAATCGCGCGTCGCGTCGCGGTGCCGATCATGCCGTCGACCTCGCCGATCGCATGGCCACGCGCGAGCAGCAGCGTCTGCAGTTCACGACGCTGCGCACGCGACAGGCCCGGATCGTCGGTCGGCCACGGCGTCTGCAGGCCGCTGCCGCCACGCAGCCGGTCGGCGAGTGTCGCGATCGCCAGCGCGTAGCTCTCGGCGGCGTTGTAGGAAAAGATCGCGTCGTAGTTGCTGAAGACAATGAAGGCCGGGCCTTTGGCGCCGGTGGGCACGAGAATCGCCGCCTGCGTGTTGCCGGCTGGCAATGCACCGCCGTCGACGCGGGTGATGCCGAGCGCGGTCCAGGCGGCAACGGTACGCCGGCTTGTTCGGCCGGCCTGCGCGGTGTCGAACCCGGCCGGCAGTTTGATCTCGTAACCCCAGGGCTGGCCCGTCTTCCAGCCGGCACGCGAACGCTTGAGGTAGTTCGCCGTCGACGCGAGCGCGTCCGGAATGCTGTCGACCAGATCGCGGCGGCCGTCGCCGTCGAAATCGACCGCGATGCGCGCATACGTGCTCGGCATGAACTGCGTGTGCCCGAACGCGCCGGCCCAGGACCCGGTGGTGTCGCGGTTGCGCAGATCGCCGTCGTGCATCAGCTTGAGCAGGGCGACGAACTCGCTGCGGAAGAACGGCTGGCGGCGGCCGTGGCAGGCCAGCGTCGCCAGCGACACGCGCAGCGGCCGCTTGCCGGAGATGCGGCCGTAGTCGCTCTCCACGCCCCAGATCGCGACTACGGTTTCCGCGTCGACGCCGTACTGCGCAGCCACGCGATCGAGCAGCGCGCGATGCTCGACCAGACGCGCACGCCCATCCGCCACGCGCTCGTCGTCGACGAGACCGGCGAGGTAATCCCACAGCGGCGTGGTGAATTCGGGCTGCGAGTCGAGCAGTGGCAGCACCGTCATGTCGGGCGTGACATCGGCGAGCTGGTCGAATGCCGCCTGCGGAATGCCGGCCTTGGCCGCGTCGCTGCGGATGCCGGCAATGCAGCGCGCGAATTCGGCGGCGTCGTAGGTCGGGGCCGCCGGCGTCGCAGTCACCTGCGCGGCAGCACCGCCCGCGCACAGCAGCAGGCTGGACAGCGCAAGGCGCGCAGGACTTGAGAAGCGGTGCGTCGGAAGACGGGACATGCGGGCGACCTGCGCGTGCGGGGCGACCACTGTGCACGAGCCGGTGTGGCGGGCGCATCCCCGCGCCGGCGCCGGTTTCACGGTGCGCTCAGCCGAGGTCGCCATCGACATAGAACCAGCGCCCGTCCTCGCGCACGAAGCGGCTGCGCTCGCGCATGCGCACCACGCTGCCGCCACCGATGCGGTACTTCGCGACGAACGCGACTTCCGCATGGTCGGCATCGATCACGTCGTGCGCCTTGACGTCGAGGCCGAGCCAGACCGGCTGCGGATCGTCGAAGCCGAGATCGTCCGGACGCGTGGACGCGTGCCAGCTCGCGCGCAGGTAATTTGCGTCACGCTGCACGTAGGCGACGTAGCGCGAACGCATCAGGGCTTCGGCGTCGGGCGCTGCGGCGCCGTCGTGCAGCGGCTTGCAGCAGTCGGCGTAGGTGCGCGGGCGGTTGCAGGGGCAGGGTGCAGCGGGGGCGATGTCGAGTGTCGGCATCGCGCCAGTGTGCGGCCGCGCCGGCGGCGCGCCAACCGGTGTGCACGCGGAAACGCCGCACGCGGCGTCGCGTGTGCCGTTCGATGCGCGCGGTCGATGCTCACACCCAGCCCCGCGCCGCCAGCGAGACCGCCGCGCCATCGCCGACGACGAAGTGATCGAGCAGCCGCACGTCGACCAGCGACAGCGCCTGCTTGAGTTGCGCCGTCACCGCGCGATCGGCGGCGCTGGGTTCGCGGCTGCCGCTGGGATGGTTGTGGCCCACGATCACCGCCGCGGCGTTGTGCGCCAGTGCGCGACGCACGACCTCGCGCGGATGCACTTCGGCGCCGTCGATCGTGCCGCGGAACAGTTCCTCGAAGGCCAGCGCGCGGTGCCTGCTGTCGAGGAACAACACGGCGAAGACCTCGTGGGCGAAGCCGCGCAGACGCTGCGAGAAATAGCGGCCGGCGGCGGTGGGGTCGGTCATCGCCTCGCCGCGTGCGAGATCGGCGGCGAGCACGCGGTTGCCGAGTTCCAGCGCCGCCGCGTTCGATCAGTGTGCGCAGCGGCCCGTGTGACGCGAGCAGTTGTCGCGCAGTCGCGACCGCGTCCTGCCCGCGCAGGCCCGAGCCGAGGAAAATCGCCAGCAGTTCGGCATCCGACAGCGCGGCCGCGCCCTGTCCCAGCAGTTTCTCGCGCGGCCGTTCGCCGGCCGGCCATTCGCGGATGTGCATGCGGTCTCCAGACGGAACGCCGGTGCGGGGCGTCGCGTCCCAGGGGAAGGATGCGCGCCGCGCCCGGACCGGCGAGGCCTCCATTGCAGCGCGCGCGACGCTGGCCCGGCAGCGGCTGCGGACATCGCTTCGGGTAAGCTGTCGGCCGGTTTTCCGGTAGGACAACGCCGACGATGGGCGCCGCATCGACCCCGCTGCACGGGCAGCGCATCCTGCTGTGCGTGTGTGGCGGCATCGCCGCGTACAAGGCCGCGGACCTGGTCCGCCGGCTGCGCGACGCCGGCGCCGAGGTCCGCGTGGCGATGACCGAGAGCGCGCAGCATTTCGTGTCCGCGACGACCTTCCAGGCCGTCTCGCACAACGCCGTGCGCACCACATTGTGGGACCCCGGCGCGGAAGCCGCGATGGGCCACATCGAGCTCGCGCGCTGGGCGACCCGCGTGGTCGTGGCGCCGGCGACGGCGAACACGCTCGCCAAGCTCGCGCACGGCTTCGCCGACAACCTCGTGACCACGCTGTGCCTGGCGACGACGGCGCCGCTGACCGTGTGCCCGGCGATGAACCACCGCATGTGGCTGCATCCGGCGACGCAGGCGAACATCGCGCTGTTGCGCGAGCGCGGCGCTCAGGTGATCGGCCCCGAGGACGGTCCGCTGGCCGAGGGCGAATCCGGTCCCGGCCGTCTCGCCGAGCCGCAGGCGATCGTTGCCGCGCTGCCGGTATGAGCACGTTGCTCACCGGGCGCCGCGTGCTGGTCACCGCCGGCCCGACGTTCGAAGACCTCGATCCGGTCCGCTTCCTCGGCAACCGCAGCAGCGGCAAGATGGGCTTCGCGATCGCTGCGGCCGCGCAGCGTGCCGGCGCCGACGTGGTGCTCGTCGCCGGCCCCGTGCACCTGCCGACGCCCGACGGCGTGCAGCGCATCGACGTGCGCTCGGCCGCGCAGATGCATGCCGCCGTGTTCGACGCGCTGCCGGCCGACCTCTACATCGGCGCCGCCGCGGTCGCGGACTTCACCCCGGCGCAGGTCGCACCTTCGAAGATCAAGAAGCGCCCGGGTGAGGACGGCCTCGACCTGCATCTGGTGCGCACCCGCGACATCCTCGCCGACGTCGCCGTCGCCGACCCGCGCCCGCAGCTGGTCGTCGGTTTCGCCGCCGAGACCGACGATGTCGACGTCAACGCGCGCGTCAAGCTCGCCGCCAAGCGCGTCGATCTGATCGCCGCCAATCGCGTCGGCATCGCCGGCAGCGGATTCGAAGGCGACGACAACACGCTGCTGGTGCACGACGCCGCGGGCCACGTGCAGCTCGGCCCCGCTTCCAAGGCCGAGATCGCCGACCGTCTGGTCGCGCTGGTCGCCGCCCGCCTCACACAGGATCCGCGATGAGTACTGCCGCCACGCACCACATTCTCGATGTCCGCGTGCTCGACGCGCGCTTCGGCCAGCAGTGGCCGCTGCCGGCCTACGCCACCGACGGCAGCGCCGGACTCGACCTGCGCGCCGCGCTCGACGAACCGCTGACCCTGCTGCCGGGCGATGTGTCGCTGCTGCCGTCGGGGCTGTCGATCCACATCGGCGATTCCGGCCTCTGCGCCGTGGTGCTGCCGCGCTCGGGCCTGGGCCACAAGCACGGCATCGTGCTCGGCAACGGCACCGGCCTGATCGACGCCGACTACCAGGGCCCGCTGATGATCAGCATCTGGAATCGCGGCAAGGACGCCTTCACGATCGAACCGGGCGACCGGATTGCGCAGCTGGTCATGCTTCCGGTCGTGCGGGCGACCCTGAATGTGGTGGATACTTTCGCCGAAACCACGCGCGGGGCCGGGGGGTTCGGCCATTCCGGCGTGCGCTGACGGGGAATGCAGATGAGCGAGAAGGAACCGCGACAGGCGGCGGCAGTACTGGCGCAGCTGCGCCAGGCCGCACCATTGCTGGCCGTGCTGCTGGCCGTGCTGGCGCTGTGGTTCGCCTGGAACGGCTGGCAGCAGCTGCGCGGCGAACAGCGCACCGCCGCCGCCGAACAGGGACGCGATGCCGCGGTCGGCGCGACGCAGCAGTCGCTCGGCGCGGAACTCAAGCGCATCGACACGCGCATCGCCGACGCCGCCGTGCAGCGCGCGCTGGCGACGGGCGACCTCGCCGCGGCCGGCACCGCGCTCGCCACCGACTGGCCGCAGCTCGAAGCCGCGACGATCGTGCCGGCCGATCTCAAGGACGCCTACGCGGGTCTGGACGATGGCGGCTTCGGTCGTCTGTCCGCGCTCGAAGCGGCGCTGGTCGAGGACCGCGCCGTGCTCGCCATCGCCCAGATCGACGGCGCGCCGCGCGTGCTGATCGCCGCGCCCGCGCGTGTCGACACGCGCCTGGCCGGCGTCGCCCTGGCGCAGCTGCCGATGGCGCTCGCGACGGCCGGTCTCGAAGCTGCGCCGTTGGACGGCGCGACCTATCTCGCGCTGCGCCAGGGCAACCACACGCTGCTCTCGCGCGGCGACGAAGGCCTGTCCAATGTCGCGGCGCGCATGGCCCAGCCGATCCCCGGCACGCCGCTGCGCATCGCCGCCGCCGTGCCGCGTGTCGACCCGCCGTTGCTGGGTCTGGGTGCGATCCCGCTGCTCGCCGGTGCGGGCGTGTTCTTGCTGCTCGCGGTGGTGGTGTACCGACTGCCGCGCGGCGCCACGTCGGTCGCGAAGGCCGAAGACACCACGCCGACGTTCGCCGAGGCGCTGCGCACGCCGGCACACGGTGTCGAAGGCGAGGACGGCATCGCGCCGCCGCCTGTGCCGGCGCGCAGCGAGGCGCCGAAGAAGAAGGCCGCGGCGTCGTCGGTGATCCTCGACCCGTCGATCTTCCGCGCCTACGACATCCGCGGCGTGGTCGGCACGACGCTCGATGCGGGCGTCGCCGAACTGATCGGCCAGGCCGTCGGTTCGCTGATGCGCGAACAGGATCTGGCCGACATCGTGGTCGGCCGCGATGGCCGCCTGTCGGGTCCGGATCTCGTCGCCGGCCTGATCGCCGGTCTGCGCAAGGCCGGGCGCAACGTCATCGACATCGGCATGGCGCCGACGCCGCTGGTCTACTTCGGCGCGTATCACCTGCGCACCGGCTGCTGCATCTCGGTGACCGGCAGCCACAACCCGCCGGACTACAACGGCTTCAAGATCGTCGTCGGCGGCGAGACGCTGTCGGGCGATGCGATCACCGATCTGCACACGCGCGTCGCCGACGACCGCCTGCACACGGCGCCGCAGCCGGGCGCGGTGTCGGAGCGCGACATCAGCGAGGACTACGTGCGGCGCATCGCCGACGACATCCAGATCGCGCGTCCGCTGAAGATCGTCGTCGATGCCGGCAACGGCGTGGCCGGTGAACTCGGCCCCCGCGTGCTGGAAGCGATCGGCGCCGAAGTCGTGCCGCTGTACTGCGACATCGACGGCACGTTCCCGAACCATCATCCCGATCCGAGCGAGCCGCAGAACCTCGAAGACCTGGTGCGCACGGTGCAGCGTTTCGACGCGGACCTCGGCATCGCTTTCGACGGCGACGGTGACCGCCTCGGCGTGGTCACGAAGGACGGCGAGAACATCTTCGCCGACCGCCTGCTGATGCTGTTCGCCGCCGACGTGCTGGAACGCAACCCGGGCGCGATGATCGTCTTCGACGTCAAGTGCACCGGCCGCCTGCCCGGCCACGTGCTGCGCCACGGCGGCAGCCCGCTGATGTGGAAGACCGGCCACTCGCTGATCAAGGCCAAGATGCGCGAGACCGGCGCGGAACTGGCCGGAGAGATGAGCGGTCACTTCTTCTTCGCCGAACGCTGGTACGGCTTCGACGACGGCATCTATGCCGCCGCGCGTCTGCTCGAAATCCTCGCGCTCGACGACGACCCGTCCGCGGTGCTCAAGGCGCTGCCCAACGGCATCTCGACGCCCGAGATCAAGGTGCCCGCGCCCAACGACGACCCGCACAGCTTCGTCGCCCGCGTGCAGGCCGAATCCGCGTTCGACGGCGCGCGCCTGTCGACGATCGACGGCGTGCGCGCCGACTGGCCCGACGGCTGGGGGCTGGTGCGTGCGTCGAATACCACGCCAGTGCTGGTGCTGCGCTTCGACGCCGACACCCGCGATGCGCTCGTGCGCATCCAGCAGACCTTCCGCCAGCAGCTGCTGGCGATCGATCCCGGTCTGGCGTTGCCCTTCTAAGCGCGTCTTCCGCCCATGGCGGAGATACGTTGGCCCCTCTCCCTTCAACGGGAAAGGGGGAACCATCGGCGGATACCGATGGTGGGGTGCGGGCGGGCCCTTTGCGGAAAAAACGCGTCAGGCGACGAAGCGCTCCGACGCGTCACATCCGTCGAACACAGACAACGGGTTTCGCTGGGCTCTACCCATCCTGCGAACGCAGTCATGGCATCTCGTGCCCGGAATCCCACATCGGACTGCGGGCCCCGCCGACGACGTTTCACTTCCTGAGGCGATCCCAACGACTCGCACCCGTATCGCACGCTGGCTGCCCGAATCCACCGGAGTCCGCCGATGCCGCTCCGCTATGCGCGTCGAAGCCTCTCGCTCGCATTGATTCTGCTGCTGTGTGCGGTCTCCACCGCGCTGCAGGCCGCCACGCCCTCGCCGCCCGCCCTGATGCTCGCGCGCGATCTCGGCACCACGCCGATCGATGTGCCTGCGTACTTCGTCAGCGAGAAACTCGATGGTGTGCGCGCCCGATGGGACGGCCGGGCGCTGTGGACACGCGGCGGACATCGCATCGCGGCGCCGCCGGGCTTCGTGCAGGGCTGGCCGGCGACACCGCTGGACGGCGAACTGTGGATCGCGCGCAACCGGTTCGACGTCGTCAGCGGCATCGCACGCAGCACGCGGCCCGACCCTGCGGCGTGGGAGGCGGTGCGCTTCATGGTGTTCGACCTGCCCGCGCATCCGGGACCGTTCGCCGACCGTGTCGCTGCGATGCGAACGCTCATCGCGCGGACCGCGCATCCGCATCTGCGTATGGTCGAACAGGACCGCGTCGCATCGCGCGCCGCACTCGATGCGCGTCTGGCGCAGGTCGTTGCAGCCGGCGGCGAAGGTCTGATGCTGCACCATGCCGATGCGCGCTACGGCGTCGGCCGCAGCAATGCACTGCTCAAACTCAAGCCGCACGACGATGCCGAAGCGCGCGTGCTCGCGCATGCACCCGGCAAGGGCAAGTACACGGGCATGCTCGGCGCGCTCGTCGTCGAACATCACGACGGCCGCCAGTTCCGCATCGGCACCGGCTTCACCGATGCGCAACGCGCCGATCCACCGCCGCTCGGTAGTTGGGTCACGTATCGCTACAACGGCCTGACGTCGACGGGCCTGCCCCGCTTTGCGCGCTTTCTGCGCATCCGCGATGAGATGCCCCACTAGAAAACGTCATCCGCGCAGCGGATGACAACCTAGGCCCCTCTCCCGCTGGGAGAGGGGAGGACCATTTGCAAAGCAAATGGTGGGGTGAGGGGGCGGCCCCTCGCGGAGATGCCTGCGTTTGATCGTGTGATCGTTCTGCCGCTCTCAGACGACTCGCGGTTGGCACTGCGTCCCGCAACTGCCAAGCCCGCGCGGGGACGCATCCGAGCTCCACCAATCGTCACCAGGAACGCGTCGGCACAACGCTGGCAACATTGCGGCAGCGAAGTAAGCCGCGAGCGTTAGCCCTCACCCCAACCCCTCTCCCGGAGGGAGAGGGGCTCTAAAGCCGTAATCCGTTGCATTGCGTCGCGCAAGAAAACATGCGCCGACGCGAACTACAGAGTCACCGACGCGCAGCCACCAACCACCAACCAACACCCGCTCAGCAGGCCCGTTCCTTCGCGAACGGATTGAGGCGGCGCACCCAGCTGTCGCCGCAGTCGATGTCGACCGGTTCCGGTTCCACCGGCTTGACCGGCGTGCGCGCGGCGGCGCGGGCGCGCTCGAGTTCGGCGATCTTCGCGCGGATCTGCGGCATCGCGGCCAGCGCGGCGCGTTCGCCCTGCAGGATCGCCGCGTTGCGCTGCTCGAAACTCGCCGGGCCGATGTCGTTGACTTGCGGACGGATCACCACGTCGGCGCGCGCGAGTTCCTGGCGGCCGAGGTTCTGGCCCATGATCGCGATCGACTGGTTGACGATGCCGAGCATGCTGCCGGGCATCGTGCCGCTGGCCTTGCTGGAGATGTCGACCGCGATCACCAGGTCGGCGCCGAGCTGCTTCGCGGCATCGACCGGCACCGGACTGACGACGCCGCCGTCGACGTAATGCCGGTCGCCGATCTTCACCGGCTCGAACACGCCGGGCACGCTGCTCGACGCGCGCACCGCCTGACCGGTATTGCCGCGCACGAATACGATGCGGTCGCCGGTTTCCAGTCGCGTCGCGACGGCGGCGAAGGGAATGCGCATGCGGTCCAGCGTGCGGTTGCCGACTTCCTGGTTGACGTAGTTCTGCAATGCGACGCCCTGCACCAAGCCGCCGGAGAACAGGCGCACATCGCGGATGCTCGACTCGTCGAGCGCGACCGCGCGCTCCTGCATCTGAAACGGATCCATACCGCTGGCGTACAGCGCGCCGACCACGCTGCCGGCGCTGGTGCCCGCCACGACGTCGGCCTTGATGCCGTTGGCTTCCAGCATCTTGATCACGCCGATGTGCGCGAAGCCCTTCGCCGCGCCACCACCGAGCGCCAGGCCGATCCGCACCGGCTGCGGGCGCGGTGCGACCGCCGCGGGTGTCGTCGGCTGCACCGCGACCGGCGGCGTCGGACGCACGTCGTCACGACCACAGGCCGCGAGCACGCACAGGCCGGCGACGAGCAGCGCGGTACGCGCCTGGCGGAACGGGGTGCGGAGACGCATGCGAGGGACGCCGGTTCTGGAGTGCCGCCGAGGATACCGGCGTCTCGCCTGTCGGCGGCTGAAGCACCGCGCGGGTGCTTGCGGACCTGCGACCGCGGATCAGCGCGCGGGACGGTCGCCGAAACGCGTGCCGAAGAAGTCGCCGTCGTTCCAGCGCGGCGGTGCATCGGCATCGCCCACGATGCGCGTCAATGCGACCACGACCTGCGCCATCCGCGCGGCATCGCCGTACTGGATCGGCAGATCCACCTGGTCGCAGGGCTGGTGGTAGCAGTTGCGCAGGAACCAGGTCGCCGCGATCTTCGGCTTCTGGTCGTCGTTGGCCGGCGCGACGCCGGCATCGAGATACAGCGCGGGAATGCCGGCGCGCACGAAGGCGTACTGGTCGCTGCGCACGAACGCGACTTCTTCCGGGAACGGATCGGGCGACACCTCGACGCCGACTTCGCCGGCGGCCTGCGTCACCGCGGCCGACAGCGTGGAATGTTCGCTGCCGATCGCGACGATGTCGCGCGTCGGCGCAGTCAGGATCGGCATGTCGATATTGAGGTTGGCGACCAGCCTGCCGGCCTTGGCCGGCGGATGCCGCGCCAGCCATTCGGCGCCGAGCAGGCCCTGCTCCTCCGCGGTCAACGCAGCGAAGACCGTGCTGCGCGCCGGCGCGGTGTCGCCTTCGGCCAGCGTGCGCGCGGCCTCGATCAGGATCGCCACGCCCAGCGCATTGTCGAGCGCGCCGTTGTAGATCGCGTCGCCGTCGACCGGCGTGCCGGTCCCGATGTGGTCGAGGTGCGCGGTGTGCACGAGCGACTCGCCGGCGCGTGCCGCGTCGCGGCCCGGCAGCACGCCGAGCACGTTGCGCGATTCGAGCGTGTCGATGCGGCTGCGTGTGCGCAGCGTCAGCGTGCCGGGCAGCGCGAAGGGTTTCAGCGTGCCGGCACGCGCGGCCTCGAACAGTTGCGCGGCCGTGCGCGGGCCGTCGGCGAAGACCAGATCGGCGGCCGTCGCGGCGACGCGCGCGCTCGCGCGCAACTGCGCAGGCGCATCGACCGGACGATCGTCGGCATCCCGCAGGCGCATCGCCGGCCGCTCCGCCTGCGCGACGCTGCGCGCCCACGGCATGCCGGCTTCGTCGTCGACAGTGTTGACCAGCACCAGACCGACCGCGCCGCGCGCGACCACCGCGTCCGTCTTGGTGCGCAGGCTGGCGTAGTGGGCGTGCGGATTGGGCTCGAAACCGCGCGGCGCGCCGCCGAACACGATGGCGATGCGGCCCTGCAGCTCGACCCCGGCGAAATCGTCGTGGCCGAGTTCCGGCGCGTGGATCGCCTGTCCGACGAACACCACCGGCGCGGTGACCTCACCCTCGACGGCGTTGAAATCCGGCATTGGCAGGAACTGGTCGTTCGGCCGCAGCGCGATCGTGCGGCCATTGCGCGACACCGACAGCGTCGCCGCGGCCGGATCCGCCACCGCGCGCACCAGCGGCACCCGCTGGAACCAGCTGCCGTCGTCGCCGGCCGGCTGCAGACCGCTCTCGGCGAAGCGACGCGCAACGTGGTCGGCGGCGCTGTCGAAGCCCGGGGTGCCGGTCTCGCGTCCGGCCATCGCATCGTCTGCCAGCACGCGCACGTCGGCCTCGATCCGCTGCCCGGCCGGCGTCTCGTTGACGACCACCGCCGCAGGCGGCATCGGCGCACCCGGCGCGGTCTGCGCCTGCACCGCCGCGTCGCTGTCGCGACCGCCACAGGCGACCAGCCACAACGCGCAGACGACGGTCAGGACGGGACGGGACATGGGCGGCTCCGGTGCGGGAGGGCGACGGTAGCACGCAGGTCCCCGACGCTTCATGCGGGCATGAAGAGACCCATCACCGCCAGCGCCCAGAACATCACGCCCAATGCGATCCAGCACAGATTGGCCCAGGTGACGCGACGGTTGCTGCTGCCATCGGGATCGCCACAGGCGTGGTTGGCAGCACTTTGGATCTGCAGCAGCGCGAGCGTGATCGGTGCGATGGCCGCGATCGCCAGGATCCCCGTCATCGGCGATCCGATGCCACGGCCGTCGAGGCGACCGAGGATGTTGCTGGCGATCTCGAAGACCACATAGGTTGTAGCGAGCAGTCCGGGCGACCAGCGGACGTCACGACGGCCCGGTCCAAGCACGGTCTCGATGCGCGCGACGAGTGCGTGGGTGAAGAAGATCGAGAAGAACGCGCGTGGCACCGGCCAGATCGATTCGTGCTGGCCGTGTCCGCGTCGATAGCGCTGCCAATGCATGTAGAACCAGTACAGCCCGTAGACCCCGAAGGTCGCGACGTAGAGCACGCAGAACTTCGGGATGGACACGACGTAGAACGTGTGCGCCCGCAGCGCGTCTGTCGGTGATTCGGCGCGGATCTCGCTGGCCGGCGGCGCGTAGAGATTCGGTTCCGGGCGGATGTCCTGCATCGTTGCGTCCTTGCAATGAGAAGCCTGCATCGTATGTCCGGGCGGCGGCCACGAACAGCCGCCCGATCACGACACGTCGCCGTCCTGAGCTGCGCTACTGTCGGCCCATGTTCGAACTCCACCAGGTGCAGCGCCGCTTCGGCGCGACCGTCGGTCTCGACGGTATCGATCTGCGCATCGCGCCCGGCGCGACGACGGCGCTGATCGGGCCGAGCGGAGCCGGCAAGTCGACGTTGCTGCGGCTGCTGATCGGCCTCGAATGGCCGGATGCCGGCGAGGTACGGTTCGAAGGCGTACCGCTGCGCCGCGACGCGCTGCTCGCGCACCGCCGGCGCATCGGCTACGTCATCCAGGAAGGTGGACTGTTTCCGCATCTCGATGCGATCGGCAATGTCGGTCTGCTGCCGCGCACGCTGGGCTGGTCGGCCGCGCGCATTACCGCGCGTGCAAGCGAGCTCGCCGCCCTGTGCCGTCTGCCGGACGATGCTTTGCGACGCTATCCGGCCGAGCTGTCGGGCGGTCAGCGGCAGCGCGTGGGCCTGATCCGCGCCTTGATGCTCGACCCCGACGTGCTGCTGCTTGACGAGCCACTGGGCGCGCTCGATCCCATCGTCCGCTTCGAACTCCAGGCCGAGATGCGCGCGCTGTTCGAGCGCCTCGGCAAGACCGTCGTACTGGTGACCCACGACGTCGCCGAGGCCGCGTGGTTCGCCGACACCATCGTGCTGCTGCGCGACGGGCGCATCGTCCAGCAGGGGGCGCCGCGGACCCTGCTCGATGCGCCGGCCGAACCGTTCGTGCGCGCCTTCATGACCGCGCAGCGAAGCGTCGAGGACGCCGCGTGAGGCCGGGCGTGCGGTGCGCCGTCGCAGTGCTGCTGATGCTCATGTACAGCGATGTGTTCGCTGCGCCGGTCGTCGTCGGCTCGAAGAACTTCACCGAAGGCGTGCTGCTCGGCGAGATCGCGACCCAGGCAGGTCGCGAGGCCGGCGCGGATGTACGGCACCAGCGCCAGCTCGGCGGCACGCGCATCCTGTGGCGCGCGCTGCAGGACGGCAGCATCGACGCCTACGCCGAGTACACCGGCACGCTGGCCGACGAGCTGCTGCAGATGCCGGGCGCGGATATCGTTGCCATGCAGGCGGCGCTCTCGCGCGAAGGCCTGGCGATGACGGCGCCGCTCGGCTTTGACAACAGCTACGCGCTGGGCATGCGGCGCGCGCATGCGGCCGGACTCGGCATCCGCACGCTGTCGGACCTGCGCGCGCATCCCACCTTGCGGCTTGGTCTGAGCAACGAATTCATGTCGCGGGCCGACGGCTGGCCCGGTCTGCGCGACGCGTACGCGCTGCCGCAGTCGCCCGATGGTCTCGATCACGACCTGGCCTACCGCGCACTCGCCAATGGCGCGATCGATGCGACCGATCTCTACCGCACCGATGCTGAGATTCCGTATCACGACCTCGTCGTGCTGCGCGACGATCGCCAGTACTTCCCGTCCTACGCGGCGGTCTATCTCTACCGCAGCGATCTGGCGCAGCGCGCGCCGGCATTGCGCGACGCACTGCACGGGCTCGAGGGGCGTATCGATGCGGCGACGATGCAGCGGCTCAACGCACGCGTGAAGCTCGACCGCGAAGCGGAATCCGCCGTCGCTGCCGACTGGCTGGGACTGGAAGCACCCGACAGCGACGGACGCGTCACCCGCATCTGGCAGCGCACGCGTGAACACCTCGCGCTGGTCGGCATCTCGCTCGGCGCCGCACTGCTGGTCGCATTGCCGCTGGGCATCCTCGCCGCGCGTCGACCGCGCCTCGGACAGGCCGTGCTGGCGCTGACCGGCGTGTTGCAGACCTTGCCGTCGCTGGCGGTGTTCGTCTTCATGATCCCGCTGTTCGGCATCGGCGCCGGCCCGGCAATCGCCGCGTTGTTCCTCTACAGCCTGCTGCCGATCGTGCGCAACACGCATGCGGGACTGACCGCGATTCCGCGCGAGTTGCGCGAGACCGCCGCGGCGATCGGCCTGCCGGCCGGCACGCGTCTGTGGCGTGTGGAGCTGCCGCTGGCACTGCGCACGATCCTCGCCGGCATCAAGACCGCGGCGGTGATCAATGTCGGCACCGCGACGCTCGGCGCGCTGATCGGCGCGGGCGGTTACGGCCAGCCGATCCTGACCGGCATCCGCCTCGACGACATCGGCCTGATCCTCGAAGGCGCCGTCCCGGCGGCGCTGCTCGCTCTCGCGGTGCAGGGCGTGTTCGAGATCGCCGAGCGCGTGCTCACGCCGCGGGGACTGCGATTGGCTGCGCGCGGCTGAAGCAGATCAGAGCGTGCCGCTGCGCAGGCCGTCGTACACCGTCCATGCGGTCGCGCTGATGCCGAGCAGGATCCAGGCGAAGTTGTAGATCGTGAAGCGCCGGTTGCGGCGCGCATCGGGATCGCCGCACGCGGCGTTCGCCGCCAACTGCATGCGCAGCAGGCATGCGCAGTTGACCGGAATCACGATCACGCCCAGCCACTCGAGCCACAGCCATGCATCCGACACGTGGAATATCAGCCACGGCCATGCGATTGCACTGCCGTAGTTGAGGACTTCCATGACCACGAACAGCGTGGCCAGAGTCATCGGCCACCAGCGCCGGGTGACGCCGCGTTCGACCAGCGTGCTGTCGATGCGGCGCGCCAGCGCGTGGGCATAGAACAGACCGAACACCGCACGCGGCACCGGCCAGATCGTCTCGCGACGTCCCACGCGCCAACGCGACCAGTGCATCCAGAACCAGAACAGCTGGTAGAGGCCGAGCGTGGCGACGTACAGCACGACGAACTTCGTCGGCGCCACCACGTAGAACGGCGCGTCGCGGATCGTTTCGGGCGGGGTGTCTCGGACCTCGGTCGCCGGTGGTGTGTAAGGGTCGTGCGGGATGCTCATGGATGTCGATCGGCATGCGATGGGTCATGGACGCGCCGCATGCTACCGGACCGCGCGTGCGCCTCAGTCGACGATGCCGTCGAGCGACTGCCGCAGCGCCATGAAATCACCCCAGGGATGCGCCTTGAGGCGCTTGAGCCGGGCCGGCGCATTGCGCAGCGTCCAGGCGTCGCCGGACTTGAGCTTGCCCAGGTCTTCCCAGCGCAGCGGCATCGACACCGGCGCACCGGCCCGCGCGCGCAGCGAGAACGAGGCGACGGCGGTCGCGCCGCGGCCATTGCGCAGGTAGTCGACGAAGATCTTCTGCTTGCGGAATTTCTTGGTCGCGGTCGCCACGTACTTGAGGGGCTCGAGTTCGGTCATGCCCTGCGCGAACGCATGCGCGAACGGCTTGACCACTTCCCAGTCGCTGCCCGGATCCAGCGGCACCACCACGTGCAGCCCTTTGCCGCCGGTGGTGCGCACGAAGGATTCGAGTTTGAGCTGCTGCAACAGACCTCGCACCTGACGGGCAGCGGCGACGATCTCGGCCCAGCTCACCCCGTCACCCGGATCGAGATCGAACACGATGCGGTCCGCTGTGTCGGGGGCTTCGGCATGCGCGCCCCAGGGGTGGAATTCCAGCGCATTGAACTGCACCAGCTCCATGACCGCGGCGGCGTCGTTGGCGACCAGATAGTCGCTGGCGCCGGCCTCGTCCTTAAGGCGCACCGTTTCGACCAGGGTCATGCCGGCGGTGTGGTGCTTCTGGAAGAAGCAGGGACCGTCGATGCCACCGGGGCAGCGGATCACCGACAGCGGACGCCCGGCGATCTCCGGCAGCAGCCACGGCATCGCCGCGGCGTAGTAGTCGGCGACATCGCGTTTGGTCAGGGCGTCGCCGGGGAACAGCACCTTGTCCGGGCTCGACAGGGTCGGCGGTACGCGTTCGCTGTCGGTAATGCGCTTCGTAAGCTTCTTCGCGGGCGCCTTTGCAGCGGCCTTCGAAGCCGCCTTCGTGGCCCGCTTGGCAGTCTTCTTCGCTGGCGCTGCGGCGCTTGCCGATCGTTCGCTTCGCTTGGCCATGTCGTCATCTCCGTCGCGATCGCTGTCGTGCAGGTCGTCCACCGACTTGTCGGGCCGCACCGCCTTCAATGACGGCTGGCGCAGCAGGCCGTGGCCGCCGGTGCCGCGCGAGAACACCTCGACGACGAAACGCGGCGCGAACCATTTCGCCGCGCGCAGATCGGTGTCGTTTGCTGGCACATACACGCTGGGTTCGCTGCGGCCGGCGCGGCCGATCCGCGCGGTGAGTTCGTCGAGCAGGGCATCGCTGAAACCCGAACCCACGCGCCCGGCGTAGCGCCAGTCGTGCTCGGCATCGGGCCGTGCGAGCAGCAAGGCGCCGAAGCCGCTGCGGCTGCCCTTGGGCGGCGTGTAGCCGACGACCGCGTACTCGTCGCTGGCCAGTTCCTTGGTCTTGCGCCAGTCGTCGCCGCGTCCGTGCCGATAGCCGCGATCGCTGCGCTTGGAAATGATGCCTTCGAAGCCGGATTCCGACGCCAGTTCGATCGCGGTGTCGGCGTTGCCTTCGATGTGCGTGCTGAAGGCCAGATGCGCGGGCGGTGCGTCGCCGAGAATGCGCTGCAGCAGCGCCTTGCGTGCGAGCAGCGGAACCTCGCTGATGTCGACGCCGTCCACGTGCAGCAGATCGAACAGCACCAGCGCCAGCGCGCCCTGACGCTCGCCCGACAGCGTGCCCTGCAGCAGATTGAAATCCTCGCGGCTGCCGCGGCCGGCGATGAGTTCGCCATCGAGCGCCGCCGATTTCAGCCCGAGCCGCGACACCGCCTCGGTGATCTCCGGCACCTTGCCGGTCCACTCCAGCGCATTGCGCGACCACAGTTGCACCTGGCCACGCGCGACGGTGGCCAGCAGCCGGTAGCCGTCCCACTTGAGTTCGTGCAACCAGGTCTCGCCAGCAGGCGCGGCGTCGCCGAGTTTCGCGAGTTGCGGCTCGAACGCGCCGCTCGGCACCGCACCGCGCTTCGCTCCGGGCAACGTGCGCGCCTCCGCGGCCCAGTCGTGGGCGCGCCGGGTCGGCACGTCGATTGCGGTCTTCTTGCGCTTGCGCGCCTTGCCGGTGCCGGCGCGCTTCGCGTCTTCAGCCGGTGGCGCGGGCACGTCGGCGAGCAGGTCGTCGGCTTCCAGCGTGCCGGCGTAGTCGTCGCGGTCCTTGAACAGCAGCCACTGCGGCTGCTTCGCTTGCTTGCCGGAGCGCACGAGATGCCAGCGCCCCTTGAGCTTGCGGCCGAACAGTTCGAAACGCAGATGGCCCTTGGCCAGGCCGGCTTCGGCATCGCCATCGGCGGCCCACACGCCGGTATCGAACTGCGCGACGTGGCCGCCGCCGTACTGGCCTTTCGGGATCTCGCCTTCGAAACCGGCGTAGTCGAGCGGGTGGTCCTCGACCTCGACCGCCATGCGCTTCACGTCGGGGTCGTAGCTCGGCCCCTTCGGCACCGCCCAGCTCCTCAGCGCATCGCCGACCTGCAGGCGGAAGTCGTAATGCCGCCGGCTGGCATGGTGCAGCTGCACGACGAAAATCGCGCGGCGTCCGCGTGGCGCGGGCTTGCCCGGTTCCGGTTCGCGCGTCGCATCGAACTTGCGCTTGCGCCGGTACTCGGTCAGCGACATCTCACGAGGCCTTGCGCGTGGTCTTCTTCGCTGCCTTGGTCACAGGCGTCTTGGCCGCCTTCTTCGTCGTCTTCTTCGCGGCCTTCTTGTTCGTGGACTTCTTCACCGGCACCTTGTCGGTGCTGCCGGCGGGTGTGCGCGTGTTGTCCTTGAGGCTCTTCTGCAGCAGGGCGACGAAGTCGACGACATTGGTCGCGGCGTCCTCGTGATGGGCCGGCGCGTCGACGACCTTGGTCTTCACGCCCTTGGCCTTGATGCGCTTCTTGATGATGTCCGACAGGCGCTCGCGGAATTCGTCGTGGTAGGCGTCCGGTGCCCAGTCGGCGGCCATCGAATCGATCAGCTGTTTCGCCATCTGCACCTCCTTGTCGGCGATGCGGTAGCTCGACGCGCTGCCGGTGGGCAGCTTGTAGTCGGCCGGGTCCACGAGTTCCTGCGGATAGCGCAGCAGCATCAGCACCAGCGCATCGTCCTCGGGCATCACCGCGCACAGGTACTCGCGGGTGCGGATCACGACGCGGGCGATGCCGATCTTGCCGGTCTTCTTCAGCGTCTCGCGCAGCAGCACGTAGCCCTTCTCGGCCTTCTTGCCCGGCACCAGGATATAGGGCTTCTCGAAGAAGCGCGTGCCGATGCTGCCGGCATCGACGAAGGCTTCGACATCGACGGACTCGTGCGATTCCGGCGCGGCCGAGGCGATGTCTTCCTTCTCGATGACGACGTAGCTGCCCTTGTCGTACTCGAAGGCCTTGACGATGTCCTTCCACGGCACTTCCTCGCCGGTGTCGGCATTGACGCGCTCGAAGCGGATCGGCTTCTTGTCGCGCGAATCGAGCATGCGGAAGCTGAGATCGGTCCGGCGTTCGCCCGACATCAGCGAAACCGGGATGTTGAGCAGGCCGAAGGACAGTGAGCCGGACCAGATGGGACGTGCCATGGAAGCCTCCGATGCACCGGCGCGGGGCGGCCGGCCGCATGAACTCCGGAGGCTTGCACCGCTCCCGTGCAACGCGCGTCAACCCGGAAAGCCGAAACCGGCGGCCGGATTCACGCGCGCACGCAGGCCACGGGGCCACGGTGACCACATGCACACGCCTCCGACATCTCCGCACGAACCCGACGCCGACCGGCAGCACGTGGAAGAGACCCAGGACGAAGCGCTGGACGAGACCTTTCCGGCCAGCGATCCGGTCTCGCCCTTCATGCCCGCGCGCCGCCCTGCGCCACCGCCTGCGTCCGCGCCGACCGTGGACGACCTCGGCTGAGCGCGCTGCGGCTGTTCCTGCACGCCGCGCGCGGCGATACTGGACCCGCCTCCCGGCGTGCGTCCTATAATCGCCGGCTGTAATCGTTTACACGGGAACAATTGATGCGCCTGGATGACCGGCTCGAAGCGCTGCTCGCACGGATGACCCTCGAGGAGAAGATCGGCCAGCTCGGCATCTTCGCCGACATGCTGCGGCCGTTCGCGGCCGACGTGAATCCCGAGATGAACGAGCTGAACGCGGGCGAGCTGCGCGAGCAGATCCGCGCCGGGCGCGTGGGCGCGGTGTTCAACGGCGTGGGCGCGGTGCAGGGTCGCGAGTCGCAGCGCATCGCGGTGGAAGAGAGCCGGCTCGGCATTCCGCTGCTGATGGGCGCCGACGTGATCCACGGCATGCGCACGGTGTTTCCGATCCCGCTGGGCGAAGCCGCGAGCTTCGAACCCGCGCTGGCCGAGCGCACCGCGCGCGCCGCGGCAATCGAGGCGACCGCCTGTGGCCTGCACTGGACGTTCGCGCCGACGCTCGACATCGCCCGCGACCAGCGCTGGGGCCGCGTGGCCGAAGCCGCCGGCGAAGACGTCGTGCTCGGCAATGCGTTTTCGGCGGCGCGCGTGCGCGGCTTCCAGGGCAGCGATCTGACCGCACACGATTCGATGCTGGCCACGCCCAAGCACTTCGTCGGCTACGGCGCGGTCATGGGCGGCCTGGATTACAACAGTGTCGAGATCGCCGAAGGCACGTTGCGCGACGTGCACCTGCCGCCGTTCAAGGCTGCGCTGGATGCCGGCGCGCTGACGGTGATGAGCGCCTTCAACGACATCAACGGCGTGCCTGCGTCCGCCCACGACGGCCTGCTGACCGACCTGCTGCGCGGCGAATGGGGCTTCAAGGGCTTCGTGGTGTCCGACTACACCGCAGACTTCGAACTCGTCGCACACGGCTTCGCCGGCGACGAACGCGAGGCGACAAAGCTCTCGTTCACCGCCGGCGTCGACATGAGCATGCAGAGCGGCCTCTACGCCGCGCATCTACCGGACCTCGTCGCCAGCGGCGAAGTTCCGATGGACGTGATCGACCAGGGCGTGCGCCGCGTGTTCGCGGTCAAGCAGGCGATCGGCCTGTTCGACAATCCCTACCGCTCGCTCGATCCCGATGTCGAAGCCGCGCTCGATCCGAAAGCACTGCACGGCGACCTCGCGCTCGACGCCGCGCGCCGTTCGATCGTGCTGCTGAAGAACGATGGCGACCTGCTGCCGCTGAAGAAGTCCGGCCAGAAGCTCGCGCTGATCGGCCCGTATGCGCGCGACCGCGACAACATCGAAGGCTGCTGGACGCTGTTCGGCGACAAGCGCCTGCACGTCAATCTCGAGGACGGCCTGCGCGCCGCGCTCGAGGACGGCGATGCGCTCGATGTCGTCGACGGCAGCGGCATGGAAGAGGCGATCGACGGTGGAATCGACGCCGCGGTCGAAGCTGCGCGCAATGCCGATGTCGTGCTGCTCGCGATCGGCGAACCGCAGGGTTTCAGTGGCGAGGCGCAGTCGCGCACCCAGATCGTCATTCCCGCCGCGCAGCAGGCGCTGGCCGAGGCCGTGGCCGCCACTGGCACGCCGGTCGTCGTGCTGCTGCGTCATGGACGCGCACTCGCGCTGCACGGCGCGGTGCACGACGCGCAGGCGATCCTGGCGACCTGGTTCCTCGGCACCGCGACCGGTCCTGCCGTTGCCGAAGTGCTGTTCGGCGACTACAACCCGTCCGCGCGTTTGCCGGTGAGCTTCCCGCGCGATTCGGGCCAGCAGCCGCTGTACTACAACCGCCAGCGCACCGGCCGCCCGGAACTGCCGACGATGTCGGAGTTCAAGAGCCGCTGGCGCGAGATGCCGCACAGCGCGCTGTATCCGTTCGGCCATGGCCTGTCATATACGCGCTTCGTCTACGGCGATGTCGAACTGTCGGCCGACACGCTGGACTGGGACGGCACGCTGACCGTGTCGGTGACGCTGCGCAACGACGGCAGCCGCTTCGGCGAGGAAGTCGTGCAGCTCTACATCCACGACCGCGTCGCCAGCCGCGTGCGCCCGATCCGCGAACTCAAGGATTTCCGCAAGGTCGCACTGGCGCCGGGCGCACACACCACGGTGACGTTCACGCTGCATCGCGACCAGCTGGCCTTCACCACGCGCAGCGGCGCGTTCGCCGCCGAGCCGGGTCTGTTCGACGTGTGGATCGCAGCGGATTCGGAAGCCGGCACGGCCGCGCAGTTCACCCTGCGCAAGGCCTGAGGCGATTGCGGCCGACATCGTGAGCGACCGCGCACCGCTGCTGTTGCTGCCGGGCCTGCTGTGCACGGCCCGGTTGTGGCAGGCGCAGATCGACGCGCTCGGCGATGTCGCCGAGTCGCACGTCGCTGATCTCACGCGGGACGACAGCGTCGGCGCGATGGCCGAACGCGCCCTCGCCGATGCGCCCCCGCGCTTCGCGCTCGCCGCGCTGTCGATGGGCGGCTACGTCGCCTTCGAAATCCTGCGCCGTGCGCCGGAACGCGTGACGCGTCTGGCCTTGATCGCGACCAGCGCGCGTCCCGATTCACCGGAACGCGCCGCCCAACGCCGCCGCGGCATCGACGCGATCGGGCGCGGCCGCTTCGTCGGCGTGACCCGCCAGTTGCTGCCGAGCCTGGTGCATCCGTCGCACGTCGACGGGCCGATCGGCGGCATCGTGCAGTCGATGGCGTCCGAGGTCGGCGCGGACGGCTATCTGCGGCAGCAGGCGGCGATTCTGGGTCGTCCGGATTCCGAGCCGCTGCTCGCGCGTATCGAGGTGCCGACGTTGATCTTCGTCGGTGAGGACGATCGGCTGACGCCGCCGGTCGAGGCGGAGGCGATGCATGCGGGCATCGCGGGGTCGACGTTGCATCGGTTGGAGGTGTGTGGGCATTTGCCGCCGCTCGAGCAGAGCGATGAGACATCGGATCTGATGAGGAACTGGCTGGCCGCTCGCTGATCTTGTGCCCGATCGAGGCGTGCGCGCTCTGCAACTGCTAAGAATTCATCGCGATCCGTCTCTGCTCTTGCCGTCGATGTTCCGTAGCCCATAAGCGCCGCGGCGACCGCACACCCGGAGGGCGGCGCCCATGGATGGGCGGCGTTTTCCGACCGAGGCAGGATGCCGAGTCGGAAAATCCCGGTGCGCTAAGAGCCGCGGGCTTCGGACGTGTCGGGGAGACGTTTTTCTTTGGTTCCGTTTCTTTTGGCGTCCACCAAAAGAAATGAACTCGGCCGCGTCAGCGGACGAAAGCGGTTGATCTTGCTTCACGCTGAGGCGGGTGGCTTCGCAGTCAAAAGCGAACATCAAAGTCCAACGCTTCCACTCGCCTTGCGGCGAGCGGGTTCATTTCTTTTGCTGGCCCAAAAGAAACGGAACCAAAGAAAAGGGCCAGCCCCGACGAAGCTCACCCGGCGTGTCACTTGTCCCGGGATTTTCCGACTCGCCATCCTGGCTCGGTCGGAAAACGGCGGGCATCCATGCCCGCCGCCCTACGGGTCTGCGTTCAAACCCGGAGCGTCCTGAAGATCAAGATCAGCGACAACGACAACGACAACGACAACGGCAACTGCAACTGCAACTGCAACTGCAAGCCAAACCCGAGCTACCGCTCCGAATGCCCTGCATCCTCATGATCCCGCCGCACGAACAGATCCGGCTGGATCAGCTCGATGAAGGCGCGCGCCTGCGGTGACAGCACCTTGCCCTTGCGCACGACGACACCATAGGTGCGCGCCGGAAACCACGCCGACACCGGTCGCGTCGCGAGTCGCGCGCTGTCGCTGTCGTCGAGGCAGATCGAGCTGACGATCGAGATGCCCATGCCCATCGCCACGTACTGCTTGATGACCTCCCAGCCGCCGACTTCCAGCGCCACCGTGTAGGGCACGCGCGCCTGCTGGAAGACCTGGTCGACGAGGCGGTAGGTGATCTGGCGTTTCGGCGGAAGGATCAGGCCGTAGCGGCCGATCTCCTCCAGCGTGAGCGTCTTCGCGCGGGCGAGGGCGTGGTCGGGCGGGGTCAGCAAGATCGGGTCGAAGCGGTAGACCGGCGCGTAGCTGAGATCGCCGGGCACGTCGACCATCGAGCCGACCACGAGGTCGACGGCGTCGCTGCGCAGCAGGTCGGTGCCGTCGGCGGTGATCGCGTCCTGCAGGGTCAGGCGCACGTCCGGGTGCTGGCGGCGGAACAGATCGACGATGCGCGGCAGCAGGTAGAGGATCGTCGAGCTGTTGGCCGCGACCGTCAGTTCGCCGGCGTCGAGCCCGCCGACTTCGCGCCGGAACGCCGCAGGCAGACCGTCGAGTCCCTCGACCAAGGGCATCGCCAGCGCATACAGCGCTTCGCCCTCGCGCGTGGGCACCAGACGCCGGCCGCTGCGCTCCAGCAGCTTGACCCCGAGCTCGCGTTCGAGCGCCTGCAGCTGCAGCGAAATCGCCGGCTGGCTGACGTAGAGCGCCTCCGCGGCCCGTGAGACTGAACCCAATCGCGTGGTCTGACAGAACGCACGCAGCGGTTTGAGCCGGTCGCTCTTGTACGGAAACCTGAGGTCTGACAAGGACTTGGGGGACATCGGTCTGCTCGTATAAGCGCAGCTGATGATAGTCATTGACAGAACTCGGTTGTCAAATACCCGCCTTGGGAGGACGGTCTGCTGCACCGCAATAACGCCCCTGTACGCGAAAGGACCGCTCCCGTGAATGCCGTCATCAAGCCCGCGCCGCCCACCGAAGATCCGCGCATCACCGTGCCTGCCGGCATCCCGGCCGACCTGCTGGACGCCGCCGCTCTCGCGTTCCTGAACGACCTGCACGACCACTTCGATACCCGCCGCCTCGCGTTGTTGGCAGCACGCCGGAACCGCCAGGCCGCCTTCGATGCCGGCGCGCTGCCGGACTTCCGCACCGCGACGCGCAGCATCCGCGAGTCCGAGTGGCGGGTCGCGCAACTGCCGGCCGCGCTGCGCGACCGCCGGGTCGAGATCACGGGCCCGGTCGATCCGAAGATGGTCATCAACGCGCTGAACTCGGGCGCGAACTGCTACATGGCCGACTTCGAGGATTCGACCTCGCCGACCTGGGACAACCTGCTGACCGGCCAGCGCGCGCTGCGCGAGGCGATCGACGGCACGCTGGCGTTCACCTCGCCCGCCGGCAAGCGCTATGCGCTCAAGCCCGAGGACCAGCGCGCCGTGCTGATCGTGCGGCCGCGTGGCTGGCATCTCGACGAGAAGCACCTGCGCATCGACGGTGGGCCGATGTCGGGCGCCCTGTTCGACGCCGGCCTGTTCGCCTTCCACAACGCGCACGCGCTGGCAGCGAAGGACCGCGGCCCGTACTTCTACATTCCCAAGCTGCAGTCGATGGAAGAGGCCCAGCTGTGGAACGACGTGCTGGCCCACATCGAGCGCACGCTGGGGCTGCCGGCCGGGCAGATCCGCGTGACGGTGCTGATCGAAACCCTGCCGGCCGTGTTCGAGATGGACGAGATCCTCTACGCGCTGAAGGACCGCGTCGCCGGCCTCAACTGCGGGCGCTGGGATTACATCTTTTCCTACCTCAAGACCTTCCGCCGCCACCGCGACCGCGTGCTGCCCGAGCGCGCGCAGGTGACCATGACGCAGCCGTTCCTGAAGGCATATTCGGAACTGCTGGTGCAGACCTGTCATCGCCGCGGCGCACACGCGATGGGCGGCATGGCCGCGCAGATTCCGATCGCCGGCGATGCCGCGGCAAACGATGCGGCGATGGCGCGCGTGCGCGCCGACAAGCTGCGTGAGGTCACCGCCGGTCATGACGGCACTTGGGTCGCGCATCCGGCACTGATTCCGCTGGCGAAGCAGATCTTCGACGAGCGCATGCGCGGCCCGCACCAGCACGCGATGACGCGCGACGACGTGCTGGTGGATCGCGACGATCTGATCGCACCGTCGATCGGCACGATCAGCCGCGGCGGATTCGACGGCAACGTCGAGGTCTGCGTGCGCTACATCGCCGCCTGGCTCGACGGCAACGGCTGCGTGCCGATCCACCACATGATGGAAGACGCCGCGACGGCCGAAATCGCGCGCGCGCAACTCTGGCAGTGGATCCACTACGCCGACGACGGCCATGCGCCGCTGCATCTCGACGATGGCACCGCGATCGACGAGGCCCTGCTCGACCGCGTGCTGCTGTCGCTGCCGTCGAAGCTCGCCGGTCAGGACATCCCGGGCGCAGCGCGCGTGCCCGAAGCCATCGCGCTGCTGGAAGACCTGACGCATCGCGAGACCCTTGAGGACTTTCTGACCTTGCCGGCGTACGCGCGCCTCGAGTGACGCATTGCGCTGGAGCGGCCCTGGCCGCGATGCCATCCGATCACGGCCGAAGCCGCTCCGACACATCCCGATCCCACATCCGCCTTCGTAGGAGATCCGCCATGACCACCCGCCAGCAACAGATCGACGCCCTGCAGCAGGACTGGACCACCAACCCGCGCTGGAACGGCATCCAGCGGCCGTATTCCGCCGCCGACGTCGTGCGTCTGCGCGGCAGCGTGCAGCCCGAGCACACGCTGGCCAAGCGCGGCGCCGAGAAACTGTGGGCGCTGGTCAACGGCGACGCGAAGAAGGGCTACGTCAACGCCTTCGGCGCGATCAGCGCGGGCCAGGCGATGCAGCAGGCCAAGGCCGGTCTGGAGGCGGTGTACCTCTCGGGCTGGCAGGTCGCCGCCGACGGCAACAGTTCCGAGACCATGTATCCCGACCAGTCGCTGTACGCCTACGACTCGGTGCCGACGATGGTCCGCCGGATCAACAACACCTTCCAGCGCGCCGACGAGATCCAGTGGAAGAACATCGCCGACGGCAAGCTCGACGAGCGTGATGCGATCGATTTCTTCCTGCCGATCGTCGCCGACGGCGAGGCCGGTTTCGGCGGCGTGCTCAACGCCTACGAGCTGATGAAGAACATGCTGATCGCCGGCGCGTCGGGCGTGCATTTCGAAGACCAGCTGGCCGCGGTCAAGAAGTGCGGCCACATGGGGGGCAAGGTGCTGGTGCCCACGCAGGAGGCCGTGCAGAAACTGGTCGCCGCGCGTCTGGCCGCTGATGTGCTCGGCGTGCCCGCGATCGTGCTGGCGCGTACCGACGCCGAAGCCGCGAATCTGCTGACCTCCGACTTCGACGCCAACGACGCGCCCTTCGTCACCGGCGAGCGCACGAGCGAGGGCTTCTACAAGGTGCGCAACGGTCTGGAACAGGCGATCAGCCGCGGCGTGGCCTACGCGCCGTATGCGGATCTGGTCTGGTGCGAGACCGGCACGCCCGACATCGGCTTCGCCCGCGAGTTCGCCCAGGCCGTGCACGCGAAGCATCCCGGCAAGCTGCTGAGCTACAACTGCTCGCCGAGCTTCAACTGGAAGAAGAACCTCGACGACCGCCAGATCGCGAGCTTCCAGGAAGACCTGGCCGCGCTGGGCTACAGGTTCCAGTTCATCACCCTGGCCGGCATCCACATCAACTGGTTCAACAGCTTCCAGTTCGCCCACGACTACGCCCGCGGCGAAGGCATGAAGCACTACGTCGAGCAGGTGCAGGAACGCGAATTCGCCGCGCGCGACAAGGGTTACACCTTCGTCTCGCACCAGCAGGAAGTGGGGGCAGGCTACTTCGACGACGTGACCACCGTGATCCAGGGCGGCGTGTCGAGCGTCACCGCGCTGACCGGCTCGACCGAAGAGGAGCAGTTCTACGAGACGAAGGCGGCCTGACGGGACGACTTCGACGCTGGGCCCCGGGATGCTGCTGGAGTACGTAACCGCGTCCGCTGAATAGCCGAATCACCAGAGAACGCCAAACTCCGACAATTGCAACGCCTTGCGATTCTCGTAGTCTGCAAGGCTGGACATCACATTGATGCAGGAGCAGACCATGCGGATGACACACGTGATTCTTCTTTCGATCGCATTCGCGGGCATCGCGGCGGCGGGTACGACAGTGCGTGCATCGGATGTCCCGAAGGCCGCTCCAGTCGACGACGCTGTAAGCGATCCGGCAACGCCCCAACCGGAAGCGGCTGTGGCGCAGGACGACCGCACGGTCTGCACGCGCGAGCGCGCCATCGGCAGCAATCGCGTGCAGAAGGTGTGTCGCAAGGCCTCGGAGATGGCGACGCTGCGCGGCGATACGCAGGATGCGATCCGCAACAATACGCGGCCGATGGGCCAGTTCTTCGAAAAGAACTGACCCGGTCCCACGCACCGGGCGCCGGCGCTGATCACGCGCCAGCGCCCGGTGCGTTTTTACTTGCGCACTTCCTGGGTATGCGTTTTCAGCGCATCCGCCAGACCCGGCACGCCGTCGGCGCCGGTCGGCACGGTGATGCTCGAGCCCTTGAACTCCTCGCCGATCGGCTGTGAACGTCCGCCCAGGCAGGTTTGGAGGAAGCCTTCGGCGACCGCGTTGAACGCCTTGTTGTTCTCGGGCCGTGCGAAGCCGTGGCCCTCGTCGGGGAACAGCACGTAGGTGACCGGGATGTTCTTGGCGGTCATCGCCTCGACGATCTGGTCGCTCTCGGCCTGCTTCACGCGCGGGTCGTTGGCACCCTGTCCGATCAGCAGCGGCTTGGTGATCGCGTCGGCGCGGCTCAGCGGCGAGCGCTCGGTCAACCAGGCCTTGCCTTCCTCGGTACGCGGGTCACCCATGCGCCGGGTCAGCTGCTCGAAGAAGCTCGCCCAATACGGCGGCACCGTCGACAACAGCGTGTTGAGGTTGGCCGGGCCGACGATGTCGACGCCGCAGGCGAAGGTCTCCGGCGTGAACGTCAGGCCGACCAGCGTGGCGTAGCCGCCGTAGCTGCCGCCCATGATCGCGACCTTGTCCGACGTGGTGACCCCACTGTCGACCGCCCACTGCACGGCGTCGATCAGATCGTCGTGCATCTTCGCCGCCCACTCTCCGTTGCCGGCGTTGGTGAACGCTTTGCCGAAGCCGGTCGAGCCGCGGAAGTTGACGCTCAGCACCGCGTAGCCCCGATTCGCCAGCCACTGGTCCATCGAACTGTAGCCGTAGCCGTCGCGCGCCCACGGGCCGCCGTGCACCAGCAGCACCATCGGCACCGGCGCATCGGCCTTGCCGTCGTTGTCGGCGTCGGCGTGCTTGGGCAGGGTGAGATAGCTGACGAGGGTCAGGCCGTCGCGCGATTTCAGTTCCAGCGGCCACATCGGCACCAGCGGCTTGCCGTCGAGCGCGGGGCGGCCGGAGAACAGCTCGGTCAGCGTGCCTTCCGCGCCGGCCTCGCCGCGATCATATCGGTAGTACTTCACCGGCGATTCGGCGGCCGAGTAGGCGACCAGCCAGTGCTTGTCATCCAGCGTGCGGCTGTTGATCGAGACTTCGCCCGGACCGATCGCCTCGAGCTTGGCGAGATCGGCCTTGATCGAAGCGTCGAGCGTGGTCCACTCCTCGCGCAGATAGTTCACCGACACCGCCTGCAGCACGCCGGTGCGCGGATCGGTCAGGCTGCCGCCGACATCGGCGCGCGGATCCTGGTGGACGAGCGTCTTCTCGCCGCTGGTCGTGTCGATCGCGTACAGCGCGGCGGTGTTGCGTTCGCGCGAGTCGGACATGTACAGCGTCCTGCCGTCCTCGGTGAGGCCGGCAGGCGCGGTGGTCAGCACGTCCTCGAACGGGATGTCGTCCTGCACCTCCCAGGCATCGCCGTTGCGACGCAGGACGTCCATGCCGCCGTCGGGCCGGCTGCGCGAGGCGAAGCGCAGCGCGTAATCGGCATCGGCGATGTAGCCGGCGATCTGGTCGGTGTTCTGCTCGACCAGCGTGCGCGCGCCGCTGGCGAGATCGACCTTGTAGAGATCGTGCCACTGCGCATCGCGATCGTTCATGCCGACCAGCAACGTATCGGGCTGGCGATGGCTCACGCCCACGACCTGCGCAGTGGTCTTCGGGAACGGCGTCAGGTCGCGCGCCTGCGCGCTGTCCACATCGACCGCGAAGAGATGGAAATCTTCGTCGCCGCCGGTGTCGCGCAGATACAGCAACGTGCCCGGCTTGTAAGTCCAGAAATAGCTGCGGATCCCGCGCGCGGTGTCCTGGGTGACCGCCTTCGCCGCGCCCGGATCGTTGGCCGGCGCGACCCAGACATTCATCGTGCCGTCGACCGGCGCGATCCAGCTGAGGTACTGGCCGTCGGGGCTCAGCTGCACGCCGGCGCGTTCGGGATTGCCGAACAGCGCCTCGCGCGGGATGAGTTCGACATCGGCCAGCGTCGTCGGCGCCGCGGCGGCGGGCGCCTGCGCGGCAGGGTCGGCGGGTTCGTTACGACCGCCACAGGCGGCCAGCGCGACGGCGATGCCGGTCGCGAGCAGGAGTTGACGCATCAGATTCCCCGGGTGAGTGGTGCCGCGTGACGCTAGCGCGACGCTCTGCGCGGCGTGTTGGAAACCCGTTAAAAGCGAGGCGTGACCGATGGCAGGGTGGCACTGGACGCGACCAAACGAGGCGCCTACATTTCGGGACTCAACGGGGATCAAGGACAACCGAGATGAAAGGACTTCTGGTGATATGGGCGGCCAGCGTGCTCTGCATTGCGGGCGCGGCGGCAGCGAACGATCATCCCAATCTGGATGCGGGTGCCATCCGCACACAGCAGCAGGAGATCCGCATTGCGATCGAGGCGGGCCGAGGTGCGTACAAGGATCTGCCCGACGCCAAGAAACGCGACTTGTTGGACAAGCAGGATCGCGTGTTGTCATTGATCGGAGACAGGTCGCGGACCACCGAACTCGACGAACACCAGCAGATCGAGCTGTTCAATCATCTCGAAGCGATTCAAGCCATCATCAATGGGGCCGAAGACGAACGCATGATTTGCCGTCGCGAGCGTCCGACCGGCACCAACCGTCCACAGACGATCTGCAAGACGGTCGCACAGCGGCGGGCCGAGCGGGAATCCATCGAGCGCGATACCGGTCGACGCACTCTGGAATGTTCCGAGGCCACCATGGGGCCGGGGGGTTGTAGAAACTGATCAGCAGCCAGCGCCTGCGCCCCGATAGCCCAGAGCCTCGGTGAGATGCGCCGTGGCGATGGGCTCGCTGCCGTCGAGATCGGCAATCGTTCGTGCGACGCGCAGGATGCGGTGCATCGAACGGGCCGACAGGTGTAGAGCCTCGATCGCGCGTTCGAGCAAGGCTTGGTCTTTCGGGGTGAGCCGGCAGTCGCGCATGGTCGCGCTCTGGTCGAGCTGGGCATTGAGCGTGCCGGCACGCGCGTGCTGCCGGTCGCGTGCCAAGGCGACGCGCGCGGCGACGTCGGCGCTGGGTTCGCCGCCAGGCGCATCGGGGCGCAGGGCCGACGGTGGCAGGCGGGGCACGTCGACATGCAGGTCGATCCGGTCCAGCAGCGGTCCGGAAATGCGTGCGCGGTAACGCGCGATGACGTCGCTGCTGCAGCGGCACCGGCTGGAGACGTCGCCGGCCCATCCACATGGACACGGGTTCATGGCCGCAACCAGCTGGAAGCGCGCCGGGAATTCACTTTGGCGCGCGGCGCGCGAGATCGTGACAACACCCGATTCCAGCGGTTCGCGCAGCACTTCCAGCGCATGCCGCTGCCATTCCGGCAATTCGTCGAGAAACAGCACGCCGTTGTGCGCCAATGAAATTTCGCCGGGCCGCGGTTCGGCGCCGCCACCGACGAGTGCCACGGCGCTGGCCGTGTGATGCGGATTGCGGAACGGCCGCGTGCGCCAAGCGCTCGGGTCCAGTCCACGCCCACTGACCGACAGCACCGCTGCGGTTTCCAGTGCTTCGGCTTCGCTTGCAGGCGGCAGCAGGCCGGGCAGGCGCGAGGCTAACAGTGTCTTGCCGCACCCCGGCGGCCCGACCAGAAGAAGGTGATGTCCACCGGCTGCCGCGATCTCCAGCGCGCGCCGCGCCTGCGCCTGTCCGCGCACATCGCGCAGATCGATCGTCGGCACGTCCCGCTGCGGCGGCGGGACGGCCTGCGGCAGCGATTTCTGGCCGCCGAGCATCGCGCAGACTTCGAGCAGCGTACGGGCGGTGTGGACGGCGACATCGGAGGCGAGTGCGGCTTCAGCGCCGTTCGCCGCCGGTACCAGCAGCGAACGGCCGGTGCCTGCCACCGCGAGTGCGGCCGGCAACGCGCCATCGATCGCGCGCAGTTCGCCGGTCAGGCCGAGTTCGCCGACGAACTCCCAGTCGCGCAGTGCGTCGGCAGGAATCTGTCCGCTCGCGGCGAGGATGCCCAGCGCGATCGGCAGGTCGAAACGGCCGCCGCCCTTGGGCAGGTCGGCGGGCGCGAGATTGACGGTGATGCGGCGCGCGGGAAATTCGTACTGCGCGCACTGGATCGCGGCGCGGACCCGGTCCTTGGCTTCGCGTACCGCCGCTTCCGGCAACCCGACGATCGACATCGACGGCAGTCCGCCGCCGAGATGGACTTCGACCTTGACCTCGGGGGCGCGGATGCCTGCGCGCGCACGTCCGTGCACGAGCGCAAGTCCCATGGTGTGTCCTCTAGTGGGCGGTGTTGCTCGCGTTACCGGGCGACGTGGCGCTCGCCGGCGACGACTGGGCCTCGATCTGACGCACCTGCGCTTCCAGCGCCTCGAGCTTCTCGCGCGTGCGCAACAGCACCGCGCGCTGGACTTCGAATTCCTCGCGGGTCACCAGATCCAGCTTGGTCAGGCCCGACTGCAGCACGGCCTTGAAGTTTTCCTGGATCTCTTCGCGGCTCTCGCGCAGCCCCGGCGGCACCAGGCTGCTGAGGCGGCGGGCGAGTTCGTCGACGGAGTTCAGATCGATCATCACGGTGTCCTTGATTGCATGGCCAGACTCGCCCGGCGGGTACGTGCATGCCGTCGGCAGCGGCCCTGGGGCGCCGTAGGGGAATCCCGGCGCCTGGCGGGGCGGCACTACAGCATGCGGGTGGGGCCGCGACAAGCCGCGGTTGCCGTGATCGTGTGGGGCGCCGCGTGAGCGTGGCGTATCCTGTTCCCGAATCCACACCGGGGAGGCCCATGCGATGAAAATGGTCATGGCCATCATCAAGCCGTTCAAGCTCGACGACGTGCGCGAAGCGCTCGCCGACGTCGGCGTCAACGGCATCACCGTCACCGAGGTCAAAGGCTTCGGCCGCCAGAAGGGCCACACCGAGCTCTATCGCGGCGCCGAGTACGTCGTCGATTTCCTGCCGAAGGTCAAGCTCGAAATCGTGATCACCGACGAGATTGTCGACAACGTCGTCGAAGCGATCCTCAAGTCCGCCGGCATGGGCAAGATCGGCGACGGCAAGATCTTCGTCTACGACCTGGAACGCGCGGTGCGCATCCGGACTGGCGAGCTGGATTCGGACGCGATCTGAGATCCCGCAGCGGCGCAGAAAATCGCGACGCCGGAACGGACAAGGCCCCGCGATGCGGGGCTTGTCGTATTCGCAACGGGTGGCCGAAGCCTGCGCTCAGCCCTCGCCCAGCGCCTTCGCCACGAACGGTGGCAGCGACTGCGCGCCCGTGTGGATGTCGGCGGTGTAGTACAGCGTCTCGAACGGCTTGGCGCGCGCGTCGGCTTCGCGGAAGTCGAAGCCCTGGCCCTTGCGCGCCAGCGTGCAGCTCCACCAGCCGGTCGGGTAGCAAGGCTGCGGGAAGGGCAGGGTCTGGAACGTGGTGAAGCCGGCCTTGCCCATCTCGGCGCGCATGGCCTTGATGAGGTCCAGCAGCACCAGCGGGGACTCGGACTGCTGCACGAGAATGCCGTCGTCCTTCAGCGCGCGGTGGCAGCTTTCGAAGAACGCCTTGTTGAACAGGCCTTCGGCCGGGCCGACCGGATCGGTCGAATCGACGATCACGATGTCGACACTGCCGGGTTCGCAATTCGCCATGTAGGCGATGCCGTCGTCGAACAGGATCTCGGCGCGCGGGTCGCCATTGGATTCGCACAGCTCGGGGAAGTACTTCTCCGCCATGCGCGTGACCTGCTCGTCGATGTCGCACTGCACGGCCTTCTCGACGCCCGGGTGGCGCAGCACTTCGCGCAGCGTGCCGCAGTCGCCGCCGCCGATGATCACGACGGTCTTCGGATCGGCGTGGGTGAACAGTGCCGGGTGCGACATCATCTCGTGATAGAGGAAGTTGTCGCGCGTGGTGACCATCATCGCGCCGTCGATGAGCATGACGTTGCCCCAGTCGGTGCTCTCGTAGATTTCGATCTTCTGGAAAGGCGACTGCACTTCGTCGAGCTTCGCGTTGACGCGGAAGCCGATGGCCGAGCCGGCGGTGTCGAAGTTTTCGTAGAGCCAGTTGGGCGCGGTCATGGGGTGTCCTGCAAAGCGGATGAAGGGAAATCGGGCGGCGGCGCGCGGGGGCGGCGCCTGGCGCGAGGGGCGAAATTGTAGCGAAGTCCGGATGTCGGCTTCGTGTCCGGGCCGATGCGATACTGCGATGCACCTGCTGCCGACACCGCCGAGCCCATGGAAGATCGCCGCGCGGCGGAGGCCGCCACCGCCCGACATCGCGCGCGGGTCCAGCGCCTGGAAACCCTCGCTGCCGCGTCGCCGCGCACGTATCTCGTGCGTGTGGTGCTGCTGGCGCTCGCCGGTTACGGCTTCCTGATCGGCCTGTCGCTGCTGCTCCTGGCCGCGCCGCTGGCGATCGCATGGCGCGTGCTCGTGCAGGGCGTGCGTTTCGAGCCGCAGCTGGCGATCGTGCTGTTGATCGCCGGTGCCGGGATCGCCGCGTTGGTGCGCGCGCTGTGGGTGCGCTTCGAGGTACCGAGCGGTCGATTACTGGCACCGGATGAGGCGCCGGTACTACAGGCCGAAGTCGAGCGCCTGCGCCAGGCGACCGGTGCACCGCCGCTGGCCGGCATCGTTATCGACACCCGGCTCAATGCTGCCGCGGCCAGCCTGCCGCGCCTGCTCGGCCTCGCGGGGCATCGGCATTACCTCGTGCTGGGGCTGCCGCTGCTGCAGCTGCTCGATCGCGACGAGGCCGCCGCGGTGATCGCGCACGAATTCGGGCATTTCGGCGAGCGGCACGGGCGCCTGTCCGGCTGGCTCTACCGCGTGCGCTTCACCTGGTATCGCGCCGTCGACGGTCTGTCGCGCAGCGGTTTCCTGCTCTCGATGCCGATCGCGCGGTTCTACGCGTGGTACGCACCGCTGTTCGACGCGTGGAGTTTCGTGCTCGCGCGGGCGCACGAGTTCCGCGCCGACGCGACCGCCGCGCGGGTCGTCGACCGGGGCGCGATGGCCAGTGCGCTGCTGCGCATCGAACACGGCAGTGGCCGCCTGCAGTCGACGTTGTGGCCGCGCGTACTCGCCCGCGCCCGCGTGCAGTCGCATCCACCGGCGCAGTTGCTGGCGCCATTGATCGATGGCCTGCGCGCCGAACCGCAGCCCGATCCGGCGCGTCTGCTCGCGATTGCCGACCGCGATGTCGATCCCGACGACACGCATCCGGTGCTGGCGCGGCGTCTCGACGCGCTGGGCGCGTCTGCCGTCCTGCGCACGCCCGGCGCACCTGCATCGGTATGGCTCGGCGATGCGCTGGACGCCATCGAACGCGACCTGGACCAGCACTGGCGCACGCAACTGAAGACGGAATGGCAGGCATTGCACGCGGCGGGCGCGGACGATCGCGCACGTTTCCATGCGCTCGACGCCTTGCCGGAGCGCTCGGCCGACGAAGCCGTCGAACATGCGCGGCTGTTCGAGACGGTCGAGATCGACCGCGATCCGCTGCCGGTGCTGGCGCGCGCGCATGCCGCGCATCCGGACAGCGCGATGATCGCGTTTCGGCTGGGCCTGCGGCAGCTGCAGGCGGGTGATCTCGACGGCATCGCCCGCTTGCGTCAGGCGGTCGCGCGCGACGCAGGCGCGGTCGGCCCGGTCGGCGACACGCTGGCGGCACTGCTGCGCGATCCCGACATGGATGCCGCGATGGCCACCCGGATCACCGCGCTGCGTGACGAACTCGCCCCGCGCGCCGACGATCTGCGCGATCGCGGTGCCGTCGTCGATGGCGATGCGTTGCAGCCGCACGATCTCGACGTGGCCGCACTGGGGCAGCTGAGCGCCGCGCTCGCCGGCCACGCGCGTATCGTCCGCGCATGGCTGGCGTGCAAAGAGGTCGCCATGCGCGAACAGTCCGCGCATTACGTGCTGCTGCTGGACTGGCGTGGCTCGATCGCCAGCGAAGCCGCCGGACTGCGCGCGGTGTCAGAGGCGCTGCAGCTGCCGGGCAGCCACACGGTGTTCACCGGCAGCGACGCCGCAGCGCTGGCCAAGCAGGTCCGGCGTCTGTGCGGCGCGCCCGTCTACCGACGCGGGACGCGCCGGGCGTTCTGAGCGCCACGGCGGCTGTGTCACCACAGGTTCGGCTGCCAGACCCTAGACTATGCGGCCTTCACGCTCGACCGGAATGCCGCCGATGACCGCCTGGTCCCCCGACCTCGCCCGCAAGACCTACTCGATCCCGCACTGGAGCGAGGGGTATTTCGACGTCGATGACGCCGGCCGCATCGTGGTGTCGCCGCGCGGCCAGCAGGGCCCGTCGATCGCGCTGCCCGAGGCGGTCGACGCCGCGCGCGCGAACGGCGCGCAATTGCCCATGCTGGTGCGCTTCCCCGACATCCTCGGTGACCGCCTCGCGCGGCTGCAGGACGCGTTCGCGCAGGCGCAGGCCGAGTGGGACTATCCGGGCGGCTACACGGCCGTGTATCCGATCAAGGTCAACCAGCACCAGGGCGTCGCCGGCACGCTGGCCTCGCATCACGGCGACGGCTTCGGTCTGGAAGCGGGCAGCAAGCCGGAACTGATGGCGGTACTGGCGCTGTCGCGTCCGGGCGGGCTCGTGGTCTGCAACGGCTACAAGGACCGCGAGTACATCCGGCTCGCGCTGATCGGCCGCAAGCTGGGCCTGCAGACCTTCATCGTCGTCGAGAAGCCGTCCGAGCTCGCGCTGGTGATGGAAGAAGCCGCCGCGCTCGGCGTGAAGCCGGGCCTCGGTGTGCGCATGCGTCTTGCGTCTCTGGGCGCGGGCAAGTGGCAGAACAGCGGCGGCGACAAGGCCAAGTTCGGCCTTAACCCGCGCCAGCTGCTGGACCTGTGGAAGAAGCTGCGCGACGCCGGTATGCCCGATTGCCTGCAGCTGCTGCATTTCCACATGGGTTCGCAGATCTCCAACGTCCGCGACATCTCCAACGGCATGCGCGAGGCGGTGCGTTATTTCGTCGAGCTGACCAAGCTCGGCGCGACGATCAGCCACGTCGATGTCGGCGGTGGTCTCGGCGTCGATTACGAAGGCACGCGTTCGCGCAGCTACAACTCGGTGAACTACGGCATCCGCCAGTACGCCGGTTCGATCGTGCAGCCGCTGGCGCAGGCCTGCGCCGAGCACGGCCTCACGCCGCCGCGCATCGTCACCGAATGCGGTCGCGCGATGACCGCGCACCACGCGGTGCTGGTCGCCAACGTGTCCGAAGTCGAACGTGCGCCCGAGGGTCGCGTGCCGGATGTGCACGACGACGAGCCGGCCGTGGTCGCGAATCTGCGCGAGCTCCATACCGAACTGACCTCGCGTCCGGCGGTCGAGCTGTTCCACGAAGCGCAGCACCATCACGCCGAAGGTCTGGCGCTCTACGCACTGGGCCAGCTGGACCTGACGCATCGCGCGCGCATCGACGATCTGTTCTATGCGATCGCGCACGCGGTGCGCGCGCGGCTGACCTTCGACGAGAAGAGCCACCGCCCGCTGCTCGACGAACTCAACGAGCGGCTGGTCGACAAGTACTTCGTCAATTTCAGCGTGTTCGAATCGATGCCCGACGTGTGGGCGATCGACCAGGTGTTCCCGATCGTGCCGATCGAGCGCCTCGACGAACTGCCCGAGCGTCGCGGCGTGATCGCGGATCTGACCTGCGATTCCGACGGCAAGATCGACATCTACGTCGAGAACGAGGATCTCGACACCTCGCTGCCGCTGCATCCGCTGCGCAAGGGCGAGCAGTACCGGCTCGGGTTCTTCATGGTCGGCGCCTACCAGGAAATCCTCGGCGACATCCACAACCTGTTCGGCGACACCGACGCGGTCGAAGTGAAGATCGAGGGCGACGGCATCACGGTCGTGCAGCAGCGTCGCGGCGACACCACCGACGTGATGCTCGACTACGTGGGCTATCGCCTCGACCACCTGCGCGCGCGCTACACCACGCTGGTCGACGATGCCGCGCTGGACGCCGACGAATCGCAGCGGCTCAAGGACGCGCTGGAAGCCGGACTCACCGGCTACACGTATCTGGACGACACGCCGCTGGAGTGACGCGCCGGGCGGTCAGGGCGCGACCACGCCATGCAGCTGGCGCGCTTCCTGCAGTGTCACCTGGCCGTCCTTGTCGAAGTCCGCCTGCAGCAGCATCGCGGTCTGGACCTGCCGGTAGTTCGCGAGCGTGATACGTCGGTCGCCGTCCACATCGTAGTTGGCGTAGACGCCCGCAATGACCTTCGCCTGCACGTCTGGCGGTAGTTGCGAGGCGCCTGCGTCAAGTTGTTGCTTGCTCACTTCGGCGTAGCTCCAGATGCCATCGCCGTCGAGGTCGAACTTCCGGAATTCGGTTTCGATCGCGACATCACTCTCGGCAATCGTGATAACGCCGTCGCGATTCGTATCCACGACGCGGAACATGTTCTCAACGTGCGCGGCGGCGCGCGGGTCCGCGTGTGCTGGAGACAGGTTGAGCAGCGATATCGCGAGCAATGCGGCGATGTGTCCTTTCATGTGTCCTGCTTCCTTGCATGGTGTTGCGACCACGATAGCAACACATGCGTCCAGCAGCGGCGTGCCATTGCGTCGGATTTTCTTTCGCTGGCATCGCGGCAATGATCACGGAATGCATCAGGCCGCCGGTGCAATCAATCGAAACCTGCCCCGGGATTATGCTTGCCGGGCATCGTGTCCGGCCCCAAAACGGCCGCGTCCCTTTTCCGGAGTTCTGCTCATGCGTTCTGTCCGTCCTGCCCGTGCGCTGCTCGCCACTGCCCTCGCCGCGGTGCTCGCCGCCTGCTCCGAGCCCGCGCCGCCGCCGGCCACCGTCGATGCACCGCCGCCGCCGATGACGACCGCCGACACCGCCCCCGCCGCCGACAGCGCCGACGTGCATCGTTTCAAGATCGGCACGCTCGATGCAGTCGTGCTGCGCGACGGCGACATCCGGTTTCCAAATGACGGAAAAACGCTCGGCATCGGCGCGCCGAAGGCCGAAGTCGATGCGCTGCTGACAAAGGCCGGCGAACCCACCGACACCGTGCATCTGAGCGTGCAGGCCCTGCTGGTGCGCAGCGGCGACCGCGTGCTGCTGTTCGACACCGGCGCCGGCGATGCCGACTTCGCCGATGCGGGCCGTCTGCCGGCGTCATTGCGCGCCGCAGGCGTCGAGCCGGCGGAGGTCACCGACATCTTCATCAGCCACGCGCATCCCGACCACGTCGGCGGGCTCGTCGACGATGCCGACCAGGCCGTGTTCGCGAACGCGACCGTGCACCTGTCGGCGCCGGAATGGCAGGCGTTGCAGGCCGATCCTTCGAATGCCGCGCTGGCGGCGGCGATCTCGCCGCGCGTCGACGCATTCGCACCGGGCGCTGAGGTGGTGCCGGGCGTCACTGCGGTGGCGGTCGAAGGCCACACGGCGGGGCACAGCGCCTACGAGATCGTCGACGGCGATGCGCGCCTGCTCTACATCGGCGACGGCGCGCACCACTTCGCGGTATCGGTGCAGCGGCCGCAGTGGACGATCGCGTTCGACGGCGATGCGCCGGCCGCCGAGGCCAGCCGCGAAGCCCTGCTGGCGCGCGCGGCCGACAGCGGCGTCACTGTGGCCTCGCCGCATTTCCCGTACCCGGGACTGGGTCGGATCGTGCGCCGCGAGGGCAGCTTCGTCTGGGCGCCGCTGCAGTGAACCGTCACACCGATGCGGACGCGTGCCGTCCGCATCGGCCTCAACGCGTCGGCGCGATGACGCCCTGATGCATGCGGACCAGTTCGGCGCGCGTGACCTTGCCGTCGCCGTCGTGGTCCGCCATCAGCAGGCCGTGCACGAACGCCTGCTGGATTTCGGCGAGGGTGACCCGGCCATCGCCGTCGGCATCCCAGCGCTGCATCGTCGCCTGTCGCAACGCGGCGTGGACATCGGGCGGAAACCCGACGCCGCCCGGGCTGCCCTTGGCGACCTGCGGGTCGAGTTCGGCGATGACCAGCACATCGTCCCGGTTCGTATCGAGCGTCCGGAACACCCGCGCCGCTTCCGCGCGGGCTTCGGCCTGGTCGATCACACCATCCCCGTTGGTGTCCTGCCCGGCGAACATGCGGTCCACCTCGGGGTTGGCTGACACGGCCCTGGACACGAGCAGCAGCGGAACGAGCAGGGCGGCGGTGCAGTGGCTCCGGAACATGACGACTCCTTGTCGGCCAGGGCGCGCGTCTATGCGCATCGGCAGTGTAGCGAGACGATGTGCACGCGCGGCCGCGCGCCGCCTCAGGCCTCGCGATGGATCTGGAAGCCCGCGAACGACTGGCTAACCGGCATCACTTCGAGCCGGTTGATGTTGAGGTGCGGCGGCAGGTTGGCCACCCACCACAGCGTCTCGGCGATGTCGTCGGCGACGATCGGCTGCGCGCCGGTGTAGAGCGTGTCGGACGCGCCCTGGTCGCCGCTGGTGCGCACGAGGGTGAACTCGGTTTCGGCCAGGCCCGGCTCGATCGAGGTCACGCGCACGCCGGTGCCGTGCAGATCGCTGCGCAGGCCCAGCGAGAACTGGGTGACGAAGGCCTTGGTGCCGCCGTAGGTGTTGCCGCCGGGATACGGATAGCTGCCGGCGATCGAGCTGACGTTGAGGATCGCGCCGCGCCGTTCGATCAGCGTCGGCAGCAGAGCATGCGTCAACGTGACCAGTGCGGTGACATTGGTGTCGATCATCTGCCGCCACTGCGCGAGATCCGCGCGCTGCGCCGGTGCGGTGCCGAGCGCGAGGCCGGCGTTGTTGACCAGGGCATCGATGTTGCGGAAGTCCGCGGGCAGCGCATCGAGCGCGGCATGCATCGCGGCTTCATCGCGGATGTCGAACGCGGCCGTGTGCAGGCGTTCGCTGCCGTGCGCATCGACCAGCGCCTGCAAGCGCTCGGCGCGCCGGCCGGTCGCGACCACGCGCCAGCCGCCGGCGAGAAAACGTGCGACGGCAGCGGCGCCGAAACCGGAGGTGCCGCCGGTGATGAGAATGGTGCGGGTCATGACGAACTCCTCGAGAGGCGGCGCACCGGCGGGCGGCGCGCACTCGTTGCGCAATCAGATGGTGTCGGCGCGTGTCGTCCGCGCCGGGCTACGGCTCAGTCGGACGCCTGATCCGCGCAGCACTTCTTGTACTTCTTACCGCTGCCGCAGCTGCAGGGATCGTTGCGGCCGGGCACGTCGGCGCGCTTGGCCGGCGCCGGGCGGCGGTCGTGCAGACGCTGCAGGTACATGTCGTAGAGCATGTCCGGCAGGTCGTAGGTCAGGTCGAAACGCTCGTCGAGGGTCAGCATATCCTCGGCCGTCATCTCCGCGTCTGCGAGCTGCGAGGGATCGACGATCGCCAGGCGCGTGATCACGCCCAGATCGTTGTCGATCGCCTCGTGGTCTTCCATCCACTTCGCCCATTCGTCTTCGAACCGGGCGGCGCCGCGCAGGAAGCCGGCGGCCCAGGCGGCGGCGAACGGAAAATCTTCGGGAATGCCGTCGAGCGCATCGGCGCCGTCGGCCTTGTCTTCGTCGCCTTCGGATTCCGGCGGCAGGCCCAGCAACGGCATCAGCGATTCCCGGTCGTTCGCTTCCGAGGGATCGTGGCGGATGCGCTGTTCGACCTCTGCGGCGAGTCGCGTGATCAGCGCCTCGGCTTCGCGGGTCTGACGTTCGTCGCGACGCGGCACCTCGCCCGTGCCCCAGATTGCCGGGAACACCATCGGCAGTTCGACGTCGACCGGACCGACCGCGAGCGCGGACAGAAAACCGTCGAGCATTTCCAGATTGCCGAGGCCGGTTTCGGGATCGGTGCAGCGATCGAGCAGCACATCCAGCCGGTCGAGTTCGGTGTCGCTGAGGGCGGTCGTGGGCTGGGTGGTCATGCGGTTTCGGCAACGTGCGGGGGTGGTACAGCTTACCCGGTGGCGCCGTCGCGCCGGCGGCTCACCAGATGCCGGGCAGCAGCCGACGCGTGCTGCGTGCGTATTCGGCGTAGTCGACCGGAAACGCCGCCGACAACGCCGCTTCCTCGATGCGGATGCGCCCGCGCAGCGCGAACCACAACGGCGCAGCGACGACCAGCGGCGCCAGCCAGCTGCCGAGCACGCACAGAAACCCCACGAAGGTGATCAGCAGGCCCGTGTACGAGGGATGGCGCAGCGTCCGGTACGGACCGCTGCGGATCAGCTTGTGATCGGCGGCGATGGCGACGTCGACGGTGAAATGTTCGGCGAGCACGCGGACCGCCCACCAGCGGAACAGCATGCCGGCGAGCATCAGCGTGCAGCCGCCCCACAGCAACGCTGGTTGCCAGGCGGGCGGAAAGCGTCCCGGCGGCCAGATCGATACGACCAGCGCGACGGTCACGCAACCGCCGATCACGAGCACCAGACGCGCCAGCGTGCCGGCATCGCGACTGCGATCGGACGCGCGGTGGCGCAGCCCGATCCACAGTTCGCTGCAGCACCACAACAGACTCAACGCCGCGAACACGAGAACGCCGGCCATGGCCACGCTCCGGAAAAGGAAGCGTCGAGCCTTGCAGGCTCAGTGTGATGTGGGAGTGCCGGGCCCGGGTTTCGCCGGCGGTTTGCGCGCCGGCATGTCGGTGTCGACCGGTTCGCTCGGCACGCGTCGCCGCCCGGTCGTCGACTTGCCGCGTGTGCGTGCCTTGTTGGCGCGGTGTTTCTGCAGCATGTCCTCGGCCAGCACCACGTCCTCGGACAGGATGCCGGCCGCACGCGCGATCGCGATGCGCGCCGCCGCCCGGTTCTCGTCCGGATTGGCCTGCAGCAACTCGCGGATCGCCTCGCGCACCGACGCTTGCGCATTGTGCTTCAGTTTCAGATCGCTGCCCTGCTGGAACAGCGCCAGCAGCACGTCGACGACGGGTTTGATCAGTGCCGCTTCGATGGTCATGGCGCCCCTCCTCCCTTGAGCCTCCATTGTCCGCAGGCGGATCGCGTGGGCTGCGATCCGGATGGGACGGGGGGCACGGAATGGGGAGGTGGGGCGTCGCCGTCGCGGAAAGCTGAAGCGCTCAGCTGCAAGCCCCTCTCCTTTGGGAGAGGGGTTGGGGTGAGGGGCGGACGCTCGCCGTGAGCGGAACCCGGGCGCGGAAGCTCTACCCTCACCCGACGCGCGTTGCGCGTCGACCCCGGATCAGGTCCGGGGCAGGCTTTCTCCCCGAGGGAGAGGTGTTCAGTCACTCCACCTGGGCGGAAGACGCGTGCTTACTGCGCCTTGATCGCCAGCGCCGGCAGGCCGCCGTTGCCGAGCTTCTGCTTGGCCTCCGCCAGATCCGTCGCGGTGCCGTAGGGCCCCATGCGGACGCGGTAGACAGTGCGGCCGGCGGCTTCGCCCGATTCCACGCGTGCGGTCAGGCCGAGCAGGGCGATGCGGGCTTTCAGGGCTTCGGCGTCGCCGGAGGCGCTGAACGAGCCGGCCTGCAGGATGTAGCGGGCATCACCGTCTGCGGCCGGCGTGGCGCTGGCTGTGCTGGCCGGCGCGGTGGTCGCCTGCTGCGCGGGCGTCGGGCGCTGTTCGGGCAGGGGCTGCGGGCCGGTCGTCGCGCCGCCGGCCATGTCGGCGGCGTCGGGATGCTGGGCCTGCAGCGCCTGCTGCTGCGCCTCGGCGCGCTGCTGGCGCTGGGCTTCGGCGCGCGTGCTGGCGGCAAGTTCGGCGTCCGTCATCGGGACTTCCTGCTCGGGCAGCATCGTGTAGAAATCGTAGTCGGTCGACGTGCCCTGCGAGCCCGCGGCGGCGCGCGGTCGCTGGCCGGCCGGGGTCGGCAGTTCGGGTTCGGCGTCCGCGTCCGTGGTGCTGACCGCCGGCTGCGCATCGGGATTCGGGCTCGGCCGGAAGAAGCCGTCCTGGGCATCGGGTTTGAGCAGGCGCGGTACCGCCAGCACGATGCCCAGTGCGAGCACCACACCGATGATCATCCACGCCCAGCCCGGCAATCCGCCGGAGCTGCCGCCGTTGCGTCGGGCCTGGGTCTTGCCGCGTCGTGCCGCCATTACATCGCCTCCGGGGCCTGCACGCCGAGTAGCGTGAGGCCGTTGCGCAGTACCTGTCGCACTGCAGTGGCCAGCGCCAGACGCGCGTCGCGCACGTCGGCGTCGTCGACCAGGAACTGGTGATCGTTGTAGTACGTCTGGAAGCCCTGTGCTAGCTCCAGCAGGTATGTCGCGATCAGGTGGGGTTCAAGCTGTGCGCCCGCGACGGCGACGATTTCCGGCCAGCGCGACAGATCGATCAGCACGTCGCGCAGCGCGACGTCGGTCATGTCCGGCAGCTGCGCCAGGCCGTTCTGCAGATCGAACGCGAGACCCGCGTCGCCGAGCTTGCGCAGCAGGCCGCAGACGCGCGCGTGCGAGAGCTGCACGTAGTACACCGGGTTGTCGAGCGACTGGCTGCGCGCCAGGTCGATGTCGAACACCAGCTGCGAATCGGGCTTGCGCGCGACCAGGAACCAGCGCGTCGCATCGCGGCCGGCCTCGTCGATCAGATCGCGCAGCGTCAGATAGCTGCCGGCGCGCTTGGAGAGCTTCACTTCCTCGCCGCCGCGCATCACCGTGACCATCTGGTGCAGCACGTATTCCGGCCAGCCCTGCGGAATGCCGGCGTCGAGCGCCTGCAGACCCGCGCGCACGCGCGCCAGCGAGCCGTGGTGGTCGGCGCCGAGTTCGGTGATCGCGCGCGTGTAGCCGCGCTGCCACTTCGACAGGTGATAGGCCACGTCCGGCACGAAATACGTGTAGGTGCCGTCGGACTTGCGCATCACGCGGTCCTTGTCGTCGCCGTAGTCGGTGCTGCGCAGCCACAGCGCACCGCCTTCCTCGTAGGTGTGGCCGTGGGCGACGAGCTCGCGCACGGTCTCTTCCACCTTGCCGTCGGCATACAGCGACGACTCAAGGAAATACACGTCGAAGCCGACGCCGAACGCGGCAAGGTCCTCGTTCTGCTCGCGGCGCAGCCACGCCACCGCGAAGCGGCGGATCGCGTCGAGATCGTCGGCGTCATCGACGCCCGCCACGGTGTGGCCATCGACCTCGACGGTCGCGCCGTCCAGGTATGCACGCGCGACATCGCCGATGTAGTCGCCGTTGTAGGCATCGGCCGGCCACTGCGCGTCGCCGGGCTTGAAGCCCTTGGCCCGCGCCTGGGTCGAACGGGTGAGATTCTCGATCTGCACGCCGGCGTCGTTGTAGTAGAACTCGCGCTTGACGTGCCAGCCGTTGGCATCGAGCACGCGCGCGATGCAGTCGCCGATCACCGCCGCGCGGCCGTGGCCGACGTGCAGCGGACCGGTGGGATTCGCCGACACGTATTCGACGCCGGCGGTCTGCGAGGCGCCGCTGTCGTTGCGGCCGAAGGCATCACCCTGCGTGTGCACGGCGACCAGCTGGTCGCGCCATGCGTTCGCGGTCAGGCGGAAGTTGAGGAAACCCGGGCCGGCGATCTCGACCGACGCGATCGAGTCGTTGACCGGCAGCGCATCGACCAGCGCCTGCGCGATCGCACGCGGGTTCAACTTCGCGGGCTTGGCCAGCAGCATCGCCGCGTTCGTCGACGCATCGCCGTGGCTGCGGTCCTTCGGACGTTCGACGGTGAAGGCGGGCGTGGCGAAGTCGGCAGGCAACGTGCCGGTGTCGCGCAGGGCGGCAATGGCCGCCTCGACGAGCGGCTCGATCAGGGCGCGGAGCTGGGATTTCACTGAATTTCGATCGCGGACAAACGGTCCGACATTGTACGCGAGCGCTGATGGCGCCCGGGTTCGGTGATGGACGAACGTGCGAAGCCCTCCCCTGCAACGCGGGGGAGGGTTGGGAGGGGGCAAACAGACCGATCGACGAGAGCCCGACTCACGCGGCGAATCTGCGCCCGAGTCTTGAACTGCACCCACTGACGGTTCGCCCCCACCCAACCCTCCCCCGTAACACGGGGGAGGGCTTCAGGGCAGCCGCAATCGCCGCTCAAGCCGTATGCTTTGCGCCCCCCGCTGTCGGCCGCTCGCGTGGACGCGCTGTTTCCCGAACTGATCTGGCTGATCTGCGTCGCATTCATGGCCGGGCTGGTCGACGCGGCGGTCGGCGGCGGCGGCCTGGTGCAGTTGCCGGGGCTGTTCACCGCGCTGCCGCAGCACACGCCCGCGGCGCTGCTGGGCACTAACAAGTTCAGTTCGTTCTTCGGCACCGCCGCCGCCGGCTGGCGCTATGCGCGCAACGTGCGCTTTCCGTGGGCGCCGGTGCTGTTCGCCGCGGCGACCGCGTTCGTGTTCTCGTTCCTCGGCGCCACCGCGGTGACGTTGCTGCCGCGCGATGCCGTGCGGCCGCTGATCCTCGCACTGCTGATCGCGATGCTGGCCTACACGCTGGTCAAGAAGGATTTCGGCGCGCTGCACCGGCCGCGCGATGTCGGGCGTCGCGAGCTCGGGCTGGCGCTGCTGATGGGCGCGGCGATCGGGTTCTACGACGGCCTGTTCGGCCCCGGCACCGGCAGCTTTCTGATCTTTCTGTTTATCCGCTTCTTCGGACTCGATTTCCTGCGCGCCACCGCGGCATCGAAGATCGTCAACATCGCGACCAATCTGGCCGCGCTGTCGTTCTTCGTGCCTTCGGGCCACGTGCTGCTGGCGTTCGCGGTGCCGATGGCGGTGGCGAACGTGGCCGGCGCGTTCGCCGGCACCCGGCTCGCGCTGCGCGGCGGCACGCCGGTGATCCGCAAGCTGTTCGTGACCCTGGTGGTCGTGCTCATCGCCAAGATGGGCTGGGACACGCTCGCCGGCGTCTAAGCGCCGGCGGACACGCTTCTCAGCGGCGGCTGCCGCCCACTTCGATGAAGCGCAGGAATTCCGCGCGGGTGCGCGCGTCTTCGCGGAAGCTGCCGAGCATCGTCGAGGTGATCATGCTCACGCCGCGCTTGTGCACGCCGCGGGTGGTCATGCACTCGTGCGCGCCTTCGACGACGACGCCCACGCCCAACGGCGCCAGTGCGCGCTGGATGCAACCGGCGATCTGCGCGGTCATCTTCTCCTGCACCTGGAAGCGCTTGGCATAAGCCTCCACCACGCGCGCCAGCTTGCTGATGCCCACGACCCGGCCGGCCGGCAGATAACCCACGTGGACCTTGCCGATGATCGGCGCCATGTGGTGCTCGCAGTGGCTTTCGTACTCGATGTCGCGCAGGACGATCATTTCCTCGTAGCCGCCGACTTCCTCGAAGGTCCGCGCGAGATACGCGTCCGCATCGGTCGCATAACCGCTGAACCACTCGGTGTAGGCGTCGGCCACGCGGCGCGGCGTGTCGAGCAGACCCTCGCGCGCGGGGTCCTCACCGGCCCAGCGCAGCAGGGTCCGGACCGCCGATTCGGCGTCGTCGCGGCTGACGCCGTGGCGGGCGTCGGAATCAGAAGAACGGGTCATGGGCGGGCACCGCGGCAAAGACCGCCATGGTACCGCGTCGCATTCACCGCATCGGCAATGGCCGGCTCAGCCGACCTTCGGGCCGGGCGAATCGAGCGCGACGTCGACATCGCCGCCATCGGGCGACATCGACCACGCATCCTCGACCGCGCCGCGGGCTTCGATCCAGCCCAGGCGCGAGGTGTCGCGCGCGCTCTTCCATTCCTTCTCGAGTTGGCGCTCCACCTCGTCGAACCGGCTGCCGGCATGGCGCTGGCGGCTGTCGCGACCGAACCGGTAGGCCGGGGCGTAATCGTTCCAGTGGCGGCCGGCCGAATAGTACGGCGCCTGGGGCAGGCTGGCCTTGAACTGGGCCTCGAGCGCGTCCTGGCCCTCCGCGGCCGCATCGGCCGGCGTGTGTGGGTCTGGAGAAGTGGCGCGGTTGTGGAGGTCGTTGGTCATGGCGGGTCCCGCGAGCACGCCAGCGCCGATAAGGCGTATGGGAGGACGTGCTGCTGGGGGCGACGCTAGACCCGGCCCTGTCTGATGCCGGTGAAACGCGACCGTCGTCGTCGGTCCGTGCCAGCTGCGATTCAGCGCGGCGCCACGTCCGGGTCGAGACCGGCCAGCACCGCCGCCGTGAACGCCGCCGGATCGAACCGCTTGCCGGTCGGATCCTCCCCCCGCCGTACCAGCACCACGCCGCGCGACGGCACCACGATCACGTACTGCCCACGGTTGCCCATCGCGGCGAAGGTGTCGGCCGGCACGCCCGGCGCGCGCTGCATCAGCCACAGGGTGGCGCCGTAGCCGAGATCGCCTTCGGGCTGAGGACCGGCCGGCGTGGTCGCGGCGCGCACCCAGCCCTCGGGCAGCAGGCGGCGGCGTTCGAACACGCCACCCTGTTGCAGCAGCAGGCCGAAACGGGCGAGATCGCGCGCCGTCGACCAGACCTGGCTCGACAGCACGAAGCCGCCGCGCCAGTCGGTCTCGGCGACGGTGCGGGTCATGCCCAGCGGCCAGAACAGGTCGGTGAACGGCCGCGACAGGGCGCGGGCCTCGTCGCCGGTGGCCGCACGCAGCGCGTGCACGGCCAGCACGCTGTCGTTGTTGGCGTAGCGGAACTGCGTGCCGGGCGGATGCGCCAGCGGCCAGCCGGTCGCGGATTCGGCCACGGTGACGCCACCGAAATACAGCGCATCGGTGCGGTTGCCGGCGGTGTCGCTGTGCAGGCCGCTGCTCATGCGCAGCAGCTGGTCGACGGTGATCGCGCTGCGCGGGTCCCCGGGTGCCTGCCATTCGGGCACCGGCGCCGGCTTCGACGGATCGAGCTCGCCGGCCGCCTGCGCCACCCCGACCAGCGCGCCGGCCAGGCTCTTGGCCACCGACCAGGTGCGCTGCGCGGTGTGCGGGCCGAAGCCATCGCGATAGCGCTCGGCGACGATGCGCCCGTCCTGCAGCACGAGCACGCCGGTGGTCGCATGACCCTCGCCGTAGGCCGGGGTGTCGAACGCGGCAGCCACGGCGGCTTCGAGCGCGGCTGCATCGCCACGCGGCGCAGCGGTCGCGTCGCGTTCGCCGAGCGGCCAGGGCCGGTCGTCGAGATCCGGCGTCGCGGTCTCGAAGCGCGGCAAGGCGGTGATCGCATCGGCACCCGCACCGATTGGCAGCTGCGCGCAGCCGAGGTTCGGACGCCACGCGGCGATGCGCGGCGGCAGCGCGTCGTCGAACGCGACGGACACCGTGTGCGCATCGGTATCGACCACCGCGTCCAGTACCCGCACGTCGTCCTGGTAGTCGGGATAGATGCCGACGAGCTCCAGCACCTGTGCCTGCGCCGCCGTGCGTCCGGCATTGAACTGCACGCTGCACAACGTCAGCGCCTTGTAGCCCGCGGCGATCGCGCGTGCATGGGTCGCGCGTTCGCGCTCCATCGCTGTCTGCGCGACGGCGGACGTGGTGACGAGCAGCAGCGGCAGCAACAGGGCGAGACGCATCGGCATTCCGGGCAACGGGACTGAACGCCAGTGTAGGCGTCGCGCTTTGCCGCGCGACCGGCGACGGGCATCATGTCCGGCCGGACACACGCAACACACGGAGCAGGACATGACGGACACCACTGGCACGCGACGCATCAAGCGTTCGAAGACGACGGCCCTGCTGTTGATGGGCACCGCGCCATTGCTGTTCACCGCCTGCCAGCGCACCGCGCCCGTGGAAGTGCAGGACGGGCTCTACACCTCGGTCGAAACCTGCGCGCAGGCCGTCGGCGACACCGCCACGTGCCGCATCGCGTTCGAGCAGGCCAAGCTGCAGGCGGCCGACACCGCGCCGCAGTACAGCAGCCGCGCCGCGTGCGAAGCCGAGTTCCCGGCCGAGGAATGCGTCGAGCAGAAGACCTCGACCGGGCATTCCTTCATCGGTCCGCTGATGGCCGGTTTCTTCCTGTCGCAGATGATGGGCGGCAACCGCGCCGGTCTCGCCCAGCAGACGCCGCAGGCCTCGCCCGCGTTCCGCGACAACCGCCAGGGCTGGCTGCGCCCGAACGGCGCGCCGGGCGCCGGCCGCGCCGGCATGGCGCCGGTGTCGGCGACGCCGGACCGCGCGGTGACCGCGAACCGCGGCGGTTTCGGTCGCTCGGCCACCGGTCGCAGCACCGGCGGCTGAGGTGCGGCGCATTCCGATCGTCGAACGCGGCGACTGGCAGGCGCAGGCCGCCGAGTGCGGCTTCCGGTTCCACACCATCGACGGCGCCCGCTACTGGGACGAGCGCGCGTACTACGCGTTCTCGATGGCGCAGATCGAGCACGATCTCGAAGACCCCAGCGTCGAAGTCCACCAGATGGCGATGGGCCTGGTCGACGAGATCGTCGGCAGCGAATCGCTGATGGAACAACTGGCGATTCCGGCGCATTACCGCGACTGGATCGCCGAGAGCTGGCGCAGCCGCGAGCCGCATCTCTACGGGCGCCTCGATTTCGCCTACGACGGCACCGGCCCGGCTAAGCTCTACGAACTCAATTACGACACGCCGACCTCGCTGTTCGAGGCCGCGTTCTTCCAGTGGCAATGGCTCGAGGACCAGCGTGCCAGCGGCCGCCTGCCGCGCGACGCCGACCAGTTCAATTCGATCCACGAAGCGCTGGTCGACCGCTTCGCCGACCTCGCATCGAGCCTGCCGCCGCCGCTGCTGTTCGCCGCCGTGCGGGACTCCGAAGAAGACCAGGGCACGATCGCCTATCTGCGCGATTGCGCGGCGCAGGCCGGCCTGCACGGCGCGGCGATCGCGCTCGAAGACATCGGCCTGTCCGAGGACGGCCGCTACACCGATCTCGACGACACGGTGATCGGTTCGCTGTTCAAGCTGTATCCGCTCGAAGACCTGTTCGCCGACGACTTCGGCCGCGCGCTGCCCAAGTCCGGCCTGCGCCTGATCGAACCGCCGTGGAAGGCCCTGCTCAGCAACAAGGGCCTGCTGCCGCTGCTGTGGGCGCGCCATCGCGGGCACCCCAACCTGCTCGCGGCCGAATTCGACAGCGGCGGCGACCTCCCCGCCGGCTGGGTGCGCAAACCGCTGCACTCGCGCGAAGGCGCGAACATCGAACTGCACCTCGCCGACGGCCATCGCCTGCACAGCGACGGTCCTTATGCAGGGCCGAGCATCCGCCAGGCCGCGCATCCGCTGCCGGCATTCGATGGTCACTACCCGATGGTCGGCAGCTGGATCGTCGGCGATCACGCCTGCGGCATCGGCATCCGAGAGGACGACTCGCCGATCACCCGTGACAGCGCGCGCTTCGTGCCGCACGCGATCGTCGAAGCGGATGCGCCGGCGACCTTCTACGCCTGATGCAGATGCAGTGCGCGCGCGGTAAAGCTCGCGTCGCGTGTCGCTTGGGCGCGCCCCTGCCAGCGGGGGGTGAGCGGTCCGCTTGCGCGGCATGCCGCGCGGATCGATCGAACGACCGGCGCGCTACGCCGGCCCGACGGGTTGGGTGGGGGCGAACCTTCCGCTCACGCATGACTCAATCCATGCGCACATTCCGCGCATCGATCCACGCATCCACCACGCGACAGACACCATCCGGATTCGACAGCACCTCGTCGTTCCAGAAGCGCAGCACATGAAATCCGCATCGGCGTAGATATGCGTCGCGTGCGGTATCGGACTGGCATCCGTTGTGCTGTCCACCGTCCACTTCGATCACCAGCGCAGGTTGCAGGCACGCGAAGTCGACGATGAACGGTCCGATCGGGTGTTGTCTTCGGAACTTCAGATTGCAGCGCTGTCGGGCGCGTAGATGGCGCCAGAGCGCTTGCTCGGCGGGTGTCATCGCACGTCGCAGGCGTTTTGCGAGCAGGTTGCGTCGGCCGTCGCGCATCCGGGAGATCCAGAGTTGATGAGCCGACCAGACTGGGTTCGGGGCGGGAAGCAGCGCCAGCAGATCAGACGCCTCGCGAGCGTGGGGTTTGCCCCCACCCAACCCTCCCCCGCGCGCGGGGGAGGACTCTGAGCGTGGCGCTGGAGGCACGCGTAGTGGTGGGTCTGAGCCCGGCCGCATCGCGCGCGCTTTAGGCCCTCCCCCGCCAGCGGGGGAGGGTTGGGTGGGGGCAGCCCGTCAGCGCAGGAGCGGTTTGAAACGCGCGCAGTTAAGAGGGGCGACTGGGCCGCTATCCGGCACCGAGCCCGCGTCCGACACACCTCGTCCGATACAACACCCCCACTCCTGCGATCATGTACGCATGACCACGCCTCTCCCGTTCTCCGCGCTCGCGCTGCCGCCCGCCCTGCTGCAGGGTGTCGATGCCCTCGGCTACACGTCGATGACCCCGATCCAGGCCGAATCGCTGCCGCCGATCCTCGAAGGCCGCGACGTCATCGCCCAGGCGCCGACCGGCAGTGGCAAGACCGCGGCGTTCGGGCTCGGCCTGCTGCAGAAGATCGACACCGGCCTGATCGAGACCCAGGCGCTGGTGCTGTGCCCGACACGCGAACTCGCCGACCAGGTCGGCAAGCAGCTGCGCAAGCTCGCGCTCGGCATCCCGAACCTGAAGCTTTCGCTGCTGTGCGGCGGCATTCCGCTCGGGCCGCAGCTGGCCTCGCTGACGCATCCGCCGCATGTCGTCGTCGGCACACCCGGGCGCATCCAGGAACTCGCGAAGAAAAAGGCGCTGCACCTGCGCCACGTGCGCACCCTGGTGCTCGACGAAGCCGACCGCATGCTCGACATGGGCTTCGAAGAGTCGATCCGCGACATCGTCAAGCGCGTGCCGCCGACGCGGCAGGGCCTGCTGTTCTCGGCGACGTTCCCGGACGGCATCCGCGATCTCGGCACCGCGATGCTGCGCGATCCGGTGCAGATCGGCGTCGAAGGTGACGCGCCGGCGCCGAAGATCGAGCAGATTTTCCACGAGGTCGAACCGTCGCGCCGCGCGCCACAGCTGGCCGCGCTGCTGCTGCGTCATCGCCCGGAATCGGCGGTGGTCTTCTGCAACACCCGCGCCGATGTCAACGAAGTCGCCGGCTCGCTCGCGCACTACGGCTTCGATGCACTCGCGCTGCATGGCGACATGGAACAGCGCGATCGCGACGAGGTGCTGGTGCGCTTCGCCAACCGCAGCTGCAATGTGCTGGTGGCGAGCGATGTCGCCGCGCGCGGGCTCGATGTCGAGGACATCGGCGCAGTGGTGAACTACGAACTGCCGCACGACGCCGACACGTACGTGCACCGCATCGGTCGTACCGGTCGTGCGGGGCGTTCTGGCCTGGCGCTGAGCCTGGTCACGCCGCGCGAGATGCCGCGCACCGCCTTGGTCGAAGCGCAGTTCGGCGCACCGCTGCGCTGGGACAAGCTGCTGCCGCTCAGCGGCAAGGGCAGCGATGTGCCGGCGGCGCCGATGGTCACGTTGCGTATCGATGCCGGTCGCACCGACAAGCTGCGCCCCGGTGACATCGTCGGCGCGCTGACCGGCGACGCCGGCCTGCACAAGGACGCGATCGGCAAGATCGACGTCTTCGCCACGCGCAGCTACGTCGCCATCACGCGCGGCAAGGTGCAGCAGGCGGTCAACCACCTGCGCGACGGCAAGATCAAGGGCCGCCGCTTCCGCGTGCAGCCGCTGAAGACGACGTAATCGTCCCCGGCGCTGCGCGAGACTGCGCGCATGCGCCTGCTGATCATCACCTACGGCACCGAGGGCGACGCGCGTCCGCTCGCCGCGCTCGGCTGCGCGTTGATGCGCGCCGGACACACGGTGCATCTGCTCGGCGATGCCGACACGCTCGACAGCGCGCGCGCGCTGGGCGTGCCGGCGACCGCGCTGGCCGGCGACATCCGCGGCACGTTGTCGCGCATGCGGGCGATGCGCCAGATCGAGCGCGCGTTGATCCGTATCGTCGAGGCGCGCACGCCCGAATGGATGCAGCAGGCGATGGCGCTCGGCGCGGGCTGCGATACGGTGATCGTGTCCGGCCTCACCGCATTCGTCGGCCTGTCGGTGGCCGAGGCGCTGGGCAAGCCCGCGATCGGCGCGATGATGATTCCGATCAGTCCGACCGCCGCGTTCACCTCGCCGCTGTCGCCGCTGCAGCTACCGCGCGCGCTCAACCGAAGCTCGCACGCGTTCGTGAACCACATGGTCTGGCGCACGTTCCGCGCGACGACGAATCGCGGCCGCGCGGCGATCGGTCTGCCACCCCGCAAGGCGCTGTGGACCGCGCATCCGGTGCTCTACGGTGTGTCGCCGGCGTTGCTGCCGGACATCGACGACTGGCCGGATGACGCGATCGCGTGCGGCCAGTGGGTGCCGCCGTCGACAGACTGGACGCCACCGGCCGATCTCGTCGACTGGATCGCGTCGGGTCCGCCGCCGGTCTATGCCGGCTTCGGCAGCATGAGCGGCTTCGATGCGCCGCGTGTGCGTGCCGCACTGCTGGACGCGGTTGGCGATCGACGTGTGCTGTTCAATCCCGGCTGGAGCGGCATCGACATCACCGGTCTTCCAGCGAACGTCCACGTCATCGGCAGCGTGCCGCACGACTGGCTGCTGCCGCGCTGCGCGCTGGCGATCCATCACGGTGGCTCGGGCACCACGCACTCCGCATGCCGCGCCGGTATTCCATCGGTGATCCTGCCGTTCGCCGGTGACCAGCCGTTCTGGGCAGGCCGCCTGCGCGCGCTGGGCATCGCCGATCGCGTGTTGTCGGGGCGGCGACCCTCTGCGAACGGCTTGCGTGCTGCGATCAGGTTCGCCGAGCGTCCCGAGACCCGCGCGCGGGCCGCCGCACTCGGTGCCGTGATGCGATCGGAAGACGGATGCGCGACTGCGATCGCCTGGATCGAGCGGCTCGCCGCCGCGGGCACTGACGTCGCACGCACTACGCCGCACCCTGGCTGAACGCTACAGGCGCACCTCGGGTTCACCCGAGGTCCCAGCCCCGCGCGCAGTCGAGAAAATGAAGACCCCACTGCACATGGACCGCAGCATATGAGCGACAACGCATCGGGCGTCTCGGGCGCCGACTCTTCGAACGGCGCCAACGACGCGCGCGGCGCAGCCGCCGAAGCCGCTGCCGAGCACGGTTTGGACGCCACCGCCAGCGCATCGAACGAATCCGTGTCCGCAGCCGAGACCGGCAAGGCCGCCGCCGCTGCAGGCGACACCTGCACGGCCGAAGCCTCGGCCAATCGCGCCGAAGCTGCCGCTGCCGAAGCGGTCGAAGCGGCGGCCGCCATGGCCGACATCGCGGCGAACAATCCGACGCCGGCGACCGAAGCGATGGCGGGATTCGCCGCCAGCTACGCGCAGGCGGCCACCGAGGCCGCGGCGTCCGCGCGCAGTGCGCTCGACGGCATGCAGGCGTCGCAAGGACTTGGCGCCTGCGTATCGGAAGCGCCGACCTCGCCGACGCAGGGACTGGCGCTGTCGACGATCAACCAGCTGGGCGGGATGTGGTCCTGAGGCGGCAATAGCGCGTTCGTTCGATACGGAAAGCTGAAGCCCTTGGCGTCTGGACATGAGGCGTCAGGGCTGTCTGCTGAGCGCTGACGTGCAGCGCCCTCACTCAACGCGCTTGCGCGTCGATCTCTCCCGGAGGGAGGGATGTCGGGATCGCTGGATTCGATATGTGATCGGCTCAGCCCGCTTCGCGAAACCCGCGCACGTGCTCGATCAGTGCACGCAGTTTCGGCGGCAGGTTGCGGCGGTCGGGGTAATAGAGAAAGAAGCCGGGGAACGGCGGCAGATAGTCGTCGAGCAGCGTCACCAGTTCGCCGCGTGCGATCCACGGCGCGAATGTCTCCTCGATGCCGATCGTCAGGCCGCCGCCGGCGAGTGCGGTGCGCACCATCAGCAGCATGTCGTTGGTCGTGACCTGGGGCTGCACCGCGACGTCGAAATCCTGTCCGTCCTGGACGAACTCCCAGCGATACGGCGCCACGCCCGGTGCGGGCCGCCAGCCGATGCAGCGATGCGCGACCAGCTCGCGCGGGTGCGTCGGCGTGCCGTGTGCGTCCAGATAGCCGGGCGTCGCCACGACCACTTGGCGCACCGGTCCGGTCAGTGGTACCGCGATCATGTCCTGCTCGATCACCTCGCCCAGCCGCACGCCGGCGTCGAAGCCTTGGGCGACGATGTCCGATTCGTCGTCGGTCACGGTCACGTCGAGCGTGATCTGCGGATAGGCCTGCGCGAAACGCGCGACCAGCGGGCCGGCGAGGAAGCGTTCGGCGATCGAGGTCACCGCGACGCGTAACAGGCCTCGGGGTGGGCCGTCATCGAGCGCGTCGTCGAGCGCGGCGCCGATCCGTGCCAGCGGTTGCGCGATCTGCTGATGCAGGCGGTGCCCGGCCTCGGTCAGCCGCACGCTGCGGGTGGACCGCGTCACCAGCGCGACGCCCAGCCGGTCCTCCAACTTGCGCATGCCCTGACTGACGGCCGAGCGGGTCACGCCCAGCCGATCGGCGGCCGCGCGGAAGTTGTCGCCTTCGGCGACCGCGACGAACACCCGCAGCAGGTTGAGGTCGAGATCCATTGGTTAGCCAGTCTAACCACAGCATCCAGTGCGGAGTGAGTTCTCGCGACACCGGACCGTGTCTACCGTATCTGCACCGGGCCCAGACGCCCCATGCAGGAGTTCTCCCATGCAGCAGGACCTTACCGATCGCATCGTGCTGATCACCGGCGCCAGCAGCGGCATCGGCGCCGCGACCGCGCGCGAACTCGCCGCCCGTGGCGCCACCGTCGTGCTCGGCGCACGCCGCGTCGATCGTCTCGACGCACTGGTCGCCGACATCACCGCCGCCGGCGGCCGCGCCGAAGCGCGTGCGCTGGATGTGGTGTCGGCGGACGACATGCAGGCCTTCGTCGACCATGCACTCGCTGCGCACGGCCGTATCGATGCCTTCGTCAACAACGCCGGTGTCATGCCGCTGTCGCCCTTGTCGGCGCGCAAGCGCGACGAGTGGGACCGCATGATCGACGTCAACATCCGCGGCGTGCTGCACGGCATCGCGGCGGTGCTGCCGGCGATGGAACAGCAGGGCTTCGGCCACGTCATCAACGTCGCCTCGATCGGCGCGCACCAGGTCTTCCCCACCTCGGCCGTCTACTGCGCCACCAAGTACGCGGTGTGGGCGATCTCCGAAGGCCTGCGGCAGGAGACCACCACGCTGCGGGTCACCGTGGTCAGCCCCGGCACGACCACGTCCGAACTCGCCGACACCATCACCCACGCCGGCGCGGCCGAAGGCATGCGCGATTTCCGTCGCATCACCATCGAGCCCGAAGCCGTCGCCCGCGCGATCGCATTCGCGATGACCCAGCCCGCCGACGTCGATGTCAGCGAGCTGATCGTGCGTCCCGTCGCGAGTCCGTACTGATGGCCGCCCGTACGTTGCCGCGCTGCTGCCGGCTCGCCGGCCTCGCCATCGCGATGGGACTCGCGGTGCCGGTGGGGTCCGCGCACGCCGGGGATGCGCAGGCGCAGACCGCCTCCCATGACAACGCCGCGCAGATCCGCGCCGCATTCGAGGCCTGGCGACTCGGGCAGGGCAGCGTGTTCGATCTGCTCGCCGACGATGTCGTGTGGACCGTCGCCGGCGACAGTCCGGTGTCGGGCACGTACCGCTCCAAGCAAGCCTTCCTCGACGAAGCGGTCGCGCCGATCACCGCGCGACTCGCGACGCCGATCGTGCCGGAGGTCACGCGCATCGTCGCCGACGGCGCGCATGTGGTCGTGCTGTGGCAGGGCAGCGCCACCGCGCGCGATGGCAGCACGTACCGCAATCACTACGCCTGGCATCTGGAACTCGCCGACGGCCGCATCGTCCGCGCGACCGCGTTCCTCGACACCTGGGCGCTCGCGCAATTGCTCGATCCCACCTGAACATGCGACGCCCCGCGCGGCTACACTCGCCCTCCGGATCTGGGGAGACCGCGCATGCAACACGAGACCGACGCCGCACCGCGGCCCGTCGACGGCACGCCGATGCCGGCGACGCCGGGTGGCCGCATCAGCTTCGAGCGCCTGCGCGAGCGCAGTGACGAACTCGAACTGCTGATCTCCGGCTTGCTGGTGTTCGGTCTGTTCACCGTGCCGGGGCGACTGTTCGACGCGTGGGTGTCCAACACCGTCCACGCCGACGGCATGGCGCAGTACGCGATCTGGTTCGGCTTCGCGGTCGGCGTCGGCGTGAGCTACGCACTGGCGGCGGCCTTCATGACCCACATCGCGATCCGTGGCTACTGGGTCGGGCTGATCGGTCTGAAGGCGACCTTCCCCGACGGCGTGCGCTGGGACCGGCTCAGCTCGATGGGCCCGGTGTCGCGCGGCTTCCAGCGCGCGCGCGTCGGCGACATCGGACAGGCCATCGACCGTGCCGACCGCATGGCGTCGATCCTGTTCGCGATGAGCATCCTGATGGCGCTGACCATCGCCGGCGTCGGTGTGTTCGCCATCGTGCTGATGGTGCTCGGCAGCCTCGTCGGTGCGCTGTTCGGCATGGCCGATCGCGTGGCGCTGATCACCGGCGGCGTGCTGTACGCGCTGTTTATCGCCGGCGCGGTGGCGATGGCGGTGTGCGAGAAACTGATCGCACGACGTGACGCGGCCGGACGATCCAGCGACGGCTTGCGCCGTCTGTTGCTGCGGCTGCTGCGCGTCTACGGCGTGCTGGTGCCGCAGCGCCTGATCGGGCCGATGCAGTTCACGCTGCAGAGCAATCTCAACGGCCGCCTGTTCCTCGCGGTCTACGCGCTCGTGATCGGTGGCGCGATGGTGATCGGCGGTCTGCAGGTCATCAACTCGATGAAGTTCACCCTGCTGCAGGGCTACGAGGTGGTGACCGACGACGCTGTCGACCACGGCATGCTCGGCGCGCACTACGAGAACATGCGCGCCGAACACGACGCCCTGCTGCGCTATCCGATGATTCCGTCGGACCGCATCGCCGAAACCCATCTGCGCCTGTTCATCCCGCACCAGCCGCAGCGCGACAACGCACTCGCGCGCCGCCTGTGTCCGATGCTGACCGACGGCCGCAACACCGCCGAAGGCGCCGCCGCCACCCGCAATGCCATCGACTGCATGGCCGCGATGTGGACCGTCAGCATCGACGGCACCGCGATTCCGCTCGACGACTTCGTGCCGATCGAACGTCGCGACCTTGGAATGCGCGGCCTCGTCGGTTACATCCCGCTCGGCGACCGCCAGCCGGGTCGCCACACGCTCGAACTGGTGTGGAACGCCGACGGCGGCGACACCGGCAAACAGCGCCGCCGCGAGTACCGCATCCCGTTCTGGTTCATCCCGCAGATCGCCGAGCGCGTGCAGCGGGATTGAGTCGTCAGCGCGCGTCGAGTGTGATGTTCGGATGCGCGGCGATGATCTCCCGCACCAGATCGAAGAACGTCGGACCACTGCCGGCCTTGAGCGCATCGAGGTCGCGCCGGAGGCGCGCCTTGTCGTAGCGGCCGGGTGTGTCGAGCTTGTCCTGCAGCCAGGCGCGCGTGGCGTCGATGCCGAGCGCGTCGCGGCTGTGGGCGAAGTCGGTCCAGAGCAGCGTCACCGGCGCATCGCCGTCGAGCGCGCCGTAACCGCCGTAGAGCATGTCGTCGAGCGCATCGAGGCTGTGGCCGAGCGGCCAGTCGACGCCGGTCATGAACACCCGGTTGACCTCGTCGTAGAACGACGCGAGATCGTGGATGCGGCTGCCGTCGAGGGTCAGGATGCGGGTCATGGCGGCGGTCGATCCGGGGCCGGCGATCATCGCATCGACGGTGTCGTCGCCGGCTGATCGCCGCGCGCGCGATCGATGCAGGCCTCGCATCGGATCCGACGATGCGCACTTCAGTTCTTGTGGAACGTCGGCGGCGGGAACGTCGCGATCTTGGCTTCTTCCACCGCCGCGCGCGCCGCGCTCCAGTCGTTCCGCAGGAAGGCATGGATCGCGCCGATCTCCGCATCGCTCAGATGCGACAGCTGCTCCCGCGCGACGATGCCCATCAGACTCCCCTGCGCATACAGATCGCGCCCGTCGCGGGCGACGCCGGTTCGCAGCAGCGTGGTGAACTCGGCCGGCGAATAGCCTTTGGCGAGCAGCAACGGCGGCGCGTTGATGATCTGTTTCGGCGTCTGGTGATGGCAGTTCACGCACCCGACGATGTAGACCAGATGCTCGCCCGACGGCGCGACGACAGGAGGCGCCGCAACCGGAGCGGCCGCGACCGGTACCACCGGCGGTGCGGGCATGCAGGACGCCAGCCACGGGGCGCAGCACAGGGCGAGGGTGCAAAGCGATGAGCGGGTCATGCGATGTCCTGTTTTCGAAAGCTTCCATCGAAAACAGACGTGGACGGCGAGGCGATGCGGCCAGGTCTCACACGCCGGCGTCCGCGTCGTCACGAGAAATGGTGGGGGCGATCGGCGATTGCTAGGCTTGCGCCGGCGTCGCGCGATGCCGCACACGGACCTCCTGATGACGCACATCCGCCTGGGCACCTGGAGCCTGCTGCTCCTGCTCGCCAGCCTGCACGGTCTGCTGATGGCGGCGTTGCTGTGGCGGACCCGCGACAACCGCGCCGCCAACCGCGTACTCGCCGCGCTGCTGATCGTCATGGTGCTGAAGATCACCCCGTACACGATCGGCTACGCGGGGGTGTACGACGCATTCCAGTGGCTGACGTTCGCGCCCTTCTACTGGGATCTGGCGATCGGGCCCTGCGTCTGGCTCTATGCGCGCCAGCTCTCGATCGCGGGCCTGCCGCGCGGCTGGGCATGGCACTTCATGCCGGCAGCGCTGCAAGGGACTTATTACGCCCTGCAGTTCATACGGCCGCTGCCGGACAAGCTGGCGTTCAACGCGGCGGTCCATCATCCATGGGTGCTGCCGGTCGAAACCGCTGCGGTGCAGCTGTCGATGCTCCTCTATCTGGTGCTCGCGTATCGCAACTTCCGCGGCTACCAGCACTGGCTCGAGCAACATAGCGCCGCGCGCGAGGAATGGCGGCTGCGTTGGCTGCAGCGTTTCATCGTGGCGATGCTGGCGTGGAGTCTGCTGCGGCTGGGATTCGCGATCGCCGACCGCGTCGTGGGCGGGCTCGGCTACTTCCGCGAGTTCCCGATGTACGTGGCGCTGGCGGCGCTGGTCTACTACCTCGGGCTCGAAGGCTGGCGTCACGCGCGCGATGTGCGCCCGCGCATCGGTGATGCCGGTACGGGACCCGCAGCATCGGATGCGTCGGTCGACACGCCACCTGCCGCGCAGTCGGCCCGTGCGCCCCGCGACTGGACTGCCCTCGGGGCGCGTATCGAGGCGGCGATCATTGCAGGCAGCTGGTGGCGGGAGCCGACGCTCGACCTCGACGAGCTGGCGCGGCGGGTCGGCAGCAACACCAACTACGTGTCCCGCGCGCTCAACGAAGGTCTCGGGCTGAGCTTCAGCGCCCTGATCAACCGGATGCGGGTCGAGGACGCACAACGCCGGCTGGTCGGCGGCGACGACATCCTCGACATCGGCCTGTCGGTCGGCTTCGGCTCCAAGGCCACCTTCAACCGGGTGTTCCGCGCGTCCACCGGCTGTACGCCCAGCGAGTGGCGGCGCACGCGACGTCCCGATTCCTGAAACGCGTGCAGGCGCTGGCGCGATGAGGCGCCGCGCGACCGCTGCGGGCCGATGCTCCGACATCGTCTCTCCTCTGTCGGAACCTCCATGGCGCGCTTCGTACTGCTCCTGTGTTGTCTGTTCGCGTTTCCGTTGCCCGTGTCGCTGGCCGCAGCGCCCGCTCCGGATCGTGCGCGCCTGGACGATGTCCTGTCGGGCGCCGGCCTCGTCTCCGATGTCGACCGGCTGCAGCGCACCTACACGGCGCTCCATCCCGGTCTGTATCGCTACGCCACGCCCGAAGAAGTGCGGACGCGCTTCGATGGTCTGCGTCGTGCACTCGCAGGCGGTGCCACGCGTGGCGAGGCCTTCCTGGCGTTCGCGAGTTTCGCCGCCACGATCCGCTGCGGGCACACGTTTCCCAACGTCCTCAACCAGCCCGATGCGCTGCAGTCCGCCATCCTCGGCGGCGCGCAGCGGCTGCCGTTCCACTTCCGCTGGATCGCAGGCCGCATGGTCGTGACCGACGGCTTCGGGATTCCGGATCTGCAACGCGGCGCGGACGTTCTCACCGTCGGCGGCGTGCCTGCGCAGGACATGCTGACGGCGCTGATGCAGGTCGCCCGCGCCGATGGCGGCAACGACGCCAAGCGCATCGCGCAGATGCAGGTGCAGGGCTACGACGCCATCGAGGCGTTCGATGTCTACCTGCCGCTGCTGTACCCCGGACTCGGGGAGCGCCCGGTCGTGGTATGGCGGAATCCCGATGGCACGCGCATCGAGCGCGTATTGCAGGGTCTGACACTCGCCCAGCGCAGCGAGCAGCTAGTGAATCTTTCCGCAACCTCGCCCGAGGCGCCGGCATGGTCGCTCGACACGCGCGACCCGGCGCTGGCGGTGCTGCGCATGCCGACCTGGGCCCTGTTCAACAGCACATGGGACTGGCGCGCCTTCATCGACACGTCGTTCGCGCAACTCGAGGCGGCCGGCACGCCCGCGCCCGTCATCGATCTGCGCGGCAACGAGGGCGGGCTCGGGGGCGGCGAGGTGCTGCTCGCGCATCTCGCGGCCACACCGATCGAGCTTCCGCGCATCGAACATCGGGTCCGCGTCCGTCGTGTGCCGGACGACCTGCGGGCTGGCCTGTCGACCTGGGACCGCAGCTTCTACGACTGGGGTGACGCCGCCACACCGCGCGGCGAGGATGATTTCCGCCTGACGCGCTGGCAGCCCGACACTGGCGTCGAACGCATCGTGCCCGCCGCGCCGCGCTACACCGGGAAAGTCTTCGTCCTGATCGGCGCCGAGAACAGTTCGGCGACCTTCGAATTCGCGCAGCAGGCCAAGGCCAGCGGGCTGGCCACCCTGGTGGGGCAGACCACCGGCGGCAACCAGCGCGGCATCAACGGCAGCGCATTTTTCTTCCTGACACTGCCGCACAGTGGCATCGAGCTGGACCTGCCGCTGGTCGGCCAATTTCCGATCGGGCCGTTCCCGGGTGGCGCGCCACCGGATGCCGGCCTCGAGCCCGACATCCGGGTGGAGCACACCGTGCAGGACATCGTCGAGGGTCGCGATGCGGAAATGGACGCGGTCAGGCGCGCACTGCGTGCCGGCTGAGGTCCCGGATTTCGATGCGCGCTCGGATCGCGGTCAGGACGCGTCCGCCGACTCCGGCGCGCTCATATTCCCCTTGCTGTACATCCCCGACCGGTCGAAACAGCACGCACGCCGCTTGCCCGATCCCAGCATGTCGCAGGCGGTCGCCAGACGCTTCACCTGTGTCTCCGCTTTCTTGCCGGACGTGATCCAGTGGATCCAGTCGCGCCGCTGCACCGCGGTCAGCGTTTTCCACTGTGCATGTGCGGACGGATGCCCGGCGAGCGCCTTGCGCACATCGGCGGGCACGGCCGGTTCGGGTTCTTCGGCGACGGGTGACAGCGCGAGTTCGACGCTGTCTCCCACCGCCACGCCCGCCGCCTCGCGCAGCTTTTTCTCCACCTTGAACCAGTGGCTGCCCGCGCCATCGGGTGCCAGCGTCGCCTGGAAAGGCTGGCCGGCCAGCGTGCCGTCGACGGTGACCATGCTGCGCGTCGGCAGCTGGGCGCTGGCGGCGGGCGGCAGGACGATGAACGTCCACGTCGCGGCTTTCGGCGTGGCCGGGCGCAGCAGTCGGGCTTTGCAGCGGATCGGAGCGGATGCACGCATGCGGCGACGATAAACCCGTTGCACGGGTGGCGCATGTGTCGGCCAATCTCGGTTCTCCGCAGCTCGTGTGACTGCCGGTCCCGGATGGCGCCCGGTGCACCCGCCAGCCCGACGGCACGCGCGCACGATTCAGCTTCCAGCGGTCTGGCAGTCCGTGCCCCCGTTCGCTCCGACACCTGCCGCGCATCGGTCGCGATCTAGGTGCGCAGACCGACCTCGCCGTCACTTCATCGGGAGGAGGTTGGCCGGGCGGTGATTCCACCGCGCAGGAGTAGATGATGGCGAACGATCAGAAAGACGCGAAGAAGCCGCAGCAGAAGTCGGGCTCCGGCGCGGGTGACAGCAAGGGCGCGGACGCGCAGAAGAAGGACGGTGGCAAGTCCTCCAGTGGCGGCAAGGGCTCTTCATCCAAGAAGTAAGGCGCTGGTACAGGCCGTCAGGAAAACGGCGCCGATGGCGCCTTTTTTTGTCGGGCGCATCAGGTTGGCTTGAGGCGTGCTTCAGCCCTCTCCCTTTGGGACTACGTACCCGCCGGGGTAGAGGGGTTGGGGTGAGGGAAGGCCGTCGCAGTACTGATCGCTCGCTCGGCCTCCGACACTTGCTGACGCGGCCGACAGCAGGCAACACGCACCGTAGGATGGGTCGAGCGCAGCGAAACCCATCGGCTTCACCGTGTTCGCTCGCGCGTCGTCGCACGATCCAACGCAGACGCGAAGATCACAATGGATCCCAGCGTGCGCTGGGATGACGCACTGCGGGTTTGTGGATGGCGCCCAACCACCGCGCACGGAGACACACATGACCTGGTCCGCCACCCAGTACAGCCGCTTCGAAGACGAACGCACGCGGCCGTCCCGCGATCTCGTCGCCGCCATTCCGCGCGACACCGCCGCGTACGCGGTCGATCTGGGCTGCGGTCCCGCCAACTCCACGCAGGTGCTGGCCACGCGCTATCCCGATGCGACGATCCTCGGCATCGACAGTGCCGACGACATGATCCGCGCCGCGCGCCAACGTCTGCCGGACATCGCGTTCGAGGTCGCCGACATCGCCAGCTGGCGCGCCGAACGCCCGGTCGACGTGATCCTGGCGAACGCGTCCTTGCAGTGGCTGCCCGATCACGCGCAGCTGTACCCGCAGTTGCTGGCGCAGCTCGCCGACGGCGGCTGTCTCGCCGTGCAGACCCCCGACAATCTCGGCGAGCCGCCGCATCGCATCGCGCAGACGCTCGCCGCATCGCAGCGCTGGTCGGCGCGCATCGGCCATGTACAGCACCCCGAACGACATGACGCCGCGTGGTACCACGCACTGCTGACGCCGCTCTGCAGTCGCGTCGACATCTGGCGCACGACCTACTTCCATCCACTGGCCGATCACGTCGCCGTCGTCGAATGGTTCAAGGGCTCCGCACTCGGCCCCTATCTCGCGCCGCTGGACGATGCCGAGCGCAGTGAATTTCTCAGCGCCTATCTCGACGGCATCATGCGCGCGATGCCCGCACAGGCAGATGGCAGCGTGCTGCTGCCGTTTCCGCGTCTGTTCGTCGTCGCGCAGGTCTAACGAACAAGGCGTAGTACACGCATGCGTGAATCAGGCGCCGCTCAACGTGGCGGCGCGGACGTGCGTTCCAGATCATCGATATAGACATCCACGGGCGTCGACGCTTTCGGCGCGAGCCACGCGAACAGGATGCCGGCCGCGAACATCAGCACCAGAACGGATACGAGGACGCCCAGCAGGATCCGGATGCCCCGGGATGACGACGCCATGCGCTTGGGGTCGCCACACTGCGGGCAAGCGATCGCCCGGTCGCTGATCTCACGTCCGCATTCCTTGCATTGCACCAGAGCCATTCGAATCTCCTGTCGATGAAGTGGATCGCGCCTGCGCGACCGACCGGTCGACGCAGGAATCAGCCCCCAGACTAACGCCTGAGGTGAAGCGTCATCCCAACCGCACGATTCTTTCATGCGGCCTTTGCAAACGGCGCCACACACTCGCCGTTCCCTTCAACGGAGTGACCCGCATGGGCTTGTTCTCGAAAATCGCCGACCGCATCTTCGGTCGCAAAGATGCACCCGCGCCGACGTCCAAGCCTGCCACGCCTGCAAAGCCGGCGGCCGTGATCTTCACCGGCAGCGAGAACGATCCCAAGGTGTCGCCGCCGTCGCACAACCCGGCGCCCACCGCGACTGCGCCCGCGCAGCCGGCCGAGCCGGTCGATGTCGAAGCGGTGCTGACCGCGCTCGCAGCAGAGAAGGGCGGTGCCAGCGACTGGCGTCGTTCGATCGTTGACCTGCTGAAGCTGCTCGATCTCGATTCCAACCTCGAAGCGCGCAAGGAGCTCGCGGCCGAGCTCGACGTCAACGCCGGTGCGCACGGCAGTGCCGAGCAGAACCTCGCGCTGCACAAGGCGGTGATGCGCAAGCTGGCCGAGAACGGCGGCAAGGTGCCGGACGATCTGAAGGACTGACCGCTCGAAGCGCCATGTAGAAGAACGGGCCGGCGCCTCACACGCGCCGGCCCGCTGCGTTTCGGTCGATCCGGACCGCGTGATGCGATCAGCCGCGCCCGGCGGGCTTTACCGCCACATCGATCACACCATCAGCGCCGCGCGCCGCGCGCACCTCGAACAACTGGCCGCCTTCGACATCGGTCATGAAGAACTCGACCGCGCCATCGGTCGCGAACTGCGGCGGATGGAAGCGGTAGCCACCGCGCTCGATCGCGCCGCGGTGCGCATCACTGGAAATGTTCGCCTCGGTCCTGGGCACGCGGCCCGGCGGCACGTTCTCGCCGAATGCGGCCACCGCCTCGGCCCACAGCGCCGGGCTCGCCTCGTCACCGCAGGCGTCGAGGACGCGCGCCAGTGCATCCGCGTCGCCACGGCCGACGACTTCGTCGCCGTGCAGCACTGCATAGGTCTTGGTCGAGGCCGACAGCACATTGTTCGAGCGCACGCCCACCAGGCGGCATGCACCCGCGGCGCCGTCCGGCACATCGGTCACCACGACATCCGCCACCTGCCATCCATTGGCGTCCGCGGCCACTGCGGCCACGCGCTTGCTGGTCTCGTCCATCGTCTCCGCCGTCGATTCGGTTGGGGTCGCCGCGGGCGCAGCCGCCTGCTGCGCGCACCCGGTCGGGGCGACGATCAACAGGCAACAGCCGGCGGCGTGGATCAGCTTACGCATTGGTCAGATTGTTCGTGCCATCGGGCCCGGTGGTGACGCCGGCAGACTGTGACAGCTCCGGCGGCAAGGGTGTGCCATTGGTTTCGGCTTCCTTCTTCGCCTGCACCAGCGCGTTGACCTCGGCGCGGGCGTTGTCGACCGTCAGATCGCTGCGCCCGAGAATCGTATTGAGATGATCCACGATCCCCTGCGCATCCGCGCCCTTCGCATCCAGCAGCGCGGCGAGGTGGTCGTAGCTGCCATCCACGTTGACGAAGCCGGCCACGCGGTCGATGACGTCCGCGACCGTCGGCGTGCGGCCGTGCTGTGCCTGCGAGCCGACGTAGAACGCGCGGTACTCCTCATGGAACCCGTACGACGAGTTGAGGGACAGACTCTTGTCCCAGTTGCGCATGTGGTTCACCTCGTGCACGAAGGTGTGGCCGATGACCCGCAGTTCGCCCGAACGCGTGGAGTTCGCCGACATGTCGACCGGATTGTTGTCGGCGCCGATGTACGCACGGTTCATCTGGAACAGGTCGCCCGGCTCGGGTGGCACCGAGCCGTAGGCCGAGGTCTCGCCGAAGTCGAAGCGGTAGGGCGCGTCATCGGCCAGGAACAGATCCAGCGTGTTGTCGATGATGGTCATGTCGCCGGCATCGTTCTGCGACAGATAGGCCACCGCCTTCAACGCGCGCTGGCTGTCGCCCAGATCGAACTCGCGGAACCAGTCCTTGCCGATCAACTGGCCGAGGTTCTCGACCGAGCGCGAATCGGGATAGTTGCGCACCTGGCTCAGCAGCGCGGTGCGCTCGTCGGCGCCGAACTGGTCGCTCGACTGGAAGTCCGCGCTTTCGATCAACGTCTTGAGTGCGGCCGGCAGATCGGTGTCGCTAGGCGTGCGGTTGGCCAGGGCCTCGGTGACCAGGCGCTGGTCCGCCGGCGACAGCGCCTTGAACTCCGGCGTCTGCAGCAGCGCCGCTTCGCTCAGCGCGGCGGTGCGCTGCGCCGGCGTCATCGCCTGGAACGAGGGATCGCCGACCAGCGTGGCGAGATCGCGCGCGACCGACGTCGACGCCCCCGCGTCGACACACGCCTGTGCGACCAGTGCGCGGTCCGCATCCGGCAGCGCCGCGTAGGCAGGCGTGTTCTGCAGCGCGCTCGCCGCCGCAGCCCCTTCGGGCGTCAGGCTGTGCAGCAGTTCGCTCGCACGCGTGGTGTCGCCGGACTGCTGCAGCAGCTGCAGGGTGTCCTTCACCTCCTGCGGCACGCCGGGATCGGCGAGGGCGGCGGCGATGTCGGCATCGCCCACGTTGCCGTCGCGCGCGGCGGAAAAGGGATTCCAGGCCGAAGACCGCTGTCCGGCCGCTGTGTCGAGCAGGGCGTTGTACGCGCCCGGTCCCGCCAGTTCCTGTGCGGCCGACTGCAGATCGTCGCGGCTGATGCGCCCATCGAATCCACCGGACCCGTTGGCGGTATCGAGATAGCGCTGCGAGACCGCGCTGTCGAGCAGGAACTGCGCGGCCTCACGCAGATCCTGCGGCGTCGACCCGTCGGCGATCAGGGCTTCGAGATCGCTGGTGGTGATCCGCGAGGCGTCACTGAAGAAGCCGGTGTCGGCAGCGGCGGCGCGATCGTAGTGGGTGAGCAGGGTATTCGTGGCGGAAGACAGGGGATTGGTCATGGCCGGAACCTGGCGCGCGCGGGACGTGGCGTCAGCGTGCGACCTGCCCGTCACGTCGCCCAGTGGGGCCGCCCCTAGGGGCAACGCATGGTGTTCAGGTGACCACGCGCGCCATCTGCGCCGCCACGCGTGCCGAGGCGCCCTCGGACCTTCATCACCGCTGGATCACAGCCCCCGCGTCCCCGCGTTTGCACATCCGCTCGCGTTACGATGCCGGTCCCCACGCCGCACCTCCAGATTCCGCATGAAGGCCCGCACCTCCGACGCATTGCAGGCGGCATGAGCAAGGCGTTCCGCCGTCCGGAGGGACGCGCCCCGTCCCGCAACGAACGTCTGCAGCCGTGGTTCGCCGCGCTCGTCAGCGCGGTGCTGCATGTGCTGTTCGCGTATCTGTTGCTGACCTCCCAGCCCATCGTCTTCAAGACGCCGCAGGGCTCGTCGGCCGGCAGCCCGATGGCGGTCGAGTACATCGGCATCACCCCGCCGCAGCCGGTGACCGCGCCGATCGCGAGCCCGCCGCCGCAGACGCCGCCCACGCAGGCCGCGCCCGTGACCTCGCGTGTGGTGACCACGCGTGTCGAGGAGGCCGCCGAACCGGTGCCGCCCGACGAACCCGCGCCTATCGAAGCGCTCACCGAAGTGCGCCCGCCGCGTCCCGCGCCGCCGGCTCCGGCCACACCGCCGCAGCCCGTGCAGTCGCAGGCCGCCGCCAGTCCGCCCGATGCCCAGCGTCGCGCGCGTACCTGGGGCCAGCCGCCCGGCATGCTGCCCGAGGCCACTGCGCCGGTGAACGCCGGCCGCGAACGCACCGCGCAGATCGGACGCGGCCGCGGCCGCGATTCCACATCCGACCAGCCCAGCCTCGAAGTCGGCGGCTACCAGGTGGTCTACGACACCACCAGCGAAACCCGCCTGCGCGAATGGCGCGACGAAGGCGTCACCGAACTCTTCATCCCGCTGCCGGGCACCCGCGACTACATGGTCTGCCCGCTGGAAACCGCGCTGCGCCGCGAGTCCAGCGACTGCCGCATGCTCGCCCCGGAAGATCCGGCGATGGCCAACATCCGCGATTCGCGCGAAGTCATCGGCTTCCACCGCGTCTACCGCCGCGGCGAAGTGGTCTGGCGCGGGCCGGGGCCGTACCGCTGATCCATCTGCGGCGGTCTTGATCGCGCCACGACGCGCCGGCCGCACACTGCGCGTCCACACCGGAGACGCCGCATGCCGCGCAACGCCCGCCACCTGCTGGCCCTCGTGATCGCCGCCTGCCTGTCCGCGGGCTGCAGCCGATCCGACACCGCCGACACCGCAGCGTCTCCCGCCACGCCCGACGCATCTGCCGCCGCGGCCACCGACGATCCCGCCCTGCGCAGTTACTACGACGGCCTCGTCGCGACGCACGGCGAAGACATCGCAACCTGCCCGCAGGCCGAGTCGCCCGATGCACAGGCCTGCGCCGACGACACTGTCGCCGGCATGCCGACAGCGCCGCGCCGCGTGCTGCTGATGCTCGATGCGTCCGGCTCGATGGCCGGTCGCCAGGGCGGCGAGACCAAACTCGTGATCGCGCAGGACGCGCTGCTCGATCTCGCGCGCCGCATCGAAGGTGACGCCCAGGTCGCCTTGCGCGTCTACGGTCACCGCGGCGGCAACCGCGAGCAGGACAAGCCCGAGTCCTGCCGCGCCACCGAACTCGTGCAGCCGTTCGCGCCGCGCGACCCGGCCGCGTTCGAAATCGCCGTGCGTGCGTTCCAGCCCAGCGGCTTCACCCCGATCGCCGCGTCCCTGCAGGCCGCCGCACGCGACTTCGCCGATGGCGGCGCGAATGCCGATGGCAACGTGGTCTATCTCGTCTCCGACGGCATCGAAACCTGCGACGGCGATCCTGTCGCCGCGGCGCGCGCGTTGCAGGCCAGCGACATCGGCGTGGTCGTCAACGTGATCGGCTTCGACGTCGATGCGCAGGCCGAACAGCAGTTGCGTGGTGTTGCCGAAGCCGGCGGCGGCGAATACCTCGCCGCGAGGAACCGCGACGATCTCACTGCGCTGTTCAACCGCCGCCTTGCGGCGATCAGTGCGCGCTTCAACTGCCGCATCGGCGCCGCATCGACCGCGTACAACCGCACGGTCGGCACGCATGCCGAGCGCTACAACTGCCTCGTCGACAAGGCCAGTACCGAGTTCAACGCGATCGTCTCGGCCACATCCGCCGACTACAACGCCGGCCGCGCGACCTCAGAGCAGCGCAGTTACGCCAACGATCAGGCCAGTGCCAAACGCGACGGCATCATCGAGCCCGCCAAGGCCGAGCGCGATGCGGCGGTGTCGCGTTCCAGCAACGCGCGCGATGCCGGCGTGGATGCAGCGCAAACCGATCGCGAAGCGGCCACGCAGGACGCGCGCGACGGCGACACGCCGTGATCCTGTCACGCGCATGACTACTGCCGCGCTCGATCCGCGCGCACTGCACATCGTCTGCGACGATGCCGCACCGTTCGCCGCAAAGCGCCTGCCATGATCCGGATCCTGTGTGCCCTGACCGCGCTGTGCCTGCTCGCCGGCTGCGCCAGCCAGGCGCCATTGCAGATGCAGCGCAGCCCCGACGATGTCCGCGCCGAGATCCTGCGCAAGCTGCCGGCCCGCCTCGACGATCGCGCGGGCTGGGCGAACGATGTCTATGTCGCGCTCACCGCGCAGGACATCGCGCCCACCAGCGAACACCTGTGCGCCGTGCTCGCCGTGACCGAACAGGAGAGCACCTACACCGCCGATCCCGCAGTGCCGGGCCTGCCGAAACTCGCGCGCACAGAGATCGAGCGCCGCGCCGCCGCGGTGCACGTGCCGGACTTCCTGCTCAACGCCGCGCTGCGCCTCGAATCGCCCGATGGCCGCACGTACGCGCAGCGGCTCGAGCGCGTGCGCACCGAGCGCGATCTGAGCGAACTCTACGAAGACTTCATTTCCATGGTGCCGCTAGGCCGCCGTCTGTTTGCCGACCACAACCCGGTGCGCACCGGCGGACCGATGCAGGTCCGCATCGATTTCGCGCAGACGCATGCGAGTGGCTACCCGTATCCGATCGAGCGCGACATCCGGCACGAAGTGTTCACCCGGCGCGGCGGCCTGTACTTCGGCACGACCCACTTGCTGGGCTATCCCGCCAACTACGACACGCCGCTGTACCGCTTCGCCGACTTCAACGCCGGCTGGTACGCCAGCCGCAACGCCGCCTTCCAGAATGCCGTCACTGAAGCCTCCGGCATCGCGCTCGCACTCGACGGCGACCTGTTGCTGCCCGGTGCGAATCTCGACAATCCCGGCGCCACCGAACGCGCGGTGCGCGCGCTCGGCGGGCGCATCGACATGACGGACGCGCAGATCCGCCGCGCGCTGGCGCAGGGCGGCGAACACGGGTTCGAAGACACCGATCTCTACGGCCGCGTCTTCGCACTGGCCGACACCGCCGCAGGACGCGCGCTGCCACGCGCCGTGCTGCCCGGCATCGTGCTCGAAAGCCCCAAGATCACCCGCAGACTGACGACTGCGTGGTTCGCCAACCGCGTCCAGGAGCGTTGGGAACGCTGCATGCAGCGGTGAGCCGCGCGCGGGGACAGCCAGCCGCTCCGCGATTCCTGTCCGCGCCGCTCGCCATGTCGGCATGAAGCGCCGCGTGTCCCTGCCCCGAGTTCGACGGGGTGCGCCTGCTCCCGTTGGTTGAAGGCAGCTGTCGAGACACGGACCGGGCTGGACCGCCCCGTGATTCCGTCGTATGTGCGCCGCCGCCTGCCGGCTAGAAGTCGATCGATGCCGACAGCTTGTAGGTGCGTGGCGCGCCCTGCAGCAGGTCAGGTCGGAAGCTGTCGAACGCCGACGCCCAGTAGCGTGCGTCGGTGATGTTGTCGATGTTGAAGCGCAGCGTCAGGGGATGGTCGCGGACCAGCGTGACGTAGCGCGCGCCGATATCGAATCGCGTCCAGCTGTCGAGATGTGTGGTGTTGGCGAGGTTGGCAGCCTGTTCGCCGGTGTGGACTGCGCGGCCGGTCAGGGTCAGCGCGGGCAGCGCGGGCACGTCCCATTCGACGTTGGCGTTGACCAGCAGGTCGGGCACGCCGACGGCGTCGTTCCCCTGGTTCAGGCCGCCGACGGTGCGGCGCAACTCGGTGTCCAGAATCGAGACGCCACCGATCATGCGCAGCCCATCGACCGGCATCGCTTCAGCGCTGAATTCGATGCCGCGATTGCGCTGTTCCCCGAACGGTCCGAAGCGCAGGGCGCCCTGGGTGGCAGGGTCGGGCTGCAGGAATGCGGTCTCGCGGTCCGTCTGGAACAGCGCGACACCTGCGTTGAGGCGCGCATGGCCGAGCTTGACGCCGATCTCGGTCTGACGGGACACATATGGCTTCAACATCTCGCCGGCATTGATGACCGGCAACGGTGCGCCGCCACCGGGGTTGGCGCCGCTCGCCGGCGCGGTACCGCCCTGCACCAGCGACTCGATGCGGTTGGCATACAGCGACACGCCGTCGACGGGCTTGTAGACGACGCCGAAGACCGGGGTGACGTCCTGTTCGTCGTATTCGGCGGTCAGCGCACCGGTCACGTTGGAATACGAGCGCACGTTGATCTTCTGCAACCGCGCGCCGGCGGTCAGCAGCACGCGGTCGTCGAGGACGCCGAGTGTGTCCGACACGAACGCACTGGTCAGGCGCGTCTTCGAGATCGGGAACGGATCGGACAGGTCACCACCGACGAACGACACGGTCGACGGCCGCACGGTGTCCACCGGGTTGTACAGATTGGTGGGCATCGCGTCGGCGTAGAACTCGAACGCGTTGCGATTGGTCAGCCAGTTGGCCGACACGCCGACATTGAGTGCATGGCTGACCGGACCGGTCTCCAGCTGCGTGCGCAGGCCGACGGTCGCAGCCTCGTTGTTGTCGGTGCGCGGAATGAAGGAGCCGCTGACGCTGGCATCGCCGGTCTCCGCATCCAGCAGGGTGAGCGAGCTGTAGACACCGTCCTCGCGGCCGTCGCGTGCACCCAGTGCACCGTAGAGCAGTGTGTGCTCGCCGATGTCCCACTCCGCGCGCAGCTGGCCGAACACGTCGCGCAGCTCGGTGTACTGCCACGGCTGGCCGTAGTTGAGGTCCGCATCCGGCACCCGCGGCACCACGTTGTTGACGGTCACCTTCGGGCGCAGGCGTTCGACGCGGATGTCCTGGTAGGCCAGATCCAGCGCCGCACGGAACCCGTTGCCGGTGTAGTCCAGCGCCAGGCCGAGCACATCGGACTGGCGGTCCTCGTCGTCGATCGCCACATCGCCACCGCGCGTGGCGCCATTGATGCGCAATCCCCACGCCGCGTCGCCGCCGACGCGCCGTGCAATGTCGAAACTCGCGCCCGAATGGCCCGGCGAGGTGAAGCCCAGCGTGACCCGATTGAGCGGCGTGTCACCCGCCCGCTTGGGCACCAGGTTCACGCTGCCGCCGATGCCGGAGCCACCGGGCGCGGCGCCGTTGAGGAATGCGCTGGCGCCGTTGAGCACCTGCACGGATTCGTAAAGCTCCGGGGCAACCAGTTGCCGCGGCAGGATGCCGTACAGGCCGTCGTACCCGATGTCGTCACCGGCCAGCGCGAAGCCGCGCACGACGAACTGCTCGGCTGCGTTGCCGAAACCGTAGGTGGTGCGCACCGACGGGTCGTTCTCGAGCACCTGCCCCAGCGTCTGCGGCTGCTGGTTGAGGATCAACGCCGCGTTGAAGCTGCGAATGCCGAACGGCACGTCCTCGGCCGCCTGCTCGCCGAGCACGCCCACACCGCCCGCGCGGCTGACACCGGTCTGGTTGCCGCGCTGCGCGGTGACGATCACGCGGTCGAGCATGCGTGCTGCGTCATCGGCGCGCGGGGACTGCGCATCCTGGGCGACAGCGCACGGCGTGGACAGCGATGCGGCGATCAGCAGGGCCAGATGGCATCGGCGCGGATGGCGGTGGGACATGGAAACTCCAGAGAAAGGGCACGCGGATCGAATGGGGAGAGAAAGGCGCGTCACGAACGCCGGGCCGCGCGTGCCCACAGCACCGCCGCCACCGGCGCTGCAAGGCCCAGCCAGGCAAGGCCGTCGCGCCAGCCATCGCCGGTGAGCGCGCTGACCAGCCCGACGAGCCCCGCCACGGCGATCACTGCCGGCACGGCGAAGACGTGGCGCAGCCTGCGGTGCTGCTGCGTCGGATGCGGCTTCATGCGGCGCGCCGCAATCTTGGCGACGACGTGGCGGGGGCAGGCGCAGGACCAGAGGCGCGGCGTTTGCCGAGCCACAGGTACAGGCCGGTCACCAGCACGACGATCGTGAACACATCGAGGACCGCCCACAGCAGCTTGAGCGGCAAGCCGCCGTAGTCGCCGAAGTGCAGCGGGCGCGAGAGCGAGAGCGCCTTGTAGTACCAGGGCATCGGGCGCGCATCGGTAAACGCGCCGGTTTCGGCATCGATCAGCGCAGGGGTGAGCAGCCGCTCGGTCAGCGGCGTGTCGCCCTGGAAGAACACCGCGTAATGATGCTTCGAGCTGAACTTGCCGCCGGGAAACGCGATGAACTGCGGGTTGTTGCCGGGCAGCGCCTCGCGGGCACGCGCCATCGCGCGGTCGAGCGAGCCATAACGCGCGGGCGGCAGCGCCTCGCGCCCTGCGTAGGCGCGGGTCATCTCACCCAGCTCGCTGCGCTGCCAGGCCTGGTTGATGGGATCGGCCAGGGTGTGGATGGTGCCGGTGAGGCCGACCACCAGGACCCAGGCAACGGTCACCACGCCCAGCAGGTTGTGGTAGTCGAGCCACTTCGCGCGCGCGCTGCGGGAATAGCGCAGCGTGCCGAACGGCAGCTTGCGCGTGAACGGGACATACAGCACCACGCCCGAGACCACGGCCGCGGCGAACAGCAGCCCCATCGCACCCAGAAACAGCATGCCCGGCAGCCCCAGGAACATGTCGGTGTGCAGCTGCAGGATGAAATGCATCACGCCTTCGCCGTCGCTCTCGGCGGCGAAGATCTCACCGGTCGAACGGTCCAGCTGCAGGATGGTCATGTCGCTGGCGGGCGAATCCGGACGCGGCGCCGTAGTGACGGTCATCGACGGCTGGTCGTTGTCGAACGCCATGAACACCGGTACCTCGCCAGGCCGTTCCGCCAGCGCACGGGCCAGCATGTCGTCCAGCGAGCGCAAGCCAGGCGCGTCGCTCGACGAGCCCACGCCAGGGAGACGGAACTGCGGCGTCCCCTCGGTCAGCCGGTCGATCTCGTCATGGAAGATCAATGGCAGCCCGGTGACGCACAGCATCAGGAGGAACAGGGTGCAGACGAGGCTCGTCCACTTGTGCCCCCATGCCCAGGCACGGATCGAGCGGTTTTGCATGCGGCGGATCTTACATGCGAATTACTCTCATTTACAGAGACGCCACACGCTCAGAACGCACGTCGGATCGCGGGTTCTGGGCCGGCCGCCGGGCGGACGGAATTTCGCTGAGCGAGGCGCGGAACCGGAAGACGCAGGTCGCCGATGACCTGGACCGCTGCCGCGCAGCGATCCTGCGTCCGCCGCGCGCCCGGGCGCTCGTCCGGATCGTCTGCAGTCCCGGCCAGTCACAACGCCAGCCTGCGTGGCGTTGCGACAAAGGGCGGTGTCGGTCCCGCTTACGGCAGCGCCGTCGCGGGCTGCGCCGCGGCGCCGGTGAACAGGCCGTTGGCCACATCACCGGGCTGCCAGCCGCGATCGGTATCGAGGCCCGTGACCCACCAGGTATGCGCATCGATGCGCAGCGGGCCGCGCACGCGTTCGTGGAAACGCGTGGGCAGCATCACGCCGTCGAACGCGCGGTAGCCGGTCATCGTGGTGTCGACGTGCGCGCCCTGCGTGGTCGGGAATCCGTTCAAGGTCAGGTGCACGCGGTGCAGCAGATGCGTACGCGCATCGAACCACGCGATTACCGTGTCGTTCGCCGCCTCACCGAATCCCGGCGCGATCTCCACCCGCACGCGTTGATAACGCTGCCCGTCCTCGTCGGCATCGGCCATGCGCGTGACCTGTGTCGCGCGTGCGGCCAGGAACGACGGGCCGAAGTGGAACAGCTCGAACGCGTCGGTGGTCATCGCCGCTGCCCGCAGCGTTTCGGTGTCGGTGGCGCGCACGCCGTCGCGATACACCTCGATGCTCCCGGGCCTGCGCACCACCTGTTTCGTGCCCGTCGGCCCTTGCGAGCGGATCACGTGCAGGCCAAGCGCAGGCGCGTAGCGCGTCTCGGACGTCACCCGATAGCCCGCATCGGTGACCACCGGCTGGATGCGCTGGATCAACGACTCCCAGCGTCCGTCGCTCGCGTAATTCAGATCGCCGCTGTGCGTGCGCAGATCACCGCCATGCGCCGTCACGCTGCGCGCGAGCACTGCCGCGCCATCCAACCCGTCCGCGGCCGCATACGGCGCCGACGCTCGCGGAAAGCCCGTCGCGCACCCGGCCAGCCACAGGCCCGCCACCAGCACCACCACACTCCGGATCACGACGTGCATTGCAGACGCTCCTTCGATCGGTCTGCATGGCTTACGGCGCAGGGCGCCGACTGGATCACCGCAGGCCGCAGGCGGCGCAATCGACGCGCAAAAAAAGGCGGGACCCGCCGCAGCGTGATCCCGCCATGCCGCCGGACAGGGCGGCGGCCAAGCGTTGCAGGAAATGCCGGGCGTCTATCAGCCGCCGGTCTTGTCGCGCACCTTGTCGGCCACCTCGCCGACCTTGCGTTGCGCCTTGCCGACGGTCTTCTCCGCCGCGCCCTCGGCCTCGGTCTTGCGGTCGCCGGTCAGCTTGCCGATGGCTTCCTTCACCGAGCCCTTGATCTGCTTGGTGGTGCCTTCGATGCGGTTCTTGTCCATGCGTGTCTCCTGGTGGGGATGAGGGACCCGACGGGCGTCCTGCGTGGCAGCACGCCCCGGTGGACACAGATTGCGTCGCAGGGCGCAGCGCCGACAGTTGCAAATGCACCAGCGGTACTGGTGCATCCGCAGCAAGTCCGTGCGTCGTTCAGCCGCTCTTGTGCGAAGACGCGCCGCTGCCGAAGTAACCCCTCTCGCGCGCCCACACGATCGCCTCGGCGCGACTGTGCACGTCGATCTTCGAATACAGCGACGCGACGTGGTTGCGCACCGTATTGGTGGCCAGCCCGAGACGCGTGGCGATCTCCTTGTCCGACAGGCCTTCGCACATCAGCCCGAGCGCGTCGCGTTCGCGCGCGGTGAGGTCGGCCAGCGCGAGGGCTTCGGCACCCGGCGCATTGCCGCGGCGCACGTTGGCGAGCTTTTCGATGAGCGTCTGGCTGAACCACGAGGCGTCCTGCATCACCGTCTCGATCGCGCCCACCAGTTCCATCTCCGACCGCTTGCGGTCGGTGATGTCGAGCAGCGCCATCAGATGGCAGGGCGTGCCGTGGATCGCGAACGATTCCGCCGACACCAGGCAGTCGAGCGGTTCCGCATGCTTGCGATGGATGCGGAACTCGGTGCTGCGCAGCACGCCGCTGTCGCGCAGCGTGTCCTGGATGCGGGCATGCGCGCTGCGGTCCTCGAACAGTCCGATCTCGTCCAGCGACTTGCCCAGCAGTTCCTCCGAAGCCAGGCCCGTGGCGGTCACGAAGGCCTCGTTGACCTCCATCACCCGCAACGCATCCGCGCTGCAGACCAGGGTGGGCACCGGCGTCATCCGGAACGCCTTGGCGAAGCGTTCCTCGCTCTGGCGCAGCGCATCCTCGGCCTTGCGGCGCGGTTCCAGATCCATGAAGGAGAACAGCATGCAGGCCTCTTCGCCAACCTCGATCGGCTGGCCCGCGACGATCACCAGCTTGCTGCCGCCCGCAGGCAGGCTGAGTTCGGCCTGCATCTGCGGAATCGTCACGCCTTCGCCCAGTTTCTCGATCGCCGCCTTGCGCGCCTCGGCGCCTTCGAACACGTCCAGCTCGTACACCGAGCGCCCGATCACATCGTCGCGCCCGTAACCGGTCATCTCCATGAAGCCCTGGTTGACCTTGATGTAGCGCAGGTCGTCGAGCCGGCAGATCACCGCCGGCGCGGGATTGGCGTTGAAGGTCTTCTCGAAGCGCTGTTCGGCGCTGGCCCACTCGGTGATGTCGGCGATGATCAGCACCAGGCAGTCGGGCTCGCCGCGCGCGTCGGTCAGCACGAGGCTGCGCACGCGATGCACCCAGCAGCGGTCAGGATCGGCCGCCGGGATGACCTCGACGATGACGTCGCTGAAAGACTCGCCGGCGATCACCCGGTCGATGGGATAGTTGCCCGCCTGCAAGCGGTGGTTGTTGCGATAACGCAGCGCGAAACGCGCGCGGTAGGCGCCGACGTCGGCGCCCAGGCCCTCGACCGTCTCCACGCCGTGCAGCTGCAGCGCCGATTCGTTCGCCCAGACGATGCGCTGGTCGGGCTCCACCAGAATCACGCCTTCGCTCAGACCCGTGATGATCTGCTGCAACTGCTTGCGGTTGGTCTGCGTGGCCAGGCTGGCGTCGTCGGTCATCGGAGGCGTCTCGAGGCTGCGCCAGGGCGCGGTCGGTCGGATGGCCGCGCATTGTGACGCCCGCATCCGGCCGGGCCGCCCACGCCACGCACACATCCGCGTCGTCCGCCCGCCCATCGTCCGCATGCACTAACGCCGCTGGTGCATATGCACGCAGACACGCGCCCCGTGCGTCCGGACACTGCGCGCCACCCGGGCAGTGCGTCCCGCAGTGCCCGCTCCCCACAGACGAGATGGCGAGACCGACATGACCTCCACGATGAATCCCCATGACCCGCTCGCGTCCCGGGTGCAGCCCGGCGAGGCGCGCCCGCCCGGCACGCGCACTGCCCGCGTCGACGCCGCCCGCCCACGGCCCGCGCCCGCCATTTCCTGGGCGGCCGTGTTCTCCGGCTGCGTGCTGTCGCTGGTCGCCTATCTGTTCCTGAGCATCCTCGGCACCGCTGTCGGCGCCAGCGCCGTCGATCCCACCGGCGATGCCAATCCGCTGAGCGGCTTCGGCACCGGTGCCGGCATCTGGCTGGCGATGTCGACCATCATCGCCATCTGCCTCGGTGCGCTGGTCGCGGGTCGCTCGGCTCCGGCGCAGGGTGGCCTGCACGGCGTGCTGAGCTGGTCGGTGACCACGCTGGTCACGACGTTCCTGCTGGCCTCGGCGGCGAGTGGCCTCGTCGGCACCGCGTTCGGCGTGGTCGGCAAGGGCCTGTCGCTGGCCGGGCAGGGCGTCGCCGCGGCATCGCCCGGCATCGCATCGCAGGTCGGCGACGAACTGCGCGACCGCGGCGTGGACCTGGACTGGAACGATCTGCGCGGTGAGTTCGAGACCCTGCTGGCGCAGACCGGCAAGGCGGAACTGTCGCCCGACGCGATCGAGCAGAAGGCCGAGGCCGTCAGCACTGACGGCGAGCAGAGCGCCCGCCAGGCGCTCGAAGACCCCACGCAGTCCGGCGACGCGCTGGCCGAGTGGTTCGAACGCGCCCGCCGCGAAGGCCGCACCACGCTCGAAGCCGCCGACCGCGACGCGCTGGTCAACATCGTCGTCGCCCGCACCGGCAAGCCCCGCGCCGAGGCCGAGCAGATCGTCGCCCGCTACCAGCAGCAGGCGCAGGCGATGGTCGCGCGCATCGACACGCTGAAGGCCGAAGCCGAGCAGAAGGCCCGCGAAGCCAGCGATGCCGCCGCCCGCGGCGTGTCCAAGGCGGCCTGGACGGCCGTCGTGCTGCTGATCCTCGGCGCCGCCATCAGCTGGTTCGCCGGCGCCATCGGCTTCCGTCGCCGCATGCTGCACGCGGCGTACTGAGGTCGAACCCGAAGCCGTCAGTCGAGGCATCGGCTGCCGGCTTTCTGCTGTCTGCGATCTGCCGTGCAAAGCGGTCGAATCCACAGTTGCGCGCTGCGAACGCAGCCTGCGATGCAGGTGCACGTGATCGTGGACACGTCAGTCGTCGATCACCGCGTCGATGCGATGCGCGTGCGGCGCTATGGCAAGCCGGCTATCGTGCCGTCCTGATCACGCAGACACCCCATGAAGAAGACCTACGACCCGCCGCTGACCGAGAACTCCAACTCGCCGCTGTTCCGTGTCGACCGGAACATCCGGCTGGCCCATCAGCGCCTGGCGACCGCGATCGACATGAAGCAGCACCACACCAGCCACAGCCTGGCGCAGGAAGTGATCAAGGAAGCGCGCGAATCGCTGCGCAAGGCGGACCATCAGCGGGAACTCAAGCTCAAGGACCTTGCGCAGGCCGAGGCCGAGTATGAGGCCCGCCGTCAGCGTTGATTCGCGCGCGGGCGTATCGCGCAGCCCGGCATGCAGCGAACGCCTGCCCGGGAATGCTTCGACTGCAATGACGTGACCTCACGCCGGTATCTGCACGAGCAGTCCGCCGCGCGCAGCGCGACACCGTGCAAATGCACGACGCCGGCACAGCCGGCACCCGATCAGGGTGCTTCGGGTTTCGCAGCCGGTGCGCCGCGCATGCCGAACGCGTGCGCCGCAATCCAGTCCGCGACGGCTTCACCGTTCGGCAAACCCGGCGTCACGATGTCGAAGTGGTTGGGCGTAGGCGGTGCGAACACTTCGACCGGATCGCCGGCGGCTTTCGCCGCATCGATGTAGCCCTGCATGAAGGGGCCGAGTTCCGCGGTCACGAACAGCTGCCACACGCCGAGCGGCAGATGGTCCGAGGGACTCGCGGCGCGATACGCGTCCGGCACCTGCGCAGGCGTGCCGCCCATCAGCGGCACGATCACCGGCTGGCCGCAGACCTGCGCATCGATGCCGATCATCGGCGCCAGCGCGCCCGGCCCGTCGATCGCCACGGCGGCCTTGATGCGCGGACTGTTCGCGGAAGGCGTCCACGGCGCAGCGAGTTGCGCGCGCGCTGGCGCCCACAAGGCGAACAACGCACCGGCCGAATGGCCGATGGTCACCACACGGTCCAGATCCAGCGGCTGGTTCTTCGCCACCGTGCCCAGATGATCGATGCCGGCCGCCACATCCTCGAACGAGCCCGGCCAGCCACCGCCCGCATGCCCCACCCGCCGGTAGTCGATGTCCCAGGTCGCGATGCCGCGCTTGCGCAGCATCTCCGACAGCCCCGGCAAACCACTGCCGCCCAGCTCCGCCATCCAGCAGCCGCCGTGGATCACGATCGCCACCGGAAACGGACCGCTGCCGTCGGGAATCCGCAACTGCCCCCGCTGCTGCGGGCCGGCGCCGTAGGCCAGTGTCGCCGTCGGTGGCGGCGCAGCCGCATCCGCGTCCTGCTGGATCTGCATCGCCGATTTCGGCGCAGGCGCCGCGGCTGTTGTTTGCGCCTGCATGGGCGCGACGTGCAGCCCGAGGCCGGTCAGCAATACGGCAGTGGCGAGAACGGAAAGACGGCGTCCGGTGGTCATGCAGGCATCCCCTCGATCGCGGCGCGACCATTGAGAGCCAGAACGTGGAACCGGCGCCTGATCGGACAAGGCCAGATCAGCGCGCGGAGACGTGACCTATCGAAATGCACCGGCACTGCGAGTCACGCATCGACATCGACCCGCAATCGCCCATGCGCGTGCATTTCCAATCCGGCGGATCACTCGACGCCCGGGTCTGTCTGTACCAGGTGCTTGAACGGGAAGACGCGGCGCCTGAAGTGACTGACATATCCCCCTTGCGCGGCTTGGATCACCATGAACTGAAGGCCCGGACGAATCGTCTGCAAGTGTTCCAGCTCCTCGCGGCTCAAGCGCGTGTTCCGCAGCACCAGCGCCTTTAGCTGCGCGCCAACTGCGCTTTCGAACAGACGCTCGTATGCGGCGAACGGCGTGACCAGCGCTTCCTCCCGATCCTTCGCCCAAGTCATTTGCAGCTCGGTCGACTCGGTGAAGTCCAGACGCGTCAAGTTGGGCATCGTGTCTGCAGACGCCAAGTTGCGGATGAAATACTTCGTGTCGAAGTTCCCGCCGATCCTCAGGGCTTCTAGATGCGGCAGGGAATGCTCGAAGAAGCCTGCATCGGGCGCATTCGGCACCGTCATCTCAGTCAGATACGGCATCCTCGCTACCAGTCGGGCGATGTCGCCACCCTCGTCCAGAATCGAACCTTCGCGGACGATGATCGATCCGTTGTGGTGATCGGGCTCCGTGGGTCGCACATACAACGCGCGCAGGATCGGAAACCTGACCTGCGAATCCAGCAAACCGGAGAAGGTCCACTCGCGCGTGCCGTTGGCCCCTTCATCGGGTCCCGAGAATGCCAGCGACGTGATGCTGTCGGCCACCACCTGTTCGGACAGGCACGCAATCGTCATGTCGAAAGGCGTTTCGTACGTGCTGCCGTGATACTCGACATGCAGTCCGTTGAGCATGGGTGCGACGCTCAGGTAATTGAAATGGAAAGGCCAGAGCGGATGGTCGGGTGCGGTGTCGTCCACTTCGTACTCGGCGGCGGTATCGCGCGTCCAGGCATGCAATGCCGCCTGCAGATTGAAGAGGCGCATGTACGCACTATTCGACAGCGGATTGGTCACGGCTGGCAGTCCTCGGTGGATCAACTCTGAATTGTCCGCGACCACGGGGCATCGATGCTTGTTCAAGGTGGGGAATAACCCCGCGACCCGGCTTCCCTCGCCAACTGGTCACCACCATGGACCGCAAACGGGTCTATAGCGTCGCTATCGGACGCCGTCCTGATCCCGGCGATAGCGCGCGGAAAAACGACCGTTCGAGACCGTCATCAGCTCGGGTCCAGGACCATCGCCGCCACGCCGGAGCGTGCCGGAGAACGTGCCCTGCACGCCGTCGCTTCCGATCGCCGTCAGCGTCACCGTGAATGGGGTGCCGAGCGAAAGGTTCGCTCCATACACGGCAGGCAGCGTGTCGCCCGCGGCCTCGCCGTGATAATTCACGTGCACCACGCCTCCACCGATGGTGTACGTACCGGGGCGAAGATCTTCTCCGCCCAGTTGGAAGAAGAAGCCTTGCGATCGCAGGTCTTCGCGCTCGCGGGCACTGACCGATAGCGTGTGCACGCGTCGCGTCGAGCCGAACGGAAGCGCGGTGACAGACCCGGGCAGTACAAGGCTCCGTCCATCCAGCTCGAGCGTCATGTATTCCTCGGAGATGACGTCTCCACGGGTTGTGCAGGCAACCAGCAGCACCGCCAGCGATAGCGCCGCGGGAACGCGGAAATGGGAGCACGTCAGCTGCATCGTGTGTGCCTCTTGTTATCCGGATGGGCTTCTGCCGTGGAGCAGCGTACGAGCATCAGCTGCGGCATGTCAGATAGCGATGTTCCGCATCGAGCGCCTGCTGCCAGCCGTTCGGCAACCGCAACATCACCAACCCGCCCATGCAGGCGACGCCATAGCGCTTCGCATCGTCGGTGCCGTGGGCGGGGACGCTCAAGACGCGGGTCGAAGGCTGTGGCCGCCCCATGATCCGTGCCACGCTCTGCTTCGTCCGCGCGTCGCTCTGCTCGCACACGTTGCGGAACATGTGCGTACGGGTTCGCGCGCTGGTCACGGGTGATGACACTGCAGTCCTGTGGCTGGCTGTAGGACACGTCGCCGTAGCGCGCGGATTGACCGCTGGAGAACAGCGGGGCCAGAAGCCCGATCAGCAGAAGCAAGTAGCGCACTGGACCTCCGTGTCCCGCATGACTTTCCGGGATGACTCTGTAAGTGGGCGGGGCCGCCTCGATCGAACCCCGTTAACGGACTCATTGCCTCCGCCGACTGCGCGGCCGGGTGCCGGGCAGCACCCCGGCCCATGTGGCAACTGCGGTCAACAGCAGCGAAGCAGCCGCGACAGGCAGGCGGAATCGGGCCATGAACGCTTCGACCGCCGCTTTCCCGCAGTCGTAGCCGCCGTCGAAGGTCTCGATACCCTCGCAGGCGACGAGGGCGACCAGCATGCTGAGCACGAACAAAAGCGGCATGGTGAACGCTACGAACCAAAGCAAGCCGAACAGGATGCGTCGCATGCGTAACCCCTATTGATGGGCGCTGGCGGCTGGTGGAACGGAGCGCCGGCATTTCGGATGTCGTTCAAACCCGTTGCAGTCGCGTGGACGGCCAAGCACGTCTGAACTGTCCACTCTCTACCGCTGACACCGACCGCACGCAGTAAGTGAACCTGACCCCGTTATTCCGAAAGTTAACCTGGCGCCGTTATCTCTCAGTCCGGGTGACCCTAGATCGGCTTTCTTCCCGGACGTAGCGAGATGATCTGGGCGATGGTGACGAAGACGAAAAGCAGCCCAAATGCCAGCACCGTGAGATCGCCATCGGCGAAGCCCGCGCCTGATATCAACTTCTGGCCGAAGTAGTAGATGATCCGCAGCGACAGAAAGCCGAAGAACGCAACGCTGATGTATCCGCACACACGCTGAAACATTGGCACCCTTTGGATTCGAGATTAAAGTCTCTGCTGCGACTCGGTTGAGCGGGCGACGCAATTACATCAACGCAATCAACTTCTGCAGTGGGCGCTGGCTAACAGCAGCAGCCAAAAGTCCCACCAGTGGAAGAAGAGTGGGCGCTGGGCCTCCGTGCCCGGAATGACTGTTCGAAATGACGCCGTAAGTGAACCTGGCCCCGTTAACTGTTAACTCCGGTTTGCTCAAGAAAATATAGAATCTAACTCTGAATTCCGCTCGTCGGCCCGCGAAAGCATGGCAAGCAATTCTTTTCGTATAAGCTCAAGGCCCACGCGCGAGTGAGAGGCGGTCACCCTAGACAGATCTTTCATTAGCTGTGATCTCGGTGACTGCGCTCCAACGGAAATTTCTGAGACGCCTCTCTCAAGCCAGGTCTTTGAAAATTCATCACCCTGTATTGTCTCAGAAGAATCGAATGCAGCTATCCAAGTTTCCTTGGGAACGCAGTTCTTCGCTACAAAGGCGAGCATATTAACCAAGCCGAACGATGACTCGGGATCTACACTTATCCCATGATCATTGAGCTTCAACGTGTTGAAAGACTTCTTGATAACAGAATGCCATGTCTCCAGTGAGACTTTATTCGTGCGTTTCTTTCCTACGAAAACCGCGCTTAGCTCGGGAATAAGCCAAGTCCTTTCCACCGCCTGTGGGTTAAGTTCGTAAAGTAACTCAAGCACTCTATCGAACGAAACATTCCCCTGACTATTCTTGGAATATTTTTTTATAAGTTTCTGCTGTTGCTCATGCGCTACTGAAGATATGAATCTAGCGGCAAAATATTCTTGAAAAGACCGGTGGGTGAAAGAAAGTTCAAGGCCCTCCTCTACAAACAGGCATATTGCTTCGCGTGCATCGTCTACGAAAGCCGAGGCGTCAACTGGGATGTTAGATATGCGGCAAGCCCGACGCGTAGATTCGACCGCGTAACTATGGTCGAACTTAAATTTTCTGTCGTCATATGTAACTAAACAAAATGCTGAGAAAAGTGAAGAAAACTGATTGACATCAAGATCTGTTTTTCTGCTTCTTTCAAATCCAAATTTCAATGCATCGTGGCGATGAAATAGCGCCTCATAAGCGAGCTGGTAAAAAGTAGTTATCCTGCTGGGAATATTTGCGCTTTCGCTATATGTGAGCAGCATGATTGAAAGCAAAAGCGGGTTTGAGAGCAGCGATTCATGCTTTGCGAACAGCCCGGATTTTAGCTCAGCTATGAATTTAGCTTTTGTTCCTGAGTCAAACGGAACCTTTTCGATCAAACGACAAGCGTCTCTCAAATTAAGATTTGAGATCTCGGCGATCGAGAAGTTGGGCCAGGACTGGAATCTTGAGTCAGGGCGTGAAGACACGATCACAGAGCACTCGGTTGTTTTAGAAAGCTTCGAGATTTGCTTTTCTATGGACTTCCTCGACTCGTGACGCACTTCATCAAACCCGTCGAGAATGTATACAATAGATCCGGCCTTTACAAGGCGATCGTAAAAATCCCTGTCTATCTTTAGGCCGTTAGATTCAAGGTTGCTAAGGACTACGCCGTGCAGGTCCCCTTGGGTTTCCGCGATGTCCCTCAGCTCGATGAAGACGGGTATTTTGTCGGACTGCTTAAGGCAGCTGAGTAGCAAATGACGCATAAATATCGTCTTTCCAGCGCCGCCCACTCCTGTAATCACCACGCACCTAGATAGCGCTATTACGTCATCGAAATTGGCTGATTTGCTACTTTTTCTCTTTGCGGAATATATTCTTGCAGGGACATAGAAGTTATAGAGCGGAACCGCTTCATTTCGAATAAAGAATGTTTTCAGGCAGGCGTAGTTATTTATTAGGCCCATTGCGTAGGCGTAGTGCGAGGCTTTTGTCTGAAATTTTACCTCTCTTTTCAAGGCGGTCGCCAGAGTCGCGCTCCAGCCGCTCATCGTATTTATCGCTCTTTCCGCATAACCCGTAGCCAAACCTGCCAACTCTGGACTAATAACGATGTCCATATCTTCCCCTTGCTGTGACATAGATTAAACCCTCTCCGAGATCAATAAATATCATGGTGGGAGCTAATGGTGTCAGGCTCACTTCTAGCCACACCACTGCGACTCACACGGCAAGCCATCGTTATCCCCGTCCATCTTGGTATCCGCGCAATTGCGGATGAAGAACGTCGCTTCCTCGCATGACCGCATCTGCGAGCAGTGCTGGCGTCCGTCGCAGCTGAAGCTCTGGGTCGGCGTCGGCAGTACACGCGTCGACGCGGTTCGTGATGGCGTAGCGGTCGCAGCGATCGGTGTCATCGCGACAGGTTCCGGCGCATGCAAGTGGCGATAGCCGCCCCACGCGGCGGCGATGAGCAGCAGCAAGATCAGAAAGCGCATGGCGGGTTCTGCCTGGTCGGTGGCGAAGGAAGACGGCGATAACCGCGGACGACGCTCATCGCGTGCCGCGGCATGCGGGGAATGTGGTGCAGCCCCAGAAGGTGCTGTTGGCGCGGCGGTTGGTGCGTTCGACCATGGCGCTGCCGCAGCGTGGGCAGTCGGGTGTCGCTGCGACGGCCGGCGTCGCAATGGCGAAGGCGGGTTCGATCCGAGGGGCGGGCATCGGCGTCGGTGCCGACGCAGGCGTGCGGTCTGCGCGCTGTACGTCGCGGATCATCGTCAGCAGGGTGGCGCCGTCGATAAGTTCGATCGGCTTGCCATGTGCGAAACGCGCGGCGTCCTGGGTGAAGCCGCCGACAGTTGCGATGCGCACAGCGTGTGCGCCGTGGTGGGCGAGCAGGCCGTACATCTCGCGCACGACATTCACCGGCACCTTCTCGCGGCGCCATTGCTTGCACTGCACCAGCGTGCGTTGGCCATGCTTGCGCAGGATCAGATCGATGCCGCCATCGGCGCCGCCCAGGCCGGTTTCCTCGACGCTGTAGCCCTGACGACGGAAGGCTTCGCCGACGAGACGTTCGAAATCGCGCCAATCGATGGCGGCGAGGCTGTCGAGGCCGGTGCGCGTGTCGAGCAGGCGGCGGCGTTTGCGGGCATTGGCGAAAGCGGCCAGTGCGCACAGCGCACATGCGGCCAGGAACATCCACGCAAGCGGTGCGAGCGATGCACTCGCGTTCGCCAGCGCGTGCGCGAATGGCCCGTCCTGCCGCGCGAAGAACGCGGGCACACCGTGCCGGATGCCGGCATAGCCAACGACGCCGACGGCCAGTGCGACCGGCCATGGCAGCCTGCTCAAATCGTCGAGAAACCCACGACGTCCGCGTCCCATGCGAATCCCCCTTCCCCTGCGCGGACGATAGCGTGAAGGCCACGTGCGGGAAAGCGGTCGTGATGCGCTGGAACGGCGGCAGCGCGCTGCATGCCCCCCAGCCAGCTTCCTTGCCCGCACTCGAACGCGGGGCACGCGACCTAGGGCTGTCCCGGTATCGGGATGCGGCGCACGCACCGAGACTCGGGCAGCGACGCAACAGGATCCCTTCGCTCTCCAAGGAGTTGTCTCATGTCCGCAGTCGCCCTCGATATCCACGCACTCACCAACGCCATCCGCGAACTCGCCGCGAGCACCGGCAGCGGTGCCGCGAACAGCCCCGATGCCCACCTGCCGGATGACTACACGTCGCCGGACAAAGGCCAGTTGCTGGACATGGCCAAGGAACTGCATTCGCACGGCGACATCAAAGGCAAGAAGGACGACTACGACGCGCGGCTGACCGCGCTGGCCAGCGAGTTCCTACCCGATCTGAGCGTGGAAGACCGCGGCCGGTTCATCGGTGCGATCCTCGAGAACGACGCGGGTGCGACGAAGTCCGATTCCTGGCTGCAGGGCGCGCGTCTGGACAAACTCGTCGACGAGGGACGCATGACGGGCGAGCAGCGGCAGCAGGTGCTCGAGGCCTTCGGTCAGGCGTACACCGCCGGCGAGGCCGACACTGAGAACACGTGGCGCTTCATGGAGATGGACGGCGTCAGCGGCGAGGTGGTGGACAAGGCGACGCCGCGACAGACGTCGCTGGGCATCAGCAAGATCGAGAACCAGAACACCTCGGGTGAGGTGATGACGCGTTTCCTCAACGGTCTCGGCGAGGGCGACACGAAGAGTGCGGCGTTCGCGGATTTCATCGAGACCTTCACCATCGACCAGCTCCAGGAAGGCACGGTCGGCTCGACCGACACCGACAGCAATGACCGCGGCGATCACCTCGGCCTGCTGCTCAACGCCGCCGATCACGCCAGCGACAATCACGAGGTGGTGAACAATATCCTGCACGGCGTGGACAGCGAGAAGCGTGCGCAGGCGATCCAGGACGTCAGCGAGAACTTCAGCAAGGTCACCACCGAGAACGCATGGCTCGACCGCGAGGACAGCCACCTGCCCGACGGCTACAACCGCGATCCGATGGAGATCATCATCCGCGCCGTGGCGAACGATCCGGCCAGCGTGTACGCCGGCGATTCGCGCAGCCATGCGGCCGATCTGGCGGAGACGATCCTCGACCAGTCCGAGAACAACCCGTGGGGCGAGAACGGCTTCTTCGACGACCAGAACATTCCCAAGACCGGCCGTCAGGAGGCGGTGAACGAGCTGGTAATGAAGAAGGCTGGCGAGATCTTCGAGTTCAACGGCCTGGGTGAGTCCGGCATCCACGACGGCAGCAACGTCAGCAACGTCGAGCGCAACGTGCAGACGATGGCGAACCTCACGCGTCTGACCGGCCTGTCACCGACCAACGAGGCCGCGCCGGACGTGCTGAACTCGCTGACCAGGCTGTCCGATGGCTGGGCCAAGGACTACCTGGATGCGCGCGAGGCGGGCAACACCGACCGCATGTATCTCTACGAGCACCAGTTGACGCACGCGGTGGCCTCGACCGAGCAGGCCGTGCTCAACGGCTTCGCCGACAAGGCCGAAGACGACGCCGCACGCCAGGCCGACATGATGAAGATGCTCAACTTCTTCGTCGGCATGGTGCCGTCACCGGGTGGCCTGCTGACCGACAACCTCAAGTCGGGCATCACCAAGGTCTTCGGCGAAAACAGCGGCGTGACCAAGGCCTTCGACAGCGCATCCGAATCCGTGAGCGGCGTGATCGATGGGAACAGCGTCGACGTGTTCAAGGACAAGATGGTCGAGATCTTGAGCAAGTCGGATCATCAGGACCAGTACCTGGCGACGTTCCGCGACAACGCCAACGAGTTCATCGAGGCGCAACTGCTGCGCGGTCTGGACGGCGACGGCACGGCCGGCATCCGCGCCGAGATCGTGAAGGAAGCCTCGCAGCTGTTGAAGGCATAAGAGCGGGCAGCGGTGGAACGGGAGCGCCCGGCATGCCCGGGCGTTTCCATGTGCCCCGCGGATGCGATGCCTCTAGAACAGCGCGCCCTGCGTCGGAATCTCCGGGTCGGCGGTGTCCACTGGAAGCGGCTGCGGTGGGCGGTCCGCGCCCAGCCGCCAGCCCAGCCCCGACCAGCGGCTGGCATGCCGCGCGAGTGCTTCGGTGATGACATCCGCATGCGCGGCGATGTGCAGCGCGCTGCGGGCGCGGGTCATGCCGGTGTAGACGAGTTCGCGCGACAGCACGCGGTTGAAGCGTTCGGGCAGCACCAGCCAGACCTCGTCGAACTCCGAGCCTTGCGCCTTGTGCACGGTCATCGCGAACGCGCTGTCGTGCGCGGGCAGCGCAGAGGGATGGAAAGGCCGCGGATGCAGCGGGTCGTCGCCGGGAAACCAGGCCGTGACCGCACCGCTGCCATCGGCAAGACAGATGCCGATGTCGCCGTTGAACAGCCGGTGGCGATAGCTGTTCTCGGTGACCAGCAGCAGGCGGCCGTGGAAGTAGCCCGGCCCCGCGCCGCGACGCGTGCTGCCGCCGAGGAGTTCCTCGATGCGCGCATTGAGTCCGCGTGCGCCCTGTGGTCCTTCGCGGACTGCGGTGAGGATGCGCAGCCGGCCGGCGAGTGCGAGCGCTTCGGCCGGATCGGTGGTGTCGGCGAGCGCGGTCCAGTGCGCGAGCAGATGCGCGCGATGTGCGGCGAGCGGATCGGACTGGCCTTCGTGAAAGTGCACGCCGGCGAGTTCCCCCGCGCGCAGCAGCGACAGCGCGTTGGGCGCATGGCCTTCGCGTACGGCGGTCGCGAGCGGGGCGAGATCGAGGCCAGCGCTCTGGCGGTAGCCGCGTTGGAGATGGATGCGGCGGCCGGGAAAGGTTTGCGCGTCGGTCGTTACAGAAGTCGCTGGGCCCCGGCGTGCGCCGGGGCGACGATCGGAAGTGTCGAGCAGTGCGTGCAACGCATCCGCGTCGTCAGCAGCGATGTCCGTGCCGTCTCCGGCCGCTCGCAAGATGCCGCTGAGCACATCACCGGCTTCGACCGAGGGCAGCTGGTCGGGATCGCCCAGCAGCACGAGGCGCGCGCCGTCGGCGACGGCTTCGACCAGCTTGGCCATCAGCGGCAGATCGATCATCGAGGCTTCGTCGACAACGACGACATCGAACGGCAGCGGGTTGTCGGCGTGGTGGCGGAAGCGCGGGCTGTCGGGAATCGTGCCGAGCAGGCGGTGCAGCGTGGTGCCGGCGGTGGGCAACGCGTCGAGCAGCGCGGCATCGACACCGGCTGCCGCGAGCGTCTGCACAGCCTTGCGCACGCTCTCGGCCATGCGCTCGGCGGCGCGGCCGGTTGGTGCGGCGAGCGCGATGCGCGGTGCAGGCTTTGCTGCCTGTTGCGCCTGCGCGGTGAGCAAAGCGAGCAGACGGGTGATCGTCGTGGTCTTGCCGGTGCCGGGGCCGCCAGTGACGAGAACCAGGTTGTCGCGCAGCGCGACCGCGGCGGCGCGCGCCTGCAGATCGTCACCGGTGCGGGCATCGGGAAAGAGCTGCGTGAACAGGGGCGCGAGTGCGTCCAGATCGCCGCCGTCGGGCCTGTGCGCACCGATGCGGCGCAGGCCGAGTGCGAGACGACGTTCGTACTCGCGATAGCGGCGCAGGTAGAGCAGGTCGTGTTCGAACACCAGCGGCGTGTCGGCGCTGGATTCGGTGTTGCCGTCGGAAGGCTGCGAAATCCACGGCGAAGCGTCGAGCGCAGCGCGCCAGATATCGGGGGCGGGCCAGTCGATATCGGCGTCGACGAGACGCTGCGGCGCGGCGGGGTCGAAACCGGCGTGACCGTTGGCGACTGCGAGCGAGGCGAGCGCGGCCGCAGCGAGCACGGCGTCGGGCGTCGCGGGATCGAGGCGCCGCAGTGACTGCGCGAGCGCGGTGTCGAGCGTGCGCAGGGCGCCGGCGTCGCGGAGGTTTTGGAGGAGTTTGGGGGTGCTCATGGAATTCGGGTTTCCAGCGAGCGTTGGCCCTCACCCCAACCCCTTTCCCGGAGGGAGAGGGGCTCAAAGCAACACAACGCTCGCACGAACTGAGCCCCTCTCCCCTCGGGAGAGGGGTTGGGGTGAGGGCAGACGCTCGCGATGAACGAAACGTCAGCCGCTCGCCACCCCGAAAAAGCACGCGCGTTCAATCTTCCACAGCACTGACCGATCGCCCCCACCCAACCCTCCCCCGCGCGCGGGGGAGGGCGCTGCTCCTGCGCGTGTTCAAAATGGATTGCGCGTCCGGCGCTCACGGCACCACCCCCACATCCCGCCCCGCAAACAATTCATCCAGCGCATCCACCAGATCCGGCGCAAACCGCCACGCCTGCACACCCGGCGCGTCGTCTCGCGTCGCGTCCAGCCCGCGGCAGAACAGGTACCGCACGCCGCCGAAGTCACGCGCGTAGTCGTAGCCGTCGCCAAGACGGAACCGCAGCCAGCGATGCAGCGCGACGGTGTAGATCAGCGCCTGGAGGTCGTATTCGCTGTGCGCCATTGCGGCGTCGAGTTGCGCGGGGCCGTAGCCGGGCAAACGGTTGGTCTTGTAGTCGAGCACGTACCAGCGGCCGTCGTGCATGTAGGTCAGATCGATCAGGCCGGTCATCAGGCCTTCCAGCTGCCGACGCGTGCCGAAGCCGCTGCGCGCCGACAACACGCCGTGGCGATGCAACAGGGCGAGCAGGGCATCGACGCGCGTCAGTGCGAGGGCGAACTGGAATTCGATTTCCGGGCGACGTGCGTCGGACGGCACATCGGCCAGACGCACGCCTTCGGGCAGGGTGACGGTCAGTGTCTGGCCGACGAGCGGGGTCAGTACGGCGATGCCGTCGTCGAGATCGGCGTCGGCATATCCGGCGGCGCGCAGACGCCCGACGATGACATCCGTATCGGGCTCGGGTGCAGGCGCACCGGGCGTCCACGCGGACCACCGCGCGAAGTCGCTGCGTTCGAGCACGTCGTGCAGCACCACGCCGAAGCGCGCGCCGGCGAAGCGTGGGTCGTAGGCATCGGTCTCGACCGCAGCGTCGGGTGCGGCATCGGGATCGACGGCCGGTTCGTCCAGACCACCGGGCGCGGCCTGGGTGGACGCGCTCGATGCGTCGTGGCCGGACTCGGCATTCGCCAGCTGGGTGAAGCTGTAGACCCACCAGTCGCTCAGCAGCGAGCGCGTGGCGACGCGCGCGGGCGGCACGGCGTCTTCGGAGTCGGGCGGCAGCCACGGCAGCGACGTGGGCGGCGTCTGCGTGTCGATGCGGATGGCAGCGCCCAATGCTTCGGCCAGCGCGTCCGGCGTGTCGATCATGTGCGCGATCGCGGCCTTGTCATGGCCGTAGAACTTCCCGCCCGCGAGCCACAGCGCGTTCCGCGCGCGGGTCAGGCCGACGTAGAGCAGGCGCGCATCTTCGGCGCGTTGGCTGTCCTGCCAGCGCTGCTTCGCGTCGTTCCAACCCGAGCGCGACGGCAGCAGTTTCCAGTGCAGGGCGCGGCCGTCGTCGTCGGCCATGGTGACGTGGCGTCCGGCGTCGCGCGGCTTGCCGCCGATGCCGGCGAACGGCAGGAACACCAGCGGATATTCCAGGCCCTTGCTCTTGTGCAGCGTCACCACCTGCACGCGGCGCGCGTCGGATTCGAGGCGCAGCAGCTGGCTGTCGTCGTCGCTGCTGGCGGACGCGATCGCGCGCGACAGCCAGTCGACCAGGCCATGCAGGCCCAGCGCATGCGCCTGCGCTTCCTGCAGCAGTTCGGCGAGTTGCAGGTAGTTGGTCAGGCGACGCTCGCCGTCGAGCAGGCCGAGCAGGCGGCCTGCGTGCGCCGCGCAGAGATCGGTGATCAGGGCGAGCGGGCCGCCGCGTTGCAGGCGGTCGCGCCAGCCGAGCGCAGCGAGTTGCCAGGTGCGCAGCGCATCGCCGTCCTCGTCGAGTGCGGCGACCTGCGTCGCGTCCTCGCCGATCAGCACCGTCGACAGCGCCATGCGCAGGCGGCCGTCGTCGGCGCCGTGCAGCAGCGCGAGCAGCAGGGCATGCACGTCGCGTGCTTCCGGCGTCGCGAACAGGCTCTGCTTGCCGGCGGCGACCGCGGGAATGCCGACCATGGCCAGCGCGGCGCGGATGCGCGTGGCTTCACTGTGCGAGCGCACCAGCACCGCGATGTCGCCGGGCTGCACCGGGCGGCCCTCGATCAGCGCTGTGCCCGCGCGCGCATCGCTGAGCACGCGATGGATCTCGGCGACACAGGCTTGCGTGGCGAGTTCGCGCGAGCGGCCGGCGCTCCAGGGTTTGACCTTGCCCTTGTGGTCCGGCGGCGGGTCGGGCGCCTGCCACACGGTGAGCGCAGGCGCGGGCAAGCCGTTGCGCAGATAGTCGTCGTCGCGACGCACGCCGCCGGGACCGACCTCGCGGAAGCGGATGCGGGCATCGACGAATGGCGGATGGCCTGCGCCTTCCGCCTGCGCGTAAAGCGCCGCGACCGCGCGCAGCACACCGGGGCGCGAGCGGTAGTTCAGCGCGAGTGGCGGTGCGAGTTCGGCCGAGGCCTGCGCGGCGAGATAGGTTTCGACGTCGCCGCCGCGAAAGCCGTAGATCGCCTGCTTGGGATCGCCGATGACGAACAGCGCCGGCGCGCCACTGGCGGCGCCGAACACGCGTTCGAAGATGCGCCATTGACGCGGATCGGTGTCCTGGAATTCGTCCACCAGCGCGACCCGGTACTGCGCGCGTAGCTGCGCGACCAGCGCAACGGCCTGGGGGCCGTCGACGGCATCGGCGACGCGGTCGATCAGATCGTCATAGGTCTGCACGCGCTGCTGCTGCTTGAAGCGATCGACGCGGGCGCGCGCGTCATCGCGCAGGCGATGCAGCAGTTCGACACGGCGCGCGTCCTGCCATTCGGCGATCTCGTCGAGCGCGTCGAGATACGCCGGAATCGCATCGCAGATCGGCGAGTCCGGCGTCGGTCCCTTCGCGGTCTTGTTGGTCTTCTCGATCAGGCGCTCGCGACGCAGTTGCGGCAGCTTGGCGTGATGGAACGGCGCATCGTGATCACCGGCCGCGCACCAGGTGCGCAGATCGGCGAACAGCGCGGTGATCCAGTCGGCCCTGTAGCTGGCGCCGTGCAGGATCTTGCTGTCGACCGCCTCGATCAGCGACGCGCGGAAGTCGTCGCCGTGCGCGTGGAAGGCATGCGCGAGCGCGGCGCCGGCAGCGCGCAGACGCGGCGCCGGATCGTCGGGCAGTTCAGTGAGTGCAGGGCGCAGCACGCGTTCGCGCACCAGCGGCGACAGATCGCCGGCGAGGGCGAGCGGGCCGCCCGACCACAGACTCAGCAGATCGTCGGCGGCATCGGGCTCGACGCCGTGCGCGCGCCACAGATCGGCGGCGATCGCTTCGCGCAAGGCGGTGTCGCTGGCCATCAGCTCGGGCGCGTCGAAACCCTGCCCGGCTTCCAGCGCATGTTCGCGCAGCACGCGGGCGCAGAAGCCGTGGATGGTGAAGATCGCGGCGAGATCGATCTCGTCGGCCGCTGCGCGCAGGCGGCGCCGCAAGGCATCGGCGCTTTCATTGCCGCGTGCGAGGTGCTGCGCGAGGACGGTGTGAGTGAGCGCGGCCTCGGGCGAGGCGTCGTCGCCGATGTCGGCGTCGACCAGCGCCTCGGCCATCTTCAGCCGCGTGTGGATACGGCTACGCAGTTCCTGCGTCGCGGCTTCGGTGAAGGTCACGGCGAGAATTTCGCCGATGCGCAGACCGCCTTCGACGACGAGCCGCACGACCAGCGTCGCCAGCGTGAACGTCTTGCCGGTACCGGCCGACGCTTCGATGGCGCGCACGCCGTCGAGTGGCAGCAGCAGGTAGGGATCGGAGTCACTCATTCCGATTCCTCCACGTCGAGGTCCGCGGCGATCGCGCGCAGCGCGTCGGGATCGGTGCCGCCGTAGACCATGCCGGAGACGACCGCATTGAAGACCGTCAGCGCCTGATCGACGAATGCGACCTGCGTGGCGGCGTCGGTGAAGGGATCGCGCCCGCGCAGCGCGAGGCGCAGGGCTTCGGTATTGCCTTCGCCCCAGCTGCGGTCGCTGCCGTGCCACTTCTTCGCCGCGTTCTGGAGGCCGCGTTCGAGCGTCGGCGCGTTGAACAGTTCCCAGCCGCTGTAGGGCGCGAACGGCAATGGCGCGCGCAGGCCCTGGGCGCGCAGCGCGATCAACTGCGCGAGCAGGGCACGGGCGTCGTGTGATGCGAGCGTGGCGCGCGTGTGCGGACCGGCACCCGCATCGCCGCCATCGTGGAATTGCACCAGCGGTGTGTCGAGGCCGGCTGCGCTGGCGAGCAGCCAGTCGAGGCCGTCGCGGATCGCGGAATTGCCGTTCGGCGCATCGAAGCGGATGCGCGCGATGCCATGCGGATACACGTCGACGAGTCGCCCGTGCACGCGGACACCATCGATGTCGACATCGATGCGTGGTGCATCGGCAACCGCATCGCCACGCCAGTCGCGGAACGCCTCGGCGTAACCGTCGACCTCACGGCGTACCGCATCGAGCGTGCGACGCCCCAGCGGTCCGGACGGCAGCAATCCGCGCGCGCGCAGCAGCGCTTGCGTGGTCGCATCGTCGTCGCCGCGCAAGCGCGCCTCGAACACCGCGCGCTGCAGTTGCTGTTTCGCGAGGCCGCGGCCGGGCGCGAGCAACGGTTCGACATCGCCTTCGAGCGTGTCGACGTCGGCCAGCCGCATGCCGAGCCGCTGGCGCAGGAAGGTCTCGGCTGGCGCCTGCAGGAACCGTCGGAGCGCATCGAGCGACAGCGACGCGTCGTCGTCTTCGGCCGGCGGCAGCGCGGTGCCGTCGAACCAGGCCGGCAATGCGATGCGCCGCTGCACCGGCTGCGAGGCGGCCTGCCACCATTGCTGGCGGTACGAGAACCGACGCGGCTCGTCGCCGGCGCCGAAGGCCGCGGGCGCGAACGGTTGCAGCGGGTGATGCACGACGAGACCGGCGGCCGCGTGTGCATCCGGCGCGTGTTGCGCATCGGCGGCGGCCAGCAGTTCGGTGACCAGCACCGATGGCTCGCGCACGCTGCCGTCGCGCGGGTCCGCGCCCTGATAGCTGACGTAGAACACGTCCTGCGCAGCGGCGAACAGCTGCAGGAACAGGAAGCGGTCGTCGTCGCGCGTGCTGCGGTCGCCGACCTGGCGTCGATCGGTGCCGAGTTCGGCGGTCAGGCGATTCAGACCCGCTGCGGCATCGCGACGCGGAAAGTCGCCGTCGTCCATGCCGAGCAGGCAGATCGCGCGGAACGGCAGCAGACGCATCGGCACCATGCGACCGATGCTCACGCCGCCGGTCAGCAGCGGCGCGCGTGTGTCGGCCTCGCCGAGCACGGCAGCGAAATGCGCGCGTACGGCCTCCGACGGCACCGGCGCATCGAAGCCGGCGCGCGTCGCGTCGGCAGCGAAGGCATCGATCAGGCTGCGCAGGCGATCGAGCGCGCGCTGGGTGGCGGGCGTCGACGGCGGTTTGGGCAGCAGCGCGTCGAGCAGGCGTAGCAGACGATCGCGCCAGGCTTCGGGCGGCATCGCGTCGCCGAGGTCCTGCGCATGACGTGCGAGCACGCGCAGCAGGCGGATCAAGGTGTCGAGCGCATCGAGCGCGCTGCCTTCGAGTTCCGGCAGCGGCGCGATCAGCTGGCCGGATGCAGTCGCGATCGGCGCATCGCTGCCGCTGGCATGGCCGAGCAGCAGACGATCGAGCGCGAACGCCCAGGTGTAGGCGTCGTCGGACGGCGCATCGAGACGTGCGCGATGCGCGGCGTCGATGCCCCAGCGCGCACCGGCCGCGAACAACCAGGCATGCAGCCGCGCGAACGCTCCGGCATCGAGCCCGGCGGATTCGGCCAGCGGCGGGCTGGCCAGCAGATCCAGCGTTTCCTCCAGTCCGAATCGTGCGACCGGCAACGCGAGCAGACGCAGGAACACGTCGGCCAGCGGCTCACCGGCGAGCGGGCTGGCATCGGCCAGCGCATAGGGAATGTGCTCGTGCGCGGCCTGCCCCTCGCGCCCGCGACCGCCGAACACCGCATCGAGATACGGGATGTAGGGATCGATATCCGGCGCCAGCACCGCGACATCGCGCGGCTGCAGCGGCGGATCGAAATGCGGATCCTCGAACAAGGCGCGCAACTGGTCGTGCAGCACCTGCAGCTCGCGCAGGCGCGTGTGGCAGGCGTGCACCTGCAGGCTGGGATCGTCGCGGCGCAACGCGGGCAGACGCGTGCGTGGGTCGTCGGCGGTCGGCGTCAGCGGCGGCGATGGCAGCCGCTGGAACAGATCCGACTGCAGACGCCGCAGCAGGCTGCCGTGCAGCGCGCCGCCGCCCTCGGCGGGATCGGCATCGCTGCGCAGTTCGACATCGGGATGCACGATCTCGTAGCTGCCGAGCACGGCCATGAAATCGCGGCCGGCATGGCCCCAGGCCTGCAGCAATGGATTCTCGGTGCGCGCGGCCTCGGCGCCGCCGGCGCGCACGCGCTGCAGATCGCCCCAGTAATCGCGGCTGGGCGAGGGCACGTAGAAATGCAGCGTGCCAACGCGTGCCTGGGTGGCGAGCACGCGCAGCACGTCGGGCGAGACGTTGAGCGTGGCGAATGCGAACAGCCGCGGCGGCAGGCCGACCGGCAACGGCGCGTCGGGACCTTCGAAGCGGTCGAGATACTGCTGGATGCGCCGCGCGCGATGCGGGCGGCCGCGCGCGACGCGTCGCCACAGGATCGCCTGCGGATCGTCGACGTCCGCGCCCGCTTCCCAGCGCAGCAGCCAGTCGCGGCGCCAGGCTTGGTACTTCTCGAACACCGAGGCGAGTTCGCCGGCCAGCGCCCACGGCCGCAGCGGATCGACGCTGTCGACGTGCGCACGCAACGCGGCGAGCGCGGGCTGGGCGAGGAAGGCCGGGTCGGTCAGCGCGGCATAGAGATGCCAGCGCAGCGCGGCGGCATCGGGTTCGTCGGTCGATGGACCGAGATTGGCCGACAGCGCCCTGCCGACGAACTCGCCAGGCGTTACGAACTCGAGATTCGCGGCGACGCCGTGCTCGGCAGCGAGCGTGGCCTGCAGCCAGCGCCGCATCGCAACCTGCGGAATCAGCACCACATCCGGCGCCAGCAGCGACTGCCCGGGCGCGGGCGTGCGCAGCGCGTGTGCCATCAGGCCCGCCAGCACCTCCAGCGCATTGGAGTGGTAGAGGCGGAAGTCGGGTGCGGCATCAGGCATCGGGCCATGATGCCGGAGCGGGCTCTCGCAGCGTGAGACCGCGTGCGGGCCGACGTCATCGGACGTCGCCCGCGCTCACGCACCCGGACGCGCGGCGATCAGAAGTAGCCCAGCACCATGTCGGCCTGCGACTGGCTCAACGTGCCCGCTTCGACCGCATCGGCAACCGAATCGCGCACCGCGCCCGACCAGGTATCGCCATAGCCGCTGGTCATCTGCGCGAACATCTCCAGGCGCTGGTCGCCGCTTTCGGCCAGCAGGCGCAACACCTCGGCGCGGTAGGCCGGATCGTCGTTGTTCTTCAGCAGATTGCCGATCTCCATTTCCCACATCGTCGAACTGCCGCTGCGGTTGTAGTCGGCCAGTGCTTGGTCACGCTGCTGGGCGGCATCGCCGAACAGTTCCGGCGACAGCGATTCCGCCAGCGTGGTCGCCTCCGGATAGCTGCCTTCGAGGTAATTGCGATAGAACGTTGCCGCTTCGCCCGGGTTGCTCGGTACGTAGGACGCAATGCCGATCAGGTCCCAGGCGAAGTTGGGATTGTCGGCGGCGAGCGCGGCGGCGAAGTCCTGCACGTCGCTGCCACTGATGCCGGCGGCCGCGGCCACGTCGGTGAACGTACCGGCCAGGCCCGGGGCGCCGCCGATGTCCGGATAGGCCATCAGCAGGGATTGCACCTGCTCGGGCGTGAGATCGAGGGTTTCGGACATTTCGAACAGCTGCGACGAGGCGCTGATCATCTCGTCGACGATCTGCGGATCCACGCCCGCGGCGGTCAGATATTTCTCCAGCGTCTCGCGACGCTCGTGGCCGTTGATGATCTCGCCGGCGAACGAACCCGCCGCCGAAATCACCGCGCCGATGCCCGAGAGGATGAAACCGGCGGGCGCGACCGGGGTGAATTCCAGCGCGCTGCCCATCACGCCGAGCACGTCGCCGAACATCGCGATCGCGTAACCGGGATTGCCGTCGGCCGCGTGGTTGAAGCTGTTGACCAGCGACGCCGAGTTCGCGATCAGGCCCAGGCCCGGCGCGAGCTTGGCAGCGAATCCGGCTGCGCCGGCGAAGCGTCCGGCGGCCTGCGCGGCCTCGCCGACCGCGGCCATGCCACCCATGGTGCCGGCGACCAGACGGGCCGCGTTCTCGCCCGACTGGGCGAAGCCGGCGACCATGTTGACGTAGTCCTCGTTGGTGCCGGCATTGACCGCACCCACGGCGCCCAGCACCACGCCTGCACCGGCGACGGCGCGCATGATCGGCGAGACGGTCTGGTACTGGTTGAGATAGCCCTGCATCGCACTGACGTCGCCACCTGCGGCGGCGTTGAGCAGTTGCGAGCCGATGCGGAAATCGTCGACGCCGGCCTTTGCCGGCCATGCCTGCACGAGACTCTGCAGCGCGGTCTGGAACTGCGCCGAGGCCGCCGACACGTCGCCGTTGTTGCGTTCGAGCAGCTGCGCCATCGCCGAGGACGCCGCGTCCTCGAGCACCGGGCCCGACAGTTCGTCGAAGCCGGCGAAGGCTTCGGCCAGCGCCGAGGTCGGGCCGCCGGCGTTGATCTCCGTCAGCAGGGCGATGACCTCCTCGCCGCGACCGTCCTGCGCCAGCCCGGTCATCGCCTCGACGACCTGCTGGGCGACGGCCGGGTCGCGCACGGCCGCGTCGAGTACGGCATCGGTGTTCTGGGTGACGTGGTCGGCGAGCGCGGCGGTGGCCTCGGTCAGCCGCGTGTAGGTGCCGACGTTCTCGGGATCGGTGCGGAAGGCGGTGACGAAGGCCGCCTGCTGCTCGGGCGTCATCGGGCCGGCCTGGGCCAGCAGTCCGCCGAGCTGCTCGTCGAGCTTGGCGACGTCGTCGGCCGCGTCGGTATAGGTCTCGAGCACATTGCCCAGATCGGTGGCCGTGGCGCGGGTCGCGTCCGTGGCGCCGACCTGGCCGATGCCGGCCCGGCCGGCCACGTCGGCCCAGCCGGTCTGCTGGTTGCCGAGGGCGCGCACGTCGGTTTCCGACAGCACGCCGCGGTCGACCGCCGCGCCGATCGCCAGCGCGAAGGCCTCGCGGCGGGCGTCGGCATCGAAGGAGGCGTTGGCGTTGGTCACCACGTAGCCGCTGTCGTCGCGCTCGTAGAGTCCGCCGTACATCGGGCTGACCACCTGTTCGAGCACGCCGTCTTCCTTGGCCAGACGCACCAGTTCGGCGAGATAGGCCGGATCGCCGGCATTGGCGGCCATCAGATCGCCCAGCGCGTGTTGGGACATGATCGCCTGGCCTTCGACGCGCTCCGCGTAATCGGTGGCGGCGTCGGCGCGCTGCTGGTCCGGGGTGCGGCCCGACGGCTCGGCAGTCGTGACGGCGGGGCCGGCGCCGGCCTGCTGCTCGTAGGTCTCGCGCACGGCGGCCGGGCTGCGGGTCTGCACCGCGGACAGCACGGCATCGGCGCCGAACACCGGTTCGAGGCGCTGCAGCTGGCCGGCGTCGAGCTGCGCGGCCAGCCCGTTCAACAGATCGGTGCGTTCGCCGACGACGAGGTTGGCGACGTCGTCGGTCAGCGTGGCCTGCTGCTCGGGCGTCATCGCGTCGATCGCCGGGCCGGTCGTCGTGGGATCGGCCTGGCGCAGCACTTCCAGGGTCGGCGGAGGCGGCGGAGGCGGGGTGTAATCGCGGGTGGGTTCGACCGGCATGTTCATGGCAACAGGATCCTCCCCGCGGACGTCGCGGCGGCAGCGCGCCATATCTACGCCCGGCCGGGCGGTGCCACAGCTGGGGTGCGCCCTAGTCGGCACCGCGCGGATGGCGGGGCTTCAGGCAGACGGGCGGGTTCGATCCCCGGGACGCATCGCCCCGCTCCCGGGACAATTTCTGTACTCGCCAGTACACCGACTGGGTTAAGATTCAGTTTGTTCACGCCATCCTCTGCGGGTTTCGCGCGTTCTCTGCGCGATTCGTCCCCCGACACCACGCCCACGAGCCGAATGCCCGACACCAACGCCCCTGCCGTGCTGCTGCGCGATGTCCGCCTCGACCGTGGCGGTCGCAGCGTGCTGTCGGGCATCGATCTGTCGGTGCCGCGTGGCAGCGTGACCGCGGTGCTGGGTCCGTCGGGCAGTGGCAAGTCGACGCTGCTGTCGGCGTTGACCGGCGAGCTGGTGCCGGCGGCCGGCAGTGTCGAAGTCTTCGGCGAGCCCGTTCCGACCCGCATGCGCGAGCTGCTGGAACTGCGCAAGGGCATCGGCGTGCTGCTGCAGGGCAACGGCCTGCTGACCGATCTGACCGCGGGCGAGAACATTGCGCTGCCGCTGCGTCTGCACACGAAGTTGCCCAAGCCGGTGATCGCGCGTCTGGTCGCGATGAAGCTGCAGGCCGTGGGCCTGCGCAACGCCGGCGATCTGTATCCGCGCGAGCTGTCGGGCGGCATGGCGCGTCGCGTCGCCCTGGCGCGCGCGCTGGCGCTGGATCCGCCGCTCATGATCTACGACGAGCCGCTGACCGGGCTGGACCCGATCGCCTCGGGCGTGATCATGAGTCTGATCGGGCGCCTCAACGCCTCGCTCGGGCTCACCAGCATCATCGTCACCCACCACGTGCACGAGACGCTGCCCGTCGCCGACCACGCGATCGTGATCGCCAACGGCCGCATCGTGTTCCAGGGCACGCCGGCCGAACTCGAGGCCAGCGACGACGCGTTGGTGCGCCAGTTCCTGCGCGGCGAGCCCGACGGGCCCATCGCATTCGACCGCGGCGATCTCGCCCGCACGGAGGCTGCACGATGAGCGCCGCGATCCGCTCGCTCGGCCGCGCCGGGCTGTTCTCGCTGTCGGTGCTGCGCGCGTCGAAGCCGACCGCCGATTTCTTCTCCGAGTTGATCCGCGAGATCTACAAGATCGGCGGCCGCTCGTTGCCGATCATCGCCGTTGGCGGCGCCTTCGTCGGCCTGTCGCTGACGCTGCTGGGCTACCGCGCGCTGGAAACCTATGGCGCCAGCAACCAGGTCAGCGTGCTGATCGGTCTGGGCCTGTACCGCGAGCTGGCGCCGGTGCTGACCGCGCTGCTGTTCGTCGGCCGCGCCGGTAGTTCGATCTCCGCCGAACTGGGACTGATGCGCGCCACCGACCAGATCACCGCGCTCGGCCTGATGGCGATCGATCCGGTGGCCAAGGTCGTCGCGCCGCGTTTCTGGGCCGCGGTGATCTGCGTGCCGCTGCTGACCGCGTTCTTCTGCAGCCTGGCGCTGTCGGCGAGCTGGTTCCAGGCGGTGCAGGTACTGGGCATCGACAACGGCATGTTCTGGCAGTCGATGCAGGACGCGGTCGATTTCCGCCAGGACTTCCTGACCGCGTTCCTGAAGTCGGCCGTGTTCGGCGGCACTGCCGCGCTGGTCGCCTCGTACGTAGGGTTCCACGCCGAGCCGACGATCGAGGGCACCTCGGTCGCGACCACGCGCGCGGTGGTCAACGCCTCGCTGCTGGTGCTGATGTTCAATTTCGTGATGTCCGCCTTCCTGTTCCGCTGATGTCGGCGACCTGAACCGGATTCCTTCTTTCACCGCCGCACCCGGCGGTCCGCTGCAAAGGTGACACCCATGACAAGCGCCCGTGGTCCCCGTCTCGAACTCGCCGTCGGCGCATTCCTGCTGCTCGCGCTCGCGTCGCTGCTGGTGCTGGCGATCGCGTCGACCAACGGCCAGTTCGGTTTCAGCCGCGGCGGCACCTATGACCTCACCGCCCGTTTCAGCAATCTCGGCCAGCTGCGTCCCAACGCGCCGGTCAAGGTGGGCGGCGTGACCATCGGTCGCGTGACCGGCATCGACCTAGATCCGGTGCGCTTCGACTCGATCGTGTCGATGAAGATCGAAGACCGTTTCAACGAGATCCCGGCCGATACCTCGGCGGCGATCCTCACCGGCGGCCTGCTCGGCGAGAGCTACATCGGCCTGTCGGTCGGTGGCGATCTCGAAGTTCTGCAGCCGGGCGAGGAGATCGCCTTCACGTCGCCGGCGGTGGATCTGATGCAGATGGTCGGCAAGTACATGTTCGGTGGCGGCGGCGAAGGTGCCGACGCCGCCACGCCAGCCGCGCCCGGAGCCGGCACCGCGTCGCCCGACGCGTCCCCCAGTGACGAAGGAGTTCTTCCATGATCCGTATGCCCCTGATCCGTCGCGCCCTGCCGATCGCCCTCGCCGCCGCGCTGGTGCTGCCCGCCGCCGCGTTCGCGCAGGCCCGTCCGGCCGCCGCACCTGCCGCCAGCACCGCGCAGGCCGGCTCGCCGAGCCAGCTGGTGCTGGCCAACACCGAGCGCGTGCTCAAGACGCTGGAATCGCGCCGCGCCGAGTTCACCCGCGACCGCGGTGCGCTGCAGACCTTCATCAACAGCGAATTCAACACCATGTTCGACCGCGACTACGCGGCGCGGCAGGTGCTGGGTCGCCACGGCCGTGGCGCGTCGGATGCCGACGTCAAGGCGTTCGGCGATGCGCTGGCCGAGAACCTGATGCGCAAGTACGGCTCCTCGCTGCTGGACTTCAACACCCAGCTGCGCGTGCGCATCAAGTCCGAAGCCCCGCTGCCGCGTGGCCTGGGCGTGCGCGTGTCGAGCGAACTGCTGCGCAGCGGCGGCGAGCCGATTCCGGTCGACTACCTGATGCGCCAGAGCGGCGGCACCTGGAAGGTGTTCGACGTGATGGTCGAAGGCGTGTCGTTCGTGCGCACCTTCCGCGAGCAGTTCGACACCCCGCTGCAGCGCAAGTCGATCCAGGAAGTCGCGCGCGATCTGCGCAGCGGCCAGATCCAGGCGACCGCCGAGTGATGGGCACGGCCGCAGCTTCGGTTCGACGCGATGGCGATGCGCTGGCGTTCGCCGGCGACGTCGTGGCCGCTTCGGTGCCGGCGCTGTGGTCGCAGGCGCAGGCCGGTCGCGCGGGTGCCGCGCGGCTGGACCTGTCCGCCGTCACCACGCTCGACAGCGCCGGGCTCGCCCTGCTGGCCGAGCTCGCCGGCGATGGCGCCCTGCGCGTCGACGGCACCCCGCCCGGCCTGGCCGAGCTCTGCCGTGCATACCGTTTGACGCCGACGCTGGCCTACGTGTCCGCGTGACCCTTCTGCCCACCCCGGCCCCCCTCGGGAATCCGACGATGTCGAGCCTTGTCCGCTTCCGTTTCCTGCTGCCGCTGATCGCGTCGGCAGCGCTCGCCGCCTGTGCCGGCAACGGCGCGCCCCGGGACCCGGCGCCCGCGTCGGTGGCCGAGACCGTCAGTGCGCCCGCACCGGCGATTGCCGACGTGCCCACCGCCGCCGATGCCGCTGCCGCCGACGTGCCGGCCGCGCCCGACAGCGGCGTGGTCATCGAAGCCTTCGACGATGCCGCGCGCGTGGCCGGCGATGCCGCGCCTGCAAACGGCACGCCGACCGATGCCGAACTCGACTATGCCGCGCTCTACGGCGAGCCGGTCTACGACCCGATCTACGATCCCACCCTCCCCGAAGCCGCGCAGATGCCGCGCAGCTACGATCCGTGGGAGCCGCTCAACCGCAAGGTGTTCGCGTTCAACAGCGCGATCGACCGCGGTTTCGCCAAGCCGCTGGCCAAGGTCTACGCCAAGGTCGTGCCGCGTCCGGTGCGTCTGGGCGTGACCAACTTCTTCAGCAACCTCGGCCAGCCGGTCAGCGCGCTCAATGCGCTGTTGCAGGGTCGACCGAAGGCGGCGGGACAGTCGCTGGGCCGCTTCCTGGTCAACAGCACGCTGGGCATCGGCGGCATCTTCGATCCGGCGACGGATGCGGAGATTCCGAACCAGAGCGCCGACTTCGGCCAGACGATGGGCGTCTGGGGCTGGCGCAGTTCGCGTTACCTCGAACTGCCCCTGTTCGGCCCGCGCACGCTGCGCGACGGGTTCGGCCTCGTCGGCGACGCGCCGCTGTCGCCGCTGCGCCAGGTCGGCGACGATCCGTGGCGTTACGGCCTGCAGGGCCTGCAGCTCGTCGACCTGCGCACGCGCCTGTTCGCCGTCGACAGCATGCGCGAGGGCGCGACGGACGAATACGCGCTGATCCGCGATGCCTGGATGCAGCGCCGCGCCTACCAGATCGAATCGGTGCGCCGCGCCAACCGCGACGACGAAGAAGCCGGTCTGCCGGATTACCTCTACGACGACGACGCGATGCCGACCGTACCGGTCGACGTGATGCCGATGGTGCCGCTGTCGCCGACGCCCTGATGGATCGGGTGAGTTGAAGTTCTGAGAAAAAGCCCCGTGAAAGTGGGGCTTCTTGTTGTAGCCCTCCCTCGTTTACGTGGGAGGGTTGGGTGGGGCGAAGCACCCGTTGTCGGCAAATCCGGCGACGCGCGGGCGCATCCCGCGTCTGGGCATTTCGTTGGAACCGAGCGCACGCGACGTGGCGCTTCGAGAGCGTCGCTGCGAAGAGCGCGCCTGCGAAAAGCGGCCCTCACCCCAACCCTCTCCCAAAGGGAGAGGGGCTCAGAAGCGCGCGGTCGTGCATGACACGACCACCCTCTCTCCGGGAGAGGGGTTGGGGTGAGGGCGCTTCCCGCAGGAAATTCAAAGCAGAGCGCGGCGTCGACCCGAACCCCGTCACCGCAGCACCCACACCCGCAACAATCACGCTCCTGCCAATGCCGCCTCCACCGCCGCACGCAGCCGCGGGTCGTCCGCCTTCACGTCCGGTGCGAACCGGCCGACCACATGCCCGTGGCGGTCGATCAGGAACTTCTCGAAATTCCACAGCACGCCCGGCGCCGGATTCGGCGGGCCAAAGGCGCGCAGCTTCTCGCGCATCGGGCCTTCGCCGGTCGCCTCGGGCTGCGCGGTCGTCAGCGCGGCGTAGAGCGGATGCATCGACTCGCCGGTCACCGCGATCTTCGAGAACAGCGGAAAGCTGACGTCGTAGCTCAGGCTGCAGAACTGCTGGATCTCGGCGTCGCTGCCCGGCTCCTGGCCGGCGAAATCATTGGCCGGAAAGCCCAGCACTTCCAGACCTGCATCGCGCTTCTCGCGGTACAGCGCTTCGAGCCCTTCGTACTGCGGCGTCAGGCCGCACTTGGACGCGACGTTGACCACCAGCAGCACCTTGCCGGCGTGCGCGCCGAGCGTCGTCGTGTCGCCGTCGATGGTCTTGAGCGGGATGTCGGTCAGCGGTGCGGTCATGGCGGCGGGCTCGATGAGAGAAGACGCCCGATGTTAGCGGGCCACGCGTCTCCGCGGACTCACCGCGCGCCACAACCGTAGGATGGGTCGAGCGCGGCGAAACCCATCACGCCGTCCAGCTCGATCAAGCCGTAATCAGCGCCAGGGCGCTTACGGCGCCTGCGACCCCTCGTCGTCCTCGTCGCCCGCGACGTCGTCCAGCGCCTCGCCCAGCAGCGCCTGCGCATCCGGCCCCGGCAGCGATTCCACGCCGCGCAGGCGACGCTCGATCGTCCGCGTCTTGCGGCTGGCCTCGCCGAGACTCTTGCCGACCGTGGTGATCTGCTTCTCGGCCTTTTCGAGAATGCCGGCGAACTTGCCGAACTCGCTCTTCACCGCGCCCAGCACCTGCCACACCTCGCTGGAACGCTTCTCGATCGCCAGCGTGCGGAAACCCATCTGCAGGCTGTTGAGCAATGCGGTGAACGTGGTCGGGCCGGCGAGCACAACGCGATGTTCGCGCTGCAGCAGATCGACGAGTCCGGCGCGGCGGATCACTTCGGCGTACAGACCTTCGGTCGGCAGGAACATCACCGCGAAATCGGTCGTGTGCGGCGGGCACACGTACTTCTCGCTGATCGACTTGGCCTGCACGCGGATCGCGCGTTCGAGCTGCGCGGCGGAACTCTTGAGCGCGTCGAGGTCGCCCTTCTCCTGCGCGTCGATCAGGCGTTCGTAATCCTCGCGCGGGAATTTGGCATCGACCGGCAACCACACCACCGTGTCGTCGCCGCGGCCGGGCAGACGGATCGCGAAATCCACCGCTTCCGCGCTGTCGGGTTTCACCCGCACGCCGCGCGCGTACTGCTCCATCGTCAGCGTCTGCTCCAGGATGTTCTCCAGCTGCACTTCGCCCCAGCCGCCACGGTCCTTGACGTTGGTCAGCACGCGCTTGAGATCGCCGACGCCGGTCGCCAGCTGCTGCATTTCGCCGAGGCCGCGCTGCACCTGCTCCAGGCGCTCGGAGACGATCTTGAACGAGGCATCGAGGCGCGTATTGAGCGTGGTCTGCAATTTTTCGTCGACGGTCGCGCGCATCTGGTCGAGCTTGCTGGCGTTGTCGGCCTGCAGGCGCTGCAGCTGCTGCTCGAGCGTCGTGCGCATCTCGCCGATGCGCTGTTCGTTGCGCTGGGTGAGTTCGTTGAGGCGCGCGCCGAGGGCATCGGCGAACCGCTGCTGCTGCTCGGCGCCTTCGGTGCGCGTCTTGCGCGCGTCTTCGGTCAGTGCCGCACGCAGCACGCCGAGGCGTTCGTCGGTGGTGCGGGTAAACGCGTCGAGCCGCGCGTCGGTGCGCAGGGTGAACTCGTCGAGACGCTGGTCGGTGCGCGCGGCGACGGCCTGCAGCTGCGCACCGAAGGCGTCGATGCGCTGCGCCTGCGAGGCCGCGGAGGCATCGAGCTGCTGGCGCAGTTCGCCGCGGCCGTCGCGCTGTTCCTCGCGCAATACGCGCTCCAGCGTGTCGCTGCCCTGACCGGGCCGGCGCAACACGAGAACGACGAGGAGGCCGGTCGCGATGGCGACCAGCAGCAGGATCAGGGCGAGCAGGACGAGCGTGGCATTCATCCGGTGATTCTAGCGGTCGGCGTCTCAGCGGCTGCGCCTGCGTGCGAAACTCGCATCCGGTATCGAACACGAGGCGACGACGATGCAGCGCAACCGGCCGATCGACGAAGCGAAGCGGCGGTTCACCCGGCCGATGGTGATGCTCGGCCGCTGCCTGCTGCTGATCGGCGCGGGCGTACTGGTCGCGATCCACCTCTTCGCCACCGACGCCGGCGCGCGCGATCTCGGCCGGATCGTCGGCGGCGCCGTGGTGGTGCTCGGGCTGCTCGTCTACGTGTCCGGCCTGTTCGCGTCGACACGCGCGCGCCGCTGATCCTCGACCTTCCACCGGAGACGCCGATGTCCGATCTGCCCGCATTGCCCGCGCTCGCGCCGGGCCGCTACCGCCATTACAAGGGCCGCGATTACGACGTCATCGGCGTGGCGCGGCACAGCGAGACGCTGGAACCGGTGGTCGTCTACCGCCCGCTGTACGGCGAAGGCGCGCTGTGGGTACGGCCGCATGCGATGTTCGTCGAGACCGTCGATGTGGACGGCACCGACGTGCCGCGCTTCGCGCCGCTGTCGGAGGGCGTGCGATGAGCGCCGAGCCTGCGATCGCGCTGCGCCAGGTGGCCGTGACCGTGTCCGATGTCGACACCGCGCTCGGCTTCTATCGCGACGTACTGGCGCTCGACTTTCTGTTCCGCGCCGGGCCCGGGCTCGCGTTCCTCGATGCCGGCGGCGTGCGGCTGATGCTCAGCACGCCGCAGGGTGCGGGCGAGCCGGGTCGCAATTCGGTGCTGTATTTCCACGTGCACGACCTCGTGCGCGTCTTCGAGGGCTGCGTCGCGAAGGGCGCGGTGTCGGAACGCGCACCCGCGCTCGCCGCGCGGATTCCCGATCACGACCTGTGGATCGGCTTCCTGCGCGATCCGGACGGCAACCTCGTCGGGCTGATGGAAGAGGTGCGCGAGGCGTCGACGGCCACCGGCTGACCTCGCACCGGCGTCGTGCGATGCTCCGCCGCAGGCCCGGGGAGGTTCTGACGATGCGACATCACCTGCTGCGCAACGCCGCACTCGCGGTCGCCATCGCCCTGCTCGCAGGCTGTGCGGGCACGTCCACGCAACCGCCGGCGCCGATCACGAGCGTGGCACCGGTCGTCGAGACCGGCACGCTCGCCGGCGCGCCCTGGCGCTTCGAGATTCCGGCCGACTGGAACGGCGAACTCGTCGTGCTGCTGCACGGCTACGAGTCGCGCGGCGTACCGCGCGAAACGCCCTGGCCTGCCGATCCGGCGACGGCGATCTTTCTCGCCCGCGGCTATGCGGTCGCCGAGAGCGCGTACGCCTCGCAGGGGTGGGCGGTCGCCGATGCGATCGCCGACAGCGAGCGCCTGCGCGCCCACGTCGCCGCGCGCCACGATCCGAAGCGCAGCTGGCTGGTCGGCATGTCGATGGGCGGACTGGTCGCCCTCGCCAGCCTGGAACAGCATGGCGCGGCCTACGACGGCGCGCTCTCGCTGTGTGGTGTCAACGTGCCCGCGACGCAGGTATTCGCCGAGACGCTGCGCTCGCTGGTGGCATTCGATGTCCTGTTTCCCGATGCCGGCCTGCCGGGTGGCAGTCTGTCCGATCCGGCGGCGCCTCCGCTCGATGATCCGCGCGCCGACCAGGTCGCGTTGATGACGGCGATCGGCACTGCGCTCGCAGCCAACCCCGATGCCGCCGCCAAGCTCGCACGCGCGCTGGAAGTCGCGCCCGATGCGCTCGCCGGCACGCTCAGCCTGCACGTGCTGGTGCAACGCGAAATGATCGCGCGCGCGGGCGGTCTGCCGGTCGGCAATCGCGACACGGTGTACAGCGGATTCGGCGACGATGCCGCGTTCAATGCCGGAGTGCGTCGCTACACCGCGAGCCCGCAGGCGATGGCCTATCTGGACGACACCACCGAGCTGCGCGGCGCCATCGGCAAGCCGGTGGTGCTGCGCTACAACCACAACGATCCGACGATTCCGCCACGTTGGCAGAGCGTCTATCCCGCGCTCGCAGCCACGGCGGGGCACGCCGACAAGGTGACGGTGCTGCCGCCGGCGGGCGAAGGCCACTGCGGCTTTTCGCCCGAGCAGATCGACGAAGCCTTCGATGTGCTGACCGCGCGTCCGTCACGTTGAGCAATCGGTGACACGAACACGACGGCGGGCGTCTGCGATCATGGCGCGTCCCTGACTGCGTGTGCCCGTGATGTCCCGATGCCTGTTCGTTGCGCTGTGTCTGTGCGCCCTCGCGCCGCTGTCGGCGTCCGCCGCCACGACGATCACCTCGCCTGATGCGATCGCGGACGATGCGCGTCCGAAGGTGTTCCTCGCCGGCAGTATCGAAATGGGCCGCGCCGGTGACTGGCAACAGGACGTGCAGGACGCACTGGCCGATCTCGACGTGGTGCTGCTCAACCCGCGCCGCGCCGACTGGAATCCCGACTGGCGACCCGAGGCTGACGAACCCGAGTTCCGCCGTCAGGTGGAATGGGAACTCGACGCCCTGGAGCGCGCCGATCTCGTGCTGATGTATTTCGCACCCGGCACGCAGAGCCCGATCACGCTGCTGGAATTCGGCCTGTACGCCCGCTCGGGCAAGCTGCTGCTCGCCGCGCCGGCGGGCTACTTCCGCAAGGGCAATCTCGACATCACCGCTGAACGCTACGCGGTGCCGCGCTACGAAACCCTGCCGGCCCTGATCGACGCGGTGCGTGCGCGCGTCGCGCCACGTCCGGCACCGTAGCGCCGGACGCGTTCGACGGTCTCAAGCCGCGTTCGGCACCGGCGCGTTCGCGGTGATGATCTTCGCGGCGCGCAGGTCCGACCACACCGCCGCCGGAATCGCGACCGACATCGATGCGATGTTCGCAGCCACCTGCTCGGCGTTGCGCGAGCCGGGCACGATCGCCGAGACCACTTCCGGTGCATTGGCGAACTGCAGCGCGACGGTGCGCAGGTCGACGCCGTGCGCGCGCACGATCTCTTCGGCCTTCGCGCGCTTCTGCTGCGCATCCGGCGGCACCGGCTGCGCGCCGTAGAGATACCGGTCGCGACCGGCGAGGAAACCGGCCAGCAGGGGTGAGCCGACGATCACCGAAATCCCGCGCGTGGCGAGGTTCGGGAAGGTGTGTTCGAGCGCGTGCGCGTGGTCGAGCAGCGAGTACTGGCAGGCGAGCAGGAAGATGTCGGGGTCACTGACTTCGATCGCACGCATCGCCGGGTCCGGCGTGTTCACGCCCATGCCCCAGGCCTTGATCAGGCCTTCCTCGCGCATCTTCGTCAGTTCGGGGAACGCGCCGGTGCGCGCCTGCTCGAAGTATTCGAGCCAGCGCTCGCCCATGTCGCCATTGTCGGGCGACAGATCGTGCACGAGCACGATGTCGAGCGAATCGATGCCCAGACGCTGCAGGCTGTCTTCGACCGAACGGCGCGTGCCCTCGGCGCTGTAGTCATAGCGATACGCGAACGGCGGCGGCTCTTTCCAGCTGACCTTCGGCGTCTCCTTCGTTGCGGTGAGCAGGCGACCGACCTTGCTGGAGATGACGTAGTCCTCGCGCGGCTTCTGGCCCAGCACATGGCCGAAACGACGCTCCGAGCGGCCGAGGCCGTACCAGGGCGAGGTGTCGAACAGGCGCATGCCGCCATCCCACGCCGCTTCCAGCGTGGCCTGCGCGTCGTCTTCGGTGACGACCGCCCAGTTGTTGCCGAGCGGCGCGCCACCGAGGCCGACGCGCGCGGTCGGGCGGTACTTGCGGCCGCCTGCGGGATTGGTCGGCAACGGGCGGGCGCCGCGACTGCCCTGCGTCGGCAGGACATCACCGGGCGTGGTCTGCGCATTGGCGATCAGCGGCGCGGCGGCAAGGGTGGCGGCGCCGAGCGCGGCGGCGGACAGGAAGGTGCGACGTGAATGCATGGGGATCTCCGGCAGCAGGGAATTGCGACCATCGCCTCCCGGCCGTCTGGCCGCCCTGCGTCGATGCCCGCGACTGTGTACCGTGCCAGCCGCGCCGACCAGACGCCGTGAACCGGCATCGGAACGCGCAGCCCGGTGCCGATCGCGCGCGTCGCCTGCGTATCATTCGCGCTCGATCCGCGGTGGTGACGACATGGGCTGGATGGGCATTTCCGATCTGCCGACCTTCGTGGTCGCGGTGCTCGTATTCCTCGCGATTCCGGGGCCGGGCACGTTCGCGTTGCTGACCGCGACCGCGCGCGGTGGCGTGCGTGGCGGCTATGCGGCGTTCTTCGGCCTGGCGCTCGGCGACCAGATCCTGTTGTGGCTGGCCGCCGGCGGCGTGGCCGCATTGCTCGCCGCCAATCCGATGCTGTTCCGCGGCGTGCAATGGCTCGGCGCGGCGTACCTGGTGTGGATCGGCGTGCAGCTGCTGCGCAGTCGCGGCGACGGCGCGGGCATGGTCTCGATGGGCAGCGGTCACTGGTTCCGGCAGGGCCTGCTGATCACGCTGCTCAATCCGAAGGCCGTGCTGTTCTACATGGCGTTCTTTCCGCTGTTCATCGATCCGGCGCAGCACCGAGGCCTCGCGACGTTCGCGACGATGTCGGCGCTGATCTGCGGACTCGCCCTGCTGTACTGCTCGCCGCTGATCCTGGCTGGACACGCGCTGCGCGCACGCGTCGCCCGCGATCCGCGCATCACCACGTGGCTGCGGCGGATCGCCGGGGCGTGTCTGGTGGGTTTCGGGGTGCGGCTCGCGTTCAACTGAAGCAGGCGCCGCCACACATCGCGGCGTCGATACGCGATGCGGGTTCGCGCGCGAGCGCGCTCCCACAAAAGCCGGACGGAACCTGTCGGAGCGCGCTCGCGCGCGAATGCAACTGGGCGCGGTTCGCGCCGCCGGACGCCTCAACGCAACGTGCGATCGAGCCAGTCGACGACGCGCTGCTGCAGGTCGATCTCGTGCGCCTGCTCGTGGAACCAGTGCGGCCCGCGCGGATAGGTCACCAGTTCGACCGGCGTACCGTTGAAGCGCAAGGCACGGTGGAACATCTGCGCCTGCGACAGCGGCACGCGTGCATCGGCTTCGCCGTGCAACAGCAGCACCGGCACGCGTACATCCGACGCGTGATGCACCGGCGACTGCGCGTCGTAGGTGTCGCGTTCGCGCAGCGGATCGCCGAAGTAGCCGGGCAGGTAATCCGGCACGTCGTTGGTCAGCGCGGCGCTGGCGAGATCGAGCACACCGGCGCCGACGATCGCCGTGCGGAACCGGTCACTGCGCGCGACCGCCCACGCCGACAGATAACCGCCGTAACTCCAGCCGCCGATCGCGAGGCGCTTCGGGTCGATCACGCCTTCGGCTTCCAGCATGTCGACGCCGTCGAGCACGTCCTGCAGCGGGCCGTCGCCCCAGTCGCCGCGGGCGAGTTCGGCGAACGCAGTGCCGTGGCCTTCGGAGCCGCGCGGATTCGGCAGCAGCACGGCGTACCCGCGCGTGGCGAGCAGCTGCGCCCATTCGTGCCATGAGCCCTGCCAGCCCGACCACCACGCCCACGCCGGTCCGCCGTGGATCTGCACCAGCGTCGGCAATGGCGTCTGGCCGTCCCAGTCGGGCGGCGTGACCAGCAGGCCGCTGATCGCGCGGCCATCGCGCGACGACGCCCATTCGAGTTCGCGCACGCGGCCGAGCGCCCAGTCCGCGACCTGCGGCTGGTGATCGCTGCGCTGCGCGAGCCGGGTGCCGTCCCAGGTCCAGACGTTGCCCGGGCTGTCGTCGCGCAAGCCGAGATAGGCGATGCGGCCATCGGCGGATGCGGTGAAGCTGCGATATGGAATCTGCGGCTGCGCGAGTTCGGTGGCCGCGCCGCTCGACGCATCGAGCCGCAACAGTGCACCGCGGATGCCGCGCTGGCCTTGGCCGAGCAGCGTGGCGTCGGTCTGCCAGCGGGCGAGCCACAACGTGCCGGGCCAGCTCTCGCCGAGCGCCACCTGCGTGCCGCGTGCGATGTCGTGGACGATCGGCGTCGCGACCATGCCGTGTGCGCCGAGCCGGCCGTAGAGCAGACGCGTGCCGTCCGGTGACCACAGCAGCGGATGCGCGGACGCGTGGGGTTCGAGCACATCGCTGATGCGACCGCTGTCGACATCCAGCAGCACGACAGCCGAGTCGTACCAGAAGTCGTTGAGCGTGGTGCCGGGCGAGCGGCGCAGCGCCAGCGTGCGGCCATCGGGCGACCAGGCGAGATCGTGGATCTGCAGCCCGGTCGGCGTCAGCACGCGCGCCGCGCCGGTCGCGAGATCCTGCACCCAGACGCGCGAGAACCGCGTGGGCTGTTCGACGACGACGGCGTCGTCCTTGGCCGCGATGCGAGCGGCGTCTGCGTGCGAGGGCGCATCGGTCGCGAGCCAGGCGATGCGGCGGCCGTCGGCGGACAGATCGAAGCTGGCGACGTCGGTCGCGGCGCGGGTCAACAACGTTGCGTGCGTGCCGTCGGCAGCGACGCGCCAGACCTGGTTCGCGCCGAGCGTCTGTCCGCCAGGCACCGGCCGGTCCGACAGGAACAGCAGCTGCCTGCCGTCGCGCGACCAGCGCGGTTGACGGTCGCTGGCCTCGGCAGGCGCGGGCATCGCACGCGGTGCGGCGTCGCCGTCGAACGCCACGCGCCACAGCTGTGTGCGCGGCGGTTTGCCGTCCGCGCGCGGCGTGCCGACGGTGTAGGCGATCCGGCGGCCATCGGGGCTGATCTGCGGATCGTCGACCGCGGCCAGCGCGGCGATGTCCTGCGGCGTCGGCACATGCGCGCGCGCAGCAGGCGACTGCGCGGACGCGAGCGGCGTCAGCGACAGCAGGGCGCACGACAGCAGCAGGGGCCGGATCATGCGGAAGCGTCCTGCGTCGCGGCGAGATGGGTGCGCAGCCAGCCTGCGCCGCGCGCGAGTGCATCACGGGCGATGTCCGAGATCGACATCGCCTCGATGAAACTGTGCGGCGTGCGCGGATACGCGAGTGCATCGACGTGCACGCCGGCCGCGCGCAGCCGCGTCGTCATCGCCGCGTTCTGTTCGGCGAGCACATCGCGTTCGCCCCACAGCAGCAGCGTCGGCGGCAGATCGTGCAGGTCGGCGTGCGCGGGCACGGCGTAGCCATCACGGCAGGCGGCCGCGTCGGGTCCGAGATACGCGGTCCAGTAGGCCGCCATCTCGTCGGCACTGAGCATGTCGTCGGCGGTGCCGAACGTGCGCACCGAGTCGGCATCGAGCGCGGTATCGAAGGCGCCGTAGAGCAGCAGCAGCGCCTCGATGCCGCCGTGTGCGCCGATATCGCGCAGGCGCAGCGCAGTCGCGAGCGCGAGATTCGCGCCGGCCGAATCGCCGCCCAGCGCCACGCGCGTCGCGTCGATCCCGAACGTGTCGGGCTGCTCGCGCAGCGCCCGCATCGCGGCGAGGCACTGCTCCAGCGCGACCGGATACGGATGCTCGGGTGCCAGCGCGTAGTCCACGCCGATCACGACCACGCCGGCGCGTTCGGCGAGTTCGCGCATCAGCCGGTCGTGCGTGTCGAGACTGAAGAGACACCAGCCGCCGCCGTGCAGATACAACAGCGCCGGCGCGCGTGTGGTCACGCCCTGCGGTCGGTGCACGCGCACGTCGAAACCGTCGGCGCCGTGGGCGATCCGGTGCGTCGTGGTCGCTGCCATCTCCGGTCCCCCCGCGCGCCACGGCGTGCGTACGGTCTCCGCGATCGCGCGTTGCTGTGGCCAGTCGAGGCGGCGGCCGTCGGCCAGTCGTGCGCCTTCGCTGCAGACCGTGTGCACGAAGGTGCGCAGCGCCGGATCCAATGCGTCGAGACTCGCGCTCATGCAGGGCGGTCCGCGTCGAAATCGTGCATCCAGGCGACGAGATCGTGTTCGCCGCCGCTGACCAGGCCCGCGATCAGCTGCGCGAAATCGTGCGGTGCTTCGTCCTGGCCGAGCTTGAACGTGGCGCGCGTTTCGAGGATCCGGCCCCGCAATGCGGTGACACCCTGCGCGAGGCGCGCGTAGCGTTCGCCCATCTCCGGTAGCGCCCACGCGTTCGGTCGCCCGGCTTCCATCGACGTGACCAGGGCATCGAGTTCGTCGGCGATGTCGGCCTCGGTCTCGCTGCAGTCGACGTGCAGGGTGAACGCGGCGGCGGCGTAGTTCCAGCTCGGTGCCTGGGTGCGATCGTCGAGCCAGCTCGGCGACACGTAGGCATGTGGCCCGATCACCAGCGCATAGGCGATGGGATCGCGACGCAGTCGCGCGACATGCGGATTGCGACGCGCAACGTGTCCGCGCAGCGCGACCAGACGGCCCTCGGCATCGATCTCGGTGCGCAGCGGCAGCGGCGTGAACGCGGCATCGTCGCCGCCGGCGGAGACCAGCCATGCGAACGGCTGCGCGTCGAGCAGGCGCAGTACGTCGCCGTCGTGGCGCGGGGCGTATCGTGAATCGCGGGCGTGGCCCATCAGCGTGTGTCCTGTGTGGCGGCCACCGAGACCGGCGGCCAACGGTCGCACCACGGCGCGGCCCTTTCCAGCTCGAAGGCGAGTGCGAGCAGTGTGGCTTCGCGTCCGCGATCGGCGGCGAACTGCAGGCCGATCGGCAGGCCGTCGCGGCTGTGTGCGAGTGGCAGCGAGATCGCCGGCGTGCCGGCCAGATTCTGCAGCGGCGTGTAGGAAATCCATTCGAACATCGCCGGCATCAGCGCGTCGAAGTCGCGATCGGGCGCGAGGGTGCCGAGCGTCGGCGGCGGCGTGCGCAGCGTCGGGCACAGCAGCACGTCGTGGCGTGCGTGGAAGTCGGCGAACGCGGCCGGCAGGGCCGCGACGGTCGCCCAGGCCTGTTCGAGTTCGGGCACGCCGCAATGCGTGTCGTGCCAGTGCGCGAGGCCGCGCGTCCACGGCTCGAGTGCGCGTTCGGCAAAGGCCGCGCCGCCCTGCGCGACCGCGAGTTCGACCGCGTCCGCACCGAGCCGCGACCACAAGGTGTACAACGCGGCCCACACCGCCTCACCCGGCAACGGCCAGGCGACCGGCTCGACGTGGTGGCCCAGCGATTCGCACAGGCGCGCCGTGGCATCGAGCGCGGCGGCGACCTCGGGATCGGGCGCGAGCCCCGGCAACGCATCGACGACCAGACCGATGCGCAGACGGCGCGCGTCCGGCCCGGTCACCGCGATGGGCGACTCCGGATGCGCGGCGGCGAACGCCCACGCGGTATCGCGCACGCTGCGCGACATCAGGCTGTCGGCGACGATCAGGTCTTCGATCGCATGACGTCCGCGCACCGGCACGCAGGCCCCGCGTCCGGGTTTGAGGCCGACGACGCCGCAGGCCGATGCGGGAATCCGGATCGACCCCGCGCCATCGCTGCCATGCGCCAGCGGCACGATGCCGGCCGCAAGCGCTGCGCCGGCGCCGCCGCTGGAACCGCCGGGCGAATGCGTCAGCGCCCAGGGATTGGCGGTGACCGGGCCGAGCAGCGGTTCGGTCGAACCCATCAGGCCGAACTCGGGCATCGCGCTCTTGCCGATCGCGACGAGACCGGCGGCCTCGAAGCGCCGGACGAAAGGCGAGGCCTCATCCGCGGTCGCCAGCGTGCCTGTCCGGCTGCGCGAACCGCCACGCGTCGGCATGCCGGGCACGCGCAGCGAATCCTTCGGCAGCCACGGCACGCCGGCCAGTGGCGCGGCGGTGTCGACACCGGCGGCATCGAGCGCGCGCGCATGCTGCCGGGCCGCATCGAACGCGGTGTGGCTCAGCGCGCCGAGCACGGGATCGAAATGGCGGGCGCGGAGAATCGCCGCGTCGGTGAGGTCCAGCGCGCCCAGCTCGCCGCGGGCGCGCAGCGCACCCTGGGCGTGGGCGTCCAGCCGGCCGAGCGCGAGCGCATCGGCGAGGCCGGCCGGGGAATCGAACACGGTCATGGGAACAGGAATCTCCGGCCGCTTTGGCGGTCGTGGTCGGGCGGACGGCGCGGGCCGGTATGTGGATCGCGCATCGTCAGTAGTGCCAGTGCACGGTCACGCCGACGGTGCGCGGCCGCACGATGCCCTGGCCGATGCCGTTGACCTCGGACACGCTGCGGGTGATGCCGCGGGTGTCGCCGAGATTGCTGCCGAACAAGGTCAGATCGGTATTGCCGAACGACATGCGGTAGCGCAGGTCGACGGTGTTGTAGTTGCCCTGTTCGTTGCGCACGGCGCCGGGCACGGCGGAATTGAGATCGCTGATGCCGCTGCCGATGTACTGGTGGGCCAGCGTCAGCGTCGGCGCGAAGCGCGTGTCGAAGCGGTAGCTCAGCACGTTGCTGACGGTCCAGTCGGCCGAGCCCGGCAATTGCGAACCGGCGGGCGCGGTGCCGGCGAACAGGATGTCGAGATCCTCGTCGAGACGCGCCTGCTGCCAGGTCGCAGCCAGCGTCCAGTCGAAGCTGTCGACCGGGCGCCACGTGGTCGCCAGTTCGATGCCGCGGCTGTAGGCCTTGCCGCCGTTGCTGGCGTAGTTGAAGAAGTCCGGCGTCTGCAGGCGCAGCTGGATGTCGCTCCAGTCGACGTAGAACAGCGTCGCGTCGACCAGCCAGCGGCCGTCGGCCCAGCTGGTGCGCGTGCCGAGTTCGTAGTTGATCAGGCTGTCGCTGATGGAACCGGCGGGAATCGCAAACGCGCTGAGCCCGGGCGTGTTCGGCTCGCCGAAGCGGAAGCCTTCCGACACCAGCGCGTAGAGCATCAGATCGGCCGACGGCGTCCAGGTCAGCGAGACCTTGGGATTGAAGCCGTCCTCGTCGGTGCGCGAGCGGGTGACGATGGGATCGCCGGGATACGTCGAGAAGCCGACCTGGGTGGTCTGCGCTTCGACACTCGTGCGGAAGAAGCGGCCGCCGAATGTGGCCTTCCACTGGTCGTTGAAGTGGAAGGTGCCTTCGCCGAACACCGCGAGTTCGGAACCGTCGAGATGGCTGTAGAACGCGTTGAACGTCGAACCGTCGGGTGCGATCACCGCACCGCTGCCCGGGCCGAACAGCGACGAGCGGTCGAACGCACCGGCCGCGCCGGCCGCGCCGATGGTCTCGTAGAGATCTTTGTCGGTCTGGAACACCATGCCGCCGACCAGCCATTCCAGGCGCTGGTCGCCGGGCGAGGCCAGACGCAGTTCGAGGCTGCGGCCGGTGCTCTCGCCGCCGGAAGCGATGAACAGCGGTGTGTCGAGATCGAGGTCGAGATCGGCGTTGTAGGCGCCCCGGATCGGGGTGAAATCGAACTGCCAGTCCTGCTGCTTGTGCTGCTGCGACAGCAGCGCGGTCAGCGTGGCGAAGCCGAGATCCTGGTCGAGGCGCAGGCTGTGCACGGCGACCTTCGTATCGGTGAACTCGGGAATCGCGGTGTCGCGTTCGAACGCGCCGAGTCCGGCGATGCGGTAGCTGTTGTCGTCGGCATCGGTGTTCTGCCACAGGCTCAACCAGCTCAGCGTCGTCGCCTCCGACGGCGTCAGCGTCACCGACAGGCGGCCACCCGCGGTGCGGCTGTCGTTGCTGCCTTCGCGGCCGATGCCGATGTTGTCCAGATAGCCGGGATCGTCGCGGTACTGCGCGACGGCGCGCACGGCGAGGATGTCGTCGGCGATCGGCAGGTTGACCATCGCCTTGCCGCCGAAGCCGATGTCGGCGTTGCGGGTCTGGCTGGCGGTGGCTTCCACGGCCGCGTCGAAGCCGCCCGGGTCGGCGACGTTGGCCACGTAGTTGATCGCGCCGCCCATCGAGGCCGAGCCGAACAGCGTGCCCTGCGGCCCGCGCAGCACTTCGACGCGGTTGATGTCGAACGCGTCGATGTCGGGGATGACGATGCTGAAACCCGGTTCGGTCAGCGGCACTTCGTTGAGGAAATAGCCGGTCGTCGTCTGGCCCTGCACGTTGCCCGAACTGGTCGCGATGCCGCGCATGACCACATGCGAGACGCCCGGCTGGTAGCTGTTGAACACCACGCCCGGCGTGCGCTGGATGTAGTCGGCCAGCGACTGCGCGCCCAGATCCTCCAGCTGCTGGCCGGTGACGGCCGAGACCGAGCCCGCGATCTCGCGCACCGATTCGTTGCGCTTGCCGGCGGTGACGACGATCGCGTCGAGATCGGTGGTCGAGGCGGGCGTGGTCGACGCGGCGGGCGCTGCGGTCTGCGCCATCGCCGGCGCGGCGATCAGCGGCGTGCACAGGCAGACGAGACGGATGGCGTGGGCCAGACGTGCGGTGGTGAGCGGCTTCATGGCGATTCCCGTGGGCGATGGCTGGACTGGGACCAGGCCGCTGCGGCTTCGGGCGTGCTGCCGGAGCGCGGCGCTGACGTTCGAGTAATAAAAGACGGGCGCTATCGCGTCCAGCAGATTCCACGGGGGGCGTGCATGGCTTAAACCATTGATCGGAAAAGGCCCGCCGGGCGCGCCGCCGAAGAAGCCACGGAATGCGGGCTCGAATTACGCAGGATCTGCGTCGCCGGCCCCGGAATTCGATACGTTGTAGCGCTGCCGCAGCCCGCCGCGGCCGCCGCAACCGCCCAGGAGCGCCGCATGTCAGCCCGTTCGCCCGACCGCACCGACCTGAAGATCCTCGATGTGCTGCAGCAGGATGCACGGATCACCAACCACGCCCTCGCCCAGCGGGTGGCGTTGTCGCCCAGCGCGTGCCTGGCCCGGGTGCGCGCGCTGGAGCAGCGTGGCCTGATCCGCAGCTACCGCGCCCACGTCGCCGTCGACCGCATCCGCTCGGCGACGATCGTCATGGCCCAGATCAGTTTCCAGAAGCACGCGCTCGAAGAGTTCACCGCATTCGACCGCTGCATCCTGGCGATGCCGGAGATCGTCGAAGCCAGCCGCGTGTCCGGTCCTTACGACTACATGCTGCGGGTCATCGTGCGCGACGTGCACCACTGGAAGGACATCGCGCGCTCGCTGCTCAGCGGCGACTACGGCGTGGAGAAGATCGTCTCCCACTTCCTGATGGACGAGGTCAAATCCTTCGCCGGTTATCCGCTGACCGACGACGAATCGGCGCGCGGTTGAGCGCGGCTCAGTACAGCCGGATCGGCAGCTCGCGCGTCGCGCTGTTGCCGCTGGCATCGCGCACCGTGGCGCGCAGCAGGTAATCGCCGACCGGCAGGTCCGCCGGGTCCCACAGCATCGCTTCGAGACGACCGTCGCGGACGAGGTTGTTGACCGCGTAGCGGAACCGTGTGCGCGAGGCACCGTGCACGGTGATGCCGCTGTCGGCGGAATAGGCGACGCGCACCGCGTCGCGATGCGGCGGCATGCGGTCGAAATCGATCGTGAAACGCGGGACCTCGAAACCGGGCGTCGGATGGCCGTCGGCGGTCAGCAGCTGCCAGCCCAGCGTGTGCAGGCCGAGACGCCGGCGCGGCAGGTTGCCGTCCACCTGATCCCAGGCCTCGACGATGATCTGCAGGCCGCCGCCATCGCGCGGCAGCATCACGCGGCCGTCCTCGCGCGAGGTCATCGGCGTATCGAGCGCGTCGAGCAGCGCGAGATCGTCGATGCGCGGCGCGATGGTGTCGACGAAATTGCGGAAGCCCAGCGTCACTGCATTGCGCTGGTAGCCGGACGGTCCGAGGATCAGATGCACGTGCGCCTGCGCGTTGATCGTGCCGATCGCTTCGCCGGCGCGGATGTGCGTGCCGCGCGGAATGCGCACGCGCATCGGTCGGCCGTCATCGCCTGCGATCAGCTGGAAACGCGGGTCGAGCACCACGCCGCGCGGTGTGCGCCCGACGCGCATGTGCATGTAGGCCAGATCGTCGATCGCGAGGTGCTCGGCCTGGTCGCCGAATCCGCTCGCGGCATACGGGCTCGCGACCTTGGCGTCGGCGATCGCCAGCACCGCACTGCCGACATCGCCGCGTACGTCGAAGCCGGCGTGCAGGTGGCTGCGCGATTCGCCGCGGAAATTGCCGCGCACCTCGCCGAGCGTGCCGACGACTTCGTGCCAGCCGTCCTGCGGCGCGAGCGGCCAGCGGCCGCGTGTGTCCGGCAGCGCGGCGTCCGGCGCAGGCCCGACCGCGACGTTGGCGAGATTCTGCTTCGCACCGGCGCGGCGCACCCGAGTGATCCGGTGCACGCGATACGCCGCGGCATCGGCGACCCACAGCCGGCCGAAACGATCGAACGCGAGGCCGGCGGGACGCGCGAGGCGCTGCGCCATGTCGCGACCGGTCAGCACGCGCGCGCGGCCATCGGGCTCGATCTGCAGCACGCGGCCCTGCGCGAGTTCGCCGACGTAGAGCCGCTGCTGCGCATCGATGGCGAGGGCCACCGGCGACGCGGGCGCGGCATCGGGTTCGTCGCCGTGCAGTGCCAGCGTCGTCGTGGTGCCGTCGGGCGCGATGCGCCGGATCGCGTGGTTGCCGGTGTCGGCGATCCACAACGCACCGTCGCCGGCCAGCGCGAGTCCGCTTGGCGTATCGAATCGCGCCTGCGCGCCGATGCCGTCGACGAAGCCCGGCCGTCCGTCGCCGGCCAGCGTGCGCACGGCGCCGGCCTCGATCACGCGGATGCGGTCGTTGAAGCCATCGGCGACGAAGACGCGGCCCGTCGCATCGACGGCCACGCCAGTCGGCGCGTGGAAGCGCGCCTGCGACGCCGGGCCATCGACGAAACCCGCCTCACCGGTGCCGGCGAGCGTCGTCACCGTGCCGTCGGGCGCGATGCGCCGGATCGCGTGGTTGCCGGTGTCTGCGACGTACAACGCGCCGACCACATCGAGCGCGAGACCGGACGGCGTGTGGAAACGCGCATCGGCGCCGCGCCCATCCTCGAGACCTTCGAGACTGCCGGCAAAGGTGTCGACGCGGCCGTCGGAGGACACGCGGCGGATGCGGTTCGACGCGCCGCCATCGGCAATGAAGGCCGTGCCGTCGGCCGCGACGGCGATGCCGAAGGGATCGTCGAACCGCGCCTCCGACAGCGCGCCGTCGCGCACGCCGCGATGGCCGTCGCCGGCCACGGATTCGATCCGCGCCGGCAGGCCCGCAGGCGGCGGACCTGGATCAGGCCGCTCGGGCGTCCGCCAGTCCCAGACGAAGCTCGCCGCGAGCGCGGCCGCCGTCAGCGCGGCGACGCCCCAGATCGCGCCGCGCAAGCCGGGCCGCAGCCTCCCCGCCATGCAGCCGGATCAGTCCACGACGCGGCAGAACACCGCCTTGAGGTAACGCGATTCCTGCACGTGCGCCATGAACGGATGATCGGCGCCCGCGCCCGAGACCTTGAGGATCTGGATCGTGCGGTTGGCGTAGAACGCCGCGCGCCGCAGCATGTCGAGGAACTGCTCCTCGCTGACCAGACCGGTGCACGAGAACGTCGCCAGCAGGCCGCCCGGCTTGACCACGCCGAGCGCGAGCTTGTTCATGTCGAGGTACTTCTTCAGCGCCGGGATCACCTGTTCGCGGTCGCGGGTCATCTTGGCCGGGTCGAGCACGACGACGTCGTACGCATCGCCCGCATTCGATGCATCGCGCAGCCACGGGAAGATGTCGGCCTGCACGAACTTGATACGCGCATCGTTGAGCCTCGCGTTGCCCTTGGCGATCTCGATGACGTCTTCGTCGATGTCGATGCCGACCACTTCGCTGGCGCCGCGCACGGCCGCGTACACACCGAACCCGCCGGTGTTGCAGCACAGGTCGAGCACGCGCTTGCCGGCCACCTGGCGGCTCAGCCACTCGCGGTTCTCGCGCTGGTCGGCGAAGAAGCCGGTCTTGTGCGCACCGGCCGGATCGGCGCGGAAGCGCACGCCGTACTCGGTGATGATCGCCGGATCGGCCGGCACGCTGCCGCGGTAGTCGAAGCTCTCCTGCTTCTGCACGTGCTCGTCGGCGAAGCTGTGGAAGCGGCAGCCGGGGAACTGTTCGGTCAGCGCTTCGTAGATCCATTCGCGATGGCGGAACATGCCGGCGCTGAAGAATTCCACGACCAGCAGATCGCCGTAGCGGTCCACGACCAGACCCGACAGGCCGTCGCCTTCGCTGTGCACGACGCGCCAGGCGTCGGACACGGCATCGAGTTTGAGCACGTCGCGGCGCAGCGAGACGGCCTCGGCGATCTTGCGCGAGAACCAGCCGGCGTCGACCGGCACGTCGGGATGCGTTTCGAGGATGCGCACGGCGATGCGCGAATGGCCGTTGTAGAAACCGCGGCCGATCCACTCGCCGTCGACGCCGATAACGTCGACGATGCTGCCGGGCTTGGGGCGCTGCGCCGGCTTCTCGACGAGGCGCTGGAAGATCCACGGGTGGCTGGAACGCCAGGCGTTCTTCAGGTGTACGGTCGGGTAGGGTGTGTTCATCCCTGCGATTTTACCGCGTGCACTTGCCCGTCACGCGCGGTATCCGCAGAATCCGCACCCGAAGGGGAGTAGCTCCCAGCGTGCAGGCCGTCATTTCGAGCAGCGATGCTCCGGTCGCACGGCAGCCCAACCGGGCTGTGAGCAAGACCTTCGCCGCAATGGCGAAGGCATGTCCCCGGATTCCGGTTCCCGGTTCCCGACGATGTCCGCGCCCTGCGGACCTCCTCCACATGCTCGGGAATCTCGATGGAAACGATTGGCAATGTCTGGTTGTGGGCCGGCTTCGGCGGCCTGGTGGTGATCGCGCTGCTCGTCGACCTGGTGCTGATGCGCCACGGCGGCGCGCACAAGGTCACGTTCAAGGAGGCGCTGTGGTGGAGCCTGGGCTGGGTGGCCCTGGCGCTGCTGTTCAACGCGGGACTGTGGTGGTACCTGCACGAGACCGCGGGCGCCGCGCTCGCCAACCGCGTGGGCCTGGAATTCCTGACCGGCTATCTGGTCGAGAAGTCGCTCGCGGTCGACAACATCTTCGTCTTCCTGCTGCTGTTCACCTTCTTCGGCGTGCCCGAGGCGCAGCGCCAGCGCGTGCTGATCATCGGCATCCTGCTGGCGCTGGTGCTGCGGGCGGTCCTGATCTTCGTGGGCGCGGCGTTGCTGGCCCAGTTCCACTGGCTGCTGTACGTGTTCGGCGCGTTCCTGCTGCTGACCGGCTTCAAGATGTGGTTCGCCGCCGGCAAGGAGCCGGATCTGGAGAACAACGTGGTGCTGCGCTGGATGCGCGGACATCTGCGGCTCACCGACGGCTATCGCGGTGCGGCATTGCGCGTGCGCGAAGGCGGCGCCTGGGCGTACACGCCGCTGTTCGTGGTGCTGGTGCTGATCGGCGTGATCGACGTGATCTTCGCGGTCGACAGCATTCCGGCGATCTTCGCGATCACCACCGATCCCTTCATCGTGCTGACGTCCAACGTGTTCGCGGTGCTGGGCCTGCGCGCGATGTTCTTCATGCTCGCCGGCATGGCCGACCGCTTCCACCTGCTGCCCTACGGTCTGGCCGTGGTGCTGGTCTTCATCGGCGCCAAGATGCTGCTGATCGACGTCTACAAGATTCCGGTGCTGTGGTCGCTGGGCGTCGTGGCGGTGATCCTGGCGGTCACGGTGGCGCTGAGTCTGGCGCGACCGCCGAAGCCGGTGACCGGTGGCTGAGGCGCGTCCGCGTCAGGCCGGCGCGGGCAGGGCGACCTCGACATCGCGATCGATGACGCGGTTGCGGCCCGCGCGCTTGGCCAGATAGAGCCGGCGATCGGCCATCGCCAGCAGTGCGTCGAGGTCCGGCTCCCGGCCCTCACGCACATGGGCGATGCC
>JASCOC010000039.1 GCA_029959605.1 Lysobacteraceae bacterium PS02340 | reverse complement strand
GGGCCGGGGCGGGGCCGGGGCAAGGCGTGGCCGACGCCGCCGCAAGACCGCTGACGAGGCCAGCTTGCGGCGGCGCGGCAGGCGACGCAGGAACAGGGTGAGCCAGGCGACCGCCGGCATGCCGATCAGCCACAGCGGCGCCCAGCCGACCGCGGTAACGCCGGTCCGCAGACCGGGAAACGACAGCAGCGCGATCGCGCCGAGGAACAGCGCGCCGACCAAGAGCGTGCGCAGGCCGGCATCGGCGGGGACATCGGCATCGGGCGAGGCGTGGGCGATACGGGACATCTGCGCAGCTCCTGTGGACGCGGTGATCGATGGCCCGGTTGGGCATGGCCGCAGTCTGTGGGGCGCGCATCTCATGGGCTGCGACCCTGGGCGCTGTCTGAGGAAACGATTGGAGCGCCTGCCTGGCGCCGGACCATGGCACCCCGTCGAAACCTGCCTGTGTCCTACGCGCGATGCGCGGCGCCGCCGCTCAGTAGCCGGCGTCGTCCAGCGCGCGCGCGGCCTGGTGGCGGCCGATGTCGATCAGTTCGGCGGCACGCCAGAATTCGTAGAACTGGCAGACGTCGCGCGGAATGCGGATCACCAGTTCCGGCGGATCGAGCGCCAGCTGCACGCGCGAGATCTGCGCCTGCATGGTGTCGAGCGAGCGGGACATGACGTCGATCAAACCACTCGGCGCGGCATCGGTATCGTGCTGCGCTTCGCCCTGGCGCGCCGGGGTACCGGGCGGCTGCGAGGGCCAGCCGTGCATGTCGACCGCGATCAGGCGCGTCGCATCCGAGAGTCGCGTCGCAGCGATCGGCAACGGCGCCAGCAGGCCGCCATCGACCAGCGGCCGTCCGTTGACGACGTGCGGGGTGAACACGCCGGGGATCGCGAACGACGCGCGCAGCGCATCCCACAATGGGCCGTCCTGGATCCAGACTTCGCGCTGCCGCTGCAGATCGACCGCGACCGCGGTGAACTGCACAGGCAGGGTTTCGATCGGCGGATCGCCCACCACCTCCCGCATCGTCTCGACCAAGCGCTCGCCGGCGAGCACACCCGCACGGCGGAAACCGGGATCGAGCAGGCGGATGAAGTCCCGGCGCGACATCGCACGGATACGCGCATCGAACTCGCGCAGGCGACCGGCCGCATGGGTGCCGCCGACCAGTGCGCCGCTGGACGCGCCCGAGATCGCGACGATCGGAAAGCCGCGCTCCTCGAGGACTTCGATGACGCCGATCTGCGCCAGGCCGCGCGCGCCGCCGGCCCCCAGCGCCAAGGCGACAGGCTCGCGTGTCGTCATCGTGCCGGTCTCAGCCTTCGTACTTCTGCAGCGCCATCATCAGCAGCGAGCGCGCCTGTTCGCGCAGCGCGACCGGTTCGATCACTTCGGCATCGGCGCCGTAATGCAGTACGTCCATCAACAGTTCGCGCGCGCCGCTGTAGGGCACCTTCAGCTCGAACCGGCCGTCAGGCAGGAAGCGGCCCTGCTGCTGCGAATGCCAGTGCTCGTCGGCGACCCAGCGCGCGGCCTTGGCGCTGAAGAGGATCGTCGCGATGCCCTTGGGCGGGCCGGAGAAGATGCCGTAGCTGCCGGCCAGATGCGTGTCGAGCTCCGCATCGTCGATGTCGCGCGCATCGGCGGCGAGCACGCGTGCGTTGGTGATGCGGTCGACGGAGAAGCTGCGCAGCGCATCGCGATCCTGGTCCCAGGCGTCCAGATACCAGTTGTCGCGGTAATGGGTGATGCGCTGCGGGGAGACCGTGCGCTTGGTGCGCTCGTCGGTGGAGCGTGCGCGGTATTCGAACGACAGCTGCTTGCGCTGCAGCACCGCCGAACAGACGTTGCGGAACGCGTGCTCGTCCATGCGCCGGCCGCGATGCGGAATCACCCGCACGCGCTGCACCGGCCACTGCTTGCCGGCGGAATGTTCGTCGAGCAGCTTCTCGATGCGCGACTGCAGCGGCGCCAGTGCGCTCGACAGCACGCCGCCGCTGCTGCGCGACATCAGCTGCTGCGCCGCGAGCAGTGCATGCAGTTCTTCGGAACTCAGCCACAGCCCCGGCAGCTCGAAGCGACCGCCCTCGTCACTGTCGTAGCGGAAGCCCGCGTCGCCGTCGCCGACGATCGGCGCCATCAGTGCATCGCGCAGGAAGGCCAGATCGCGATAGACCGTCGCCCGCGAGCATTCCAGCTCGTCCTGCAGCTTGGCCACCGTCACCGGATAGCGCGAGGTCTTGAGGATGCGATGCAGCGAGAGAATGCGTTCGTATCGGTCCATGCGGCCGATTATGGCGCCAGTCGGCGGCGACGGCGTGACCGCGTGCGGATAACCGGTGGTTAACGCAGGCCGTCGGCCGCCGACCCTAGACTCCGCCATCGGAGTTCGACCGGATCGACATGGCGCAGGGAATGCGGAAGGGGGCTGTCGGCGTCGCGCTGGCCGCGACGGTGCTGGTGCACGTGGGCGTCGCGTGGTGGCTGCTGGGCCTGCGACAGCCGGCGCCTGATCGCGTCGCGGACGCGTTGACGGTGATCTGGATCGAGCGGCCGCTGCCGATCGTGCCGCCGCCTGCCCCGCAGCCCGCGCCTGCGCCCACCACGTCCGGGATCACGACGCCGCCGCCGGTGCGTGCGCGACGCAACGACGCCTTGCAGGCCGTCGACGTGGCGCGCGCGTCTATCAATGATGCGGCGCCTCTGCCGACCGCCGCTGCGCTGCTGGAACAGGCCGGTGACTGGGCGCGCCAGCAGGCGCCGGCCGCGGATTTTTCGCACGATCCGCTGCAGCATCGGCCGATGCCCGCGGCGGACGGCCGGTTCGCGATGCGCGAGCCGGTGTCGGTCGAGGATGTCGTGATCGCGGTCGGCAAGCTGTTCGGTGGCGGCCCCAGCGATCCCTGCCCGCGCATCCGCCGCAACATCGCGAACCTCGGCACCGGCGGCGACGCGGAATTGATCAGCGAAGAAATCCGGCGCCTGCAGCAGGCCTGCCTGTAGCGCTCAGCGGCCGGCGAGTGCCTGTCGCACGCCGACCGCCACGCGCTCCGCCTGGCCGCGCAGTTCGGGCATCGCGATGGTTTCCCACAGGTCGCCGATGCGGGTCGCGCCGAGTGTCCACAGGCCCGGCACCACGTCACCGTTCCGATCGAGCACCTCTCCGTCGCCGCGGGTCGCCAGCCCCAGATCGAGCGGCCCGGGCGCAACCAGACCGCGCGCGTGCAAGGCAGGCAGGAGCCGGCCCGCCGCGCGTGACAAGCGCTTTTCCATACCGGTCGCATTGACCACGACATCGACGACCGTGGTGGTCGGCGTGCCACCACGTGGCATCCAGTCGATGGCGACCCGACCATCGCGTGCTTCGATCCGCGACAGCCGCCCGGCCTGCAGCGAGAACACGCCCGCCGCGGCCATGTCGTCGACGATTGCCGCGACGCCGGGCGCGATGCGATGCCGGTGGATGTCCCATTGCCGCACCGCGTGGCGCAGGAAGCGGCGCCGCTCGGTGTCGGGCCAGGCCTGCCAGAGCGCGCGCACGTGCGGACGCAGCCGCTCGACCGCGTCCTGCCATGGACGTCCCTGCGCCACCGCATCGGCCGCCCACTGCCGCAGCATCCGCATGCGGGCACGCACACCGAGCGGCATCAGCGCATCGACACCGCCGGGCTGCGGCACGGTGCCTGGTGCATGCGCCAACGGCATCAGGCCGTTGCGCGAGATCGCCAGCACGCGCCCGCGATGGCCGTTCGCCTGCAGTGTCAGCAGGACGTCGACCATGCTCAGGCCCGCACCGATGATGCCGACGTCCGCGTCCGGCGCGATCGCGGCGACCGCTTCGTAATCCCAGGCTTCGACCGGTGCGAGCGCCGGCGCCCCGCCCGGCAATGCCGCAGGCAGGTTGCCGATGGCCAGCACGACGGCGCGTGCCTGCAGGCGCGCACCGGACGCGAAGGTCGCGATGAAGTCCGGACCCTCGCGTTCGAGATCCACGGCCGCGTCCGCATGCAAGGCCAGCGATGCGCGCGCGCCATGCGCATCGAGCCGCGCCTGCAGATACCGCCCGTAGACACGCCGGGGCGCGAACTGCGCGGCCAGCACCGCGTCTTCGAGTCCGGCGGATTCCGGCTGCGTGCGCAGCCAGGCGAGGAAATCGTCAGGGACGCCATCGAAGGCGCTCATGCGCGCGGCATTGACGTTGAGCAGGTGCTCGGCGCGCGGTGTCGAATACGCGACCCCGCGCGCGGGCGCGTGCCAGGGCTCGGCCAGCGCGACGCGCAGGCCGTCCTGATCCAGCAGATGCAGCGCCACCAGTGCACCACAGGCGCCCCCCCCGATCACGAGCACGTCGACCGATCCAGGCGAGTCGGGTGCGGGCACGGCTGCAGTCATGGAAGCTCCTGGCACGTCGGGATGCGCAGTATCCCATCCGCTTCCGTACCATGACGCGCCGCAGGGGGCCGCAAGGCGACTCACCCGACCTCCGCAGCAGCGCAGGCAGGCTTGGCCGGACTGCCCGGCGCGTGGCAGGCGCCACACTCGATGACGAAGGAGGCAGCGTGGATCTGTGGTTGACGCTGGCGGTGATGGCCGGCGCGGTGTTCCTGTTCGTGACCGAGAAGCTGCGCGTCGACGTGGTCGCGCTGCTGGTGGCCGCGTCGCTGCTGGTGCTGGGCGTGGTCAGCCTGCCCGAGGCGCTCTCGGGCTTCAGCAACCAGGCGACGGTGATGGTCGCGGCGATGTTCGTGCTCAGCGGCGCCCTGCAGCGCAACGGCGCGCTGATCGCGGTGGGCGACCTGCTCGCGCGGATCCGCTGGCCGTGGCTGTTCCTGCTGGTGATGATGGCGCTGGTGACCTGCGTGGCTGCGTTCGTCAACAACACCGCGACCGTGGCGGTCTTCCTGCCGCTGGTGCTCGCGGCGACGACGGCCAACCGCTGGGCGCCGTCGAAATTCCTGATCCCGCTGTCCTACATGTCGCAGACCGCAGGCGTGTGCACCCTGATCGGCACCTCGACCAACCTGTTGATCGATTCGATGGCGCGCGAGACCGCCGGCATCGGCTTCACCCTGTTCGAGTTCGCGCCGCTGGGCATCGTGTTCGTCGGCATCTGCGTGCTGTATCTGATGACGGTGGGGCGCCTGCTGCTGCCTGACCGCGGCGTGCCCGGCAGCGAGAGCGCCGACCACATCGGCCGTTATGTCGCCGAGCTGCTGGTGGATGACGGTGCGGCGGTGATCGGTCGCCGCCGCGGAGAAGTGCTCTCCGATGCCAGCGACGATGTGGCCCTGCTCGCGATCCTGCGCAACGGCGTCGCGATGCGCGGCCAAGACCTGAAGGTCGAGGCAGGAGACCGCCTTCTGCTGCGGGGGCTGTGGCAGGACATCGAAGCGACGCGCAAATCGCTCAAGCTCAAGTTCGACCACGTGGCCCGCGATCTCGACGGCGACGTCAACGCGGAACGCCTGCATGTAGAGACGATGGTGGCGCCGGGTTCGCATCTGATCGGCAATACCCTGGCCGGCATGCGGTTCGGCCACACCTACCGGGCGCGCGTGCATGGTCTGCATCGACGTCAGCTCGGCATCCACACGCCGCTCGATCAGGTGCCGCTGCACGTGGGCGACGTGCTGCTGCTCGATGCACCCGCCAAGGCGATCGCCGATCTGCGCATCGACCGGGGGCTGATCGTGTTGGGCTCACGTGCGCAGCGCAAGGTCGATACGACGAAGGCGACACTGTCGGCGATCGTCATGGCAGCGGCGATCGCGGCTGCGGCGCTCGGCTGGACGTCGATCGTGGCCTCTGCCCTGCTCGGCTGTATCACGCTCGTGGTGCTGCGCCTGCTCGACCCCGACGAGGCCTACGAGGCGATCGACTGGCGCGTGATCCTGCTGCTGGCGGGGATCATTCCGCTCGGCATCGCGCTGCAGAAAACGGGCGGCGCGGCGCTTGCCGCCAACCAGTTGATCAATCTGGTCGGCCACTACGGTCCGACGGCCACGCTGGCGGCGGTCTATCTGATGACCTCGACCCTGACCGAGTTCATGAGCAACAACGCTTCGGCCGTGCTGGTGGTGCCGATCGCCATCGCCACCGCCGATTCGCTGGGCGTGGATCCCAAGCCCTTCCTGATTGCGGTCGCATTCGCGGCGTCGACCAGCTTCGCCACGCCGATCAGCTACCAGACCAATACGATGGTCTACACCGCCGGCAATTACCGCTTCAGCGATTTCGTGAAGATCGGCATGCCGCTCAACATCATTTTCCTGATCACTGCGACGCTGCTGATCCCACGCTTCTTTCCGTTCTGACTGTGCAGCGCCCGGGCTCCATGGCACGCTGCGGACCGACGACCCGACGGGATGCCGGATGCGCCAGATGCTGAGGATCGCCGCGATGCCGCTGACGGGCGCCGGGCTGGGTCTGTTGATGTGGAGCGGCATGACGACCGCACTGCTGCAGTTGCGGCCCGAGGCGGCATCGACGCTGCACCAGTTGCAACTGCTCGGGCTGCTCCTCGGCGCGGTGTGCGTCGCCGCCGGTCTGCTCGCGCAACGCTTCGCGCGGCCCGCCGACCGCGCCGCGCCGCGCCGCGCGCGCGGGCTGGTGTGGATCAGTCTCGCAATCGCCGCACTGCTGGTGGTGCTGCTGCTGGCGGGTGCCTGGACCACACTCGGCCCGCTGCTGGTCGCGCTGGGTCTGCTGCTGTTGCTCGTCGCATTCGGCGCCGTGGCCGCGATCGCCAGTGGCTACGCCGCGCCGGCAGCGCCTGCACCCTGGCAGCAACCGCTGGTGCTGCCGATCCATCTGCTCCTCGCAATGAGCACCGGTCTCGCCCTGCTCTATGTCCTGATGGACCGGCTGTTCGTGTCCGGCAACGACGGGCGCACGATGCTGGCGACGCTGACCGGACTCGGCGCCTGTCTCGCGTTGTGCAAAGTTCTTTACTGGCGCGCCGTGGACCGGTTGCCCGGAAGCGACATTGCCCTGCCGTTACGCGGAGCGCGCATCGCAGTCCTGGGTCTTGCCGCGGGCGCGCCGCTGCTGTGCTGGCTGCTGGCGCTGACCGGGAGCGTGCCGCCGCTGGTGCCATTGCTGCTGGCGAGCGCCGCCCTGCTGGGCGCCGCCGCACTGGAACACCGCCTGTTTCTGGGCGAGGGCGAAGGCCGGCAGCGCGATGCCGGTCACGATTCCTGAAGCCCGCCTCGACGGCGATCCGCCGGTGATGGCAAGTGCCACACAGGCTTCGGCATAATCAATCTGTAACCGCTTACATGAATGGCTGAAATGCTTGCTGGCTGGTGGCTGGCCATTGCGGGCCTGCCGATCTACACACAACCGCTCCCCGCCGCACCGGAGCTGCCTGCCATCGCCGCCGTCGCTGCGCGGCAGGTACCGCTGCGCCGTCCCTGCTACCGGCTGTCCTGCCGGGATGCGGAATGGACGGCCAGTACGGCGCGCCAGCGGATCTGGTCACCGAAAGCGCCCGGCGTGCGTCCGCGCACCGTCGCGCATCCGCTGGTCAAGCTGCCGGACCGGCGTCTGGCACCGCTGCATTCACCGTTCTCCAGCCGGGAATTCATCCGGTCCGGCGGCAATCACGTGAAGTGGGACACCCGCTACGGTCTCGAAGCGATCCGCAGCCCCGAGACCTCGTTGCGCATCGAATTCGGCACCGGCGTGCGGATCGAGCCCTACACCGACTTCGGCACCGCCGCGATGGGTCCGATCGCGACCGGCCAGCTGCAGCTGTCGCAGGAGCTCGGCAAGCGCGCGTCCTTCACCCAGGAAGTGCAGGTGGAGACCGGCCGCGAGAACACCTTCCTGCGGCAGACGCTGGCGTTCGATTACGAACTGTTCCCGCAGTGGACGCTGCGCTCGGACTTCGAACTGCGCCACGACACGCTGGGCAACGGCGGCCGCGGCAGTACCGACACCGAGGGCTCGCTCAAACTCCGCCGTACGTTCTGACGTCGCTGCCTACCTCGTAGGAGCAAGCCGCTTCGTAGGATGGGTAGAGCGCAGCGAAGCCCATCACCCGGCCGGCTGGATCTCCTAGCCCGGCAGAAATGCCCCCGCCCCCGCTTCCAGCAACAGCGACGCGACCCGCGCGCCGAGCGCATCGCCCTCGGCATGCGAGGACTCGCCGCCCGCACGCACGGCGCGGCCGTCCTGCGCCGACCCGACCAGCCCTTCGAGCCGCAAGCGGTCGCCGTCGAGCCAGGCATAGGCCGCGACCGGCACGTGACAGCTGCCGTGCAGCGCCCGGTTCATCGCGCGCTCGGCCTCGACGCAACGCCGCGTCTGCGCATCGTCGAGGGTGGCCAGCAAGGTGTGCAGACACAGTGCATCGTCACGACATTCGATCGCGATCGCCCCCTGCGCCGGGGCCGGCAGCCAGTCCGGTGCATCGAGGCGCGCGCGGATGCGCGTCTCCAGTCCCAGCCGCTGCAGACCCGCACATGCGAGCACGATCGCGTCGTAGTCGCCGGCGTCGAGCTTGGCCAGCCGCGTGTTGACGTTGCCACGCAGATCCACGAGCTGCAGATCCGGCCGCCGCGCGCGCAACTGCGCCTGTCGACGCAACGACGACGTGCCCACGCGCGCGCCCATCGGCAGCGCGTCGATGCCGTCGAAGTCGTTGCTGACGAAGCCGTCGGCGTGATCGGCGCGGGCGAGGATCGCCGGCAGCGCGAAGCCGGGTTCGAGCGCCATCGGCACGTCCTTGAGCGAGTGCACCGCGCAGTCGGCCTCGCCGGCCTGCATCGCGATTTCGAGTTCCTTGAGGAACAGGCCCTTGCCGCCGATCGCCGCCAGCGAACGGTCCAGCACTTCGTCGCCGCGTGTGCTCAGCGGTATCAGCTCAACGTCGAGGCCGGGATGGCGCGCGCGCAGGGCGGCGGCCACGTGCTCGCTCTGCCACAGGGCGAGCGGACTCTTGCGGGTGGCGATGCGCAGTCGATCCATCCGTCCATTATCGGCGATCGTCGCCAGGCCCGCTTGCCGCGGGATCAGAGCTGACGCACGGTGTCGCGCAGTTGCGACACGCAGCGGCGGCTGACTTCCAGCGGCCGGTCGCCGTGACGCAGCACTGCGTGCACGTGGCCTTCGAGATCGCGACGCAGTTCGACCAGCTCGTGCCGGGCCACCAGACAGTTGCGATGGATGCGCACGAAGCGGTCGCCGAACTCGTCCTCGAGCGACTTCAAGGATTCCTCGACCAGATCCTCGCCGCGCGCGTGATGCACGACGACGTACTTCTCCTCGGCCTGCAGATAGCGGATGTCCTCGACCGGAATCAGCCGCAGGCTGCCGCGCAGGCGCGCGCACAGATGCGTGCGCCGCTTGTCGCCATGTGCGTCGCCATCGACCGCCACCTCGCGTCCGGCCGTGAACGTCCGCGCGCGCTCGACCGCGACCTGCAGGCGTTCGGGCCGCACCGGTTTGACCAGATAGTCGACGGCGGCGGCTTCGAATGCCTTCAACGCATGCGCGTCGTAGGCGGTGCAGAACACGATCGCAGGCCGCGGCTCGAACGCGCTGAGATGTCGCGCAACCTCCAGTCCGTCGATACCCGGCATCGCGATGTCCAGCAGCACCAGCGCGGGATCGTGCGCGGCGCAGGCTTCGAGCGCGCTGCGCCCATCGCCCACCTCGGCCACGATCTCGATGCCGGCGAGCTGCGCCAGCAGCACCCGCAGACGCTCGCGTGCGAGCGGTTCGTCATCGGCGATCACGACCTTCATGGCGTGCGTCCTCCCGGGACCGGCGCGGCACCGTCCGTCGGCACCGGCACCTGGATGGTGCACGCATAGCGCCCGTCGTTCCACCCGTAGCGCATGCGCGTACGGGGGCCGAACGCGAAGCCGAGGCGATGGGCGATGCTGCGCTGGGCGTGTCCCGCACCCTGCGCGGGCGCGTTGTCGGGTGGCAGGGAGGGATTGGCGACCTCGATTTCGAGCACCCCCGCGTCCATCGTCAGCCGTACGTCGATGGTGCCGCCCTCGGGCAATCGCGAGATGCCGTGCAGCACCGCGTTCTCCAACACCGGCTGCAGCACGAGACGCGGCATCGGCAGCGTCCATGGCAGATCACCCTGCCTGTGCCAGTCCACGCGCAGACGATCGCCGAGCCGCAGTTGTTCGATCGAGAGATAGCGCTCGGCCAGCGAAACTTCTTCCGACAGCGTCGACGTGCCTTCGCCCGCCCCGAGCGCAGCACGGAACAGATCCGACAGATCGAGCACCGCGCGTTCGGCGACCACGGGATCGCGGCGCAGCAGCGTGGCGATCATGTTCATGCTGTTGAACAGGAAATGCGGCCGGATGCGCGCCTGCAGCGCATCGGCCTCGGCGCGCGCATGCGCGGCCACCTGCCCCTGCCACCGATCGATGACGTAGAAATAGCGCAGTGCGATGCCGGTGAGCAGCGCGACGACCGCGCCACTGCCGCCGACGAACCGACCGAACCCCGGCAACCCCGCCGTGCCGCCGACACTCGCGAACAGGCCGTGCACGATCGCCGAGGCGACCAGCGCGACCGCCATTGCCAGCGCGACCGCGATCAACGCGCCGAGGCGCACGGGAAAGCGCGACAGCAGCCGCCGGCACGCACACAGCAAGACCGAAACCGACAGCGCGAGCCACAACGCATAGCCACTCGCGGAGACGAACGCCGACACGTCCCAGAGCGCGGCGGGGTTCGGCACCAGCAGCACCACGATGACCGTGAGCTGGGCGAGGCCCAGCATCGTCAGCAGGCGCGGCAGCCGGCACAGGTCCGGCAGCCAGAGGCCGTCGACTGCCGGCGCGGCCATGCTCAGCCGGCCGCGAACCGCGCGTCGAACCAGTCGCCGAGGGCGACGATTTCTTCGGCGCAGACCGAATGCGGCATCGGATACGGATGCCAGGCGACGTCGAAGCCGGCCTGGCGCAACCAGGCGGCGCTCTGTTCACCGGCGCCCAGCGGCACCACCGGATCCTGCGTGCCGTGCGCCATGAACACCGGCTGGCGCGTGGCGCCGTCGACGAGTGCGGCGCCGGCGTTGCGCGCCGCGGGCAGATACGTGGACAACGCGACCAGGCCGGCCAGCGGCACGCGTCGACGCAGGCCTGCTGCCAGCGTGACCGCGCCGCCCTGCGAGAAGCCCGCGAGTATCACGCGCGATGCCGGAATGCCACGCGTCGCCTCGCGCTCGATCAGCGCGTCGATCTGCGCGACCGATTCGAGCACCCCGGCCTCATCGGCGCGGTTGGCGAGATCGAAATCGACGATGTCGTACCAGGCGCGCATGCGCACGCCGTTGTTGATCGTCACCGCGCGCACCGGCGCGTTTGGAAACACGAAGCGGATCGCGGGCCAGTCCTTGCGCAGAAGCTCGGGCACCAGCGGGACGAAATCGTTGGCATCGGCGCCGAGGCCGTGCAGCCAGATCACGCTCCACGCGGGTGCGGGGCCGGTCTCGCGTTCGATGCAGTCGAGCAGTGCGGGGTTCTGGGAATCCATGCGGGATCAATAGACGTCAGGAAGCGCCAGTGTAAGCGCTCCGTCGCACGCGCCTAGCCGCGTGCCACCGGCGCAGGCGCCGCGACCTCCGGATGCGCTTCGGCACGCAGCGCAGCGGCGCGCACGAGCACGTCGGGCGGCGAATGCTCCTCGGGTGTCGAGAACAGACCGGCGCGGCGCAACGCCAGACCGATGCGACGCGACGACGTGAAGCGCACGATCGGAATCGAACCGACGAGGCCGACGATCATCGGCGACATCCACAAGGCCAGGCCCGGCGACATCGTCCACGCCCCCGCGCCCATGATCACGCCGAGCAGCGTGGTGCCTCGATAGTTGCGCCACAGGTCGCCCCAGGTCTGGCGCCCATCGTCGCGACGCTGCGCATCCCAGCCCGAATCGCGCCCCGCCAGCACCTCCGCCACGCCGCGCGACTGCACGTACATCGTGATCGGCGCCATCAACGCGGCGAGCACGTTCTCGATCAACAGACTGACGAAGCCTCGGAATGCACCGCCGGCGCCGCGGCGCATGCGTGCGTCGGCGAGCGTCGCGATGTAGCCCAGGACCTTCGGCGCGAACAGCATCACCATCGTCATCACGAACACGCCGAGGAAACGGCCGTCGTCGATCGCCATCCAGTACTCGGCCGGCGACAGCCCTTCGGCGAACGCCCCGTGCTGCAAGGGCACCGCCAGGCCGATCAGCACCAGCATCGCCCACAGCGGTGCGGTGAGGTAATGACCGATGCCGATCAGCAGGTGCCAGCGGCTGACCCAGTGGAGGCCGCGCGCGGGCAGCACGCCGCCGTGCTGCAGATTGCCCTGGCACCAGCGCCGATCGCGCACCAGCATGTCGGTCAGCGTCGGCGGCCCTTCCTCGTAGCTGCCTTCCAGCGTCGGCACCATGTGCAACGCCCAGCCGCCACGCCGGATCAGCGCGGCCTCGACGAAATCGTGGCTCAACACCGCGCCGCGGAACGGCGTATGGCCTTGCAGCTCCGGCAACCCGCCGTGCGCAGCGAACGCGGCGGTGCGGATCAGCGCGTTGTGGCCCCAGTAGTTGCTCTCCGCCCCGTGCCACCAGGCCACGCCGTGCGCGATCACCGGACCGTACATGCGCCCGGAGAATTCCTGCATGCGCGCGAACACCGTCGCGCCGTTGACGATGACCGGCAGCGTCTGCACGAGCGCGACGTCGTCGTTCGCGTCCATCGCCGCCGCCAGCCGCACCAGCGTGTCGCCGGTCATCAGGCTGTCGGCGTCGAGGATCAGGAACTGCGGATACGCGCCGCCCCAACGCCGCACCCAGTCGGCGATGTTGCCGGCCTTGCGCTCGTGATTGTCCTCGCGCAGGCGGTAGTAGAGCCGCGCCTGCGGCATCGCGTTGCGCAGCTTCTCGAAGGCGATCACTTCGCGCCGCTGGATGTCCGCGTCGCGCGTGTCGCTGAGCACGAACAGATCGAAATGATCGCCGCGCCCGGTCGCCTGCAGCGATTCGATGATCGCCTGCAGTCCGGCGAGCAGGCGCTCGGGATCTTCGTTGTAGGTCGGCATCAGCAGGGCGGTGCGCACGTTGAGCACCGGGAGCGGCGCCTGCGGATCGATGCCGAGTCGCGCCGGTCGCTTCATCAGCACCAGCACGAAGCCGGCGAGCGAGCTCGCGAAGGACTGCACGATCCACGCGAACAGCGGCACGAAGACGAGCAACAACAGACCTTCGAGCAGATCGATCCCGCCGATGCGCAGCAGCCACCAGATCTGGTAGGTCGCGAAGATCGTCAGCACCGCTGCGGTCGTCACGATGAACGCGCGACGCCAGACCATGCCGGTCGGCGCGCTGGGCAGAGGCCGTGTCGTCAGGCGCCCTTCGCGCAGCGACTGGATCGGCATCTGTACCGGCGCCAGGTCGGGCATCGCCGGCAGGTCGACGATGCTCACGCGCTCCACCGGTAGACCCACGTTTCGGAGACGGCAGCGCCACCACGATGCAGCCGCGCACGCAGTTCGCTGCTCGTCCGCCCGTCAGGTGCGAACTCGAAGCCGACACGCCAGCCACCGCCCGGCCGCGCATGCACGACCGGATTGGCGATACGTCCGGTAGTCGCTGCCACTTCAACTTGTGGCGCGTCAGTGCCGATGTCGCCGCCCTCGAAATCGATGACAACCAGTCGGATCGAACGGTCCTCACCCGGTCGTGCGCCGATCCGCGTCGCCGCGACATGCGCGAGCGCCGGCTTCCACAGCTTGCTGGCGGTCCAGTGCAACCGGTAACGCCAGCGGCGCTCGCTGCCGGCTTTCAGCGCTTCGGCCGGGCGCCAGAACGCGACGATGTTGTCCTGGTACTCGTCGGCCGTCGGAATCTCCACCAGGTGCACCTCGCCGGCGCCCCAGTCGTCGAGCGGCTCGATCCATGCCGAAGGACGCTTCTCGTAGCCGGCTTCCGCATCCTCGAAGTCATCGAAGCCACGCTTGCGCTGCATCAGCCCGAAGCCACGTGGCGTCCGATCCTGGAACCCGCTGTGCTGGATCGAAGACGGATTGTGCAGCGGTCGCCAGACCTGTTCGTCGGTGCCGGTCCACAGGCCGAGACCGTCTGAGTCGTGCACGGACGGACGGTAGTCATCGATACCGGTGCGATCGGATGCATCGAACTGGTACATGCTGGTCAGCGGCGCGATCCCGGCGTGCGCCAGATTCACGCGCGGGAACAGCCGCGCATCGACCTCGAAGACAGTGTCTTCGCCGGGCTGGATCCGGAACCGGTAGGCGCCCGCGATGCTCGGCCCATCCAGCAGCGCGTCGACGGTGATCGCGGTGCTGCCGGCGTCCGGCCGGTGCAGCCAGAACGCACGGAACACCGGAAATTCTTCCGGGCCCGGATCACCACTGCCGAGCGCAAGCCCACGCGCCGACAGCCCGTACGTGAGTCCTTTGCCGACTGCACGGAAGTAGCTCGCGCCCAGGAACACGCACAGCTCGTCGAAGTAATCGCGACTGTTCAACGGCGCATGCAAGCGGAACCCCGCGAACCCGGTGGCGTCGTCCAGTGCCGGCGTGGGATTCGGGCTGTAATCGAACAACGATGTGGAGAACGGCAGCTCGCGCGCCACATCGCCTTCGACGACGTGCATCTCGACCCGCGGCTTGAACAGGAACCCGCGGTGGAAGAACTGGGCCTGGAACGCCACACCGGGGAGGTCACGCCACAGCGCCTTGTCGTGGCGGTACCGGAAATCCCGATACTGGTCGTAATTGGCACCCGCGAGCGCCGCGGGCAACGTCGTATCCGGCGGCACATACGCGCGGGAAGCGAGCGAGCGCGCCAACTGCACGACCGTTTCCGCATCGAACGGGTTGGACGCTGCGCCTTCTGCAGCCGCCACCAGCGCCGGCCACCAGCCACCCAACAGCGGTGCGGCCAAGGCCGTCTTCAGAACATCACGTCGTTGCACCGAAAACCCACCGGATCGTATTCAGGTCCAGCGCAATGTAGCGGTGCAGGTGTAAGGATGTTGCGAAACACACGCATCGTGGTCGTGGCATCAAGAACGCTTAGTCAGGATTGGAATCCCTCGCGCGGCATGGCGACCAGTTCCCCCGCCCTAGACCTGCGGATTGCCTCAACAGTACGTGCGTGCCGGAGCGGAGAACCGGACCATCGCCCGCCCAGCCAATCGCGCTTGCGTATTGCAGATGGTGGGCCCACCAGGACTCGAACCTGGAACCAAAGGATTATGAGTCCTCTGCTCTAACCATTGAGCTATAGGCCCGCGGCCGACAATCGTAACAAGTCGCCCGACACAATCGGAATGCCGGGATCCGGTACAGCAGCACTGGAGCTGCGCAACGCCGACGCCAGACGAGGGATCAGTGCGCGATGTCATGCACGAAGGCGCGCGTTCCCACAGCCGAATTGTCGCTCGCGTCTGATCTCATCGGATCACTTCGCTCTCGATTATCTCTCGGCACTTGCCGACTGAATCCAGGCGGCCACGCCTCAGCGCCAGACTTCCCGACTTACTGACTTTCTAACGCCCTAACTTTCTCACGTTCTCTCGCGCCATCGCCAAACATCACGCAAAGAAAAACCCCCGCCGGAGAACCGGCGGGGGTTTTGGGTAAAAACCCTGGCGATGACCTACTCTCGCATGCTAGATGCACACTACCATCGGCGCATGTACGTTTCACTTCCGAGTTCGGAATG
>JASCOC010000038.1 GCA_029959605.1 Lysobacteraceae bacterium PS02340 | reverse complement strand
GGCGTGGTGTCCAAGATCATCAAGTGATCCGACGGCCCGGGTGCGCATTGCGTACCCGGGCCGACGACATCCCGGCGCGAGTCGGGATGCAGTGGTTCCAGCGGGGTGCCAACTCCGCCGAAGCCGCGACAAGGCGGGCCGGAACCCCGGTCCGCCTTCGCCGTCTAAGGGTGTCCGAAGCCGGTTGTTGTTCCAATCCGTACGCCAGTAGCTCAATTGGCAGAGCAGCGGTCTCCAAAACCGCAGGTTGGGGGTTCGAGTCCCTCCTGGCGTGCCATTCGCGGAATCGTCCGCGCGGGTCAGGACGCATTGCGGTCCGCCCCGTCAACCGAGCAGTCGCAAACCGATGAGTCGCCGGGAATTGAACAGCAGAGTTGAACAATCCAAGGGTGCGTCTTCGACGGACCTCGCCAAGTACGCTGCCGCGATCGTCCTGGTCGTTGCCGGCGTCTTCGCCTTTTACTGGTTCCAGGCGCAGCTGGCCACGCCGGTGCGCAGCATCATCGTCGCCCTGTGCGTCGTGGGCGCCGCCGCGGTCTTCCTGACGACGGACAAGGGTCACAAGACCCGTGATTTCTTCTCGGAGACCCGCTTCGAGATGCGCAAGGTCGTCTGGCCGACGCGCCAGGAGGCGATTCGCCTGACCTGGATCGTGATCATCGCCGTGGCGATCATCAGCCTGATCCTCGCCGGCTTCGACCAGATCATCCAGTGGCTGATCCGCCTCGTTCTGAGGCAGTGACGGAGTAACGATTCAGATGGAAACCGAAGGCGTCAAGCGCTGGTACGTCGTGCATGCCTATTCCGGCTTCGAGAAGTCGGTGGCCCAGGCGCTGCGCGATCGCATCGTGCGCACCGAGATGCAGGAAAAGTTCGGCGACGTGCTGGTGCCGACCGAAGAAGTGATCGAGATGCGCTCCGGCCAGAAGCGCCGTTCCGAGCGCAAGTTCTTCCCGGGTTACGTCCTGGTGCAGATCCTGACGTCGGACGACGGCGGCATTCCGCGCATGGACAACGAGAGCTGGCACCTGGTCAAGGAAACGCCGAAGGTGATGGGCTTCATCGGCGGCACCGCCGACCGTCCGCTGCCGATCCGCGACGACGAAGCCGCCGTGATCTTGGATCGCGTGCAGGAAGGCGTCGAGAAGCCGCGTCCGAAGGTGCTGTTCGAGCCGGGCCAGATGGTCCGCGTGATCGACGGCCCGTTCAACGATTTCAACGGCGTGGTCGAGGAGATCAACTACGAGAAGAGCCGCCTGCGCGTCGCAGTGCTGATCTTCGGCCGTTCGACCCCGGTCGAGCTGGAATTCGGGCAGGTCGAGAAGGCCTGAATCCCGCCGCGCCCGGTGTGACGGGCGCGCGAAACCCTGCTATAGTGCGCGGCTCACTGTCTGGCTGCGCCGGGCAACCGCACAGGCCGCCGTATGGGCGGCCTTTCGCGCGAGATGGACAACGTGAATCCGGGACACGTGTATTCCCGGAACGATGGGGAGCCTGATCCAAGGCGCTTGCACCCGGAGAGAAGAAGACAATGGCGAAGAAAGTCGTCGGTTACATCAAGCTGCAGGTCAAGGCCGGTCAGGCCAACCCCTCGCCGCCGGTCGGTCCTGCGCTGGGTCAGCGCGGCCTGAACATCATGGAGTTCTGCAAGGCGTTCAACGCAGCGACCTCCAAGCTCGAGCCGGGTCTGCCGACCCCGGTCATCATCACGGCCTACTCGGACCGTACCTTCACCTTCATCACCAAGAGCACGCCGGCATCGGTGCTGCTGAAGAAGGCGGCGGGCGTGGCCTCGGGCTCCAAGCGTCCCAACACCGAGAAGGTGGGCAAGGTGACGCGCGCGCAGCTCGAAGAAATCGCCAAGGCGAAGGAAGCCGATCTGACGGCGGCCGAGCTGGAAGCAGCAGTGCGCACCATCGCGGGCTCCGCCCGTTCGATGGGCCTGACGGTGGAGGGCTGAGACCATGGCACAGACCAAGCGACAGAAGAGCATCCAGGCTGCCGTGCAGCCGGGCAAGAGCTACGGCATCGATGACGCCCTGAAGATCGTCAAGGACAACAGCAGCGCGAAGTTCGCCGAAGCCGTGGACGTCGCCGTCCGCCTCGGCGTCGATGCGCGCAAGTCCGACCAGCAGGTGCGCGGCTCGACCGTGCTGCCGCAGGGCACGGGCAAGAGCGTCCGCGTCGCGGTGTTCGCGCCGGCCGGTGCCAAGGCCGACGAGGCCCTGGCCGCCGGTGCCGACATCGTCGGCATGGACGACCTCGCCGAGAAGATGCAGGCCGGCGACATCAACTACGACGTCGTGATCGCGACGCCGGACGCGATGCGCGTCGTCGGCAAGCTCGGTACGGTGCTGGGCCCGCGCGGCCTGATGCCGAACCCGAAGGTCGGCACCGTCTCCCCGAACCCGGGCGAGGCAGTGAAGAATGCGAAGGGCGGCCAGGTCCGTTACCGCACCGACAAGGCCGGCATCATCCACTGCACGATCGGCAAGGCCGACTTCGATGCGGAGAAGTTGAAGGACAACCTGCAGGCGCTGCTGGCCGACCTGGTGAAGGCCAAGCCGGCCACCGCCAAGGGCCAGTACCTGCAGAAGATCTCGGTGAGCTCGACCATGGGTCCGGGCGTCACCGTCGACCAGTCGTCGCTGACCATCGCGCGCTGATCGAAACGCAATAAACGCGCCGTCCCGCTCGCGGGGCGACGCGATTTGGGGGCATCGCGACGGACCACGGGTCCGGCGTGGCGCCGTCAAAGACCGCAGGCGCGGTGGAGATCGACGTGGCGACGGGCAGGGATGCTCGAACTGGCAGGGAATCGCCGCCACCGATGATTGAGACCGCTTAATCCCGAGGTGCTTGCACCGAAAGGCCTGCGTAGATGGTGATGCCTTTCTGAAGTTTTCTGGTGCGACATCCGTCCAGCCAGGCAGAAGGCCACCACCGGGATGCGTCATGCATCCCCGGCCTCCAGGGATTGGAAGCCGCTCAGGACCGCAAGCGGCAGGAGCCGTGAGCGGAGTTCACAATGAGGAGTGATTAATGGCTCTCAATCTGTCCCAGAAGCAGGAAGTTGTCGCCGAGCTGGCAGAAGTCGCCGCGAACGCCCACTCCCTGATTGCTGTCGAGTACGTGGGCACCACGGTCAGTCAAATGACCGCGATGCGCAAGAAGGCTCGTGAGACCGGTGTGTACTTGCGCGTTGTCAAGAACACCCTGGCCGCACGCGCGGTGGAAGGTACCAGCTACGAGTGCTCCAAGGACTCGCTGGTCGGACCTCTGCTGTATGCGTTCTCGACCGAGGAGCCCGGCGCAGCCGGTCGCCTGATCAAGGAATTCGCGAAAGACAACACCAAGCTGGTGCCCAAGCTCGTCGTCGTGGAAGGCCAGCTGTACCCGGCCGGCCATGTCGACGTGCTGGCCTCGCTGCCGACGCTCGACCAGGCGCTGTCCATGCTGGCCCGCGTGCTGTCCGAACCCGCTGCGATGTTCGCCCGCGCCGTTAAGGCCGTCGGCGACAAGCAGGGCGGTGGCGACGAAGCACCTGCGGACGCAGCCGCCGAGACGGCCGAAACGGCCTAAGTCCGGCCTGCCGGTTCAACGAAACCTATCCCAGAAAATTTTTCAAAGGTAATCACAATGTCCCTTACCAACGAACAGATCGTCGACGCAATCGCCGAGAAGTCCCTGATGGAAGTGATGGAGCTGGTCAAGGCCATCGAAGAGAAGTTCGGCGTCTCCGCCGCTGCTCCGGTCGCCGCGGCTGCTGCTGCCGGCCCGGCTGCCGCTGTCGAAGAGCAGACCGAGTTCACCGTCGTCCTGAAGGCCGCCGGCGAGAAGAAGGTCGAGGCCATTAAGGTCGTCCGCGCCATCACCGGCCTGGGTCTGAAGGAAGCCAAGGACCTGGTCGAAGGCGCACCGAAGGACGTCAAGGAAGGCGCCACGAAGGAAGAAGCCGAGAAGATCAAGAAGGATCTCGAGGCTGCTGGCGCGACCGTCGAAATCAAGTAAGCGGCACTTTGCATCGCAGCACATGCTTGCGATGCACCGGGGCCGGGGGCGAAAGCTCCCGGCCCTTGGTCGTTCCTGAAACCGGGCGACCGGAAGCTTGTGAAACACGCAATACGCAACACGACAACTGACGCAGTTGTCAGTGGGTAGTAGCGGGAGATGGCGTGCTGGTGCCGGCAATACCAGCGACTACCCAGTGACAGCTCCATGTTCCGGATCGCGAGTCGATCCCATCCGATCCAACGAGGCGTACTCCCCATGACGACGTCCCAGCTCCCGTCGAGCCAGCAGCAGACCTACTCGTTCACCGAGAAGAAGCGCATCCGCAAGAACTTCGGCAAGCGCCGCGAGATTCTTGAGGTGCCGTTCCTCCTGGCCATCCAGGTCGATTCCTACCGCGAATTCCTGCAGGCCGACCGCGATCCCACCAAGCGTGAAGACCGTGGCCTCCACGCCGCGCTGAAGTCGGTGTTCCCGATCGTCAGCTACAACGGCTACGCCGCACTCGAATACGTCGGCTACAAGCTCGGCGAGCCCGTGTTCGACGAGCGCGAATGCCGCAACCGTGGCCTGAGCTACGGCGCCCCGCTGCGCGTGACCGTGCGCCTGGTGATCTACGACCGCGAGTCGTCGCAGAAGGCCATCAAGTACGTGAAGGAGCAGGAGGTCTACATGGGCGAGATTCCGCTCATGACCGAGAACGGCACCTTCATCATCAACGGCACCGAGCGCGTCATCGTCTCGCAGCTGCACCGTTCGCCGGGCGTGTTCTTCGACCACGACCGTGGCAAGACGCACAGCTCGGGCAAGCTGCTCTACAGCGCCCGCATCATTCCGTACCGCGGTTCCTGGCTCGACTTCGAGTTCGACCCGAAGGACGCGCTGTTCACCCGTATCGACCGCCGTCGCAAGCTGCCGGTGTCGGTGCTGCTGCGCGCGCTCGGCTACAACAACGAAGAGATGCTCAACGAGTTCTTCGACATCAACAGCTACCACATCCTCCCCGAGGGCGAGGGCGTGCAGTTGGAGCTGGTGTCGGAGCGTCTGCGTGGCGAAACGCTGAACTTCGACCTGCTCGACGGCGAGAAGGTCATCGTCGAAGCCGGCAAGCGCATCACCGCGCGTCACGTCAAGCAGCTCGAAGCCGCCGGCATCACCGCGCTGGCCGTGCCGGACGACTACATGGTCGGCCAGATCCTGTCGCACGACGTGATCGACCCGGCGACCGGTGAGCTGGTCGCGACCGCCAACGACGAGATCACGCTCGAGACCCTCGAGGCGCTGCGCAAGGCGTCGATCGAGACCATCGGCACGATCTGGGTCAACGACCTCGATCGCGGTCCGTACCTGTCCAACACCCTGCGCATCGACTCGACCAAGACGCAGCTCGATGCGCTGGTCGAGATCTACCGCATGATGCGTCCCGGCGAGCCGCCGACCAAGGATGCCGCGCAGAACCTGTTCCACAATCTGTTCTTCACGTTCGAGCGTTACGACGTCTCCAGCGTGGGCCGCATGAAGTTCAACCGTCGTCTGGGCCGCAAGGAAACCGAAGGCGCGTCCGTGCTGTACGACGCGAAGTACTTCGCCGAGCGCAAGGACGAGGATTCGGTGCGCCTGCGCGGCGAGCTCGGCCAGTCGTCGGACATCCTGGACGTCATCCGCGTGCTGACAGAGATCCGCAACGGTCGCGGCGTCGTCGACGACATCGACCACCTCGGCAACCGCCGCGTGCGTTCGGTCGGTGAAATGGCCGAGAACGTGTTCCGCGTGGGCCTGGTCCGCGTCGAACGCGCGGTGCGCGAGCGCCTGACGATGGCCGAGGCCGATGGCCTGACCCCGCAGGAACTGATCAACGCCAAGCCGGTCGCGGCGGCGGTCAAGGAATTCTTCGGCTCCTCGCAGCTGTCGCAGTTCATGGACCAGAACAACCCGTTGTCGGAAGTCACGCACAAGCGTCGCGTGTCGGCCCTCGGCCCGGGCGGTCTGACCCGCGAGCGCGCCGGCTTCGAAGTGCGCGACGTGCATCCCACGCACTACGGCCGCGTCTGCACCATCGAAACGCCGGAAGGCCCGAACATCGGCCTGATCAACTCGCTGGCGACCTTCGCACGCACCAACCGCTACGGCTTCCTCGAAACGCCGTACCGCAAGGTCGTCGACAGCCGCGTCACCGACGACATCGAGTACCTGTCGGCGATCGAGGAGAACGACTACGTCATCGCACAGGCCAATGCCGTCCAGGACGACAAGGGCACGATGACGCAGCAGTTCGTCGACTGCCGCTTCCAGGGCGAGTCGCTGCTCAAGCCGCCGGCGGAGATCCATTACATGGACGTCTCGCCGATGCAGACCGTGTCGGTCGCCGCTGCGCTCGTGCCGTTCCTCGAGCACGATGACGCGAACCGCGCACTGATGGGGGCCAACATGCAGCGCCAGGCCGTGCCGACGCTGCGTGCGCAGAAGCCGCTCGTCGGTACCGGCATCGAGCGCGCCGTGGCGCGCGACTCGGGCGTGACCGTGAACGCCCGCCGCGGCGGCGTGATCGAGCAGATCGACGCCGGCCGCGTCGTGGTCAAGGTCCATGAAGAAGAGATTTCCGGCGAGCACGATGCCGGCGTCGACATCTACAACCTGATCAAGTACACGCGCTCCAACCAGAACACCTGCATCAACCAGCGTCCGCTGGTGAACGTGGGTGACGTGGTCGCGCGCGGCGACGTGCTGGCCGACGGTCCCTCGACCGACATCGGCGAGCTGGCGCTGGGCCAGAACATGCTCGTCGCGTTCATGCCGTGGAACGGCTACAACTTCGAAGACTCGATCCTGCTGTCGGAGCGCGTCGTCAAGGAAGACCGCTACACGACGATCCACATCGAGGAAATGACCGCGGTCGCCCGCGACACGAAGCTGGGTCCGGAGGAAATCTCCGCCGACATCCCGAACGTGTCCGAGAACGCGCTCAACCGTCTCGACGAATCCGGCGTGGTGTACATCGGTGCGGAAGTCCGCGCCGGCGACATCCTGGTCGGCAAGGTCACGCCGAAGGGCGAGAGCCAGCTGACTCCGGAAGAGAAGCTGCTGCGCGCGATCTTCGGTGAGAAGGCGTCCGACGTGAAGGACAGCTCGCTGCGCGTGCCGCCGGGCATGGACGGCACCGTCATCGACGTGCAGGTCTTCACCCGCGACGGCATCGAGAAGGACAAGCGCGCCAAGCAGATCGAAGAGTCCGAGATCAAGCGCGTCAAGAAGGACTTCGACGACCAGTTCCGCATCCTCGAAAGCGCGATCTATGCGCGTCTGCGTTCGCAGATCCAGGGCAAGGTCGCCAACGGCGGTCCCGGCCTGAAGAAGGGCGATACGGTCTCCTCGCTGGTGCTCGACGGCCTGAAGAAGTCCGACTGGTTCCAGATCCGCATGAAGGACGAGGACGCGGCCGACGCGATCGAACGTGCGCAGAAGCAGATCGACGCGCACCAGAAGGAGTTCGAGAAGCGCTTCGCCGACAAGCGCGGCAAGATCACCCAGGGCGACGACCTCGCACCGGGCGTGCTGAAGATGGTCAAGGTCTACCTGGCCGTGAAGCGCCGCATCCAGCCGGGCGACAAGATGGCCGGCCGCCACGGCAACAAGGGTGTGGTCTCCACCATCGTGCCCGTGCAGGACATGCCGCACATGGCCAACGGCAACACGGTCGACATCGTGTTGAACCCGCTGGGCGTGCCGTCGCGTATGAACATCGGCCAGATCCTCGAAGTGCACCTGGGCCTCGCGGCCAAGGGCCTCGGCGAGAAGATCCAGCGGATGCTCGACGCGCAGGCCAAGGTGGCCGAACTGCGCAGCTTCCTCGACCAGATCTACAACCACGACAAGGCGACGTTCGCCCAGCGTGTCGATCTGTCGCAGTTCAGCGACGAGGAACTGCTGAAGCTGGCCGGCAACCTGACCGACGGCGTGCCGATGGCCACGCCGGTGTTCGACGGCGCGGCGGAGTCCGAGATCAAGGCGATGCTCGAACTGGCGGACATGCCGACCAGTGGTCAGCACCGTCTGTACGACGGCCGGACCGGCGAGGCGTTCGAGCGTGAAGTGACCGTGGGCTACATGCACATGCTCAAGCTCAACCATCTCGTCGACGACAAGATGCACGCGCGTTCGACCGGTCCGTACTCGCTCGTCACCCAGCAGCCGCTGGGCGGCAAGGCGCAGTTCGGCGGCCAGCGCTTCGGCGAAATGGAAGTCTGGGCGCTGGAAGCCTACGGCGCGGCCTACACCCTGCAGGAAATGCTGACGGTGAAGTCCGACGACGTGCAGGGCCGCAACCAGATGTACAAGAACATCGTCGACGGCGAACACGAGATGGTCGCGGGCATGCCCGAGTCCTTCAACGTGCTGGTCAAGGAAATCCGTTCGCTGGCGATCAACATGGAGCTGGAGGAGCACTGAGGCAGGACGTCCCGACGCGCGGCGCGTGAGCGTGCCGCGCGCGACACCGATCCAACACTGCCCAGGTTCCCCTTTCCCGGAGTAAAGACATGAAAGACCTGCTCAATCTCTTCAACCAGCCGCGCCAGATTCCGGACTTCGATGCGATCAAGATCGCGCTCGCCAGCCCGGACCTGATCCGCTCGTGGTCGTTCGGCGAAGTGAAGAAGCCCGAGACGATCAACTACCGCACGTTCAAGCCCGAGCGCGACGGCCTGTTCTGCGCCGCGATCTTCGGCCCGATCAAGGACTACGAGTGCCTGTGCGGCAAGTACAAGCGCATGAAGCACCGTGGCGTGGTCTGCGAGAAGTGCGGCACCGAAGTCACGCTGGCCAAGGTGCGCCGCGAGCGCATGGGTCACATCGATCTGGCGTCGCCGGTCGCGCACATCTGGTTCCTCAAGTCGCTGCCGTCGCGCATCGGCCTGATGCTGGACATGACCCTGCGTGACATCGAACGCATCCTGTACTTCGAGGCGTTCGTCGTGACCGAGCCGGGCCTGACCCCGCTCGAGCGCAGCCAGCTGCTCAACGAAGAGCAGTACATGCAGATGCGCCAGGAACACGGCGACGACTTCGACGCCGCGATGGGCGCCGAGGCGGTCTACGACCTGCTGCGCACGATCGACCTGCAGGCCGAGATGGTCCGCCTGAAGGAAGAGATCGCCGCCACGGGTTCGGAAACCAAGCTCAAGCGTCTGACCAAGCGCATCAAGCTGGTCGAGGCCTTCATCGAGTCGGGCAACCGTCCCGAGTGGATGATCATGACCGTGCTGCCGGTGCTGCCGCCGGACCTGCGTCCGCTGGTGCCGCTGGACGGTGGCCGCTTCGCGACCTCGGATCTCAACGATCTGTACCGCCGCGTCATCAACCGCAACAACCGCCTGCGCCGCCTGCTCGAACTCAATGCGCCCGACATCATCGTGCGCAACGAGAAGCGCATGCTGCAGGAATCGGTCGATGCGCTGATGGACAACGGCCGTCGCGGCCGTGCGATCACCGGTACCAACAAGCGCCCGCTCAAGTCGCTCGCCGACATGATCAAGGGCAAGCAGGGTCGCTTCCGCCAGAACCTGCTCGGCAAGCGCGTCGACTACTCGGGCCGTTCGGTCATCGTGGTCGGCCCGACGCTGCGTCTGCACGAGTGCGGCCTGCCGAAGAAGATGGCGCTCGAGCTGTTCAAGCCCTTCATCTTCGCCAAGCTGCAGCGCCGTGGTCTCGCCACGACGATCAAGGCCGCCAAGAAGCTCGTCGAGCGCGAAGAGGCCGAGGTGTGGGACATCCTCGAAGAGGTGATCCGCGAACATCCGGTGCTGCTCAACCGCGCGCCGACGCTGCACCGTCTGGGCATCCAGGCGTTCGAGCCGGTGCTCATCGAAGGCAAGGCGATCCAGCTGCATCCGCTGGTGTGTACCGCGTTCAACGCCGACTTCGACGGTGACCAGATGGCGGTCCACGTGCCGCTGTCGCTGGAAGCCCAGCTCGAGGCGCGTGCGCTGATGATGGCGTCGAACAACATCCTCTCGCCCGCCAACGGCGAGCCGATCATCGTGCCGTCGCAGGACGTCGTGCTCGGTCTGTACTACATGACCCGCGCGCTGGAGAACATCCCGGGCGAGGGCATGGTGTTCGCGAACATCGCCGAAGTGCGTCGCGCGTTCGACAACAAGGCCGCCGGCCTGCACGCCAAGATCAAGGTCCGCATCCAGCAGACCGTGATCGGCGAGGACGGCTCGCGCGACAAGGTGACCTCGATCGTCGAAACGACCGTGGGTCGTGCGCTGCTGCTCGAGATCATGCCCGACGGCCTGCCGTTCGAGCTGGCCAACGTCGAGCTCAACAAGAAGAACATCTCGCGCCTGATCAACGCCTGCTACCGCCGTCTGGGTCTCAAGGACACGGTCGTGTTCGCCGACAAGCTGATGTACACCGGCTTCGGCAACGCGACGCGTGCGGGCGTGTCGATCGGCATCAACGACATGACCATCCCGACCGAAAAGGCCGGCATCCTGGTCGAGGCCGAGGCCGAGGTGCTGGAAATCCAGCAGCAGTACCAGTCGGGTCTGGTCACCGCCGGCGAGCGCTACAACAAGGTCGTCGACATCTGGTCGCGCACGAACGAGCGCATCGCCAAGGCGATGATGGACACGATCGGTACCGAAAAGGTCCTCAATGCCAAGGGCGAAACCATCGACCAGAAGTCGATGAACTCGCTCTACATCATGGCCGACTCCGGTGCGCGTGGTTCGCAGGCGCAGATCCGTCAGCTGGCCGGCATGCGCGGCCTGATGGCCAAGCCGGACGGCTCGATCATCGAGACGCCGATCATCGCGAACTTCCGCGAAGGCCTGAACGTCCAGGAATACTTCAACTCCACCCACGGTGCCCGTAAGGGTCTGGCCGATACCGCGCTCAAGACCGCGAACTCCGGTTACCTGACCCGTCGTCTCGTCGACGTGGCCCAGGACGTGGTGATCACCGAAGTCGACTGCGGCACGATGGACGGTCTCACCATGACCCCGATCGTCGAAGGCGGCGATGTGGTCGAGCCGCTGCGCGATCGCGTGCTGGGTCGTGTCGTGGCCGAGGACGTGTTCCTGCCGGGCAACGACGAGGATCCGATCGTCACCCGCAACACGCTGCTCGACGAGCAGTGGGTGCAGCGCCTCGAAGAGGCCGGTGTGCAGTCGATCCAGGTCCGTTCGACCATCACCTGCGAAGCCGGCTTCGGTGTCTGCGCCAGCTGCTACGGCCGTGATCTCGGCCGCGGCCACCTGGTCAACCAGGGCGAGGCCGTGGGCGTCGTCGCCGCGCAGTCGATCGGTGAGCCCGGCACGCAGCTGACCATGCGTACGTTCCACATCGGTGGTGCGGCGTCGCGTGCGGCCGCCATCGACAACGTGACGGTCAAGACCACCGGCTCGATCAAGTTCAACAACCTAAAGCACGTCAAGCACGAGAGCGGCAACCTGGTCGCTGTCTCGCGTTCGGGCGAACTCTCGGTGCTCGACGGCCACGGCCGCGAGCGCGAGCGTTACAAGCTGCCCTACGGCGCGACCATCACCGTCAACGACGGCGATGCGATCAAGGCCGGCCAGACCGTGTCGAACTGGGATCCGCACAACCACCCGATCGTCTCGGAAGTCGCGGGCTTCATCCGCTTCGTGGACTTCGTCGACGGCATCACCGTCATCGAGAAGACGGACGACCTGACCGGCCTCGCTTCGCGCGAGATCACCGATCCCAAGCGTCGTGGTTCGATGGGCAAGGATCTGCGTCCGATCGTCCGCATCGTCGATGCCAAGGGCAACGACCTGTCGATCCCGGGCACCGACCTGCCGGCGCAGTACCTGCTGCCGCCGCGCTCGATCGTCAACCTGCAGGACGGCGATGCCGTCGGCGTGGGTGACGTGGTGACCAAGGTGCCGCAGGAAGCGTCGAAGACCCGCGACATCACCGGTGGTCTGCCGCGCGTGGCCGACCTGTTCGAAGCGCGCAAGCCGAAGGACCAGGCGATCCTCGCCGAGATCTCCGGCATCGTCAGCTTCGGCAAGGACACCAAGGGCAAGCAGCGCCTGATCATCAAGGGCACCGACGGTGTCGATCACGAAGAGCTGATCCCGAAGTACCGCCAGATCATCGTGTTCGAAGGCGAGCACGTGGAGAAGGGCGAGACGGTCGTCGACGGCGAGCCGGGTCCGCAGGACATCCTGCGTCTGAAGGGCGTCGAGGAACTCGCGTCCTATCTGACCAAGGAAATCCAGGACGTCTATCGCCTGCAGGGCGTGAAGATCAACGACAAGCACATCGAGGTGATCGTTCGCCAGATGCTGCGCAAGGTCGAGATCACCGACCAGGGCGACAGCCGCTTCCTCAACGGCGAGCAGGTCGAGCGTCAGCGCGTGATCGAGGACAACGTCAAGCATCTCGCCAAGAACGAGCTGCCGGCGAAGTTCGATCCGGTGCTGCTGGGCATCACCAAGGCATCGCTGGCCACCGAGTCGTTCATCTCGGCCGCGTCGTTCCAGGAGACCACCCGCGTGCTCACCGAGGCGGCCGTCCGCGGCACGCGCGACAGCCTGCGCGGTCTGAAGGAAAACGTGATCGTGGGGCGTCTGATCCCGGCCGGTACCGGTCTTGCGTACCACGCCCGTCGCCGTCGCGCCGCTTCCGGCCTGACCGACTCGGAAATGGACGCACTGTCGGGCAGCAGCACGCCCCAGGCCGATGCCGACGTCGTCGCCGCACCGGCTGCGCCGGAACAGGTGATGCTCGAAGACGCACCGGTGACGCCGACGGCTGACAACGACGGCGAAGCACGCTAAGATTGCACCCAATTTGGTGGCCCCTCGTGGGCCACCCAGACTCCGAAAAGAGGCGCAGGACGCGGCTCGTATTCGGTCCAGGATGGACGGGAGACGTTGTATGCCGGGTGGCGCCCTTCATGGGCGCACCAGCGGCGGTATGACCCGCGTTGACGGTACTCGTCAGCGCGGGCTATACTTTTTCGTCTGACAGGCGGCCTATCCGTCTGTCTTCGTTTTCACCGGGCTCCGGCCCGAACCAAAGACCCGAGACCTGATGGCAACGATCAACCAGCTGGTGCGGAAGCCGCGCAGCCCCGAAACCTACAAGAGCACTTCGCCCGCGCTGGCGAACTGCCCGCAGCGCCGTGGCGTCTGCACCCGCGTGTACACCACGACCCCGAAGAAGCCGAACTCGGCGCTTCGCAAGGTCGCCAAGGTGCGCCTGACCAACGGTTACGAAGTCATTTCGTACATCGGTGGCGAAGGCCACAACCTGCAGGAGCACAGCGTGGTGCTGATCCGCGGCGGTCGCGTCAAGGACCTGCCGGGCGTGCGTTACCACACCGTGCGCGGTTCGCTCGACGCCTCCGGCGTTGCGAAGCGCAAGCAGAGCCGTTCGAAGTACGGCACCAAGCGTCCGAAGGGCTGAGGAATAGACAATGTCGCGTAAAGGAAACACCCCGCAGCGTTCGGTGCTGCCCGACCCGAAGCACAACAGCGATACGATCGCGCGCTTCATCAACATGGTCATGAAGAGCGGCAAGAAGTCGATCGCTGAAAAGATCGTCTATGGCGCCATGGACGTCATCAGCGAGAAGAACGGCAACCCGCTCGAGCTCGTCGAGAAGGCGCTGGGCAACATCTCGCCGGCCGTCGAAGTGAAGTCGCGTCGCGTCGGTGGTGCCACGTACCAGGTGCCGGTCGAAGTGCGCGCCTCGCGCCGCATGGCACTGGCGATGCGCTGGTTGATCGAGTCGGCGCGCAAGCGCGGCGAGAACACCATGCCGCGCAAGCTGGCCGCCGAGCTGATCGACGCGTCCGAGAACCGTGGTGGCGCGATCAAGAAGCGCGAAGAAACCCACCGCATGGCCGACGCCAACAAGGCGTTCGCGCACTACCGCTGGTAAGCGGCTCCCGCGGGTCCCGGTTGATTCCGGGGCCCGTCGGCACCATCCAGGTGCCTCCAGGCGGTCACAGACCGCACGCAGGATCCGAAGGCCGCCGCAAGGCGGCATTCGTCCATTCAAGCGATTCCATCGCGAAGGCTCCGTGTTCCAGCGGGACTTCGCCATTCAATACGAGAAACCGACGTGGCTCGCACGACACCCATCGAACGCTACCGCAACTTCGGCATCATGGCCCACATCGATGCCGGCAAGACCACGACCTCCGAGCGCATCCTGTTCTACACCGGCGTCAGCCACAAGATCGGTGAAGTGCACGACGGCGCAGCCACCATGGACTGGATGGAGCAGGAGCAGGAACGCGGCATCACCATCACCTCGGCGGCCACCACGGCGTTCTGGAAGGGCATGGACAAGTCGCTGCCCGAGCACCGCTTCAACATCATCGACACCCCCGGACACGTCGACTTCACCATCGAGGTCGAGCGGTCCCTGCGCGTGCTCGACGGCGCGGTGTTCGTGCTGTGTGCGGTCGGTGGCGTGCAGCCGCAGTCCGAGACCGTGTGGCGCCAGGCCAACAAGTACGCCGTGCCGCGTCTCGCGTTCGTCAACAAGATGGATCGCACCGGTGCGAACTTCAACAAGGTCGTCGACCAGTTGAAGGCGCGTCTGGGTGCCTACGCCGTGCCGATGCAGGTGCCGATCGGCGCCGAAGACGGCTTCGAGGGCGTGGTCGATCTGCTCAAGATGAAGGCGATCCATTGGGATACCGCCTCGCAGGGCACGACGTTCGAATACCGCGACATTCCGGCGAACTTGGTCGACGAGTCCAACGAGGCGCGTGCGTTCATGGTCGAGGCTGCGGCCGAAGCCAATGAAGCGCTGATGGACAAGTACCTCAACGAGGGCGAACTGAGCGAAGAAGAGATCATCGCCGGTCTGCGCGAGCGCACCCTGAAGGTCGAGATCGTGCCGGTGTTCTGTGGCACGGCGTTCAAGAACAAGGGCGTCCAGGCGATGCTCGACGGCGTGATCCAGCTGCTGCCGTCGCCGTCCGACCGTCCGCCGGTGCAGGGCATCGACGACGACGAGAAGGAAGACACCCGCACCGCCGACGACAAGGCGCCGTTCTCGGCGCTGGCGTTCAAGATCATGACCGACCCGTTCGTGGGTTCGCTGACGTTCTTCCGCGTCTACTCGGGCGTGCTCAATGCCGGCGACCAGGTGTACAACCCGGTCAAGTCGAAGAAGGAGCGCGTGGGTCGCATCCTGCAGATGCACTCCAACAACCGCGAAGAGATCAAGGAAGTGCGCGCGGGCGACATCGCCGCGGCGGTCGGCCTGAAGGACGTGACCACCGGCGATACGCTGTGCGCGCAGGATCACATCATCACGCTCGAGCGCATGGTGTTCCCGGAGCCCGTGATCTCGATGGCGGTCGAGCCGAAGACCAAGTCGGACCAGGAAAAGATGGGCCTCGCGCTCGGTCGCCTGGCGCAGGAGGATCCGTCCTTCCGCGTGCGTACCGACGAAGAATCCGGCCAGACCATCATCGCCGGCATGGGCGAGCTGCACCTGGACATCATCGTCGACCGCATGAAGCGCGAGTTCAACGTCGAAGCCAACGTCGGCAAGCCGCAGGTCGCGTATCGCGAAACGATCCGCACCCCGGACGTGAAGTCGGACTACAAGCACGCCAAGCAGTCGGGTGGTAAGGGTCAGTACGGTCACGTCGTGATCGAGCTGTCGCCGCTGACCGATGCCGATCGTGCCGATCCGAAGCTGGCCGGTGACATCAAGGACGACTTCCTCTTCATCAACGACATCACCGGTGGTGTGATTCCGAAGGAATTCATCCCGTCGGTCGAGAAGGGCATCCGCGAGACGATCACCAGTGGTCCGATCGCCGGCTTCCCGGTCGTGGGCGTCAAGGTCAAGCTCGTGTTCGGTTCGTACCACGACGTCGACTCGTCGGAAATGGCGTTCAAGCTGGCGTCGTCGATGGCGTTCAAGCAGGGCTTCGTGAAGGCGAGCCCGGTGCTGCTCGAGCCGATGATGAAGGTCGAAATCGTCAGCCCCGAGGATTACCTCGGCGACGTGATGGGCGACGTGAGCCGTCGTCGCGGCATCCTGCAGGGCCAGGACGACAGCCCGTCGGGCAAGATCATCAACGCGATGATCCCGCTGGGCGAAATGTTCGGCTATGCGACGACGCTGCGCTCGATGTCGCAGGGTCGCGCGACGTTCTCGATGGAGTTCGATCACTACGCGGAAGCGCCGACGAACATCGCCGAAACCGTCATCAAGAAGTAATCCCTCGGGATTGGAATCCGGCGCCCATGCGGCGCCGGATTTCCGGATCCCAGTTTCCAATCCCGAATCAATAGATAGAAAGGTGAATCACCATGGCAAAGGGTAAGTTCGAGCGCACCAAGCCCCACGTGAACGTGGGCACGATTGGTCACGTTGACCACGGCAAGACGACGCTGACGGCGGCGCTGACGAAGATCGGTGCGGAGCGTTTCGGCGG
>JASCOC010000037.1 GCA_029959605.1 Lysobacteraceae bacterium PS02340 | reverse complement strand
CCCCACGAGGGGGCGTTTGCGTTTCTGGCGGAGAGAGGGGGATTCGAACCCCCGAAGCGCGGTTTAGACGCTTACACACTTTCCAGGCGTGCTCCTTCAACCGCTCGGACACCTCTCCAGAACTGGCCCTTCGCGGAGCACCGGAGCGCTGCGCAACGGCGTTGGGACGCCGCGGGCCGGCCATTCTATCCGTCGGCGCCTGTGGTCACAAGGAACCCTTGGGGGCGTGGCAGAATACGGGGATGTCCTATCTCGTCCTCGCCCGGAAGTGGCGTCCGAAGCGGTTCGCCGAGCTCGTCGGCCAGGAGCACGTGGTCCGTGCGCTGACCAATGCGCTGGAAACCGGCCGCGTGCATCACGCCTTCCTGTTCACCGGCACCCGCGGCGTCGGCAAGACCACGATCGCGCGCATCTTCGCCAAGAGCCTGAACTGCGAGACCGGCACGTCGTCTGATCCCTGCGGCGAGTGCGAGACCTGTCGCGCGATCGACGCCGGCCGCTACATCGATCTGCTCGAGATCGACGCCGCCAGCAACACCGGCGTCGACGATGTGCGCGAGCTGATCGACAACGCGCAGTACATGCCCTCGCGCGGCCGGGTGAAGGTCTACCTGATCGACGAAGTCCACATGCTGTCGAAGTCGGCGTTCAACGCGCTGCTCAAGACGCTCGAAGAGCCGCCGGGGCACGTGAAGTTCCTGCTGGCGACGACCGATCCGCAGAAGCTGCCGGTCACCGTGCTGTCGCGCTGCCTGCAGTTCAACCTCAAGCGTCTCGACGAGCAGCAGATCCAGGGCCAGATGACGCGGATCCTCGAAGCCGAGGGCATTGCGGTCGAGGCTGGTGCGATCCGCCAGTTGTCGAAGGCCGCCGACGGCAGTCTGCGCGACGGGCTGTCGCTGCTCGACCAGGCCATCGCCTACACCGGCGCGGGCGGCGAGGGCGGTGCGCTCGGTGATGCGGCCGTGGCGACGATGCTCGGCAGCGTCGATCGCACGCGTGTCGGCGCGTTGTTGTCCGCCCTGGCCGATGGAAACGGGTCTGCGCTGCTCGCCGATGTCGCGACACTGGCCGAATTCTCGCCCGACTGGGGCGGCGTGCTCGACGCGGTGTCCGAAGCCCTGCATCGCATCCAGGTACGGCAGCTCGTGCCGGAAGTCTCAGTGGAGAGCGACGGCGTCGATGTCGATGCGATCGCATCGGTCGTGCGTCCGGAAGTGGTGCAGCTCTGGTACCAGATGGCGCTCAACGGCCGCCGCGATGTCGGCCTGGCGCCGAGTCCGCGTGCGGGTTTCGAAATGACCGTGCTGCGCATGCTCGCGTTCCGTCCTGCCGAAGGCGGCGCTGCTGCGCCGGCCGCGGGCACCAGCAATCGTGCGAGCGGTCCTGCCGCGGCGCGCGCTGCGCTGGCCGCGCAGGCGGCGCCCGACACTGCACCTGCACCGCGCGCGGCATCGCCGTCGCCGCAAGCCGCGCCCACGCCGGCACCGCCACGTGCGGTCGTCGAAACGCCAGCTGTGCGTCCGGCGCCTGAACCTGCGCGCGCTGCGCCGCCCGTCGAGCCGCTGCCCGCCGCCATGCCGCGGGCCGAAGCACCGGCGCCGGCTGCCACTCCGAAGCTGCGCACGCTCGATGCGCACCAGTGGCTCGATCTCGTCGCCGATCTGCCGTTGCGTGGCCCGGTGCGCGAACTCGCCGCGAGCGCTGCCTTCGTTTCGCTCGACGGCGCCGTGCTGCGGCTCGCGTTGCCCGAGGCGGACGAGCATCTGAAAGCGCCGATCATGGTCCACCAGCTCTGCGAGGCGCTCGCTGGGCCGCTCGGCGGCGCGCCGCAGATCCGCTTCGAGACCGCGGCTGCCAGCGAAACCGTGACGCTGCACGAACGCAACGCGCGCGAGCGCGATGCGCGGCAGGCGAACGCGGAAGCCAGTTTCATGTCCGATCCGGACGTACAGCGGCTGATGTCGCAGCAGGGCGCCAGAGTGGTGCCCGATTCGATACGCCCTTTTGAAGAACGAGGATTTCAGTGATGCGTGGAAACATTGCCCAGTTGATGCAGCAGGCGCAGAAGATGCAGGAAAACATGCAGCGCGTGCAGCAGGAACTCGCCAGTCTCGAAGTCGAGGGCAGCGCCGGCGGCGGCATGGTCGCCATCACGCTGACCGGCAACAAGGAATGCCGCAAGGTGCGCATCGACCCGAGCGTGCTGTCCGACCCGGAGATGGCCGAAGACCTGATCGCTGCCGCGTTCAACGACGCGTCGAACAAGGTCGATGAAGAATCGAAGAGCCGCATGTCCGGTGCGACCGCCGGCATGCCGTTGCCGCCCGGCATGAAGCTGCCGTTCTGAGTCGCGGTGATTCGTGATCCGAGGCGACAGGCTGCGCGCGCTGCCAACCGCTCGGCCATCACGAATCATCTCTGACGAACCTGCAACCGCATGTCCTCCCTGCTCGAACAGTTGATCGATGCGTTGCGCGTGCTGCCCGGCGTCGGGCAGAAATCCGCGCAGCGCATGGCGTACCACGTGCTCGAACGCGGGCGCGAAGGCGGCGCGCGCCTGGCGACGGCGCTGGCGGAAGCGGTCGAGAAGATTGGCCATTGCCAGCGGTGTCGCGACTTCAGCGAAACGCCGGTCTGCCCGACCTGCAGCAGCGCCGCGCGTGACGCGCAGACGCTGTGCGTGGTCGAAACGCCGGCCGACCGGCTCGCGATCGAGCAGGCCACGGGCTTTCGCGGGTTCTATTTCGTGCTGCAGGGCCGGCTGAGTCCGCTCGACGGCATCGGCCCGCACGAGCTCGGGCTCGATCTGCTCGGCGCGCGGCTGGCCGAAGGCGACGTGCAGGAGCTGATCATCGCGACCAACCCGACTGTCGAGGGCGAGGCGACGTCGCATTACCTGGCGCAGATCGCGCGCCAGCACGGCGTGCGTCCGAGCCGCCCCGCCCATGGTCTGCCGCTTGGCGGCGAGCTGGAATACGTCGATCGCGGCACGCTGTCCCACGCGTTCGGCAGTCGTAGCGAAGTCGCCTGAGGATCGAAGTTCGGACGTCGGATGGACGGCTATCCGCCCGTTGACGGCGTGACGTCGCGAGGGCGTGTGACGTGAGCGGTGACGTATGCTTTTCGGAACCTTTGCTCGATTCCAGAAGCCCATGACGACCATCTTCCACAAGATCATCCAGCGCGAGATTCCGGCCGACATCGTCTTCGAGGACGACCACGTCATCGCGTTCCGCGACATCGCCCCGCAGGCGCCGGTGCATGTGCTGTTCGTGCCGAAACAGGATTTCGCCACGCTCAACGACGTGCCGGTCGACGCGCCCGAGATCATCGGAAGGCTGGCGGTTGCGGCCGCGCGGTATGCGAAAGAGCAAGGGTTCGCCGAAGACGGCTATCGCATCGTCATGAACTGCAACGCGCACGGCGGCCAGACGGTGTTCCAGATCCATCTGCATCTGCTGGCCGGCGCGCCGCTGGGGCGCTTCGGCACCGCAGCGTGATCCGCAAGAGCGCGCTCCTACAGAACGACGATCACCAGTAACCCCACCACGGCCATGGCGCCGGGCGCGTGATCACGTCGACGCGCTCGCGCTTCGGCCACAGGTAGACCACGTCAGCCTCCACGCGCGGAAAGCGGTAGTCGTACTCGCCGACACGGCGCGAGTCGTAGCCGGCGATGCGGCCGGTGAAGGTGACCTCCCGGTTGATCTCGAACACCGCCGGATCGTAGAAGCCGGCGCGGCAGGCGATGAAGCGGCCATTGGTGTCGTCGCTGGCCCAGTACGGGCGGCCGGTCGCGGTCAGACGCGTGGCGATCATTTCGAAGCACGTCGCGTCGGTCCGCGGTTCCACCTGCACGATGCGGCCGCCCCAGCGCACCATCGCGCCGGTGTGCTCTCCCTGCACGGCGGCGTGCGGCGTCAGCGCTTCGACGTAGCCACCCTGCAGCGGTTTCGGTTGGGACGCGCACGCGCCGAGCAGCAGAGCGCCGGCGACAACGGGCAGCAGGCGAAGGGCGGTCATCGATCGGTCTCCCGGGCTGGACGGTGCGCGCGCAGTGCCCGCACCAGCGTCGCATCGGACGCCGACGGAGCGTAGCGGGCCGCGACGAAACGGTGGGTGAGGGCGACGAGCGCGTCTTCGTGCGGGCGCGCAGCGCGGACGCGTTCGGCCCAGGCGATCGCGGGCTCGTGCCTGTCGCGGGCCAGACCGAGGCGCGCATACCGGCGGCCCAATCGATGCCAGGCGCGCAGCAGCGGATCGCGCTCGCGCTCGGTCCGCGCGACCAGCCACAGCATCCAGCCCAGCGCGAGCGCCGCGCACAGCGAGAACAGCGCAGCGAGGGCGCCGGTGTCGATGTTCTCGAACCCGATGCGCTGGAGCATGCGCTGCTGCCGCGCGGCATCGAAACCGAGCACGAAGTCGTTCCACGCGCGCCGCGCCCAGTCGCCGAGGTCGGCCATCGGCAGCGCATCACCGCCACCGCCACCGGCGCCGAGCCGGTCTTCCAGCGTGTCGTAGATGCGCTCGGGCGCGACGGCGGCGGTCGGATCGACGCGCACCCATCCGCGGCCCTCGAGCCAGACTTCGTTCCACGCATGGGCGTCCATGCGCCGGACGATCCAGTAGTTGCCGAAGCGGTTGCGGGTCCCGCCGGTATAGCCGGTGACGACACGCGTCGGAATGCCGGCCTCGCGCATCAGCACGGCGAACGCGGAGCTGAAGTGTTCGCAGAAGCCGGCGCGGTAGTCGAAGAGAAACTCGTCGACCGCATGGCGGCCGGGCAGCGGCGTGTCGAGGGTGTAGGCGAAATCGCTGCGGATCCAGGCGAGCGCGCGGTCGACGAGCGCGCCGTCGTCGTTCGTTTCGGCGCGCCACTGCTGCGCCAGCGCCCGCGTGCGTGGATTGAAGTCAGCGGGCAGCTGCAATGCGAGCCGGCGCAGCGAATCGGGCAGGTCCGCTTCGAAGCGGGTCGGCGGCGCGGACCGCAGCTGCCAGCGGGTCACCCGGTCGAGCAGGCGTTCGCTGGTCAGCGTGTACTCGTGCGCGGCACGCATGCCGTCGGGAAATTCGAGCGGCATCTCCAGGGCGACCAGCAGATTGCGCTCGGTCGGTTCCAGCGCGATCTCGTAGTCCCAGGTCGGCGCGCCGTGCTCGACCGTCGCCGGCGGCAGGCTGCGCAGCCATTGCGACGCCGTCCAGGTGCGGCCGTCGTACTGCGTCAGCGTCGGGCCGCGCCAGTACATCTCGCGGGTCGAGGGTTCCGCGCCGCGGAAGGTCACGCGCATCGCAGGCGTGTCGTCGGCGATGAGGTCGATCCAGTCGCCGGGCGACATTTCGTCCGACAGGCCGGGCCGCGCGGTCGAGAGGTCCGGGATGCCCCACAGCGGCGTCGCCAGACGCGGGAACAGCCAGAAGGCTGCGAGCGCCAACGGCAGGCCGATCGCGATCAGACGTGCGACGATGCCGATGCGGGTGGCATGGCGCACGCCGGCAGCGGGCAGTCCCGATTCCTGTTCCGACAATCGCGCGAGTGCCGCCAGGACCAGCACCGCGCCGACGAGACCGAGGGCGAGCGACAGCGGTCCCTGGTCGAGCAGGAAGGTCGCGAACGGCGCGAACAGGGCGAACCCGAGCAGGCTGCGGGCATCGCGCACGGTCCGCAGTTCGGACGGTTTGATCGCGAGCATGCCGGCGAGCAGGGCGCAGCCGGTGTCGCGGCCGACATTCATCCCGCCCTGCGCGAGCACGAGCCCGAACACGGCCAGCGCCAGCACAGTGCGCAGCCAGCCGGGCGCCGTGCGCCGCGACGCCATGGCCGCGGCAATCGCGCCGGCGCCGGCGATGACCAGCGGCAACGGCATCGGCAACTGCAGCAGCAGCGGCAGCAGGCAGACGGCCGCGGCAGTCAGCGACCAGCGTCGGCCGGCGGTATCGAGTGCGAGCGCGGTGCGCGCCATCAGCCGACGTCCGGCAGCAGCGCGAGCGCGCGCAGGCAGGCATGGCGATGCGCGGCGCCGCGATCCGGACCAATCACCGCCTGGCCGGGCAGCTGCAGTCGATAGCGCACGGCCTCGCGTTCCGCCTCGTCGACCCAGCGCGCCAGCCGGCGGATCTTCGATTCCGAGTCGAGCGCGCCCAGACGCTGCCAGTCCAGCGTCAGGTCATCGCCCTGCGGACGCTCGAACTCCCGCACGATCAACGTATTGCGCCGCGCCGAGGCTTTCCACGCGATGGTCCGCGGCGCATCGCCCGAGCGCCAGTCGCGCAGATGATGCAACTCCTCGCCCGCCGGATTGAGCCGGGCCTGCGCTTCGTCGCCGCCCCCCTCCGGCAACGGCGGGCCGGATGCTTCCGGCGTCGGGTAGACCAGAAAGCGTGTCGTCGGCCAGACCCACGACCACGCACGCGCCAGACCCAGCGGGCGCGTGGTGCTGATGCGCAGCCGCGGTGCTGTCAGCCAGCCGCGCCGGACCGTCGGCAATGCCACGGTCGCTTCGCCGCCGGATGCGCCGAGCGACAGCAGCGCCGCGCTGTCGCCGATCGCCACACGCAGACCACGCCGCTCGCGGCCGGGCGCCGCTTCGACATGCACGTGCAGCGGCATCGGTGTGCCGGCCGCGACCGGTTCGCCGTGCACCGCACGGATTTCGAGCCCGCTGAGCTGCAACTGCGTCCACAACAGGCTGGCCAACGCAGCGCCGACCAGCAGCAGGCACAGCAGCAGCGCCGGGTTGTTGTTGTAGTTGAGCGCACCGATCGCCATCGTCGCCAGCAGCGCGGTGACGAAGGCGCCGAAGCCCGTCGGCAGGATGTAGATGCGTTTGCGGTCGAGACGCGCCGGCAACACTTCCGGCCGGCGCGGGCGCGCCCAGCTTTCGACGCGACGGCGCAGGCCGGCGAACGCAGGCATCAGTCGACCGGCACGGCCTGCAGGATCGACGCCGCCAGTCCGTCGCCGGCCGCATCGGCCTCGGCGACCAGGCGGTGGCTGGCGATCAGTGGGAACAGGATCTGCACGTCGTCGGGCAGCGCGTGATCGCGGCCCTGCAACAGGGCGAATGCACGGGCCGCGCGCAACAGTGCGAGACCTGCACGCGGCGACAGGCCGACGCGCACGCCCGGATGCTGACGGCTGCGTGCCATTAGGGCCTGCACGTAATCGATCAGCGCGGGACTGGCGTGGATCGTCGTGACCGCCTGGCGCAAGGCGCGCAGATCGTCGGCGCCGAGCCGGGGCAGCGTCTCGGCGATCAGCGTGCGGCGGTCGCTGCCCGACAGCAGCGCACGTTCGGCATCGCGATCGGGATAGCCGAGCGTGAGCCGCAGCAGGAAGCGGTCGAGCTGCGAATCGGGCAGCGGATATGTGCCCGACAGATCCACCGGATTCTGCGTGGCGATGACGAAGAACGGATCGGGCAGGCGATGCGTGGTGCCGTCGACGGTGACCTGTTGTTCGGCCATCGCCTCGAGCAGCGCGCTCTGCGTGCGCGGCGGCGCGCGGTTGATCTCGTCTGCCAGCAGCACGTTGGTGAACACCGGCCCGCCATGGAACTCGAAGCGACGCGCACTGCCTTCGTAGACCGAGACGCCGACGACGTCCGACGGCAACAGGTCGGAGGTGAACTGCACGCGCTGGAAATCCAGGCCCACCGTCGCGGCGATCGCATGCGCCAACGTGGTCTTGCCAAGCCCGGGCAGATCCTCGATCAGGATGTGGCCATCGGCGAGCAGCGCGACGAAGCTCATCGTCACTGCCGTCTCCTTGCCGAGCACCAGCCGGTTCACCTGGGCCAGCGATGACGACAGGGCTTCACGCTGGGTGTCGGTTAGCATGGCGGGCGTCGTCGGGTCGGGCATGCATGTGCTCCTGCGGCGGTCCCCCCGAGTGTAGCGAGGTCGAGTTCAATGCGGCGGATGGAAATGCGCACGGTGTTCGTCGTGCTGTGGACGACGATCGTGCTGCTGAAACTGGCCATTGCCGCGCGGCTGCCGCTGTTCGTCGACGAGGCGTTCTACTGGCTCGAAGGCCAGCATCCCGCGTTCGCCTATTCCGATCTGCCCGGTCTGACCGCGTGGCTGATCCGCATCGGCACCGAAGTCTTCGGTGATGGTCTGCTCGCGGTGCGTCTGCCCTTCATCGCGATCTCCGCGCTGGTGCCGTGGCTGGTGGTGCGTCTGACCGCGCGCGAATTCGATCCGCAGTCCGCGTGGCTGTCAGGCTGCGCGGCATTGTTGCTGCCGCTGCTCGGCTCGCTCGGCGTAATGGCGCTGCCCGACGCGATGCTCGCGCTGACGACCGTGCTGTGTCTGGATGCCGGCGTGCGTCTGCTGCGCGGTGTGACCCACGGCGGCGCGCTGCTGCTCGCGCTCGGCCTGTCGCTCGGCGCGCTGAGCCACTACCGCTTCATCGCGGTGATCGGCGTCGGCATCGTCGCGCTGCTGACGATCGCCAAGGGCCGCGAAGCGCTGCGCGACCCGCGCGTGTGGATCGCGATCGCGACCGGCGCCGCGGCGTGGATTCCGCTGCTGGTCTGGAACGTCGACAACGCGGAAGCCGGACTGCGCTTCCAGATGGTCGATCGGCATCCATGGGCGCTGCATGCCGACGGCTGGCAGTTCATCGTGATCCAGGCGGTGATGGTGACGCCGCTGCTGTTCGCCGCGCTGCTGATCGCGGCGTGGCGCCTGCGCCGGGCGCCGGACGATGCGGCGCGCTTTCTCGCGATGTCCGGCGGGCTGATGGTGCTGGGCTTCTTCGCGCTCGGCTTCGTCGCCGACACCGAACGCGCGAGCTTCCACTGGCCGCTGCCGGGCTATCTCGCACTGCTGCCGCTGGTCGGTTTCGTGCTGATGACGTGGCCGCGCTGGTTGCGTATCGCGACGTGGGCGACGCTGGCGCTCGGCTTCGTCGGCGTGGTCGGGTATTACGCGGCGGTTTCCGCGCCTGAAGTGCGCGAGCGCAGCGCGGGACTGAAGTGGTATCCATCGAACTTCGCAGGTTGGGACACGCTGGCCGATGCGGTACGCGAAGAGCTCGCGGCCATGCCGGCCGACACGGTGCTCGTGGCCGACAACTTCAAGATCGGCGCTGAACTCGGCTTTGCACTCGGCGATCCACGCATCCGCGTGCTCGACCATCCGCTCAATCGCCATCACGGTCGCGCGCCACAGTTGCAGCTCTGGCATCTGCAGCTCGACGATCGCGCCGAACTGGCCGGACGCCCGGTGCTGCTGGTCACCGGCGCGAACGACGTGAAGTTCAGTGCACTGCTGCAGCGCTACCAGACGATCTGTGCGCGCATGGGAGCATTGCCGGTGTCGCGCGTCGTCAATGCGGACCGCGGCGCGCAGCGTTTCATCCTGTCGCGCTTCGATGCGGATGCGACGGCAGGCGTCGGCGATTGCGTCACGCCGGCCCTCGCATATGTCGATACGCCGCTGGCGGGTATGCGCGTCGATGCGCCGTTCGAAGTGCGCGGCTGGGCGGTCAAGGACGGCAGTGGCGTCGCATCGGTAGCAATCACGCTTGATGGCATGCCGGTCGCGCAGGCGCAGTACGGCGCGCCGAATCCCTGGATCGTCGAGCGGTTCCTCGCTGGCGATTCCCGGGATCCCGCGGGCGTCAATATCGGTTTCAGCGCGACGATCGATCCGGCGACGCTCACGCCCGGCCGCCACTGGCTCGGACTCGAGATCACCGGCCACGACGGCTCGGTCGAACGCTGGGCCGAACAGCCGATCCAGGTCGCGCCCGCGCGCTGAGGCGCGCTATGTCAGGGCAGGGCGTAGCCCGCGGCGCGCAGCAGGCGCGCGGTCGCGATCAGCGGCAGTCCGACCAGCGCGGTCGGATCATTACTGCGGATCGCCTCGAACAGCACGATGCCGAGTCCTTCGCATTTGAAGCTGCCGGCGCAGTCGAACGGTTGTTCCGCATCGACGTAACGCGCGATCTCGTCGGCCTGCAGCGTGCGGAACACGACTTCGGTGCGGTCCTGCGCCTGCAACGTCGACTCTCCAGATCGCGCCAGCGCCAGTGCGGTGTGGAAGACCACGCTGCGACCGGACATCGCCATCAGCTGCGCGATCGCCGCGTCGCGGCCGCCGGGTTTGCCGAGCGGACGACCATCGAGCGCGGCAACCTGATCGGAGCCGATGACCCACGCCCCCGGCATCCGCGCGGCAACCTCTTCGGCCTTGGCCTGTGCGAGCCGGATCGCGAGCGCATCAGGGGCTTCGCCGCGCCCGGGCGTCTCGTCGACGTCCGGTCGCTCGCAGGTGAACGGCAGTCGGAGGCGTTCGAGAAGCCCACGGCGATAGACCGATGTCGAGCCGAGGATCAGCGGCGGGTTCATGCACTGCCTCCGGCGCGGACCAGCGCCAGTTGGGCCAGTTGCCGGTCGATGCGGGCCTGCGCCTGTTCGATCGATTCGCGCATCGCCTCCAGCGCCGTGACATCCGCGCTCGCGCCATGCTGTTGCAGCCACAGTCGCTGCCGCAGCATCTCCTGCAGCGCGTCGCGCACGGGATCGCCGCCGTCCTGGCCGATCTGGGCACGCGCGATCCGCAGCCGCGCTTCGAAGGTGTCAGCGGCGTCCAGCACGCGCGCATACGCGCGGTGCCGGCGCCGGACGCGGTGGCGCCACGCCAGTACAATGGCGGTCGAAATCAGGGTGGCCAGCAGCAGGCTGGGGATCGGCTGCACGCAGGAAGTCCTGTGGCGCGGCGGGCCAGTCTGCCCGGCGGGTCGCGATGCCGGCAAATCCGCGTGCCGACTGGTCCGGCCGCCATGGAGGCCGGTTTGACAGCCCGGGATCGCATCTTTAACATTCGGCGGCTATGTCCGCGCAAATGCCCGAGTTGGTAGACGCTTGGCGCATGGTCGCAGGCAGCATGCGCCTCGACGGGCGCCTGCCCTTGGCGTCGTTGACGCGCCTGCGTGACCTCTTGGCCGATGCCGAAGGCGATGACGTGATCTGCTCGATCGAGTTCGGTCGCGATGCGCTGCAGCAGCCGTTTGCGCTGTTGCGCATCGAAGCCGGGTTGCCGCTGGTGTGCCAGCGGACGCTCAAGCGCTTCGTGTGGCCGCTCGAGATCGAGCAGCGGTTGGGTCTGATCCGCGATGAGGCGGACGAGGCCGGCCTGCTGCCTGATTACGAGGCGCTGCTGCTGGAAGGTGACGGTTCGCTGTCGCCGGTCGCGCTGGTCGAGGACGAAATGATTCTGGCAATACCCGCGATTCCGGTCGCACCCGGCTCCGAAGCGATCGATCGCGACTGGCCGGTGTCGCCCGAAGAAGAGACACGCGTCAACCCGTTTTCGGCGTTGGCGGGTTTGAAGAAAGATCGAAACAACTAGAACCTGTTGGAGCAATTCCCATGGCTGTGCAGAAATCCCGCGTCACCCCGTCCCGTCGTGGCATGCGTCGCGCGCACGACAAGCTGAGCGCCAAGCTGCTGTCGACCGACCAGACGACGGGTGAGACCCATATCCGTCATCACATCACCGCCGACGGTTACTACCGTGGCAAGCAGGTGATCCAGCCGAAGACGCGCGTCGTAGAGGAAGATTGATCCTCGCTGCCCGCCACCTCGTTGGCGGGCGCACGATGCACCGGGCGCAGCCTCCGTCCCTGACGGGCGGCTGCGTCTGCCGTCGGCAGGGATGCCGCTTTCCGATGACGCGCTCAGCGCGAGGGCCGCTCCGCAGATGACCAGCGAACGCATCTATTCCCGCATTGCCGGCACCGGCAGTTACCTGCCCGAGAAAGTGCTGACCAACGACGACCTCGCGAAGTTCGTCGACACCAGCGACGAATGGATCGCGACCCGCACCGGTATCCGCGAGCGACACATCGCCGCCGAAGGCGAGACGACCAGCGATCTGGCCTTCCATGCCGCCACGCGCGCAATGGAAGCCGCCGGCGTATCGGCGTCCGAGATCGATCTGATCATCGTCGGCACCACCACGCCGGACATCATTTTTCCGTCCACCGCCTGCCTGCTGCAGGCGCGGCTGGGCGCCAACGGCTGCGGCGCGTTCGACGTCAACGCGGCATGTTCGGGCTTTCTCTACGCGTTCTCGATCGCCGACAAGTTCATCAAGTCGGGCGATGCGAAGACCGTGCTGGTGGTCGGCGCCGAGACGCTGACCCGCATGGTCGACTGGAGCGAGCGCACCACCGCCGTGCTGTTCGGTGACGGCGCCGGCGCGGTCGTGCTCAAGGCCGATACCGAGACCGGCATCCTCAGCACCCATTTGCACGCCGACGGCGCGAAGAAGGAACTGCTGTGGAATCCGGTTGGCGTGTCCGCCGGCTTCCGCGACGACCAGCCCAATGCCGGCGTGCGCATCCAGATGGCCGGCAGTGACGTCTTCAAGTACGCGGTCAAGGCGCTGGATTCGGTGGTCGAGGAAACGTTGCTGGCGAACGGTCTAGACCGTCACGACATCGACTGGCTGATTCCGCATCAGGCCAACCTGCGCATCATCGAAGCCACGGCCAAGCGTCTGGACATGCCGATGGACCGCGTCGTGGTGACCGTCGACAAGCACGGCAACACCTCGTCCGGTTCGGTGCCGCTTGCACTCGACGAGGCGGTGCGTTCCGGTCGCGTGCAGCGCGGCCAATTGCTGCTGCTCGAAGCCTTCGGCGGCGGCTTTACCTGGGGTTCGGCGCTGCTGCGCTATTGAGTCCCGCGTGCGGGGGCGGTCGGCCCCGCAGCTGATTCCATTTCGCGGACTTCGCGTCCGCACGACACGGAGGCTCCCGCATGGGCGTCGAATCCATCGTCGTGGCCGGGCGTGACGCCTGGCTCAAGGCATATGCCGACGGCGACAGCCGCAAGTTCGGCCTCGGCATCCTCGATGCTATCGCGCGTGGGCTCGACATCGACGCCTTGCGTCCGCCGCCGCATCCCGGTGGCGGCGAGGCCAAGCAGATCGAAGCGCGCCGCCTCGCCGAACTCGACGCGCAAGGCGTGCGGGTGCCGCGCGTGCTCGGCGAAGGCGCATCCACGCTGCTGCTGAGCAATCTGGGCGATACCTTCGCCGCGCAGCTGCGCGCTGCCGATGGCGATGCCACGCGTATCGATGCATTGACGACGGCGGTGATCGACGCGATCGCCGACGCGCATGCGCGCGGTGCCTACTTCGGGCAACCGCTGCCGCGCAACATCACGCTCGACGACAGTGGCCGTGTGGGCTTCATCGACTTCGAGGAAGACCCGCTGGAAGTGATGTCGCTGCCGCAGGCGCAGGCGCGCGACTGGCTGATGTTCGCGTTCGGCATGGCGAAGTATTACGACGGCCGTACCGACGTGCTCGCCGACATGCTGTCGCGGGTCATGCAGCGCGAGCCGGAAGTGGCGGCGCATGCGGGTCGCGTGGGACGTCTGAAGGGCTTCGCGCAGCGCATCGCCTGGCTCGGACGTTCCGCACGCCACGTCGCGCATTCGATCCTCGTCGTGCGCGCGGCGACGCTGCTGCCGATGCTGCTCGTCGTCGCCGTGCTGTGGGACTGGCTCGAGGACGGCGAGATCGAACTGCTGCGGATGATGTTCTGAGCCAGGGCAGGGAAGGGCTTGGGCAGTCACTGAGTCCTTCCGGCAAGCGCAGCGTCGTCATGCTGGACACTGCTGCTCGCAACGGGTTGGGGTCGCCTTTTGGCACCCCCGCCCGGTGTGCGGTCAGGGGGCGGGAGTGACCGACAGGCCTTTGCCGAGATTGCAGGATTGGGGCGATGTGCCGCCATGCACGATGGTCAGCGCATAGTCACCGGGATCCACGTCCTGCAGTGACAGGTCGATGTTGTAACCGGACAGTCGCGCTGGTTCGCTTGAAAGCGCGGCGGCCACATCAGGACGTTCCACGCCAGTTGGCAAGGCTCCCGAGTAGCTGCGTTGGATTCCGGTCAGCACGAGCAGCGCGTCGTCGGGTACACCGTTCGTGGCATCTGCGATCCAACCCGACATCGAGACCTGGGTTCCGGTCGCGACGATCGTGCCGGTCGAGGGGCTGCCGTTCACGGCGTCCAGCGCGCAGTTGCCGCCTGCCGTGGTGGATGCAGCGGCATAGTCCTGCAGCGACACCGGCGCGGCGGGGGCGGAGACGGGCGCGGAGGCGGCTTCTGTTGCTGCCGCAGTGTCTGTGGAGGAGGGGGCTGGTGCTTGGTTGTTGCAGGCTGCCAACAGGCTGGCAGCAATCAGCATGAACGTCACTCGAGGGGCAGAGGCCATGGGATGCTCGGTAGATAGGGTCAGGAGGAGTGCGGGGTGAATGCGAAGAGTACTCCTGCGGGGGGTGAAAGCTGGTTACTTCGCACTTGACGAGATGCTTGGCTATACGCGCGAGGTGGCGGCTGTCACCGGTGACCGGATTGTGGAGGCATGAGGCGCTGCCATCGCGCTCGGCAGCATTGCCGTATCAGATTGCCGAACGTACAGATCTGATTTCCCAAGTTGCCCCGCATACGCCCCGGTACAGACAATGTCGCGGCTTCGCACTTATCATCGCCCCCGGTTTTGAGGCTGGAAAAACGCGTGACCGCATCGCAACTCGCATTCGTCTTCCCCGGGCAGGGCTCGCAGTCGCTGGGCATGCTCGGTGATCTCGCCGCGTGCCATCCGGTGATCGTCGAGGCATTCGCCGAAGCGTCGGAAGGCGCGGGCGTCGATCTGTGGGCGCTGTCGCAGCAGGGCCCCGAAGCCCAGCTCAACCAGACCGAATTCACCCAGCCCGCGTTGCTGGCCGCCGGTGTCGCCGTGTGGCGCGCGTGGCAGCAGCACGAAGGCGCGGTGCCGGCCGCGCTGGCCGGCCACAGTCTCGGCGAATACACCGCGCTGGTCGCGGCCGGCGTGCTGTCGCTGTCCGATGCCGCGAAGCTGGTCCGTCTGCGGGGCCAGCTGATGCAGAGCGCGGCGCCTGCGGGCACGGGTGCGATGGCCGCGGTCATCGGCGCCGAAGACGCGCTGGTCGGCGAGGTCTGCCGCGATGCGTCGCAGGATGGCAGCGTCGCCGTGCCGGCCAACTTCAATTCGCCCGGCCAGATCGTCATCGGTGGACATGCGGCGGCGGTCGATCGCGCGATCGCACTGCTCGGCGAGCGCGGCGTGCGCAAGGTCGTGAAGCTGGCGGTCAGCGTGCCGTCGCACACGCCGCTGATGCGCGAGGCTGCGGATCGTCTCGCCGAATCGATGGATGCGGTCGCATGGCAGGCGCCGTCGCTGCCGGTGGTGCAGAACGTCGATGCGGCCGTGCACGAGCGCATCGATGCGATCCGCGATGCGCTGGTGCGCCAGCTGTATCTGCCGGTGCAGTGGACGCGCTGCGTCGAAGCGCTGTCGGCACGCGGGGTGACGCGTATCACCGAGTGCGGTCCGGGCAAGGTGCTGACCGGTCTGGTCAAGCGCATCGACAAGTCGATCGAGACCCGCGCGCTCGCCGCGCCGGACGATTTCGACGCCGCGCTGGCAGACTGGAAGGTCTGAACCCGGCGGAAGGACGCGGATCGGCGCACACTGCGGGCAGTGGCTGCGGCCGATGTCCGCGTGGTCCCATATCCGCCGCCATACACGCCTTATTGGAGTTCTCATGAGCGCACCTCTTTCCGGCGAGATCGTTCTCGTCACCGGCGCAAGCCGCGGCATCGGTGCCGCGATCGCCGACACGCTGGCCGCGCAAGGCGCGACCGTGATCGGCACCGCGACCAGCGACGCCGGCGCAGCGAAGATCGGCGAGCGCCTGTCCGCGCACGGCGGCCACGGCCGCGTGCTGGACGTCTCGCAGCCGGGTGCGATCGAAGCGCTGGTCGAGGCGATCACGTCCGAGTTCGGCGCGATCTCGATCCTCGTCAACAACGCCGGCATCACCCGCGACAACCTGCTGATGCGCATGAAGGACGAGGACTGGCAGGCCATCCTCGACACCAACCTCACCAGCGTCTACCGCAGTTCGAAGGCGGTGATGCGCGGCATGATGAAGGCGCGCAAGGGTCGCATCATCAATATCGCATCGGTGATCGGCGTGACCGGCAATGCGGGCCAGGCGAACTACGCCGCGGCCAAGGCCGGCATCATCGCCTTCAGCAAATCACTGGCGAAGGAAATCGGCTCGCGCGGCGTCACCGTCAACGTGGTCGCGCCCGGCTTCATCGCCACCGACATGACCCGCGATCTGCCCGAAGACTCCAAGGCCGCATTGACCGAACGCATCGCGCTCGGCCGTCTCGGCGAACCGGACGACATCGCGCAGGCCGTGGCCTTCCTCGCCGGTCCGTCGGCGGCCTACATCACCGGCGAAACCCTGCACGTCAACGGCGGCATGTACATGCCCTGAGACGGGCTGCGTCGACACTTCAATTCCGAGGGCAAGCCGTTGAATGGCAAGGGCTTTGATGGTGGTGCGCCCATCGCCCGGCTTTCCCTTACACTATCCACCGAAAATCGCCTCCCCGGAGCAGACTACCCATGAGCAACATCGAAGAGCGCGTCAAGAAGATTGTCATCGAGCAGCTGGGCGTCAAGGAAGAAGAAGTCAGCAACAGCGCTTCCTTCGTCGACGACCTCGGTGCCGATTCCCTCGACACCGTCGAGCTGGTGATGGCGCTGGAAGAAGAGTTCGAGTGCGAGATTCCGGACGAAGAAGCCGAGAAGATCACCTCGGTGCAGCAGGCGATCGACTACGTCAAGGCGCACGCCAAGGGCTGATGCCCGCGTCCGCGCCCTCGGTTCGATCCGTTGGACGTGCGACGGGTGCCGCCCCCCGGCGGGGGGGGCGCCACGGGGCCGCCCCCCGCCGCCGGGGGGGCGCGGGGGG
>JASCOC010000036.1 GCA_029959605.1 Lysobacteraceae bacterium PS02340 | reverse complement strand
CCTGGGGCGGGGGGGGGGACTTCTTATAAACCCCCCCCCCCCCCGCCGCCCCCCCCCCCCCCCCGGGCCCGATCCTCACCAGCTGAAACCGGCGCCTGCCGACACGCTGCTCTCGCCGCCGGCGACGGCGCCTCCGAACGAGATGCTCGCGCGATTGCCGATCGCACGCTGGTAGCCGACGGCGATCGCCTGTTCGCCGCCCTGCCCGCCGACGCCCACGCCGATGCGGTTGCGACCCGCGAGCCCGGACGTGTTGGTCGCCATGCCCGCGTAGGCCCCACTCATCGCCCCCATGCGATCAATGCGGCGATCCTGGTGCCGCAGGCGCTCGTCGACCTCGCCGCGCAGCGCCGAGAAGTTGTCTTCCCAGGCGGCGAAGCGGCTGTCGGTGTAGGCGTTGGCGCTCTGCAGCGTGCGCGCATCGCCTGCGTTCACCTGCGCCACATTGGTCGCATCGGTATTTCGGACGCCCTCGGCGACGTTGGTCACGCGGCGCTTCTGATCCGCGTTGCCGACCGACACCGTATTCGCCTCGTCGGCGATCGCGCCCTGGCCGAGTGCGACTGCGCCTGCGGCGCTCGCGCGCGCGCCCTGTCCCACCGCCGTCCCCGAGGCCGCCTCGACGCGCGCGTCGGCACCGACCGCGACTGCATTGGATGCATTGGCCGTGATCGAGGCGTTGCTGCCGAGCGCGGTACTGCCCTCGGCCTCGACGATCGCGCCATGTCCGACCGCGGTGTCGTTGCCGTCGACCGCGACGCTGCCGTTGCCGACCGCCAGGCCGTCACCGCGGCCGGATGGCGGCGCAGTGCCGCTGCCACCGCCGCCGGTTTCCAGCGCGCCGATGCGGCCGTCGAGCCCGGCGATGACGCCGTCGAGCGCACCCAGTGCGTCGCCGACGTTGCCGTAGAAGCGGCCCTGGACGGTGAACACGCTGCCGATCAGGCGGCCACCGGCATCGACGACGGTGCCGCCGCCGAACGCGGTCGCGACCGATTGCATCGCCGCGTGCACCTGTGCGCCGTTGACCGCATCTCGGCTCGACGCGTCGATCGCACCCGCGGCGACATTGCCCAGGCGCGTGCCGCCCTCGCCCGCCAGCGTGACGCTGTCGCGCTGCGCGTCGTCATAGGCCACCGCATTCGCGGCCACGCCTTCGATGTCGCCGATGCGGTCCTCGATGCCGTCGACGCGGCCTTCGACCACGCCCACGCGTTGGTTGGTGTCGAACAACTGGCTGCCGGTCACCGCATCGGTGCTGTCGGTCGCAACCTCGCCGTCGGCGAGATTGGTCAGCACCGTGCCCTGCGCGCCGGCGAACGTCACCCGCCCACGGCTCGCATCGTCGTAGCCGATCGCGTTGTCGGCGACTTCGCCCACGCGCGCGGCCACGGCGCTGAGCTGGTCGAAGTTGACCGCATCCGTGCCCTGCGTGCCGGCGGCGAGGTTGACCAGCTGCCGCTCCGCGCCTGCGGCGCCGATCGACACCGTGTTCGCACGATCGGCGAACGCGCCGGCGCCGAGCGCAACGCTACCGATCGCGGTGGACCACGCATCGGCGCCCAGCGCCAGACTGCCGTCGCCATCGGACTGGCTGCGGAAGCCCAATGCCACGCTCTGCACGCCGTAGGCGCGCGCCACCTGTCCCAGCGCGATGGCGCTGTCGGCGTAGGCGCCGGCGCTGCCGCCCACCGCCAGTGAGCGCATCGCACCGGCCGCCGCACTGTGGCCGATCGCGGTCGAGTGATCGGCCGCCGCGGTCGCCATCACGCCGATCGCCGTCGTCGAATTCCCTTGCGCGCTGCCGGAGATCGACACCGATTCCTCGCCGCCGGCATAGGCGCCTGCGCCGATCGCCGTCGATGCGTATTCCAGCGCACGCGCGCCGGCGCCCACGGCCGTGCTTTCGCGACCGGAGGCGATGGTCGAGAACTCTTCCATTTCCCAGGTTTCGCCGTTCATCACGTAGTACTGGCCACCGATCGCGGTGGCGCTGTCGGCCGAGGCCTGCGCGCCGGCGCCGAACGCGCTGGCGTAGTCGGCCGACGCCGCGCTGTTGAAGCCGATCGCGGTCGTGTGCTTCTCGTAGGCGAACGCGCCACTGCCGAAGGCGGACGCGCCGATCGACGCGGCCAGCGCACCCGAGCCCGCCGCGGTGCCGTAATCGCCCATCACGGTCGCGGGCTGCAGGTTGTCCGGCCCGCCGGTCGCTTCGAAGAATTCGGCGTACCGGGTGGCATCGCGCAGCTGGGCGAGGTTCACAGCATCGGTGTCCTCCGTGCCGGCGGCGACGTGGACCAGTTGCCGCTCCGCACCGTCGGCACCGATGGAGACGGTGAAGTCGCGATCGGCCACCGCGTTGGCACCGAGCGCGACGCTGCCGGTCGCGATCGAAAACGCATCGGCGCCGAGCGCCATGCCGCCCTCGCCGACCACCAGACTGCGGAATCCCAGCGCCACGCTCTGCGTGCCGTAGGCCTGGGCCACTTGGCCGAGTGCGGTGGCGCTGTCACCGAACGCCCCGCTGCTGCCACCGACCGCCAGCGTGCGCATCGCACCGGTCGTCGCGCCCTTGCCGATCGCGGTCGAATGGTCGGCGCCCGCCGTCGCCATGACACCGACCGCGGTCGTCGAATCGCCGCGTGCGCTGCCGCCGATCGACACCGACTCCTCGCCGGCGGCATAGGCGCCGGCGCCGATCGCCGTCGACTGGTACGCCAGCGCGCGTGCACCGGCGCCCACGGCCACGCTCTCGGGGCCCGACGCGATGGTCGCGAAGGCTTCCATCTCCCAGGTCTCGCCATTCATCACATAGAGCTGGCCGCCGATGGCGGTCGCACTGTCGGCGGCGGCCTGCGCGCCGGCGCCGAACGCGCTGGCGTAGTCGGCCGATGCCGCGCTGTCGAAGCCGACCGCGGTCGTGTGCATCGCCTGCGCCGCCGCGCCGCTGCCGAATGCCGATGCACCGGGTGCGTTCGCGATCGCGCCCGAGCCGGCGGCCGTCGCGAGCGCGCCGGTGGCGGAGGCGCCGGGATCGCCGTCGGCCTGGAAATGCGGATCGACACCGGCTTGCGGGGCATCGTCGGCCTCGGCGTCGGCGCTCGCCTCGTCGGGCTCGGACGGCGTGGAAGGCGCCGGCGTCGCTGCAGCGGCGGGCTGTCGCGTCGCATCCGTTGCGGTCTCGGAAGTCTGCGCGCGTGCCTGCGGCAGGACGGCAACAAGTGCGGCAATGGCGAGCGCCAGGGTCGTACGGGTCATGAAGGGTCTTCTCTCGGTGGGACACGGTGGCGGCGGAACGGGCATTCCACCTGCGTCGCCGCGCTGTGCGGCACGCCCGATCCTTGGCGCACGGCGCCGGAGAAGACCATTCCTGACGCGTTACCGATCCATTACATCTCCATTTTTCCGTTTGCGTTCAAAGGTCTGCGGCGCCGCGTGGCGGCAGCGCGGGCGGGGTCTGCAACGCGGCGGGGATGGCCCGCTCGCCGGCCAGACGCTTCGCATCCTGCAGCGCGATCGACCAGGCATCGACCTGTCCGATCGCATGCAGCAGCCGGGTCTGCAGCAATGCCAGGTCGAAATCCTGGCGCGCCCAGGGCGCGATGCGGCCGACCAGCGCCGTCGCCTCGGCCCGGTCGTCGTGCGCCAGCAGCCAGGTCGTGCCGGCGTAGACGGCCTGCGCGACCTCTTCGGGCACGCCGTCCTGCTCGGCACGCGCCACCGCAACACGGTAGGCGTGGCCGGCATCGGCATCGCGGTCCTGCGCCTGCGCGGTCATCGCCACCAGCAGCCAGTCCCAGGCATAGCCGGTGTCGTCGGAGGCCGGACGCGGGGCGTCGTCGGCGCGCAGCGGGAGGTCGGCTTCCAGCGCCGCCTGGTGCCGCATCCAACGCACCCGGAACAACCGTTCCGCCCGCGCCTCGGGATTCCACCGGGCCAACACGCGGTCGGCGATCCGGACCGCCGTTACTGGATCCCCGCGGCGCCAGGCCATCTCGATCCGCAGGGCATCGGCGCGATGCAGATCGCTGTTGAGCGTCGGGCCGGCCGCGTCGGCGCCCAGCATCGATTCGGCAGCGGCGAACGCGCCCTGCCGAACCATCGCCTCGGCGCGGCCCAAGGCGATGTTGGTCAGCTGGCTCGGATCGGAAATACGCGCGCGCAGCGCCCAGGCCTGTTCGATGCTCGCGCGGGCGTCGTCGGGCTGCAGCAGCAACAGCTGCGTTTCGGCCAGTGCCACCGACATCGACACCAGTTCGTAGATCGCGCCGAAGCGTCGGAACTCGCCGAGCGTGCGGGCGATGTATTCCGCCGCCTGCGCCGGGCGGCCACGCACCTTTTCCAGAAACCCCAGGCTCGCATCGACCCGGGCGACGGCCAGTGGATCGCCGGTGCGCACGGCCAGGATCCGCGCCTGGCCCAGATCCTCCAGCGCGCCGTCGTAATGGCCGAGCAGCGAGCGGACCATGCCGCGGCCGTTGAGCGCATCGCCGCGAAGCACGATGTCGCCCGCAGGGCCGACCAGCGCCAGCACTTCGGTGTAGTCGCGCTCGGCGGCGACGCGATGATCGAGCCGGCGGTCGATTCCGGCCCGCAGCAGCAACACCTGGGCGCGGAACAGCGGCGTATCGGCAGCCTCGATCCGCAGCAGCCGCTCGACCTCGTCGCGGACCTTCGGATACAGGCCGGCGCGGAAATCGACCTGTGCCAGACGCAGCCGCAAGCCCGGATCGTTGCGCTGCGCGGGCGGCGCCTCGGCCAGGATGCGCCGGGCCGCGTCCAGCTCGTTGCTCAGCAACGCGGCCTGCGCGCGCTGCAACCGTTCGCTGAGGCCCGCATCGACGTCCGGCCCGGTGGCATCCCGGCCCAGCGCCGCCAGCAGGCGGCCGCAGGCCTGATCTGCCGCGCGCACCAGATCGGCGTGCTCGCCGTAGGCGTGCCGTGACGCATCGTCGCGCCCTTCGGCGGTGATCTCGACCCGCCAGCCCGAGCCGCGCCGCATCGCCCGGCTGTGCACCACCCAGTCGCCGGCGACTTCGTCGCGCAGGCGCGCGGGTTCGATGCGCTCGCCGTCGTGCGCATGCATCAGCGACAGCACGCTTTCGCTGGCGGCCACCGGCAGGCCGGCGCGGCGCAGGCGATCGCCGATGAAATCCATCAGGCCCAGTCGCGCCCAGGCGATGTCGGCGGTCTGGTCGAGTTCGGTGGGCAGCACGATGAACGCGCCGGCACCCGGCTGCGGCGCGGCATCCGGGCGCGGCCGGGCGGTCGTCCACCACCACGCCGCAGCCGCCAGCAGCGTCACCGCGACCAGCACTGCGACAGCGGACAACAGGCGTCCGCGGCGCGCAGACGCGGTCGGCACGGGCTCGCCGACCGGCGATGCAGGCGCCGCGACGTCGGACGCCGGCGCGGGCGGCGCGACCTGCGCCGCAGCCGCCACCGGCGTCACCTCGGCCACCCAGCGGAATCCGAAACTCGGCACCGTGCGGATGACGCGCTGCTCCTGGCCGTCGTCGCCGACCGCGCGGCGCGCACGCAGGATGATCTGGCTCAGCTGCGCGTCGGAAACGTTGTCGCGGGCGAAGATCGCCATCGCCAGTTCGTCGCGCGAGACCGCGCGCTCGCGATGTTCGAGCAGATACTGCAGACAGGCGAACACACGCGCCGGCACCACGACCACGACGCCGTCACGGCGCAGTTCGCGTGCATCGAAGTCGAGCAGGGACTCGGAGAATCGGTAGGCGTTCGGCATCGGAATCGGAGATGGCGAGCCGCCCTTTGCCATCGCGGCCGGCCGGTGACGGCTTCAGCGCGTCCAGTATGACCCAAGGTGATCGCCGTGCCCGCGGCGGCTCCGGTCCGTGAACCCGTCCCGGAGGCGCGTTGCGGCCACTCGTTACAATGGGCCCATGACGTTCCCCATCCGCGCCATCACCCTCGATCTCGACGACACCCTCTGGCCGTTCGCGCCGATCGGGGCGCGGGTCGAGCAGACGCTCGATGCGTTCCTGCGCACGCACAGCCCCGCGACCGCGGACATGTATCCGGTCGAGAAGATGCGCGATCTGCGCACGCGGGTGTTCGCCGAGAACGCGCATCTGATGCACGACCTGTCCGCGCTGCGGCAGCTGACCATCGAACATGCGTTGCGCGACAGCGGCGGCGATCTCGGCCTGCTGGATGCGGCGTACGAGGTGTTCTACGCCGAACGCAACAAGGTCGAGTACTACCCCGACAGCCTGGCCGCGCTCGAACGCATCGCCGCGCGGGTGCCGGTGGCGGCGGTGACCAACGGCAACGCGGATCTCGATCGCGTCGGCATCGGCCATCTGTTCGCGTTCACCCTCGGCTCGCGCGAACACGGTGTGGCCAAGCCGGACGCGAGCATCTTCCACGCCGCCTGCGATCGACTGGGCTGCGCGCACGGCGACGTGTTGCACGTCGGCGACCACATCGAGATGGACGTCGCCGGCGCCGCGCGCGCGGGCCTGCGCACCTGCTGGATCAATCGCGAGGACCGGCGCTGGGAACATCCGACGCTGACGCCCGATCTCGAATTCGACACGCTCACCGCGCTCGCCGACTGGCTCGATGCCGCTCCGGCCATCGCCGACCGCACCTGACTCCGGCTTACCCATGACCGACACCACGACCGACCTCTTCGCCACCGCTTCGCAGGACGCGCGCCCGCTGCACATCGTCGCGCGTGAGGGCTACGCGGGCTGGCGCGACACGCAGCCGGCCCTCGTGCAGGCCTGGCTCGATGCGCAGGCCTTCGATGCGGCGCCCGGTACGTTGGCGCTGCTGCCGGGTGACGGCGGCCTCGACGGCGCGGTGATCGGCATCGGCGATGCGCGCGATCCGGACAGCTACGCGCATGCGGTCTACGGCCTGCCGGAAGGCGACTGGCGCGTGGCCGGTGCGCACGATGCGGCGACGCTGCAGCTCGGCTGGGGCCTCGGCGCGTACCGCTTCACCCGCTACAAGACGACCGCACGCAAGCCCGCGCGACTGGCAGTGGACGCGGCCGATGCCGAGACCATCGACGTCATCGCGGCGACCACGCGCGTGCGCGATCTTGTCAATACGCCGACCGAGCACATGGGCCCCGAGCAGATGGACGCCGTGGTCCGCGAGATCGCGCAGGCGCATGGCGCGACCTTCGACAGCATCGTCGGCGACGCCTTGCTCGAGCGGAATTTTCCGGCGATCCACGCGGTCGGCCGCGCCTCGCATCGCGCGCCGCGCCTGCTGCATCTGAGCTGGGGCGACGCCGCGCATCCGCACATCGCGATCGTCGGCAAGGGCGTGTGTTTCGACACCGGCGGCCTCGACCTCAAGCCGGCCGACGGCATGCGCAACATGAAGAAGGACATGGGTGGCGCGGCGCACGCGATCGCGCTGGCCGAGCTGGTGATGGCGCGCAAGCTGCCGGTGCGCATCACCCTGCTGGTGCCGGCGGTCGAGAACGCGATCGGCCCGGACGCATTCCGTCCCGGCGAAGTCATCGCCACGCGCAAAGGCATCAGCGTCGAGATCGACAACACCGACGCCGAAGGCCGCCTGGTGCTGTGCGATGCGCTGACCTTCGCCGGCGAGCAGTCGCCGGACACGATCCTCGATTTCGCCACGCTGACCGGCGCGGCGCGCATCGCGCTGGGCCCGGACCTGCCGGCGCTGTTCTCCAATGACGATGCGCTGGCGAACGCCTGGATCGCCGGCGGCGAAGCGACGCGTGATCCGGTGTGGCGCATGCCGTTGTGGCGGCCGTACCTGCGTTACCTCACCAGCGGCATCGCCGATCTCGCCAATGCCGGCTCACGCATGGCCGGCGCAGTCACCGCGGCGCTGTATCTCGAACGCTTCGTGCCGGCGGAGACGCCGTGGGCGCATCTCGATACCTACGCCTGGAACGACAGCAGCCGCGCGGGCCATCCGCAGGGCGGCGAGGCGCTGGGCCTGCGCGCGGCGTGGGCGCTGCTGAAGTCGCGCGCCTGAGGCTGCGTCAGCGCAGCCAGCCGCGACGCGCGGCGCCGCGGGCGAACAGCCACATCGACGCGACCACCAGGATCAGCAGCAGCGGCAGGCCCAGCCCGCGCAGGCCGGTCAGCGCCCAGACCGGTGTCAGCGCGTAGCTGGCGACCATCTGCACGACGATCGCGATGAACGACACCCGCAGTGCGGGCTCGGCCCAGCGACGCGCGAACAGCAGCGCGATCGAACCGGCCGTGCCGGCCAGCGTCGCCAGACCGAACACGCCGTAGATCCACATCGGCATCGCCGCATTGATCTGCTGCTGGTCGAGCGGCAGCGCCGCGCGCTGCTCGGGCGACATCGACACCTGCAGCGCGAACACCAGCAGGCCGAACAGGTTCCACAGCAACGCGGTCAGCGCGACCACGCGGGCGCCCAGCGGCATTGGGGTCTGCATCGGTCGGTCCTCGGTGTGCGCGGCGGTGGCATAGCGTAGCAGCGGCGACGCATGCGCCTGCCGGCCGTCCGCCGCCTGAAGCGGACGCGCCGCGCGCGAGCGCGAGGTTCCCGCGGGCGTCGCCGACAGGCGAAAATGGCGGCTTCGCCGGGGAACGCCCGGTCTGCCGCCGGTCCCCGATGAACGCTTCGACGCCGCTGTCCCCCGACGAGATCCGCAGCCTGTTCGCACAGGCGATGTCGCGCATGTATCGCGACGAGGTGCCGCTGTACGGCACGCTGATGGAGCTGGTGTCGGAGGTGAACGCCGCGACGCTGGCGCGCGATCCGTCGCTCTCCGCGCGTCTGCAGCGCAGCGATGCGCTCGACCGGCTGGACGCGGAGCGCCACGGCGCGATCCGCGTCGGCACCCCGCGCGAGCTGGCGACGCTGCGTCGCCTGTTCGCGGTGATGGGCATGCATCCGGTCGGCTATTACGACCTCGCCGTCGCCGGCGTGCCCGTGCACGCGACCGCGTTCCGGCCGGTCGACGCCGCTGCTCTGGCGCGCAATCCGTTTCGGGTGTTCACGTCCCTGCTGCGACTCGAACTGATCGAGGATGCCGCGCTGCGCGACGAGGCCGCCGCGATTCTCGAAGCGCGCGAGATCTTCACCCCGCGCGCGCTCGCGTTGATCGAACGCTTCGAGCAGGCCGGTGGCCTCACCGCCGACGAAGCCGCCGAGTTCGTTGCGCAAGCGCTGGAAACCTTCCGCTGGCACAGCGAAGCCACCGTGTCGCACGCGACCTACCAGGCGCTGCTGTCGGCGCATCGCCTGATCGCCGACGTGGTCTGCTTCCGCGGCCCGCACATCAACCATCTGACCCCGCGCACGCTCGACATCGACGCCGCGCAGGACGCGATGCAGGCACGCGGCATCGACGCCAAGGCGGTCATCGAAGGCCCGCCGCGCCGTCGCTGCCCGATCCTGCTGCGCCAGACCAGCTTCAAGGCACTGCAGGAGCCGGTGCTGTTCCCCGCCGGCGACAGCGCCGACGCCGGCACGCATACCGCGCGCTTCGGCGAGATCGAACAGCGTGGCCTCGCGCTGACGCCCAAGGGCCGCGCGCTCTACGACAGCCTGCTGGCGCGTGCGCGCGAGGCGGGCGGCGCCGGCAGCACCGGCGACTACGGCACGCGCCTGGCCACGGCATTCAATGACTTCCCGGATGACGACGACACGCTGCGTCGTGAGGGCCTCGGCTACTACCGCTATGCGCTGACCGATGCGGGTCGCGCGGATCCGGCGGCCGTCGCACGCGGCAGCGTCGATGATGCGATCAGTGCAGGACTCGTGACTGCAGACCCGGTCGTCTACGAGGATTTCCTGCCGGTCAGCGCGGCCGGCATCTTCCAGTCGAACCTGGGCGGCGGCGAACAGCGCGCCTTTGCGGCGCAGTCGAACCGCGACGCCTTCGAACAGGCGCTCGGTGCACAGGTGCATGACGAGTTCGAGATCTACGCGCGGATCGAGCGGGATTCGCGGGTGGCGGTGGGGCTGGCGACGTAAGAGCACTCGACGGTTCAAGCCTTCCCCCGTCTGCTGGGCATTGCGCCCTTCAAGGGTGGAGGGTTGGGTGGGGGCAACCCGTCCGACGCTTAATCCCGGGTACGTGCTTTGACACCGTGAGCAAATGGTTTTCTTCGCGCCCTGACTCTTCGCCCCCATCCCAACCTTCCCCCGCGCGCGGGGGAAGGCGCGTATTGGTCGCACGCGTCAGGCGGTGACGCCGCCTACAACCACCCCTTCTGCCTCGCCAGCCGGTACGCCTCGATCCGGTTGCCGACGCCCAGTTTCCCGATCGCTTCCGACAGGTAATTGCGCACGGTGCCGTGCGAGAGCTTCAGCTGCGCGGCGATTTCGCTGGCGCTCATGCCCTGCCCGGCGAGTCGCAGCGTCTGTCGTTCGCGTTCGCTCAGCGGGTCGGGCTCGCTCCAGGCTTCCAGTGCGAGTTGCGGGTCGATCGCGCGGCCGCCGTCGTGGACGCGGCGCAGCGCATCGGCGAGTTGTTCGGCCGGCGCGTCCTTGAGCAGATAGCCACCGACGCCGGCATCCAGCGCGCGGCGCAGGAACCCCGCGCGGGCGAAGGTGGTGACGATGACCACGCGGACCGGGAGTTCGTGGCGCTGGATGCGCTGCGCGAGTTCGAGACCGGTGAGGCCGGGCATTTCGATGTCGGTGACGAGGATGTCCGGCGACAGGCGCTGCAGTTCGCGCCACGCCGATTCGCCATCGCCGACGCTGCCGACCACCGACAGATCGTCTTCGAGATTCAGCAGCGCCGTCAGCGCACCGCGCAGCATCGACTGGTCCTCGGCGATGAGGATGCGGAGCGGTGCTTCGGACGTGGGCATGCGCGACATGGCAGTGACGGTAGCAGCTGGACGACGGTCGAAAAGAACGGGGGTGCGTGCGGTGCGGATCAGCCGGTCGCGCCGAGTGGAATGCGCGCATCGATCCGCGTGCCGTCGGCCCCGCTGTCGATGCGCAACTGCCCGCCCAGTGCCTCGATGCGCTCGCGCATACCCGACAAACCATTGCCGGGCACGATCGCGCCGCCGCGACCGTCGTCGCTGACCTGCAGCCGGATCGCGTCGCCTTCGCGCGAGAACTGCGCCTGCGCGGTGTGCGCATGCGCGTGCCGCTGCAGATTGGTCACCGATTCGCGCAACGTCATCGCCAGCGCCGTCTCCACCGCAGGCGACAGGCCGGCGCCGGCAACGTCGGCATCGAGGCTGTAGCCGAAGGCCACGCCGTCGGTCTCGAGCAGCAGACGCGCGGATGCGAGTTCCGCTGCCAGCCCCGCAGCGCGGATGCCGCTGACCGCCTGGCGCACCTGGGTCAGCGCATCGCGGGCGATGCCGCCGACCTCGCCGATCTCGCGCTGGGCGCCGGCAGGATCGCGCTCGACGAGCCGCGCGGCGAGATCGGCCTTCAGCGCGACCATCGACAGCGTGTGGCCGAGCAGATCGTGCAGGTCACGGCCGATGCGTTCGCGCTCGCCCACGGCGGCCAGCCGGCGCACTTCGTCGTGCGACAGGCGCAGCGCGGCGTCCTGCCGGTTCTTCAGCCGCTCCACGTGCACCAGCAGACCGATCATCACCGTCGTCACCGGCATCCAGGCCAGCGCCGCCCAGGGATAGCCGAGCACGCGCGCCCAGGTCATCAGCACCGCGTTGAAAACGATCAGCGCGAGCACGTAACGCCATACCGACGTGCGCGACAACGCGCCGAGGAACACACAGCCGAACACGAAGTAGCTGAGGCTCGACACGTACCAGGGCAGCAGCGTGAAGCACAGCGCGATCATGCCGAGCGCGCACCACGGTGAGCGGCGCGCCGGCAGCAACAGCGCACCCGCGTACAGAGCGATGAAGAGCGGGTACGACAGCAGGGTGAGCAGCAGCCAGCGCAGGTCGTAGCCCTGCGGCGAGAACATCGGCACGACGAACACCCACACCGACCACAGCACGTGGATGCCTTCGCTCCACGCCGGCCGGCCCTGACGCAGCGCGCAACCGATGATCGAATCCGGCGCAGGTCGCAGACCAGCGAAGGTGCGCAGCGGTGTCGGGTTCGGGAGCATATCCATGTCGCGCAGCCTAGCCATCTCAGGTGTTCGCCAGAAGTGGCGGCTTTCGTGCGCTGCGCCGATCCGCCTGCATCTCAGCGCAGTGCCACGTCATCGAGCGCGAAGGCGAACGTGCCGTCCGGCTGGCCGGCGGTCCATGCGATGCCACGCACCTGCGTCAGATCCGCGCCGGCGAATCCGTCGAGCGGCAGTCGCACTTCGGTCCAGCCACTGCCGGCCTCGAAACTCTGCATCGCCGGCATCGCGTTCGGCGATGCGCCGGAGAACAGCAGCGCGCTGTAGCGGCGCCCGTCGCCGCGCACGCGGAACACGAGTGTCTTGCGCGACGACAGATCCGCGGGCTGCATCGCCTGCGCGGCGGGGAAGAAGATCACCCCCGACCACGGAAACGCGAAGCCCGGTCTGATCTCGCCGCTGACCGACAGCGCGCCGGCCGAACCATCCGCGCCGCCGTCGATGCGCGCGTGCGCAACGGTCGAGGCGCCACCGGCCATCCGGTCGGTGGTCGGCGCCCAGCTGCCGAAGCGGGCATCGAGTCCGGTGTCGAAATCGCTGATGCGGGTGTCGTCCGGCACCGCGCCAGCGACCGCCGCAGCCGCGGGCCGCGTGCGTTCGACGCGCGCGCCGTTCTTCCACACCGTGTCGATGCGCCGCGTCGCGGTGATGTCCTCGAGCGGGTTGCCGTCGACCAGCACCAGATCGGCGCGCAGACCCGGCGCAATGCGACCGCGGTCGGCGATGCCGAAGCGCGTGGCCGGCGCGGACGTCGCTGCGACCAGCGCCTGCTGCGGCGTCAGCCCGGCCTGCACCAGCAATGCCAGTTCGCCATGCAGGCTCGCGCCCTGGGCGGTGCCGGAATTGGGGGCATCGCTGCCGGCAAGAATCGTCACGCCCGCCGCGTGCAGGCGTCGCACGCTGTCGATCGCATCGTCGAGGCGCTCCGGCTTCGGGGCGGTGGACATGCGCGCGCCGAGGCTGTCGCGCTGCTCCGGCGTGAGCCACGGCGCCAACGCAGAATCGGCCGCGAGCTGACCGCCTGCATCGGTGCCCGCCACCGATGCGATCACCACGAGCGTCGGCACGACGAACACATCGCGACGCGCGACGTCGGCGACGAAGGCATCGTCGACCACGGCATCGTCGGTGACGTGCACGAAGCCGTCGATGCCGGCATCCAGCACCGCCCGGGCGCTGTCCTGCGTGGACACGTGGGCGACGGCGATGCGCGTGTGCGCATGCGCGGCATCGACGACGGCACGCACCTGCGCGGCGGTCAGGGTCGGCAACCTTCGCATGCCGCCGTAGCCGCTGAGATCCTCGACGATCAGCTTGATGAAGTCGTCGCCTTCGGCCACGCGGGCGGCGATGAAGGCCGGAATGTCGGTGTCGGCATCGACGGTCGGCACCGGGAATCCGAACTGCGTGCCGTGCCCACCGGGCGCGGTGATCGCATAGCCCGCGGCCCACAGGTCGGCCTGGGTGGTCGGCGCGATCGACTCGCGTTGTGCGCGCAGCGCCGGCAGGCGCTCAGGCATGCCGTGCATGTCGAGCGCGGTGGTGACGCCGAAGCGCAGCATGTCCTGCTGGGCGTTGCCCCAGGCGTGCACGTGCGCGTCGATCAGACCGGGCAGCAGCGTCTTGCCGGCAGCGTCCACCACGGTGACGCCGTTCGGCACCGCGACGTCGGCGCCGACCGCTTCGATCAATCCGTCGCGCACCAGCACGGTGCCGCGTTCGATGACGTCGACGCCATCGAAGATGCGGGCGTTGCGGATGGCGAGCCGGCCTTCGGTCACTGGCGCCGCGGTCGAATCCGTCGCCTGTCCGCGCCCGGCGACGGCCACGGCGGCGCCGAGCACCGCCACCAGTGCCACTACCGCCGCGACGCCGGGCCAGCGACGCTGGCCCTGTCGATCCGTCTGTGTCATTGCGTTCTCCCCTGGAAGTAAAGCGGATGATCTCAGACCGCACGCGCCAGGCGGCGCAGCGCGAGCACGCAGCAGGCGACGGTCACGACGATCAGCACCAGCAGGTGCAGCCACAGCGGCGCCGTGCCTGCCTGGCCGGTCACGCCGAGCGCGATCTGCGCCAGGTGCCAGGCCGGCCATACCGGTGCGAGCGTCGCGAACACGCCGGGCAGCATCGACAGGGGCAGCCACAGGCCGGACAGGAAGGCCATCGGCAGAAACAGCAGGTTGACCCACGCCGGCGCCGCATTCGCGCTGGCGATGCTGCCGAGCAGCAGGCCGATCGCGCAGAACGGCAGCGCGCCGAGCACGGTCACCGTCCACAGCAAGGCCCACTGCCCCGCCGTCATGGACACGCCACCGAACACGACCGCCAGCGCCGCGAGTTCCAGCACGATGACCAGCGCGAACAGCATCGCGATCAGCAGCCGCGACACCAGCCACGCACTCGGCGGCGCCGGCAATGCGCGACGCAAGGCAAAGAAGCCGCGCTCGCGGTCGATCGCGAGCGTCACCGCGAAGCCGAACAGGCCTGCACCCATCGCGCCGAACACGCCGTAGGTCGCGAGCAGATAACGCGCCGCTTCGCCGCTGCCGCGCCCGCCGAGCAGCAGGCCGAACATCACGTAGAACAGCGCCGGGAACAGCAGCGTCGGAATGATGTACATCGGCTCGCGCAGCAGCCGCAGCAGTTCGCAGCGCGTGTCGAACAGATAGCAGCGCCAGAGCCTGACGCGTGTGCCGGTGTCGAGTGTCGTGTCCATCACGCGGCCTCCTGGTTCGCGCCAATCATGTCGTCGGCGGTCGCCGTCATCGCGACGAAGGCCTCGGCGAGACCTGCGCGCTGCACTTCGAGATCACCGAGCTGCGGATCCGCATCCAGCAAGCGACGCAGCACGGATTCCGCCTGCTCGGCCATCACCACCAGCTGCCCGTCGACGACATCGGCCGAGCGCACGCCGGGCCACGTCGCGACGACATCGGCTGCCACGACGCTCGTGCACCGGATCCGCCGCTGCGCGACCTGCGCACGCACCGCGCCGACGCTGCCGTCGGCGCGCACGCGGCCCGCATCGAGCACGATGACGCGATCGGCCAGCGCTTCGGCTTCTTCCAGATAATGCGTGGTCAGCAGGATGCCGACGCCGTCGGCGACCAGGCTGCGGATCGCGCGCCACACCTGCTGGCGCGCGCCGATGTCGAGCCCGGTGGTCGGTTCGTCGAGAAACAGCAGCTTCGGTCGCCCACACAGCGCGAGCGCGAACTGCACGCGGCGTTGCTGCCCGCCCGACAGCCGGCCGTAGCGCCGGTCGAGCAAGCCGTCGAGCCCGCCCAGTGCGACGCAGTCGGCAACGCTGCGTGGTTGCGGATACCAGCTGCGCGTCAGCGCGAGCAGCTCATCGACCCGCAGGCGTTCGGGCAACTGCGCCTGCTGCAGCATCACGCCGATGTGGCGGCGCGCCTCGAGATCGGACGGATGCCGGCCGAACAGCATGACCTCGCCGCTGTCGGCCGGCTGCAGGCCGAGCAGGATTTCGATCGCGGTGGTCTTGCCGGCGCCGTTGACGCCCAGCAGCGCAGTCACCTGGCCGGCAGGCAGCGCGAGGTCCACGCTGTCGAGCGCCTGCACCGTGCCGCGACGGCGACGCACGCCGCGCAGGCGGGCCAGCGGTGCCGCGTTGAAGGGGTCTGTACTGGACGGGACTGGACGCATCTCGGTTCCTCCGGGTTGCAGCCAGTCTCACGGGATGCGCGCCCTGCGGTCAGTCGCAGGCGTCATCCACTGCGGATGACACTCGTCAGGTGACCGGCGCACCGGATGCGCGCAGACTCGGCCCGACCCGCCACCGCGGGTGCCTCGCCCGGCGCCCTGCCGGAAACTGACTTCCGGCAGGTTGGATCGCCCGACCCCCACGGTCACACTCGCGCCTGTCGTCACGTCCTGCTTGCCATGGAACCCATGAATACCAAGGCCGACCTGCTCAACGAACTCCGCATCGACCGCAAGGCGCCGCCCGAGCCGCCGCGTCGTCGCGGGCTGTGGATCGCCATCGCGGTCGTCGTGCTGCTGCTCCTGCTGGTCGCCGGCTGGGCACTGTTCGGACGCGATGGCGGCGTCGAGGTGCGGACCGCGCCGGTGGTCGCGATCACCGCCGGCGGTGCGAATGCATCTGTGCTCGATGCCACCGGCTACGTCGTCGCGCGTCGCACCGCGACCGTGTCGTCGAAGATCACCGGCCGCGTGCGCGAGGTGCTGATCGAGGAGGGCCAGCGCGTCGAGGCCGGCGACATCATGGCGACGCTCGATCCGATCGACGCCGACGCGCAACGCACTCTGTCGGCCTCGCAGCTCGCCGCCGCGCGCAGCCAGACCGGCAGCGTGCAGGCGCAGCTGGCCCAGGCCGAGGCCGATGCGACGCGCCTGCAGTCGCTGGTGGCGCAGCAGCTGGTCTCGCGCTCGCAGTTCGACCAGGCCGTCGCCCAGCGCGACGCGCTGCGTGCGCAGCTGGTCACCGCGCAACGCAATGCGCAGGTCGCCTCCGATTCGCTGGCGATCGCCGATCTCGGCGTCGACAACACCGTCGTGCGCGCACCGTTCGCCGGTGTGGTCACTGCCAAGGCCGCGCAGCCGGGCGAGATCGTCTCGCCGCTGTCGGCCGGTGGCGGCTTCACCCGCACCGGCATCGGCACGATCGTCGACATGGATTCGCTGGAAGTCGAAGTCGACGTCGGCGAGGCCTTCATCGGCCGCGTGCAGCCGAAGATGCCGGTCGAAGCGACGCTCAACGCCTATCCCGACTGGAAGATTCCCGCCGAGGTCATCGCGATCATTCCGGCTGCGGACCGCGGCAAGGCGACGGTCAAGGTGCGCATCGCGATCAAGCAGAAGGACGCGCGCATCGTGCCGGACATGGGCGTACGCGTGAGCTTCCTCGAAGCGCCGAAGGCCGCCGATGCGCAGCAGCCCAGCGGCGTGCGCGTGCCCGGCGCAGCGATCGTGCAGCGCGATGGCGCCGACGTCGCCTTCGTGCTCGGCGAAGACGACACCGTGACCCAGCAGACGCTGAAGACCGGCATCGCACTCGGCGACGACCGCCAGGTGCTGACGGGCGTCAATGCCGGCGACACCGTCGTGCTCGATCCGCCCGAAACGCTGGCCGACGGCGCGAAGGTGCGCATGGCCGCCAGCGACGCCGACACGCGCTGATCGCACCCCCACATCCACCGAGCTGCATCCAACCCGGAGTGCGCCATGTCGTCCCTCGTCAGCATCCGCAACCTGCACAAGACCTACCAGCGCGGCCCGGAAAAGGTCGACGTGCTGCACGGCATCGACCTCGACATTCCGCAGGGCGATTTCGTCGCGCTGATGGGCCCGTCGGGTTCGGGCAAGACCACGCTGCTGAACCTGATTGGCGGGCTGGACACGCCGACCTCGGGCGAGATCGAGATCGAAGGCGAGCGCATCGACCGCATGAGCGCCGGCCAGCTGTCGAACTGGCGCAGCCGCCACGTCGGCTTCGTGTTCCAGTTCTACAACCTGATGCCGATGCTCAACGCGCAGAAGAACGTGGAACTGCCGCTGCTGCTGACCACGCTCGGCGGCGCGCAGCGCAAGCGCAATGCGGAAATCGCACTGACCCTCGTCGGCCTCGCCGACCGTCGCACGCACAAGCCCAATGAACTGTCGGGCGGCCAGCAGCAGCGCGTGGCGATCGCCCGCGCGATCGTGTCGGACCCGACCTTCCTGATCTGCGACGAGCCCACCGGCGATCTCGACCGGCAGAGCGCGGAGGAGATCCTCGGCCTGCTGCAGGAACTCAACCGCGAGCACGGCAAGACCATCGTCATGGTGACCCACGATCCGAAGGCCGCCGACTACGCGACCCACACGATCCATCTCGACAAGGGCGAGCTGGTCGACACGCCCATCGGCGCGCACTGACCCACGCTGCTTCGGAGACGCACGATGAAATACCTGTCGCTGGTGTGGGCCCAGCTGTTCCGCAGCAAGACGCGGACACTGCTGACTCTGCTGTCGGTGGTCGCGGCGTTCCTGCTGTTCGGCATGCTCGATTCGGTACGCGTGGCCTTTAATGCCGGCGGCAGCGTCGATGGCGCGAACCGTCTGATCGTCGCCTCGCGCCTGTCGATCACGCAGTCGCTGCCAGTGCGCCTGCAGTCGCAGATCGAGTCGATTCCCGGCGTGCGCAAGGTGACGTACGCGATGTGGTTCGGCGGCATCTACCAGGACCAGCGCAACTTCTTCCCGAACTTCTCCGTCGCGCCGAACTTCTTCGACGTCTACGGCGAGTACGACGTGCCGCCCGACCAGCTGCAGGCCTTCCGCGACACGCGCACCGGCGCGGCCGTGGGCGAAGCGCTGGCGAACAAGTTCGGGTGGAAGATCGGCGACACGATTCCGATGCAGGCGACGATCTTTCCGCGCGGTGGCAGCAACGACTGGCCGCTGGAACTCAAGGCGATCTTCCGCGCCAAGGACCGCAGCAACGTCGGCGCCGAGAACCAGTTGATGATGAACTGGAAATACTTCGACGAATCCAACGACTACATCAAGAACCAGGTCAGCTGGTTCACCGTGCAGCTGTCCAACGCCGACCAGGCCTCGCGCGTGGCACAGGCGATCGATGCGATCTCGGCGAACTCCGACCACGAGACCAAATCGCAGACCGAGTCCGCGTTCCAGCAGGCGTTCGCCAAGCAGTTCGCCGACATCGGGCTGATCGTCACCGCGATCATGGGCGCGGTGTTCTTCACCCTGCTGCTGCTGACCGGCAACACGATGGCGCAGGCGGTGCGCGAGCGCATTCCCGAACTCGCGACCTTGAAGACGCTCGGCTTCACCGACGGCACCGTGCTGGTGCTGGTGATGGTGGAATCGGTGCTGCTGGTGGTGATCGGCGGACTCATCGGCCTGGGGCTGGCGTCGGCGATCATGCCGGGCGTGAGCGCGGCGAGCGGCGGCGTGATCGCGCTGCCCACGGTGCCGGCGCAGACGTGGTTGATCGGGCTTGGCCTGATGATCGGCATCGGCATCATCGTCGGTGTGTTGCCGGCGCTGCGCGCGCAGCGGCTGAAGATCGTCGATGCGCTGGCGGGGCGCTGACGTCATGGCCCTTCGCATTTCCTTCCGCTGCACGACGAACCGGATCGGACCGACATGAAAAGCCCGTGGCTCTGGAACCTGCTGTCGATCGTCGCGCTCGTCGTCGGGCTCGCGGTGTGGGTGCTGCTGCCCTGGTACGGCGTGCTGGCGATCGCGGTCGCCATCGCGCTGTGGCTGGTACTCACGCGCGGCGGCCGCCTGGCGCTGGCGGCTGCGCGCATCGGCATCAGCAGCCTGCCGCAGCGCTGGGGCGCGTCGTCGGTGATCGTGGTCGGCATCGCCGGCGTGGTCGGCGTGCTGGTGGCGATGCTGGCGATGGGCGAAGGCTTCAAGGCGACGCTCAACAGCACCGGTGACGAGACCTCGGCGATCGTGCTGCGCGGCGGCTCGCAGGCCGAAACCAATTCGGTGATCACCCGCGACCAGGTGCCGCTGATCGGCACGCTGGCCGGTATCGCACGCGATGCGCAGGGCCGCCCGCTGCTGTCGCCGGAACTGTCGCAGGTGGTCAACCTGCCGTCGAAGGCCGACGGCACCGACGTCAACGCCCAGTTCCGCGGCGTCGGCGAACTCGCCTGGGCGGTGCACGACAAGGTGCAGGTAATCGAAGGCCGCAAGTTCGCGCCGGGCCTGCGCGAGATCGTCGTCGGCCAGGGCGCGCGCAGCCAGTTCCGCGGGCTCGACGTCGGCAAGACGCTCAACCTCGGCAACCAGCAGTGGACCGTCGTCGGCGTGTTCGCGTCGGGCGATGCGCACGATTCGGAACTGTGGACCGACGGCGAAACGCTGGCGTCGACTTACAACCGCGGCGCCTACCAGTCGATCACCGTACGCACCGACGGCACCGCCGGCTTCACCGCATTCAAGACCGCGATGGACGCCGACCAGCGTCTGAAACTCGACGTCTCGACGACGCGTGCCTACTACGGCAAGCAGTCGGGCCAGCTGGCGACGCTGATCAATGTGCTGGGCACGGTGATCGGCGCGATCATGGCGGTCGGCGCGGTGTTCGGCGCGCTCAATACGATGTATGCCGCGGTCGCCGGCCGCGCACGCGAGATCGCGACGATGCGCGCGATCGGTTTCCGCGGCCTGCCGGTGGTCGTCGCGGTGATGCTGGAGACGATGCTGCTCGCCCTGCTCGGCGGCCTGCTCGGAGGCCTGCTCGCGTGGAGCATCTTCAACGGCTACAGCGTCAGCACGCTGGGCAGCAACTTCAGCCAGGTGGTGTTCCAGTTCAAGGTCTCGCCGGAACTGCTGTGGAACGGTCTGAAATGGGCGCTGGGCATCGGCCTCGTCGGCGGCTTGTTCCCGGCCCTGCGCGCCGCGCGCCTGCCGGTCACCGCGGCGCTGCGCGCGACATGAGTGCCGCATCGCCCGAAACCTTGTCGAACGCCGACATCGCCCGCGAGATCCAGTCGCTGCAGAAGCGCGCGTTCGAACGCTACGAAGATGCCGCGCTGCGCGCCGAAGCTGATCCTGCACGCGCCGAAGTCATCTACGCCCAGGCCGAACGCGACACCGCGCCGTGGATCGCACGCGCGACCGCACTCAACGACGAACGCGTCGCGCGCTATCAGCGCCGCGCGAAACGTTGGCGCACTGCGGCGATGGTGATCGGTGTGGTCGGTGCGGTGTGCGTGGTGTGGATGATGTCGCGCGCGGGTTGAAGCCGAACTCTGCCGAAAGCCGCTGCCCTTGCATGAGCAGCGGCGCGCAACGGCGCGCAACAGACGGATAGTTCACAAGCGAGCCGCAACTTAGCCCCTCTCCCGATGGGGTGAGGCGGCACGGTTGCGAGCCACCGGCTCGCGTGCCGGCGAACGCCCTCGCGTCAGCGCGAGGGCCGGGCGCGGAGCGGGGGTTGAGGTGAGGGACCGACGCTCGCGGCAGAGTGATCTCGATCGATCAGACCGATGGGTTTAGCTGCGCCCTACCCATCCTACGTCGCTTCTCGCTTACACCCCGCGATCCAGCAACCCGTCCGCCAGCGCCTGCGCCACGTCGTCCGCGGTGTCGATATCCTGCGCCAGCGACGGCGCCTGCAGCCGGAACAATTCTTCTTCCGGCAACGCCGCCAGCAACGCCCCGAACCCACGATCGCCCTCCAGCGCATCCACCTGCGCGAACAGTGTGTGCGACAGCACCGCGGGCGCGCCGGGGCGCTCGCCGTGCATCACCGCTGCGCAGCCCGACCGCACACTGCGCGAGCCGTCCAGCAGCGCGCGCAGATGCAGGGCATTGAGCGCAGGCTGATCGATGCCGGTCACCAGCACTGGACCGCGGTGTGCCTGCAGCGCGCGCGATGCGGCGACGAGGCTGGCGGACAGGCCTTCGCGCCAGTCCGGCACCTCGTGCAGCTCGACGAAGCCGTGCGGCGACGGTGCGAGCTCCGCCGCGACCGCGTCGTGATACGCGCCGAGCATCACCACGAGGCGGCAGGGATGGGTTTCCGCGACCAGCCGCACGACGCGCGCGGCCAGGCTTTCGCCGTCGCGGCGCAACAGCTGCTTGGGTCTGCCCAGGCGCGTACTGCCGCCGGCGGCCAGCACGATCGCGGCATGCGCGGTGGTCATCGGAAACGTTCGGCGTGACAGATCGACATCGCCGCACTGTGCCAGAAGGCCGGTGCAGCGGCCGGCTCACGCCGATGAACGGCGCCCGTCTGTCATGCAGTTGTCATCGCAGTGCGATAGCGGCGCCTGGCGTCGCGTCGATAGTCTGCGCGGCCGCCTCGCCTCCGCCAGTTGCCATGCTCCGCCTCGCCGCCCTCCTCGTCGCCTGTCTGCTCGTCGCCGGCTTCTCGTCGTGGCCGGGCATGGCGAATTCGCTGGCGTCGAAGCTGGTCGCACCGCCCGGTGCATCACCCTTGCTGCAGACCGATCGCGTCGAGGCCGCATTCGCGCGATTGCCGAACCGCAGCGGACACGTCACCACGAGCGCTGGTGTCTCGATGTTCTGGCGTGCGCTCGATCCCGGCGATTACGGCATGGACTACGCGTGGACGCGGCCGGCGGACGATCCGCACGGCGTCGATTTCTCGCTCGACTTCCACGCGCCGTCCGCGCCGTCCGCCCCACCGCGCGGCACCGTCGTGCTGCTGCACGGCTGGATGATGGATGGCGGTTCGCTGCTGCCGTGGTCGATCGCGCTGGCCGAAGCCGGCTATCGCACGATCACCTTGGACCTGCGCAACCACGGCCGCTCCGGCCCTGCGCCGTCGGGCTACGGCACGCGCGAGGCCGGCGACGTCGTCGATGCGGTCGCCGCATTACGCGCGCAAGGCGAAATCGCCGGCCCGCTGCACGTGTTCGGCGTGTCCTACGGCGCGGCGACCGCGCTGTTCGCCGCTGCCGATCCACGCCTGCAGGCCGAACGCGTGGTCGCGCTGGAGTCCTTCGACAACGCCGGCGCCGCGATCCGCGACATGGTGCCGCACATGCTCGACGAAGACGGCGGCAGCTGGCACGCGCAACTCACGCGCCGCTGGTTGCGCTGGCGCATCGATGCCTCGGTGCTGGACGCGGCGATTGCGCGCGCGGGCGACACGCTGTCATTGCCGCTCGACGGCGTCGACGTCGGCGCCGCCCTCGCCCATGCGCCGGGTTGCGTGCTGCTGGTGCACGGCGATGCGGATCGACACGTGCCGGTGGAACACGGCCGCGCGCTCGCGGCGGCCGTGCCGGGTGCACGCTATCTGGAACTCGCCGGCGAAGACCACCTCAGCCTGCCGATGCGGCTCGACCGTCTCGCACCGACCGTCGTGGACTGGTTCGACGCACCGGCCTGTCCGCAGACCGCGCTCGCTGCACGCTAGAAGAAACGGTGGGAGCGCGCTCGCGCGCGATGAGCCTTGCCGGCGACGTGCAATCGCGCGCAAGCGCGCTCCCACACCAGCAGGTCGCCCCTGTTAGGCCTGCTGCGCGACGATCCGCCGGCGGGACTGTAGATAGCCGTCGACCGCGAACACCACCAGCCCGACCCAGATGAAGCCGAAGCCGACCGCGCGGTCGATGCCGAAGGCTTCGCCGAAGAAGAACACGCCCAGCAACAGTTGCAGCGTGGGGCCGATGTACTGCAGCAGGCCGACCACGGTCAGCGGCACGCGGCGCACTGCATAGGCGAAACAGATCAGCGGGATCGCGGTCAGCGCGCCACCGAGCACCAGCAGCACGTCGGTCCAGCCACCCCAGCGCAGCGAGAAGAAACCGCCGCCGCCCTGGGTCTCGAACCAGACCAGCGCGAGCAGCGCAGGACCGAACACGAACAGGTTCTCGACGCCGAGTCCCTGCACCGCTTCCACCGCGGCGAACTTGCGGATCAGTCCATACAGCGCGAACGAGGTCGCCAGACACAGCGCGATCCACGGAAAGCTGCCGTAGTTGAAGGTCAGCCACGCGACGCCGCCGCCTGCCAGCGCGACCGCAATCCACTGCGGCAGCGACAGCCGTTCGCGCAGGAACACCACGCCGATGACAACGTTGAGCAGCGGATTGATGAAGTAGCCCAGGCTCGCTTCGACCACGTGGCCGCTGTTGACGGCCCACACGTAGAGCGCCCAGTTCGCCGCGATCAGACAGCCCGACATCGCGAGCATGCCCGCGAGCTTCGGTTGCGCGAGGATCTCGCGCAGCCAGCCGCGGCCCTGGCGGAGGGTCAGGAACGCGGCGACGAGAATCGCGCACCAGATCGAGCGGTGCAGCACGATCTGCAGCGACGGCACGTGACGCAGCAGATACCAGTACAGCGGCATCAGGCCCCAGATCACGAACGCCGCGACCGCGATCCACAACCCGCGACGACTCTGAGCGGCGTCGATCATGGATCTTCTCCGGCGACCGCTGCGGCCGGTGTCGGCACGACCTTCTTCGCACGCGCGCGGCCGAGCGTGATCGCGACCACCGCGACCAGGATCACCGCCATCGCGCCGAGATCGTTGACGTGGAAGCGCTCCGACGCGAGCCACGCGCCGAGCAGCACCGCGATCGCCGGATTGACGTAGGCGTAGCTGCCGGCGAGCGTCGGGCGCACGTTGTGCAGCAGCCAGACGTAGGCGGTGAAGCCGATGATCGAACCGAAGGACGCGAGATACGCGACCGACAGCGTGCCCTTGAGCGTCGGCAGCTCATGGAAGCGTTCGCCGATCAGCAGACCCACCGCGAGGATGATCACGCCGCCGGCGAGCATCTGCGCGGCAGCTGCCATGAACGGCGACGGCAGATCCCGGCCGCGGCTCCACACCGAACCGAAGGCCCAGGCCAGCGGCGCGATCAGCAGGGCGATCAGACCGGTCGGCGTCGCGGTCAGCGAACTGCCGGCGTTGAGCCACAGCACGCCGGCGAAGCCGACCGCGAGACCGGCCCATTCGATGCGCGAGGGACGATCGCCGCGGATCGCCGCGAACAATGCGATCCAGATCGGCGCCGAGGCGACCGCCACCGCGGCCAGACCCGACGACACGCTCTGTTCGGCGATGCAGACCATGCCATTGCCCAGACCGAGCAGCAGCACGCCCATCGCGAGCAGCGTCTTCCACTGGTTGCGCGTCGGCGCCGGCACACCGCGCAGGCGCAGCGCGGCGTACATCAGGCCACCGGCGACGATGAAGCGCATGCCCGCCATCAGCAGCGGCGGATAGCCGCCTTCGAGCGCGAACCGGATCGCCAGATAGGTCGACCCCCAGACGAGATAGACGGCCGCCAGAGCCAGCGCGATGGCCAGGACCGAGGCGGGACGCGACACCGGCGCGACGCTCATGGGGGTTCCGGAGACAGGAGGAGAAGCCGCGAATGCGGAGCGGAATTCTACGCCCGCGGCGCGTTGCACGGCTGGAATGATGGTGTTGCAGCGGTGCGCTGGCGCGAGAACGCAAGCGGATGCCGGGATTCCCAGCACCGTCGTTCCGGCGAACGCCGGAATCCAGTGACGTTGCCTCCGCCCAAGCGCCTGAAGTCGCTGGATTCCGGCG
>JASCOC010000035.1 GCA_029959605.1 Lysobacteraceae bacterium PS02340 | reverse complement strand
GGGGCGGGGCGGGGGCCCCGCTAAACCAAAGACCCCGGGCCGTGGGGGGCGGGCGTCCGGGTAAAACGCGCGGGAGACGTGGTCCCGCGCGGTGCCGCACTTACTTGGTGATGTCGACGTCCTTGGTTTCGCGCAGGAAGATCGTGCCGATCACCAGCGACATCAGTGCGATGCCGATCGGGTACCACAGGCCGTAGTAGATGTTGCCGGTGGCCGCGACCAGGGCGAACGAGATCGCCGGCAGGAAGCCGCCGAACCAGCCGTTACCGATGTGGTACGGCAGCGACATCGAGGTGTAGCGGATGCGGGTCGGGAACAGCTCGACCAGATACGCCGCGATCGGGCCGTAGACCATCGTCACGAAGATCACCAGGATCCACAGCAGGAAGATCGTCATCGGGATGTTGATCCGATCGGTGTCTGCCTTCTCCGGATAACCCGCGGCATTGAGCGCGCCGCGCAGTTCGGTGCCGAAGCTGCCCTGCTGGGTCTTGAGCGCATCGCCGGCCAGGCCTTCGGCCTCGTACGACGCGACACTGTTGCTGCCCACGCGCACCTCGGCCAGCGTGCCCGCCGGCGCGGCTTCCACGCTGTAGGGCACACCCGCATTCGCGAGCGCGGCGGTCGCCACGTCGCAGGAGCTGGTGAACTTGCGCGTACCCGTCGGATTGAACTGGAAGCTGCAGGTAGTGGGGTCAGCCACCACCAGGGCCGGAGACGTGGCCACGGCTTCTTCGATCGCCGGATTGGCGAAGTGGGTCAGGCCCTTGAAGATCGGGAAGTAGGAGATCGCGGCGATCAGGCAGCCCGCCATGATGATCTTCTTGCGACCGATCTTGTCCGACAGCCAGCCGAAGAACAGGAAGAACGGCGTGCCGAGCAGCAGCGCTGCCGCGATCAGCAGGTAGGACACCGTCAGATCGACCTTGAGCATGCTCTGCAGATAGAACAGCGCATAGAACTGGCCGGCGTACCAGACCACGGCCTGGCCGGCGGTGGCGCCGAACAGCACCAGCAGCATCAGCTTGAGGTTGCCGCCCTTGACCGAATCACGGAACGGCTGCTTGGAGCCCTTGCCCTCGGCCTTCATCTGCTGGAACAACGGCGACTCGGCCAGCTGCAGGCGGATCCACACCGACACGCCGAGCAGCACGATCGAACCCAGGAACGGCAGACGCCAGCCCCAGTCCTCGAACGCTTCGACGCCCAGAAGCCAGCGGCACAGCAGGATCACGGCCAGCGACAGGAACAGGCCGAGCGTCGCCGTGGTCTGGATGAAGGCCGTGTACAGACCGCGCTTGCCCGGCGGTGCGTGTTCGGCGACGTACGTGGCCGCGCCGCCGTACTCGCCGCCCATCGCCAGGCCCTGGGCCAGACGCAGCACGATCAGCATGATCGGCGCCGCGATACCGATCGTCGCGTAACTGGGCAACACGCCGACCAGGAACGTCGACACGCCCATGATGATGATCGTGACCAGGAACGTGTACTTGCGGCCGATGCGGTCGCCGAGGCTGCCGAAGAAGGCCGCGCCGAACGGACGCACGAAGAAGCCGGCCGCGAACGCCAGCAGGGTGAAGATCATGCCCGTGGTCGGATTGACGCCACTGAAGAACTGGCGCGACAGGATGATCGCGAGCGAGCCGTACAGATAGAAGTCGTACCACTCGAAGACGGTGCCGAGGCTGGACGCGAAGATGACCTTCTTGTGGCCCTTCGTCAGCGCGGGCTTGGGTGCCGGGTTGGCGGTCGTGCTGGACATGGGAAGCTTCCCCTCCGAAGCGTTCGTGATGTGTGCGGGGCCGGCGGAATGCCGGCGACCCGGTCAGGCGTGCTGCATGCGATCGCGGAACAGACGTTGGTGCGGGTGGGGGCCGCTCGCACGCGGCGGTGAAACGCAACAGGGACGGCGCGTGGCCGTCCCTGTCGGGTGGATCAGAACGAGTAGCGGGCCATCGTGTGCAGGCGCATCAGCTCGCCGTCGGCGCCGGATTCGAGCGTGCGCTCGCCCCAGATCGCCTCGACGCCGAAGTCGAGCTTGGGCACCGGCGACCAGATCATGTTCGCGTGCACCGAATGCACCTTGCGGGTCACGCCCAGGCCGGTCCATGCAGTGTCGTTGTCCCACTGCGAGCGCGAATAGAACAGGTTGCCGCGGACCTTCGGGGTGAACACCTGGCGCAGGCCGAAGTAGCCCGCCCAGCCGCCCAGCGCATTGATGTTGCCGGCGCCGTCGGCGATCACGTCCTGCTGCACCGTGGCCAGACCGATGTAGCGCCCGATGCCCTCGCCGCCGCTGACCTGGTAGCGGATGTCGGTGCTGTCACCCAGCTTGACCAGGCCACTGACCTGCGCACCGAAGCCGGTGTCGGTGTTGTCGTTGCCGATGACCGGTTCGTACTTGAGCTGCCGCGCCATGCCCGCGAAGCTGACGTGGCCCCAGTCGCCCTTGTGGGTGTAGCGGGCGATGACGTCGGGAATCGCGCTGTTGTCGCCGGCGATCACGCGCGCGCCGCCGCCGAAGGGCTGCACGGTGGTTTCCGGGCTTTCGAGCGACACCACCCACGGGCCGCTGGTGTAACGCAGCTGCGGCTGGCGCACGAAAGCGACGCCGTCGGTCGGGCCGACGAAATCGACCGCGTCGAGCAGCGCGTTGGTGTCCATGAAGTTCGACCACGTCTGACCGACCAGCCAGTTGTTGTAGGTCAGGTAGGCGTGGCGCAGCGTCGCACCGTAGGTATTGGTGGCCGCCGAATTGCCGAGCGCGCCGCCGAAAAAATCGAGTTCGACGCGCGCGCCGAGCTTGTCGCCCGAATCGAGCACCGTGCTGGCGTCGAACCACAGGCGCGAGAACTTCAGATGCGCATCGGAATAGGTGTCTGGCGCATTGCCGCCGACCGGGATCGCGCCGGGCACGTAGAAATCGCGGCCCGCGGTGCCCTTGGCGATGTCGCCGTCGGTGGTCTTGGTGACCATCGCATCGGTGCGGATCATGCCGCCCACGGTGAACTTGGTGCCGGGATTGGCGGTCGGCGTGATCGTCGTCGTCTGGATCGGCGCGGCGGCGCCGGTGCCGGCGACGGGGGCGGCGGGCTGCGCGGCCTGGGCCGTGCGCACCTCGGTCACCACGGTTTCGGTCTGCTGCTGTTGCGTGACCAGCTGCTGGACCATCGCTTCGAGCTGGGCGATGCGCGCTTCGAGCTCGCGTTCCTTGGCGCTCTGCGCGAAGGCGACGCCGGGCAGGGTGAGCGCGGCGAGTACGGCGGCCGCCAGAAGGCGCGGACGTACCTGTTTGATCTGTGTCATCGGGTCTCCCCTCCCAAGGGATGGCGTGAACAAGTGGTGCAAGGCGGAACGGGTGGAGCGCCCAATGCGGCACGATCCATTTCACGCAGACTGCACGTTGCAGCGCAGCGCGCCCATTCCCCATTGGTCGATACTCCGCCGCGCGCCGGTTAGACCAAGGTCTAGCGTGGCGCTCCGGTGAATCCGGCACACTGACCGGACGTGTTCCCGGAGGCTTCCCGATGTCCAACCCCGCAGAAATCCATCCGGCGCCGGCCGGTTTCGCCGGTCCCGACACCATCACCGCCGAGGCCTATGCGCGCGATTACGCGCGCTCGGTGCAGGACCCGGACGCGTTCTGGGGCGAGGCCGCCAAGCGCCTCGACTGGTTCAAGGCACCGACGAAGATCCGCAACGTCAGCTACGACCTGCAGGACTTCCGCATCCGCTGGTTCGAGGACGGCGAGCTCAACGTCAGCGTCAACTGCCTCGACCGGCACCTGGCGACGAAGGGCGACAAGACCGCGCTGATCTGGGAAGGCGACAGTCCCGACACCGCAGCGCTGCACGTCAGCTACCGCGATCTCCATGCGCGCGTGTGCAAGCTCGCCAATGCGCTGCGCAACCTCGGCGTCGGCAAGGGCGACCGCGTCACCATCTATCTGCCGATGATCGTAGAAGCGGCCGTCGCCATGCTCGCCTGCGCGCGCATCGGCGCGGTGCATTGCGTGGTCTTCGGCGGCTTCTCGCCGAATTCGATCGCCGATCGCGTCTCCGACTGCGGCAGCAAGCTCATCATCACTGCCGACGAAGGCCTGCGCGGCGGCAAGTCTGTGCCGCTGAAGGCGAACGTCGACGCGGCGCTGAAACTGCCGGGCACCAATACCGTCGAGACCGTGCTGGTCGTGCGCCACACCGGTGGCGCGGTCGACATGCAGATGCCGCGCGACCGCTGGTACGACGCCGTCGTCGACGACCAGCCCGACACCTGCGAACCGGAGCGCATGAACGCGGAAGACCCGCTCTTCATCCTCTACACCTCCGGTTCCACCGGCAAGCCGAAAGGCGTGCTGCACACGACCGGTGGCTACCTGCTGTTCGCCAGCTACACGCACGAAGCGATCTTCGACCTGCGCGACGAGGACGTGTACTGGTGCACGGCTGATGTCGGCTGGGTGACCGGCCACAGCTACATCGTCTACGGCCCGCTGGCGAACGCCGCGACCTCGCTGATCTTCGAAGGCGTGCCGAACTATCCCGACGTCTCGCGCTTCTGGAACGTCATCGACAAGCACCAGGTCACGATCTTCTACACCGCGCCCACGGCGATCCGCGCGCTGATGCGCGAGGGCGAAGCGCCGGTCAAGAAGACCTCGCGCAAGTCGCTGCGCCTGCTCGGCAGCGTCGGCGAGCCGATCAATCCCGAAGCCTGGCGCTGGTATTACGAAGTGGTCGGCGACAGCCGCTGCCCGATCGTCGATACCTGGTGGCAGACCGAAACCGGCGGCATTCTGATTTCGCCGCTGCCCGGCGCGATCGACACCAAGCCCGGTTCGGCGACCAAGTCGTTCTTCGGCGTGCAGCCGGCGCTGGTCGATGCCAACGGCGTCGTCCTCGAAGGCGCGGCCGAAGGCAACCTCGTCATCACCGATTCCTGGCCCGGCCAGATGCGCAGCGTCTACGGCGACCACCAGCGCTTCATCGACACCTACTTCAAGGCGTATCCGGGCAGCTACTTCACCGGCGACGGCTGCCGCCGCGACGAGGACGGCTATTACTGGATCACCGGCCGCGTCGACGATGTCATCAACGTGTCCGGTCACCGCATCGGCACCGCGGAACTGGAAAGCGCGCTGGTCGCGCATCCGAAGGTGGCCGAGGCCGCGGTCGTCGGCTTCCCGCACGACATCAAGGGCCAGGGCATCTACGCCTACGTGACCCTCAAGGCCGGCGAGGAGTACAGCGAAGAGCTGCGCAAGGAACTGGTCAAGCACGTGCGCAGCGAGATCGGCCCGACCGCATCGCCGGATCACATCCAGTGGGCGCCGGGTCTGCCGAAGACCCGCTCGGGCAAGATCATGCGTCGCATCCTGCGCAAAATCGCCGAGAACGCACCCGACCAGCTCGGCGACACCAGTACGCTGGCCGATCCGTCGGTCGTCGACGCCCTGGTCAAGGAGCGGTACATCCCGCAGGCATGATGGTGGAGCGGGTGATGCCCTTGGATATGCGCGCGAAGCAGGGCGGCGCCCTGCTTCCCTCCGGGTGGACCGCCGGTGGCGCGGGGCGTGCACCGCGCGCCTTGCCCTGGCGGTCGGCCAGGGCGGCGTCACGCGATACCCGCCGCACACCACCGACGACCCACGCATCACATCTCCAAAGGCATCACACGCTCCAATGACCACCCTGCTGATTGCCGACGATCACCCACTGTTCCGCGAGGCACTGCGCGGCGCGATCTCCCGCGCCGTGCCGAACGCGCGCCTGCGTGAGGCGCACAACGTCGATGCGCTGTACGCCATGGTCGAATCCGAACCGGATGCCGACCTGCTGATGCTCGACCTCAACATGCCCGGCGTACACGGCTTCAGCGCGCTGGTGCACCTGCGCGCGCAGTTCCCGCAGTTGCCGGTGCTGATGGTGTCCGCGCGCGAGGAGCCGGCGGTGATGCGCCGCGCACTCGATCACGGCGCATCGGGCTTCGTGCCGAAATCCGCCGATGCCGAAACGCTGGCCCGCGCCGTCGCGCAGGTCCTCGACGGCGACCGTTTCGTGCCGGAAGCCGCCGCGTCCGCCGCTGGCGTGTCCCCGGGCGAACACGACGTCGCCGCGCGTCTGCGCGATCTCACCCCGCAACAGTTCCGCGTGTTGCAGATGCTCGGCGACGGCATGCTCAACAAGCAGATCGCCTACGAGCTCGGCGTGTCCGAAGCGACGGTGAAAGCGCACATGACCGCCGTGCTGCGCAAGCTCGGCGCGTCCAACCGCACACAGGCGGTGCTGATCGCCGGCAAGCTCGCGGTCGATCCGGATCTGGACGGGATTCCGGCGGACGCGCGTTGAATGCTCCTTCCCCCGCGCTGCGGGGGAAGGCCGGGATGGGGGCAAACGATCTGCTCGCGTGTTACGAGGGTCCTCAAAGGTCAGCTTGAACTCAAGCTCGGCGAGGTCCGAAGGTTCGCCCCCACCCAACCCTCCCCCGCGAGCAGGGGAGGGCTCCAGACATCACCGCTTCCGATACGCCCGCGGCAGCCCACCCTCGTTCGCCGGCGTTGCCGGACGCAGATAGCGATCCCGCAGTTCCGTCTGACGCGAGCGCATTTCGATCGCGCGGCCGTCGAACCACACCTGGTCGGCGGTGCTGGTGACGTCGAGCGGATCGCCCGACCACAGCACCAGGTCCGCGGTCCGACCGACCGCGATCGTGCCGATGGAGTCGCCGACACCGAACGTCTCCGCCGGCACCCGCGTCAGGCCTGCGAGGCCTGCATCCCACGGCAGACCGTGCGCGACGGCGTTGCCGGCGAGCTGGCGCAGCTTGCGTGCGTTGTGCGAGGCGTCGCTGGCCTGGGCGAAGCCGACGCGCACGCCGGCGGCCTGCAGGCGTGCGGCGTTCTCGAGCGTCGCGCCGATCTGGTCGAAATCCGACGGCAGGTTCACCAGCGGATCGACGAACACCGGCACGTTCGCCGCGGCGAGGTCCGATGCGACGCGCCAGCCTTCGGCACCGCCGCGGATCGCGATGCGCAGGTTGTGGCGCTTCGACCAGCGCAGCAGCTGGCGGATGTCGGCCGCGCGATTGACGCCGACGACGATCGTGCCGCGTCCATCGAGATAGGGCGCCAGTGCGCGCTTGCCGGCCGGCGTCAGCGCGGCGACGTGCGAGTCGGCCGGCAGGCGGCCGCGCGCTTCGTCGATCAACTGGTCGAGCAGCATCCACTGCGCTGCGCGCGACGCGCCGCTCTGCTCCGCCCCATCGGCGCCCAGTGCGAGGTACAGCACCTTCGGGCCGGCGGGATCGACGCTGCCGTCGAGACGCATCACCGCGCCCTGGCCACCGATGATCGAACTCGCGCTACCCGCCGAGATCAGGGTGAAGCCGATGCCCTCGACGCGCGCGACCGGAATCACGATCGAATCGGGATTGAAGGCCAGCGTGACGTCGAACTCCGGACGCACGGCCATGTCGCTGGCCTCACCGAGCGACAGGCGATCGTCGCGGGTGCCGCGCTCGCCGGACACTTCCTCGATGCCGATGCCGGTCACGCCGCCGAACAGTGTCGGCGTCAGCGGACGACCGTTGGCCTCGACGACCTGTGCATCGCCGGCGGACAGACCCGCGCCGACCGCGGCGACGCGGCCATTGCGCACCAGCACGTCGGTGTTCTGCAGCGAACCCTGCGGGCCGGCGGTGTGCACGGTCGCGCCGCGGATCAGTACCGACTGCGCAGCGACGGGCAGGGTCGCGGCGAGTAGCGCGCCGACGATCAGCAGGCGCGCCATCGCGCGCGGCGGACGGCGGCTCATCGGGCACCTCCATTGGCAGCGGCGCCCTGGCCGAGCATGAAATCCGAGACCGGCTGACGCGCCGGATCGAAGCGGTCGTAGACGTGCGCGCCGTCGATCCACACCTGTTCGGCGAGCGCGTAGACGGTGAACGGGTTGCCGTTCCACAGCACCGCATCGCCCATCTTGCCGGCGGTCAGCGTGCCGGTCTGGTCGAGCACGCCCAAGGATTTCGCCGCGTTCTCGGTGAGCCAGCGGATCGCGTGTTCGGGCGTGATCTCGATGCCCGCGCGATGCGCGCTGGCGATGACCTTGGCCGCTTCCTGGTTGAGGCGCTGGATGCCCTCGTCGGAATCGGAATGCACGATCGCGCAGCCACCCGGCGCGCGGTCGACGATCGCGATGTTCTCCTGGATGCCGTCGAAGGCTTCCATCTTGAAGCCCCACCAGTCGGCCCACAGCGCGCCGCAGACACCCTCGGCGCCGAGCCGGTCGGCGATCTTGTAGGCCTCCACGCCGTGATGGAACGCGGCGATCTTGAAGTCGAATTCCTTCGCGAGATCCAGCATCTGCGCCATCTCGTCGGCGCGGTAGCAATGGATGTGCACGAGGATGTCGCCATCCATCGCACCGGCCATCGTCTCGACCTTGAGGTCGCGCTTGCCGGGCGAATCGCCGGCCTGCTTGCGGCGGTACTCGGCCGCGTCGATCAGCGCCGCGCGATAGCCGGCGACGTTGCCCATGCGCGTCGCCGGGCCGCCCTTCTGGCCGTAGACGCGCTTGGGGTTCTCGCCGCAGGCCATCTTCAGGCCGTAGGGCGCGCCGGGGAACTTCATGTCGGTGACCATCGTCGCGGCGACGTTCTTCAGCGTCACCCCGCGGCCGCCGATCAGGTTCGCCGACCCGGGGAGGATCTGCAGCGAGGTCACGCCGCCGGCGAGCGCCGCGCCGAAACCCGGGTCCTGCGGCCACACTGAATGCTCGGCCCAGACCTGCGCGGTGTTGGGCGCGGTCATCTCGTTGCCGTCGCTGTGCGCGCTGGCGCCGGGGCTCGGGTACACGCCCAGATGCGAGTGCACGTCGATGATGCCCGGCGTGACCCACTTGCCGGTGCCGTCGACGCGCTGCGCGTTCGCCGGTGCATCGAGGCCGACGCCGACCGCGGCGACACGCCCGTCCTGCAGCAGCACGTCCGCGCCCTCCAGGCGTTGGCCGTCGCCGACCAGCACGGTGGCGTTGGTGATCAGCACCGGCGCCGATGCGATCGGCGCATAGGTGCTGGCGTAGGCGGTCGCACCGACATGCGAGGTATCGGACGACGCGGCAGGTTTGCCGGACGTGGACGTGGTGGCGCAGCCACCGAAAAGCGCGACCGCGAGCGCGGCAGACAACAGGCGGGACATCGGTAACTCCCCGAAAGCGTGTGGACGGATGGATTTCCCCGGCACGCCGGCGAGGCGGCGTGCGACAGCGTCCGAGTGTACCCGCGGCCGTGCGGCGCGCGCTGGGACCGGCGGCGTGTTCCGCGAAGCGCCGCGGGCCACATGCGAGAATGGCCGCGTACACGGAGAAGAAGACGATGAAAGAAAAAGAACAGATCGTCGAGAACTGGCTGCCGCGCTACACCGGCGTGCCGCTGGACCAGTTCGGCGAACACATCCTGCTGACCAATTTCAGCGGCTACCTGCATCATTTCGCCCGGCTCACCGGCGCCCAGGTGGTCGGTCTCGACCGGCCGATGCCCAGCGCCACGGCAGACGGCATCACGATGATCAACTTCGGCATGGGCAGCCCCAATGCCGCGACGATGATGGATCTGCTGTCGGCGATCATGCCCAAGGCGGTGCTGTTCCTCGGCAAGTGCGGCGGTCTGAAGCGCAAGAACCAGCTGGGCGATCTGGTGCTGCCGATCGCGGCGATCCGAGGCGAAGGCACCAGCAGCGATTACCTGCTGCCCGAAGTGCCGGCGTTGCCCGCGTTCGCCCTGCAGCGTGCGGTCTCGACGATGATCCGCGACCTCGGCCACGACTACTGGACCGGCACCGTCTACACGACCAACCGCCGCGTCTGGGAACACGACGCCGCGTTCAAGGAACGCCTGCGCGCGATGCGCTGCATGGCGATCGACATGGAGACGGCGACGGTGTTCGCGGCCGGCTTCGCCAATCGCATTCCGTCGGGCGCGCTGCTGCTGGTCAGCGACCAGCCGATGATTCCCGAAGGCGTCAAGACCGAAGCGTCGGACGCACTGGTGAGCGCGGACTTCGTCGAGCGGCACATCAACATCGGTATCGAGGCACTGAAGCTGATCCGCCGGCACGGCAAGTCGGTGCGGCATCTGCGGTTCGACGAGTAGCGCCGGGCAGCGTCTCCAGAGGGTGAGATCGTTCGGGCTCTGAGCACCTCTCCCTCCGGGAGAGAGCCTGCCCCGGACCTGATCCGGGGTCGACGCGCAAAGCGCGTCGGGTGAGGGCAGGTAGTGAGGGACATCGAAAAGCGCCCTCACCCCCACCCTCTCCCGGAGGAAGAGGAGCTCGAGACAATGATCGAACGCGCGCCCACAAAAAAGCCCGGCATCCGCCGGGCTTCTTCGTACCGCCACCGCGACGCACTCAGTTCGCCGCGGGGCGCTTCACCGCATAGATCAGGCCATCCGCATGCGCCTTGATCAGATCGGCCTTGGCGATCTGGATCTGCTCGCTTTCGTCGAACTCGATCGTCGAGAGATCGCCCTTGATGTCGCTGCGTGACACCGACTTCTCGGCCGAGGCCGCGTTCTCGGTGATCACCACCACGCCAGCGGCATCGGCGGAGACGACCTTCATCAGGCCGTAGGCCGGATCGATCGGCTTCTCGGCGTCGTCGGTGAATTCGTAGTCGGAGAACTCGCTGAGCTGCGCGGCGTAGAGGTCACCGACGGCTGGCGCTTCGAGCAGCGCCTTGTCGGCGTCTCCACGCTGGCAGGCGGCCAGCAGCATCACACCGGACAGAACGAGCAGGGCAGGCAGCAGCAGGCGGATCGGGCGACGCGTCATGGAGCACTCCGATGGATGGGATGGATATCGCGCCGAGTATAGGGCGCCGTGGCGGCGAAACGACACGTGGTGCGCGGTCCGGACGGCCGCGCTAGTCTGCGCGCCATGGATACGATCACACCCGATGACGTCGTCGCCTTCTGGCGACAGGCCGGCATGCAGAAATGGTTCCAGGGCGGCGATGCCTTCGACCGCGAATGCGACGAGCGCTTCCGCGATGCGCACTTCGCCGCGGGCCGTCGCGAGCTGGAAGACTGGCTCGAGACCCCCGAAGGCGGACTCGCGCTGCTGATCCTGCTCGACCAGATTCCGCGCAACATCTTCCGCGACAGCGGACACGCCTTCGCGACCGACGGCCTCGCGCGCCATTACGCGCAGCGCATGATCGATGCCGGCCACGACCGCAGCTTCGATGCCGACCTGCGCGGTTTCGTCTATCTGCCGTTCGAGCATTCCGAAGACCTGGCCGATCAGCGACGTTCGGTCGCGCTGTTCGCCGACGTCGACAACGCCGAGTACCGCAAGTACGCGCAGGCCCATCTCGACGTCATCGAACGCTTCGGGCGGTTTCCGCATCGCAACCGCGCGCTCGGTCGTGTCAATACGCCGGACGAGCAGACCTGGCTTGACGAAGGCGGCGGCTTCTAGCGCGGCCGGCGGTCAGAGAAACGAATCCGCCAGGCGCGCGATGCCTTCGACGCTGCGCCGCCAGGTCGGCCTGCGCGCCCACGCGTCCGCTTCCAGCACGTCCGATTCGCGCAGATAGTCCTGCTCGATCTCGCGCAGTCGCGCCACGACGCCGGCGTCGAAACACAGCAACCCGGCCTCGGCGTTGAGCATGAAACTGCGGATGTCGAGATTGCTCGATCCGACGAGCGCGATGTCGTCGTCGATGCTCAGATGCTTGGCATGCAGGAAGTGCGGCCGGTATAGCGCGATGCGCACGCCGGCGGCGAGCAGTTCGTCGTAGAACCCGGCTTGCGCCCACGCGGTCAGGCGCTGGTTGTTGGTCGCCGACAGGATCAGCTGCACCGAGACGCCCGACAGCGCGGCGACACGCAGGGCGCCGAGCGTCGCCTCGTCGGGCACGAAGTAGGGCGTGACCAGCACCGCGCGCCGACGCGCACGCTGCACGAGCGCGACGAACACATCGCGCGCGTTCTCGAACGGATACGCCGGACCGCTCGGCAACAATTGCGCGGGCACGTGGCCACTGGGGGCGATCGGCGGCGCGTCGACCTCCAGCACTTCGCCGGTCTCGATGTACCAGTCGCTGGCGAACAGCGCCTGCAGTTGCGCGACCACCGGCCCGCGCACGCGCGCGACGACCTCGCGGTTGGGATGGCCGGGCACGAAGTCCGGGTCGGCGAGGTTCTGCGAGCCGGTCAGCGCGAGGCGGCCATCGATCACCGCGATCTTGCGATGGTTGCGCAGGTCCATCCGCGCACTGCGACGCCATGCCAGGCCACCGGCCAGTGTGGCCTGCACGCTGACGCCGGCATCGCGCAGCGGGCGCCGAAACGCGCGCAGTCCAGGCTTGGCGCCGACCGCGTCGAGCAGCAAGCGACATCGCACACCGCGGCGTGCCGCACGTTCGAGTGCCGCGGCGACCGCGCGGCCGGCGGTGTCGTCGCGCATCAGGTAATAGAGCAGGTGCACCTCGCGCGTCGCCGCGTCGATGTCGTCGACCAGGCGCTGCAGGGCGCCTGCGTAATCGTCGAGCAGCTCGACCGCGTTGCCATTGGTCGGCATAAAATCGCCCAGCCGTTCCACCAGCCGCGCGGCATCGGCGGGCGCGGAGAATGCATCGGGCGGACACCAGCGCAACGCGGTCAACGGTGCCTGCCGCTGCCGGATCAGCCGCGACGCCCGCGCCTGCCGCTCGCGCCGCAGCTTCGACAGCCACGGATGACCGAGCAGCAGATAGGCCGGCAGTCCGAGCAAGGGCACGAAGCCGATCAGCAGGAGCCAGCTGCGCGCGGCCGACGGACGCGTGCGTGCGGGAATCCACAGCAGGGCCGCGATCCGGATCAGCCAGTCGGCCACGAGGATCCACAGGCCGATGTGCAGGTCGTGATTCGACATGCGTTCGAGTGTGGCATGCGGGTGCGGCGGGGATGGGTGAACCGGTTTCTCCGGGCCTGCAGTTCTCAAATCGCGCTGGCGCCGTGAGTCCCTCTTCCTCTAGGAGAGGGGGTGGGGTGAGGGCCGCGCGCTGCGCGGGCCTTGGAGCCCGTTGCCAGATTCTCGAATCCCAGACACACAAAACCCGCCTTGCGGCGGGTTCTGTAGGGAGGTGCTGGATCCCCGCCTTCGCGGGGATGACCTTCCGGCAGCCACGCGCGTTGCGCGCGGGCCGCACAAACACAAAACCCGCCTCGCGGCGGGTTCTGCTTGAAGACACTGGATCCCGGCCTGCGCCGGGATGACGCAACGTCAGCCGCGCTGAAGCGCGGGTCGTTGCATCACTTGATCTTGCCTTCCTTGTAGATCACGTGCTTCCGGACGACGGGGTCGTACTTCTTGAACTCCATCTTGCCGGGGGTGTTCTTCTTGTTCTTGTCCGTGGTGTAGAAATGCCCGGTGTTGGCCGAGGAAATCAGACGGATCTTGTCGCGCTTGCCTGCCATGTTCTAACTCCTCAGACCTTTTCGCCGCGGGCACGAAGCTCGGCGAGGACGACGTCGATGCCGTTCTTGTCGATGGTGCGCAGGGCCTTGGTGGATACACGCAGCTTGATCCAGCGGTTTTCGCTGGCAACCCAGAAACGACGCTCATGCAGGTTCGGCATGAAGCGGCGACGGGTCTTGTTCATGGCATGCGACACGTTGTTGCCATGCGTCGTACGCTTGCCAGTGACTTGGCAGACTCGGGACATTACGCACCTCGAAGTATTGGAATCGCCCTTAGCCAGGGAGATGGCGGCCCCGATGGCATGGCCATCGCGCGGTACGGGAAGGAATTCTCGTTGCACCACTGCCGGGAATCGCGCTTCCGGAAGGCAGGTCAGGCCATGTCGCCATGGGCTGGACGCAACGAGCCGGCCATTCTGCTGAAATTCCCCTTGCCGCGCAAGGCCTTGGCCGAAGCAGGTGCCGCGTGCCCTGCGTGGGGGCGCCCCTGGGCGCGATGCGGCGTTCCCGGTGATGCCCATCGCGCCCAAGGGCGCTCCCATAGGCACCGAGCGGGTCCGTTCAGCCGCGTTTGCGTGCCCGCGGCTTCGCCCGGGGCTTCGCGCCCCCCACTGGCGCGGTCTCCTTGCCGGTCAGCACGCCGGCGTCCTGCAGGGTCTCCAGCCAGGACAGCGTGTCCACATAGGCCAGGAACTGGCGCAGGTACTCCGGCGACAGGCCGCCCATCAGGGTCAGTGCGCGATGGGCGAGGGCGGCCGAGTTCAGTGGGCCGGCGCCGGTCGGCACCTCCGCCAGCGACTTGCGGACCTGGCTGCCGGTGCGCAGCGTCGACCACAGCGCGCGGAAGTCGTCGACGGCAGGCAGCTCGGGATAGACCGCATTCGATGCTGCGCTCTCTGCGCGTGCCGTCATGCCGTCGACCAGTGTGCCCAGCGCACTGCGCGTCGGCGCGGAACCGTGCGCGTCGCGCGATCTGCGTTCGACATCGCGCGCATACGCATCGATCCGCGCCGCCAGCGTCGCATCGAGCGCCTGCCGCGCGGCGCCGTGCAGCGTGGATGCGCGCCGGTGCAAGGCGGCGATGCGATGGAAGCGCAGCGGGTCCACGCGATCGGCGCCGGTCGCACGCCAGTCGTCGAGCACGGCGTCGATGTCGATGCGATCAGCGGCCATCGGGCTGGGCAGCGGCCTGCAGGCGCGGCACCGGCGCCATCTCCACGCGACGGTTCTGCGCGCGGCCTTCCGCATCCGCGTTCGAGCCCACCGGCTGCTGCGCACCGAACGCGGCGGCGAACACCGATTCGGCCGGGACGCCTGCGGCGATCAAACCGCGGGTCACGTTCAAGGCGCGCTGCGCCGAGAGCTCCAGGTTGTCGGAGAACCGGTTGCCGTCGCGCACCAGACGGTCGTCGGTGAAGCCGCTGACCATCAGGATCTCGTCCCGCGACGCCAGATACTCGGTCAGCGGCCCGGCCAGGCTCTGCAACAGCTCGCGGCCTTCGGGCTGCAGCTGGTCGGACGCGTCGGCGAACAGCACGCTGCCGCGGATCCCGATGCGGCCGTCCACCAGGGTGATGCGGCCCGCAGCCAGCGGCGCGGCCAGCGCCTGTTCCAGCGTCTGGCGGCGCTGCGTCTCGGCCTCGCGCTGGGCGATCTCCGCATCCAGCTTGAGTTCCAGCTGCAGCTGCACGCCGATCACGCCGACCAGGATCAGCACGAACGCGCCCAGCAGCACCGACATCAGGTCGCCGAACGCGGCCCAGATCGGCGCGGACGATTCGTGATCGCCTTCCAGCTCGACGCTCATGCGGTGGCGGCGCGCGTCGCGCCCAGCTGCTGCAGGTCTTCGATGATCTGCTTCTGCGCCAGCACGCTGAGGTCCACGACCTCACGCGCCTGCGCCACGTAGTACGCCAGTTGTTCGTCGCTGCGCGCCAGCGATTTCTCCAGCGCGTCCTCGATGCCCTGCAGGCGCGTCGCGAGCTGCTGGTTCGATTCGCCGAACACGTCCACCGCGGCGCCGAAGGCCTCGCCGAGACTCGCGACCTCCGCCGCGCCGACGCTAAGCGTCGTCGCCACGCCGTCGAGCTTGCCGGTCTCGGCAGTGATGTGATCGGTGAAGCGGGTGCCGACGCGTTCGAGCAGATCGGCCGAGGTCGCCACCAGCGCATCGATCGCCGCGCGCTGTTCGGTCGACGCGTGGTTCACCGCGCTCAGCAGCGTGTCGAGCGTCGACAGCATCTGCGTGCGCTCTTCCAGCATCGCGGTGTCGCGCACCATGCTCTCCGACAGCGACTGGCGCAGTTCGGCGATGACTTCGGCGGCCGCGCGCGGCGCTTCCGATGCGGTGTCGACCAGGCGCGAGATTTCGGCGATGGTCTCGCTGGCGTGCGCCTGCGTCTGCGCGCCGATGGTGTCGGCGGTGGTCGCCAGCGTGTCGCAGATCGCCTGCTGCTGGCGCGTGGTCTCGGCGCCGGCCTGCGCCCAGTCCTCGCGCAGCGCGGCGCCCATCGCGGTGAGGCTGTCGGTCCACGCGGCGAGGCGCTGCGCATCCTGCGCGGCGAGCGCGGTCTGCAGGCCGGCATGCGAACTGTCGAGCTGCTGCAGCAGCGCGGCCGAGTGCGTTTCGAACGTCGCCGCGGCTGCGGTGAGCGCCTGCTGGTGCTGTGCGCTCATCGCGTCGTTCGTGGCGGACTGCTTGTCGAGCGCGTCGTTCCAGGCGGCACTGACCGTGCCGGCGGTCGTGTCGAGGCGCGTGGCGACGCCGTCGACCAGTGCGGTGGCGCGCTGCGCGAAGGTGTCGCCGATGCCGTCGAGTGCGCTGCGCAGATCGGCCGTCAGCGCGGCGTGCGACGCCTGCTGCGCAGCCAGCGCGTCCTGCCAGCGCGCGGCCACGCTCGCCGTCGACGCGTCGAAGCCGGTCGTCAGCGCCTGCAGCTGGCGGTCGACGGCGCCGGTCACGGTCTCGTGCAGCGCGGTGGTCTGCGCGCTCGTCGCGTCGAAACGCGTGGTGACCTCGCCGAGCAGCGCATCAGCGCGCTGCCCGAACGTCGTGTTGAAACCGTCGAGCGCGCCGCGCAGATCGCGCGCCAGGGTTTCGTTCGACGCCTGCTGGCCGTCCACCGCCTGCTGCCAGCGCTGCGCCACGGTCGCGGTCGAGGCTTCGAAGCCGGCGGTCAGCGTCTGCAGCTGGCGCTCGACCGCGTCGGAGACCGTCGCCTGCAGCGCTGCGGTTTCGCGTGCGAGCGCGGCCATCGTCGTTTCGAATACCGGCTGCAACGCGGCCGTCGCTGCGCGCGCGCTGTCGGTGACGCTGGTCTGCAGCGCGCGCTCGACCGACGCGGCGAGCTGCGTGTAGACCGCTTCGGTGCGGCCGTGGAAGGCGTCCTGGTTGGCAGTGTGTCGCTCGCTGGCGGCCGCGTTCTGCTGCTCGATCGTCGCCATCATCGCGCCCAACCGCTCGACCAGCGCCGGCATCACTTCGGTCTGCTGCTGCAGCAGACGCAGGGTTTCCTCGCGCTGGTGCGCCTGCGAATGCGTGCGCAGCGTCGTCGCGGCGGCCACGTCCAGCAGCTGCACGACGTGCGCGCGTTCGCGGCGCAGCAACGCCGAGGCCAGACCCAGCATCGCCGAGGTCGCGATGCCCGCGATCGACGTGCCGAACGCGAAGCCCAGGCCCTTGACCGGCGCGGCCAGCGAATCGCGGATCGCCTGCAGATCGGTCGCTGTCTCCAGCGCCATGCCGGTGCCGCGCAGCATCACCATCATGCCGAGCAGGGTGCCCAGCATGCCGAGCAACACCAGCATGCCGACCAGATACGGCGTCAGGGCCGGCACCGGCAGCGCGACGCGCTCGCCCTCGATGCGCAGGCGCACCGCGTTGCGCAGACCGGCGTCCAGCCCGCCCAGCCAGTCGCCCAGCGACGCCGGCGGTGCGTTCAATTGCGCCACGCCATCGGCCAGTGTCTGCGTGGCCTGCCGGTAGCGCAGCAGCTCCAGCCCGCCGGCGACGTAACAGGCGCCGATCAGCAGCGTGACGGCAAGCGCCAGAGTGTTCGAGCCGATGTAGCCGATCGCGATCCAGCCGACCACGGCGAGGCCGAGGGCGAACACGAACGCGGGGAGGAGAGCGGTATTACGACTGCTTGAGGACATAAGGACTGCGTCAGTGGGTGCGAAGCGCTGCGAGCAGCCCCTCGACCGGTTGGAAACGGACATCCAGCTCGGCGATCAGCACGCCCTGCATGTCCCTGCGAAAACCATCGAGCCAGGCCGCGGACGGATCCGTGGCCGACGCACCCGCGGCGGCGCGCAGCCGCTCGAAGTGCGTTTCGAGCAGGGCCGGCACCGCGCCGAGCAACGCGTGCTCGCGCGGGCTCAGCGCGCCCTCCATCACCGCATCCACCTCGGCCAGCCGCGCCATGTCGGCCGAGCGCTGCGCCAGCCGGTCGCGCAGATCGCCGCGCAATCGCCCGGTTGCGATCAGCATCGACCGCTGCAGCGCGAGATGCCGCTGGCGAAACGGCGCGAAGTCGATGGCAGCCGCGGGTGCGGCATCGGTGTCGTCATCGTTCGAAACCCCAGCCGCCTGCGGCTGCGGAATCACCAGCTCCGGCGCCTCGGTGATCGACGCCAGCAATGTTGCGCGCGCCTTGGCACACACCGCCGCATCATCCCGATCAACGACTTGCGCGTCTTGTTCAGCCTCGAACGCCTTCGCGTCCAGCACCTTCGACAGCACCACCGCCCGCGTCCAGTCGATCCACTGGCTCAAACGCTCGGCCGGCGCCGGGCCGCCTTGCGGCAGCGTGTCGTCGGTCAGGCGGGCCAGCAGCCGGATGAAGGTCGGGCCGCGGAAAGTGGGGCGGGGCGGGGAATCCAAAGGGGGAGCGCGCAAAAGACGGCGATTTTACAGTGCCCGCGTTCCACGGTGATTTCGTTTAGGAACGGCAGGGTTGGGAGCCGTATTCTGCGCGCGGGGACCGGTCCCCGGGGCCAGCCGGTGGTTGGAGGGCCGGGGAGCTCGAATCAAGCTTTGAAACTTGTGCAAAGCTGACATCGGAGGAATCGAGACTGTTGCGGTTGTGGCGCGCGATGAGCGCGGGGAAGTGGACGGCATTGTTGCGGCTGCTGGGGTAGCAGCGAACGGGCACCAGGGAGGGGGCATGGCAATCATTCAATGCGAAGAGTGCGGCCGCGAGATCAGCGACCGAGCGGCGGCGTGTCCGCACTGCGGTAATCCGCGCGTGCCGCAGACGGTCGACGCGAAGCCGGTCGATGTTCGGGTGGTCAACCGAAAGCAGAACAGCGGATGTGGCCCGATCATCCTTGCGCTGGTGATCGTCGCGGTGCTCGCCTACGCGTGTTCGCGCGACGAGGCTCGCCCCCGCGCAATACCGGGGCACTCGCCAAACGCGACGTCGCCCGAGGTTCCAGCGGCAACAACACCACGTGCACCAAACGCGACGGTCAGCAGGGAGCGCGTTGGCGGCCAAGGCGACATGAACTTCGTCGTAGTGCCGCCGCCCCACGACTCCGACGCGATGTTCAAGGATGCCGTAGCGGCTCTATGCCGCAGGCAGGCGCACTGCTTCGTGCATTTCTGGGCGGATAAAGCAGATGCACCGCGGCGGCTGCCGATGACGGATGCGCAGGTCGAAAGCGAAATCGCGGCGTATCGGCAAAACACCAATACGGGATTGGCAGCGTGGAGATGGCGCTGTGGGCAACTTGTTCAGATCAAATCGCAGGAGTGCTACTGATGGCCAATAAAGGCGCGAGCGCAGCTTCCGATCAGCCAGAACCGGGTAATTACCAATCGACCGATCAAGCTTCCGCTGTCGATGCGAGTGCTGGATCGAATCAGACGCAGACGCAGACGCCGACGCCGACGCCGAGCGAGGGGGCCTCGGGTCCGCCATTCCTCAGTGACGCAGAAAGGCGTTTTCGAATCGAAGAAAGAAAGCGTGTTGTGCGCCTGGAGCTTCAGGCTCTCTCTTTGAAGCCTGTGTTCTCGGAGACACCTCCGACGGCTGATGAGCGAACTGCGATCGAGTTCACGACCAACAGCGCGAATCGAATTTCGATCTCGCTGGCGAAGTTCAGTGTGTGGACGGGAGCCGCGGCGGCCGCTGGCGTGGTCCTGCTTGCGCCAAACCTGGAGACCTTCGCGGGTTGGATCGGGGCGCCTCTGGTGATGACCGGAGTGACATTTCTCGGCCTAACAGCTTTTTTGGCGCTGGTCTCACGGTATTTCGAGGTTCGAGCTGAGGCTGTCCAGATTGCTCTCGAGCTAGCCGAGAGATGGAGGCGTGAAGAACGACTTCCAGATTCAATGGCGTTCGGATACGCGCTCGCCGGCCTTCAACCCCGAACGAGACAGCGAAAAATTTTGCAGGCCACGTTGCGATCTGCGTTACAGCCGTAGCGTGTTGCTCGCGACAGGGTCTCCCTGACCTACTGGCAAATGGGAGTAGCAGTTGCTCAAGGGGCGATGCTCACTTGCTCCGTCGCACTGATGCTTTACGGCCTTTACGAGGGTATGGGCGTCACGTGGGGCCGAGGTAGTTGATGTATGAGATCGAACATGTGGAACAAGCCGAATTTTTCTTGGACAGGAGCTCGCGATGAAGGATAAAAGCTACTTGCGGATGATGACGGCGATGATGGCTGAGATGCATCAGAACGCTGGAATCGATAACGGGATCGATTCGAAACTTGTGCTAGAGGCAATTTGGGCAAACCAAGACTGGGCTATCCATTAGGGACACGACGCGCTGATCGAGGATGAGACCAACCCACCAGAGGTCAATTACGTCGTTTCGGTACTCAACATGTGGCGTTGGATCGAGTCGGTCTACGAGCGCCTCGATGCCGATGCCAAAGAACGCGTGTCCGTCGAGGTTTCCAATGACGAAGGCAAAAGCCCTCAGTTCCACGGATTCGACGGCAATGAAGAGGGCGAGTATCTGGGCGTTGCCCGGATGCTGATTGATCACCTCGATCGATTCGCCGAGTTCTCGGGACGCGATCTAAACACTCACCACAATACGACCGGCCACTACGAGTCGATGCTGGCAGCCTTTGAGCGCGTCAAAGAGGCACGCAGCTTGGGGCTCTACGAGAGGGCCGACGCGGATGACCTCATCGCTGTTCTGAACGCTCCCTACGAGCCGCTGAGCCTCACAGACTGAGCAGTTTCGGAGCGTATGCGACTCCGGCACTCCATGCTCAACCGGTCATGCGTGACCGCCAGCCCGTAGAGCCAGAGCAGATTCTCGACCCACGTGCTCAGGGTGCGTCGTTGGGACAGGGGGCACCGGCAACTAACGGTGTCAGGTTCACTTCTCGTGTGTCGGATTGCCTGGACGCCCAGTCAGAAGGCGTTTCGGACGCGACCGGTTGCTTATCGGCGTACGCCGTCGCGTACTTCAAAGCTTCCGAAACGAGATCAGACGGAAAACCGTGCCGCGCAAGCAGCTGGATCGCATTGCGTCGATCAGTACGCCCGGCCCGCAATCGATAGTCGAACCAGCCGTCCACGTCTGGATCTTCCTGGAAGTAGTACAGGTCGTAGGGCCCGGTGACGTCGTCCTGCAGTTCGACGTCGTGCGTGGTCACCAGCACCTGCGCATTGCGACCAAGCCGTTCCAGCACGGCGCGGCCGGCGGCCAGGCGTTCGACGGTGTTGGTGCCGTTGAACAGTTCGTCGATCAGGAACAGACGGCAGGTGCCGCGGTCCGCGCGTTCGATGAAGATCTGGATCGCGGTCATCTCGGCGAAGTAGTGGCTCTTGCCGGATTCGACCGAGTGTTCGCCTCGGATCACGGCCATGACGCTTGTGTCGGGCAGCGTTGCCTCGCGGGCGAAACAGAAGCCGAGCGTGCGACCGAGGATGAGGTTGATGCCGACCAGTTTGATGAAAGTCGTCTTGCCGGCCATGTTGGAGCCGGTGATGAGGGCCGAGTGTCCGTCGAGCCGGATCGAGTTCGCGACCGGTCGCTTGGTCAGCGGATGCGTGGCATCGACGAGGTCGAGCAACGATTCTTTCGCGATCACGGGCTCGCAGTGCTGCGGCCGCTGCTCGAGGAACGAGGCGACCGCGATGGCGGCGTCCACCGCACCGACGCTCTCGAACGTTGCCGCCAGCTCCGTACGCATGCGAACGAAGCGCGTGACGGTGCGGCCGTAGGCGGCGAGTTCGAGCAGAAGCAGCAGGTTCAACCAGATGGCGACGCTCTGGATCCACGGCGAGTAGAGAACGGCGACCCAGCCGAGCGAACCGCGGACCTTGCGTCGCAGTGTCGCTTCGGCACGCAGGCGGTCGAGTTGCGGCAAGGCGGATGCGTCGTTTCGAACCCTGGCCAGGCCGTCTGCGACACGCAGCAGCTGGCTGCAGCCCTTGAGCAGTTCGATGTCGCGGAACAGCGGCGCCGAGAGGCAGAGGATCAGCATCAGATTGACGCCGACCGTGAGCAGCAGCGCCCAGATCGGCAGCGGCGTTGCGATCACCAGCACCAGAACTGCGATACAGACGAGGCTCCACCACGGCAACAGGCGGTGGAGTGGCCCGACTTCGGGTGGCGCGCCGAAGATGAAGCGGGCCAGCTGCCAGTTCGATGCCGTGTCCAGACCTGCGAGCGCGAGTTGCACGCGTTCGCGCAGTGGCGCATCGGCGCGCAGCGTCTGGCAGCTGGCGTAGTGCGCAGTGGCATGCGCCGGTTCGACGTAGCGTCGGAGCTGGCGGTAGAGGTACTGGCTGCCGGGTGGGCTCTCGGTCGTGTCCAGATCGGCGAACAGACGCGGAAACTCGAGATCGGTCCAGGTCTGGTCGTCCACGACATCGCCTGCCGACGCGTCCCGCGTCAGGTCGAAGCAGCGGCTGATACCGCCGTGCGCCTTGTCGCCCGGCTGGCCCCACTTCGCACGCAGAGTCGCCAGCGCCTGGCGCCGTGGAAACAGCGCGTCGCGCAACGCGCGACCGCCATCCTTGAGCAGTTCGAAAATCGTCATGCGGTCGACTGTAGCGGCAATACGTGTGCGCGGATCTGGACGTCATCTGGCGCTCGATGACGTTGCACCCGGCTGGGCGATGGCCGCTGTGTCTCGCATTCCTCGTTGGTCATCCCATATTCCAAAGCTTGGTTAGCTGGCGGCTGGCGAACTGCCGACTCCATGCTCGACGCGGCGATGAGGAGATTTGTGACATCCATTGCGTATCCGAGAGGAGCGTCACCGTGCTGAAAAAGATCGTGTTCGCGGGATTTATTGCCTCCGCATCCCTGGCGTCTGTTCCGCTGTTCGCACAAACGAATGCGCCGGCTGTGCGCGCGGCGCATGCCGAACACGAAGTCATCGCGCTCGCCGACACCTACGCGAACGCGATCGTCGAACGCGACATCGCCACGCTCGACCGGTTGCTGGCGGCGGACTTCGTCGATGTGTCGCCCGATGGCACGGTGAGCACCCGGGCGCAGTTCATCGACGAATACACGAACCCGCCGGCTACTGCGCAGACGTTCGAATCCGCCGTGTTCGATGCCAGCGATGCGCAGGTGCGCGCCTACGGCGACACGGCGCTCATGACCGGCCGCAGCACGTGGCGCGGACATGCAGGCGGCCACGCGTTCACCGGCGTGCTCGTGTCCACGATGGTGGCCGTGTACCGGGACGGGCAGTGGCAGATCGCCAGCTCGCATTCGAGTTCGGTGCCGCCGGCGCAGGGGGCGTCGTCTCCGGCGGAGTGACCGGTGCCCGACGCGCGGCGTTCGCAATGCCCGGCTCCGCAACGGGGCAGACATGAGACGTGCGCACGCCGCGCGCGACACTGCAACGCCTGCGGTGTGATCATCGGCATTCGCGTCGCGGGGCACTCCATCGGCGCGTTCCATCCTCAGGGAACCGCCCGATGATCCGTCTGCTGCTGTCGTGTCTGCTGTTGCTGTGCACCGTGCCGCTGCTGGCGCAGGAACGAATCCTGTCCTACGACAGCGATCTGCAGCTCAATGCCGATGGCAGCCTGGACGTAACCGAGCGCATCCGGATCCGCGCTGAAGGCGAACAGATCCGCCGCGGCATCTATCGCGATTTCCCCACGCATTACCGCGACCGCTACGGCAACCGGGTCGTGGTCGACTTCGAAATGCTGGGCCTCACGCGCGATGGGCAGCCCGAGCCGTTCTTTCTGGAAAACAGGTCGAACGGCGTGCGCATCAACACCGGCAATGACGATTTTCTGCCGGTGCCGGCGGCGTTCACGTACACGCTGCGCTTTCGCACGTCGCGGCAGCTGGGCTTTTTCGACACGCACCACGAGCTGTACTTCAACGCGATCGGCCACGGTTGGGCGTTTCCGATCGAAACCGGCGGTGCGACGCTGCGTCTGCCACGCGACGTCCCCGCCGCCGATCTGGCCGCCGAGTGCTACACCGGCGCGCAGGGTGCGACGACGCAGGCCTGCACGGCCGAGGTCACCGGTCCGGGCGCCGCGCGCTGGACACTGACCGCACCTCTGCAGCCGGAAGAAGGGCTGACCACGGTGCTCTCGTTTCCGAAAGGCCTGTTCGTCGAACCGACCCGCGCGCAGCGACTGCGCTGGATGCTCGACGACAACCGCGCGGCGCTGATCGCGCTGGCCGGACTGATCGTGATGCTGGCCTTCGGCCTGATGCGCTGGCGCAAGGTGGGACGCGACCCGAAGGCAGGCCCGGTGGTGGTCGAGTACAACCCGCCCGACGATCTGTCGCCCGCCACGCTGCGCTACATCGAGAAGATGCACATCGACGCGCGCGGGTTCTCGGCCGACGTGCTGTCGCTGGCCGTGGCTGGGCATGTCGACATCCATCGCGACGAGAAGGTGCTCAAGCAGGACGACTGGCGCGTGCAGCGTGCTGCCGGTCCAGGCCGACCGCTTGCGCCGGACGAAGCCGCCTTGCTGGCGGACCTGTTTGAGGACGACGATGCCCTGATCTTCGATTCCGGCAACGCCACACGCATGGTGCGCATCCTCAACGCGCACCGGGTGCGCATCAAGCAGGCGATGGCCACGCGCTTTCCCGGCGGCCTGTACCGCTACAACGGCGGCAGCATCGCGTGGATGGCACTGCTGCTGGCGGTGTTCTCGATCGCGACGGTGATGTTCGGCATCGGCACGGGTTCGGGCCTCGTGCTCGCGTTGCCCTTGCTGATCGCCATGGTGGTGGTGTTCCTGGTGTTCGTGTTCCTGCTGCCGACGGTGACGTCCGCAGGCCGCCGCATGCGCGACCGCATCGAAGGCTTCCGGCGCTATCTGACCGTGGCCGACAAGCAGGATCTGCAGCGCCTGACAGCACCGGATGCGGACGCGCCCACGCTGGACGCGGGCCGTTTCGAATTCCTGCTGCCATATGCGGTGGCGCTGCAGGTCGAGGATGCGTGGACGAAGAAATTCACCGCCGCCGTGGGCGCGAGTGCGGCGGCGGCAGCGACCGCGTCGATCGGCTGGTACTACGGAAGCGGCGCGCACGGCGCCCCGGGCATCTCCGACATCGCCGGTTTCAGCAAGGTGATCGGCAGCGGGTTCACCGGACAGATCGCATCGTCGGCGTCGCCGCCTGGGAGTTCGTCGGGAAGTGGGGGCGGTGGGTTTTCGGGTGGCGGTGGTGGAGGTGGGGGTGGAGGCGGGCGGTGAGCGATGTGTTGTGTCGCCGAGAGCGGGCGCCCCCCCCCCCCCCCCCCCGCGGGGGTGGGGGGCCCGGGCCCCGCCGGCGCGCGGGG
>JASCOC010000034.1 GCA_029959605.1 Lysobacteraceae bacterium PS02340 | reverse complement strand
CACGCGGACGGGCACGTCGGAGCCGGCGGCAGCCGGCCACCGGGAGCGGTAGGCCGGCCGGCGCCCATCGCGGTGGCGATGGCGCGGTTCTGAGCGCGGATTCTAGCCGACCGCGGAGGCCGCCACCGCCGGCCTGCCGCGCCATGTGCGGACTGTGCGCGCAGCCGCGCCGGCGGCGCGACGGTGCGCACATCCTGCCCGGCCCCGCGCCGGCCGCAGGCGATGCGCCACGCCGTTCGCCCCTTTACGCGCCCCGACCGGGGCACCAAGATGCCCGACCCCACTGCCCCACCCGGACCACCCGATGCCTTTCCTCGAACTGAGCCTGCGCTGCACCGAAGCCGAGCAGCCGCGCTACGCCCACGCCCTCGAGGACATCGGCGCGCTGGCGGTGACGATGATCGACGCCGATGCCGACACCACGGACGAGCAGGCGATCCTCGAACCCGGCGTCGGCGAGACCCCGCTGTGGCACGCGATCGTGCTGACCGCGCTGTTCGAGGACGACACCGATGCACTGCTGGTGCTCTCCGCGCTGGAAGCCTTCGACGCCGGGCTCGACTGGAGCCGCGCGAGCTTCCGCAAGGTCGAGGACCAGGACTGGGAACGCGCGTGGATGGACCAGTACGCGCCGCTGCAGTTCGGCGCGCGCACGTGGATCGTGCCGTGGAACGCCGAGCTGCCCGAGGCCGCCGGCGACGACGCGGTGGTGATCCGGCTCGATCCGGGCCTGGCCTTCGGTTCCGGCACGCACCCGACCACCTCGCTGTGCCTGCAGTGGCTGGACGCACTGTCGGCGGACGGCGTGCTCACCGGTGCCGAGGTGCTCGATTACGGCTGCGGCAGCGGCATTCTCGCGCTGGCCGCGCTCAAGCTTGGCGCCGCGCGTGCGGTGGGGATCGACAACGATCCGCAGGCACTGATCGCCTCGCGCGACAACGCGGACCGCAACGACGTCGGCGCCGCGCTCGATGTCTATCTGCCGACAGAGGCGCCGCAGGGCACGTATCCGGTCGTCGTCGCCAACATCCTCGCCACCGCGCTCGACGCGCTGGCCGAAACGCTGGCCGAGCGTGTCGCGATCGGCGGCCGCATCGCACTGTCGGGCATTCTCGACGGTCAGGAAGAAGAGCTGCTGCGTCGCTACCGGCCTTGGTTCGAGCAGCTGGCGGTGACCCGCGAAGGCGACTGGGTGCGCATCGACGGCGTCCGCAAGCAGGCCTGAGGCGCGGCATCCGCTGGCGCGGCGGCGTGATTCAATAGCCGCATGTTCATCAACTGCAAGCACTGCGGTTCGCTGGTCGCCACCGACCCCGCGACCGACCAGCCGCCGGAACGCTGCCCGCGTTGCCGCGGTGTGCTGCGCAGTGCGTCGCCGCCGATGTCGGTGGCCTCGCTGCTGAAGACGCCGACGCAGGTCGCGGCGCCGGCGGATGCGGCTCCAGACATACCTGCCGCCGCAGCGCCGCCCACACCCGAAACCGGCACGCCAGCAGCGCAGCCAGCGCCACGCGAAACGCCTGCGTCACCTGTGGTGCAGGACGACGGCATCGCACCGCCCACGTCTGCGGACGGACCTGTCGACGTCATCGACGACACCGCTCCGGACGCGACCGGAACCGCGCCCGACCGTCCGCCCGCGGCAGCACATGTGCCGCTCCCGGCGCCTGCACCCAGACCCGCTGTTACGCTCGCATCCCCGAGCTTCGCGCGGCGCGGTGCGCCGGGCCCGCTGGGTGCGCGCATGCGTCGCCAGCATCGCGTCCTCTACGGTGCCGTCGTCGCGCTGACGCTGCTGCTCGGTCTGCAGGTGCTGCTCGCCGATCGCGCACGGCTCGCATCCGATCCGGGTTGGCGCCCGACACTCGCGCGGCTGTGCGGCGTGTTGCGTTGCAGTCTGCCGCCGTGGCGCGAGTCCGCCGCGCTGACCGTGCTCGCGCGTGACGTGCGGCCCGATGGCACGCGCGCAGGACAGCTGCTCGCCACCGCGACCTTCCGCAACGACTCGCGCTGGGCGCAGGCCTGGCCGCGGTTGCGGCTGACGCTGTCGGACATCGACGGACGCGCGGTCGGCACCCGCGTGTTCACCGCGCAGGAGTATCTGCAAGGCCCACCTGCGCAGCCGACACTCGCCGCCGGCGACAGCGCCGAAGCCCGTCTGCAGCTCGTCGAACCGGACGCGCGCGCGGTCTCCTTCGCCTTCGATTTTCTCTGAAACCACGCTGGCAGCCGCCATGGGGCCGCGCTAGACTGGCCTGCCGCTCCGCCGTCCGCACAGCCGTCGTCCTCGACTTCCGGCCGCGACAGCGACGCCGCCATTCCGAGACTCGACTTGAACGCAGACCGCACCGACAGCAGCACGCGCGAAGCACCGCGCACGCCCCTGCGTGAACACGTCGCGACTTCGATCCAGCGCTATCTCGGCGATCTCAATGGCAACGACACCGACAATCTCTACGAGGTCGCGCTGCGCGAACTCGAGATTCCGCTGTTCGTCGAAGTCCTGAATTTCTGCGACGGCAACCAGAGCCGCGCCTCGGCGATGCTGGGCATCCACCGCGCCACGCTGCGCAAGAAACTGCGCGAGTACGGGCTGGCCTGAGAACCGGCTCGAGACCCGTGTGAGCGCAGCCGGAAGGCGCGTGGCGGTGCGCAGGACGCGCAGCGTTTGAGCAGGACGTGCGCATTGTGTCTGCCATCCATGGCGTCCACCCTTCGGGCCAGCGGCAAGCGCAGCAGGGCGTAGAACCGGTTCGGAGCCGCCGACGCACGGCCGTTATAATTCCCGGCCCCCTCGCCCGCAGTCGACTTTCATGACCGTCTCCGTTCCGTCCGGCGCGCCTACCGCGATCCGCCGCGCCCTGCTGTCCGTGTCCGACAAGACCGGCCTGCTCGATCTGGCCCGCGCGCTCGCCGCGCGCAACGTCGAACTGCTGTCGACCGGCGGCACCGCGAAGGCGCTGCGCGAGGCCGGCCTGCCCGTGCGCGACGTCAGCGACGTGACCGGCTTCCCCGAGATCATGGATGGCCGTGTCAAGACCCTGCACCCGAAGGTGCATGGCGGTCTGCTCGGGCGCCGCGGCACCGACGATGCGGTGATGGCCGAACACGGCATCGACGCGATCGATCTGCTGGTGCTCAACCTCTATCCGTTCGAGCGCGTGGCCTACGCGCCCGACGCGAAGTTCGACGACATCGTCGAGAACATCGACATCGGCGGCCCGGCGATGTTGCGCGCGGCGGCGAAGAACTTCGCCCACGTCGCGATCGCCACCGATCCGGCGCAATACGACGCGCTGCTGGCCGAACTCGACGCCAACGACGGTGCGCTGTCGGCGCAGACGCGCTTCGCGCTGTCGGTCGCCGCGTTCAACCGCGTCGCGCAGTACGACGCGCGCATCAGCGACGTGCTGTCGTCGATCGCCGAACCCTCCGATGCCGGCGCCGCGCAGCGCGCGCCGTTCGGTGGCCAGAGCAACGGCAATTTCGTCAAGGTCATGGACCTGCGCTACGGCGAGAACCCGCACCAGCAGGCGGCGTTCTACCGCGACCTGCATCCGGCGCCGGGCACGCTCGCGACGTTCGAACAGCTGCAGGGCAAGGAACTGTCGTACAACAACATCGCCGACGCGGATTCCGCCTGGGAATGCGTCCGCCAGTTCGATGCGCCGGCCTGCGTGATCGTCAAGCACGCCAATCCCTGCGGCGTGGCCGTCGGCGCGGCCTGCGGCGATGCCTACGAGCTCGCCTATGCGACCGATCCGACCTCGGCGTTCGGCGGCATCATCGCCTTCAACCGCACGCTCGATGCGGCGACGGCGAAGGTGATTCTCGACCGCCAGTTCGTCGAGGTGCTGATCGCGCCCGACTACGAGCCCGGCGCGCTCGACTACGCGACGAAGAAGGCGAACGTGCGCGTGCTGCGCATTCCGCACGGAGAGGGTCGCAACACCGTCGACGTCAAGCGCGTGGGCTCGGGCCTGCTGATGCAGAGCGCCGATCTGCGCGACGTGACCGCGGACGAGCTCAAGGTCGTGACGAAGATCGCGCCGACCGACGCCCAGCTGCGCGACCTGCTGTTCGCCTGGCAGGTGGCGAAGTTCGTGAAGTCGAACGCGATCGTCTATGCGAAGGACCACCGCACGATCGGCGTCGGCGCCGGCCAGATGAGCCGCGTGTACTCGGCGCGCATCGCCGGCATCAAGGCGGGCGATGCGGGCCTGGTCGTGCCCGGTTCGGTGATGGCATCCGATGCGTTCTTCCCGTTCCGCGACGGCATCGATGCCGCGGCGGAAGCCGGCATACAGGCAGTGATCCAGCCGGGTGGTTCGATGCGCGATGGCGAGGTGATCGCCGCCGCGGACGAACACGGCATCGCGATGGTGTTCACCGGCGTGCGCCACTTCCGCCACTGATCGCCGCGCATCGCGGATGCACGCCGGCGTGAATGGTGCACGCCGACGCCGCTGCTAGAGTCCGGCGCATCTTCTCCGCAGGATGCGCCGATGTTGTACGCCCGCTCGACGCCGTCGCGTGCCGCCCTCTCCGCCTGCCTGCTGCTCGCGCTCGGCGCCTGCGGCCAGACGCCCGCGCCACCGGCCGCTGCCGCGATGCCGGCGTCGACACCTGAGGTCGTCGCCACGCGCACTCGCGAAGCGCCGCACGACGATGCGATGCCCGTCACCGGTCTCGATGGCGGCGCCGTCCGCAACTTCCTCGTGACCCAGTACGGCGACCTGGCGCAACTGTCCGGCGACTGGCCGGGCACGCCTGTCGTCGCAGAACTCGGCAGCGACGCCGCCTCGCGCGAAGTCTGTGCACGCGAGGCGATCGGCACGCCGGACGCGCCGGCCGAACTCGTCGCGGTCTGCGGCGTCCCCGACGACGCCGGGCATGCGACCACCGCGCGCATCGATTTCTTTCTGCTGCGGGCCGAGGCCGACGCCGTCTCGGCGGTTGCACGCGCGCACATGGACGGCTTCGGCAGCACCGGCGATGTCGCCGGTGTCGACGTGCGCCGCTTCGGTCCGCGGCTGTACGGGTTCGTCGTCGAGGATGGCTTCACCGGCCAGGGCATCACCATCGGCAACAGCAGCCTCGTGCTGCCCGACGGCGCCGGCTTCAGGGTCGCCGCGACGCTGCGCAGCAGTCTCGACAATCTCGGCGCGATGGCGGGCTGCGCCGAACGCGACGACTGCGCGTCGGATGCGGCCTACGACCTGTCGTTCGATCTCGACATCGACGATCGCGATGCCAGCGCGGCCGCCTGGCCTTTGCGGGTGCGCGAACAGGGCGAGGCCTGCGGACGGCGCATCGAGCGCACGCACCAGGTACCGTTCGACGTGGCCAGCGGCACATGGACCGTGCCCGATGCGCTGCAACGCGAAGGCTGCGACTGAGCCGGGCCAACGGATCGCAGGATGGGTACAGCGCAGCAACACCCGTCTTCGCCCGCGAGACCGTATCGACACGCGCACACCGTGCAGCGCTTACTTGACGTTCGACACCGGCGCCACCGTCTTTTCCGCAGTCCAGATGCTGCGGTCGATCGCATCTCCCAGCTCCGGGAAATCCGCCGCATCCAGTCTCGGTGACGCATCACCGGCGCGGATCTTGCGGTCGTAGTCGCGGGTCAGTTTGATCGCCACGCCCGACAGCAGCACGACCGCGATCAGGTTCACCGTCGCCATCAGCCCCATCGCGGCATCGGCGGTCTCCCAGACGATGTCGAGTTTGGCGAACGCGCCCCAGGCCACCATCGCCAGGCACCCCAAACGCAGCAGCAGGATGCCGATCCGGCCGCCGCGCAGGAAGAACACTGCGCTCTCGGCGTACGCGTAGTTGCCCAGGATGGACGTCAGCGCGAAGAACGACAGTGCGACCGCGACGAACACGGGGCCCCATCCGCCGAAGTGCACGGCCATCGCCTGCTGGGTCAGCACCGCGCCGTCGCCCCCGGCAGTGTCGAGCGCACCCGACAGGAGGATCATCAGCGCGGTCGCGGTGCAGATCACCAGCGTGTCGACGAACACGCCGAAGGACTGCACGAGACCCTGGCTGGCCGGATGGTGCGGCACCGGCGTCGCGGACGCGGCGATGTTCGGCGCGCTGCCCATGCCGGCCTCGTTCGAGAACAGGCCACGCTTCACGCCGTTGAGCAGCGCGACCGCGAGGCCGCCGAGTACACCGCCAGCGGCCTGGTCCAGGCCGAACGCGCTGCGCACGATCAGCGCCAGCGTCGCCGGTACTTCGGTGATGTTGCTGATGACGACCCACGCTGCGAGGGCGAGATAGGCCAGCGCCATCACAGGCACGATCAATTCCGACATTTTCGCCACGCGACGCAGTCCGCCGAAGATCACCGGCGCAGTCACCGCCACAAGTACGACCGCGGTCCAGACCGGCGGGATGCCCCAGGCACCAGTCACCGCCTCCGAAATCGAATTCGCCTGCACCGCGCTGAACACGAAGCCGAACGCCACGATCAGACACACCGAGAAGATCGCGCCGAGCCACGGTCTGCCCAGACCATGGGCCATGTACAGCGCCGGCCCGCCGCGATACTGACCGTCGACGTCGCGACGCTTGTACAGCTGGGCCAGCGCGCTTTCGACGTACGCCGTCGCCATGCCGAAACAGGCGACCAGCCACATCCAGAAGATCGCGCCCGGGCCGCCGACCGTCAGCGCGATCGCCACGCCGACCAGATTGCCGGTGCCCACGCGCGAGGCGAGGCTCGTGCACAGCGACTGCAGCGGCGAGATGCCCGCATTGTCGTCACCGGTGCCGCGCACGAGGCCGGAGATCATCTTCGGGAACCGCCGGAACTGGATGAAGCCCAGGCGAACGCTGAACCAGATCCCGACCAGCGGCAGCACACCGACCAGCAGGTAGTTCCACAACACGCCGTTGATGCCGCCGACGATGGGTGAGAGGACGTTCTCGATCAGCTGGACCAGATCCATCGGCGGTCGGAGTTCCGTTGCGGGCGAAGCAATCGAGCCTAGCATCCGAGTCCGCGACATCCGGTCGACAGTCGGCGCTGCCCTCGGCCGGCGCGCAGCGAGGTGCGCCGCGACGCCGTAAACTGGCGGCCCCTTTGCATCCGGTCTGTTGCGCATGAAGAAGGTCCTCGTCATCGGTGCCGGCGGTCGCGAACACGCGCTGGCGTGGAAGCTCGCGCAGTCGCCGCAGGTCGGCGAGGTCCTGGTCGCGCCGGGCAATGCCGGGACCGCGAAGGAAGCCGGCTGCCGCAACGTCGACGTGTCCGCGACCGATCTCGATGCGCTGCTGGCCTTGGCGAAGTCGGAACACATCGACGTGACCGTCGTCGGTCCCGAGGCGCCGCTGGTCGCCGGTGTCGTCGATCGCTTCCGCGATGCCGGCCTGCGCATCTTCGGACCCACTGCGGCCGCTGCGCAGCTCGAAGGCAGCAAGGCTTTCGCCAAGGATTTCCTCGCGCGGCACGCGATTCCGACCGCGGGCTATTCGGTGTTCACCGATGCCGACACCGCGATCGAGTACGTGCGCCAGCACGGCGCGCCGATCGTGATCAAGGCCGACGGTCTCGCCGCGGGCAAGGGCGTGATCGTCGCGATGTCGCTAGACGAAGCCGAAGCCGCGATCACCGACATGCTGTCGGGCAATGCGTTCGGCGCGGCCGGTGCGCGCGTGGTGATCGAGGAATTCCTCGACGGTGAGGAGGCGAGCTTCATTTCGATCGTCGACGGCGCGACCGCGCTGCCGATGGCGACCAGCCAGGATCACAAGCGCGTCGGCGACGGCGACACCGGCCCCAACACCGGCGGCATGGGCGCGTACTCGCCGGCGCCGGTGGTCACGCCCGAGGTGCATGCGCGCGTGATGCGCGAAGTCGTCGAGCCGACCGTGCGCGGCATGATCGCCGACGGTGTGCCGTTCACCGGTTTCCTCTACGCCGGCCTGATGATCGACAAGAGTGGCGCACCGAAGGTCATCGAGTTCAACGTGCGCTTCGGCGATCCGGAAACCCAGCCGGTGATGCTGCGCCTGCAATCCGATCTGCTGGACCTGGTCGAAGCCGCGATCGACGGCCGGCTCGACGGCATCGAGGCGCAGTGGGATCCCCGTCCGTCGCTCGGCGTGGTGATGGCCGCCGAACATTATCCCGACACGCCGCGCACCGGCGATGTCATCAATACCTGGGACACGCCGCCGCTGGCCGACACCAAGGTCTTCCATGCCGGCACGAAGCTCGATGCGCACGGCCAGGCCGTGACTGCGGGCGGCCGCGTGCTGTGCGTGGCCGCGCTCGGCGAGACCGTCGCCGATGCGCAGACGCGCGCCTATGGCGAGCTTGCCGGAATTTCATGGCCGGGCGAATTCCACCGCCACGACATCGGCTGGCGCGCGATCGCACGCGAACGCGGCGACGCCTGATCCCTTCCCTCCCGCCAAGGCCACACTCGTGATCCCAGGCAACGCCCAGCTCAGCATGACCGTGCTGATGACGCCGGACATGGCGAACTTCTCCGGCAATGTGCACGGCGGCACGCTGCTGAAGTATCTCGACGAAGTGGCCTACGCCTGCGCCAGCCGCTACGCCGGCCGCTACGTGGTGACGCTGTCGGTCGACCAGGTGACGTTCCGCGAACCGATCCACGTCGGCGAGCTGGTGACCTTCCTCGCCTCGGTGAACTACACCGGGCGCACATCGATGGAAGTCGGCATCAAGGTCATCACCGAGGACATCCGCAACCGCGCGGTGCGCCACACCAACAGCTGCTTCTTCACCATGGTGGCGATGGACGAGGACGGCCGCTCGACGCCGGTGCCGCCGCGCGAACCGCAGAGTTCCGAAGAGCGCCGCCGCTTCGAGCAGGGCCGCCAGCGACGCGAGATCCGGCAGGAACTCGAAGCGCGCTATCGCGCGGTGCGCGAGACGTTCCCCGACACGCCGGACTGATCGCAGCCCGCAACGCCATGCGGCTTTGCTAGGCTCCGCGCATCGTCGAGGAGCCCGCATGTCCGGCCAGTCCCAGTTCGCGCTGCTCAAGCAACGCCGCTTCCTGCCCTACTTCACGGTCCAGGCGCTCGGCGCGTTCAACGACAACGTCTACCGGCAGTCGATCATCGCGCTGCTGTTCTTCCTCGGGGTGAGCGGCGCCGAGCGCACGCTCTACACCAACCTCGCGCCGGCACTCTTCATCCTGCCGTACTTCCTGTTCTCGGCGATCGCCGGGCAGATCGCGGAGAAGGTCGAGAAACAGAAGCTCATCGTCATCACCACGACGATGGAGATCGTGATCATGTCGGTCGCGGCCGCGGGCTTTCTGCTCGAGAGCATGCCGGCGCTGCTGGTCGCGCTGTTCCTGACCGGCACGCAGTCCACGCTGTTCGGCCCGGTGAAGTATTCGATCCTGCCGTCGGTGCTGCGCCCCGAGGAACTCACCGGCGGCAACGGTCTGGTCGAGATGGGCACGTCGATCTCGATCCTCGTCGGCATGATCTACGGCGGTCTGGTGTTCAAGCTCGCCGGCAGCTACGGGCCCGAGGCCGCGGCGGTGTCGGTGATCGTGCTGGCGGTGGCGGGCAACGTCGTCGCGCGGATGATTCCCAAAGTCGACGCCGGCGCGCCCGAGCTCAAGGTCAACTGGAACCCGATTCCCGAATCGCGCGCGATCATGCGTCTGGCCAAGCGCCAGCTCGCGGTGCGCAACGCGATCCTCGGCGTGTCGTGGTTCTGGTTCGTGGGCACGGTGCTGACCGCGCAGCTGCCGACCTACGCCGAACTGCATCTAGGCGGCGTCGCCAACGACACCGCGCTGTACATCTTCGCGCTGGCGCTGTTCTCGATCGGCGTCGGCGTCGGTTCGCTGCTGTGCGAGAAGCTGTCGGGCCGCTCGGTCGAGATCGGCCTGGTGCCGATCGGCGCGTTCGGCATCACCGCGTTCCTGCTGGACCTGTACTTCGCGCGTCCCGGCGCGCCGCCGGCGACCGGCCTGACGATTGCGCAGTTCCTCGGCGACTGGGCCGGCTGGCGCATCGTCATCGATCTGACCGGCATCGGCATGTTCACCGGCTTTTTCGTCGTGCCGCTGTTCGCGCTGATCCAGAGCCGCACGCCGAGATCCGAACTCTCGCGCGTGATCGCAGGGCTCAACATCCAGAATTCGCTCTTCATCGTCACCGCCGCGATCCTCGGCGTGCTGCTGCAGATGGACGGGCTCGCGTTTGGCGGCGCGCGTGTGCCGCTGCCGGGGCTGAGCATCCCGCAGGTGTTCCTGGCCTTGGCGATCGCGAACGGTCTGGTCGCGCTGTGGATCTTCACCATCGTGCCCGAGTTCCTGATGCGCTTCGCCAGCATGCTGCTGGTGCGTGTGCTCTACCGGCTGCGCCTGCGCGACATCGAATCCGCGGTGCCGGCCGATGGCCCGGCGCTGATCGTCTGCAACCACGTCAGCTACATGGACGCGCTGATCCTCTCCGCCGCGATTCCGCGGCCGGTGCGCTTCGTGATGTATCACCGCATCTACAACGTGCCGGGCATGCACTGGATCTTCCGACATGCGAAAGCGATTCCGATCGCCGGCGCGAAGGAAGATCCCGAACTGATGCAGCGCGCGTTCGACGCGGTCGATGCGGCGCTGGCCGAAGGCGAACTGGTCGGCATCTTCCCCGAAGGCAAGTTGACCCGCGACGGCGAGATCGCCGCATTCAAGTCGGGTGTCGAACGCATCCTTGAACGTGCCGCGCAACGCGGTCAGCGCGTGCCGGTGGTGCCGATGGCACTGCGCGGCATGTGGTCGAGCATGTGGAGCCATCGCGATTCGCGCATGGGTCGCATGCGCGTGCCGCGCCGCGCGCGCGCGCAGATCGACGTCGTCGCCGGGCCGCGGATCGAGGACGGCGCGTCGATCGACGCCGGCACGCTCGAAGCACAGGTGCGGATGCTGCGCGGCGACGCCGCCTGAGCCCCGCCGTGACATCGCTTTGTGCGGCTCTGGCGCTACAGTACGGCGTCCCCGTCCACCGACGGCGGTCATCGACCTTTCCCAACCGCTGCAGCACCCAGGAGCATTCTCGATGAGTTCGATTCCGCCGCCGCCACCCGGCTCGTACGGCACCCCGGAACCGTCGCCTTACGGCGCACCGCCGCCCGGCACACCGATCGCCCCGGGCACCGTGCCCAACTATCTCGCGTGGTCCATCGTGGTCACGGTGCTGTCGCTGTGCCTGTGCTGCATCATCGGCACGATCCCCGGCATCGTCGCCATCGTGTTCTCGGCGAAGGTCAACACGCTGCTCGGCCAGGGCGATCTCGCCGGCGCCCAGCGCGCGTCGAGTACCGCCAAGACCTGGTGCTGGGTCACCACGGGCCTGTGCATCATCGGCCTGCTGTGGACGATCTACTCGCTGACCCTCGGCGGCGGCATGGCGCAGTATCAGATGATCCTCGACCAGATGCAGGCCGGCAGCTGATGTCGCTGGCCGGCAGCCAAGCGCCGCGCCGCATCCGGTCTTCGACCCTCGCCCTCGCAGGCGGCGGCGTGGCACTGGCGGCGAGTGGCGCGTGGCTGCTGCGCACCTTCGATCCGAATGCGCCCGGCAATCCGTTTCCGCCGTGCATGTTCTACAGCGCCACGGGCTGGCATTGCCCGGCCTGTGGCCTGACCCGCTGTCTGCACGCGCTCGCCCACGGCGATCTGCCGCGTGCGTTCTCGATGAACCCGTTGCTGTTCGTGCTGCTCGCGCTGGCGCCGCTGTTCGCGGGCTGGCACCTCGGCTGGCGGCCGCCGTGGCTGCAGCGGCTCGCCCGCGTCGCCGCGGACTGGAAACCCTGGGTCGCGCTGCTGCTGGTGTACTGGATCGCGCGCAACCTGCCCTGGTCTCCGTTCACCCTGCTCGCGCCGGGCTGATCGAAACACTCAGCCGGTCGTACCGCCCGTCTGCTGCGCGTGCCAGTGCGCGATCAGCCAGCGCGAGATCGACGACTTCGGCGACAGCTTCAACTCCGGATGCGCATCGCGCAGCGCGGCGCCGATAGTGTCGGCGTCGAACCAGCGTGCATCTTCCAGCTCGTCGGTGACCTGCGGCGCATCCGGGCCCGCGTCGGCGATGAAGCCCAGCATCAGCGAGGCCGGGAACGGCCACGGCTGCGAGGCGAGATAGCGACACGCGGTCACGCGCACCGCGCTTTCCTCGAACACTTCGCGCACGACGGTCTGCTCGAGCGTCTCGCCCGGTTCGACGAAGCCGGCCAGCGTCGAATAGCGCCCCGGCGGCCATGCGGCCTGGCGTCCCAGCAGCAGACGCGACCCGTCGGTGACCGCGACGATCACGGCAGGATCGGTGCGCGGGTAATGCTCGATGCCGCAGCCGGTGCAGCGCCCCAGCCAGCCGGCCCGCGCGTATTCGAGCGGCGCGCTACAGGCGCCGCAGAAGCGATGCCGGTCGCGCCAGTGCAGCACGGCGCGCGCCTGCGCGAACGCGGTCGCCTCGCGGACCGGCCACTGCGCGGCCGCGGTGCGCAGATCGATCGTCGCCGGCGCGTCCAGCGTGGCCGGCGCATCGACGGCCGGCACGGCGAACCAGCCCTGCGCATCGTGCAGGCCGAGGAAGACCGCGGACCCGGGGCGCGTGCCGACCACGGTGCCGTCGAGCGCGGGCGGCATGCCGTGCGCATCGACGCGGGCATCGCCTTTTGCATCGAGCACCAGCACGCGCGCTTCCGGCCACAGGCGGGCCAACGCATCGGAATCTGTCCGGAGATGTTCTGCGCGATCGAGCGGCGCGTCGACGAAGCTGAAGTCCATGCGCCGATTATCGCCCGGGGCGGTGTCGCGATGGCGACACGCGGGTGGCGCGACTCAGACGGTGAAGCTGCTGCCGCAGCCGCAGGTCGACTTGGCGTTCGGGTTGCGGATCGTGAACTGCGCGCCGTGCAGGCTTTCGACGTAATCGACCGAAGCGCCCATCAGGTACTGCAGGCTCAGCGGATCGACCACGAGGGTCACGTCGTCGGTCACCACCGCCAGATCGTCGTCCGTGCGCTGCTCGTCGAACTCGAAGCCGTACTGGAAGCCCGAGCACCCGCCGCCCTGGATGTAGACCCGCAGATTGAGCGCGGCATTGCCTTCGCCCTCGATCAGCTCGCGCACCTTGGCCGCGGCCGCGGGGGTGAAATCCAGCGGACGCTCCAGCGACTGGTAACCGGGGCCTTCGATGGTGAGCACGTCATTCATGGCACACAGGATGGGGCTGCGTGCCCCCCGCTTCAAGCGCCGGGTGCGGAACGCGGCGTCACGTCGGCCCAGCTGAACGGACGCTCGACCGCGCTGCCGCGCTCCGGCTCGAGCCGCACGACGACGCGCAGCGGCTGGAAGCCCGGCGGCAGCACGATGTCGCCCTCGACCTGCTGGAAATACTTGAACGAGTACGCCACGCGGGCGGCATCGTCGCGCTGACGGAGCTGATCCCACTCCAGCGTCTCCAGGCGCCCGTCGCGGGTGCCTTCGACCGACAGCCGCATCGTGCCGACGCTCGCGGCCTCGCGGCTGAGGCTCTGGGTCAGCGTCGCGGTGTAGTGCCAGCCCTGGTCGGTGCGCGGCTGCATGCGCAACTCGTGCACCGTCAGGCCCTTGCGTTGCTCGGTCGCGCCGACGAACCGTTCGTAGAACGCGACGTCGGCACGCAGGGCGGCGATCTCCTCGTCGCGCTCGGCCAGCGTGCCCTGCAGTTCGCGGTTCGCATCGCGGCTGATCTGGTCGGAGCGGGTCAGGGTCGACACCTGCTGCTGCAGGCCTTCGAGCTCGGCCTGCTGGGTGGCCAGCTGGCGCTGCGGGTTGCCGGAGGTCGGTGCGAACGCCTGCCAGGCGCCCCACAGCCCGAACAGCAACGCGAGTACGACGACCACCGCGAGTGCAATGACGATGCGCGGACCACGCGCGCGGCGGGTGGCCGAGGGCGGCTTGGTCACGGGAGGCGGCGTGTCGTTCATCGTCACGGTATAGCCAGCGCCGTCGCGCCGCGTCAAGGCGAAGCCGGTCCTATACTCGCCGGCGTTGTGCACCCGTTGTCGTTCGCCCCGGAGCATCGCGATGTCCGAAGCCCATCTGTTCGCCGCTGGTGTGCTGCTCGCGTGGCTGGCCGGCGTGCGCGCGTATCTGACGGTATTCGGTGTCGGATTGGCGGGCGCGTTCGGCTGGCTGGACCTGCCGCCGGCGCTCGAGGCCGCAGCGTCGCCGTGGGTGCTGGGCGTGTCGGGCGTGCTGGCGCTGGTGGAATTCTTCGCCGACAAGATTCCCGGCGTCGACTCGGGCTGGGATCTACTGCAGACCCTGGCGCGCGTGCCGGCGGGTGCGTTCCTCGCCGCGGCCACGTTGTCGCCCGATGGCGATCTGGGCGCCGGCATGCTCGCGACCGGCGCAGGCGTGGCGCTCACCAGTCACGCGCTCAAGGCCGGTAGCCGCTTGCTGCTCAATGCCTCGCCCGAGCCGGTCAGCAACCTCACCGTATCGACCACGGAAGATGTCGTCACCGTCGGTGCGCTGTCACTGGCGCTGGTGTCGCCATGGCTCGCACTCGCGCTGGTGGCCGCGTGCGTGCTGCCCTGTGCGGTCGCGGTGTGGTGGCTGTGGCGGCGTCTGTCGCGTCGCGCACCGAAGGCCGCGCGCGGCTGATCCCAGCGGGCGCGGCACGCGTGACGTGACACTGCCGGCGACGCGATCGAAAGGGGTACCGGTTAAAGTTGCCTGATCCCCCACATCGCGTCACAGTGCCGCACCTATGTCTGATGCCGACAGCAAGCAACGCGCCGAGTTTCCGCCCGCAGCCTATTGGCGGCGCTGGGCGGCTGACGCCGGTCAACCCACGCTGCCCGGTGATCCCGCCGACGCCGTCGATACCGACGCGCAGCCGGCGAAAGCGCAGGCGAGCGAATCGGTCGAGGCGCCGTATCGCGTGCTCATCGTCGAGGACGATCCCAGCCAGGCCCTGTTCGCCGAGAGCGTCCTCAACGGTGCCGGTCTGCAGGCGCGCGTGGTCGCCGTAGCGAGCGAGTTCATGGCGACGCTGGGCGAGTTCCAGCCTGACCTGGTGCTGATGGATCTGCACATGCCCGGCATGGACGGCTCGGAACTCACCGCGCAGCTGCGCGGGCAGCCGACGTTCGCGCACATTCCGGTGGTGTTCCTCACCGGCGATGCCGATCCCGAACGCCAGTTCGAGATGCTCGAAGTCGGCGCCGACGATTTCCTGACCAAGCCAGTGCGTCCGCGCCATCTGATCGCCGCGGTGCAGAACCGCATCCGCCGCGCCCGCGCGCTGCAGCAGATGCCCGACCCCGGCCGCAACCCGCTGACCGGGCTCAACAGCCGTCTGCAGCTGCTGCAGCATCTGGCCGAAGCGATTCCCGCCGTGCCGCGCGGTGCGCTCGGTTTCGTCGAGGTCGAAGGCATCACCGCCTTGCGCGACCGCTACGGCTACGCGGGCCTGGAAACCATCCTCACCGATGCCGGGCGCCACCTGCGCACGCTGGTGGGCGATGCCTCCGCGACGCGTCTCAACGACAACACCTTCCTGGTGTTCGCACCGGACGTGGCACGCATCGATCTTGATGCCTGGGCGCGCAGCCTGCGCGACGGCATCGGCAGCCATCCCTTCCCGCTCGCCGACCAGACCATCCGCCTGCGGGCACTGGTCGGGTACGCCGATCTCGTCCACGGCTACGACGATCCCGGCAGTGCGCTCGCTGCCGCCGAACAGGCTTTGCGCGAATCGCGCGGCACGCCGGTCGGCATCGCCGTGCACATGCCCGCGCCGACCGTCGCACCCGGCGATGCCCAGGGCGGTCTGGCCGACGATCTGCGCGATGCCCTCGCCGAGCAGCGCATCGAACTCGCATTCCAGCCGATCGTCGCCGTCGCCGGTGGCGACGAGGCGCAGTACCAGACCCTGCTGCGCCTGCGCGGTCGCGATGGCGAACTGCATTCCGCCGCGCGCGTGCTGCCGGCCGCCGAACTCGCCGGCCTGCTGCTGGAGATCGACCGCCGCGTGATCGAACTCGCGATCGCGACATTGATCGAACGCCAGCGCGTCGGCAGCGCGATGCGGCTTTTCGTGTCGCAGTCCTCGCGCAGCCTGATCCAGGGCGGCTATGCCGACTGGTTGCTCCAGCAGATCGAATCGTCCGGCGTGCCGGGCGCATCGCTGGTCATCGACGTGCGCCAGGACGATGCGCTGATCCACGCGCTGTCGCTGCAGGATTTCTGCGCGCGTATGGTGCCGGCCGGCGTGCAGCTGTGTCTGGGCCAGTACAGCGCCAGCGAGGAAGCCGATGCGTTGCTCGCACAGCTGCCGCTCGGTTTCGTGCGACTCGCCGCGCGCTATTCGCGCCAGCTCGACGAACCGCGCGTGCGCGATGAGATGCGTGTCGCCGTCGAGCGCGCGCACCGGCTCGGACTGCAGGTGATCGGCCAGCAGGTCGAAGATCCGCAGGCGGCGGCGACGCTCTGGATGAGCGGCATCGATTTCATCCAGGGCAATCTGGTCCAGCGCGTGGCGAACGTGCTCGACTTCGACTTCCACCACTCCGTGCTCTAGGTCCGCTGACGCATGATCGCGCGCCGTCGCCCGTCCGCTCTCGTGTTGCGCTGGCTCGCACTCGGCGCAGCCGGCGGCGCGGCGCTGACGATGGTGCTGGCCGCGCTCGCGGTGCCCGGTCCGTGGCAGGTGATCGCGCTGGTGCTCGCCCTGGTTGCGGTGGTCGCGTCGATCGGCGTCAGCGTGCACATGCACCAGGGCGTGCGCGAACTCGAAGCCGCGGACGAGCGTCTGCGCCAGGACGAACTTGCACTGGGCGAGTTGCAGCGCGAGCTCGAAGAGCGCACCGAACTGGAAAAGGAACTCCGCCAGGCCAAGAATGCGGCCGAGTCCGCGGTCATGGCCAAGGGCGAATTCCTCGCCACGATGAGCCACGAGATCCGCACGCCGCTCAACGGCATCACGCCGATGCTCGATCTGCTGATGCACGCCAGGCTCGCGCCCGATCACGCCGAACTCGTGCGCACCGCCTACATGTCGGCGCAGCAGATGCAGCGCATCGTCGACGACATCCTCGACTACTCCAAGCTCGAATCCGACAAGCTCGACCTGGAAGTCACCGGTTTCAACCTGCGCGAGCTGATGGACGGCGTGATCCAGGTGATGGAGCGCGCCGCGCAGACCAAGGGCCTGCGCCTGGGCCTGCAGCTCGATCCGTCCGTGCGCCTGTCGGTGCGCGGCGATCCGGTCCGCCTGCGCCAGGTACTGGGCAATCTGATCAGCAACGCGGTGAAGTTCACCGAGCGCGGCAGCGTGTCGGTGCAGGTGCGCCGGCTCGGCGAAACCGCAGCCCTGCACCAGTTGCGCTTCGAAGTCCGCGACACCGGCATCGGCATCAGCACCGAAGGCCGGTCGCGCCTGTTCCAGGCCTTCAGCCAGGCCGACGCGTCGACGACGCGCCTGTATGGCGGCACCGGTCTGGGGCTGGCGATCTCGCGCCGCATCGTCGAACTGATGGACGGACGCATCGGCGTGGACTCCGAGCCCGGTGCCGGTTCGACGTTCTGGTTCGAAATTCCGCTGCGCAAGGCGCAGGGTGACATGCCGGCCGAAGACGCGAGCCCGCGCGACGGCCGCGCGTTGCTGCTCAGCGCCGATCCGCGCCTGCGGCTGCGCCTGAGCATGCTGCTGCCGAACTGGGGCCTGCGCGTGAGCTCGGTGGAGACCACGCAGGAAGCACTCGACCGTCTGCGCACCGCCGCGAACCAGGGGCCGCCGTGGGCCTACTCGGTCGTCGTCGCGGATCTGGCCGGCATGCGCAACACGGCGGTCGCGCTGTATCGCAACGTGACCCGGCAGGCGGCCTATGGCGATCTGCGCCTGGTGTGCCTGTATGGCGACGAGACGGTGTCCGAGGAACTGCGCCAGGGTGCGACGCTGCTGAGCCGCCAGTCGCCCGACGCCGATCTGCGCGAGGCCGTGCTCGGTACCGACAGCGCGCCGCAGGTGCCGGCCGAACCGCCGTACGCGCCGCCGCCCGACGTCTACGTCGCCGCACCCGCACCGCAGCCCACCTACGAGACCGCGCCGGCGCCCCTCCATGCGGCGCCGCCACCCGCTGTCGTGCCTCCGCCCGTGACCGCGCCGGTCGGCGGCGACGCCGCCGGTGATGCCGCGCGCAACGGCGGCCCGCGCAAGCCGCGCGTGCTGCTGGTCGAAGACAATCCGGTCAATCTGATGGTCGGCCAGCGCCTGCTGTCGGTGCTGGGTATCACCTGCGACACCGCCAGCAATGGCGAAGCCGCGCTGCTGCGAATCGCGGCGTCGCGCTACGACATCGTGCTGATGGACTGCCAGATGCCGGTCATGGACGGCTACACCGCGACGCGTCGCTGGCGCGAGCACGAAGCCGCCGAGCGCAGCGCGCGTCGTCTGCCGATCATCGCGATGACCGCCAATGCGATGGCCGGCGACCGCCAGAAATGCCTCGATGCGGGTATGGACGATTACCTCGCCAAGCCGGTCACGCGCAGCGAGCTCGAGCGCTGCATCTATCGCTGGTGGGACCCGGATACCGCACCCGCGGTCGTCGAACCCGCGACGCCGGCGCCCGCTCCGATCAGCGAGCCGATGTCGGCCGCGGAGTGGACCGCGCCGACGCAGCCGCGTCCGCAGTCTCCGGACGAGGCCCGGGCCGAAGCCGAACAGATGGCCATCGCGATTCCGGCGCCGTCACCGGCCGTGGACCGCGGCCCGCTGCCGCCGGTCATCGACCACGAGGTGCTCGACGATCTGCGCACCGTGCTCGGCGACGAGGTCGACCGCTTGATCGACGTGTTCCTCGACGACACGCCGCGCCTGCTGTCGGCACTGGAGAACGCGGTCGACGGTCCGGACTACGACGGCCTGCGCGATGCCGCGCATTCGCTGAAGTCGTCGAGTGCGAATCTCGGCGCGATGTCGCTGTCGGCGGCCGCGCGCCGCATCGAAGCCGGCGCCCGCGAGCGCAATCTCGAACGCCCGGCCGTGGCCGTGGCGCTGGTGTCGAACGAATTCGCGCGTGCGCGGCGGATGCTGCGCGAAGGCCGGGTCTCGGGGATCACCTGAGGTCGCCGCCCGCTGCATGCGGGCGTGCGAAATGGCTCAGGCTCAGTCTTCTTCGAGCTGGCTCTGCAGATAGTTCTCGACGCCGATGCGTGAGACCAGATCGAGCTGGGTTTCCAGCCAGTCGACGTGTTCCTCTTCCGATTCGAGGATGTCGACCAGCAGCTTGCGGCTGACGAAATCGCCGGCGTTCTCGCAGTAGGCGATGCCCTCGCGCAGCGTCGGCAGACCGTCCATCTCGAGCGCGAGATCGCATTCGAGCGTCTCGACCGGCTCCTCGCCGATGCGCAGCTTGCCCAGCGCCTGGAAATTCGGCAGCCCTTCGAGGAACAGGATCCGCTCCGACAGTTTGTCGGCATGCTTCATCTCGTCGATCGACGCCTTGTAGGCGCGCTTGCCGAGCTCGTCGAGGCCCCAGTTCTTCAGCATCTTGGCGTGCAGGAAGTACTGGTTGATCGCGGTCAGCTCGTTGTAGAGCGCCTGGTTGAGAAAGCGGATGACCTGCGCGTCGCCCTTCATCGAGGGATGCTCCTGATATCGCGGAATGCGCACACTCTAGCGATCCGTCGATGGCGATGACGGAACGCGAATCGTGATCATTAGTCGGCGCGGACCGGCGCCGCGCGGATACCGCCTCAGGCGGCCGATGCGATCAGCGGCAGATCGATGACCGGTGCGCGACGCGTGGCATGGAAATCGTCAAGCAGGCCCGAGGCCATATCCAGGCAGCTGCCGCAGGTCGCACCGCAGCCGGTGCGCATCGTCAGTTCACTGACTTCCCGGCAGCCATTGGCCGCGGCCTGACGGATCTGGGAGTCGGTGACGCCGTTGCAGATGCACACGTACAAGGCTGTGGTCCTGGCGGAAGGCTGGAGTGCCCATTCCGCCATAAACGAGAATCAGTGTCAAATAAGAACTGTTCAGCCCGCGCCATCATCGCGCCCGCGCACGACGGCGTCCGGCGTGCGACGCGCGCCCCGGCGCTGCGGCCGACGGCTGCGCGGCCGGGTCTCGATCGCAGGCTGCGGGATCGCCTGTGCGCCGGCAACCTGCCGGGCATACTTGGCCAGATGGCTGAGCGCGCTGGTGTAGACCCCGCGCTTGAACATCACCACGTGTTCGAGCGGATACCAGAAATCGACCCAGCGCCAGTGGTCGAACTCCGGCGTCTCGGTGAGATCGAGCTTCAGATGCGCTTCTTCGCCGACGAACTGCAGCAGGAACCAGACCTGCTTCTGGCCCACGCAGACGATGCGGTCGTTGCGGCGGATCGCCCGTTGCGGCAGGCGGTAACGCAGCCAGCCGGGCGTGGCACCGAGCACGGCGACGTGTTCGGGCAGCAGCCCGGTTTCCTCGCGCAGCTCGCGATACATCGCCTCGAGCGGCGTCTCGTCGGTGTTCATCCCGCCCTGCGGGAACTGCCAGCCATCACGCCGGACCCGACGCGCCCAGAAGACGCGGCCGTCCGGGTGCATCAACACGATGCCGACATTGGGCCTGAACCCGTCCGGATCGATCACGATGCGGACTCCTAATGCGATTGACTTGCGTCACTGGCATCGACTCTGCCACGCGCCGCCCCGGGGAACAAGCCGGAACTGAACGCCGATACGCGGCCACAAAAAACCCGCCATCGGGCGGGTTTTCGGCGACGCTTTCGCGTTGGTGGCTATGGGTGGACTCGAACCACCGACCCCGTCATTATGAGTGACGTGCTCTAACCGGCTGAGCTACATAGCCATCGGTCGTGCGGAACTTCCCGCGACGAGCCGCGCATTCTGCCCAAGCCCCGGGCCTGCGTCAATCCGCGCATGCGGTCTGTCGCCGCCATCACCCCCCTCTTGCCGCCCGGTCGCCGACGCAGTCCAATGCGGCGATGCCCTCCCTCGTCCATGCCGGTCGTCGTCGTTTCATCGGATTCGCCGGCGCTGTCGGCCTGCTGCCCTGGCATCTGGCCTCGGGGTCGACGTCGACGTCAGGGAACAGCGCGCGCAGTTGGACTCCCGATCCGGACCTGCTGGACGATCTGCCGCGGGTTATGGCGGCCTTCGCAGTGCCCGGCCTGGCCATCGCGGTCGTCGAGGACGGCACGGTGACCTGGCAGCAGGGCTTCGGCGTGATGCACGTCGAGCGCGGCACGCCGGTGCAGGCCGACACCCTGTTCGAGGCGGCATCGCTGAGCAAACCGGTATTCGCCTACCTGGTGCTGCAGCTGGCCGATGCAGGTGTCGTCGATCTCGACAGGCCACTCGTCGCCTATCGACGCCCGGACTATCTCGGCCGGCATCCCTGGCTGGACCGCATCACCGCCCGCGATGTGCTGCGCCACACGACCGGACTGCCGAACTGGCGACCGCATCCGGCGACCGAACTGCTGGTGCCGCAGGCCGACCCCGGCACGCGGATCGACTATTCGGGCGAAGCCTTCGTCTGGTTGCAGTTGGTGATCGAAACGCTGACCGGCCAGAGCCTGGACGAGACGATGCAGGCGCGCCTGTTCGGCCCCGCCGGCATGCGCGACAGCAGCTACGCGTGGGACGACACAATGGCCGCGCGATCGGTCCATGGTCACCGCGCCCATGACGCCGATGGCGCAGGCATGCCCACGCAGATGCTGCGCGAACAGTGGAGCGCGGCCCAGCGCATCGCCGGACGCGACGGCAGACCGCTGTCGGCATGGACCTGGGACGATGCCGCGCGTGCGTTGCCCGAGATCCAGGCCCACACACCGCCGGGGCTGGTCAACTGGGCGGGCGACATCCTCGCCAACGCCGCCGCCAGCCTGCGCACCACGGTCCGTGACTACGCGACGTTCGTGTCGCTGGTCATGGCGCGCGGCGCACAGCGTGCGTCGTGGGAACTCAGCGAGTCCACGCGCGCGGCGATGCTGACGCCGCAGACGATCGGCGCGACGCCATGGAGCGCGAAAGGTCTGGGCTGGAACGTGGAGCCGAAACCGGGCGGTCCGGTGTTCCACCATTCCGGCAGCAACGGCGGCATCTTCAAGACCTTCGCGATGGGCGATGCCGCGCGGCGCCGCGGCATTGTCGTGATGACCAACGGCGGCAGCGGCCAGTACGTCTATCGGCGCATCGTGCGCGCCGCCACCGGGCACGATCTGCTGGCGTTCGATCGCTGACGCTCCGGATATTCGCGTCACGCGCGTGATGCATCTGGTGACTGCCCAACGAAAAACGCCCGCATCTCTGCGGGCGTTTTTCTGGACGCGACGCTGGAATCAGCGCGTCGCCGCGTCGAGCCCCAGCTGGTCGAGCATGAAGGCGTACATCTCCGCCGACTCGCGGTAGCGACGGAAGCGGCCCGACTTGCCACCGTGTCCGGCTTCCATGTTGGTGCGGAACACGACCGGATGCGCGCCGGTGTTGAGATCGCGCAGCTTGGCCACGTACTTCGCCGGCTCCCAGTACTGGACCTGCGAATCCCACAGACCGGTGCCGACGAACATCGCCGGGTAGGCCTTGGCGTCGAGATTGTCGTAGGGCGAGTACTTCACGATGTAGTCGTAGTAGCGCTTCTCTTCGGGGTTGCCCCACTCGTCGTACTCGTTGGTGGTCAGCGGAATGCTCGGGTCGAGCATCGTCGTGACCACGTCGACGAACGGCACCTGCGACAGGATCACGCGGTACTTCTCCGGCGCCATGTTCGAGATCGCGCCCATCAACAGGCCGCCGGCACTGCCGCCGTAGGCCGCGACGCGATCGGGTGCCGCATACCCCTGCTTGACCAGATCGTCGGTCACGTCGATGAAATCAGTGAAGGTGTTGATCTTGTTGAGCAGCTTGCCGTCGTCGTACCAGGCGCGGCCCATTTCTTCGCCGCCGCGGATGTGCGCGATGGCGTAGACCATGCCACGGTCGAGCAGGCTGACGTTGGTGACCGAAAAGCCCGGATCCATCGACGCGCCGTAGCTGCCGTAGCCGTACTGCAGCAGCGCCGCGGTGCCGTTCTTCTCGAACCCCTTGCGGTAGACCAGCGACACCGGAATGCGCTTGCCGTCGCGCGCCGTCGTCCACACGCGCTCGGTGACGTAGTTCGAAGGCTCGTAGCCGATCACCACCTGCTGCTTGAGCTGGCGACGTTCGCCGGTCCGCGTGTTGACCTCGAAGGTCGTCGCCGGCGTGGTCAGCGAGGTATAGCCGTAGCGCAGCCAGTCGGTGTCGGGCTCGGAGTTCACCGCCAGACCCATCGCATATGCCGGTTCGTCGGCCTGCACGAATTCGTCGCTGCCATCACGCTTGAGCACGCGCACGCGGGTCAGCGCTTCGGCGCGTTCCTCGATCGCGGTGAAGCCGTCGAACAGTTCGTAGCTTTCGATATAGACGTCATCGCGATGCGGCACGAAGTCGGTCCACTGACGGCGCGAGGTCGCATCGCTGGGCGCGGTGACGAGCTTGAAGTTCGTCGCCTTGTCTGCGTTGGTGCGGATCACCCAGCGGTCGCCGTAATGGTCGGCGTCGTACTCGACATCACGCGCGCGCGGCGCGAGCACGGCGAAGGTCTCGGGATTGTCGGCCGGCGCGTAGCGCGTTTCGCTCGACACCGTGCTGCCGACGCCGATGACGATGTACTTGTCGTCGCGCGTGCGGTCGATGCCCATGTAGAAGCTGTCGTCCTTCTCTTCGTACACCAGCACGTCGTCGGCGACCGGCGTACCGAGCACGTGCTTCTTCACGCGCACGGTCAGCAGGGTTTCGGGATCGTTCTCGACGTAGAACAGGGTCTTGTTGTCGTCGGCCCAGACCAGGTTCGCCGACACACCGGTGATGACGTCCGGATAGATCTCACCGGTTTCGAGATTCTTGAAGCGCACCGTGTACTGGCGACGGCCGTTGGTGTCGTCGGCGTAGGCGAGGATGCGGTTGTCACGGGTCACGTCCCAGTCGCCGACCGCGTAGTAATCCTTGCCGTCGGCCAGCTGGTTGACGTCGAGCATGACCTGCTCGCCACTGAAGTCGCCCTTCGCGTTCGCGGCCTGGATCGACAGCGCATCGACACCGGCGCCATCGGCGCGGCGCGCGTGCACCGGATAGTCCTTGCCGGTCTCGAAGCGCGAGTAGTACCAGAAGCCGCGGTCGCGGTACGGCACCGAGCTGTCGTCCTGCTGGATGCGGCCGACGATCTCGTCGTACAGCGTGTTCTCGACCGGCTTGAGCGACGCGAGCATCGCATCGGCGTAGGCGTTCTCGGCATTGAGATACGCCAGCATCGCCGGGTCTTCGCGCTTGTCGTCGCGCAACCAGTAGTAAACGTCCTCGCGCGACGCACCGTGCGGCGCGGTGACGGTGTGCGGGCGCTGTTCGGCGTCGGGCGGGACCGGCGCGGCGGCGTGTGCAGCAGGAGAAACACTCATCAGGCTCAGGCTCGTCAGGAACGGCGCGGCCAGAAACAGGGCCGCGCGGGGGAAAGATGTCTTCATAGGTGGGTCCACTCGCTGCCGATGCAACGCCAGAAAGAACACCGGCCGCGAAAGCGGCCGGTGCGGGATCGAATCACTTGCCCAGTTGCTGCCACAGGAACGTCAGGTAGAGCGCGTCCATGTGTGCGGCCTGGCGGTTGTTCGCAGCGCCGCCGTGGCCACCCTCGATGTTCTCGTAGTAACGCACGTCCTTACCGGCTTCGGACATCTTCGCCATCATCTTGCGGGCGTGGCCGGGATGGACGCGATCGTCGCGGGTCGAGGTCAGGATCAGCGTCGGCGGGTAGTCCTTCGCGGCGTCGAACAGGTGGTAGGGCGAGAACGTGCGGATGAACTCCCACTCTTCCGGCTTGTCCGGATTGCCGTACTCCGCCATCCACGACGCACCCGCCAGCAGCTGGTGATAGCGCTGCATGTCGAGCAGCGGCACCTGGATGACGACCGCGCCGAACAGCTCGGGATACTGCGTGAGCATGTTGCCGGTCAGCAGACCGCCGTTGCTGCCGCCGCGGATGCCGAGATGCGCAGGCGAGGTGATCTTGCGCTGGATCATGTCCTGCGCGACCGCGGCGAAGTCCTCGTAAGCCTTGTGGCGGTTCTGCTTGAGCGCCGCCTGGTGCCAGCGCGGGCCGTACTCGCCACCACCGCGGATGTTGGCGACCGCGTACACGCCGCCCTTCTCCAGCCAGCCCTTGCCGACGCCGCCGGAGTAACCGGGGGTGAGTGAGATCTCGAAGCCGCCGTAGCCGTAGAGCAGCGTCGGATTGCTGCCGTCGAGCTGCATGTCCTTCGGACGCACAAGGAAGTACGGCACGCGCGTGCCGTCCTTGGACGTGGCGAAGTGCTGCTCGACTTCATGCGTGCTGGCGTCGAAGAACGCCGGCATGGTCTTGAGCGTTTCCGGCACGGCGTTGCCGCCCACCTCGGCCAGCATCAGCGTGCTCGGCGTCAGGTAGTCGGTGACCGTCATCCACACCGCGTCGGACTCGTCGCTGTCGACGGCGCTGACTGCGACGGTGCCGAGTTCCGGCACGCCGGTCAGGGCACTGCGCGCCCAGCCGTCCGCGCCCGGCGTCAGCACGGTGAGCTTGTTCTTGACGTCCTCGAGCACGTTGATCACGAGGTGGTTCTTGGTCCACGTCGCGCCGGCGAGCGAGGTGGTCTCGCTCGGCTCGAACAGCACGTCGAACTCGCGCTTGCCGCCCATGAAGGCGTCGAAGTTCGCTGCGAGCAGCGAGCCGGCCGGATACGTGCGGCCGCCGACCTCCCAGGCTTCGCGCAGTTCCAGCATCAGCCAGTCGTGGTGGACGGACTTGTTCGCCGAGTTCGGCGCGTCGATCTTGGTCAGCTGGCCATCGGCGCCGCGCAGGTAGAGCTCGTCGTTGTAGAAGGCCAGCGTGCGGCTGACGTAGTCACGCTCGAAGCCCGGCGTGTCGTCGTGCATTGCGGCGATGTACATGTCGTCCGGCTCGCCTTCGTAGACCAGCGTGGCCTGGTCCATCGACTGGCCGCGCGCGAGCTGCTTGACGATGCGCGGGTAGCCCGAGGAAGTCAGCGAGCCGTCGCCGAAATCGGTATAGACGTAGACGTTGTCCTGGTCGATCCAGCCCAGCGCGCCCTTGGCTTCCTCGCGGAAGAAGCCGCCTTCGACCCAAGACTTCGACGCGACGTCGAACTCGCGGGTGACGTCGGCATCGGCGCCGCCGCGCGACAGCGCGATCAGGCAGCGCGTGTAGGCCGGACGCAGGCAGCTCGCGCCGTGCCACACCCAGTTCTCGCCCTCGGCGGTGTTGAGCGCGTCGAGGTCGAGCACGGTTTCCCACTTCGGCTGCGGCTTGCGGTATTCCTCGAGCGTGGTGCGGCGCCAGATGCCGCGCTCGTGGTTCCGGTCGCGCCAGAAGTTGTAGTACCACTCGCCCTGCTTGTAGACGGCCGGAATCTTGTCGTCGGAGTCGTAGATGCCCAGCAGGTCGGATTCGAGCTGCTTGAATTCGGGCGTCGCGGCCAGCTCGGCTTCGGCCTTGGCGTTCTGCGCGCGGACCCAGTCCAGCGCCTTCTCGTCGGTGACGGCTTCGAGCCACTGGTGGGGATCGGACACGGCGGCCTCCTGGGCAGATGCGGCGCCCATCGACAGACCGGCGGCGATGCCGGCGGCGAGGCAGAGCTTGGACAGTTGGGACATGGCGACTCCGGTGGCGCATGGACGGATAACCGCCAACGCTAGCACGCAGCAGGGCCGCGGGCCGCATGACCAAAGTCACGATCCGGCGGCGCCGCAGGCCGCCGGCGTGGCTCAGCGCAGCAGCGGCAGCAGCCCGGCCGCGACCAGGGCCGCGCGGACCGAAATCCGCCCGCGGCGACGCGGCGCCGGCCGGCGCCGGGCCGGGGCCAGGCCAGGCCGCCGCCCCCCCCAGACCGCGGCCGCGGCCCCCGTGCGGCGGCGCG
>JASCOC010000033.1 GCA_029959605.1 Lysobacteraceae bacterium PS02340 | reverse complement strand
CCGGCGTAACTGTGGGTGGGCTCTTGGTGCTTGGGGAGGGGCCCCCAACCCCCCCCCGCCGCGCTGCGCGCGGCGACCTCTCCCGAAGGGAGAGGTGCTGGGGTGCATCTCGGAAGCAGGTGTTCGCGAAGCGCGGCCCTCACCCAACGCCTCCCCGGAGGAAAGGGGCTCGGAGCCGCAGATCCAGATCAATCGAGAAACAGGTCCGGCAACAGCGGCTGCGCGGGATCGATCGCGTAGGCGTCGAGATCGGTAATGCCGGCTTCGGCGAGGACTTCGTCGTCGATCAGGAAGCGGCCGTGGAAACCGGCGGCGTCGCGGACGAGAACCGCGTGCGCAGCGTCGCCCATGATCGTCGGGTTGCGGCCGTTACCGCGTTCGACGCCGGGAATCATGTTCAGCGCGTCCGTGCCGATCAACGTGCGTGGCCACAACGCGTTCACCGCGACGCCCTGCGGCCCGAATTCGGCCGCGAGCCCGAGCGTGACGAAGCTCATGCCCATCTTCGCCAACGTGTACCCGGTGTGCGGCGCCCACCATTTGGGGTCGAGCGACGGTGGCGGGCACAGGGTCAGGATGTGCGGGTTCGGCGCCTTCAACAGGTGCGGCAGGCAGGCCTGCGCACACAGGAAGCTGCCGCGCGCGTTGACCTCCTGCATCAGGTCGAACCGCTTCATCGGCGTGTCCAGCGTGCCGCGCAGCCAGATCGCACTGGCGTTGTTGACGAGGATGTCGATACCGCCGAAGGCATCGACCGTCGCGGCGACCGCGGCGCGCACCTGGTCTTCCTCGCGGATGTCGCATCGCAGTGCCAGCGCGCGGCCACCGGCGGCTTCGACGCTGCGCGCGGCGCTGTGGATGGTGCCGGGCAGCTTGGGATTGGCGACCTCGGACTTCGCGGCGATCGCGACGTTCGCGCCATCGCGCGCAGCGCGTTCTGCGATCGCCAAGCCGATGCCGCGCGAGGCGCCGGTGATGAAAAGGGTCTTGCCGGCGAGGGTCGACATGCGGCGGGCCTGTCCTGCGATGGAGTCATCGCCATTATGCGCGCGGGGTCTCCGACACGTTCAGCAAGCGGCGCGATACTGAAGACTTTCCCGCCGCAGGATCCGCCGATGCGCCATGTTGCCGCCCTCGCGTTGTTCGCCCTGACCCTGACCGCGTGCGATGCCGCGCCTCCGGCCACCGCGCCCGCAGCGCTGGCGCCTGCAGCGGAGACGCCAGCGCAGGCGCCGACCGAAGCGCCACCGCAGGCCGTGGCGGCCGACGACCTCGCCGCTGCAGCCGACGGCGATCTCGTCGTCAGCGCGAAATCCGTCTGGCAGGGCGATCTCGCGACCTGCCGCACGGGCACCGCGGCGGTCGATGCGTGTCTGCTGTCGACGATGCGCGCCGCGGGCGCGTCCCCTGAAGCTCTCGCGGCCAGCACGCGGCTGATCGCACTCGACAATCCGGGCCATGTCAGTGCTTGGCGCGAGGTCGAAGGCGTCGGGCACGCCGAGATCACCTATCCGTTCCGCGCGAACACCAACCAGGGTCTGTGGCTGGTCGATGCGGACGGGCGTTCGGTGGATGTCGATGAGAACGTGCTGCCTGCGGGCGCGGTGCGTCTGCGCAGCGAGCTCAAGCCGTTCCTCGATGCGCATCCCGATGCGATGCCGTTCGCGCCGGCGCAGGCAGTCGGCAGCGAGGCGCTGCCCGACGGCGGCGTGCGTCTGCGCTTCGATGTGCCGATGCGCACCTGCCACGCCTGCGAAGACGTGGGCGCGCTCGAACTTGGCTACGACTTCGACGCCGACCGTCGCTACCAGGGCCGCAGTGTCATCGCCCTGCGCGAGGCCGACTGAGGCGTAGAACCTGTTCAAGGTCCGTCGCGAGCGCCGCCAGATGGCGCGGGGTGGAGCGCAGGAAGCGCAGCGTACGTGTGGTACGTGAGCATTCCGAGCACCGCACGCGCGCCAGCTGACAAGCGCAGCAGGACATTGAACAGGTTCTCAGGGCTTCGGCCCCTGCCCTTCATTGTCTTCCCACTTGAGGATCTTCCGCGTCACGACGCGGTAGACCGGCTTGCCGGTGCGGAACCAGACATCGCGCAACCATGAGGTGCGCTTGAGCACGCGCTTCTCGACCGGCGTCAGCGACGCGCGGCAGTACATGCGCTTGTGCTTGAGCAGGTGGCGCAGATCCTCGCGCGCCAGCAGACGCATCCAGCGCGAACGCGGATCACCGCGCACCGCGAGCTGGAAATCGATGATCGCCGGGCGCCCGTCGTCGAGCACCAGCCAATTGGCTTCCTTCGCCAGATCGTTGTGGGCGAGGCCGCGCCGGTGCAGGCCCTGCAGCAGCCGGCGCGCGCGGCGGAAATAGATCAGATCGCCATGCGGCGGGCGCTGGTACATCGCATCGCCCGACATGTAGCTGCGATCGAGCTGGCGCCCGGTCCAGGCGAGCAGCTGCGGCACATCCTGCATGCCGGCCACCGCCGCAAGCCCGCGCGCTTCGCGCCGGGCCAGCCACCACGCCGGCAACCGCAGCCAGAGCGGCACGTGGCGCAAGTCGCGGCGCACGAACAGGCCGCCATCGGCGCCGCGCATCAAGGAGATGCGGCCGAAGCTGTCGGACTTCAGCGCTTTTGCTTCGGTGGCCCTGGCGGCCCTGGCATCGTGTGCGGACATCACGCCATTGTACGGAGGGAGGCCGGGCGCAGGCCCGGGTCGGTCTCATCGAAGCGGTCGCTCGCACAATCCGCCCGACGATCCGCACGCACGACCTGGCGCCGCATATCGATGCAGCGCGGCTTCCGCACAAGGGCCACGGTCCGCTAGTGGTCCGGGGACGGTCATCCACCGCTGTCATAATGGCGGGATGCTCACTGACTTCTTCAACAGCCTGGTGACGTGGGTGGGCAACCACCCGGTCGCGGCCGGCTTCGTGATCTTCCTCATCGCGTTCTGCGATTCGGTGATCATCCTCGGTGCGATCGTTCCGGCCCTGCCGATCCTGTTCGCGATCGGCGTGCTGATCGGTCTGGGCGAGATCTCCGGTCCCTACGCGGTTGCCTGCGCCGCGCTCGGCGCGATGGCCGGCGACGGCTTGAGTTACTGGATCGGCCGCCGCTGGGGCCATGGCCTGCGCACCGTGTGGCCCTTCAGCAAGTATCCGCAGCTGCTCGACCGCAGTGAACTCGTGTTCCGGCGCAACGCGATCAAGAGCATCCTGGTCGCGCGCTATGTCGGGCCGATCCGCCCGTTCGTGCCGGCCATCGCCGGCATCGCGCACATGCCGATGCGCCAGTACCTGCCGATCAGCTTCGCGGCCTGTCTCTCGTGGGGCGCGCTGTTCCTCGCGCCGGGCTGGCTGTTCGGTGCGTCCTACGACGCGGTGGCCGCGGTCGCCGACCGTCTGGCACTGGTGCTCGGTGCACTGCTGGTGGTGCTGGCACTGGCGTGGGCGATCGTCATCTACAGCTACCGCTGGTTCGATGCGCACGCCAATTCGCTGCTGGCGCGTCTGCTGGCGTGGTCGCGCGCGCATCCCTGGCTCGGTCGTTACGCGATCGCGCTGGTCGATCCCAAGCGTCCCGAATCGGCATCGCTGGCGATTCTCGCGGTCTGCCTGCTGGCGATCGGCTGGGCCTGCTTCGCCCTGCTGGCGACGGTGATCATGCGCGGCGAGCCGCTGCTGATCGATCAGACCGTGTTCCAGTTCATGTACGAACTGCGCAATCCGCTGGCTGACCGTTTGATGGCGGGACTCGCGTCGATCGGCGATGTGCACGTGCTCGGCCCCGCGGTCGCGTTGACGCTGGCGTGGCTGATCTGGCGCCGCCGCTGGCTGGGCGCCGCGCACTGGCTGGCCGCACTGGCATTCGGCATGGCGCTGACCGCGCTGCTGGGCGCGGTGATCGACATGCCCAAGCCGCCCACCGTGCACGGTGGCTTCGGTTTCCCCGCGGTCGAGATCACGATGTGCACGATCGTGTTCGGCTTCTTCGCCGTGCTGATCGCCCGCGAACTGCCCGGGCGCACGCGCGTGTGGCCGTATCTGGTGTCGGGCGTGGTCGTGGCGGTGCTCGGCTTCTCGCGTCTGTATCTCGGCGCGCACTGGCTCAGCGACATCGTCGGCGGCATGCTGCTCGGCATCGTCTGGCTGCTGGTGCTGGGCATCGCCTATCGGCGCCACGTCGAGCGTTCGTTCTGGATGCGTCCGGTCGCGCTGATCTTCTACATCACCTTTGCCGTGGCCGCGTTGTGGCATGCGCCGCGCGCGGTGGATCCGCTGCTCGCGAAGTTCGCGCCCAAGCCCTCCACGGTCACGCTGTCGGCGCAGGACTGGTGGGCGTCGGACTGGGCGCGGTTGCCGGGCCAGCTGCGCGAGCGCGATCCGGCCCATCGCTGGCCGCTGGATCTGCAGATCGCGGGCCCGCTGGCGCCGCTGCAGACGCAGCTCGAAGCCAAGGGCTGGCGGGTGCAGCCGCAGGCCGACTGGATGCGGGTGATCAACCTGCTCGACGACAGCGTGCCGCAGGCCGAGCAGCCGGTACTGCCGGCGACGCTGGACACACTCGCCGAGACGCTGCTGATGCGCCGCGACAGCGATGCGGACCGGGTCGAAGTGCTGCGTCTGTGGCGCGCACCGGCGGTGCTCGACGACGGCACCGAGCTGTGGATCGGCACCAGCCAGTCGATGCTCTACACGCGGCCGTTCAGTGCCTTCGGCCTGTGGCAGCCGCAGCCCGATGCGCACGGCGTGCATCGCGGCCTGCGCGACGTGCTGGAAGCCTTCCCGTCGCGCGAGGACGTGCACCCGCAGTCCGGTGTGCCGACGCTGCGCGTCCGCACTGCGGACGGCTCACTCGTCGTCGACGACGTCGACCAGCCGTAACAGGGTTTCGAGCCGCTCGTCCGGATCGTCCAGCTGCAGCAGCTGCTGGCGGTGCGGCTGCTCGAGCGGCAGCAACTCGGCGAGCCGCCAGCCCACCCAGGCCGCGTCGTCGAAATGCGGTTCCGGGAACGCCTGGTCCGCACCGTCGATGTGCTCGAGGATCTTGCGCAGCACCACGCCCAGCAGCGCGTGTTCGGGTTGCAGGTCGATCGAGGGATCGGCGGCGCACCAGTCGACATCGGCGATGATCAGGCCGCTGTCGCGCACACGCGTGCGGCGCACATGGAACCGGCGCGCGCCGCGTACGCGCAGCGTCAGCAGGCCATCGGCGCCGGTGTCGAAATCCTCGATGCGCGCCTCGGTGCCGACGCCCGCGGGCGTTGCCGGCGCGCCGGCTTCGTCGCCGTCGAGAATCAGGCAGATGCCGAATCCACTGCCGCGGCGGCCGCATTCGCGGACGAGATCGAGATAGCGCGGCTCGAACACGCGCAGGCCGAGTGCGGCGCCGGGCACCAGCACGGTGCGCAGCGGGAACAGCGGCAGGGAAGTGTCGTCTTGCATGCGCCCAGTGTACGCAGGCCGATGCGAAACCTCAGTCGCGCGGGCGCTGCGCAAAGCGACGCGGCGCGCCGTCGAAGCCGCCGTTGGACATGAAGACCACATGGTCGCCGGGCCGCACGCGCGCGGCGAGTTCTGCCAGCAGCGCGTCGACATCGGCCACGGCGCGCGCGTCGCCGCGGACCGCGGATACGACCGCGCCCGCATCCCATGCCAGCTCCGGGCGATGCAGGAACACCACCACATCGGCGAGATCGAGCGACGGCGCCAGCGCATCGGCGTGCGCGCCCAGGCGCATCGAATTGCTGCGCGGCTCCATCGCCACGACGATGCGCGCATCGCCGACCTTCGCACGCAGGCCGGCGAGCGTCGTCGCGATCGCGGTCGGGTGATGGGCGAAGTCGTCGTAGACGGTGACGTCGCCCGCGGTGCCCAGCACTTCCATCCGCCGCTTGACGCTGCGGAACGCCGCGAGCGCCGGCAGCAGCGCGGCGATGTCGACGCCGACCGCCGCGCAGGCCGCGAGCGCAGCGAGTGCGTTGAGTACGTTGTGGTCGCCGAGCAGCGGCCACTCGACCGTGCCGACCGACACGCCGTCGCGCAGGACTTCGAACACGCTGCCGTCGTCGCTGCGCTTCACCGCGCACCATTCGAACGCGGCATCGAAGCCGAAGCGTTCGACCGGCGTCCAGCAGCCCATCGTCAGCACTTCCGTCAGACGCGCGTCGTGACCGTTGACGATCAAGCGCCCGCGCGCGGGCACCGTGCGCACCAGATGATGGAACTGACGCTGGATCGCGGCGACATCGGGAAAGATGTCGGCGTGGTCGAACTCGAGGTTGTTGAGGATCGCGACCGTCGGGCGGTAGTGGACGAACTTGCTGCGCTTGTCGAAGAAGGCGGTGTCGTATTCGTCCGCCTCCACGATGAACTCGCGTCCGCTGCCGATGCGTGCCGACACGCCGAAGTCTTCGGCGACGCCACCGATCAGGAAACCCGGCGCGCGGCCGGCGGCTTCGAGCAGGTAGGACAGGATCGTCGTCGTCGTGGTCTTGCCGTGGGTGCCGGCAACGGCGAACACTTCGCGGCCGGGCAGCACGTTGTCGCGCAGCCACTCGGCGCCGGAGGTGTAGGCACGTCCGGCATCGAGCACCGCTTCCACCGCGGGATTGCCGCGCGAAAGCGCGTTGCCGACCACGACCTGGTCGACGTCGTCACCGATGTGCGCGGGGTCGTAGCCCTGGTGCAGCGTGATGCCCAGCGTTTCGAGCTGGGTCGACATCGGCGGATACACCGCCTGGTCGCTGCCTTCGACCGCGTGGCCGAGCTCGCGCGCGAGCGCGGCGACGCCGCCCATGAATGTGCCGGCGATGCCCAAGATATGAAGTTTCACGAAGCCGGGTCCTGGACGATCAGAAGACGTGCGACGAAGCCATGTATGCCTGACACTTTTGCCCCTCTCCCTCCGGGAGAGGGGATGGGGTGAGGGACGCGGTCGGCACGCTCGCAGGACACCCTGGGCCATGCCGCCGCTGCGCGACGATCAGGCCGCCGCCTGCTCCCGACCGATCGCCTTGACGATGCGGTCGAACACGTCGTCGAGCGAACCCACGCCGTCGACGACGGTCAGCTGGTCGTGCTCGCGATAGAACGCGATCACCGGCGCGGTCTGCTGGTCGTAGACGTTGAGGCGATGGCGCACGGAGTCGGGGCTGTCGTCGGCGCGGCCTTCGGCCTGCGCGCGGCCGGCGAGGCGCGCGATGATCTGCTCGTTGTCCACTTCCAGCTGCACGGCGGCATCGAACGGCGTGCCGAGCTTCACCAGCAGCGCGTCGAGCGCGGCCGCCTGGGCGAGGTTGCGCGGGTAGCCGTCCAAAATGAAGCCGGCCTGCGTGTCATCGCGCGAAAAACGGTCTTCCAGCATGCCGAGCAGGATCTCGTCGGAGACCAGATCACCACGCGCCATGATCGCCTTGGCTTCGAGGCCGAGCGGCGTGCCGGCGGCCACTTCGGCGCGCAGCAGATCGCCGGTGGAGATGTGCGGCACCTGCAGATGGTCCTTCAACCGCGCCGCCTGCGTGCCCTTGCCCGAACCGGGCGCACCGAGAAGAACCAAACGCATCGAACGCTCCTGCAACTGTGGGGGACCGCGCCACCGCTCCGACGTACACTCGAACGACACGGCGGCGGACGGCCGCGCCAGCTTACCGTATCCCGCCACGGCCCATCGAAAGGACACGTGCAATGACGTCCGGAACCCTGCTCTACGCCCAGTCCGGCGGTGTCACCGCCGTCATCAACGCGACCGCATCGGCGGTGCTGCAGGAAGCGCGCAGCCGGCGGGTCAAGGTGCTCGCGGCGCGCAACGGCATCCTCGGCGCGCTGCGCGAGGATCTGGTCGATGCATCGAAGATTCCGCTGGCCACGGTGCGCGCGCTCGCGCACACGCCGGGCGGCGCATTCGGCTCGTGCCGCTACAAGCTCAAGTCGATCGAGGCCGACCGCGCGAAGTACGAACGCCTGATCGAGGTGCTGCGCGCGCACGACGTGCGCTGGTTCCTCTACAACGGCGGCAACGACTCGGCCGACACCGCGCTCAAGGTCTCGCAGCTCGCCGCGCAGTTCGACTACCCGCTGACCTGCATCGGCGTGCCGAAGACGATCGACAACGATCTCGCGGTCACAGACTGCTGCCCGGGCTTCGGCTCGGCGGCGAAATACACCGCGGTGTCGGTACGCGAGGCCGCGCTCGACGTCGCCGCGATGGCCAACACCTCGACCAAGGTCTTCGTCTACGAGGCCATGGGCCGGCACGCGGGCTGGCTGGCCGCGGCCGCGGGCCTGGCCGGGCAGAGTCCTGACGACGCGCCGCAGATCATCCTGTTCCCGGAGCGCGACTACGACGAGGCCGCCTTCCTCGCCCAGGTGAAGCGCGTCGTCGAGCGTGTGGGCTGGTGCGTCGTCGTCGCCAGTGAAGGCATCCGTGACAGGGACGGGCGCTTCGTCGCCGATGCCGGCGGCGGGCAGGACGCGTTCGGCCACACCCAGCTCGGCGGCGTGGCCTCTCATCTCGCCGGGCGGGTCAAGGACACGCTGGGCTACAAGGTGCACTGGACGCTGCCCGATTACCTGCAGCGCTCGGCGCGGCACGTCGCGTCGAAGACCGATGTCGACCAGGCGATGGCGGTCGGGCGTGCGGCGGTGCAGTTCGCCCTTGCCGGCCAGAACGCGACGATGCCGTCGATCAAGCGCACGTCCGATGCGCCCTACCGCTGGCGCATCGAGGCCGCGCCACTGGAGAAGGTAGCCAACCACGAGAAGATCATGCCGGCCGGCTTCATCCGCCGCGACGGCTTCGGCATCACCGCGGCTGCGCGGCGCTATCTCGAGCCGCTGATCCGCGGCGAAGCGCCGCCCCCGTATGGCCGCGACGGGCTGCCGAAGTACGTGACCATCGATGCGCCTGCGGTTGCGAAGCGCCTGCCCGGCTGGACGGGCTGATCGGTCCGTCTCGCGTTCAGCCGCGTGGATTGAATCCGCGCGGCGACGCCCGATCTAGAACGCATGCCCGAACTGCCCGAAGTCGAAACCACCCGCGCCGGCCTGGCGCCGCACGTGCTCGGCCGCGCCATCCGCAGCGTCGTGCTGCGACGGCCGGACCTGCGCTGGCCCATCGCCGGCGAGGTCTCGACGCTGCTGCCCGGCCAGCGCGTCGAGGCGATCCGCCGGCGCGCGAAATACCTGCTGCTCGACACCGGTGCCGGCAGCGCGCTGCTGCATCTGGGCATGTCCGGCAGTCTGCGCGTGCTCGATCCGGACGTGCCGGTGCGCACGCACGACCACGTCGACATGACGCTCGATTCCGGTCAAATCCTGCGCTTCAACGATCCGCGCCGGTTCGGATGCCTGCTGTGGCAGGCACCCGGCGACACGCATGACCTCCTGCGCGATCTCGGCCCGGAACCGCTCGACGACGTCTTCGACGGCGACCATCTGTTCTTCGCCAGCCGCGGCCGCCGCGCGCCGGTGAAGACCTTCCTGATGGACCAGCGCATCGTGGTCGGCGTGGGCAACATCTACGCGGCCGAGGCGCTGTTCGCCGCGGGCATCTCGCCGCTGCGCGATGCCGGGCGCATCTCGCGCGAACGCTATGCGCGGCTGGCCACCGAAGTGAAGCGGATCCTGGCGTACGCGATCAACCGCGGCGGCACCACGCTGCGCGATTTCATCAGTCCCGATGGCGCGCCCGGTTACTTCGAGCAGGAGCTGTCCGCCTACGGCCGCGGCGGCCTGCCCTGCCCGGCCTGCGGCACGCCGCTCCGGCAGGCGCTGGTGGGCCAGCGCGCGACCGTCTGGTGCCCGCGCTGCCAGCGCTGAAGGCCCGCCGCGCCCGGTCCCGGATAAGCGCTATAGTCGCGGCGCGGGGCGGGGCGAGGGCCGGGCATGCACGAGGGTCAAGTTGCCGAGATCACCCAGTGGTTGGATGCCGCGCGCGGCGGAGATCGCGACGCGCTCGATCGCGTGCTCGCCACGCTCTACCAGGAACTGCACCAGATGGCCCGGCGCCAGCTCGCCGGCCAGCACGGGCACACGCTCGATGCGACCGCGCTGGTGCACGAGGCCTATCTCAAGCTGATCGGTCGCCACGAGGCGCGTTTCGACGACCGTGCGCATTTCTTCGCCTATGCCGCATCGGCGATGCGCAGCGTCGTCGTCGACTATGCCCGGCAGCGGCTCGCGCAGAAACGCGGCGGGGATCTGCACCGCGTCACCGAGCTGCCGGAGAACATCGAAAGCGGCCTGCGGCTGGACGAGGACACGCTGGCGCTGGATATTGCACTGACGCGGCTGGCCGCGGTCGACACGAAACTGGCGCAGGTGGTCGAACTGCGGTACTTCGCCGGCCTCTCGGAACTGGAGATCGCGGCGTTGCTGGACCGCTCCGAACGCAGCATCCGCCGCGACTGGCAGAAGGCGCGGATGTACCTGCTGGCGTCATTGCGGGAAGACTGAGCGCCGCACATGGACAGCGCGCGCTGGCAGCGGCTGTCCCCGGCCCTCGACGCGTTGCTGGAACTCGATGACGACGCGCGCGCGGCGGCGCTGGCCACCATCCGCCTGGACGACCCCGCCTTCGCTGCCGAGCTCGAAACGCTGCTCGCGCTGGACGCCGAACGCGAGGACTTCCTCGCCGAACCGATCGTCGCCGCGCTGTCGGGCATGCTGCCCGGCCGCCACGTCGGCCCCTACGAACTCGAACGGCTGCTTGGCGAAGGCGGCATGGGCCAGGTCTGGCTCGCACGGCGTGCCGACGGCCTGTACGAGCGCCGCGTCGCGCTGAAACTGCTGCGGCCCGGCCTGGCCGATCCCGACCTGCGCCTGCGCTTCACCCGCGAGCGGCAGATCCTCGCGCGGCTGGAACATCCGCACATCGCGCGCCTGCTCGACGCCGGCATCAGCGCCGACCAGCAGCCCTATCTCGCACTCGACTACATCGACGGCGAGCCGGTCACCGACTGGTGCAGGCGCCACCAGCCGGGTGTCGCGGACCGCATCCGCCTGTTCCTGCAGGTCTGCGACGCGGTCAGCCACGCGCATACGAACCTGATCGTGCACCGCGATCTCAAGCCTTCGAACATCCTCGTCACCGCACTCGACGATGTGCGGCTGCTGGATTTCGGCATCGCCAAACTGCTCGACACCGCCGGCCAGGCACCGGAACACACGCGCACCGGCGTGCGCGCGTTCACCCTGCACTACGCCGCGCCGGAGCAGATCCGCGGCGAACCGGTCACGACGATGACCGACGTGTATTCGCTGGGCGTCGTGCTCTACGAACTGTTGTCGGGGCGCAAGCCCTATCAGCCTGCGCGCACCACCGATGCGCAGTGGGAACAGGCGATTCTCGATGCCGATCCGCCCAGACCGTCGCAGACGTTGCTGCGCAGCGTCGACGATGGCGTGGAGCCGGTGCAGCGCAAGCGCATGGCGCGCGCGATCGCCGGCGACCTCGACACCATCGTGCTGCGCGCGCTCGAGAAGGCGCCTGCCGATCGCTACGCGTCGGTAGAGGCCTTCGCGCTCGACCTGCGGCGCTGGAGCGACGGCAAGCCGATCCTGGCCCGGCCTCAGCGGCTGTCGTATCGCGTGGGCAAGTATCTGCGCAGGCACCGCTGGGCGGTATCGAGCGCGGCGCTGGTGGCGTTGACGCTCATCGCCTCGATGGTCGCGGTGACCTGGCAGGCGAACCAGGCGATCGAGGAATCGGCGCGCGCGCAGGCGATGCAGGATTTCGTCGTCGGTCTGTTCGAACAGGCCGGCGCCGCGGCCGGCGGCGCGCCACTCGACATCCGCCAGCTGCTCGAAGCCGGCGTGCAACGCGGCGATGCGGAGCTCGCGCACCAGCCGGTGGCACGCGCCGAACTCTACGGGGTGATCGCGCGCCTGCGTCTCGGACTCGGCGATTACGACCAAGCGCTGGCGCTGCTGGAACGGCAGTCGGCAGTCGTCGGCGGCATGGCCGATGCACCGCCCAGCCTGCGCCTGCAGTCGGCCAGCGACCATGGACGCACGCTGCGGCTGCTCGGCCGGCCGCGCGACGCGATCGCGGCGATGCAGCCACTACAAGCGCTGGCGCTGCAGCGCGAACAACTGCTGCCGCGGCAGGCGGCCGAGCTGTACACGCAGCTGGGGCGCGGCCGGCGCGACATCGGCGAGCCCGACAGCGCGCGCCTGCTCTTCCGGCGTGCGCTCAAACTGCGGCGCGACAGCGCGGTGCCGGACGAAGCCGGCACGATCGAAAGCCTCGCCGATCTCGCCTCGCTGCACAGCGCCGCCGGCGAGATCACCGAGGCGCTGGCCGGGACCGATGCCGCGCTCGCCCGCCTGCGACAGCGTCTGGATCCGCGTCATCCGCTCGCGGTCGAACTGCTGCGCACGCGCTGCGCATTGCTGCGCGCGGACGGTCGCACGCGGCCGGCCGAAGAGAGTTGCCGCGAGGCGCTGTTGCTCGCGCTCGCACTGCACGGCGCGCGCCATCCGGCCACGCTCGATGCGCGCCGGCAACTGGCCGCCCTGCACGTCGACCAGGGGCGCTTCGCCGAAGCCGAAGCGGAGTTCCGCGATGCGCTGGTCTGGACGGTCGCGCGGCTCGGCGCGCGCCATGCCGACGTCGCGCGCATCCACAACAGCCTCGGTATCGTCGCCTGGGAACGCGGCGACGAGGACGCGGCGCTGGAATCGCTGGCGCGCACCGTCGACATCTGGCGCCAGACCAGCCCCAACGCGATGCTCGCCGACGGTCTGTTCAATCACGGGATGGTGCTGCACGCCGCAGGGCGGGATGCCCAGGCGCAGCCGCTGCTGCTCGAATCCCTCGCGCTGCGGCAGGCGCGTTTCGGCGCGCGGCACGGGCTGGTGGGCGACACGCTGCGGATGCTTGGCGAGGTGGAAGCGGCGCTCGAACCGGGCGCCGGCACGCGCCATCTCGAAGACGCGGCCACTATCACGGCGGAGGCTTACGGCACGCAGCATCCCAACGCGCTGCGCGCGGCGCTGTCGCGCGACCGCATCGCCGCGGACGCCGGCGATGTCGAGGCGCTGGCCGGACTGGACCGCCTCGCCCGCACGCCGCCCGACGACAGCGAACTGCGGAAGATCGCCTGGATCGCGCGCGCCCATGCCGCGGCGCTGCGCTGCGCCGCGCCCGGTGCGCTGCGCGCCCGGGACGACCTCGCAGCGCTCGCCACCCAGGTCCGCGCTGCCCAGCCGGAGGGCGGCGCGATCAGCCGCGACATCGAGGCCGCCCGCAAGCGCTGCGGTGTGCTGCTGGCCAGATTCTGAAGCCCTGGGCACGCGCTCGCCCGGTCTTCATGCAATGTCGCTCTGGTGCAGGAATCGGTTGGACTCACCGGCAACCTCAGGCAGCTTTCAGAAAACTCTCATAGCCCGTTTCTCAAAGCACATGCTTGTATCGGAACGTCGGGTGCGAATGTGATCCCTGTCGCGCCTGCAACGTGAATTCCTGGTCGCAACGTCCGAATGGAGATCGCATGCATGAAACGAATCACTGCTCTGGTACTGGTTGCCTGCGCATCATTCTCGACACTGGCTATTGCCGCGCCGCGTGAAGCCAACAAGAGCAACGTCGTCGAGCAAGCGCGATATGCCGCGACGATATCAAATCGCTGGGGGAGCGAGATCCAGCGGCGCTATGGCATCTCCGCGAATGAATGGACCGAGCTGATGATGGGCACCTTCAGCGCGTCCGACATCGACAACCTTCGCCGCGCCGCTGCTGCGCCGACGTTCGACAGCATGTCCGGGGCACTGTTCGGCGGGAGCTCGGCATCCAATCGTAACGATGTCCGACCGTTGCAGCTTGGCTCCACCGAAAACAGTCTCGTGTTCACTCCGCTTCCGCCCTGTCGTATTGTCGATACCCGTGTCGTCGGCGGCCCGATTCCGGCGATGGGCACGCGCAGTTTCAGCGGCTGGACGACAGGTGACTTCACCGCCCAGGGCGGTGCAACGACCAACTGCAACATTCCGGAAAATGCATCCGCTCTCGTTGCAAACGTCGTTGCAGTCAACGCGGTCCAGTCTGTTGGCTACCTGACCGTCTTCCCTTCCGACACGCCGCAACCAAACGCGGCATCGCTCAATTTCAGTGAATCCGACGTCGGCAACAACATCGCGCTCAAACTCTGCCGCCCCGGTTGCCCGACACAGTTCTCGACCTTCTCGACATCCCAAACCGATTTCGTCGTCGACGTGTACGGCTATTACATGGAGCCGCCAGCCACAGCGCTGGACTGCATGGTGCAGACGCAGACGGGCAGCCTGCTGAACGGGTCTCTCAACCCTTCCGCAACTTGCCCGGCGGGCTACACGTCGACAGGCGGCGCCTGTGGCGGGCCCATCGGATTGACCGTAGCCAGCTCGCATCCCACCGTTGACGGCACGGGTCGTCCGAACGGCTGGACCTGCAGCGTGACGGCAGGTGTGTTGGGAGGGCTGCTCGGTTACCGCGTTGATGCAACGTGCTGCCGTGTTCCCGGCCGCTGAAGCCTAGCTTGCCTCATTGAAACGGGCGCACGAGATCGTGCGCCCGTTTCTGCGTCCGCGGGCCTGACCTCACTGCCGGGCATCGGGCACATGGGCCGCCGCGAGACGCTTCGGTGTTGTACTCCGAGCGGCTTTTGTCGCCTTCCTGGAACGCTGCCATAATCGTCGGCCGGCGATTACGCACCACACGCACGCGTGTCGACCCTGGATTTTCCGCGCAGCCGCCAAGGATCCCGCACGTATGCACACGAGTTCAATGCGTCACATGCGAGACGTCCTGTCGCGCTATCTGGACCCTGCCCTCGGCCTGACGATTGCGGATATCGGAAGCTATGACGTAAATGGAAGCTACAAGGATCTGATCGGCGACACGAGGTGGCAGTACACGGGTGTGGACCTCGAGCCGGGCCCCAACGTCGATATCGTCATGACCTCCCCGTACCGTCTGCCCTTCAAGACCGCTTCGATGGATGTCCTGCTCTCGGGTCAGGCCCTCGAGCACATGGATTTCTTCTGGGTCAGTTGGCTCGAAATGATCCGCGTCGTGAAGCCGGGAGGTCTGATCCTGATGATCGCCCCGTCCCGCGGTCCCGAGCACCGTTATCCCGTCGACTGCTGGCGCTTCTATCCCGACGGGTTCGACGCGCTGGCGCGCTGGGGCGGTGCCGAGAGCCTTGAGATCACGACGGACTGGCAGCCGGATGAGGATCCGGAGAGTGCACCTTGGGGTGATACGGTCGGCGTTTTCCGCGTTACCGGCGCCGGTTGGCGCCACCGCCTCGCACGCAATCTCATCCTCAGCCTGTCCCGCCGCATGCTGCGCAGCCGGTTGGGCACGACACGGCCATCCCACGGCGGACACGATCTCGGGCCCAGCGAAGCCAAGTGAGGCTTTCGCGCCTAGACCAGCGGCAGCGGCGGCTGCACCGGCTCGATCCGCCCTTCGCCGCGCACGATACGCTTGAACTCCGCGCGGCTCACCGACACGTAGCGCTCGTTGCCGCCGATCTCGACCTGCGGGCCGTCCTGCACCGCATAGCCCTGCTCGTCGACGCGCACGGTCATCGTCGCCTTCTTGCCGGTGTGGCAGATCGTCTTGATCTCCGTCAGCTCGTCGGCCCAGGCCAGCAGATGCCGGCTGCCCTCGAACAGCTCGCCGCGGAAGTCCGTGCGCAGTCCGTAACAGAGCACCGGAATCCGCAGCGCGTCGACGACTTCCGACAGCTGCCAGACCTGCGCCTGCGACAGGAACTGGGCTTCGTCGACGAGGACGCAATGCAGGCTGCCGTCGCCGTCGACCAGCGCGCGGATGCGCGCGAGCAGATCGTCGTTGCGATCGAACGCGATCGCATCGGCCGACAGCCCGATCCGCGACGCCACCCGCCCCACACCCGCGCGATGGTCGAGCCGCGGGGTCAGCAGCGCGACGCGCATGCCGCGCTCGCGGTAGTTGTGCGCGCTCTGCAGCAGCGTCGTGGTCTTTCCGGCGTTCATCGCCGAGTAGTAGAAGTACAGCTTGGCCATGGGCCCATTCTACCGGCGGCCTTCAGGCCCGGCAGAGGTCCGGCCGCTACAATGCGCATCGCTGAATCCAGTGGTCCCGATGCACGGTCTCAACCCCCAACAAGCTGCGGCCCTCGGCCACATTGAAGGTCCGTTGCTGGTGCTCGCCGGCGCGGGCAGCGGCAAGACGCGCGTGATCGTCGAGAAGATCGCGCATCTGATCCAGTCGGGCCGCTACCCGGCCAAGCGAATCGCGGCGATCACGTTCACCAACAAGTCGGCCAAGGAGATGCGCGAGCGCATCGCCAAGCGCATCCGCGGGGATGCGGCCGACGGGCTGACGATCTGCACCTTCCACGCGCTCGGCCTGAAGATGCTGCAGATCGACCACGCCAAACTCGGGCTGCGGCGCGGGTTCTCGATCTTCGATGCCGACGACAGCGCGTCGCAGATCAAGGATCTGCTGCCGGGCGTCAAGCCGGACATGATCCAGTTGCTGCAGGGCCTGGTGTCGAAGGCGAAGAATGCCGGCCTGTCGCCGGAACAGGCGCATGCGGTGGCGATCAGCGCGCGCGAGTTCGAGGCGGCGGCGCTGTACGCGCGCTACCAGGAGCGCCTGACCGCGTTCAACGCGGTCGACTTCGACGATCTGATCCGCCTGCCGGTGCAGCTGCTCGAATCCGACGAGGACGCCCGCAATGCCTGGCGCGAGCGCATCGGCTATCTGCTCGTCGACGAGTGCCAGGACACCAACGACGCGCAGTACCGGCTGCTGAAGGCGATCGCCGGCCCGAAGGGCAACTTCACCTGCGTAGGCGACGACGACCAGAGCATCTACGCCTGGCGCGGCGCGAATCCGGAAAACCTGACCGCGCTGGGCGAGGACTATCCGGATCTGCGCATCGTCAAGCTCGAACAGAACTACCGCTGCAGCAACCGCGTGCTGCGCGCGGCGAACGCACTCATCGCCAACAATCCGCACGCGCATCCCAAGACGCTGTGGAGCGCGCAGGCCGATGGCGAGCGCATCCGCATCTGGGAGTGCCGCGACAGCGCGCACGAGGCCGAGAAGGTCGCCGGCGAGATCCAATTCCTGCAGTCCTCGCGCCAGGTGGAATGGAGCGAGTTCTGCATCCTGTTCCGCAGCAATCACCTCTCGCGTCCGCTGGAAAAAGCGCTGCAGCTGCTGCGCGTGCCGTATCACCTGAGCGGCGGCACGGCGTTCCTCGATCGCGGCGAGGTCAAGGACGCGATGTCCTGGCTGCGCATGCTGGCCAACCCCGACGACGATTCGGCGTTCCTGCGCGCAGTGCAGTCACCGGCGCGCGGCGTCGGCCAGACCTCGCTGGCGCGACTGTCGGAACTCGCACGTGTGGCCGACATGCCGATGTCGCGTGCGATCGAATCGATGGGCCTGCTCAAGCAGCTGCCGCCGCGCGCGGCGAATGCGCTCAGCGAGTTCGGCGATGTGTTGCGCGGGCTGCGCGAGGACGCACGCCGGTTACCGGCCGGCGAACTGGTGCGCGAACTCAACGAGCGGTCCGGGCTGATCGCGATGCTCAAGGCCCAGTGCAAGAGCGACGAGCTGTTCCGGATCCGCTCGGGCAACCTCAACGAGCTGGCCGACTGGTTCGAAGGCGCACGTGGCGCCGGGCCCGGGGAACTGGCCTCGCAGCTCGCGCTGCTGAGCCACGCCGACAAGGGCGATCCCGGCAACCAGGTGCGGCTGATGAGCATGCACGCGGCCAAGGGACTGGAATTCCGCTACGTCTTCATCATCGGCATGGACGACAACACGCTGCCGCACGAGTCGAGCATCGACGAGGGCCGCATCGACGAGGAACGACGCCTGCTCTACGTGGGCATCACCCGCGCGAAGGAACAGCTGTGGCTGAGCCATCCGCGCGAGACCCAGCGCTGGGGCCAGAAGCTGCGGCTCACGCCGAGCCGGTTCTTCGAGGAACTGCCCGCGGCCGAGGTCCAGCGCGACGGTGCCGATCCGGTCGCCGACGCGGCCCGCAAGCGCGAACGCGCCGACCACGGGTTCGCCGCGATCCGCGCGCTGCTCGACGGCTGAGCCCGCTCAGCCGGGCAGACGCGCCGCCAGGGTGTCGAGCGCCTCGCGCAATGCGGCGACCTCGGCTTCGAGTGCGTCGACGCGGGCTGCCAGACCCGCATCGCCTGCGGATTCGCGCGCAGGACCGGCTGCGGCGATGGCGGCCACATCGACCGGCCCGCACAGCAGATGCGCATAGCGGTCCTCGCGGCGTCCGGCCGACGGCGGAATGCGCACCGCCAGCCCCTTGCCGGCCAGACGTTCGAGATGGTGGCGCGCATCGTCGGCATCGGCGAAGGGATGCATGCGCTCGCTGCGCGTCACCAGCTCGGCGAGCGTCTGTGCGCCACGCAGCATCAGCAGCGCGAGCAGCACGACCTGCGGTTGCGGGATATCCAGCGCCGTGCCCAGCACGTGCTCGTGGCGCTCGGCGCGCGAGGAGAACGACTGCCGCGCGAACCGGTGGCCTTCCAGCTGCCGGAGCGCGTGCTGCACGTCGCCGAACGAGGCCGACATCACCGGCTCGCGCGCGGTCTTCTGGTTCGCCGCCGACTGCGCCGCGTTGACGGTCAGCGGATAGACGTCCGGCGTGGTCGCCTGCTTCTCCACCAGACAGCCGAGCACCCGCGCCTCGATCGGGGTGAGTCGGGGCCAGCGATCCGGGTCCTGCGCCTGCGCGTCCATGGGAATTCCAGCCTTGAAGGGGGCGACAGGATGCGCCCCGCATGCCGGCCTGTCATGTTCGCGGCGATCGCGGCCGTTAAACTCGCGTGTTCACACGATGACGACGGACCCGCCCATGCGCCTGACCGCACCCGCCCTCACCCTGCTCGCCAGCGCCCTGCTGCTGGCCGCCTGCAAGCCGACGACGCCTGCGACCGCACCTGCCGAGGACGCTGCAAAAGCGGCGCCGACCGCCTCGGCTACCCAGGCGCCGGCCGCCGCCGATCCCAGTGACAACCTCAATGCGGTGCTGTGGATCCAGCGCTCGGAGGAGTACCGCGCCAACAGCCTGTCGATCTTCCGCGCCGCCGCCGATCACCTCGACGACGCGCTGGCCGAAACGAACTGGGATGCGCTGGTGCCCGAAGAACGCGAACTGATCGGCGACGCGACCGCGCTGCCGCCGGCGGTGATCATGGACATCGACGAGACCGTGCTCGACAACTCACCCTATCAGGCGCGCCTGATCCAGAACGGCCTGGAGTACGACGAAGTCACCTGGGCGCAGTGGGTCGCCGAGAAGAAGGCCAAGCCGGTGCCGGGCGTGCTCGAATTCGCGAAAGCGGCCGAGGCCAAGGGCGTGACCATCCTGTACCTGTCCAACCGCGCCCAGCATCTGCAGGAGGCGACGCTCGCGAACCTGCGCGCCGAAGGCCTGCCGGTGAAGGACGACAGCGTGTTCCTGGGCTTGGGCACATTCGTCGAGAACTGCGAGCAGAACGGTACCGAGAAGACCTGCCGCCGCCGCCTGGCCGGTCGCGACTACCGCGTGCTGATGCAGTTCGGCGACCAGCTCGGCGACTTCGTCGACATCCTCGCCAATACGCCCGAGGCCCGCGGCGAGCTGCTCGATACCTACGGCGACTGGTTCGGTGAGCGCTGGTGGATGCTGGCCAATCCGAGCTACGGCGGCTGGGAACCGGCCCAGTTCAACAACGCCTGGGACCAGCCTGCGGGCGATCGTCGCGCGTCGAAGCGCAGCGCGCTCGAACTTGCCAACTAGTCGAATCAATTACTTGCAACACACTATCTCAAGTGTTGCATCAGGTATCCGGACGCGGTAGCCTGCGTCCGCCACACCATAGTCCTCCGGCTCTGCCGGCTTGAAGGGAGACGCAAGTCTCCCTTTTTTTATGGTGCGACCGCGGTCGCAGAACGCGCCGATCTAGGGTCTACCCCAGGGTGTGAAGCCGCTTCGCGACGCCTACCCTCGGGACAGGCCGCTAACGTGCGGTCTCTGCGCGCCCCTTTTCCGCCTGCCATCCAGCCCCCGGAGGCAACGGTGTCCCTTTTCGATCCACTGAACCTGTTTTCGGGCCGGACCAGTCAGACCGGCCAGAGCGGGTTCGGCCTGAATTCGCCGTTGCAATCGTTGCGCGCCAGTTTCCCGAGCTTTCTGAGCTCGCTTCCCCAGAATCTCCTGCCCAACATTTTTCCCGGGTCCAATGCCGGCAACGCCAATCCGGCGGCCGGCGGGCAGGGCGCAACCGGGAGCCCGTCCCCGGCCGGTGGCGGGCAGTCGTTCACCACGCCTGGCGGCCTCAACGTGCCAATGCCCCCATCCCCCTTCGTATCGCCCAATGCCGGGCCTGCTGTGTCCAACGCGCCGCAGACGGGCGGCGGTCTGCTCGGATCTGCGGGCAGTGTCCTCAATTCTGTGACGGACACCGTCAGAAGTCTCCTGAATCCGGGTGGCCCATCCGCGGCGCCACCTCCGTCGGCCGCGACCGGCTCCAACAGCATCGGCAACCTGCCGCTCAGTCCAGGCGGTCTACCGGCCGGCCTGGCGAACACCTCCGCAACCGTCGTGAACACGGTTGCGAATACACTGACGGGCGCCCAGCAAGCGGCGCAGCAGACCGGCAGTCAGATCACGACGCAGACGACCGCGACCCCGCAGCCGCCCGGTCCGATGCAGGGCGGACCGGCGCAGACAGCGGCCGTGCCTGCGCAGCAGCCCACGTCCTTGCCGCAGCCGCTTGCCCAGGCGTCGCAGCCGCAGTCGTCCCAACCGCAAGCGCAGACCGCGAACACGCAGGCACAGCCGTCCAATCCGATGCCGGCTTCCCAGCAGACGGCGCCTGCGCGTGCGGATGCATCGTTCGCGCCCGCCGGCAACCCCGCGACTGATCGAGCGGCGGGGTCCCAGCAGGCGCAGGCCCCCGTTCAGACCGCCATCCCCACAGCGCCGCAGGCCGCCGCCGTGCTCGCGGCAGTGCCGCTGGCCACGACCGTGGCGCAGGCGCCGGTCGCCCAGCAGCTGGCCGGCAACCCGCAGGCCCAGCCGTCGGGCACTCCTGTCGCAGGTACGGCCGCGCTCGATGCCGGTGGTCCGGTGCGTGCCGAATTGACCGGCGTGGGCACTTACACGCTGGACGGGCCCGGCCTGCGTCGGCGCGGACGCATGAAGGTCGGCGCGCAGGACCTGGGCCAGTGGATGCTCGCGGCCGCGCAGGGCCGACTGCACCTCATGCGTCCCTACGACGACGACACGCCGCGCCAGGTGGCCAAAGTCTTCCAGCAGATGTTCTGGGTGCTCGCGATCGTGGCCTATGGGTGCCTGGGCCTCGTTCTCGTCAGCTTCCTGCTGAGCCTCGGCGAACTGCCCGCCGCGCCCACGCTGCGTCGCTGGACGGGCGAGTTCGCGTGGGCGGGCCTGCTGGCCGCCCTCGGCGCCTGGTGGCTGGGTCGGCAGCTCATGCGCGCGCAACGACCACCGCCCGATCCGATCCGACGCTAGTACTCCGCGGACAACAAAAAGGGCGCCGCATGGCGCCCTTCGCGTGTGCGATCCGTCGACCTTCAGCGGGCGACCAGCCCACCCTCGCCGAGCGATACGCGTTGCAGGTCGACTCCGTTGTTCCGCAGTCCCTGGCGTACGCTGCCCGACAATGCGGTCAACGCCTGACGATTGCCGTCCCGCTTGAGCGACTGGTAAGTCAACGCGGAAATCATCGTGAGGTAGGCCGTGCGTTCGGCCTGCGCCTGCTTGGCGGCGTCCGACATCGCCGCGATCTCCGGGACGGCTGCAAGAGGACCCATCAGCTGGCGTCGCACCGCGCGCTGCCCTGCCGGCGACTGGCGTGAGTCGCGATCATTGACCACTTCCCAGGAAATCAGCAGATGCGCGGCCAGCACATCGCCGAGATTGTTCGGGTCGTAGCCATACCTGCGCAGGATCTTGTCGAACTCGCGCAGCATGTCGCCCGAACCGATCACTTTCTCCAGATCGGCGATCTGCCCCGGGTTTCGACCGAGCGCCCGGATCGTCTCCTGCTCCACGCGTGTGCTGACCGCAGCGTCGCGGCGGAACGAGAGCGTATCGACCGCGCGCGCGTCCACCTCTGCCGGCGCTGGCTGCGACACAGCCTGCTGAAGCGCGCGTTGGACGGCTGCATCGCCATCGGCGCCCCAGGCACTTGGCGCGACGAGTACCAGCACACACGCGAGCAACCCTCCGAATGCCGACACGATCGTCGCTCCGCGCTTTCTCGATGTACCCAGATCCATGCGACCTCCTAAGAACGATTCCAGATTGCACAAAAGGAAAAAGGCGAGCCGAAGCCCGCCTTTTCCCGAACCGCCGAAGGCGATCCGTTACTGCTTACGCGCCATACCGGCGTTGGCTTCACCAAGCGACTTGATGACGGTGCTGGCGTTGTTCATGAACATCTGGAACATCTGGCTCATACCGCTGAGTTCGGTCGTTTCGGCAGCGGTGGGCTCCTTGCCGAGCTTGTTGGCGAAGTCCTGCAGATCCTTCGCCATCTCGTCGAGCTTCTCGCCGAGCACCTGCGCGATCTGCATCAGGAAGCCGCCGTACTTGCTGGAAAGGGTACCGGCCTGGCCACCAGCGCGGGCTTCGTGCGTGCCCTGCGACGAGTCGAGGATGCCGCGCAGCGTGTCGGCCGAGAACTGGGCAGAAATATTGACTTCGGTCATTTTCGTGATCTCCGTACTTGGGTGAGGAATTGCCGTTGAATTCTTCGAGAAGCGCCGCGGGTCCCATGCATCCGAAAACGGGTCCAGCTACTTCTGGGTGGCTCTTCTGCTTACGGGACGATTCTCTCGGACGGACCGCTGATGCGTAAGCTAGGGCGTACCCTAAGGGCCATTCAAATTCAACCCGCGTTACGTTCCGGACTCGTCGGCTGGCTAGCCCACCATTCCCGCGCCTTCTCGGGACCATACGTCTCTACGTAACGAGAGAACTCGAGCGCCTTCTGCACCGCCGGGTTCAACAGCGGTTTCTCGAGCACACCGCGAAGGCGATCCGAATCCGTATCGGACAATCCGAACTGGGCCTGCAACTGCCCGACCAGTTCCTGCCACTGCTGCATCAGCTCAGGCGCTGTCGCGGCAGTCGGATCCAGCTTGGCATCGTTCAGGCCTTCCTCGAACTTCGCCATCATCGTCTCCCGACCAGCCGCATCGATCTCCGGCTGCTCGAACAGGAACTTCTCGTACTGCTGGATCATCGCGGCACGATCTTCAGCACTCAGTAACGACTTCGTATTTTGGGACATGACTGCACCTGGTGAATGACGCACTGGCGCCGGAGGGAGCACGGCCGAAACGGCAGTGATCGAAACAGGGTTATAGGAACAGCTTCAGTTGCGACGGGCGAACCCGCGATCGGTGAGAACGACGGCTTGCAGGTCGACGCCACTCATCCGTTCGGCAAGCATCAACGTGCCCAGCCGAAGCGCCTCGCGCTCATCGGCATCACGGGTGTTCCGCCATGCCGCGAGGGTCAGCATGTTGATGATCCCGAACATCTCCGCGACCTGCTGACGCGACGCTTCGGGCGCGACGATTTCGGAGTCGCGCATCGCGCGTTGGAGTCCCCGATAGGATCCGTCATGCGCGTCCTGACGTTCGTCGTGCACCACGCGCCAGGCCGTGACCAGATAGGCATTGAGCACCTCGACCGGGTCATTGGCAGCGTAGTCTCGCTTGTCGAGGAGTTCCGACAGGCGTGACTGCAGGATGCCACGATCGAGATTGCGTTCGATGTCCCGTGCATCCTGCCCGATCTGACGCGCAAGCAGCGCCCGGTAGCCCGGATGCTGGGCGAACACCGCCTGGACATTCGCGGACTCGGCAACATCGTTGCGTGGCGTGCTGCCCGCGAGCAACTGCGACAAGGTACGGTTGAGTTCGCGAGACACCTGCGCGGACGCTTCGAATGTCCGCACGATCTTCTCTTCGGTGCGCGCCTCACCCTCTTTGCCCCTATAGCGATGCAGCTGATGATGGGCATAGGGCGTGACCGCATCGATGTAATTACCGTCCTGTGCGGCGACCGGGGCGCTCACGCATGACGCGGCTGCCGACAGCGCGACCACAAGACCGGAGAATGCAACACGGGATCGGGTGCTCATGCGCTGAAGTCTCCTTTCGTCATCGATCGGTTCCAACGCAGCCGAGAATAATCCGTCTGCATGTAGCGATGACGCGAACACGGATGAACCCAGAAAAAGACGCTGCCCGCGGGTGCACAGGCACCCACGGGCAGCGTGCGGCAGTACGGACACACTCAGGCAGCAGCGTCTTTCACGGATGACAGAGACTCGACCATGCGGCGGGCATCGGCGCCTTCCCGCTCACCCATCTCCCGCGCACGCTGGCCGATCCACGCATCCGCAGCTTCCTGACCTTCCGACTCGACCCGTTCGTTGTACTCGGGCACGAGTCCGGTCAATTCCTGCTGCACGGCGTCCAGTCGCTCATCCATGTGCCGGATCAGCGTGGTCTCATCATCGACGGTGATCGCCCCCTGCTCGCGCAGCTGGGCCAGCCCCTCGATCCATGCTTGCCGCTGCGCCTGCTGGTCGTACTGCATCGGTTACTTGCCGCCGATATTGAAGTTGAAGTTGAAGCCGGACGAGAAACCTTCGCTGATCGCGTCCTGGGCGCCCTGCGGCAGGCCCAACGAAGAGAAGAGGCTGTCGAAGGCGGAGCTGAAGACATTGCCGATCAGATCGCCCAGAAAATTGCCGATGATGCCGCCGAGGGGGCCGCCGATGGCGCTGCCGATCAGGGAGCCGATGCCGGAGAAGACGTCGCTGGACATGATGAAACTCCTGTTGGATTGAAACGGATGGGAAACTGCTTGAAACCTATCGAACCCTTGCGCGCCGGCACCTGGACTGACTGCGCTGGCGTGACTACAGGGCTAGTGTCTTCCCGATCGTGTGTCGTAACAGCTAGGTCGTGCCCCATCTAGGGTCGGCCCTAGTTCGGAGTCCGCACGTGACGCGAGGCGTCCACGCTATAACAGCGCACATGCAGACGGGATCATCCAGCCACACCGACCCACCGGGACACGGCGTATCCGCCTTCTCCCGTGACGACTTGCCTGAAGCTGGCGACTACCCCTCGGCGGAACACCTGCGCTCGCGACGTCTGCGACTGCATGGATTCGCGTTCCGCCACGTGATCGATCTATTGCAGCTTGGCCGCGAAGAACGCGTCACGCGGATGCTGCTCGACGATCCGATCGCCACGCTCGACGATGCGATGGGCCTGGTCGTCTGGGCCAACAAGCTGTATCGCGAGCGGCCGGGCCTGGGCTTGTGGCATACACGCGAGCGCTCGGGTCGCTTCATCGGACTGTTCTCGCTGACGCCCAGTGGCGATGCGGGCGACGTCGCGATCGGCGTGCGGCTGCTGCCGTCTGCCTGGGGTCGCGGTTACGCGATCGAAGGTGGCGCGGCGCTGTGCACGCACGCATTCGAAACGCTGCAGCTGCCCGCGCTGATCGCGCAGTGCGCGCCGGAGAACCGGTCGGTACCGCCGCTGCTGCTGCGCCTGGGGTTCGACGAGATCGAAACCGGCGAACAGTTCGGCAATCCTGCGCGCCGCTTCCGCCTGGCGCGCGAGGACTGGCACGGCCTGCGACCGCGGCGGGCCGGCGCGCGGAATGAGGGATCTGCACAGGAGTGATGCGTGTGGGACCGGCTGCCGCGCCACCGCGCACGGAAGCGGCGCGGCGCGGCGGCGGATGCGTCAGCTGTGGTAGTGCGGGTCGATCGTCAGCGTGCCGAGATTCTGCTCGGCGAAACGCTTGGCCAGCTGCGGGCCAGCCTCTCGGATCGCATCGAAGCTCTCGCGCGAGCGGCTGTCCGCGCGCAGCACCCAGCCATCGGCGCTCTTGCTCAGCAGCAGATCGGTGCCGGGCAATGTGGCGTCGGACATGCGCAACAGCACCTGCCCATCGCCACCCGGATCGCGGGCATCGTGCACCGCCATCTGCCGCACGTGCTTTTCCATCATGTCGAACAGTTGGCCGGCGTTGGAAGCCGCGGCGGCCGGTGCAGCCGCCGGCGCGCCATCGCGCAACGCCATCTGCGCCTGCAGGATCGCCGCCGATTCCATGCCGGGGGTGTGCAGACTGCCGAAGCCGTTGTCGTGCTGCTGGCGGAACGTGCGCGCATCGACGACGTCGGTCAGCGACTGACGCGACTTGGCGGCTTCCTGCTGGCTGGCCAGCTCCGCCATCTCGCCTTCCTTCAGCTCGCCCTCGCCCTGCAGCAGACCGCCGTTGGCGAGTTCGGACTCGCCCTGCAGACCCTGCATGTCGCCGCGGGCCTGCTGCATCATCGAGCGGAACTGGTCGACACGCTCCCGCGGCGGCGTGTCCTTGGCGTCGGCCTTGGCTTCGCGGTCGACCTGCCGGTTGCGCGCGGCCTGGTCCGGCGGTCTGGATGCGGAATCGTTGCGCTGCACGCTCATCGTCGTCTCCTCGTGTCCGTGCCTACTGCTGCCGCGCCGCCATGTAGCGCGCCTGCATCAGATCTTCGTTGGTCGCCTCTTCCTGCCGCTCGAACAGCCCGCGCTGTTCGCGCTTCCATAGATCGCGGCGCTTCTCCAGTGCGTCCTGCCGGCCTTTGGCGCGGAAGAACGCATCGCGCGCCTCCTGCAATACGGTCTCGGCCTGCCGCACGGCCTCCTGTGCTTTCGACAGGCGCTGTTGCGCACCGACGATCTGCTCGCCGAGCAGATCGATATGCGCCTCGCGCTGCGTCAGCGCGGCGGGCCAAGGCACGCCGGACGGCGGCGGATCGAGCAGACGCGCACGATGACCGCTGCGGTCGCGCTCCAGACCCGTCAGTTCTCCCTGCACACGCGTGCAGGCTTCGATGCACTGCTGCAGCGCGCGCTGCTTCTCCAGCACCACCAGACGCGCCGCTTCGGTGCGGTGTTCGCGCAGTTGCAACAGCGTCTGGAGCGGATAGCGTTTCATCCGAACAGCTTCCGCAGTGCGCCGGATGAGGTGTCGAACGGCACGAGTTCGTGTTCGGACTGCTGCAGCAAATTGCGGATCGGACCGATCTTCTCGATCGCGATATCGGCGTCGGGATCGGTGCCTCGCTTGTACTCGCCGAGCTGCAGCAGCAGCTCGATGTCCTGGTGCTTGGCCAGATACTTGCGCAGCTGGCCGGCAGCGCGCAGATGCGGCTTGTCGACCACGCGCGGCATCGTGCGGCTGAGGCTGGTCAGCACGTCGATCGCCGGATAGTGGTACGCGGCCGCGAGCTTGCGTGACAACACGATGTGGCCGTCGAGAATCGAGCGCACTTCCTCGACGATCGGATCGCCGCCGTCTTCGTCCTCGGCCAGCACTGTGTAGAACGCGGTGATCGAGCCCTTGTCGTTGTTGCCCGCGCGTTCGAACAGCTTCGGCATTTCGCTAAAGACCGAGGGCGGAAAACCGCGCCGCGCCGGTGGTTCGCCGATGGCGAGGCCCACGTCGCGCAGCGCACGCGCAAAACGCGTGACCGAGTCGACCAGCAGCAGCACGCGCTTGCCCTGATCGCGGAAATGCTCGGCGATCGCGGTGCCCACCCACGCCGCGCGGCTGCGCTCGAGCGCGGGCCGGTCGGAGGTGGCGACGACGACGACCGACTTCGCCAGACCTTCGGCGCCGAGGTTGTCGCTGATGAACTCGTTGACCTCGCGGCCGCGTTCGCCGACCAGCACGATGACGTTGACGTCCGCATCGCCGCCGCGGGCCAGCATGCCCAGCAGCGTGCTCTTGCCGCCGCCGGCGACGGCGAAGATGCCGATACGCTGTCCTTCGCCCGCCGTCATCACCGCATCGATCGCGCGGACGCCGGTCGAAAACGGCCGGTCGATCAGCTTGCGCGACAGCGGATTGGGCGACGCGGCATAGATCGGCGCGTCGACGGTCGCGCCCAGCGACCCCTTGCCGTCGATCGGCGCGCCGTGTGCATCGAGCACACGGCCGAGCAGTCCCTCGCCGACCGGCACGGATGCCTGCTTGCCGGTCGCGTAAACCTCGGTCGTCGAGGCGATGCCGTCGAGCGGGCCCAGCGGCGTCAGCAGCGTGTGCTGCCGCGCGACACCCACCACTTCGGCCGCGAGTTCGAAATCGCCGTCGCCGGGATTGCGCAGATAGCAGAGTTCGCCGATCGCCGCGCGCAGACCCGTCGCCTTGATCAGGGTGCCGTAGGCCTCGCTGACGCGGCCCACGCGCTCGATCGCCTGGACCTGTCCGAGCGCATGCAGCAGCGGATCACTGGCGACCGCGCCGGCGCCAAGATCGTCGAGCAGCGACAGGGTCGGTCCGGAATTCATGTGTTCACCACCGCGCTCGCCTGCGCCAGCGCCGTGCGGATCGCCTCGATCTGCTGGCTGACGCCAGCGCGGACTTCACCGGCTTCCGAGACCACCACGCAGCTCAGCGGATCCAGACTTTCGTCGTCGACCAGCTCGATCACGCCGACGCCCGGGTGCGCCTGGCGCACCGCGCCGAGACCCTGCTCCACGCCTTCGCGTGCATCGGGATGCACGCGGATCATCAGGAACTGTTCGGCCTGTGCGGATTCGACCGCGCGCATCACCAGCGTCGGCACGACGGTGGACGCATCGAAGTCCGGTGCGATGCGCGCGACGATCGCACAGGCGAGATCGCCGATGCGGCCGACCGCGTCACCCAGCACGCGTGCGCGGCGCTCGTTGAGTGACGCGAGTTGTTCGGTCATCTGTTGCTTCACGCGCTCCAGGCCTTCCGCGAAGCCTTCCGCGTAGCCCTGCTCGCGCGCCTTCTGCACTTCGGCCTGCGCCTCGTCGTAGAGCGCATTGACCCGCGCGAGCAAGGTGTCCAACTCGGCCAGCGACTGCCACTCCGCGGCACGCACGATCGGCGCGGACACGCCGCGACGGAATTCGCGACGTTCGAACACCACGGCGGCGTTGGGCGAGCGTCGAGCGGGCGTAGCGGAAGCGGCGTCTGGGGTCGGCATGCAGGCTCCGGAGCGGGAAATGGATCAGGCGGCGACGGCGCGATTCTGGTGATGCGTGTGGACGACGAGCAAAGGCTTCTCCGGCAGATGCGCCCGCGGCAGTTCAGCCGGTGGATAGACCAGCTGCGCCCAGTCGGCGAGCGCCGGCTCACGCTGGCGCGCCCATGCCTGCAATTCCGCGCGGCCCTGCAGCTCGAGCGCCTCGAACAGACGCGGGCCGAAGGCGTCGGCGCTCGCCAGTGCGTCGGCGCGCGCCGCCGCGCGCCGCGCGTGCAGAGATGCATCGACCCACGCGGCCCCGCCGCTGCGGGCGCGGGGCAA
>JASCOC010000032.1 GCA_029959605.1 Lysobacteraceae bacterium PS02340 | reverse complement strand
CGCCCGGCGCCCGCGCCCGGGGTTCGAGCGGTGGCCGGGGCGCGGGGCCCGGCCGCGAGGCGGCCGGACAGACAGGTTCCAGCACGAGGCCGCGTTGCGGCCTCGTGCGTATTGGCGGCGACCAACCGCGCCGCCACCGACTTCTCAGGAGTTGAACAATGGCCAAGCGCCGCGTCGTCATCACGGGCATCGGCATCCTCTCGCCGCTGGGCAACGACCTGGCTTCGAGCTGGGACGGCATCGTCAACGGCCGGTCGGGCATCGGCCCGATCACCCACTTCGACGCCACCAATTTCGCCACGCGCATCGCGGGCGAGGTGAAGGGCTTCGACGCGACCCAGTGGATCGCGCCGAAGGACGTCAAGAAGATGGATCCCTTCGTGCACTACGGTGTCGCCGGCGGCCTGATGGCGATCGCCGACGCGGGCATCGACGTGCGTGAATCCGACGCCGAGCGCATCGGCGTGGCGATCGGCGCGGGCATCGGCGGCCTCAAGGGCATCGAAGACACCGCGATCAAGTACGCCGAAGGCGGGCCGCGCAAGATCTCGCCGTTCTACGTGCCCAGCACGATCATCAACATGATCTCCGGCCAGGTTTCGATCATGACCGGCGCCAAGGGTCCGAACATCGCGGCCGTCACCGCGTGCACCACCGGCACCCACAACATCGGTCTGGCGATGCGCATGATCCAGTACGGCGATGCGGACGTGATGATCGCCGGCGGCGCCGAGTTCGCGACCACGCCGACCTCGGTCGGCGGCTTCTGTTCGATGAAGGCGATGTCGACCCGCAACGACGATCCGACCGGCGCCTCGCGTCCGTGGGACATCGAGCGCGACGGCTTCGTCATGGGCGACGGCGCGGGCGTGCTGGTGCTCGAGGAATACGAGCGTGCGAAGGCGCGTGGCGCGCGCATCTACGCCGAGCTCGCGGGCTTCGGCATGAGCGGCGACGCGTTCCACATGACCTCGCCGAGCGAGAACGGCGAAGGTGGCGGCCGCTGCATGCGCGCCGCGATCGACGACGCCGGTATCGATCCGTCGCAGATCGGCTACATCAACGCGCACGGCACCTCGACGCCGGCCGGCGACGTCGCCGAAACGATGGGCATCAAGGGCGTGCTCGGCGCGCATGCGTCGAAGGTGATGGTCAGCTCGACCAAGTCGATGACCGGCCATCTGCTGGGCGCGGCCGGCGGTATCGAGGCGGTGTTCTCGGCGATGGCGCTGCACACCGGCATCATCCCGCCGACGATCAACCTGCACACGCCGGGCGAAGGCTGCGATCTCGACTACGTGCCGCTCACCGCGCGCGAGCACCAGGTCGAATACGTGATGTCGAACTCGTTCGGCTTCGGCGGCACCAACGGCACGCTGGTGTTCCGCAAGGTCTGACGGCGACGCTGGATCAGCGAGAAAAGAAGGCCCGCGCAAGCGGGCCTTTTTCTTGTCTGCCGAGGAGGCGATCGGGTGGAGCGTTTGGGTCCTTGTCGTCATCCCAGCGGCTTTCAACAGACGGATGTCCAGTCAAGCTGGAACCCATTTTGATGGTGGTTTCTGCTGCACGCGCATCGCACTGAAGCGATCGGTCCGATCATCGATCAGTTCTTCGCGAAGATCAAAATGGGCCCCAGCGTGCGCTGGGGCGACAGGGTGAGACAGGTCCCGCTCGCTCAGCTCTCAGCCCCGCTTCCAGCGCACGCCCTGCGGCGTGTCTTCGAGCACGATCTGCTCAGCCGCAAGCTGGTCGCGGATCGCATCGGCGCGGGCGAAGTCGCGGGCCTGCTTGGCGGCGATGCGTGCGTCGATCAGCGCCTGGATACGCGCGTCGTCGCCGTCGCTGGCGCCGCGGGCGAACCAGTCGGCGGGGGCCTGTTGCAGCAGGCCCAACGCGAGGCCGGCGCCGAGCAGGTCCGCCTTGAGCGACGCGCGCGTCGCGGCATCGGGAGCCTTGCGCGCCTCGCCGGCGATGCGTGCGACCTCGGCCAGCGCGGCCGGGGTGTTGAGATCCTCGTCCAGTACGGCTTCGATGCTGGCGGGAATCCGCGCCTCGGCATCGACGTCGCCCAGATCGCGCAGCGTGCCGTAGAGCCGGTCGAGCGTACGCACCGACTGTTCGATCAGCGCGTCGGACCAGTCCAGCGGCTGGCGATAGTGCGCGGAGAGCAGAGCATAGCGCAGCGCTTCGGGTGCGTGGGTGCGCACCAGGTCGTGCACACGCTCGATGTTGCCGATCGACTTGGACATCTTGCTGCCGGCGAAGGTCAGCATGCCGTTGTGCAGCCAGACGTTCGCGAACGGCGCGCCGCCGTGGGCGCACTCGCTCTGCGCGATCTCGTTCTCGTGGTGCGGGAACTGCAGGTCCACGCCGCCGGCGTGGATGTCGATCGTCTCGCCCAGATGCGCGGCGGCCATCGCCGAACATTCGATGTGCCAGCCCGGCCGGCCGACGCCCCATGGCGATTCCCAACCCGGGAGATCATCGGTGGACGGCTTCCACAGCACGAAGTCACCGGCGTCGCGCTTGTACGGCGCGACCTCGATGCGGGCGCCGGCGATCATGTCCTCGGTGTCGCGGCGCGAGAGCTTGCCGTAGCCGTCGAAGCTGCCGACCGCGAAGAGCACGTGGCCTTCCGCCGCATAGGCGTGGCCGCTGTCGATCAGGCGCTCGATCATCGCGACGATCTCGCCGATATGCGCGGTCGCCGCGGGTTCGATGTCCGGCGGCGCGATGCCCAGCGCGGCCATGTCCTCGCGATAGGCCGCGGCGAAGCGGTCGGTGATCGCCGAAATCGGCACGCCCTGGTCGCGCGCGGCGGCGTTGATCTTGTCGTCGACGTCGGTGATGTTGCGCGCGTATTTCAGCGCGCCGTAGCGACGCCGCAGCAGGTCGGCCAGCACGCCGAACACCACCGGCCCGCGGGCATTGCCGATGTGGACGTAGTTGTAGACTGTCGGGCCGCAGACGTACATCGTCGGGCACGCGGGATCGAGAGGCGCGAACGGTTCGAGCTGGCGGGTCAGGCTGTTGTAGAGATGCAGGGACATGGCGGACTCGCCGGGATAACCGCACGATTCTAACGCGCCCGCCGCGCTGCGCTGCCTCCGCTACCGAGCGGCCTGCGAGCCGCGTCGCAGCGCGGCCGACGCGTGTTCACGACAGCATCGATTCAGCCCCCGCAAGTGGGCGCGGCCTACACTGCATCGGTGTCGATCGCGCTCCGAAGCCACTCTCGTGCGAATCCCGCGCTGCCCGTCCTGGCGGTGCTGTTCGTCTGCGCGTGTCCGGCGTTCGCACAGAGTCCGCCGCCCGCGCCCGAGAACGCGCGGCTCGAGTACGCCCAGGTGCTGCGGGCCGAGCCGGTCTACCAGACCCTGCGCGCGACCAGCATGGTCGAGCGCTGCGAGGCGACGACGCCGGTCGCCGCGGAGGACCAGCGCCGCGGATTCGCGCGGATGGTCGGCGCGGTCAAGGACGTGCTGCGTTCCGAGGACGACCGGGTCGAAGAGACCGACCGCTCCGCCGGCGGCGACTGCCGCATGGTGCCGATCGAGCGCGAGTTCCGCCGGCCGATCGCCTACGACGTCGACTACGTGCACAAGGGCGTCAAGTACCGCTCGCGTCTGCCGTACGACCCGGGCAACCGCCTGCGGGTACGCGTGTCGGTGACGCCGATCGTGCCGCCGGCCGGCGAGCGTTGAACGCTGGATCCGCCGCTGTTGCAGTGCAGCGCTTCGCGTGCGAGGATGCGCGCCTCATGAACGCCCTGCGCGCCGACGCCGACATCCTGACCTCCGCCCGCATGGCGTCGGGGATGACCTCGCGTGCCCGCCGACCGGAAGCCCACATCATCCCGGGCTAGTCGGAACGTCGTTCGCGTATGCGTGCTGTTCTGCAGAAAACCCGGCCGATGCCGGGTTTTTTCGTTTCCGAAACACCGGTTTCATCGATCCATCCGATCCTCCTTCCATCGCCTCCACGAGATTTCCACCGATGACCGCGATCCGACACTTCCTCAACACACAGGACTGGTCCCGTCCCGACCTTGACGCCCTGCTGGCCGATGCCGCGCGCTTCAAGAAAGAGAAGCTCGGCGACGCGCTCAAGGGCAGGTCGATCGCGCTGGTGTTCTTCAATCCTTCGATGCGCACGCGCACCAGCTTCGAACTCGGCGCATTCCAGCTCGGCGGTCACGCCATCGTGCTGCAGCCGGGCAAGGACGCATGGCCGATCGAATTCGACCTGGGCACGGTGATGGACGGCGACACCGAGGAGCACGTGGCCGAGGTCGCGCGCGTGCTCGGCCGTTACGTCGACATGATCGGCGTACGCGCGTTTCCGAAGTTCGTCGACTGGTCGGTCGATCGCGAAGACAAGGTGCTCAAGGCGTTCGCGCAGTACTCGCCGGTGCCGGTCATCAACATGGAGACCATCACCCATCCCTGCCAGGAGCTCGCCCACGCGCTGGCGCTGCAGGAGCACTTCGGCACGTCCGATCTGCGCGGCAAGAAGTACGTGCTGACCTGGACCTATCACCCGAAGCCGCTCAACACCGCGGTCGCCAACTCCGCGCTGACCATCGCCACGCGCCTGGGGATGGACGTGACCCTGCTGTGTCCGACGCCGGAGTACGTGCTCGACCAGCGTTACATGGACTGGGCAGCGCAGAACGTCGCCGAGAGCGGCGGTTCGCTCGCCGTCAGCCACGACATCGACAGCGCCTACGCCGGCGCCGACGTGGTGTACGCCAAGAGCTGGGGCGCGCTGCCGTTCTTCGGCAACTGGGCGCCCGAGAAGCCGATCCGCGACCAGTACCAGCACTTCATCGTCGACGAGCGGAAGATGGCGCTGACCAACAACGGCGTGTTCTCGCACTGCCTGCCGCTGCGCCGCAACGTCAAGGCGACCGACGCGGTGATGGATTCGCCCAACTGCATCGCCATCGACGAAGCCGAGAACCGCCTGCATGTGCAGAAGGCGGTCATGGCGACCCTGATGCGCTGACGCGCGCCGCCCTTATCCGAATTCCTTTCCGCATCCCCACGGACAACTCCATGACCAGCGCCCACACTTCCCGCGACATCGTCCTCGCCTTTTCCGGCGGCCTCGACACCAGCTTCTGCGTGCCCTACCTGAAAGAGCAGGGCTGGACCGTGCACACCGTGTTCGCCGACACCGGCGGCGTCGATGCCGAAGAGCGCGCCTTCATCGAACAGCGTGCGGCCGAACTCGGCGTCGCCAGCCACGTCACCGTCGATGGCGGTCCCGCGATCTGGGACGGTTTCGTCAAGCCCTTCGTCTGGGCCGGTGAGGCCTACCAGGGCCAGTATCCGCTGCTGGTGTCGGACCGCTATCTGATCGTCGATGCCGCGCTCGCGCGTGCCGCCGAACTCGGCACCAATGCGATCGCGCACGGCTGCACCGGCATGGGCAACGACCAGGTGCGGTTCGATCTGGCGGTGAAGGCGCAGGGCGAGTACCGCATCGTGGCGCCGATCCGGGAGATCCAGAAGGAACACACGCAGACCCGCGCTTACGAGCAGGCGTATCTGGAAGCGCGCGGCTTCGGCGTGCGCGCCAAGCAGCAGGCCTACACGATCAACGAGAACCTGCTGGGCCTGACGATGTCCGGCGGCGAGATCGACCGCTGGGAAGCGCCGGGCGAGGGTGCCCGCGGCTGGTGCGCGCCGCGCGCCGAATGGCCGGAGGCGCCGCTGCAGGTCAAGCTGCGTTTCGAGCAGGGCACGGCGGTCGCACTCGATGGCGAAACGCTGCCGGGCGCGCAGATCCTCGCGAAGCTAAACGCCCTGTTCGCGCCTTACGGCGTGGGCCGCGGCGTCTACACCGGCGACACCGTGATCGGCCTCAAGGGTCGCATCGTGTATGAAGCGCCGGGCCTGATCTCGCTGCTCGCCGCGCACCGCGCGCTCGAAGACACCGTGCTGACCAAGCAGCAGAACCGCTTCAAGCCGGAAGTCGCGCGCAAGTGGACCGAGCTGGTCTACGAAGGCTTCTTCCACGATCCGCTCAAGGCCGACATCGAAGCGTTCCTCGCATCCTCGCAGGCCAAGGTCACCGGTGAAGTGGTGCTGGAAACCCGCGGCGGCCGCGTCGACGCGGTGGCGGTGACCTCGCCGCACATCCTCAACGCGAAGGGCGCGACCTACGCGCAGTCCGCGGACTGGGGCGTCGAAGAGGCCGAGGGCTTCATCAAGCTGTTCGGCATGAGCAGCACGCTGTACGCGCAAGTGAACCGCTGAACTTTCGGACGTCATCCCCGCGCAGGCGGGGATCCAGTGTCTCTTGCTGAGTGCATCAAAAGGCGCTGGATTCCCGCCTTCGCGGGAATGACGAGATTCTGTGTTCAACGCTCCAATCCAGTTGAAACGAGTGCGATGACCGACCTGCTGACCCAAACCCTCGACCACCTCGAACAGCTGGTGTCCTTCGACACCCGCAATCCGCCGCGAGCGATCCAGGCCGAGGGCGGGATCTTCGATTACATCCGCGGCCGGCTGCCGGGCTTCGATGTCGAGGTGATCGACCACGGCGACGGCGCGGTGAGTCTGTTCGCGGTACGCGGCGCGCCGAGCGTGCTGTTCAACGTGCACCTGGACACGGTGCCGGATTCGCCCGACTGGAGCGCCGATCCGCATGTGATGCGGCGTCTCGACGATCGCGTGATCGGCCTCGGGGTCTGCGACATCAAGGGCGCAGCCGCAGCGCTGATCGCGGCGGCCAACGCCGGTGACGGCGACGCGGCGTTCCTGTTCTCCTCGGACGAGGAAGCCAACGATCCGCGGTGCATCGCAGCCTTCCTCGCGCGCGCTCTGCCGTTCGAGGCCGTGCTGGTTGCCGAACCGACGCAGTGCGAAGCGGTGCTCGCGCATCGCGGCATCAGCTCGGTGCTGATGCGTTTCGCCGGAACCGCGGGACATGCATCCGGCAAACAGGATCCGGCGGCGAGCGCATTGCACCAGGCGATGCGCTGGGGCGGTCGTGCGCTCGATCATGTCGAGTCGCTGGCGCACGCGCGCTTCGGTGGACTGACCGGTCTGCGTTTCAACATCGGCCGGGTCGAGGGCGGCATCAAGGCCAACATGATCGCGCCGGCCGCCGAACTGCGCTTCGGGTTCCGGCCGTTGCCGTCGATGGACATCGACGATCTGCTGCAGACCTTCGCCGGACTCGCCCAACCCGACGCGGCGCATTTCGAGGAAACCTTCCGCGGACCGAGCCTGCCGTCGGGTGACATCGATCGCGCCGAAGACCGCCGACTCGCCGCGCGTGACGTCGCAGATGCCTTCGATCTGCCGATCGGCAACGCGGTCGATTTCTGGACCGAGGCGTCGCTGTTCTCCGCCGGCGGTTACACCGCGCTGGTCTACGGCCCGGGCGACATCGCCCAGGCGCACACCGGCGACGAATTCGTGACGCTCGACCAGCTGCAGCGCTACGCCGAGTCGGTAGACCGGATCATCAACGGCGATCGCTGAGCACCACCCGCACCTTCCGCTTTCCACGCGTCATCCCACGCCCAACCGATTGCAGCCCGTGAACATTCCCGCGACCCACGTCCAGACCCGTCAGACCATCGTGCGCCTGCTTTCGAGCATGGCCAGCGCGAAGGAAATCAGCCAGTACCTCAAGCGCTTCTCGCAGCTCGACGCCAAGCGTTTCGCCGTGGTCAAGGTCGGCGGCGCGGTGCTGCGCGACGAACTTGACGATCTGACGTCCTCGCTGTCGTTCCTGCAGGAAGTCGGTCTGACGCCGATCGTGCTGCACGGCGCCGGCCCGCAGCTCGACGCCGAGCTCGCCGCCGCCGGTATCGAGAAGCAGACCGTCGGCGGCCTGCGGGTCACCACGCCCGAGGCGCTGGCCATCGTACGCCGCGTGTTCCAGGCCGCGAACCTGCGCCTGGTCGAAGCCCTGCAGCGCAACGGCGCGCGTGCGACGTCGATCACCGGCGGCGTGTTCGAGGCGACGTATCTCGACCAGGCGACCTACGGCCTGGTCGGTGAGGTGAGCGCCGTCAACCTCGCGCCGATCGAAGCCAGCCTGCAGGCCGGCTCGATTCCGGTGATCACGAGCCTGGGCGAAACCGCCGCGGGGCAGATCCTCAACATCAATGCCGACTTCGCCGCCAACGAACTCGTGCGCGAACTGCAGCCCTACAAGATCATCTTCCTCACCGGCACCGGCGGTCTGCTGGATGCCGACGGCAAGGTCATCGACTCGATCAACCTGTCGACCGAGTACGACCATCTGATCCAGCAGCCGTGGATCCACGGCGGCATGAAGGTCAAGATCGAGCAGATCAAGGCGCTGCTCGAAGGTCTCCCGATGGCCTCGTCGGTGTCGATCACGCGACCGGCCGATCTCGCCAAGGAACTGTTCACGCACAAGGGCTCGGGCACGCTGGTGCGGCGCGGCGAGCAGGTGCTGCGCGTGACCGACTGGTCGGAACTGGATCTCGAGCGGCTCAAGTCGCTGATCGAATCGAGCTTCGGCCGCGCACTCGCGCCGGACTACTTCGAACGCACGCCGCTGCTGCGCGCCTACGTCAGCGAGAACTACCGCGCCGCGGTGATCCTGACCGAAGGCGAGGGCACGGTGTATCTGGACAAGTTCGCCGTGCTCGACGACGCGCAGGGCGAAGGCCTCGGCCGCGCGGTGTGGAACGTGATGCGCGACGAGACGCCGCAGCTGTTCTGGCGCTCGCGCCACCACAACCAGGTCAACATCTTCTATTACGCGGAGTCAGACGGCTGCATCAAGCAGGAGAAGTGGAAGGTGTTCTGGTACGGCCTCGACGGCTTCGAGCAGATCCAGCGCTGCGTCGCGCATTGCGCGACCCGTCCGCCGACGCTGGTGGGCTGAGTGGGCGAACCCACCGCCGACGCTGCATGGACACGGACGCCGACCCTGACCGGTCGTCACGTCTCGCTGGTGCCGCTTGCGCCGGCGCATGCGGACGCGCTCGCGATCGTCACGCGCGACAGCGGTCTGCATACGGCGTGGTACACCAACGTGCCTGCCCCGGATGACGTGCCGCGCTACATCGACAGGGCACTCGAGTCGCAGGCGGCCGGCGAGGCGCTTGCGTTCGCCGTGCTGGATGCCGATGGCAGCGTCGTCGGCAGCACGCGCTTCTACGATCTCGACGCCGCGGTGCCCAATCTCAAGATCGGCTACACCTGGTATGCGCCACGCGTGCAGCGCACCGGTCTCAACACCGAAGCCAAGCTGCTGCTGTTCACCCACGCCTTCGATGCGCTCGGGTGCGCGTCGGTGGCGTTCGAGACCAGTTGGTTCAATCACGCCTCGCGCGCGGCCATCGCGCGCCTGGGCGCACAACAGGATGGCGTGTTGCGCCATCACAAGCGGCATGCCGACGGCTCGCTGCGCGATACCGTGGTGTTCTCGGTGATCGACGCGGAATGGCCGGCGGTGCGTCGCCATCTTCGTCACAAGCTGGACAGCCATCCATGAGCACATCTCCCATCCGCCTCGGCATCGTCGGCGCGCGCGGCCACACTGGCCAGGAACTGATCCGTCTCGTCGCCGCGCATTCGGGGCTCGAACTCGCGTTCGTGTCTTCGCGTGAGCTCGACGGCCAGCGCGTCGCCGATCACACCGACGGCTTCGCGGGCGAGCTGCGTTTCGAAAGCCTCGATGCCGACGCGGTCGCCGCCAAGGGCGCCGATGCAGTGATCCTCGCGCTGCCCAACGGCAAGGCCGCGCCGTTCGTCGCCGCGATCGATGCCGCGAAGCCGGACACGCTGATCGTCGATCTGTCGGCCGACTACCGCTTCGAGGCCGGCTGGTATTACGGGCTTCCGGAGCTGACGCGTGCCCGGTACGCCGGCCAGCGCCGGATCAGCAATCCCGGCTGCTACGCGACCGCGATGCAGCTGGCGATCGCGCCGCTGGTCGAACATCTGGCCGGGCCACCGCAGTGTTTCGGCGTGTCGGGCTATTCGGGCGCAGGCACCACGCCGTCGGACAAGAACGACACGGCGCTGCTGGCCGACAACCTCATGCCGTATGCGCTGACCAACCACGTGCACGAGCGCGAGGTGTCGAAGCAGCTGTCGCTGCCGGTCGAGTTCATGCCGCACGTCGCGCCGCACTTCCGCGGCATCACGATGACGGTCAATCTGTGGCTGTCTGCGCCGATGTCGCGCGACGCGGTCAAGGCGCTGTTCGATGCGCGCTACGCCGACGAACCGCTGGTCGAGGTCATCGACGATGCGCCCTGGGTCAGCCGGATTGCCGGCCGCCACGGCGCGCAGATCGGCGCCTTCACGATGGCGCCGGGCAATGGCCGCGTCGTCGTCGTGGCGACGCTCGACAACCTGCTCAAGGGCGCGGCGACACAGGCGATGCAGAACCTCAATCTCGCGCTGGGCTTCGACGAACTGACGTCGATCCCGCATTGATCGTCTCCGTAGGCGCGCGTTCGCATGCGAAGGCGCTCTACCGGTGCAGTTTCATCGCGCGCAAGCGCGATCCCACAGATCCACTCCGGAAACCGACATGAGCACTCTCCTCTGGCAGAAGCCCGGCGTCGCCGTCGACACGCAAATCCAGGCGTTCCTCGCTGGTGACGACGTGATCCTCGACCGCGAATTCTTCCTGCACGACATCGCCGCGAGTGCCGCGCATGCAGAAGGCCTGCAGCGCGTCGGCATCCTCTCGAGCGACGAGCTCGACGGACTGAAGCGCGAGCTCGCCACGCTGGCCGACGACTTCCGCAGCGGCGCCTTCGTGCTCGACGAACGTTTCGAGGATGGCCATTCGGCGATCGAGGATCGTCTGACCGAACGCCTCGGCGATGCCGGTCGCCGCATCCACACCGGCCGCAGCCGCAACGACCAGGTGCTGGTCGCCACGCGCCTGTGGCTGAAAGAGAAGCTCGCGCGTTTGGCGTCGCTGTCGCGCGAGATCGCCAAGATCGCGATCGACCGCGCCGAAGCCGAGCGCGAGCTGCCGATTCCCGGCTACACGCACATCCAGCGCGCCGTGCTGTCGTCGGGCGGCATGTGGTGGTCGGGCTGGGCCGAGGCCTTCATCGATGATGCCGTGCGCGCGCAGGACACGCTCGCGCTGATCGACTGCAATCCGCTTGGCACCGCGGCCGGCTACGGCGTGAACCTCGCCCTCGATCGCGACCACACGACCGCCGCACTCGGTTTCGCGCGGCTGCAGGTCTCGCCGGTCTACGCGCAGCTCTCGCGCGGCAAGTTCGAACTCGCCGCGCTCGAAGCGCTGGGCAGCGCGACGCTGGATCTGCGTCGCCTGGCCTGGGACCTGTCGCAGTTCACCAGCGCCGAGTACGGCTTCGTCGCATTGCCGGCGCAGTACACGACCGGCAGTTCGATCATGCCGAACAAGCGGAATCCCGATGTCGTCGAACTGATGCGCGCCACGCACGCCAGCGTCGCCGCGGCACGCACCGAGATCGAGCAGTTGCTGTCGCTGCCGTCGGGCTATCACCGCGACCTGCAGAGTTCGAAGGGCGCGATCTTTCACGGCTTCGGCCGCGGGCTCGCCGCGCTGGAACTGCTGCCGGCGTTGCTGGCGAATCTGGAATGGCGCGAAGACCGCCTGCGTGCTGCGGTCGATTCGGGCATGTACGCGACCGATGTCGCGGTCGAAGCCGCGATCGCCGGCGTGCCGTTCCGCGAGGCCTACAAGGCCGCCGCGCAGAGCGCCGACACGGCCGGGCAGGGCCGCACGCCGGAAGGCAGTCTCGCCGCGCGCACCTCGCCGGGCGGCGCCGCCGATCTGCGCCTGGACACGCTGCGTGCGCGCTGGGATGCGCTGGCCTGACGAACGGTCTTCAACCGGAGAACTGCCGACATGAAACGCTTCCTCGTCATCGCGATGCGCCGCCCTGACTTCGATGTGTCCGTCGTCGCACCGCATCAGGCCTTCCTCGACGACCTGCGTGCGCGCGGTCTGCTGGACATGACCGGCGGCTTCGCAGACGGCACGGGCGGCGCGTATCTGCTGAGCGGAATCGGGACACTGGACGAAGCGCGGGCGATCGTCGCGGCCGATCCGCTGGCAATGCAGAATGCGAGCGAGCTCGTCGTCCACGAATGGAACACCCGCTGAGCGCAGCCGACCGATGCACGTGCCCGACACCGATGCGTTCCCCGAGCAACCGCTGCCGCCCTGGCGGCGCGCGGTGCTCAAGGTCGGCAGCAGTCTGCTGGCGGCCGACGGCGGCGGTCTGTCGGACCAGTACGCGGCGGCGCTCGCCGGTTTCGTGCGCGCGAGTCATGCCGCGGGCCGCGAGGTCGTCGTGGTGTCGTCGGGCGCCGTCGCGGCGGGTCGCGCGATCCTGCATGCGAATCCCGCGCCCGGCGCGCCGATGGCCGAACGCCAAGCGCTCGCCGCACTGGGCCAGGCGCGGCTGACCGGCTTCTGGCAGGGCTTCTTCGAACGCCCGGTCGCGCAGGTGCTGCTGACCCACGACGACCTGCGCAACCGCCGCCGCTATCTCAACGCACGCGCGACGCTGACCGCGCTGCTGCGCCACGGTGCGCTGCCGGTGGTCAACGAGAACGACACGGTCTCGGTCGACGAGCTCAAGCTCGGGGACAACGACAACCTCGCCGCGATCGTCGCCGCACTGGTCGATGCGGATGTGCTGTTCATCGCCACCGACATCGATGGCCTCTATGACGCGGACCCGCGCATCGAACCGCACGCGCGGCCGATGCCGGTCGTCGCGAAGATGAGCGCCTCGCTGCTGGCAGTCGCCGGCGGCGCCGGCAGCAGCGTCGGCACCGGCGGCATGCGCACCAAGCTCGAAGCCGCCCAGCGCGCTGCATCGGCGGGCGTCGCGACCGTGCTGTTCAACGGCCGCCGCGCCGACGTGCTCGAAGGTCTCGCGCACGATCGCCTGCGCGGCACCCGCATCCATCCGCTGCGTACGCGCATGGCCGCGCGCAAGCACTGGCTGCAGAACGCGCCGGCGGAGCCGGGCGCGATCCTCGTCGATAGCGGCGCCGCGAACGCGATGGTCGAGAAGGGCGCTTCATTGCTGCCGGGCGGCGTACTCGCCGCGGAAGGACAGTTCCGGCGTGGCGATCTGGTGTCGGTGGTGCTGCGCGACGGCGAAGCGCGCGAGCCGATCGCGCGTGGGGTGACGCAGTATTCGGCCGACGACATCCGCCGGCTCGCGCGGCGGCATTCGCGGGACATCGAGGCGACGCTGGGCTACAGCTACGGCGAGACCATCGTGCATCGGGATGATCTGGTGCTGGTTTGAGTCGTAATCGTAGTTTCGCGACAGTCTTCCCATCGTCATCCCGGCGAAAGCCGGGATCCAGCGACTTTCTGCCGCTTCCTTGTGCAGCTCAAAAGTCACTGGATTCCGGCTTTCGTCGGAATGACGGGGTCGCGCGTCGAACTATTAAGACTGGATAAGAAGGACGCCCCGTCGGTTGCCACCGCAAGCATCGCGCCCATCTCCGCATCGCGCTAAGTTGTCGCTCCCCACACCACACCCACGTCCCATGAGCGAGATCCGAACCGCCGCCCTGGCTTGCCGCGACGCCGCCGCGCAGCTGGCGATGCTCGATACCGAGGCGCGCAATGCACTGCTGCGTGCGATGGCCGATGCGCTCGATGCAGACGCCGGTTCGATCCTTGCCGCGAACGCGCGCGACATCGAGGCCGCCGAAGCGCGCGGCACCACGGGTGCGCTGCTCGATCGTCTGCGTCTCGACGCTGCGCGTCTCGCGGGCGTGTCCGCCGCGGTCCGCGAAGTCGCCGGACTGCCGGATCCCGTCGGCCAGATCACCCGCGACGACGTGCGCCCGAACGGCATCCGCGTGCGCAAGGTGCGCGTGCCACTGGGCGTGATCGCGATGATCTACGAGGCGCGGCCGAACGTGACCGCCGACGCCGCAGCGTTGTGCATCAAGGCCGGCAACGGGGTGATCCTGCGCGGCGGCAGCGAGGCGATCGAGTCCAATACCGCGATCGCCGATGCATTGCGCGGCGCGATCGAAGCGCAGGGCATCGGCGCCGATGTGCTGACCCTGGTCACCGATCTGCGCCGGGAAACGATGCTCGAGCTGCTGCAGCTCAGCGACATCGTCGATCTGGTGATTCCGCGCGGTGGCGAAGGCCTGATCCGCTTCGTCGCCGAGCACGCGCGCGTGCCGGTGATCAAGCACTACAAGGGCGTCTGCCATCTGTTCGTCGATGTCAGCGCCGATCTTGATCTCGCGCTGCGACTGCTGCTCGACGGCAAGACCGGCCGACCCAGCGCCTGCAATGCGCTGGAGACGCTGCTGGTGCATGCCGACATCGCCGATGTGTTCGTGCCGCGCGCGATCGCCGCGTTGCAGGCGCGCGGTGTGGAAGTGCGTGGCGATGCCGGCATCGCCTCACGCGCGGATGGCGTCGTGCCGATCGGCGAGGACGACGATGCAGCCGAGTTCCTCGATCTCGTCATCGCCGCGCGCGTCGTCGATTCGCTCGACGCCGCGCTCGCGCACATCCGGCGTTTTGGCTCCGACCACACCGAGGTCATCGCCACGCGCGATGAGGCGAATGCGCGTCGCTTCGTCGCCTCGCTGCGTGCGGCCGTCGTCATGGTCAACGCTTCGTCGCGTTTCAGCGACGGCGGCGAACTCGGGCTGGGCGCGGAGATCGGCATCTCCACGACGCGGCTGCACGCCTACGGCCCGATGGGTCTCGAAGCGCTGACCGTCGAACGCTTCGTCGTCGACGGGGCGGGGCAGGTGCGGCACGCGGAGAACGCGGCCGCAGTCTGATCAGCTGCCGCTGGTCGCCGCGACCGGGCGCGCATCGTCGTCGAGTGCGAGTCGCACGATGCGGCCATCGCGCAGCTTCGCGGCCAGCGCCGGGCTCGCGCCGAGCGAGATGCGGACCTGTTCCTCGCTGGTCTTCACCCGACGCTTGCGGCGGTCGGCCTTGGAGAAGCGCACGCGGTTGTATTCCGCCCAGCCGATGAGCAATGCGCCGCAGATCAGCGCGATCACCGGCAGCGACAGCAGCAGGAACGCGTCGATCTCGTTCTCGTTGAGATACAGCCGCAGATACGCGGTGCGCACGCCGATAAACCATGCGACTGCGGTGATCAGCGGCACCCAGAGCCAGGCATAGACAGTCCAGGCCGCGGCGGTGAGGGCGTCCGAGGCGAGGCGCTTGCGTGGCCCGCGTGCGGGCGTGTGGTCGATGATCGGCGGGGTCATGCGGCGGCTCCTCGGTCGGGACTGATCCACACCGCGCGGCGACGGCGGCGCAGCAGGGTGCGCGGGAATGCGACGACGGCGGTGAACATGCCGAGCATCCAGAAGGCGATCGGATACCAGATCACCCAGTAGAAATGCCGGGCCATCTTCGTTTCGTACCGGCGTTCGATCAGCAGGCTGGTGCCGAACTGCAGCATGCAGACGAAAGCCAGCACCACGCCGTGCCAGCGCGGCAGGATGGTGTCCACGTGCCAGGCCGGCGGCAGGGTCACGAACAGGCCGACCAGCCACAGCGTGATGATCGTCAGCATCACGTAGGCCCAGGCCAGGCTCAGCACGTATTCGAGCAGCACCCCCCACATGCGGCGCTTCTTCCACGCCAGCACGCTGCGGCCGTGACTCAGCAGCACTTCGACGCCGCCGCAGGCCCAGCGCAGGCGCTGCGACCACAGCCCGCGCAGGGTTTCCGGCATCAGGATCCAGCACAGCGCGTTGGGTTCGTAGCGGATGTCCCAACCGGCGAGCTGCAGGCGCCACGAGATGTCGATGTCCTCGGTGACCATCCGGTCCGACCAGTAACCGACATCGTGCAGCGCGGTGCGACGGAAAGCGCAGATCACGCCCGACACCGTGAACAGACGGCCGTAGATGCGCTGCGCGCGTTTGATCAGGCCGATGATCGCGGAGAATTCCCCGATCTGCATGCGGCCCATCAGTGTGGTGCGGTTGCGGATGCGCGGGTTGCCGGTCACCGCACCCACGCGCGGGCCGTCGATCAGATGCCCGACCATCCAGCGCACCGCGTGCGGGTCGAGCGTGGCGTCGGAATCCACGCAGACGAGGTAATCGGACGTCGCCGCCAGCGTGCCCATGCGCAGCGCATTCGCCTTGCCCTGGTTCTCGGCCAAGTGCACCACGCGCAGGCGCGGATGATCGGCGGTGAGTGCGTCGAGCAGTTCCGGCGTGCGATCGGTGCTGCCGTCGTCGATCGCGATGATCTCGAAGTCCGGATACACCTGGGCCGAGAGCGCGGCGATCGTCGAGACGATGTGGTCCTCCTCGTTGAAGCAGGGCACGAGGATGGAGACGAACGGCGTGCGCCGCATCGGCGGGGGCGCATCGGGTTTCGGCGCGTTGCGCTCGCGCCGCAGGTAGTAGTACACGCCACCGGTCATCCAGAAGAACGCCATGACGATGGGGTAGAAGAACGCGAAGTTGAACAACCCGCGCGTCCAGTCGATCGAAGACCAGTCCATCGGCTCAGCGCTCCAGGTAGGGGAAGGCGCGCGCGGACATTGCATCGCGCGCGTCCTCGAGCGTTGGCTGATTGCCGATGAAATCGTCGGGGTAGTAGCCCAGATGGCGGATGCCGGCCGCCTGCAGCAGTCGCGACTGCGCGCGCATCGTGTCGCCCGGCAGCGGCGCGGGCACGCGCCAGTCGACGGTCTGCAGTTCGAACAACGTGCGTTCGACGCCCCCGGGTGTGGCACGCACCGCAGCGGCGAGCGTGCGTAGCCAGGCCTGCGGATCGTCAGCCTGCTCCATGTGCGGCATCGCCATCAGCGCGGTGGTGTCGTAGGCCGCGAGGAAGGGTTCGAGCCGCTGCGCGAACCAGGCTTCCGACGCCGGTTCCAGCACCGGCCGCGCGAACAGGTTGCGCGCGGTCGTGAGCTTCGGCCGCCAGCGCTGGGCGGCGGTCTTGAGCGCCATCGTGAAATCGATCAGACCCTGCGTCCGCGCCGCAGGCACGCCGCCGCCATACGCTTGAATCTCGTCGTCGCGCAGATAGGCGTCGTCGTGGAACAGCAGGCCGTCGAAGTGGCTGTTCGCGGCGAGTTCGGCATAGATGTCGGAGGCGATCGCAAGCGTGCGCGGGTCACCGGGATCCAGACGCGGAATCTCGTTCTCGCCGGTCGCCACGATCTGCAGTTCGCGCTGCAGCTGCGCATCGGCCAGCTTGAAGCCGAGCACCGGCATCCACGCATACACCCGCACCTGCGCGCGCGTGCGCAGCTGCCAGGCGACACGGTTGAACAGGTCGGCGCGTACCGGCATGTGACGGCTGGGGAAATAGACCGCCTCGGCAGCGCCGTCGCCGTCGGGATCGGCGAAGGCCTGCAACCAGACGTGGGTGGGACCGATGTCCTGCATGCGCTGCACCAGCGCGTCGACGTTGCGTTCTAGCTGCACGGGGTCTGCGTCGTAGACGTAATCGAGATCGACCTGGATCGCGCGCACGCCATCAAGGGACAGATCGCGCCGCAGTTCGCCGGCGAGATCGCGCACGTCGGGATTGCGGTGCATCAGCAGGCGCGCGAGGCTCGCGAGCGAGGCCTGGTCGGCGCGTGCCTCGCCCTGCAGGCCGAGGTCGGTTTCCTGCGCGCGCCCTTCGAGATCGAACGACAGGGTCATGCCGAGCGCGGTGGCGATGCCGTTGGCGACGTCGTTGTAGGCGGCGTAGGGCCACACGATCACGCGCGGCGCTTGGCCGACGTTGCGCTCGATCAGCGCCCGGCTGGCCTGCAGATCGGCTTCGATCCGTGCGCGCCAGTCGGCTTCGTTCTCGTAGCCGCTGCCTTCGGTCCAGACGCGGGTCACCGCGGCCGGCGTCTGGTTGCCGAAGGGATTGCCGGGCAGACCGCGATGCAGATCGTGACTGTGCGAACCGATCTCGATCAGACCGCTGTCGTACATCTCGCGCAACTGCGCCCAGGTCAGGAAATCGTCGCGGGTGAAATCGCGCGGACCATACGGCACCCCCTGATCCGCCGGCAGTTCGACCCAGCTCGTGACCGGTGCGACCAGCGCGGGCCAGTTGTACGCGCGCAGCAGTGGGAATGCGTGCGTATAGGCGCTGCGCAGACCGTCGTCGAAGGTCAACAGCACGGCCTTGTCCGGCAGCGTGCCACGACCGGCGCGCGCGTCGATGACCGCCTGCACGCTGACGGCCTGGTAGCCGTGGGCGCGCAGCCAGTCGAGGTGCTGGGCGAAGTTGGTCGTCGACACCGCGTAGGGATCGGGATCGCCCTTCGGCGCCACGTCGTCGCGGATGTCGTGGTAGCTGAGCACCAGCAGCGATGCGTGTGCGGGTGACAGCACGGACAGCAGGGCGAGCAGCGCGGCCGCGATCCAGATGCGTGTGGACGCGATCATCGGGCACCTCCCCAGCGCAGTTCGACATCGAAGGCAACGCGCTGCTCGCGCAGGCCGTCGTAGACCGGACGCGACCACGCCACGCCGTATTCGAGTTCATGGCCGTCGCGCCGCCACAGATGGCGATAGCCCAGCGACGGCACCCAGTGCGTGCCCGCGTCGCGCTGCCAGTACGGGCCGGCCATCACTTCGACACGCTGCTGGAACGCGGTCTCGTAGCGCCGCCAGGTGATGTGATCGAAGCGCAGGCCGACGTTCGCCGACGCGTCGCGTTCGGGATTGAAGTAGCCCACCGTGTCGCCGCGCGAGCCGCGACTGGTGTACGCCGACAGCAGGCCGTCGATCATCAGATGCGGACGCGTCAGCAGACGCTGCGTCGCATCGACGCCGAGCTGGTCGCGCGTGTTGCCGTCGTCGTAGCGCAGTCGCGACAGGCGGCCCTGCAGGGCGAAGGTGTCGCTGGGCACGTACGACGCGGTGAGCGTCGCGCTGTCGGCATCGATGCCGAGGCGGCGCGCCTGCAGCGAGGTGTCCTGCGCATTGCGCGCGACTTCCACGCCGGTGCGCCAGGCATCGCTGAAGCGCCAGTCGGCGCCCAGCGTCCAGGTCGCGCCGCTCGATGCACCGCCCGCCGCGCCGAGCGTCGCCCAGGCGCCGAGCCGGTCGTGGCGATACCAGGTGCCGACGCCTGCCGCGCGATGGCGCGTGCGGCCGTCGACGAAATCGGCCCAGTCCTCGTGCGCGAACACGCCGACGCGCCAGCGGTCGTCGATCAACGGCGACCGCACCTCGAGCGCCCAGCCACCATCGCGGCTGCCGAACGGCGAGATCGAGGTGCCGGCGCCCTCGCGTTGCCGACTGCGGCCGCGATCCGCCGACAGCGTGGCTTGGACGCCGCTGTGGCGTTCGAGATCGCGTTCGACGCGGTCCAGCCGTGGATCTTGGGGATGCGCGCGCTGCAGGACGCCGAGCGCATCGCGCGCCTCGTCGATCCGGTCGAGCGCGGTCAGGGCGCCGACGCGGCCGGCGAGGGCGTCGCGGTCCTGCGGCGCCATCGTCAGCGCCATCTCGTAGCGTTCCAGCGCGGCAGACGGGCGCAGCCTGCGCGACTGCACCGCACCGTAGGCGGCCTGCAGGCCCGGATTGTTCGGACCGACGCCGGCCTGCGCCTGCAGCATCGATTCGCCGCGTGCGTTGTCGTTGGCGTAGGAATGCGCGAGCGCGTGGTTGAGGTCGGCGCTGTAGCGGTCCCAGTTCTCGTAGCCGCTGCGCGCACCCGCCTGGCGCGGCCAGGCCTCCTGCGATGCGGCCAGCGCTTCGAACAGCGGCAGGGCGCGATCGAAGCGCTCGGTCTCGATGAAGGCGTAGCCGAGCAGGATGCGGGCGTTGATGTCGTGCGGCGTGTGGGCGATCGCGCTTTCCAGCAGCGGGACGGCCTCGGCCGGGCGTCGCAGGGCGAGCAGCGAATCGCCGACCGTGCCGAGGATGTAGGCGGGCACTTCGATGCCGTCGTCGAGCAGCGCCTGGTAGCCGGCGACGACGGCCTCGTGCTGCTGCAGATGGTTCAGCGCCGACAGCGCATCGACGCGCAGGCGCGTGGCCTCCCAGTTGGTCTGGCGCGGCGCATCGCGCTGCAGCGCTTCGAGTTCGGCCAGCGCGGCGCGCGACTCGGCCAGTCGCGCCCCCGGTGTTTCCGGTTCGACCCGGCCCCAACCGATGGACCGTGCGACCGCGTCGCCTTCGATGCGCTCGCGCTCGTGATCGGCGAATAGCTGCGGGCGCTGGCGCATCGCCTCCATCGCGAGTCGCGAGCTGCCGAGGTCGGTGAGGATCAGCGCGCGCAGGCGGAAGGCATCGTCGTCATTCGGCGCCGTCGCGAGGCGGCCCTCGACGACCAGCAGCGCTTCGGCAGGGCGGTCCTGCGCGCGCAGCTGTTCCGCCTGGCTGCGGACTTCGGGATCCGACGCCGCAAGCGCGGCCCCGGCCAGCGGCCCGACGAGGCAGGCGAAGGCCAGTGCCTGGCACAGGATGCGCGGGCGCGATTCGGGCGAGCGGAGGTGGCCGGAACGGCACGGACGGACTGGCACGGCATCTCACAAGGCTGGAGCTGCACGGGAGGTGCAGCGGCGCGGGGGGATGCTGGCGATCACAAAGTGAGGAGCGCGTCACGCAATGCCGCTAATTGACGGCACATTCAACGCAGTTGATTAGCGTGTTAGCAGACGATCGCGGCTGAACAGGCGATCTACCGGATCTGTTCAGCCCCCTGAGAAAAATCTCAACAGAAGCTGTACATCGAGTCTTGCCAGCCCGTTACCGGCTGCATGCGCGGGACGACCGGCCACTACCAGGTGTCTTCGAGCCAACGCGGCTTGCACGCCAGCCAGCCGCCGACTACGAGCACCGCGACCGCCACCAGCAGCATCGCAAACGGCCAGCGCCAGCCGCCGGTCGCGGCATGCAGCACGCCGAACAGCAGCGGACCGGCGCAGCTGAGCGCGTAGCCGGTGCCCTGCATGAAACCCGACAGCGCGGCCGAACCCGCCGGCGTGCGCGTGCGCAGATTGATCAGGGTCAAGGCCAGCGGGAAGGTGCTCGGGCCGAGGCCGAGCAGGATCACCCACAGCACCGGCGCGGCCATCGGCGCGAACAACAGGCCGGCGTACGCAGCCAGGTGGCAGCCCGCGCACAGCAGCACGATCACGAACGGGTTGCGCATGCGCACCGCGATCGACGGCATGCCCAGTGCGCCGATCAGGCCGAGCGTGGAGAACAGCGCGACCATCGTGCCGCCGAACGCGGGCGACGCGCCGGCTTCGGTCAGCAGCAGCGGCAGCCAGGTGAACATCGCATAGGTGATCAGCGACGTCATGCCGAACATCAGGGCCATGCCCCAGGCGATCGGCGAACGCCAGATGCGGCCGGCCGCGGGCGCGACGGCGTGCGCATCGACGATCGGCGCGGGCGGTGCGAGCGATTCGCGATGGCGCAGCAGCAGCCACAGCCACGGCAGCGCGGCCGCGAATGCGGTCAGCGACCAGATACCCAGCGCCCAGCGCCAGCCCGCGGCATCGGCGAGCGGCACCGCCAGCAGGGCAGGCAGCATCGTGCCGAGCTGCAACACGGTGATGTAGAGCGTGCTGATCGCGCCGACGCGGTTCGGGAACCAGCGTTTGACCAGCGGCGGCAGCACCACGTTGCCGATGCCCATGCCGGCCAGCGCGATGGTCGCGCCGAGGCCGAGCACGCCGACACCGTCGGCCAGCGAACGCAGCACCAGACCGCCGCCCGCCAGCGACATCGCCAATAGCGCCGTGCGTTCCAGACCGATGCGGCGCGTCAGCGCCGGCGTCGCGACGCCGAACACCGCGAACGCGGCCGTCGGCAGCATGCCGAGCAGGCCGGCGGTGGTGGAACCGAATCCGAAGACGTCGCCGAGCACATCCAGCAGCGGCGTGAGCGAGGTCACCGCGGTGCGCAGGTTGAACGCGGACAGGGCGATGCCGGCCAGCACGAGTGCGGGCAGCAGACGGGACGCGGCATGCGCGGGGGAACGCGAAGTCATGGCGGCGGGGGGACCATCCATCGCCGCGAACCGGGCACGGCCGGAAAAACGAAAAAACCGGCGCGAGGGCCGGTTTTCGATATCACCTACCGCACTGCTGCGGATGGTCGGGGAGACAGGATTCGAACCTGCGACCTCTACGTCCCGAACGTAGCGCTCTACCAGACTGAGCTACACCCCGAAGGTGAGCCGCGCATTCTACTGATGCACCCTCGGGGAGGGCAAGCACTTCGTGAAGGGAATTTGCAGCCGCGCATCGGGAGCGATGTCGGCCACGTCCCGGACGCGGCGGGCTGCGATAATAGCGGCTCGCGATACCGGTGTGCGGTGTCCGCGTTCTGGAACCCGCATGTCCGCATCCGCATGACCACAGCCGCATGAGTGCGCCTTCGCCGGAATCCACGGCCGATGCGCGGCGTCGGCGGAGCGGTTGGCTCGATGCACAGCTCGCGCCTTGGCGGGATCGCCACCGCCGCGCGTGCGCCTGCCAGGTGCTGGCCGGCTGGCTGTGGATTCCGCAGGCCGCGGCGATCGCCTGGGCACTCGATGCATTGTTGTTCGAGCGCGCCGGACTCGATGCGCTGCATGCGCCGCTGCTGCTGCTCGCCGCCACGCTGCTCGCGCGCACCGTGCTGGTGTGGGCGGGGCAGCGGTTGCAGGCGGATGTCGTCGAATCGGTGATCGCACATCTGCGCACCGGACTGGCAGGCGCCATCGCCGCGCGCGGCCCGGTGTGGCTGCGCAGCCGACGCAGCGGCGCGCTGGTCGCGCTGTCGACCGGGCACGTCGACGCGACCGCGGGCTATTACGGTGGCTATCTGGTCGCGCGCGCCGAAATCATGTGGGTGCCGGTGGCGATTCTGGTCGCGGTGTTCGCCGCCGACTGGATCGTCGGACTGGTGCTGCTGCTGACCGCGCCGCTGGCGCCGCTCTTCATGATGCTGATCGGCAAGGGCGCCGAAACGGCCGGCCGCCGCCAGCTCGCCGCACTCGCACGCGCCGGTGCGCATTTCACCGATCGCCTGCGCGGACTGGATCTGATCCGCGTCTACGGCCGCGGCGACGCGGAACTGGCGCAGGTCGGCGAGGCGACCGACACCATCCGCGTGCGCAGCATGCGTGTGCTGCGGATCGCGTTCCTGTCGTCGGCCGTGCTGGAGTTCTTTGCATCGGTCAGCGTGGCGCTGGTCGCGGTGTATTTCGGCTTCACGTATCTCGGCATGCTCGACCTGCGCGGCGAGACGCTGCCGCTGTCGACCGGCCTGTTCTGTCTGCTGCTCGCGCCGGAGTTCTATGCGCCGATGCGAAGGTTGGCCGCGCACTACCACGACCGCGCGAACGCGCTGGCGGCGGTAGCGGAGATCGAAGTGGCGTTCGATGGATTGCCCGAGCTCGCGGCAGACGAGCCCCTTCTCCCGCGCGCGGGGCGACGTGCCCTCGGGGTAGAAGGTTGGGATGGAGGCAAACCGTGCGGGCCGACGAACACCACGGCCGCTCAGACATCGCTCCCGCCCCAGTCCTCCCCCGCAAGCGGAGGAGGGAGCGCAACTGGCGAACCACCAGCTCTGGCACTTATCCGCATCTCCGACCTCACGCTGCGCCACCCCGAAGCCCGCACGCCCGCACTGCAGAACGTCTTTCTGGAAATCCAGCCGAGCGCGCGTCTCGCCCTCGTCGGCCCCAGCGGTTCCGGCAAGAGCACGCTGCTCGACGCAATCGCAGGTTGGTTGCAGCCCGAATCCGGTGAGGTACGAATCGCCCCTGGCACGCGCATCGCGCTCGCCGGCCAGCGTCCGTGGCTGTTCCACGGCAGCATCGCCGACAACCTGCGCATCGGTGCGCCGCACGCCAGCGAAGCCGAACTCGCCGAAGCCGCGCGCGTCGCGCAGGTCACGCGGTTCGCGTCGCAGTTGCCCGATGGCATGGACACCGTGATCGGCGAACGCGGCTTCGGCCTGTCCGGCGGGGAAGCGCGTCGCGTCGCGCTGGCACGCGCGCTGCTGCTGCGGCCGCAGCTGTTGCTGCTCGACGAACCGACCGCCTTCCTCGACCCCGACACCGAGGCCGATCTGCTCGCCGCTCTGGACGCACATCTCGAAGGCTGCACCGTCATCGTCGCCACCCACAGCGACGCGGTGATGGCATGGGCCGGCGCGCAGTGGCAGGTGCCGGCGCCGGCGGAGATCGCGCCGTGAGCGCTCAGGACCCGACACGCATCCCGTCCACGCGCGCGCTGCTGCGTGGCCATCGCCGCGGGGTGCTGCTCGCGGTCGCGCTGATGTTGCTGACGCTGGTCGCAGGCGTCGGCCTGCTCGGGGTCTCCGGCGCCTTCCTCACGGGCGCGGCGCTGACCTTCGGGGCGCTCGGCAGCTTCAATTTCTTCACGCCTTCGGCCGGCATCCGCGGACTGACGCTGGCGCGCATCGTGTCGCGCTATCTCGAAAAACTGCTCGGCCACGACGCGATGCTGCGCATCGCGCGTGATCTGCGCAGCTGGTTCTTCGCACGCGCGCTGCGCCTGAGCCCGGCGCAGCTCGGTCGTCTGCGTACCGGCGATCTGCTCGCGCGGCTGCTCGACGACATCGACGCCGTCGATGGCCTGCTGCTGCGCGCGACCGGTCCCTTGCTGGCCCTGCTCGGCGTCGGCGTGGCCGGTCTCGGCATCGTCGCCTGGCTGCATCCGCCCAGTGCGGCCTGGCTCGCGTCGATCGCCGCGCTGCTCGCGATCGTCGTGCCGGCGCGGGTGGCTTGGGGCCGCGCCGCCGAGGAAACCCTGCGCGCGCAACGGCGCGCGGCGCTGCGGGCGCGTCTGCACGAACTGTATGAGGGCCGCGCCGATCTTGCCGCGCTCGATGCGACTGCCGGCTGGCTGGCGCGCGTGGACGCCGACGCACACGATGTCGCCACGCTCGAACGCACGCGCCGTCGCCGCCTGGCCGATGCGCAGGCGCTGCACGGCGGGATCGCCGCGTTCGGATTGCTCGGCCTGCTGTGGAGCATCGCGACCGGCTTCACCGCCGGGGCGTTGCCGGCGGCGCATGCCGCGGCGATCTTCTTCGTCGCGATCGGCCTGTTCGAAGCCTGGGCCGGCGCCGGACTCGCCTGGCAGGCGCTGCTGGCCGCGCGTGCGTCGATCGCGCGCCTCGATGCGGTGGCCGGTGCGTCGCCCGCGGTCGGCGATCCCGCGCAGCTGGTCGCGGTGCCGGCGCATGGCGCCTTGCGTTTCGACGATGTGACCTTCGCGTGGGCCGCAAATGGACCTGCGGTGCTGCAGGGTCTGGATCTGACCATCGCGCCCGGCGAGCGCGTTGCGATCAGCGGCGACAGCGGCGCCGGCAAGTCCACGCTGACCGCGCTGCTGTTGCGCAGCGCCGAAGCGCAGGCGGGGCAGGTGACCTGGGGCGGCGTGGATCTGCGCTTGATGGCCCAGGCGGACTGGTATGCGCGCATCGCCTGGCTGCCGCAGAACGCGCCGGTGTTCGCCGGGCGCGTGCGCGACAACCTCATGTTCGGCGCGCCCGGTGCGGACGACGCCACGCTGTGGGCGATGCTCGCGCAGGTGCGGCTCAATGGCTGGGCCGAGCGGATCGGCGGGCTCGATGCCTGGGTCGGCGAGGCCGGCGTGACGATGTCGGCCGGTCAGGCTCGGCGCCTGGCACTCGCGCGCGCCTTGCTGCGCGATGCGCCGCTGGTGGTGCTCGACGAACCCACCGAAGGCCTCGATCACGACACCGCCGACGCCCTGCTGCGCGACCTGCCGGAACTGCTGGCCGGCCGCAGCCTGCTGCTGATCACCCACGGCGTGCTGCCGGACGGCCTCGTCGATCGCCACCTGTGGCTGCGCGACGGACAGCTGTCGGAAACCGCACCCGCGGCTGCCCGGTAGAATGGTCGCCTCATCCGTACCACCGAAGAGCCTGCCCGCATGATCAAGCCCCGGACCCCGCCCGGCGTCATGGAACTGTTGCCGCGCGACCAGATCGCCTTCCAGCGGATGCTGGACTCGATCCGCCGCACGTTCGAGGGCTTCGGGTTCCTGCCGATCGAGACGCCGGTGTTCGAGCTGTCGGACACGCTGCTGACCAAGTCCGGCGGCGAGACCGAACGGCAGGTGTATTTCGTGCAGTCCACGGGCGCTTTGGAGAAGGCGGCCGAAGGCCTGCCGGAACTCGCGCTGCGTTTCGACCTGACTGTGCCGCTGGCGCGCTACGTCGCCGAGCACGAGCACGACCTCGCGTTCCCGTTCCGCCGCTACCAGATGCAGCGCGTCTACCGCGGCGAGCGCGCGCAGCGCGGCCGCTTCCGCGAGTTCTATCAGTGCGACATCGATGTCATCGGCAAGGATTCGCTGTCGCCGCGTTACGACGCCGAAGTGCCGGCGGTGATCAGCGCGGTGTTCGCCGCGCTCGACATCGGCGAGTTCACGATCCAGCTCAATCATCGCAAGCTGCTGCGCGGCTATTTCGAGGGGCAGGGCATCGACGATACGCGGCAGATGACGGTGCTGCGCGAGATCGACAAGCTCGACAAGCGGGGTGAGGACGCGGTGCGCGCCACGCTGACCGGCGAAGACTTCGGCCTGTCCGACGAGGTCGCCGAACGTCTCCTCGCGTTCTCGCGCGTGCGCTCCACAGGCCACGACGATGCGCTGGCCAAGCTCGATGCGCTCGGCGCCGGCACCGAACTGTTCGAAGAAGGCCGCAATGAGCTGCGCGACCTGCTCAACCAGTTGCGCGCACTCGGTGTGCCGGAATCGCGCTACGCGTTGAACCTGTCGATCGCGCGCGGCCTCGATTACTACACCGGCATGGTCTACGAGACGATCCTCGATGCGCATCCGCAGATCGGTTCGATCTGTTCGGGCGGCCGCTACGACAATCTCGCCAGCCATTACACCAAGTCGAAGCTGCCGGGCGTCGGCATCTCGATCGGCCTGACGCGCCTGTTCTGGCAGCTGCGCGAAGCCGGTCTGATCGCCACCGCCGACAGCTCGGTCGACGTGCTGGTCACGCTGCTCGACGATGCCTCGCTGCCCGACGCGCTCGCGCTGTCGCAGCGCCTGCGCAGCAGCGGTCTCAACGTCGAAACCCAGCTCGAACCGCGCAAGCTCGCCAAGCAGATGCAGTACGCCGACCGTGCCGGCATCCGCTTCGTCGTGATCCGCGGCGAGGACGAAGCCGACAAGGGCGTGGTCGCGGTCAAGGACCTGCGCCGTGGCGAGCAGTTCGAACTCGCCGACGACGATCTGCCGCGCACGTTGCTGGTCGAGCGCGAGCAGGCGCGTTCGATGCCCTGATGTTGTCGGCGGCGCATCGCGCCGCCTCTGTGCTCCGGGAGGGAGACGCACGATGAAATCCATCCGCCTCGACGGCCGTTCGCTGACGCGCGCGCAACTGGTCATGGTCGCGCACGGCGCACCGGTCGCGCTCGACGACGACGCGCTGAAGGGCGTCGCCCGCGCCGCCGATTTTCTCGCCGAGCAGGTGCGCCGCGAGGAACCGATCTACGGCGTGTCGACCGGTTTCGGCAGCAATGCCGACCGCCTGCTCGGCGCGCGTCCGCTGCGCGACGATCTGCCGGGCGCAACGCCCTCGAACCGTTCGCTGCACGAGGAACTGCAGGTCAATCTGATCGTGACCCACGCGGTCTGCGTCGGCGAGCCGCTGTCCGCGGACGTGGTGCGCGCAATGCTGTGCATCCGCATCAACACGCTGCTCAAGGGCCATTCGGGCATCCGCGTGCAGACGCTGCAGGCGCTGGCCGCGCTGCTCAATTCGGGCATCGTGCCGGTGGTGCCGGCGCTGGGCTCGGTCGGCGCGTCCGGCGATCTCGCGCCACTGTCGCATCTGGCGATCGTGCTGCTGGGCGGCGGCGAAGCCGTCGTCGACGGCGAGCGGATGCCGGGCGCCGAGGCGCTGAAGCGCGCCGGTCTCGAGCCGGTCACGCTGTCGTACAAGGAAGGCCTGGCGCTCAACAACGGCACCGCGCAGATGCTCGCCGCCGGTGTGCTCGCGCTGCAGAAGCTCGACGCACTGCTCGACACCGCCGATCTCGCCGCGGCGATGACGATCGATGCGTTCGCCGGTCGTCTGGGCGCCTTCGATCCGGACGTGCACGCACTGCGCCCGCATCCGGGGCAGGTCGAAGTCGCCGCGCATCTGCGCGAACTGCTCGCTGGCTCCACGCTCGCCGACATTCCTTATCACCTCGTGCCGCGCTTCCGCCCGTGGCTGCCGACCAGCTGGGACACCAGCGATGCGCAGGCACTGCGCTTCGACATCGGTTGGGATTGGGTGCCGAGCGACCAGCGTCACGGCCGCGAGAAGTTCTACACGCGCTTCCGCCCGTTCCGCGGCGGCAAGAAGCACCAGCCGCAGGACAGCTATTCGCTGCGCTGCATTCCGCAGGTGCACGGCGCGGTGCGCGACGCGATCGAGCAGGGCAAGCGCGTGTTCGAGATCGAACTCAATGCGGTCACCGACAATCCGCTGGTGTTCCCCGATCGCGAAGCCGAGCACGTCGAAGAGAAGGTCATCTCTGCCGGCCATTTCCACGGCATGCCGCTCGCGCTGGCGATGAGCTACGTCAAGGCGGCGATTCCGGTGCTCGCGTCGATCTCCGAACGTCGTCTCAACAAGCTGGTCGATCCGGCGACGAACGACGGCCTGCCGGGCTTCCTGATCGGCAACGAGGACGCGACCGAGTCGGGCTACATGATCGTGCAGTACACCGCGGCGGCGATCGTCAACGATCTCGCCACGCGTGCGCATCCGGCCAGCGTCTACTCGATCCCGACCAGCGCCAACGCCGAAGACCATGTGTCGATGGGCACCAACGAGGCGCGCCACGTGCTGTCGATGGCCGAGGATCTGGGCAAGGTGCTGGCGCTGGAGATATACACCGCCGCGCAGGCGCTCGATCTGCGCGTGGACATGATCAATGCCGCGCGCGATCTCGCGCGACGCGGTGATGCGGAAGCGCTGGCGGCGAAGGTGCAGGGCGGTCCTGCCTCGGATCGTCCGACCCGCGGCGCCTTCGTCGACGAAGTGGAAGCGCTGCGTGCCGAGCTCGCCGCCTGCGAGCCCTTCCATCCCGGCGAGATCGTCGCCGCGGCGCATGCCATCGTGCGCGAGGCGATCCCGTTCCTCGATCGCGACCGCGCGCTCGACGGCGAAGTCGCCGCCGCGGTGAAGCTGGTTTCCGAAGGGGCATTGCTCGGCGTGCTGCCGCGCTGGCGCGTGCAGTCTTCCGGCCCGGCCGCTTGAACCTCGCGCTGCATTTCGGCTGGCTGGGCGTGCTGGAGGCGGCGCTGATCGCGCTCGGGGTCGGCGCGGTCTGTTATCTCGTGTTCCATTGGCTCGGCGCGCGCAGCCGCTGGGCGCACGGGCATGCGATCGGCTGGGGCAGCCTCGTGGCCCTGGCGGTCGCGACCGGGATCGACGCCTGGCACCTGTTCTACATGGGCGTGGTGCGGCTCGAATCGCCGGTCTACGCGCGCATCGCACTGCAGAAGATCCACGACCCGAACTTCCTCGCCGCCCGGGTGTTCATGTCGTCGGTCGGCGCGTTGTCGGGCGTCGCGCTCGCGTGGATGGCGATGCACGCGCGCAAGCGCGTCGACTGACACGCCGCCATCTCCGGTGGGAGCGCGCTTGCGCGCGAAGCGGTTTTTCCGGGTAAGCCCATCGCGCGCATGCGCGCTCCCACGCTCCAGCCGCGGCATTGCACGTATCGCTCAAGACTCCAACTGCCGCCCGCGCTCGATCCGCCGCAGGAACACCGTCATCTCTTTCGACGACTGCACGTCCCCGCGTCGCGCTGCCGCCTCCAGTCCCGCGCGCCATGCCGCTTCGGCCTCACCTTCGCGACCCAGTGCGAGCAGCACCTTGCCGAGCAGCTTCCACGCCGCCGAGTAATCCGGATCGTGCCGCGTCGCCCCCCCCCCCAGCGGGGCGGGGGGCGGCCGCAACCCCGGCACCCCGCCCGCCGTGGGCCCACCC
>JASCOC010000031.1 GCA_029959605.1 Lysobacteraceae bacterium PS02340 | reverse complement strand
CCACACCACCAAGAAGGGGCGCCCCCGCGGGGGCCCCGGGCCCCCGCGGTTTTACCCCGCCCCCCGCCCCCCACGGGCGGGCGTTCTTCGTTTCAGCGGTCCGACGGCCGCGACGCATCGGCCAGCGACGCGGCCAGATGCTCGACGAACGCACGGATCCGCGACGACACGCCGGAGTTGCGGTAGTACACGGCGTGCACCTGCTGGCGCACGTCGCGCGTCTCGCTTGCGAGCACCTCCACCAGCCGCCCTGCGCGTTGATCGTCCTCGGTGGTGAAGTCGGACAGGCAGGCGATGCCCGCGCCCGACACCGCGAGCGCGCGCACGGTCTCGCCACTGGATCCGGCGATCGTCGGCACGACCGTCAAGGCCAAGCCATCGGGGCCGTGCAGCGGCCAGACGTTGAGATGCGGCAGGCCGGTGAAGCCCAGCACGGCGTGATCGGCCAGTGCCGCGACCGATGCCGGCGTGCCGTGCGCATCGAGGTAGTCCGGCGCGGCGAGCACCCGCAGCCGGCTGTCCATCAGATGCCGTGCGACGAGACTCGAATCCTTCAGCGCACCGACGCGGATCGCGATGTCGGTCCGATGCTCGAGCAGATCGATGGTGCGATCGCTGCTGGTGAGTTCCAGCGTGATCTTCGGATAGGCGGCACGGAACGCGGCGACGCGGGGCACCAGCACGTGCAACAGGAATGACGTCGCCGCATCGACGCGCAGCACACCCGACGGTCCGTCGCGCAATCCGCGCATGCGGTCCTCGGCAGCGTCCATGCGCGCGAGCACGTCGCGTGCGTCGTCGAGGAACGCGCGCCCTTCCTCGCTGAGCGCGATCCGCCGCGTGGTCCGCTGCAGCAGCGTCGTGCCGAGCTTGTCTTCCAGTCGACCCAGTGCCCGGCTGATGCCCGAGACCGTCTGTTCGAGCTGGCGTGCGGCCGCGGTGATCGAGCCGCTGTCGACGACGGTCACGAATGCCTGCAGTTCGTCCAGCGTGGTCTTCATGGCGATGTCCTGCAGCGGATCAGGCCCCGATTATTGACCGGAAATCAAAAGACATCTCCCGAATCGCCGGTTTCTGACCGCAATCGACACGCGCAGACTGGCCGCCTTCCCCACATCGAGATCTCTCATGGACCTCTTCATCACCGGCGCGACCGGCTTCATCGGCGGCTCGCTCGCCACCGCCCTGCTGCAGGATGGCCACACGGTCCGCGGCCTCGTCAGATCACCGGACGCCGCGGCGCGGGTCGAAGCGCTCGGCATCGTGCCGGTGCTGGGCACGCTCGACGACCGCGAACTCCTGAGCACCGAAGCGCAGCGCGCGGACGCGGTCATCAACGCCGCCAGCAGCGATCACCGCGGCGCGGTCGACGCGCTGCTCGACGGACTGCGCGGCTCCGGCAAGGCCTTCCTGCACACCAGCGGGTCCAGCGTCATCGGCGACGACGTCGCGGGCAACGCGCTGTCGCCGCACGTCTTCGACGAGGACACGCCGCTGATCGTCGAAGCGGGCAAGCAGGCGCGCCATGCGGTCGACACCGCGATCCGAGCCGCCGCGGGCGACGGTGTCCGCAGCGTCGTGCTGTGCAACACGATGATCTACGGCAGCGGCACTGGCCTGGCGCGCGACAGCGTGCAGATTCCGCCGCTGGTGCAGCAGGCGCAGGCCAGCGGCGTGGTGCGTATCGTCGGCAGCGGCGTCAACCGCTGGTCGAACGTGCACATCGAGGATGTCGTCGCGCTGTACCGTCTCGCGCTCGCGAACGCACCCGCCGGCGCGTTCTACTTCGTCGAGAACGGCGAAGCGCCCTACGCGGAACTGGGCGCGGCGATCGCGACGCGGCTCGGACTGGGACCGGTCGAATCCTGGACCGTCGCGCAGGCCGCGCAGGTCTGGGGCGAGGGCCATGCGCGTTATTCGTTCGGCTCCAACAGCCGCGTCCGCGGCCCGCGCGCGCGCCGCGAACTGGGCTGGGCACCGCGCCACGATTCGGTGACGCGCTGGATCGAAACGGAGATGCCGCTGGATTGAAACCGGCGCAATGCGGTCCGATCAGCGTTCGCGCGGCGCAATTTCGGTGTGCAGCGCGCGCCACACCAGCCCGATGAACACGAGCAACGCGGCGAATGGATAGGCCGCCGCCACGCTCGAGACCAGTTGCGCGACGAGGGAATCGTCGCGCAACGGTGCGAGCGACAGCACCCACACATCCGCAACCACGACGAGCGCGCCCATCGCCAGCACGACGCCCCGCGCAAACGGGGACGCGAGCGTGCGCGACAGATGCCAGGCGGGCAGCAGGTACAGCAACGACAGCACGACCGTCCACGGCGCCACCGCGTCCAGCAGGACGCGCGATTGCGTGGCGTCGCCGGGATGTCGCACGTAGCCCCAGAACGGACTGGTGAATCCGATCAGATTCACCAGCAGCACCGTGGCGAGCAGCGCGACGAGCAACCAGCCGACGGCCCGGCGCAGATGCACGAGATGCGTCATGTCTTCCTCCCTGAAGCGGACCGGATCGATCACCGCCCGAGGATAGCAACGTCGGTTCCGGCCGCCAGGACGCGAATGGTGCGCGGGCGCCACCGAGCGCACGTCGCTCGCATCCATCGCGCGATCGCGCGGGAGAACGCGCCGCTATTTCTGCGGCGGTGCCGCCAGCTCGCGCGCGTCGAGATACCCGTCGCGATTGGTGTCCTGCCGGTTGAACGTCGCGGCGAGCTTGGCCATGTGTTCGGCCAGCGTCACCGGCCGGCCCTTGCCGCCCGGCAGTTCGTCGGCCGTCAGCACGCCATCGCCGTTGCGGTCCATCTGGTCGAAGCCGTATCGCATCCATGCCTGGTATTCGGCGAGCGAGACACGGCCGTCGCCGTCGGTGTCCATGTGCTCGAGATACTCGGACGTGCGCGTGACCTGCGCGCCGGCGGTGACGGCGATGAGCGCGCACACCGCACACAGCAAGCGGCCGGCCCTCTGCAGGACCGGCCGTCGTCTCGCGATCACAGCGTGCGGTTTCAGGCGTGCGCGCTCTGCAGCGAATAGCCCTTGAGCCGGGCCGAGTACTCCTGCAGCGCGCGGATGCCGCTGGCCTCGGCCTCGCGGCACCAGACCTGCAGGTTGTGCAGCGCTTCGCTGGCGTTCTGCGACCGTGCTTCGAGCAGCGCGGTCAGGCGTGCGCGATGTTCGACCAGCGTGCGGATGCGCGGGCGCTGGTCGACCCACTGCTGCAACTGCTGGCGTGCGTCGGGCTGCAGCCAGCGACCGTCGTCGACCAGGCCCTTGCGCAGTTTGCGCGGCAACAGCGCGCGCAGACGCGCACCCGCGGCCTGCGCCTCTTCGCGCAGTGCGGGCTTGAGTACGTTGCGCTGGTAGTCGGTCATCGCCTGGAAGCGGTGCGCGAGCAGCGCGCGCATCGTGTCGGTGTCCGGCACGTGGATGTTGGGACGGATGTCGAGCGACGGCGCGACGCGCAGCACCTTCGCCAGACCCACCGACGCCAGGCCCTGGATGACTGCCCAGCCGATGTCGAACTCCCACTTGCGCAGCGCGAACTTCGCCGAACTCGGGAATGCGTGGTGGTTGTTGTGCAGTTCCTCGCCACCGATCCACACGCCCCACGGCGTCAGATTGGTCGCGGTGTCGGTGGTCTCGAAATTGCGGTAGCCCCACCAGTGGCCGAGGCCGTTGACGACGCCCGCGGCCCAGAACGGAATCCACGCCATCTGGATCGCCCACACCGCGACGCCCTTGAAGCCGAACAGCACGACGCTCAGCAGCAGCAGGAAGGTCGGACCGAGATTGGCTTGCGGCGTGTAGAGCCTGCGCTCGATCCAGTCGCTGGGTGCGCCCTTGCCGTACTGCTCGATGTCGGCGCGCTGCGCGCGGGCTTCGCGGTAGAGCTCCACGCCCTGCCAGAACACGGTCTTGATGCCCTTGAAGCGCGGGCTGTGCGGGTCGTCCTCGGTCTCGCACTTCGCGTGGTGCTTGCGATGGATCGCCACCCACTCGCGCGTGATCATCGACGTGGTGAGCCACGTCCAGAAGCGGAAGAAGTGCGCGATCACGGGGTGGAAGTCGACACCGCGATGCGCCTGGCTGCGATGCAGATACAGGGTCACCGCGAAGATCGTCAGCTGCGTCACCACCAGCAGGTAGACGAGCATCGCCCCCCAGCCGAACTGCAGCAGGCCACCGGACAGGAACTCGAGAATCGTAGAGGACATGGGCGCGTCAAAAAGGCGTGAACCCATGCATCATGGCGGCATCGCTGCCCCCTTTCCATCCCTCCGACCACGTATGGATGACCTCGCGATTCAGACTCGCTACGCGCGTCGCATTCATGCGACGGTGCAGCGCGCATCCGCATGAATCGGAGCCCTGCGTACCTGCTGGAGCTGGATCGCGCCACGGTGCGTCGCGGCGACCACGTCGCCCTGGATGCGCTCGACCTGGCGATTCCATCCGGCCGGCACACCGCGATCCTCGGCGCGAACGGCAGCGGCAAGTCCACGCTGATGCAGCTGTTGACCCGCGAGGTGCATCCGCTCGCCCATGCGGACGGTCGCGCGCCGGTGCGCGTGCTCGGCGCGCATCGGTGGGACGTGCGCAGCCTGCGCGGACAGTTCGGCATCGTGACCCAGCGCCTGCACGAAGATCTGCGCACGCTGCCGTCGCTGACCGCGGGCGCGGTCGTCGCCGGCGCGCGCCTCGGTGCGATCGCCGACGCCGGTGCAGCCGATCCGGCGCTGCATGCACGGGCACTCGTGTCGCTGCAGCAGATGCAGGCGGCGCATCTCGCCCGGCGTCGCTACGCCACGCTGTCTGCAGGTGAAGCGCGTCGCGTGCTGCTGGCACGTGCACTGTTCCACGCGCCGGCCGCCCTGCTGCTCGACGAGCCTTCGAGCGGACTCGACATCGTGGCCCGCGCGCAGTTGATGACGCGGATCGGCGCGATCGCGCGCACCGGCACCACGCTGGTGCTGGTCACCCATCACCTCGAAGAACTGGTCCCGGAGATCGGCCACGTCGTGCTGCTGCGCGCGGGCCGCGTACTCGCTGACGGCCCGCGCGAGCAGGTGCTGACCGACGCGTTGCTGTCGCAGGCCTACGATGCACCGGTGCGCATCCGCACCGATGCCGACGGCACGCTCGCGCTGACGATGGCCGGCTAGGCATCATCGCGACCAGCACTGGTCGCCCCATCGCGCGCATCGCCTGCCCCGGGGCATCCGGTCTCACCCCAGTGCACCGGCCCGCGCGCGCTGTGCGATAGTCGGCGCGCATCACCGCATCACCGCTGTCCGTCTTGGCATACCGACTCTGGGAGGGGTTTCCATGCTCGAGCAACACGGTTTGTGGCTGGCACTGGGCTGTGCCGCCATCGCGATTCTCTACGGCGTGATCTCCGCCGGCTGGATCAACCGGCAACCTGCCGGCAACGCACGGATGCAGGAAATCGCAGGCGCGATCCAGGAAGGCGCCCGCGCGTATCTCAATCGACAGTATCTGACGATCTCCATCGCCGGCGTCGTGCTGTTCGTGCTGATCGGCGTGTTCCTGGGCTGGGCGACCGGCATCGGCTTTCTGCTCGGCGCGGTGCTGTCGGGCGCGGCCGGCTACATCGGCATGAACGTGTCGGTGAAGGCGAACGTGCGCACGGCCGAAGCCGCGCGCCGCGGCATCGGACCGGCGATGGACGTCGCATTCCGCGGCGGCGCGATCACCGGCATGCTGGTCGTGGGCCTGGGCCTGCTCGGTGTGGCCGGTTACTGGATGCTGCTGCCGCACTTCGGCATCGCCGGTGAGGCCGCGTTGCATGCGCTGGTGGGTCTTGCGTTCGGCAGTTCGCTGATCTCGATCTTCGCGCGTCTGGGCGGCGGCATCTTCACCAAGGGCGCCGACGTCGGTGCCGATCTGGTCGGCAAGGTCGAGGCCGGTATTCCCGAAGACGATCCGCGCAATCCGGCGGTGATCGCCGACAACGTGGGCGACAACGTCGGCGACTGCGCAGGCATGGCGGCCGACTTGTTCGAGACCTACGCGGTCACCGTCATCGCGACGATGCTGCTCGGTTTCCTGATGGCGCCGACCGTCGGTGCGAACGGCGTGCTGTATCCGCTGGTGCTCGGCGGCGCGTCGATCCTGGCATCGATCGTCGGCACGTTCTTCGTCAAGGTGCAGGCGGGCGGCTCGATCATGGGTGCGCTGTACAAGGGCGTGATCGTCTCGGGCGTCATCGCCGCGGCGCTGTTCTGGCCGATCACCACGCAGCTGATGGCCGACAACACGCACGGCGCGACCAACCTCTATCTGTGCGCGCTGATCGGCCTGGTGCTGACCGGCGCGATCGTCTGGATCACCGAGTACTACACCGGCACGCAGTACGCACCGGTCAAGCACATCGCGCAGGCGTCGACGACGGGGCACGGCACCAACATCATCGCGGGTCTGGGCGTGTCGATGAAGTCGACCGCGATGCCGGTGATCGCGGTGTGCTTCGCGATCTGGGCGTGCTTCTCGTTCGCCGGCCTGTACGGCATCGCGATCGCGGCGACGGCGATGCTGTCGATGGCCGGCATGATCGTGGCCCTCGATGCCTACGGGCCGATCACCGACAACGCCGGCGGCATCGCCGAGATGGCCGAGCTGCCATCGGAGATCCGCGACATCACAGACCCGCTGGATGCGGTGGGCAACACCACCAAGGCGGTGACCAAGGGTTACGCGATCGGCTCGGCCGCGCTCGCGGCGCTGGTGCTGTTCGCCGACTTCACCCACAACCTGGAAGCGAAGTATCCGGGCACCGAGTTCCGCTTCGATCTCGCCGACCCCGCGGTGATCATCGGTCTCTTCATCGGCGGGCTGATTCCGTATCTGTTCGGCGCGATGGCGATGGAAGCGGTGGGCCGCGCGGCAGGCGCGGTGGTCGAAGAGGTACGCCGGCAGTTCCGCGAAATCCCCGGCATCATGGCCGGCACCGCGAAGCCCGACTACTCGCGCGCGGTCGACATGCTGACGAAATCGGCGATCAAGGAAATGATCGTGCCCTCGCTGCTGCCGGTGCTGGTGCCGGTGGTCGTCGCGCTCGGCATGAACGCGTTGATGGGACCGGGCGCCGGCATCCGCGCACTCGGCGGCCTGCTGATCGGCACGATCGTCACCGGCCTGTTCGTCGCGATCTCGATGACCACAGGCGGCGGCGCTTGGGACAACGCGAAGAAGTACATCGAGGATGGCCACCACGGCGGCAAGGGCAGCGAAGCCCACAAGGCCGCGGTGACCGGCGATACCGTCGGCGATCCCTACAAGGACACCGCGGGCCCGGCGATCAATCCGTTGATCAAGATCATCAACATCGTCGCGTTGTTGCTGGTGCCGCTGCTTTAACCGAGCGACTCACTTCGCATTGCATCTGACCCCTCTTCCTTCGGGAGAGGGGTTGGGGTGAGGGCCCGCCCCGAGCGCGTCTAAGCGAGCCCGCGAAAAAACACGTGGCACCCACGCGTCCACACGTTGATGGGTTTCGCTGCGCTCTACCCATCCTGCGAAGCGTGATCAGCAACACAGACGCGGTGATCCGGCGATGTATCCGATTGATGCGTCCCACGGCGCCATCGCTCGCCGGCTATTTCTTGAACGTCCCTGTCGCCATATCGAACCACCGCGTGCAAAGCACCTGCTGGTCCTCGGCGTAGCCGAAGTCGGCCTGCCAGACCTGCACGTCGCCACTGTCTTCTGACGCGAACAGACGCGCGTCGTCGGCGATGCCGACACCGACGCACCACTGCACCTGCGCGGGCGTCGAGGCGAGCCAGTTGGAGAAGCGGAAGGTGGCATCGACGCTCGCGCCCGGCTCGACGCGGCGTGCGAGCGGCGTGGGCGGCACGGTCGGCGCAGGTGTCGGCAACGCGCGTGCGACGTGCGAAAGCGTTGCGCGCGTGCCGGCGTGTTCGCGCAATGACGGCACGCCGACAGCGCCGGATGTCTGGCGCTTCGTCAGCACCGCATGGCGATCGCCACGGTCGAACACGACCAGCGGCACCGTGCCCGTGTTGCGGATCCGGTAGTCGACACGCACACCCTCGCCGTCACGCGCGAACACCGCCTCCAGCACGACGCCTTCGGCATCGACGTGGGCGCGCGCGGAATCGCTGGGGGGCATTGCGGACCTCGGAACTGGACGTGGGGAGTCGCTGGACACCGCCGGTGCCGGCAGTACGGCGCAGGCAAAACACGCGGCGGCAACGGCGCTTCGGACCGCAGCATGGTCCCGCAAGCGTGAGGGCGGCGCACTGATGCGCGCGCGAGTTGTCTCGATCATCGGCGCGTTGATCCCGTCGGCGTTTCACGAAGCCCGATGCAGGCGCCATGAAAGAAAAGGGGCGGTGCACGCATGCACCGCCCCCGCATCATTGTCAGATGTCAGAGCGCGTAGCTCGGACGGTCGGGCATGCCCAGCTCGCGACGGATGCCGTTCTCGGTCAGGTGGATCGGGTTGTGGGTGATCGCGCCGGTGCCGTCGAAGTCGTACGGCCTGGCGCTGGTCTCCAGTCCCACGGCCTGTCGCTCGGCATTGGGCACCTGGCCATTGTCAGGACCGGTGCCGCGATACGTGCCCTGCAGGAAGGTGCCGTTGACGCCGTTGTAGGCATGCGACATCTCGTGGAACAGCACCACCGACGGCGCCGGGAACGCATCCATGTGGAAGGACGGGTTGTAGCTGATCGTCACGTCACCGCCGGCGCCCGGGCGGCCGTTGACGATGTCGGCGTCATTGCTGAAGGTCTGGGCGTAACCGTTGTCCTCGTTCGACAGTTCCTGGATCGTCACGGTGTTGCCCTTGGCCTCGGCGGCCTTGTCGAACTCCGCCATCATCTGCTGGCCGTTCGGCGAGGCGCGCAGGAAATCCAGTTCGGACTGCATGCGCTGCACGAAGGCATCGGAGCCCTGCACGCGCACGCCGCGATCGCCGACGGTGTTGTCGATCTCGACATTGACGACGGTCGGACGCGCGCCCGTCGCCGCATTGACGATGTCGCCGGCTTCCGAATAAATCGTGGTCTGCGCGTTCGCGCCTTCGATCGTGTCGCTGCCGGCGCCGGCATAGACCGTCGTGCGGCCATCGCCGACATTGACCACATCGTCGCCGCCACCGGCGGAGAGAATGTCGAACGTGCCGCCGCCATGGATCACATCATCACCGCGGCCGCCTTCGATGTAGTTCGTGCCGCTGCCGGCGTGGATGGTGTCGCTGCCGTCGCCACCGTAGATCACGTTGACGCCGCTGCCGCCGAAGATTTCGTTGGTGCCACCCGTGGTGTGGATGTCGTTGCGGCCGCTGCCGGTGGCGCGGATGGTGTCGTCGCCGTCGCCGCTGCTGATGCGGTTGTCGCCGTCGCCTTCGACGTTGATGTCGTTGTTGCCGTCGCCGGCATCGACGACGACGTTGACCTGGACGTTCGGCGCGACCTGGATGGTGTCGTTGCCGGCGCCGGTGCGCAGGGTCAGTTCCTGGCCTTCGGCCAGACGCACTTCGTAGCTCTCGCCGTTGACCGACACGTCCAGCGTGCCGTCGTCGCGCTGGCTCACGCCGACGTTGTCGTCGCCGGTGCCGGTGGTGAACACCACCTGGTCGCGGCTGATGTAGCCCTGCGCCTGGGTGCGCTCGCGGGTCACGTCGACCTGGGCATCGCTGTGCAGCTTGTCACTGACGACCGGCTTGCCATCCGGCGTGCTGCCGGTGGTGCGCCCGGTCGAGTTGGTGCTGCCACCGTCGATGCCGATCGCGCCATTGGGCGCGCGCCCGGGCGTCTCCAGCGTGGAAATATCCAGACCGTCGTCCAGTCCCCCCATGTCGGCGTGGTCGTCGACGCCACCGGCAGCCGGACCGTCATGCGTATGCGTGTCGTTCGGGGCCAGCGGGTTCTGCCAGTAGCCTTGCGCGGCGGTGGCGGTCGGGGACAGCGAATCGAGCGTGGTCATCGGGACGGGCCTGCATCAGCGAAAGTCGGGGGTCCATGTGTACGCCCCCGTATGGCCCACCCATACTGGGGCGTACCCTTGGTCGGCCGCCGCGCCTGACGTTGCATCGGAAACCATCGCCCACGATCGGCGCTGCGCCGCAACATCGTTGGCCGTAAAATGGGGGTTCTGAATCGACCATTGGAAGTGCATCGCTATGGGCCTTGGCTCCGTCTCCACCGGCAAGAACCCGCCGGACGAAATCAACGTCATCATCGAAATCCCGAAGGACGCCGAGCCGGTCAAGTACGAGGTGGACAAGGAAAGCGGCGCGATCTTCGTCGACCGCATCCTGTCCACGCCGATGCGCTACCCCTGCAACTACGGTTACGTGCCGAACACCGTCTGCGGCGATGGCGATCCGGCCGACGTGCTGGTGGTGCTGCCGCTGCCGCTGATCCCCGGCTCGGTGATCCGCTGCCGTCCGGTCGGCGTGCTGAAGATGACCGACGAGGCGGGCAGCGACGAGAAGATCCTCGCGGTGCCGGTGGACAAGGTGTTCGGCGGTTACGCGCACGTCGATGACCTGGACAAGGTGTCGGCCCACTGGCTCGAGCGCATCGGCCACTTCTTCGAGCACTACAAGGATCTCGAGAAGGGCAAGTGGGTGAAGATCAGCGGCTGGGGCGACGCGGCGGAAGCCAAGGCGTTGCTCAAGGACGCCATCGCCGCCTACAAGGCCGAGTAATCGCTGCGACGGCGTTTCCGCCGTCACAGTTTGCGACACGCCGCCGAAACCCGCGCGGCGTGGTTGCTAACATCGCCGCGAGCCGACGCCACGGGGGTGCTGCGGCCATCCGGGGACGTCCTGCGTGCGCATTCTTTTCGTGGGTGGCGAGGACGGCCTGCCGTCCGATCTCGTTGCGCTCGTCGCGGACATGGACGCGACGTGGCAGGTGCAGCGCGCGTCCGATGGCGCGACCGCCCTGGCGTCGATCGCAGAGGCGCCACCGGACGTGGTGCTGGTCGCGCCGATGCTGCCCGACATGCCGGTCGACACTCTGCTCGGCCGGATCCGCACGCTGCACCCGGAAGCCTCGCGCATCGCGGTCGTCAGCGGCCAGCCGCCGGCGCGCCTGCTGTCACTCGCGCACCGCTTCCTGCCCATGCCGGTCGGCGAGGCCCAGCTGCTCGAAGCGATCGCCAGCCTCGAGGAACTGCGCGAGTTGCTCGACAACCCGATGCTGCGCGAGCGCATCGGTCGGATCGACCGGCTTCCATCGCCGCCGCAGACCTATCTCGCGCTGGCGAACGCGCTCGACTCCGACGACACCAGTGCCGCCGACATCGCGCAGCTGATCTCGGGCGATCCCGCCATCGCGGCCCGGGTCCTGCAGCTGTGCAACTCGGCGTACTTCTCGTTCGGCCGCACCATCACCGACCTGCGCTCGGCCGTGACACGGCTGGGCATGGTGACGATGCGCGATCTGGTGCTGACCAGCGAAGTGTTCGCCTATGCCGCGCGCAGCGACCTGGATCGCCCTGCGATGCAGCAGCGTGCGTTGATGGCATCGCAGCTCGCGCGCCGCATGCTTCCGGAATCGAGCACCGAACTCGGCGCCACCGCGGCGCTGCTGGCCGACATCGGCCTGCTGTTGCCGGGCGTCCGCGACGAGCGCGCAACCGTCGACAGCCAGCCGCCCGACGCGTCGGGCCACACCGAAGCGGGCGCTTATCTGCTCGGGCTCTGGGGACTGCCGATGCCGATCATCGAAGCGGTGGCGTTCCAGCGCGACCCGGTCCGCGCCGGCACGCGCAGTTTCTGGATCACCGGCGCCGTCCACGTCGCGACCGCACTCGCCTCGGGCGAGCCGGTACGCGAGGAGTACCTGCAGCGCACCGGCGTGCTCGACAGGCTCGACGACTGGCGCGCGCATGCCGACCGGTTGCGGGGCCTGGGGCAGGCGCAGGCCGTCTGACGATCGGCGGCGAGGCGTTCGGATTCGGAACGCCGAGCGATTTGATCGGACGTGTCCCTGCCCCCCCCCCGCGCCAGGATGTGACCTGAGGCGGCGCACAGCCGGCATTCGAGGGTCGCCACATCGACGCGGCGCCCGCTTGCGCTCGAATCCGCGCGTCGACCGGCTTGCATCGAAACAGAAAAAGCCGCCCTTGGGCGGCTTTTTCTTCAGCTGGAAGAGCGGTCCGCAGAGCGACAGCGCCCACAGAACTACGGCCCCTTTCGGGGCCGTAGCGGATCACACAGGACTTCGATGGATCAGAAGCGCTGGTTGTACTGCATGTACAGGAAACGACCGATGTCGTAACCGCCGTAGTAGGCCGAGCCCGAAGCCGGGTTCGAGTACATCGGCGCCGAGTAGTGCTCGAACACGTTGTTCGCACCGACCGAGACCGTCGCATTCCACGGCGCGGTCCAGCGGAACTGGACGTCGTGGAACGTGTTGGAGCCGATCTCGTTCTGCGGCGAGATGTTGCCGGCCAGATCAGGTGCGGTGTAGTTCGGCAGGCTGCAGAAACCTTCGATGTCGGTGGTCAGGCAGCTTTCCTTGACGCCGGAGTAGTAGCGCGCCGTCCAGGTGACGCCGAAGTCACCCATCTCCCAACCCAGCGAGGCGTTGGAGCGGATGCGGAAGTTGATGCCCGCGCCACCCGAGAAGCCGTTCGCCTGCGACGGCGGCACTGCATCGTTGCTGTCCTGCTTCAGCTCGTTCTTCGACACGTAGGTGTTGAGCCACGACGCGCGGAAGTTGCCGTAGTCGGTCTGGAACGCGTAGTTGATGTCGAGGTCGTAGCCCTCGGTCTCCTGGTAACCCGCATTGACGCCGGCATAGAAGAACGAGGTGATCGTGCCGTCAGCCGCACGCGTGAAGCGCGAGCCCGTCGGGTCGGAACAGCGCGCTTCGATGCCACGCGCGTAGCAGTCGTCGAGCACGGTCGTCGGCGCATCGCCGATGATCGTGTTGTCGATGCGGATGTTCCACCAGTCGAGCGCGACGTTCAGGCCTTCGACCTGCGACGGGCTGTAGACCAGGCCCAGCGTCTTGCTGACCGACTCTTCCGGCGTCAGGCCCGGGTTCGAACCCGAGGTGAAGGCGCGATCAGACTGGTCTTCCTGCGTTTCGGAGAAACCGCTCGCGGTGTTGGCGCGCTGGCGGAAGTCCGCCGGCACGTCGGCCAAGCAGCGTGCGGAACCGGCTGCGATACCGAACACCGAGTCGCACGGGTCGGCGTAGAACTCGAACGACTGCGACTCGCCACCGAACAGGTCGGCAATCGTCGGCGCGCGGAAGCCCTGCGACCAGGTACCGCGCACCAGCAGCGATTCGATCGGCTTCCACACGAAACCGGCCTTGCTGTTGGTGGCATCACCGAAGGTGTCGTAGTCCGAGTAACGCGAGGCGAGGTTGATGCTCAGTTCCTGCGCAAACGGCACGTCCGACAGCAGCGGGATCTGCAGCTCGGCGTAGACTTCGTCGAGGCTGTAGGAACCGCCGGTCGGGCCCGAGGCGAGGTCGGTCGAGTCGCCGGTCTGCGCGAGCGCGTCGGGCGAGAACGAACCGCGTTCCTGACGGTGCTCGACACCCACCGCGAAGCCGAGATCGCCGGCCGGCAACTCGAAGATCGAGCCGCTGAGGTTGGCGAAATAGCTGCGGGTTTCGGTCTCTGACAGCGCCTGACCCGGCTTGTACAGGTAGGCCTGCACATTCGGATCGGCGAGGCTGTTCTCGGACGGGTAGCCGAACGGAATCAGCGGATTCCACGGCGTGCAAGCGCCGGGGCCGGTACCGAGGGTGATCGGATTGGCCGCGGTGCCGCACTGGACGACGCCGTCGGAGTTGCGGAACGACGCGCCGGTCGCACGGGCGACATTGAGCGTGTTCAGGTTGCCCGTGCTGATCTGCACACCCTTGTTCTGGTTGTACAGGTGGCCGACGTCCCAATCGAAGATGCGGTTGTCACCGAACTCGAACGAGCCCTTGACGGTGTTGCTGATGCGGAACGTCGTCAGGCTGTTCCGGACTTCACGCGGCACTTCCCAGCCACGACGCGCGTAGTTGACGTCGACGCCGACCGGATTGAAGACGCTGTCGGCCGACAGGCCATCGGCGCTGTTGTCGAAGTCGGCGCTGCGGAACGGATAGCCGGCGTTACGCGCATAGGAATCGCGATCCGAGTACAGCACGTCGGTTTCGAGCGTGATGTTGTCGGTGATGTCGACGATGGAGTTCAGGAACGCGGACTTGCGCTCGATGCCGCTGTAGACCGTCGATTGCTGGCTCGGGAACGTCTGGTCGAGCGCGGCGTTCACCGGGCGATAGCTGGAGAACTGGGTCGGATCCAGATTCGGCACGTCGCGACGCAGCGTGTAGTTGACGCCGCCGAACGTGAACTGGCCTTCCTTTCGGGTGCCCGACGCGCCGCCCGGGATCGGGTCGCTCTTGGGACCGGTCGGGAACGTGTCGCGCGAGAACCAACGATCCGGCGCGAACACCGGATCTTCCTTCGCATACTCGGCGCCGAAGGTCAGCGAGGTGCGCTCCCCCTTCGAACCGACCACGATGTCGTAACGCTCGACGGCGCCGTCACCCTCGCCCCACTGGCCGTAGTACGCGCCGACTTCGGCACCGTCGAAATTGCGGCGGGTGATGATGTTGATCACGCCCGCGACCGCGTCCGAACCGTAGATGGTCGACGCGCCGTCCTTCAGGATCTCGATACGCTCGACCATCGCGGTCGGGATCGCGGACACGTCCTGCAGGCCACCGGTGGTGATGCCCAGGCGACGACCGTTGACCAGCACCAGCGTGCGCTGCGGGCCGAGGTTGCGCAGGTCGATGTAGGTGCCACCCACTGCCTCACCCGAGCTCAGCGGCGCGGCGCGGCTGATGGCCGGCGAACCGGCCGAGGTGATGTTCTCGAGGATGTCGGCAACCGAGCTGTAGCCCTGGGTCTCGAGGTCCTGACGGGTGATCTGCAACACCGGCTGTGCGGTTTCCAGATCGACCTGGCGGATGCGCGAGCCGGTGACTTCGATGCGGTCGAGCGTGGTCGGGGCTTCCGAGGTCTGCGCCTGAGCGAAAGCGGCACCCGGCACGATCGCGGTCAGGATCGCGGCTGGCAGCAAGCCCTTCCGCAGTGCGGGAGTGCGAAAATTCTTCAAAGTCTCTCTCCAGAGTGTGTGTGTTACTGAGGCGTTAAGACGCCATTCGCACGTTACGTCTGGAACGACTTGCACTGCCTTGCCGCTGCCAATCTCTAGCTTTGCCGAATGTGGCGTTCCATCGTCGGAAGCACTGCCCAAGCGATCGGTGTCACATCAGCGTGTTAAGCCAATGCATGGGTCTCGTTGGCAGTTCGGGATCTCGCACCCCGTTCTGCGATGCGATACCGGCTCGCCGGAATACCGTGATGGTTCTTGAAGGCACGCGCGAAACTGCAGCAGTTGTCGAAGCCGGTCGCAGCTGCGACCTCACCCACCATCATCGAGGTCGTACGCAGCAGCAGAGCCGCGCGCTCGAGGCGCAGTCGGACCGACAGCGTTTGCGGGCTCTCGTCGTAGAGTGCGTGGAAGGCTTTGGAGAAATACCAGCTCGAGAAGCTGGTGAGATCAGCGAGTTCGCTGATCCTGACCACACGATCAGCATTCCCTTCCAGGTACATGTGGGCACGCTGCATGCGACCGAACACCTGACGCTTGCGGCTGCGCGAGCGGCCGGGGCAGCGACGCACGCGTGCCGCGAGGTCGCGCTGAACATACGCCAGCTGAAGCAAAAGCGGGCGAACCGTCAGAACACCGCCGTCCGAGTGCGCCGCTTCCCGCCAAAGCCGGAACAGGGTCCGGACATCGCGTGCGTGCAGACGGCCGCGCCCGGCGTACAGGCTACCGTCGCTCAAGGATTGCAGGGACTCGAGCGCACTGCTATCGAGAACGATGCCCACGCACAGGCCCTGCGGGCCGCTCTGCACCATTGGGACGGATTCCTTCTCGAATGCCATCCAGTCGCCTCGACGCATCCGGAAGCGACCTTCGCGGGATTCGATCCAGCCGTCGCCTCTGACCTGAATCCAAAGGTTGAACGCAGGTGCCGACATCTGGATGCCACCCAGCCGGGCGGTTCCCAGGCATTGGGACACTTGCTCCAACGCTTCAAACGCAAGCATCTGACCGCGTGCGGCCCAAAGACAATTCGACATCGACAATCCCTCATCATGGATGAGAGTGTTTTGCCGGCTGCGTCGCGCACTTGCCCGAAGTCGCTATTAGAGTTTGCCGAAATCGTGGCGAATCAATTCACGAAAAAATTACGACGCTTTTTTCCTCATATGGATCAACCACTTGATCAGACCGGCCTGATGCACACGAGGTGGTGGCAAAGCCATGAAGCCGATATCGCTTCCGTCTTCAGACGCCAACGATAGGAACCAGACAGCCCGGTCGACGGAGAACCCGTTGGTAGCGCTGTAGACCACAGGATCCACACAGACGCTTTCGCCTTCTTCCAAGTGCTCATCCACGATGCGGAACTGCGACATCCGGGAGCGGCATGATGGCTGGACGTCCAGATACGCGATGCTGCCGTTTTCGTTCAGTGACCAGCTCCGATAACGCCAGCGGGATGGAGTGGAGTCGCTGAGCCGGATCACCGCATTCGAGTCAAGCGATGGCGGAACAGTCCATAGCCCGCTTGCGTCCAGCCGCGTGTAGAGCAACCTGCTGCTCGCTGCGTCGAAGCGCACCTGCGACACGTCGGCAATGCGGCCTTTCGGTGTCCAGGTCTGGCGCTCGTACGCGACAAGCGCGGTACCTCCGGTCTTTCCGGCGCCTTCGATCACGAACATCGTCCCGTCCGGACCATATTCAGCCTGGGCAGGACGCTCTGCGGGTATCGAAAGACGTTCAACGCTTCCGCTGTCCGGCTCGATCTCCAAGATCATCGGCGCATTGGCGTCATCGAGCGCGGTTACCAGAAGATGACGCCCGTCCGGCGACCAGATCGGCGGTTGTCGCGTGTCGGGACGGACACCCTCGATGGGCCGCAGCGAATCGGGTGCGTCCAGACGCGCCCACCACAGTTCGAACCGCCCGGCTCGATCGGATGTGAACACCATCTGCTGGCCATCGGGCGAAAGCGTCGGCTGGGAATCCCGGCCCGACGAGGGGAACAGCCTGCGCCATTCGGCGCTTTCCGAATCCACTCGATACAAGCCGAACTGTGGCCTGCGATGGACGAACGCCATCATGCCGTTCACCGGCGAAATCGACGGGGTCTGCGCGTCTTCGATGCCCAGATCGAGAACGGTGCCATCGTCGATCTGCGCGAGATACAGGCGCGCTTCGCTGTCCACGCGCAGGCCGAACACCATCGCGTTCCCGTCCGGTGCCCAGCTCCACCCGCGGAACTCTGAGCCCAGATGGGTGATCTGCTCCGGAATTCCGCCGTCGACCGGCACACGCCAGAGATCACCCATCTGCGGGTTGCGGATGAATCCGATCCAGCGCCCGTCAGGTGACACCTGCGGCGCGTAATCGAGATCGCCCGCCGCGCCCGGGTAATCGAGGCTGCGCCAGCGACCGCTGACCGGATCGAGAATGCGCAGGCGGGTTTCGCTACCCGCACCGGTCATCGTCCCGAACAGCAGACCCTTGCCGTCCGGCAGCCAACCGAAGCTCAGCAGGTCGCTGCCGTCGCAGCGCGCGATCTCGCGCTCGTCGCCGGTACCGGCGGCCGGTATCAGCAACACCCGGCAGGCACCGCTGGCCTCCCAGCGCGCGAACGCGATCTCCCGCCCGTCGGGCGACCAGGCAGGCAGATCGTCGCGCGCGCCCGGCGGCGGACGCGACAAGGGACGCGGTGCGGCGCTCGATGTGGTCTGCACCATGATGGTCGCCTGTCGCGTGGCATCACCAACGCCGGACGCAGAATAGGCAATCATCGACGCATCGGGCGACAGCGACGGCGACAGCTCGAAGCCGGCCGCATTGGTGATGAGCCGATAGGGAAGACTGACGGGAGACGGGCCAGGACTTCCCGCTGTGACATCGGCGGTCACCCGCATCGCCTCGAACGTCGTCCACAGACCGACCCCGCCAAGGGCAACGAGTACCAAGGCCGCGAACGCGAGTAGCCAGCGATGACGGCCAGCGGACGTGCGCGGCGGCTTCGACACCGCAGGCAGCGAGGCTCGCTCGGCATGGTCATCGAGATCCGTGGGAATGCCTGATGCCCCGGGCGTTGCGGGGTCCTGAGCGATCACTTCGACCGGAACGGTCAGACGATATCCGCCCTTGGCGATCGTCTCGATGTAACGCTTGCCGACCTCCGCGCCACCTGCGCCGCTGCCGAACGCCTTGCGCAACTGGGTGATGGCCTGTGTCAGGACATCGTCGGTCGGCATGGTGTCCCGCCACACTTCGGAGAGCAGCTCATGCCTGCCGACCACAGCACCCGGCACTCGTGCCAGCATCCGCAGCACGCCGATCGCCTTCGGTGTGACGCGACGGGGCCCGCGCGCCTCGGGCATGAGAATCTCGCGCGTCGCAAGATCGACGACGCCGTCGCCCACGCGAAGACGCAGGGGCGTCGGCTCGTCGGGCGACATCGGGTTTGGCATCGGACCACCAGTTTGCAGGTGAGCGAGGGTAGCCAAGGCAGGCTGAATGAAGTGCAGTCTGGAGCCAGATTCCGCACAACGCGCGGGCCACAGGTCATGGACGGTTCCCGCGACCTCGGGTCCGCCCGAGGCTGTGGACAGCGCGGCGGCGCTCTAGTGTCGTGCGATCCCATGACAGGACACCAATTCCGATGGATGTGACCGCCACACCGTTCGCCCCGTTCCAGGCCAGCTGGTCGGCGACGGCCCCCCGGCCCGAGGGCGCTGGCGCTTCGGGCGGACTCGCTGCAATGAACCGCGATGCGCTCGACAGACACATCGCCGCTCGCCTGGATGCTGGCGAGCTGACCGGCTTCCTGGCCGAGACCGGTGACGCGGTGACCCTCGCCGAACGCAGCCCGGTGTTCGCCGACGAACTCGCCCCGTTGCTCGGTGACATCCGGGATGCGCTGAATGCGTTGCCGGCGCAGGCGCTGTCGCGCGTCGAGCGGGACGCGGTCGAGGCGACGGTCGGCCGGATCGAGACCTATCTCGGCAGCGTCGAGTCGCCCGAAGGCCCCGACGCGCCTGCCGAAGTCCCGGGCGGCGGACTCGAGGCACATGAGGAGGCCGGCGGGCATCTGATCGAGCGTCACGTCGGCAAGAGCGAGCAGTGGCTGCTCGACCGGGTGAGCCGCGACAACATCAGCGCGGCGTCCAGCTTCCGCGATCTGCCGGAGGCGGAGCGTTTCGTGTCCGCGACGATCGCCGACCACCAGGCCCGCGTCGATGCCTGGGCCGAGGGCAGCGGCGGCAACCGTCTGGTCATCGACACCACGTTCGACGCCAGCACCGGGATTTCGGTCAGCCGTGGCGACCCCAGCGCAGTCGATGTGTTCTCGGTACGCCTGGTCCTGGAGCGTTCGAACCAGCTCGACATCGGCTATAGAATCGTGACCGGCTATCCCAACAAGCCCTGACGAGTCGACGCCCCGATGAGTGCCTATCCGACGCTGGAAAACTTCTTCGCCGCCTACTTCCACCAGGACTGGGCGATGGAGCACGACACGCCGGAAGCGGTGATTGCCTATTACCGCGGCAGCGAGGCACCGGAGCAGGTATCGCGCGCGCGCGCCGAGGCCGAGGCGCTGCTCGGCGAAGGGCTCGACGAAGACGCATTGGGCCACCGGATCGCCGCGCTGGGCAGCGAGTACGATCCGACCCGCGACGGCGCCACGTGGCGCGGCTGGCTGCAGCGGCTCGCGCAGGACCTGGGCGCGGACCGCACCGACGCGGACTGAAGCCTGCATTGCACGCACAAAAAACGGGCCGTAAGGCCCGTTCTTTTTCACTGCAGAAATGCGCCCCGCTTACATCGCCTGGGCGCGTGCGCCGGCCTGGTGCGGATAGTTCGCGAAGATCTCGGCGATCGTCGAGTTGATCCGCTGGGCACGCTGATCCGGCTTGTTGTTGGACACGCGGCCGACCGCGATGCCTTCCCACACCAGACGCTTCGCGCGCGCATCGACCAGGTCGATGTTCATCGTGCCCTCGGTGTAGCGGTACACGCTGGTGCGCTCGTTCCAATACGGCACCGCGAAATAGCCGCGCGCGCGGTAGCTGTAGTAGTAGGCGTAGTCGACCGTCGGATAGCTGCTGACGTCGGTGCGGCGTTCCATGTAGGCATTGATGTTCACCCACAGGTCCGGGTTGGATTCGCTGTAGCGGTAGCCACGGCGTTCCATTTCGGCGCGCACCGCCGCCTTGGCGATCTCGCTGGTCTGGGTTTCGTAGCCTTCCTTCTCGATCGCCAGCGGCGTGTAGAAGGACCAGGTGCGGTACGCCGAGAAGTCGGCGCGCGGATCGGCCTCGGTGGTGATGCGGGGGCCGGTGGCACAACCGGCGAGCAGCACGAGGCCGCACAGCGCCACGAGCCAGGCGGCGACGCGGGACGTCGAAGTCTTCATATCGGATCTCCCTGTTCTGGGGCGGATCGTGACGCGCTGTCCCGATACCGTTACTGAACATACGCGGTGCGGTGTCGCGCGGATGCGACGGCCGAAGGAACGGTTCATCCGGCCGTGGTGCATTCAGCCCGGGCGATAGACCTCGGCGCCCTGCGCGCGGAACTCCGCGGACTTTTCCGCCATGCCGGCCGCCAGCGCATCCCCGGTGTCGACGCCGTGCTCGGCCGCGTAATCGCGCACGTCCTGGGTGATCTTCATCGAGCAGAAGTGCGGCCCGCACATGGAGCAGAAGTGGGCGGCCTTGTGCGCGTCCTTCGGCAGCGTCTCGTCGTGGAAGGCTTCGGCCTTCTCGGGATCGAGGCCGAGATGGAACTGGTCCTGCCAGCGGAACTCGAAGCGCGCCTTGCTGAGCGCGTTGTCGCGCACCTGCGCGCCCGGGTGACCCTTGGCGAGATCGGCCGCGTGCGCGGCGATCTTGTAGGCCATGATCCCGTCGCGCACGTCCTCGCGATTCGGCAGGCCCAGGTGCTCCTTGGGCGTCACGTAGCAGAGCATCGCGGTGCCGAACCAGCCGATCATCGCCGCGCCGATCGCGCTGGTGATGTGGTCGTAGCCCGGCGCGATGTCGGTGGTCAGCGGCCCCAGCGTGTAGAACGGCGCCTCGCCGCACTCGCGCAGCTGCTTGTCCATGTTTTCCTTGATCAGCTGCATCGGCACGTGGCCGGGGCCTTCGATCATGGTCTGGATGTCGTGCTTCCACGCGACCTTCGTGAGTTCGCCCAGCGTCTCCAGCTCGCCGAACTGCGCGGCGTCGTTCGCATCGGCGATGCAGCCAGGACGCAGGCCGTCGCCGAGCGAGAAAGCCACGTCGTAGGCCTTCATGATCTCGCAGATATCCTCGAAGTGTGTGTAGAGAAAGCTCTCGCGGTGATGCGCGAGGCACCACTTGGCCATGATCGAACCGCCGCGCGAGACGATGCCGGTGACCCGCTTCGCGGTCAGCGGCACGTAGCGCAGCAGCACGCCGGCGTGGATGGTGAAGTAGTCGACGCCCTGCTCGGCCTGCTCGATCAGCGTGTCGCGGAAGATCTCCCAGGTCAGTTCCTCGGCGCGGCCGTCCACCTTCTCCAGCGCCTGGTAGATCGGCACCGTGCCGATCGGCACCGGCGAGTTGCGGATGATCCACTCGCGCGTCTCGTGGATGTGCTTGCCGGTCGAGAGATCCATCACCGTGTCGCCGCCCCAGCGGATCGACCACACCAGCTTCTCCACTTCCTCCGCGATGCCCGACGATACCGCGCTGTTGCCGATGTTGGCGTTGATCTTGGTCAGGAAGTTGCGGCCGATGATCATCGGCTCGCTTTCGGGATGGTTGATGTTGTTGGGCAGGATCGCGCGGCCGCGTGCGATTTCGTCGCGCACGAATTCCGGTGTGATCACCTGCTGGATCTGCGCGCCGAATGCCTCGCCCGGATGCTGCTGGCGCAGCAGGGCATCGCGCACCAGTTCGAGGCGCTGGTTCTCGCGGATCGCGACGTATTCCATCTCGGGCGTCACGATGCCGCGGCGTGCGTAGTGCATCTGGGTGACGTTGGCGCCGGCCTTCGCCACGCGCGGCAGCGTGCGCGACGGAAAGCGCACGTGCGCGAGCTTCGGGTCGTGTTCGCGGCCGCGGCCGAATGCCGAACTCAATGCCGACAGCGCTTCGGTATCGCCGCGTTCCTCGATCCAGCGTGCGCGCAGCGGCGCGAGGCCCGCGGCGAGATCGATCGTGACGTCCGGATCGGTGTACGGACCCGACGGATCGTAGACCGTGATCAGCGGATTCTCCTCGCCGCCGAACAGCGTCGGCGTGCGCGTCTGCACGATCTCCCGCATCGCGACGCGCAGGTCCGGGCGCGAGCCCGCGACGTGGATCTTGCGCGAGCCCGGGATCGGGCGCGTCACCGATCCGGAGAGCTGATCGGTCTGCTGCAACAGCGTGGAGGGCACGGCATTCATGGCATTCGTCCTGTGGTGGCGACGGGAACCCGAAGCGGGTTCTCCTTCTCGCGGACGAAGCGGCGGCGCGGACCCGGCGCACCCGCGACCGCGTGCACATGCGGAAGACGGTTCTGCGGCAGGTCCTGCGAAGCTTCCCTACGCCGGTATCAACCGGATCAGGTTCGAAGGGACTGTCTCAACCGACTGATGCCGGTACCCCCGCTTCGGCGCGGATTAGAGCATGAAGCGAGCGCGTGCCCCAACAGCGTCAGTCGGCTTTCGGGCATCACGCATTGCGTCCGGCGCGTGTGCACGCGCCGATCGTTACCGCGAAAACCGTTGACACTCCGCGCGACGCCGTGATTCCCTGCAGAAATGACGCACCGCACCAACCACCGCACTGCCCGCCTGATCGCCACCCCGGCGACCGTCGGCGTGCGTGCGGGCGCGGCGTCCATCACCACGCGCGGCACCATTACCGGCACCGGTACCACCGGCCACGGGATGTGGACGCGCGCCGCCAGTTGATCTGACCGCCCGCTCCGCATCCCGACCCGGGGTGCGGACGCCACGTCCCGCGCCCTGCCGGCTGCGGAGCTCCATGAGGAGTTCTCCGATGTCCGCTGTCGCGCCACTCGCTTCACCTGCCCCCGCGGCATCGCCCGCGCTCGCCTGTCATGTGCACAAGTTCGGTGGCAGCAGCCTGGCCGATGCCGCGCATATCGGCAGGCTCGCCGCGCTCGTGCCCGCCGACGCGCGTCTGCGGCCGGTCGTGGTCTCGGCGATGGCCGGCACGACGAATGCGCTGGTCGCACTCGGCGATGCGGCCGCTGCCGGGGTGGACTGGAAGCCGGGCTGGGAGGCACTGCGCCAGCGCCATCTCGAGACGGCGGACGCGTTCGAATCCGAAGCAGGCGGCCCGCTGCACGTCACGCTGGAGACGGAGTTCGCTGCGCTGGCGCGCGATCTGCACGACCACGCATCCGGTGTCGATCCGCACGCGCATGACGCGCGCCTCGCGCGCATCCACGGCTGTGGCGAACAGCTTTCGTCGCGGCTCGCCCAGGCCGCGCTCGGCCCGGACTGGCACCGGCTTGACGCGCGCGAGGTGCTGGTCGTCCACGCCGCCGAGATGGGCGCCGTCGTCGACTGGGATGCCAGCCGCGCACGGCTCGCGACCTGGCGGCTCGCCCACGGCGCACGCGATGTCGTCATCACCGGCTTCGTCGCGCGCGATGCCGACGGCCGCGACACCACGCTGGGCCGCAACGGCAGCGATTACTCCGCGGCGATCTTCGCCAATCTCTTCGATGCCGACGCGCTGACGATCTGGACCGACGTCGACGGCGTGCTGTCCGCCGATCCGCGCCTCGTCCCCGACGCCGTGTGCCTCGACGCGATGTCCTATGCGGAAGCCTGCGAACTCGCCTATTTCGGCGCCAAGGTGCTGCACCCGCAGACGCTGGCACCGGTGCAGTCGCGCGGCACGCCGGTGCGCATCCGCAACAGTCGCAATCCCGCCGCGCCGGGCACGTTGATCGCGCTGGAGGCCGCCCCCGCGGCGTCGCCGGTCAAAGGCCTGAGCCTGGTGCGCGATGTCGCCGTCCTCGAACTCGTCGGCAATGGGCTCGTCGGCGTGCCCGGCATGGCCGAGCGCATGTTCGCGGCGCTGCACGGCGCCGGCGTGTCGGTGACGATGATCTCGCAGGGCTCGTCCGAGCATTCGATCTGCTGCGTGGTGCGCGCCGAGCAGGCGACGCGCGGCCATGACGCGATCACCGCAGCCTTCGCCGATGCGATCGCCGAAGGCCAGGCGCAAGGGGTCGCGGTGACGACGGACCTGTGCGTGCTCGCAGCAGTCGGCGACGGCATGGTCGGCAGCCAAGGCGTCGCGGCGCGCCTGTTCGATGGACTCGCGCAGGCCCGCGTCAACATCCGCGCCATCGCCCAGGGCGCGAGCGAGCGCAACATCTCGGTCGCGATCGCCCAAGACGACGCCACACGCGCCTTGCGCGCCGCGCACGCCGCGTTCTGGCTGTCGCCACAGACGGTGTCGGTGGGCGTGATCGGACCCGGCAACGTCGGCCGAGCGCTGCTGGCGCAGCTGGCCGAGGTGATCCCGTCGCTGCGTGGGCGTGCCGGAGTCGATCTGCGCTTGCGCGCGGTCGCCAGCAGCCGGCACATGCATCTGAGCGATGCCGCACTCGATCCGGACGCCGCAGGCGCGCTGCTCGACGACCACGCGCACGCCTGTGATCTCGACGCCTTCGCCGCGCACGTCCGCGCCGACCATCTGCCGCACGCGATGATCGTCGACTGCAGTGCCAGCGATGGCGTCGCGGCGAAGTACGCGGACTGGCTCGCCGCCGGCATCCATGTCGTCACCCCGAACAAGCACGCCGGCAGCGGCGACTGGCAGCGCTATACACGGATCGCCGAGGCACGCGTCGCCGGTCACAGCCGCTTTCTGTACGAAGCGACGGTCGGCGCCGGCCTGCCAGTGATCGTGACGCTGCGCAATCTGCTCGATACCGGCGACACGCTGCACGCGATCGACGGCATGCTGTCGGGCACGCTGGCGTGGCTGTTCAATAGTTTCGACGGCAGTCGGCCGTTCTCCGACCTCGTACGCGAGGCGCGCGCGCTCGGCTACACCGAGCCGGACCCGCGCGACGATCTGTCGGGGCTGGATGTCGCCCGCAAGCTGGTGATCCTCGCCCGCGAAGCCGGCCGGCCGCTGTCGCTGGCCGATGTCGACGTCGAAAGCCTGGTGCCCGAAGCGCTGCGCGAGGTGCCGCTGGACATGTTCCTCGAGCGCCTGTCCGAACTCGATGCGCCGATGCAGGCGCGCCTGGATGCCGCGCGCGCGGACGGGTGTGGGATGCGCCACATCGCCCGGCTCGGCGCCGGCAGCGACGCGAGTGTTGGCGTGCGCGCACTTCCCGCCGATCATGCGTGTATGCATACACGCCTGACCGACAACCTCGTCCAGTTCACCACCGCCCGCTACGCCGAGAATCCGCTGGTCGTGCAGGGCCCGGGCGCCGGCCCGCAGGTCACCGCCGCCGGCGTGTTCGGCGACGTGCTCGCGATCGCCCACGCACTCGGTGCGCGCACCGGCTGGCGCCACGCATGAGCGACAGGCCTGCATCCGCGCGCGCGTTCGCACCCGCGAGCGTCGGCAACATCGGCGTGGGCTTCGACGTGCTCGGCCATGTGATCGACGGCCCGCGCGATATCGCCCACGTGCGTCGCATCGACACGCCCGAGGTGCGCATCGATTCGATCGGCGGCGCGGTCGAAGGCGCCGATCGCCTGCCGCTGGCAGCGGCAGACAACACCGCCGGCCGTGCATTGCAGTCGCTGCGCGCGGCGTTGTCGCTGCCGTTCGGCTTCGCGCTGACGCTGGAGAAAGGTATTCCGCTCGGCTCGGGGCTCGGTGGCTCGGCCGCGTCCTGCGTCGCGGCGCTGGTCGCGGCGAATGCATTGCTGGACGCCCCGCTGTCGCGCGAGGCGCTGTATCCGTTCGCGCTCGACGGTGAATCGGTCGCGTCCGGCGCGCGTCACGGCGACAACGTCGCACCGATGCTGCTCGGCGGCGTCACGCTGTCGACCGCCGATCGGCTCATCGCACTCGACGTGCCCGACTGGCTGTTCGCGGTCGTCGTGCATCCGGACCAGGTGCTGGAAACGCGCCGCTCGCGCGCGGTGCTGGCGGATCCGTATGCGCTGCACGACGTGGTGGCCCACAGCACCCATCTCGCCCTATTTCTGACCGGCCTGCAGCGTGGCGATCGCGACCTGATCCGCGCCGGCCTGCACGACGTGCTGGTCGAACCGCGCCGCGCGCCGCTGATTCCCGGCTTCGCTGCGGTCAAGGCCGCAGCACTTGCGCATGGCGCGCTGGGCGCGAGCATTTCCGGCGGCGGACCCAGTGTGTTCGCGTGGTTCGATTCGCGCGAAGCGGCCGAACGTGCCGCACCTGCGATGCGCGCGGGATTCACCGGTGCGGGCATCGATTCGCAGGCCCATGTCTCGCCGGTCGCAGGTCCACGCGCCGATCGGCTCGATGGAGACGCCGCATGAAGTTCGTCAGCACCCGCGGCGACGCACCCGCCGTCGGCATCGACGATGCGCTCGTCGCCGGCCTGGCGCCGGATGGTGGCCTGTACGTGCCCGAATCGATTCCGACGATCGATCTCGTCACGCCGCGCGCGACTCTCGTCGACACCGCCGTCGCCACCCTCGCGCCGTGGTTCGCCGGTTCGCGGATCGAGTCGCAACTCACCGAGCTCTGCGCGACGGCGTTCGCATTCGACGCGCCGCTGCGTCCGCTCGCAGGTCCGGGCGACCATCTACTCGAGCTGTTCCACGGTCCGACCGCGGCATTCAAGGATTACGCCGCCCGCTTCCTCGCCGGCGCGCTCGGCGCACTGCGCGATCCCGCGGCGCCGGACACGACGATCCTCGTGGCGACCTCGGGCGATACCGGCGCGGCCGTCGCCTCCGCGTTCCATCGCCGGCCCGGTTTCTCGGTCGTGATCCTGTATCCGGACGGCCGCGTGTCGCCGCGCCAGGCGCACGGTCTGGAGTGCTGGGGCGACAACGTGCATGCATACCGCGTCGACGGCAGCTTCGACGACTGCCAGCGCCTCGCGAAGCAGGCGCTGTCGGATCCGGACCTGCGTGCGCGCATCTCACTGGGCACCGCCAACAGCATCAGTCTCGGTCGCCTGTTGCCGCAGGCCGCGTACTACGCACATGCCGCCGCGCACCACCACGCCGCGACCGGCCAGGTGCTCAATCTGATCGTGCCGACCGGCAATCTGGGCAATGCGTCCGCCGCGTTCGTGGCACGGGCCATGGGCGCGCCGCTGGGCGAGATCCGCCTGGCCTGCAATGCGAACGACACGCTGCCGCGGTTCTTCGACGGCGCGGACTACGACGCCCAACCCACGCGCGCCACGCTCGCGAATGCGATGGATGTCGGCGCACCGAGCAACTTCGAACGTCTGCGCCACTGGCATGCCGACGACGCCGCATTGCGCACCGCGTTCGTCGCGCGCTCGGTGGACGACGCGACCATCCGTACGACGATCCACGACGCGCCAGCGCGCCACGGCATCGTGCCGTGCCCGCACACGGCCACGGGCCTGCATCTGCTCGAAACCCTGCGCGCGGACGGCGACACGCGCGACTGGGCGGTCGTGGCGACTGCGCACCCCGCCAAGTTTGACACCGTCGTCGAGCCGCTGGTGGCGCGCCGGGTCGACCTGCCGCCGGCATTGGCCGAATGCCTGGCGCGGCCGGCGCACGGCGTCGACCTGCGCAACACCTACGACGCGCTCACCCGCGTGCTAGCCGGAGGCACGGGCCGCTCCTGAGCGGCGATGCCTGGGGCCGCACATGAAAAAGGGCCTCCACATGGGAGGCCCTCCGGTTGCAGTGCTTGACGGAACCGATGTCAGTTCTTGTGGTCGGCGTGCCCGACCTTCAGCTGCGCGCTGTCGACGCGCTGGACGCCCTCGATCTCGCCGGCGATCGCCTTGGCGCGATCGATCTGCGCCTGCGACTCGACGTCGCCCGACAGGCTGACGATGCCGTTGGTGGTCTCGACACCGATGTCGAGGCCGGCAACGTCGCTCGACGCGAGCAGATCGGCCTTGACCTTGGTGGTGATCCACGTATCGGACACGGGCTGGTCGGAATCGGTCTTCGCAGCGACGGTCTGGTCGCCGCGTTCCTGTATCTGCTGCGCAACAGCCGTGCCCGATATCAGCATCGTGCCGGCAATCGCGGCGCCCATCAGGGTCTTGTGCATTGTCTTCATGGCGGTGTTCCTCGTGCATTCGTGTGGGCGGAGTGTGCGAACCGCAGCGTGCCGAAGGGGTGAAGCGCAGCCTGTTCACGAGTCCCTGATCCCGCGCTTGTTATCAGCCGCTCATGAAGCTGACGGGCAAATCCGTGAACGATGACGACAACGTGCGCGCTGCGCGCCTCGCGGGACTGCGCTGGGTCAGCGACGACTTGCCGGGCCTGAGCCGGCGCCGCGCAGGCAAGGGATTCAGTTATCGCGATCCCGATGGCAAGGCCGTGCGCGATCGCGCGACACTCGACCGGGTGCGCATGCTCGCGATCCCGCCCGCGTATCGCAACGTGTGGATCTGCGCGCTGGAGAACGGTCATCTGCAGGCCACCGGCCGCGACGCGCGCGGACGCAAGCAGTACCGCTATCACCCGGACTGGAGCGAGGTGCGCGGCCACGGCAAGTTCGATCGCATCGTTGCCTTCGCGACTGCGCTGCCGCGCCTGCGCCGTGCCCTGGGGCGCGATCTCAAGCTGGCGGGCATGCCGCGCGACAAGGTGCTGGCGATCGTCGTCTCGCTGATGGCGCAGACCTTCGTGCGCGTCGGCAACGACAGCTACACGCGCAGCAATGGGTCGTTCGGTCTGACGACGCTGCGCAACCGCCATTTCGAACTCGTGCGTGGCGGGCGTGCGCGTCTGAAGTTCCGCGGCAAGAGCGGGCAGGAGCAGGAGATCGAACTCGACGACGCGAAGCTGACCGCACTGGTGCGCAAGGTGCAGCAGCTGCCGGGCCAGGCCTTGTTCCAGTACGTCGACGACGACGGCGAACGCCATGGCGTCGATTCCGGCATGGTCAACGACTATCTGCGCGAGGCGATGGGCGGTGCGTTCACGGCCAAGGATTTCCGCACATGGGGCGGCACGCTGATGGCGTTCCGCCGGTTCGCGGCCATGCCGCTGCCCGAAGGCCGGAAAGGCGGCGAGCCCAGCGAGCGTGCACTGGCGACGCAAGAGAAGATCGTCATCGCCGACGTCGCCGATGCGCTCGGCAATACGGTCGCGGTGTGCCGCAAGGCCTACATCGATCCGGTGCTTTACGAGGCCTGGCGCGATGGCGGACTGCAGCGCGCGGCGGGCAACGCGCGCGGCGAACGCCAGTGGGAAGCGGCCGCGCTGAAGCTGTTGCGTCAGCGGCATCGCAAGCGTCCGGCCGGCAAACCGTTGTCGAAGTAACTGTTGACACGTCCGACACGGGCGTGTTTTTCTCGGCTCCATGACGCAGCGCAACAACCACCGCCAGACCGCCACCGCCGCACGCCTCCGCGTGCGCGACGTGCGCCTGCCGGTCGCGCTCACCTCGGCCATTCTCCTCGTACTCGTACTCCTTATTACCGTCCGGAATGGCGCGGGGATGGGGTTCGTGTAGCAAGACGACACCCCACAAGGTCGAAAGAACCTGAACCCCGCGCCGAAAGGCGCGGGGTTTTTGTTTGGCCCCTCGCAAAACCTCCCGCACCAGAGCCCGTCTCGCCATGCATCGCCATCCCGCCGACGCCCGCAACCACCAGCAAGCCACGCCGAGAAGCGCAGCGCGTGCGTCGGCCGCGTGTCCGGAGACATGCGGCGCCACCGCCTCCGCGACCGCAGACGCGGTGCATGCGACGGCCGGTCGGGACGGGGCAACGCCCTCGCCCGCCGGCCGTTTCCACATCCGGGCCTCACGCGTCACCGCGTGAGCCGCCCGCCCGCCCCGTTCCCCCCCCAGATCGGGCA
>JASCOC010000030.1 GCA_029959605.1 Lysobacteraceae bacterium PS02340 | reverse complement strand
CGCCGGAATCCAGTGACGTTGCCTCCGCCCAAGCGCCTGAAGTCGCTGGATTCCGGCGTTCGCCGGAATGACGGTATCGGGGTGCCGAAATCCCGTGCGGACGCGCCGACAAAAAAAGCCGCCGCGGTCACCCGCGGCGGCTTCGTTCTCACACCTGTCAGCGGCTCAGCGCGCCCAGCGGCCCGGCGCGGTCGACTCCGGCAGCACCGTCGCCGACAGATCGCGGTCGGCGTTGAGCAGGCGCACCGCGTCGGCCAAGATCGCCGCCGATTCGCGCAGCAGCGGATCAGGACGCTCTTCGGCCGCCTTTTCCAGACGGTTCTGCTGGGCGATCGCACGCTCGTTGGCCTGCAGGCCGTCGTCGTCAGAATCCTCCGCCAGCGGATCGAGTTCCAGACCCAGCGCGCGACGTTCTTCCTGACGCACCTGACGCTTCTCGGTCTGGCGATCCCGCTCGGCGCGACGCTCGGCCTCGTTGAGCGACACGAACTTCTTCTCGCGCTCGGCGCGGAATTCAGCGATGTCCTCGGCCCACCAGACGAATTCCTTGTCCGTCGCCACACGCGTCTCGTGCAGCTGTTCGAGGCGCGGCAGCAGCGGCGCGAAATCGCCGTACTGGGTATGCGGCACGGCGGCGATGCGCGTCCAAGGCAGCGCGTTGTCGTAGGTGCTCTCGCCGAACTCGGTCGCATCGACCGTCACCGGGAAATGGATGTCCGGCTCGACGCCCTTGTTCTGGGTGCTGCTGCCGCCGGGCAGGAAGAACTGCGCGATGGTCAGCTTCACCTGGCCGAAGCGCTTGGTCTCGTTCGCCGGCCAGCGGTCGAGGTCGACCAGATTCTGCACCGTGCCCTTGCCGAAGGTGGTCTCGCCGATGATCAGGCCGCGGCCGTAATCCTGAATCGCACCGGCGACGATCTCCGACGCCGACGCCGAACCGCGGTTGATCAGCACCGCCAGCGGACCGTCCCAGGCCACGCCCGGTTCGCGATCGCCCTGCACGCCGACGCGGCCGCCGGATTCGCGCACCTGCACCACCGGCCCCTGGTCGATGAAGAGACCGGTCAGCTCGACCGCCTCGTTGAGCGAACCGCCGCCGTTGTTGCGCAGGTCGAGCACCACACCGTCGACCTTCTGGGTCTTGAACGCTTCGAGCAGGCGCGCGACGTCGCGCGTCGCCGAGGCGTACTCGCCATCGCGGTTCCGGCGACCTTCGAAGTCCTGGTAGAACGCCGGCAGCTTGATCACGCCGATCTGCTTCTCGCGGCCGCCTTCGGTATCGGCCGGCAACGTCAGCGTCTCGGCCTTGGCCGCCTGCTCTTCCAGACGCACGCGCGCACGGGTCAGCGTGATGCGCACCGGCTCGCTGTCGAGCGTGGCTTCGGCGGGAATGACGTCCAGGCGCACCTGGGTGTCCTTCGGACCCTTGATCTTGTCGACCACATCGTCGATGCGCCAGCCGATCACGTCTTCCATCGGGCCGTTGGTGCCCTGGCCGACGCCGACGATGCGATCGCCCGGCTTGAAGCGGTTGCTGATCGCGGCGGGACCGCCCGCGATGACCTCGCGGATCACCACCACGTCGTCCTGCTTCTGCAGCTGCGCGCCGATGCCTTCGAGCGACAGCGACATGCTCTGGTTGAACAGACGCGCCGCACGCGGGTTGAAGTAATCGGTGTGCGGATCGATCGAGCCGGTATACGCGTTGAGGAAGCTGCTGAAGGCGTCCTCGTTGTTGAGCGCGGCGACCGTATTCGCGGTGTTGAGGTAGCGACGGTCGAGCGTCTTGCGGATCTCGTCGTCTGCCTTGCCGGCCAGCTTCAGACGCAGCCAGTCGTTGCGCACCGACTGGCGCCACAGCGCGTCGAGCTCGGCCGAATCGGCGGCCCACGGCGCGTCCTCGCGGTCGTACTCCCAGCGGTCGTTGCCGCTGAAATCGAAGATGTCCTGCTTGAGCAGCTCACGCGCGCCGGTGATGCGCTCGTTGACGCGCTGCTTGTACAGCGCGAAGACCTCGAGCGCCGGGGCAACGTCGCCGTCGCGGACGGCCGCGCCCATGCCCGCGCGCAGCGGCTCGAAGCGGGCGATGTCCTGCTGGGTGAAGAACAGCTTGCCGGCGTCGAGATTCTCGAAATAGCGGTCGAAGATCTCGCCCGACAGCGTGCCGTCGAGCGCGCGCGGCCGGTAGGCGTAGCGGCTGTCGGACAGCAATCCGTAGACCAGCTTCGACGCGGCCACCTGGTCGGCGTTCGGCGTCATCGGCACATCGGCGATGGCGTCAGGCCTGGCCATCAGCGCGAGCGGCACCGCCAGCGCGAGGGCGATCAGGGAGCCGGAAACGACGCGGGAAGCTTTCATGCAGGGTCCTGGATTGCGGATGCGGTCATCATGCGACATGCCTTCGAGCGTGTCGCGTGAACAGACGCGTCGACAGTGCCGAAAGTTGCACGTTGCATGCAATCGACTGTACGGAAACAGGATGAATCGACGCTGCGTTCATCGCGGCGTCAGTCGCGGGCGCCCGGCGCCCGCGGCCTGGCTCAGGCGGCGACGCCGGCGTCCATCGCCTGCTGGTCGGCGTGATACGACGAGCGCACCAGCGGGCCGGAGGCGACGTGGCTGAAACCCAGCGCCATGCCGTAATCCTCGAGCGCGCGGAACTCTTCCGGCGTCCAGTAACGCAGCACCGGGTGGTGGTGCGCGCTGGGCTGCAGGTACTGGCCGATGGTTACCATGTCGACATCGTGCGCGCGCAGGTCGCGCAGCGTGCCCTGCACCTGTTCCATGGTCTCGCCCAGGCCGAGCATGATGCCGGACTTGGTCGGCACGTCCGGATGCTGGGCCTTGAACTTCTTCAGCAGGTCGAGCGACCACTGGTAGTCCGCGCCCGGGCGCACGTTGCGGTAGAGATCGGGCACCGTCTCGACGTTGTGGTTGAACACGTCCGGCGGATCGGTCTTGAGGATCTCCAGCGCGCGCTCCATGCGGCCCTTGCCGCGGAAGTCGGGCGTCAGCACCTCGATGCGGATGTGCGGCGACTGCTTGCGCACTTCGCGGATACAGTCGACGAAATGCTGGGCACCGCCGTCGCGCAGGTCGTCGCGGTCGACGGACGTGATCACGACGTACTTCAGGCCCATGTCGGCGATGGTGTTCGCGAGGTTCAGCGGCTCGCTGGCATCCGGCGGCTTGGGCCGGCCGTGGGCGACGTCGCAGAACGAGCACCGGCGGGTGCAGACCTCACCGAGGATCATGAAGGTCGCGGTGCCGTGGCCGAAGCATTCGTGGATGTTCGGACAACTGGCTTCCTCGCAGACCGTCACCAGACGGTTCTCGCGCAGCTTCGACTTCAGCGCGGCGACCGCGCCGTTGGACGGAATGCGCACGCGGATCCACGACGGCTTGCGCAGCACGGGCGCGTCGGCGAACTGCACCGGCGAGCGCGCGATCTTGTCGCCCGCCACCTGCTTGACGCCGGTCTGCAGCGACGCCGGCGGCGGCGTGGACACCACCTGCAGCGGGATCGATTTGTCGACGGAAGAGGACATGGCGGCCAAGGCTGCGGTCGGAGGGTCATTGTAGGCCCCTGCCCCGGCACTGTCTTGCCGGCTGCCGGGGACGCTGCGTGTCATTCAGCGGGCTGAAGCGCCGGCGGCGGGCCTTCGGACAGCGACAGCCCGAACTGCGCGGCCAGATTCTCGAGCAGCATCGGTGCCACGGCACCGGGCGAGGACGGACCGCCCAGATCGGCCAGCGACACCACCTGCAGGCCTGCATAGCCGCAGGGATTGATGCGCTGGAAGGGTTCCAGATCCATCGCGACGTTGAATGCGAGGCCGTGGAAGGTGCAGCCACGGCGCACGCGGATGCCGAGCGCGGCGATCTTGGCGTCGTTGACGTAAACGCCCGGCGCGCCGTCGCGGCGCACGGCCTCGATGTTCCAGTCGCCCAGCGTGTCGATGATCGACTGCTCGATCTTGCAGACGTACTCGCGCACGCCGATCTTGAGCCGCGGCAGGTTCAGCAGCGGATAGACCACCAGCTGGCCGGGACCGTGATAGGTCACCTGGCCGCCGCGATCGACCTGCACCACCGGGATGTCGCCGGCCGCGAGCACGTGTTCGGGCTTGCCGGCCTGGCCGAGCGTGAATACCGGAGCGTGTTCGACCACCCACAGCTCGTCGCCGCCCTCGGCGCCGCGCGCATCGGTGAAGCGCTGCATCGCGCGCCAGACCGGTTCGTAGGGCTGCCGGCCGAGCTGGCGGACGATCGCCGGGCTGCTCACAGCACGCGCTCCACGACCCGCGCGCAGCCGAGTCCACCCGCGGGCACCGGCGCGCCGTGCAGGAAATCGCGCATCGCTGCCGCAACGCGATCGCTGCGGGCGCCCTCCAGCAGGGCCAGCGCGGTGGCGTCGGTGTCGAGCCCGTCGAAGGCCGGCGCCTCGCCGTCCAGCGACGCCTCGCTCCAGGCCATGTGCCAGCCGGGCAACAGCGGGGCGGTGCGTTCGGCGCGGACCATCAGGCGTACCTCGCAATGGCGTGGATCGGCGGCGATGCGTGCGTACAGCGCATCCACCGCGGCAGCCGGGCCTTCGAGCAGCTGCATGAACAGCCCGTCCTGCCATAGCAGCATGCCGCCGATGCCGTGACGCGCGTTGTAGGCGCGGCTGCGCAGCAGCAGACGCACCATGTCCGGCACGGTGAATTCGTACAGCTGGCCGCTGCGATAGAGCAGCTGGCGGATCATGTGCGGCGTCCCGTTCGAAGCGTTACAGCGTCCACTTCACTTCGGGATGGTCGCGCAGGGCCGCGTGCGCGGCGTCGTACTGCGCGCGCGTCTCGGCGCGGAAGCTGAGCTTGATCGACACGTACTTGCCGCCGCTCGACTCGCGCGCGGTGACGGTTTCGTGGAGCACGGCGATACCGGCGGCGGCCAGCAGGCGCGGGATCTCGGCGTCGAGCCCGGCGTCCGCCGGTCCCATCGCGGTGATCTCGAACACGCCCGGAAACTGGAAGCCGTGGTCGGGGTTGTCGGAGGAGATGTCCATCGCGGGATTATCGGGGCAGAGGTCGCCGAACCCAAGCGGTGGCGACCGTTCGACGACGCGAAGCCCTGCCCCGCATTGCGGGAAAGGGTTCGGTGGGGGCGCACAGTCAGGTCGGCGCTCGCGAGTCGTCGCGCGACCGGCTCGTGAGGCACAGTTGTCCACTCAACCGGAACGTTCGGCCCCCATCCCGGGCCTTCCCCCGCAAACGGGGGAAGGAGACACACACGCGGCTCCAATCAAGCCGCGAAGCACCCGCGCTTAGGCGTTCCACCACATCAGGAACTCGTGCCACAGGCGCTTGAAGAAGCCGGCTTCTTCGACCGCTTCCAGCGCGACCAGCGGGCGCTCGGCGATGACCTTGCCGTCGAGCTCGACGCGCACGGTGCCGATGGCCTGGCCCTTTTCGATCGGGGCTTCCAGCGTCTGCGGGATGTCCATCGACGGCTTGAGCTGCGCGTACTTGCCGCGCGGCATCGACACCAGCATCGGCTCGGCGACACCCAGTTGCACTTCGTTGGTCTTGCCCTTCCAGACCTTCTGCGTGGCGACGGCCTTGCCCGCGTCGTAGACGGCGTGGGTTTCGAAGAAACGGAAGCCCCAGTTGAGCAGCGCCAGCGAATCGGTGGCGCGCTGCGCCTCGCTGGTCGAGCCCATCACCACCGAGACCAGGCGCTGGTCGCCGCGCAGGGCGGAGGCCATCAGGCAATAGCCGGCGCCGCTGTGGTGACCGGTCTTGATGCCGTCGACGCTGTCGTCGCGCCACAGCAGGCGGTTGCGGTTGTGCTGGGTGATCGGCCCGACGGTGAATTCCTTGATCTTGTTGTGCGCGTATTCCTCGGGGAAGTCGCGCACCATCGCGCGGCCGAGAATCGCCAGATCGCGCGCGGTCGAGTAGTGCTCCGGGCCGGACAGACCGGTCGCATTCTCGAAGTGGCTGTTCTTCATGCCGATGCGCGCGGCGTAGGCGTTCATCAGCTGGGCGAAGGCTTCCTCGCTGCCGGCGACGTGCTCGGCGAGTGCGATCGCGGCATCGTTGCCGGACTGCACGACCATGCCGATTTCCATGTCCAGCAGCGGCGCGGTCTGGTTGACCGGAAAGCCGCTGTAGCTGCCGTCGGTGCCGGCGCCGCCCTTGCGCCAGGCGTTCTCGCTCATCAGCACCTGGTCGTCCGGCTTGATCTTGCCGGCCGCGAGCTCGGCGGCGATCACGTAGCTGGTCATCACCTTGGTGATGCTGGCCGGCTCGACGCGCTGGTCTTCGTTCTCGCCCGCCAGGATCTGGCCGGTGGCGTAATCCATGACCACCCAGGCGGTGCCGGTGATGGTCGGCGGGGGCGGCGTCGGCAGGTCGTCGCTGAGCGCGGGCGCGGCGGCGGCAGGCGCGGCAGGCCGGGGCGCGGGCTGCGGCGTGGGCGCGGGATCCTGCGCGACGGCGATGCCCACCGTGGCGGTGGCCAGCGCGGCCAGCAACATGCGCGAAACGACTACGGACACTTTCATGTAATGCACAACTCCGGGGAACCGGCCGCGTCGACCGGCGGTTGATGGAAAGGATTCAGTCGCGGACGACGGTGGGCGCGCCGAAGCCGAGGCCGGCGACGCGCGAGGACACTTCGGCGACCTGCGTGGCTTCGACCGGACCCACGCGCAGGCGCCAGACCGGCTTGCCGGCGGCGGTGCCGTCCTGCAGCTGGGCTGCGGCGATCCCGGCGCCACGCAACGTGGCAAGCGCGCGTTCGGCGTTGGCGCGGGCGCCGAAGGCGGCGACCTGCAGGGTCACGCCGCCCAGGGCGGCAGCGGCCGTGCGGACCGGCGCTGGCGTCGGCGTCGGCGCGGTCACCGCAGCCACGGCAACCGGGGCGGCGCCCGTGGCTGCCGGCGTGGCTGCAGGCTGCGGATGCAGCGGCACCTGGCGGCCGTTCTCAAGCTTGATCCCGCGCGAGGCGAGCCAGGCGTCGAAGTCGTCGGCGGTCATGACCTTGCCGTTCTGGTACATGTTGAAGCGGCCGTTCGACGCGTCGCCCTGCGGCGCGGGCGCGGGGCGCTCACCGGCCTGGACACTGGCGATCGGCAGCGCTTCGACGATGGCGTCCATCGCACTGCCGGCGGCCGAAGGCGTGGCAGCTGCGGTGGCGGTCGCGCGCGGCGCAGGTGCAGCCGCAGGAGGGGGCGCGCTGGCGACGGCGTCGTAATCGTTGCGGGCGTTCTCGCCCGGGCTCAGCGCGCGCACTTCGACGCGGCCGGTGCCGGCGGGATGGATGCCGATCTTAACCGCGGCGGCATAGCTCAGATCGACGACGCGGCCTTCGTGAAACGGGCCGCGATCATTGACGCGCACGATCACCGACTTGCCGTTGTCGAGATTGGTCACCCGCGCGAAGCTCGGCAGCGGCAGCGACTTGTGCGCGGCGGTGAACGCGTACATGTCGTAGACCTCGCGGTTCGAGGTCAGCCGGCCGTGGAACTTGGCGCCGTAATAGGACGCGGTGCCGGTCTCGGCGAACTCGCTGTGATCGTCGAGCACGCGGTAGCTCTTGCCCAGCACCTGGTAGGGGCTGCGGTTGCCGACCGGCGAACGCGGCAGGTCGACGACGTCCGGTTCCGGAATCGCGTCGACGTTGGGCAGATAGTCGGGCAGGCTGTCGGGCACGCCCGGGCGGTACAGGCCGCCGGCGGTGTAGTGGCCGCGGGTGTTCGGATCTTCCTGCGCGGGCGCGTACGGCGAGACGCCGCGCTGACCCGATGCCGGGCGTTGCGTACTGCCGCCATGCGCCGGCGGTGCCGACACGGTGCTGCCGGTCGCAGGCGCGGCGCCGCGTTTGGCACTTCCCGCGCAGCCCGCGAGCAGGACCACCGCCGCCAGCGGCAGCAGCCATCGGATCACGGACCGACCCCGGCCCGGATCGCCTGTGCGAGCTGGTGCACCGACAGCGAATACATCGGCGATCGGTTGTAGCGGGTGATCACGTAGAAATTGCGGTACGCCAGCCAGTACTCCATGCCGGCCTCGCCATCGAGCGACAGCAGCGTCGCGCCTTCCGCGGTCGGCTGGCCGGGCGCGGGCGTGTAGCCGCGCTTCGCCAGATCGGCCAGCGGGTACACCGGATCCCAGTTCTCGGGCTTGAAGTCGGCCGCCGAGGCATCGCGCTGGGCACGTGCCACGACCGGGCCGCCACGCTGCCAGCCGTGCACGACGAAGTAGTTGGCGATCGACGCGAACACGTCGGGCTTGTGGGTCAGCAGGTCGCGTCGCCCATCGCCATCGCCGTCCTTCGCCCACAGACGGTAGCTCGACGGCATGAACTGGCCCATGCCCATCGCGCCGGCATAGCTGCCCTTGAGCTCGCCGATGTCGAGCTGCGGCTCGGCCTTCTCCAGCGCGAACAGCTGCGCGAGTTCGCCGGCGAAGAACGGGGCGCGCGGCGCGTAGTCGAACGACAGCGTGTACAGCGCGTCGATCACCTTCCAGTTGCCGGTGATGCGGCCGTAGCTGGTTTCCACGCCGATGATCGCGACGATGTACTCGGCCGGTACGCCGGTGTCGGCGGCCACGCGATCGAGCGCCGCGCGATTCTCGCGGTAGAACGCCACGCCGCCGTTGATGCGCGCGTCGTTGATGAAGATCGGGCGGTAGTCGCGCCACGGACGCACGGCTTCGGCCGGGCGGCTGATCGCGGTGAGGATCGCCTGCTGCACCTGCGCCTTCGCCAGCACGCTGCGCACGTGCGCCGGATCGGCGCCGTAGGTCTGCACGGTGTAGTCGACGAAGTTCTCGACACGCTGCGCGCGCGGAATCGCCGGATCGGTGACCGAGGTCGGCGCGACCGGGCGTTCGGGCGGCTGCGGCACCGGCGCCAGCAGGGCACCTTCGGTGCGCGCAGGCTCGGGCAACGGCGTCACCGCACCGTAGTCCTCGGCATGGCCATCGGACGGATTGACGGGGGTCGCACACGCTGCCAATGCGAACGGCAGCGCGGCCACGGCGAGTCGGAAAAAAGGGCGTCGGCTCATCGGCGGCGAGGTTAGCACGCACCTGCGCGCGGCACGCAGCGTTGCGCCGGCGCAGTCAGGGCCGGTAAGGAATGCGGCGACGCTCAGCGACGCCGCGTCGCACTCGCCTGCACCGCCATCACCACGCCGAAGCCGGCCAGCAGCGAGACCGCCGCGGTGCCGCCGAAACTCAGCAGCGGCATTGGCACGCCGACCACCGGCAGCAGGCCGGAGATCATGCCGCCGTTGACGATGACATAGACGAACAGCGCGAGGCCCAGGCTGCCCACCAGCAAGCGCGAGAATCCATCGCGCGCCTCGCTTGCGATCCACAGACACCGGCCCACGATGAACAGGTAGAGGCCCAGCACAACGCTCACACCGAGCCAGCCGAACTCCTCGCTCAGCACTGCGAAGATGAAGTCGGTGGTGTGCTCGGGCACGTAGTTGAGGTGCGACTGCGAACCGTCGCCCCAGCCCTGCCCCGAAAAGCCACCCGAACCGATCGCGATCTTCGACTGGATGATGTTCCAGCCCGTGCCCAGCGGATCGGATTCGGGATCGAGGAAGGTCAGGATGCGGTCCTTCTGGTACTGCTGGAAATACCAGAACCACGCGGCCGGGGCGGCCACCGCGAACGCCGCGGCGCCGCCGATGAACCACCACCACGACAGCCCGGCCAGATACAGCGCGAACACGCCGCCCGAGGCCACCAGCACCGCGGTGCCCAGATCGGGTTGCAGCAGGATCAGGCCGGTCGGCAGGCCGATGATCGCGGCGGCGATCGCGATCGTGCCCAGCCGCGGCGGTGTGGGCTGCTGGCCCAGCCACCAGGCGGCCATCATCGGCAGCGACAGCTTCATCAGCTCGGCCGGCTGCACGTAGAACACGCCGAGGTTGAGCCAGTGCTGGCCGCTGCGGCCGGTGCCCATGAACAGCACGGCGATCAGCGGCAGCAGCGAGGCGACATACGCCGCCGGCGTGAAACGACGCAGCTGCACGGCGGGAATCCGCGACAGCAGCCACATCGCACCGAGTCCGACGACGAAGCGGCTGCCCTGCGAGGCGACCATCGCAACGTTCTGGTTGGTCGCGCTGTGCAGCACGGCGAGGCCGATGCACATCAGCGCGACCAGCGCGGCGAGCAGTGGCCAGTCCAGCGTGCGGGTGAACCGCTGCAGCATTTCCAGCAGCCAGCGCAGGATCACGTTCATGGCGTGGGCTCCGTCGGCGGTGCGCCCGTCGCAGGCGCAGGTGCCGTCGTCGGCGTCACGCCCGGGAACTTGCCGTTGGCATCGCGCGGCGCGGTGCGCACGCCGGCAACGACCGCTTCGAACGAGGGCTCGGGCGCGAGCTCGGCCTCGGGCACGACCGCGGCCACGGCGGCCGGCGCGCCGGTGGTGGCGTCGATCTCGACTTCGGGCATCTTGCCGAGCAGCCAGGCATCGAAGATGCGGCGCGCGATCGGCGCGGCGGTGCTGCCGCCGTAGCCGCCGTGTTCGACGGTGATCGCGAGCGCGATCGTCGGGTTCTCGGCCGGCGCGTAGCCGACGAACAGCGCCTGGTGGCGCAGGTGATACGGCAGGCTGCGCGGATCCATGCTCGCGCTGCCGCGGCGGCTGACGCGCTGCGCGGTGCCGGTCTTGCCGGCCATGCGGTACTCGGCGCCGATCGCCATGCGCGTGCCGGTGCCGCGACCGTGGATCGTGGTGACCATGCCCTCCTGCACCGCACGCAGATGCGCCGGGTTGTCGGTGATCGACGTCGCGGCCGGGCGCGGCACCAGGCGCCACGGCGCATCGAATCCGTCGCGGCGTTCGTTGGCCAGATGCAGGGTGTTGAGCTGCCCGCCGTTGGCGATCGCCGCGGTGCCGCGCGCGAGCTGCAGCGCGGTCGCGATCCAGTAGCCCTGGCCGATGCCGGCGATCACGGTCTCGCCGGCGTACCAGGGTTCGCGCGAGCGCGAGGCCTTGAAGCGCGGCGACGGCACGACACCGGCGTTTTCGCCGAGCAGATCGATACCGGTCGGCTGGCCGAAGCCGTAGCGCGTCATGTACTCGTCGAAGCGCTCGATGCCCATCTCGTAGGCGAGCTGGTAGTAGTAGTAATTCACCGACCGCGCGATCGAATCGCGCAGGTCGGTCCAGCCGGCCCCGCGCGCGGCATCGCGATAGCCGCGGCGCTGGCCGGGGATGAAGAACTCGCCGGTCGAGAACACGCGCGATTCGGGCGTGCGCAGGCCGCTGTCGACACCGGCCAGTGCGACCAGCGGCTTGATCGTCGAGCCCGGTGGGCCGCCGCCGAGCACGTTGCGGTTGAACAGCGGACGCGCGGGATCGTCCATCAGGCTGCGGTAGTCATCGTGCGAGATGCCGTTGACGAACAGATTGGGATCGAAGCTCGGCAGGCTGACCATGCCGAGAATGTTGCCGGTGGCCGGTTCCACCGCGACGGCCGAGCCGTGCAGACCCCCGAAGGCCAGCACCATCGCCTGCTGCAGGTCGGCGTCCACGCTCAGGCGCAGATCCGCGCCGGCCGTCGCGGGCAGCAGGCCCAGCCGGCGCAGCGCGCGCCCTTCGACATTCGTCTCGACCTGCTCGTAGCCGATCTTGCCGCGCAGCGCCTCGTCGTAATACCGCTCCAGGCCCGTGCGCCCGGTCTGCGGATACAGCAGATGCGCTTGGCCGTAGCGCGCGACGTCGCTCTCGTCGGTGCGGCCCACGTAGCCGACCACGTGCGCGAACAGATCGCCGTAGGGGTAGTAGCGGTTGAGATACGGCACCACTTCGACGCCGGGGAAACGCCAGCGGTCGAGCGCGAAGCGCGCCATCTCGTCCTCGCTGATGCGCAGCTTGAGCGTGACCGCGCGGAAGCTGCGCTGCGCCTTGCGCTCGCGATCGAAGCGCGCGATGTCGTCGGGCGACAGCGCGATGATCCGCGACAGTTCGCTGATCAGCCGGCGCGTGTCGCCGGCTTCCTCGGGCGTCACTTCGAGGCGATACGCCTGCTCGTTCTCGGCGAGGATGCGGCCCTTGCGGTCGAGGATCAGCCCGCGCCCCGGCACCACAGGTCGCGGCTTGATGCGGTTGGCCTCCGAGCGCTTGGCGTAGATGTCGTGGTCGATGACCTGCAGCTTGAAATACCAGCCGGCCAGTACGCCCAGCGCGAGCACCACGGCGCCGAATCCGATGATCGCGCGCGTGCGGAACGCCGCCGCTTCGGTGGCGTTGTTGCGGATGTCGGGACGGCGACCGCGTCTGGCCATGCGTCAGGCCTCCGCTACGACTTGCGCCCGAAGCGCAGTGCGTCCATGACCAGATACAGCGGCGCCCACAGCAGCATACCGATCAGCGGCGCCAGCCAGTACGTCCACGGCAGCTGCGGCACGCCGAGCGCGACGTGGATCGCCGCGCTGATGATGCGGTCGTTGAGCAGCAGGCCGCCGATCGCCAGCGCCTGCTGCGCGACCGGGAAGAAACGCAGCTGCGAGCGGAAGCGCTGCAGGATGAAGGCCATCATGACCAGCCGCAGCGCCTGCTCGCCGAGCAGCCCGCCGAAGGCGAGATCGGCGATCAGACCCATCGAAAACGCGAAGCCCAGACCGGCGCGATCGGGATCTTCGATCACCCAGTAGGCGACGACCAGCGCCAGCCAGAACGGCCGGAACGGCTGCAGGCCCGGCGGCAACGGCAGCAGGCCGAGCAGCAGCGCGACGAACAGGCTGGCCGGCAGGATCCAGGGATTGCGGCGCCGGCTCATCGCTGCGGCGCCTGCGCAGGCGGTGTCGCGGGCGGCGTCTGCGGCGGTGTCTGCGTCGCCGGCGCCGGTGGCGCGTCGGCAGGCGGCGTATCGCCGGTGTCGGGCGCCGTCGCTTCGGTTCCGTCGGCGGGCGCCGCAGCCGCGTCGGCTTCGGCCTGCGCACGCACGGCTGCCTCGCGTTCGGCGGCGGCGGCTTCGAGATCGGCCGTCGTCACCGGCACCACGACGTCGCGCAGCAGCAGCACGTCGCGACCGCGATCGAGCTGCGCGGCCGGAGTCAGATCGCCGACCAGAAACGCGCGGCTGTCGTCGGGCTGCAGTTCGGTGATCGTGCCGACCGGAAAGCCCGGCGGAAACCGTCCACCGAGGCCCGAGGTCACCAGCGTGTCGCCCACTTCGACATCGGCCGACAGCGGCACGTTGCGCAGCGCGAGATGGTCCGCGCGGCCGCTACCGTAGGCGACCAGACGCACGCCGTTGCGGGCGATGATCACCGGCACCGCGTGTTCGAGATCGGTCACCAGCAGCACGGTGGAGGTCAGCGGCGTGACCGTGATGACCTGGCCGAGCAGGCCGCCCGCATCGATGACGCTCTGGCCGACGCGCACGCCGTTACGGCTGCCGGCATCGAGCAGCAGTCGCTGGCGCGTAGGGTCCTGGTCGACATCGAGGATCGGCGCCAGCTGCACGTCGAGACTGCCCTGCTCCACCGCGCCGAGCAGCGCGCGCAGCCGTGCGTTCTCGACCGCTTCCACGCGCAGCCGCGCCTGGCCGGCATTGAGCACCAGCAGTTCGTTGCGCAGGCGGCGGTTGTCGGCCGACAGCTGGGTGCGCGTGGCGGCATCGTTGCGCATGCTGTCGCCCAGACGCGACGGCAGACCGGCCAGCCACCACAGCGGCTGCATCGCCACGCTGGCCTGCTGGCGGAACTGCGACAGCCAGCCGCCCTGGTGATCACTGACCACCAGCGCACACGACAGCGCGAGATAGGCAAGCAGACGCAGCGTGCCGGCGACATCGCCGGGCCGGGGCGCGGGAGAGCTGGCGTAGGAGGACATCAGGGGCGGTCGCTCGGCGTCATCTCGGACGTGGGCTCAACAGTCGAAGGCCGCATTGTCATCGCCCCGGCGCAGGCCGGGGCCCATCTCGATCGTGAGAACAGGCCCGCCGCACGTCGAATACAGGCGGGACCGCGGATCCTGCGAACGCACGGGAGCCGCTGCGCTCGAGAACATCGACGACGGGCGGGCGACCGGACCTTCGCGCCGATCGCCGGTGCCGATGCCATCAGTCCGCGAAGAACTCGTTGCCGTGCAGATCCAGCAGCTCCAGCGCACGACCGCCACCGCGGGCGACGCAGGTCAGCGGATCCTCGGCGACCTGCACGTGCAGGCCGGTGGCCTCGCTGATCAGGCGGTCGAGGTCGCGCAGCAGCGCGCCACCACCGGTCAGCACGATGCCGCGCTCGGCGACGTCGGCGCACAGTTCCGGCGGCGTCTGTTCGAGCGCCTGCTTCACCGCCTCGACGATGCCCGACAGCGGCTCGCGCAGCGCGTCGAGCACTTCGTTGGAACTGATCGTGACGATCTTCGGCACGCCCTCGGCAAGGTGACGACCGGAGACTTCCATCTCCATGACGTGTTCCTGCGGATACGCGCAGCCGATTTCGAGCTTGATGCGCTCGGCGGTGGATTCGCCGATCAGCATGCCGTGGTTGCGGCGCACGTAATTGATGATCGACTCGTCGAAGCGGTCGCCGCCGATGCGGGCCGACTGCGAGTAGACGATGCCGTTGAGCGCGATCACCGCGACTTCCGTGGTGCCGCCGCCGATGTCGACGACCATCGAACCGCGCGCCTCGGTGACCGGCAAGCCTGCGCCGATCGCGGCCGCCATCGGCTCTTCGATCAGCGACACGTCACGCGCGCCGGCTTCCAGCGCCGAATCCTTGATGGCGCGCTTTTCCACCTGGGTGGAACCGGCCGGCACGCAGATCAGCACGCGCGGGCTCGGACGCAGGAAACGCGACTTGTGCACCTTCTTGATGAAGTACTTCAGCATCTCCTCGGTGTAGGTGAAATCGGCGATGACGCCGTCTTTCATCGGGCGATGCGTGGTGATGTTGCCGGGCGTGCGGCCGAGCATCTGCTTGGCCTCGGTGCCGACGGCGGCGACGACCTTCTGGCCGGCGCTCCTGTCCTGACGCACGGCGACGACCGACGGCTCATTGAGCACGATGCCCTGGCCGCGGACGAAGATGAGGGTATTTGCGGTGCCCAGGTCGATGGACAGGTCATTGGAGAAGAGACCGCGGAACTTCTTGAACATCGGGAGAGGGCGTCCGGCAGGGAGGCGAAACGAAGCGGATTAGCCTAGCAAAAAAGCGGCCTCCCCGCGGCCCCGGGGCACCCCCAGTTGCGCGCCCGGTAGGCCGCTGTTCCGGGTCTATGCGGCGCTCCCGAACCGCCTCCGCGCTGGCCTCGCGCCCCCTGCGCCGGTACCCTGTGCGGCCTTTCCGCGCGAGCTTCCGCCCGATGTCTGCACTGATCTGCGGCTCCCTGGCCTACGACACCATCATGGTGTTCCCCGACCAGTTCAAGAACCACATCCTGCCGGACAAGGTGCACATCCTGAACGTCTCGTTCCTGGTGCCGCGGATGCGTCGCGAGTTCGGCGGCTGCGCCGGCAACATCGCCTACAACCTGAAACTTCTGGGCGGCGACCCGATCCCGATGGGCACGGTCGGCCAGGACTTCGGCCCGTACCGCGAGTGGTTCGAAGAACACGGCATCAACCTGTCGCAGGTCCGCGAGATCCCCGACCTGTTCACGCCGCAGGCGTTCATCACCACCGATCTGGACAACAACCAGATCACCGCCTTCCACCCGGGCGCGATGATGCGCAGCCACGAGAACCACGTGAAGGACGTGCCGGGCGTGACCATCGGCCTCGTCGGCCCCGACGGCCGCGAAGGCATGCTGCAGAACGCGCAGGAATTCTTCGACGGCAAGATCCCCTTCATCTTCGACCCCGGCCAGGCGATGCCGCTGTTCAACGGCGAAGAGCTGCGCAACTTCATCGAGCTGGCCGACTACGTCGTCGTCAACGACTACGAGTCCAACCTGCTCCAGGAACGCACCGGCTGGGACGAAAAGACCATCGCCGGCAAGGTGAAGGCCTACATTTGCACCCGCGGCCCCAAGGGCGTCGTCATCCACGCCGAAGGCCAGACCCACGACATCCCGCCTGCCCACGAACGCCGCGTGACCGATCCCACCGGCTGCGGCGACGCCTTCCGCGCCGGCCTGCTGTTCGGCATCGAAAAGGGCTGCGACTGGCTGACCATCGGCCGCCTCGGCAACCTGATGGGCGCGCTGAAAGTCGAACACCCCGGCACGCAGAACCAGCGCTTCGATTACGCCGAGTTCTCGCTGCAGTTCCGGCAGCAGTTCGGGTATGCGTTGGAGAGCAAGACGACCGCTTGAGTCGGGCGACATTGCGAAGATATGAAAACAAGGCGTCCTTCGGGGCGCCTTTTTTCTTGCTCGAAGCCGGCGACGTTCCGCCAGAGCCGTCATCTGAAGATCGGCGCTTGTGCAGACCGCCGACTATCTGCGTTACACACCACTTTCGTCGCATGATACGGCTCGTCGGCTTCTGCTTGATAACGCGGCAAGCTATGCAATCAGCAAGCCGGTCTACATTGAAAAGCCATTGATTCCACACACAAGACAACATCTTTGCGACCGACTCGATCCGACGCATACTCAGCGAAAAACCCCGCATCCGGGGTCGAATAGTTAGGGCTCAATTGTGGCCTCAGATGATCTCAACGCGCTTTACAACCAAGCCCGGGGCTTTGCCGAGTACATGTTGCTCACGCACGGAGAGTTCATTCCATTTGGCGTCCAGATGACCCACGATGGCAAAATTGCACAGGTCGCTGGCGACCTCGGCAAAGAGCATCCGAAGTCGGCTGAGATGGTTGAGTTTCTTCAATTCTCGTTTGCTCAATCCGCTATTTCTGGTGCCATCCGGGCGGCTGGTGTCTGCTTGGACATGTACGTGGTGCCACCTGGTCAGCAACTAAAGACTGACGCCATCTGTACAAGACTGGCTCATATCTCCGGTGAAGCAGTGGAGATCTTTGCGCCCTATTCTCGTGATTCTCACGGGACCTCTCAGTTTGGCCAACCGTTCGCAGCGGCGGCCAGGGATTTCAAGCTGGTTGAGCCCTAACAATTCGTTCAAGCCGATGCCGCTTCGCGGCACGGCTTAACTCAGGCGTTAGGCCCGGTGGGAAATATGTCGGCAATCAAACAATGGATTCTGGCGTTCTTCGCAGTAGCGGGGGCGTTCTTTCTGGCGGGATTTGGCGGGTCCGCTGTCGCTGACGTTCTTGGTTTCTGGCACATCCCTAGCGCCGGCTTCTGTGCAGCCTTCGCGGTCGTTGTAGCTAGCTACGCTTCTGCGCCTAGCTTCAAGTTCACCCTCTCCTGCTTGGCCTTCGTGGCTGGCGCAGTCGTGGCATGGATGCTGCTGGAGCCTTCGTGGTATCCAGACATGAAGCGCTATGGCTCTCTAGCGTATGAGCCGACACACCTGCCAATCATCGCTACGTACGCTGGTGGTATCACTGGCCTCTTGCTTGTCGCTACTTTGAGGTGGCGGTACAGGGCCTAACGAGTCGTTGCAGCCGACGTTGCATCGGCGCTCGGCCCAAGCGGCAGTCAAAGCTTGCCACTTGGTCCAATCGCCGCTACAAAGCGGCTGAACTCTGGTGTTAGGCGTCACAGGGGGATTGTCGTGATTCGAGAATTGGGTGTTTTAGTTCTTACAGTCGTCTGCACTGGCTGTAATCCGGGACAACAGCCGGTCGATTCATCGCCCGCGCAACTCATCGCAATGAACGAAGAGTTGCGAGTGCTAAAAGATGAGCTTGCCGAGTTGAAGGAACGGCAGGATCAAGATGAACTCAATCGCATCATGAAAGATTTTGACAAGTTTGCGTACCTTCAACCTGGCGACAGTGGCTACTCAACTGTTCGGTATGATCTCGGAGTCTTCACTGTCCAGCTCGACGACATTGAACCTTACGCAAACGGATCAAAAGTAGCTCTTAAGATCGGCAACCCTCTTTTCTCGGCCGTGGAAGGCCTGAAAGCAAAAATTGAATGGGGCCGTACCACTGAAACTGGGTCGCCTGACAACGATTCCGCGAAGGCCAAGGAGATTACTTTCAATGAAGCGTTGCGACCGGGCGCATGGACCACCGTGCCCTTAGTCTTGGAAGGAATCCCGCCTGCGGAGCTGGGTTTTGTGAGAGTTCGTGACGTCAGCCACACGGGCATCAGGCTCAACCGATGACGCCTAACAATTCATTCAAGCCGAACCCGCTTCGCGGGTCGGCTTAATTGAGGTGTTAGGCAGCTACCAACCATCGCTGGTGCTCAGGGGATAAGCAATGGCAAGGAAGACCAGTAAGAGTGTTGCGAAAAAGGCCTCCGCGGTTCTCAAAAGCAAGTCGACCGGGAAGGACTCAAAGACATCCGCCGGAAGCGCGTTGGCCCAGCGCGGCAACAGTAAGGTCACGTCCTCCAAATCCGCTAAGTCGGCCTCGAAGGTTCTGCGGGATGGCAGAACGGGCAAAGCCGCTAAAGCAGCTGCAGGATCTGCTCTGTCGCAGAAGAAGGGCTCAGGCTCAGGTACAGGAAGTGGTGGGCCAAGGGGGAAGAAATGAACCTAAAAGAGGCTAGAGAGTTCTACTACTTCTACACCGGGAAGACGAGCGAGATAGTTCGTCAACTGGCGCTGGCTGGCATTGCGGTGATCTGGTTGTTCCGGCAGTCGATTGACGATCGTCAACTGATACATCCAGACCTCGTTCTTCCGCTCCAGCTAATCGTGGCAGGACTGGCCTGCGACCTCGTGCAGTACGCAGTTTCCGCTGGCAGTTGGGGTATGTATCAACGCCGGAAAGAGCTTCAGGGAGTGCAGGACGAGACTGAGTTCAAGGCGCCGAGACAGATGAACTGGGTGCCGCTGTTCCCGTTCGTGGTCAAGATCGTGCTTGTTGTTTGGGCATACCTTGAGCTTCTCTCATACTTGTCTAGCGCAGTCATCGCTGCCTAACGGGTCGTTGCAGCCGACGTTGCATCGGAGCTTGGGCTAGGCGGCAGATTCATCTTGCCACCTAGCCAATCACCGCTACAACGCGGCTGAACTCTGGTGTTAGACCCGCCATGAAAGCATTCCGCAGTTCGGTGGTTCTGTCTCTCGGCCTTACGCTGAGCGCATGCGCTTCGGCCGAGCCAACTCCCCAGTGCTCTTCCGGGCTTGCTCCTGCATTTACAGTTCCGCCAAACCTTCCACCTCGGCTGCATAACGATTTTTTTGGCAAGGCCGAGGTGTCGTTCATCATTGACCGCTCTGGACACGTGCAGTCACCCACAATCGTTTCGGCAGAGTGGCGTCCCGTCGGTCGCAGCGCTGGCCAACCTGTCGGATACGACGAGGCCATTCTTTCTGCTGTCGCTCAGTGGCGCTACCCAAATAGACCGCAAGCGTGCCGCCATAAGGTTCCGGTAGAGTTTCGGGCAGAGCGCCCCAGCCCCACAGTTGGCAGGCCTAACGATTCGTTCAAGCCGACGCCGCTTCGCGGCGCGGCTTAATTCAGGCGTTAGGCTCTGCAATGCTGTCTGGGATCAAGTCGCTGCGCTCGGGCGGACCCGGGTGACTTTCGGCCTCAACATGCCGACTTCCAACCGCGAGTTCGAACTGGAACCCGACCTCATGCGATTTCTTGCGGACCGACGCGTTTCGGTCTGGTTCGACATCTACTGCGAGCAGGAAGAGGCGTGACGGATGATCTCCGGGCCTGCCTACCTCCACCAATTTCCGGTGCCGGATTCACTTGAGTCACCGACTCAACGAAGAAGGGCCTGCAATCGCAGGCCCTTCTGATCTCCACCTGCAAGACGCGCCAATCGCGTCAGAAGCCGAGCTGCGACAGGTACGTCGCCGCCTGCTCGTCGCTGAGCACGCCCTCGTCGCGCGCGGCCTCGATGCCGTCGCGTGCAGCCTCCGGCCAGCCGTTGTAGGCGTGGCTGGTGGCAATGTTCTCCACGAACACATCCAGCATGCCGTCTTCCTGAAGCTGGCGGACGACTTCGGCGCGATAGGTATCGCTGGTGTCCTTGAACAGGTTGCCCGTCATCGCGGGGTCACCGGTTGGCAGGTTCTCGTAGTCGCGCACGGCCTGGTCACGCTCTTCGGCGTTCTCGCCGAACAGTTCCGGCGCGGCTTCGCGCGCGATCCCGGCTGCGCTCGGGAACGAGTCCTCGACCATCTGGCGCGTATTGGCGTCGAATGTGCCCTCGCTGTTCGACGGCCGGTTGTTGTAATGGTCTGCAAAGCGCTGGAAGAACATCGCGTCGTCCGCGCGTGCTGCGGTCAGAAACGCATGCGCGTCGTTGGCGCCGATGCCGTTTGCCTGCAGGACCGCGACGGTGCCGGCAGCTTCGGGCGGCGACCAGAACACCTCCGGGAAGTCCTTCGCCAGCGTCTGGATCTGCGCAGGCGACAGATCGAGGCCGTCGCGCAGGATATTCGTGGTCTCCGAGGCTTCGTTGCCCAGGATCTCCGCGGTGGACGCGTCGATGCCGGCGTCGCGATAGAACTGTTCGGCGAGATCGGTGCGCGCGTTGATGTCCTGGCGGTACTGCACCAGCGCGACGCCGCCGGTGGCGATCATCATCACGCCGACGCCCACCGGGCCACCCCAGGCGCCGATGGTGCCGTTGGCGGCGAGCACGGTCATGATCGCGCCGCCTGCGCCGGCGGCGTTGAACAGCACACCGGGCACGCTGCCCTGGCTCCACTGGTCGATCGCGCCTGCGGCGTAGTAGGCGGTGTTGAGCACGCCGACGAATTTGGCGGTGAACTGGCCGGCCCACGATGCACCTGTGCCCCATTGCGCCGCGCGGCCTTCGGCGTTGATGGCGCCGATCGTCGATGCGAACGCGGTCGCGTCCTGCGCCAGTCCGACCGAGTAGGCCAGCGTGCCGATCGCGTTCTGCGCATTCGGGTTGTCGATCGTGGTCTGCGCCGAGGTGAGGAACGCCGCGCCGGACATGCCTAGCGCCAGCGTGCGGAACGCCATCGCGGCCGGGCCGGAGCTGAACTGCGTATCGCGCAGCGCGGTGAGATCGCGCTGCGCGTCACTGAAGGACTGCACCGACTCGAATGCCTGGCCCGGGCTGAGACGCGCGCCCGGATCGGACAGCGTGTCCGACAGACTGCGCAGGCGCGCCACACCGGCGTCGATCTCGGTCTGCGGAATACCGAACAGGCGCGCACCGTTGCGCTCGAGATCGCTGATCGCCGCATTCGCGCGCGACACGCTCGCGGGATCGTTCGGATTCATCGCGCCGATCGCCGGCATCAGCTGGCTGTTGACGTAGGCGTTGCCAAGATTCTTGAGGAAGTCGCTGCCCTTCTGACCCTCGTCGGCCAGGAAGGTGGCGAGGCTGGCAGCATCGCGACCGGCGAGCAGTGTGGGATCAAGCGACAGCGCGAACGACAGGCTGCCCTGCGTGGTCTCGTCGCCTGCCACTCCGCGCAGGATGTCGTCGACCCCCTGCCCGGCAGTGGAAAGATCCGGCGGCAGGTCGTGCAGCGCCGCCATGCTGTCGAGCAATTGACCGCCATGGGTGGCGATCTCGGCCTGCAGTGCCTCAAGACGCGCGTGCCATTCCGGACCCTGCCGGTCGACGTAGGCATCGATCGCCTGCTGTCGCTGCTCGGGCGACACATTGCTGCCGGCATCGTTAAGCACCGTCAACAGATCCTCGGTGTGTTCGGCGTAGGCCTCGACCGATCCATTGAGGCGCGACTGCAGATCGCGTGTGCCCTCGGCTGCGGCACGCAGGGCCATGCCGGCTTCGTCCGTCTTCCCGGCCGCCTCCAGTCTGCCTGCCAAGGCAATTGCAAGTTCGGGTGATGCGCCGCTGCCGACGGCGCTGCGGACGATGCCGCCATTGGGATCGAGGAAGAAACCGCTCCAGGTTTCGACCTGCGGGACAAACGCGTCGGCGACCCGATCGGCAGTTGCACTCGCGCCCGGGGCGTCGCCCATCGCGGCCACTGCGCGCGACAGGTCGGCGAACGGGCCGGCGCTTGTATAGACGCCTTCGACACCTGCGATCCGTTCGATCGTCGGCAGGCTGCGCTCGACCAGCGCTGCGGCCATTTCCGGCGGCAGCGTGTCTGTGAGCCCGGCCAGGCGCCCGGACGACTCGCTGGCGAGCTGCGTGTCGTACCCAGCCTGGTCATCGCCGACGCCGGCGTAGGGCGCACCGACCCACTCGGCGGCCGCGTCGATACGCGCCTGCACCGAGGGCTGCTGCAGCAGTTCGGTCACCACGGCCGGCGACTCGTTCGCGAGGGATTGGCCGAGCGCGGTCAGGCGGTCGCCCGGCGTCACGCTGCTGCCGAAGACATCGGTCTGCGCCAGGACATCGGCGCGGTGTTCGGTGGCGAAGGTATCGATCGACTGCGACAGCGCCTGTTGCGCGGCGGGATCACCGGCGTGGCGCGCGAGCAGGCTTTCGCGCATCGAGGCGATGGTCTGCTGGCTGGTCGGCGCGCCGGGGATGCGCGCGTCCACGCCGTTGACGACCGGCGCGAGTTCCGCGGTGACCGCCGCATCCAGCGCACTGCCCGCAGACGGCGTGGTGGCGAGCGGACCGGGCAGACGCGCCGATTCCGCCAGAGCCTGCTGGTAATCCGCCAGCGCCGCATCGGTACGTTCGGCAGCGCTCAGCTGCGGGCCTGCGGGCTCCGCGTCGACCGGTATCGCGAGTTCCTGGCCAGCCTCCAGTTCCGCATTCGGATCGAGCCGATTGGCCTCGGCAAGGTCCTGGAGCTGCAGATTGCGCGCGGCGGCGATGCTGGCGAGCGTTTCACCGTTGTTGACGGTGTAGGTCATGGAGGCGCAGTCCTTCGGGCATTTGGACGGAATGAAACCGCGTTCGGGGCGCCGCGTCAGCCCGGGGCTGGCCCTAGGTGCGCGTGCTGCCCCACGCCGATCGCCATTTTTTTGATCGCAACATGGGCTTGCGAACCCGGACACGAACAGGGCGCCTCCCGGCGCCCTGTCAGGTGCTGCAACTTGGAACGCCGCATCAGCGCAGATTGACGAACCCGTCCGCATCCACGTTGCCGTTCGCGATCCGGCTGCGCATGTCCGCGGTGCTCAGGCCGGTATCGAGCTGGAAATGCGGCCGGTCGACGAAGGTCGTCCAGTTGCCGCCCCATTCCAGACCCATGTCGGTGCCGATGCGGCCGATGGCATTCCAGTCGGGGCTCCAGTTGATGCTGCCGTTCGGGCGCACTTCGACGACGTCGAAGGCGGTGGCGAAGTTGTGGTTGCTGTAGCCACCGCGCGCATTGGTGACGATGTCGCCCGGCGTGGTGCGGCCCTGGGCGTACAGGGCGTCCTGTTCGGCGTAGGTGCGGAAGCCCTGGGTCACGCGCAGCGTGATGCCCAGTTCCTGCTCGACGCGATTGACGAACTCGGCCGCCTGGCCGCGCAGTTCGGGATGCAGGCCGGCGATGCGCGCATTGCTCGGGCCGTCGGTGACCCGGGCGACCTCACCCGGGGCGACCGGTTCGGTGGCCGGCGGCTTCTCGACCGCAGGCGCGCCATTGAGCTGCGCCCAGGTGTTCGGGCCGACGACGCCGTCGACCTCGATGCCGCGGCTCGCCTGGTAGCTGCGCACCGCGCCCTCGGTGCGGGCGCCGAAGATGCCGTCGGCCGTGCCCGGGCTGAAGCCTGCAGCTGCCAGACGGGTCTGCAGATCAGTGACGGCCGGGCCGCGATCGTTGCGTTCGAGCGTCGGCGTGGCCGACGCCGGTGCGTTCTGCTGGACCGGCGCGGTGCCCTCGGTGCGTGCGCCACCGTTGAACGGCGTGCCCAGCAGGCCCTGCGCCTGTGCGTCGGCGACGGCTGTGCGCGCGGCGGACACGTCGGTGTTGTAGGTATTCGCCAGGCCCTTGTAGGCGCCCCAAGGCGACAGGTTGGTGCCATTGTTGGAGAGTTCGAACGCGACGCGGGCATTGGTCTGCGGGTCGAACAGTTGTTCGTTCGAGCTCAGACCGAAGGCTTCGCGGCGCTCCGGCCCCATCGCACCGATCATGTTGATCTGGGTCAGGCCGTAGGACTTGTCGCCTGTGGCGGCGTTGCCGTTGAACGCGGCGGGATCGCCGGTGGATTCGCGCATTGCGATGGCGACCATGCTCACCAGGTTCTCGCCGCGAAAGCCCGCTTCGTGGAACAGCTGGGCCAGCTGGGTGCGATCCAGCGGGCCGCCGGTGTAGGTGCCCTGTGCCGCATTCGCCGGCGCTGCGCCATTGACCGGCGCCGTGTCGCTGCTCAACGGCTTAGTGCCGGCGGGCAATGCGATGGACTGGTCGGGATAGATGACGTCGGGGTTGTTCACCTGCGGATTCGCCGCCAGAAGACCTTCGAGGCTGACGCCATGGGCCTTGGCGATCTCCGACAGCGTGTCCCCGCGCTGCGCGGTATAGGACGGCGTGGCCTCGCCCGGCGGCGGCAGGTCCTGCAGACGGCTGGTGGTTTCGGATGACGAGACGGCGTTGACGCTCACGGCAGGCTCCTGGATCGGTCGGGCACGCATTCCCGGATGTCTCCAGTGTCCAAGCGTCTGCGCCCGCGCGACAGATGGGGGGTGCCCCAGCGTGCATGGGTCACAGTTCGCGGTCCAAGGTCGCAGCGCTGAAGCCCTCCCCCGTGCACGGGGGAGGGTTGGGTGGGGGCGGACCTTCCGATGCAGGGAGATCGAGCCCCGGCGCGGGCATGGCGAGCGGTCCTCACACACTGCGCGAGCTGAAGGTTTGCCCCCATCCCGTCCTTCCCCCGCGCGCGGGGGAAGGGGCGGACAGCCGCGGGCGTGAAAGCAGCCCATCCTCACCACGCCGCGATCCCCTTCCCGATTGAATGCGCAGATGCCGCGACGCCGATCTGCCGACACCCCCGCCCGCCCACGCGACCTGACCCGCGGTGCGATCGGCCCCACGCTATTCGCGTTCGCGCTGCCGATCCTGGGCGGCAACGTCATGCAGTCGCTCAACGGCTCGGTCAATGCGGTCTGGATCGGGCGCTTCCTCGGTGAGGGCGCACTGGCGGCGATCGCGAACGCCAACAACATCCTGTTCCTGCTGCTGGGCGCGGTGTTCGGTGTGGGCATGGCAGCGACGATCCTGGTGGCGCAGGCGATCGGTCGCGAGGATCTGCCGGGCGCCAAGCGCGTGATCGGTACCAGCGCGACGTTCTTTCTCACCGCATCGGTGCTCGTCGCGCTGGTCGGCCTGCCGCTGTCGCGCCACGTGCTGCTGTGGATGGGCACGCCCGCCGATGCGCTGCCGCATGCGGATGCCTATCTGAAACTGATCTTCCTCGCGGTGCCGTTTTTGTACGCGTTCGCGTTCCTGTCGGCGATCCTGCGCGGCGCCGGCGATGCGCGCACGCCGTTCCTGTTCCTGCTGCTGGTGGTCGCACTCGACATCGTGCTGGTGCCGATGCTGATGCTCGGCGTCGGGCCGCTGCCGGCAATGGGCATGGCCGGCGCGGCACTGGCCAGCCTGGTCGCGAATGCGCTCGGCCTGACCGCCCTGCTCGCTTGGCTGCGGCATCGGAAACACCGCTTGTGGATCCATCGCACCGAGCGGCATCTCTACAGACCGGACTGGACCATCGTGCGTGCGCTGCTCGCCAAGGGCCTGCCGATGGGCCTGCAGATGGTGATGCTGTCGGCGGCGATGATCGCGATGATCTCCATGGTCAACGCGCACGGCGTCGACACCACCGCGGGCTACGGCGCCGCGCTGCAGTTGTGGACCTATGTGCAGATGCCGGCGATGGCGATCGGCGCTGCGTGTTCGACGATGGCGGCGCAGAACGTCGGCGCCGGGCACTGGGACCGTGTGTCCCGCATCGCCGCGACCGGCGTGGGCTTCAATGTGCTGATGACCGGCGGGCTGATCGCGCTGTTGCTGCTGCTCGACCGCGCCGCGCTGTCGCTGTTCCTCGGCGATGCCAGCGTCGCGCTGGAAACCGCGCGCCATCTCAACCGCATCGCGATCTGGTCGTTCCTGTTCTTCGGCGTGACCTTCGTGCTGTTCGGCGTGGTGCGCTCCACTGGCGCTGTGATGCCGCCGCTGGTGATCCTCGCGGTCACGCTGTGGGGCGTGCGCGTGCCGTTCGCGACGTTGCTGCAGCCGACGCTCGGCGTGGATGCGATCTGGTGGAGCTTCCCGGCCAGCGCCCTGCTCGCGATGCTGCTGTCGATCGGCTACTACCGCTGGGGCGGCTGGCGGCGGGCGCGCATGCTCGACGGCGCCGCGCGTGAACCGGTGGTGATGCCGGCGGAAGTGCCGGCGCAACCGCCGGCGCCACTGGCGAGTCTCGATCCGCACGACACACAGGACGGGCGTCGCCGCGCCCTGTGAGGATGCGGCAACCGGCCCGCGCCTGAACCCGTGGACCGTGCTGCATTGACCTGCCTGCGTCGCGACGGCATCTAGGACGTTCGAACGCGATGTTCCGCGTGCACCCGGACAGCCCATGCGCACTGCACCTCTGCTGATGCTGTTGATCGCTACCGCGACGTCGCCTGCGTTCGCGCAGCAGTTGCGCAATCCGGCCGATCCAGCCCCACGCGCCGCGCCGGTGCTGCGCCAGGCGGAACCCTTGCCGCGCCTGCCCACGCATGTCGGCGCGAACGCGGCGCGCGATGCCGCGCACGAGCGCTGCGTGCAGACGGCCTCGCGCACGATCCAGCCGACCAGCGACGCCCGCGTGGCGAGCGCACAACGTCGTGCTGCGGCGATCGAGACCCAACGCGCCGCACGCGGTGGCGATGCACGCGATCCTACGGATCAGAGCGGCCTGCGCGCGCAGCGCGATGCGCAGCAGCGCGCGGCGACGCGGGAGCGGAATGCGGCGGGTCAACGGTTGTCGGTGGCGCAGGCGAATTGCGGTTAGGGCGTCGGCTTTGCGCTGATGCCTGTCGTCGTCAAAACCTGTCGTGATCCCGGCGAACGCCGGAGGTGCTCTTCAACAGCCGAATGGCTGGTCATCCAGTGATTTCGGCTCTGCGTTGTGTCTGCCTGATCGCTTTGAAGACTGGAAAGCGTAAGTCGCTGGATTCCGGCTTTCGCCGGAATGACGGCAGCTAATTTCCGGGGCTCCACGAAGACCTCTGCCCTCGTCATTCCAGCGTTCGCTGGATGACGGAATGGCAGATCGGCGCGCACTTCAGCTGCTGATGCCCAGCGAGCCTTGCGATGACGCCGATTCCTGCGTCATCCCCACTTCGGCATCTTCGCCCGATCCAGCCCCGCGACTTCGAACATCGCCGTCCGGGTGCCGCCCGCCTTCACCGGGAATTCGATCGACACCGTCTTCGCGCCGTCGAGCAGACGCCACAGCGCGCGCTCGTCGTCGATGAACATGGCGATGGCTTCATCGGTCTGGGGGCGGTTGGCGGCCATGCGGCGGGGTTCGCCGTCGTCGACGCGCACGTTGACGCGGCAGCTGGGGTAACAGTCGAAGTCGCCGGTCTGCAGCACGAGGTAACTGCTGCGGCCCCAGGACGGGTGGTCACGGAAGATGAGCTGCACGCGTTTCGCGCCGGTGCCATCGACATCGATGCTGTCCTTGGCGTAGATCGCCGCCGACAGCTGTTCGCCGCCTTCGACGTTGGCGGTGTTGTAGATCCACAGCGCCTGGGTGCGCGCGGTTTCGCGCAACGCTTCGCCCTTGGCCGCGACGTCGTCGAACTTCGCGCGCACGCGCTCCGCGGCGGCGGTGTCGGGATAGCGGGCCAGCAATACGTCGGCCTGCGCCTTCGCCAGCGCCCAGTTCTCGACCGCGACAGCGGCTTCGAAATCGCGCTCACCGGCCTCGGCCTGCGTTTCCGCAGCGGCGGCCTGGGCCTGCGCCTGGGCGGCGGCCTGGGCCTCGCGGTCCTGGCAGGCGGTCAGCGGCAGCAGCGCCGCGAGGAGTGCGGCGGCGAGCAGGTGTCGGGATGTCATGCGGGCGTTCCTCGTTCGATCAGCCAGTGCACCGCGTCGGCGACATCGCGCGGTTGCTCCATCAGGGTCATGTGGCCGCTACGGTCGAGCAGGACCTGACGCGCCTGCGGCATGCGCGCAGCGTACAGGGCCATCGCACTCGGATCGATCACCGCATCGTGCGCGCCCCAGATCAGCACGGCGGGTTGCCGGATGTCGCCGGCCGCATCGCCGGGCGCGAAGCGTTCGTCGCTTCGGCCGATGCGATCGAGCACCGATTGTTCGAACGCGGCCTCGTTGCGGCGATGACGCACGAATGCGATCGCACCCGGCCACGGCAACGGCGGCCGTGCGCTGCGCTCGTGGAACAGCACAGACAGGTACTGCTCCATCGACGCGGTGTCCTCGATGCCGAAGGGATTGCGGCCATCGAGCACGGCAAGCCCGAAGGCGTTGTCCTCGAAGTGCACGCCGGCCGCATCGAGCAGACCGACGCGCGCGACGCGGTCGGGATATTTCGCGGCGACCAGTGCGGCGATGCCGCCGCCCATCGAATGCCCGAGCAGCACGACCGGGCCTGCATCGAGATGGCGCAGGAACGCGGCGACGTGCGCGGCTTCGGCGACGAAGCCGTGGTCGGCATTCGCGATGCGTTCGCTGTCGCCCCAGCCCGGCAGATCGGGCATCACGAGACGGAAGCGTGCATCGAGTTCGGGCACCAGCCGGTACCAGTTCTCCTTGCTGCCGGTGTAGCCGTGCAGCATCACCAGCGTGGGCGCAGATGCGTCGGTGCCCGCGCGTTCGGTCCAGCACCAGCGCAGGCCGTCGATGCGCGCGCGATGCACGGTCAGCCGCAGGCGTCGACGCTGGCGCCCGTACTCGGCGCGGATCAGTTGCCGCGGCTCGCGGAACAACACCCAGGCGAATGCGGCGATGCCGATGGCCGCAACGCACGCGGCCCCCCCGCGGGCGGCCGCGCACGGCTGGCTCAATGCCTGCATCGCCTCAGTTGGCGGGTGCCGGCGCTGCCGGATCGGCAGGCGCGGCCGCATCGGGCGCAGGCGTCTCGACCGGTGCCGGTGCGGGTGCCGGCGCGGGCTTCGCCTCGTTGATCAGCTTCTCCACCGAACCGGTCGTGATCGGGTGATAGCCCGGACGCGCGGTCGCGAAGATCTGCTTCGCCAGCGCGAGGCCCGGCTCGGTCTGCACCAGCGCGGTGTAGATCGGCATGATCAGCTTGCGACGGCCGACGCGCGCGGTGAACTCGGCCAGTGCCTCGTTCGCCTGCGTGTAGCCGCTGCGTACCGCCAGCGGATACCAGCGCATCGCGATCTCGCCGTTTTCCGTGCCGGTGAACCTGTAGGCCTCATCGAGCTGGGCCAGCTGTTCGACGGTCAGCGTCGGCGGCAGGCTTTCGAGGAAGTGCAGCCACTCCTGGGTCGACCACGCATCGGTGATCTGACGCGGCGGCAGCTGCGCGCTGCCCAGCCACGCCAGACGCGCGGAATCAACGATGCCGAAGTTGCGCGACATCACCTGCGGCGCGTAGCCCGGAATGCCCGGCGCGTAGACCCATTCCTGGATCTCGGCGTCGGTCACGGTGTCGGGGAACTTGTCGAACAGGTGTTCCTTGGCGTAGGCGAGGAACTGCTCGGTGGTGATGCTCTGGAACGCGAAGTGGTCGAAGTAGCCGCGCAGGAACGCGTCGAAATTCTCGCGACCGAAGCGCTGCTCGAGGAACTGCAGGAACCACGCGCCCTTGTCGTAGGACACCGCGCTCAGCGCATCGTCGGCATCGAGTGCGACGTCCGGCTTCACCGCCAGCGCCTGCGTGGCTTCGGGCATCGACGCGATGTTCTCGCGCAGGGAGTTGCGCGCGATCACGTACTCCATGTCGCTGACTTCCTTGCCGTACAGCGACTCGACGATGCGGTTCTCGACGTAGCTGGTGAAGCCTTCGTTGAGCCAGCCGTGCTTGGCGCTGGAGAACGTCACCAGGTTGCCCGACCAGCTGTGCGCGAGCTCGTGCGCGATCAGCGAGACCAGCGACTTGTCGCCGACGATGACGGTCGGGGTGATGAACGACAGACGCGGGTTCTCCATGCCGCCGTAGGGGAACGACGGCGGCAGGATCAGCAGGTCGTAACGCTCCCAGCGATACGGACCGTAGAGCTGCTCGGTGGTCGCGATCATCTTCTCGGTATCGGCGAATTCCGCCACCGCGCGATCGATCATCGCCGGCTCGGCCCAGACGCCGCTGCGGTTCGAGATTTCCTTGAACACCAGATCGCCGGCAGCGATCGCCATCAGATACGACGGAATCTTCTGCGGCATCTTGAAGCTGTAGTCGCCGTCGCGCTGCGCGGCCGGATCGTTGTCGGCGCTCATCAACACCATGACGTCCGGACGTGCGGTGACGTGCGCGGTGTAGGTGTAGCGGATCGCCGGCGTGTCCTGCAGCGGCACCCACGAACGCGCATGGATCTGCTGCGACTGGCTGAACATGAAGGGCAGCTGCTTGCCTTCGGTCATCTCCGGCGTGAGCCACTGCAGGCCCGACGCGTCCGGCGACGTCACATAGGTCACGCGGACCTTGGCGTTGCGCGCGGGCGTTTCGATGGTGAGCTTGCTGCCCAGCGTCGCATCGGCCTGCGCCAGCGCGTACTGCAGCGGCTGCCACTGGCCGCCGGCTTCGCCCTCGACCTTGGAGATCGTCAGGTCACGCGTGTCGAGCACCAGCTGCGTGGCGGACGGGTCCTTCCACTGCAGCGTGTAGGTCGCGGTGCCGGCGATGGTCTTCGCATCGAAATCCAGCGCGATGTCGAGCGCCAGGTCTTCGGTGACGACCTTGTCGGGCTCGGCATAGGAATGCTCGTCGCGGTCGACGGCGGCGGGCGCAGGACCGGTCGCGGGGGTCACGGCGGTCTGTTCTCCGGATTCGCGCTGGCAACCAACGGCCAGCAGGGCGAGCAGCAGTGCCGGCAGGAACCGGCGGACATCCAGCTTCGATCGCATAAGGGGTTTGGCAACGGACAGGGATGCACAGTCTAGCGCGGGGGGATGGCGGGCCTGTGGAGTGTGCGGAATCGCACACTTGTGCGGCTTCGGCTCTGGCTTCGGCTTCGGCTCTGGCTCTGGCTCTGGCTCTGGCTCTGGCTCTGGCTCTGGCTCTGGCTCTGGCTCTGGCTGTGGCTGTGGCTGGGGCGTAGGCGGAGGCCGGGGCTGGG
>JASCOC010000002.1 GCA_029959605.1 Lysobacteraceae bacterium PS02340 | reverse complement strand
ATCGTCGGCTGCGTCATATGTGTATAACAGACCGCACCCACACCCCTCCCTCTGGGAGAGGGCGACGCGCGAAGCGCGTCGGGTGAGGGGTGGCGTTCCAGGTGGACGGTCTTGAAGCACCCGCATCCGCCCTTTGGGCACCCTCTTCCAGAGGGATAAGGGCTGGGAATTCACCGCACCGGAACTCTCGCTATACTGACCGCTTGCGCGCGCGAGCGGCGCTCCGTGCTTGTGGAATCAACCGCTTGCGATGGAAATTTCGCGTATCGCATGACACGCTATCCGTCATCCATCGCGCCCTGACGGGCGCCAAGAGGCCACTAAAGCCCGCATGCGCCTTTCCACGATCAAGCTCGCCGGTTTCAAATCCTTCGTCGATCCGACCACGCTGCACCTGCCGACCAACATGACCGGCGTGGTGGGGCCCAACGGGTGCGGCAAGTCGAACATCATCGACGCGGTGCGCTGGGTCATGGGCGAATCCTCGGCCAGTCGCCTGCGTGGCGACTCGCTGACCGACGTGATCTTCGCCGGTTCCACCGCGCGCAAGCCGGTGTCGCAGGCGATGGTCGAACTCGTGTTCGACAACTCCGATCACACGATCGCCGGCGAGTTCGCCGCGTTCAACGAGATCTCGGTCAAGCGCACGGTCAGCCGCGACGGCCAGAGCGGCTATTACCTCAACGGCACCAAGTGTCGCCGCCGCGACATTACCGATCTGTTCCTGGGCACAGGCCTGGGCCCGCGCAGCTACTCGATCATCGAGCAGGGCATGATCAGCCAGATCATCGACGCGAAGCCCGAAGAGCTGCGCGTCTATCTGGAGGAAGCGGCCGGTATCTCCAAGTACAAGGAGCGCCGCAAGGAAACCGAGACCCGCATCCGCCACACCCGCGAGAATCTGGATCGCCTCAGCGATCTGCGCGAGGAAGTGGGCAAGCAGCTTCAGCATCTCGCGCGGCAGGCCAAGCAGGCCGAGCAGTACACCGCGATCCAGGCCGAGCGGAAGATCCGCGACGCGCAGTGGAAGGCGCTGGAATGGCGCACGCTCGATTCGCGTCTGCGCGCATTGCGCGAAGGGTTGTCGCAGGAAGAAACCAAACTCGAGCAGATCATCGCCGAGCAGCGCGAAGCCGAACGCGAGCTGGAAACAGGCCGCGAGCGTCGCCACGAGGCCAGCGAAAGCCTCAATCGCGCGCAAGCGGAGAGCTACGAAGTCAGCGGTGCGCTGGCCCGGGTCGAGCAGCAGATCCAGCACCAGCGCGAACTGTCGGCGCGCCTGCTCAAGGCCCGCGACGAAGCGCAGGCGCAGCTGGCGGAAATCGGCGCACACATCGACCAGGACCAGCTGCGGCTCGACACCCTGCACGAGAGCATCGCCGACGCCGAACCGCAGCTCGCGCAGCTGCAGGACGACGACGCCGTGCGTCAGGACACGCTGCGCGAAGCCGAAACCGCGCTCGCCGACTGGCAGACGCGCTGGGAAACCCACAACCGCGAGCAGGGCGAGGCGGCGCGCGAAGGCGACGTCGAGCGCACCCGCGTCGACTACCTGGACAAGCAGTCGCTCGAAGCCGATCGCCGCCGCGAGCAGCTGCAGGCCGAACGCGGCGGGCTGGATCTCGACGCGCTGAGCGAAGCCTTCGCCGACCTGCAGATCCGCCACGACGAACAGAAGGCCGCGCTCGACACGCTCGGAGACGACCTGGAAACGCGCAAGGCCGCGGCGGTCGAACTGCAGGACGCACAGCGCGGCGCGCAGGAAGAACTCTCCATCGTGCGCAAGCAGGCGCAGGAAGCGCGCGGCCGCCTGTCGTCGCTGGAAACCCTGCAGAACGCGGCGCTCGGCCAGGAGCAGGGCGCGGCGGTCGAATGGCTCCGCCAGCGCGGGCTGGATGCGTCGGCGCGCGTCGGCGAGCGCCTGCGGGTGGATTCGGGCTGGGAATTCGCGGTCGAAAGCGCGCTCGGTCAGCTGATCGAAGGCGTGCTGGTCGAAGGCGACGGCGTGCCGGCCGAACTGGTCGATGCGCTCGGCGAACTCGGCGAAAGCCGTCTGGCACTGGTGTCGGCGGAGACCGGCGACGAAGCCTTCGCGCCGACCTCGCTGGCGGCCAAGGTGCAGGGTCCGCTGGCGATCCGCCGGCTGCTCGCGCGCTTGCACGTGGCCGAGACCCTGGCCGAGGCGCGCGCGCTGCAGGCGGGTCTGGGCGATGGCGATTCGGTGATCACCCGCAGTGGTGAGCGCCTCGGCGCCGGCTGGGTGCGCGTCTCGCGCTCGGGCGCGGCGAAGCAGGGCGCGCTGCTGCGCGAACGCGAGATCCAGTCGCTGCGCGAGACAATCGCGACGCTGCAGGAGCAGGAACAGACGCTGGAAACGCGGATCGCGCAGGGCCGTGAACAGCTGCTCAGCGTCGAGCAGCAGCGCGAGGAGGCGCAGCGCGCGCTGTATGTCGCGCATCGCGGCGTGTCCGAACTCGCCGGCCAGGTCCAGAGCCAGCAGGGCCGGGTGGAGGCGGCGCGTAACCGCATCGAGCGCATCGACACAGATCTCGCCCAGCTGCACGAAACCCTCGACACCGCCGCCCAGCAGGCCCGCGACGCACGTGGCCGGCTGGAAGATGCGGTCGAGCGCATGGGCGAGTTCGAAGCCGCGCGCGCGGCGCTCGAAGCCGAGCGCCGCGGACTGGTCGAGGCCCGCGACCAGCTGCGATCGGCCGCGCGCGAATCGCGCGACACCGCGCATGCACTCGCGCTGACGATCGAATCGCAGCGCGCCCAGATCACTTCGCTGACCCAGGCGCTGGCGCGCATGGGCGGCCAGCGTGGCCAGATCGACAGCCGCCTCGGCGAACTGTCGGCGCAGCTGGCGACGGGTGATTCGCCGGTCGACACGCTGGAGCAGCAGCGCCAGGTCGCACTCGAAGAACGCGTGCGCACCGAGCGCGCGTTGGCCGAGGCGCGGTCGGCGCTGGAAGGCGTTGACAACGAATTGCGCACCTTCGAGCAGGTCCGCCAGCAGCGTGATGCGCAGGCGCTGACCCAACGCGAGGCCATCGGCCAACGCCGCCTCGACCAGCAGGCGCTGGTGATCGCCGCCGACCAGCTGTCCGCGCAGGTCGTCGAGGGTGGCTTCGTCGTCGACGAGGTGTTGAACGGTCTCGAAGACACCGCGAATGCGAAGGACTGGGAGAAGATCGTCACCGACTTCGACGCGCGCCTGCGCCGTCTGGAGCCGGTGAATCTCGCCGCGATCGCCGAACATGCTGAAGCCGCGCAGCGCAAGGAATACCTCGACGCGCAGGATGCCGATCTGAACTCGGCCCTGGACACGCTGGAGGAGGCGATCCGCAAGATCGACCGCGAGACCCGAGGCCGCTTCAAGGACACCTTCGACAAGGTCAACGCCGGGGTGCAGGCGCTGTATCCGCGACTGTTCGGTGGCGGCCACGCGTATCTGGAACTGACCGGCGAGGATCTGCTCGACACCGGCGTCGCGATCATGGCGCGCCCGCCGGGCAAGCGCGTGTCCAATATCTCGCTGCTGTCCGGCGGCGAGAAGGCGATGACCGCGGTCGCGCTGGTGTTCTCGATCTTCCAGCTCAATCCGGCGCCGTTCTGCCTGCTCGACGAGGTGGACGCGCCGTTGGACGAGGCCAACGTCGGCCGCTTCACCGCGATGGTCAAGGAGATGAGCGAGCAGGTGCAGTTCCTGTTCGTCAGCCACAACAAGGCGACGATGGAAGCGGCCTCCCAGCTCAGTGGCGTGACCATGCGCGAGCCGGGCGTGAGCCGGCTGGTCTCGGTCGATCTGGCCGAGGCCGCACGACTGGCCGGCGCCGCCTAGAGACTGTCATCATGTGGCGCGACCGTCGCACGGCCCGGCCAGCGGCGATCGTCATGCCCGACAGGCCCGGCGCCTGCGCATAATGAACGACCCCGAAGGAGAACACCGCGAATGACCGACGACTGGATGATGCGTATCGGAATCCTGGTCGCAGGCCTGCTGCTGATGGGCGCCATGTGGTATTTCGGCACCCGCCCGCGCAACGGGCAGGGTCGCCGCGTGGCCAGCACCGACGATCGCGAGCAGCGCCTGGAGCCCACGCTCGGCGCGCAGCTGGAGCAGGATCTGGGCGAAGCCGGCGTGCCGCGTGCCGAGGGCGACACCGATGCCGTGCAGGCGGAGATGGATCTGCTCGACCAGACCGTCGGCGCCGTGTCGCCCAACAGTGAGCTCGGCAAGCGCACCAGCGACGATTTCGACAAGATCGTGACCCTCTACATCGCCGCCCGCGCCGGCAACGTGCTGCGCGGCCCGGACATCGTGGTCGCCGCCGAGAAGACCGGCCTGACCTACGGCCACATGAACGTGTTCCACCGTCTGGTCGACGGTCACCCGGAGCGCGGCCCGATCTTCAGCGTCGCCAACATCCGTAGCCCCGGCAGCTTCGACATGAGCGAGATCCAGGGCCTCGAAACCCCGGCGATCGCATTCTTCCTGACCCTGCCGGCGCCGGTCCGCGCCCTCGATGCCTGGGATGCGATGCTGCCCACCGCCGAACGCATGGCCGAACTGCTCGACGGCGTGTTGCTCGACGAACAGCGCAACGCCCTCGGCCGCCAGCGCATCGCCGGCCTGCGCGACGAACTGCGCAGCTGGGACCGCGAGCACGACGTCCCCGCGGTGACCCGCAGCCCGCGCTGGTGAGTCGGGCGCGATGTCGATCTCCGGCATCAGCCATCTGACTTTCGTCGTTCACGACCTCGACCGCACGGCACGCCTGCTGGTGGAGGGCCTGGATGCGCGCGAGGTGTACGACAGCGGCGACCGGCCACATTCGCTGTCGCGCGAAAAGTTCTTCGAACTCGGTGGCGTGTGGATCGCGGCGATGGAAGGCGAACCGTTGCCGCAACGCTCATATCGCCATGTCGCGTTCGCGGTCGAGGCCGGCGACCTGCCGACGTATCGCGCGCGACTGGACGCGCTGGGTGTGGACATCCTTCCGCCGCGACCGCGGATCGAAGGCGAGGGCGAGTCGCTGTACTTCCACGACTTCGACAACCACCTGTTCGAACTGCATGCCGGGACGCTGGAGGCGCGCTTGCAGGCGTATCGCGCGGCGCTGACCCCAACCCCTCTCCCAAGTGGCGAGGGGCTCGATCAAACGAACTCGCGCATTTCTTCAGCCCCTCTCCCTCCGGGAGCGGGGTTGGGGTGAGGGCAGACGCCCGCGGCAACGCCACCGTCCTACAATTCCCCGATGCAAAAGCCATCTCCCGCCGGACGCGTCGCCGAACTGCGTACGCTGATCGAAGACGCCAATCACCGCTACTACGTGCTCGACGATCCGTCGATCCCGGACGCGGATTACGACGCGCTGTTGCGCGAACTCGACGCGCTGGAAACCGCGCATCCCGAGCTCGCCAGCGAAGACTCGCCGACCCGCACGGTCGGCGCGCGGCCGGACGGCGGTTTTCCCGAAGTCACCCACGCGATCCCGATGCTGTCGCTGGCCAATGCCTTCGAGACCGCGGGCGTTGACGACGACGGCGATGATCGCGCGCGCTACGCCGAGGTTGCCGATTTCGAACGCCGCATCGAGCAGAAGCTGGACATCGAAGCGCCGGTGTTCTCGGTCGAGCCCAAGCTGGACGGCTTGGCGATCAGCCTGCGCTACGAGGACGGCCTGTTCGTGCAGGGCGCCACGCGTGGCGACGGCAGCACCGGCGAGAACGTCACCGCCAACCTGCGCCAGGTGCGCGCGGTACCGCTGAAACTGCGCGAGACCGGCACGCCGCCGGCGGTGCTGGAAGTGCGCGGCGAGATCTATATGCCGCGAAAGGCCTTCGAGGCCTGGAACGCAAAGGCGCTGGACCACAACGAAAAGCTGCTGGCCAATCCGCGCAACGGCGCAGCCGGTTCGCTGCGCCAGCTCGATCCCGCGGTCACGCGGCGGCGGCCTCTCGCGTTCTTCGCGTACTCGATCGGTGAAGTGCGCGGACTGGAACTGCCGGAGACGCATTCCGAGACGCTCGCGCTGCTGCGCGACTTCGGCTTTCCCGTGGCGCCGGAAGCCGATACCGCAACCGGTTTCGATGGCTTGATCGCATACTTCCGCCGCATCGGCGAAGCGCGCGACACGCTGCCCTACGACATCGACGGCGTGGTCTACAAGCTCGACGACTACGACCAGCAGGCGACGATGGGCTTCGTCTCGCGCGCGCCGCGCTGGGCGCTGGCGCACAAGTTCCCGGCGCAGGAACAGTCGACGGTACTGCGCGCGATCGAGGTGCAGGTCGGTCGCACCGGTGCGATCACGCCGGTCGCGCGGCTGGAGCCGGTGCAGGTCGCCGGTGTGACGGTCACGAACGCGACGCTGCACAACGAAGACCAGATCCGCCGCCTCGACGTGCGCGAGGGCGACACGGTGATCGTGCGCCGCGCGGGTGATGTGATTCCCGAGATCGTGCGCGTGATCGAGGACCGGCGTCCCGCGGGCACCGTCGAGTGGGCGATGCCGGCCACATGTCCGGTCTGCGGCTCCGAGCTCGTGCGCGAGGAGGGCGCCTCGGCTTGGCGCTGCACCGGCGGCCTGACGTGCTCAGCGCAGCGCAAGGAGGCCGTGCGCCATTTCGCGTCGCGACGCGCGATGGACATCGAAGGCCTCGGCGACAAGCAGGCCGAGGCCCTGGTCGAATTCGGTTTCGTGCATTCGCCGGCCGATCTGTTCGCGCTGACAGTCGACGATCTGGTACGGATGAAGACCGCGCTCGATGCCGCGACCGCGGCGGATCTCGCCCAGGCGATCGCCGACAGCAAGGGCGCGCTCGCGCTGGATGCCGAGGGCGAAACCGTGCTCGCGCAGGAGTCGCCGGTGTGGAAGGACGCCGCGTTCCTGCGCGCGCATCTGACCGTCGAGACCGGCGGCAGGCTCGCGACGAAGTGGGCGGAGAACCTCGTTGCCGGCATCGACGCCAGTCGCACGACGACGCTGCCGCGCTTCCTGTTCGCGCTCGGCATTCCGCATCTGGGCGAGACAACGGCCAAATCGCTCGCGCAGTGGCTGGGCACGCTCGACTTCGTGCGCACGACGCCGGCCGTGCTGCTGCAGGCGCTGCCCGACATCGGGAGCGAAGTCGCGCGTTCGATCGCGACGTTCTTCGAACAACCCGGCAACGTCGAGGTCGTCGATGCGCTGCTCACCGCGGGCATCACCTTCAGCGACGAAACCGCGCCATCGGGCGCGCTGCGCGAACGTCTGGGGCTCGCCCATCTGCTGTCGACGCTGCCCGTCGACAAACTCGGTGGCAAGAGCGCCGAGCGCCTCGCCGACACCTACGGCACGCTCGATGCGCTGCTGCGTGCGAACGCGAGTGGCTGGACCGGTGCCGGCCTGTCGTCGGCAGGCGCGGACAATCTGTCGGCGTTCCTGGCGGACGCGGATGCACTGGCCGCGCTGCGCGCAAATGACACCGCGATGCGGCGTCTGCTCGATGCAGCGCCGGCCAAGGCAGTGAAGACCAGCGGCCCGCTCGATGGCAAGACCGTTGTGCTGACTGGCAGCCTCGACGCCATGACCCGCGACGAGGCCGGCGAACGACTCGAAGCACTGGGCGCGAAGATCGCCGGCAGCGTGTCGAAGAAGACCTCGCTGGTCGTCGCCGGCGAAGCGGCGGGCTCGAAGCTGGCGAAGGCGCAGGACCTCGGGATCGAGATCTGGGACGAGGCGGCGCTGCTCGCATTTCTCGAATCGCAAGCGTGAGCGCGTCGATGCAGCCCTCGGCGAGCTTCGACACCTTGCGCCTGCGCGCGCGCCTCAATGCCACGCTGCGCAGGTTCTTCGCGGAGCGTGGCGTGCCCGAAGTCGAGACGCCGATGCTGTCACAGGCCGGCAATACCGATCCCAACGTCGCCAGTTTCCGCACCGAGTTCGGCGGCCACGTGTCGGCCGGCCCACGCACGCGCTGGCTGCGCACCTCGCCGGAGTTTCCGCTCAAGCGCCTGCTTGCCGCCGGCTTCGGCGACTGCTACGAACTCGGCCGTGTATTCCGCGACGGCGAGGCCGGCGGTCGCCACAATCCCGAGTTCACGATGCTCGAGTGGTACCGCGTCGGCTGGGACCAGCACCGGCTCGCCGAGGAAACCGTCGCCGTGGTGCAGGGTGCGCTCGCGCTCGTCGACCGGCGCGCCGCCGTGGTGCACACGACGTACCGCGATCTGTATCGCGACACGCTGGACGTCGATCCGATGACCGACTCCGACGCGGCGCTGCAGGCCGCCCTCGGCGACGTGCAGATCAATCCGGACGGTCTGACCCGCGACGACTGGCTGGACCTGCTGATGACGCATCGCATCCAGCCGGCGAATCCGGCCGACCGGATCCTCGTCGTCCACGACTATCCGGCCTCGCAGTGCATGCTGGCGCGCGTCGCCGAGCGCGATGGGGTGTCGGTCGCCGAGCGTTTCGAGCTGTATCTCGGTGCGCTGGAGCTTGCGAACGGGTATCACGAACTGGCCGACGGCGCGGAACAGCGTGCGCGCTTCGAGCGGGATCACGCGGTGCGCGGAAGACGCTGCGATGCGCTGCCGGCGATCGATGACGCGCTGCTGGATGCGCTGGATGCCGGATTTCCGGATTGCGCGGGCGTGGCGCTCGGCGTGGATCGGCTGATGATGGCGATGCTCGGGACGGGCAGGATCGCCGACGTGCTCGCCTTCGATTTCGCCCGCGCCTAGCGCCCGCGATCAGCGGCCGGCGGCGGCCAATGTATCCATCAGATGCCGGCGCGCGACGAACGCCGGATCGTCGCCGCCCGGCAGGTCGGGCGCAACGCCGCGACGTTCCCAGTTGCCGCCGGTGACGTCGTTGACCGGCGCGGCGTCGGGAATCGAGATCAGCAGGCCGCCGCCGAGCGGCTGTGGATCGCCGACCATGTGGGCGGCGCCGCCAGTCGGGGCGCCGACGATCGTGGCCCGGCCCAGCGCCTGCAGCGAATAGGCGACGAACTCCGCGGCGGAGCCGGTGCGGCGGTCGACGAGGATCGCCAGTGGCCGGTCGTACCGCGGCAAGCCGTCACGGGGCAGGGGATCGGGCCGTGTGCCGCTGCGACGCCGGATCGACTGCACCTGCGACACGGCCTCGCCGACGAAGGCCCGGACCAGCCGGTTTGCCGTGTCCGGTGCGCCGCCGCCGTTGCGACGCAGATCGAGCACCAGGGCGTCGGTATGACCCAGCAGCGTGAACGCGGCGGTCAGTTGCGGCCCGGCCTGTTCCCAATCGTGGAACGACGCCAGACGCAGATAGCCGATGTTGCCTTCCAGCACCGCGACCTCGCGCACGCCCGCGCCGGTGCGCCGCGCCTCTGCGCGCCACTGGGTCAGCCAGTCGTCGCCGGATACGTCGTCGTGCGACTCGACGTGGAAATGCGGATCCTCGGCGTCGAGCCGGCGGTTCAACGCCTCGACGAACCCGGCCCGGTCCGCGCACAGACCCGCGTACCGGCCTTCGCGCGCCGCGAGGCGCAGATCTGCGGCGATCCGCGTCGCGGTCGCCGCGTCGACGTACAGGCGCTCGATGGCATCAGCCGCCGCGTCGAGCGGCGCGGTCTGGGTCGGGCAGGCGGCAGCGAGCAGTGCGGTCAACAGACAGGCAGACGACATCGCAGGCTCCCGTGCATTTATGTAAGCGCTTATATATCATCCCGGCATGGATCTCGAACAGGCCGGACTCGGCACCCTGCTGCGCGCGTTGCTCGACCAGCTCGATCCCGCGGTCGAGCAGACCTACGCCGATCTGCCGATGGCGTACCGGCCCCGCTTCACGCCGGTGATCCAGACGCTGCTGCGCCTGGAAGCGTGCCGGATCAAGGACATCGCGGCGTCCAGCGGCCTGAGCCACTCGGCAGTGAGCCAGACGGTCTCGGCGATGGTGCGGGCCGGTTGGCTGCGGACTACGCCGGGGACCGACGGCCGCGAGCGCATCCTGTCGCTGACCGGCGCCGCGCAGCGGCTCGTGCCGCAGCTCGAAGGGCGCTGGCGTTCGACGACGACGGCCGCGCGTGCCCTGGATGCGGAACTCGCGGTGCCGCTGGAGCGGGCGCTGCGCGAGGCGCTGGCCGCACTCGAGCGACGGCCGTTCGAGGCGCGTCTGGCGGATGCGGCGCGGCGGGGCGCGGCGCCCGGCTGACGGGTCCCGCTTTCCGGGACACGGCCACGCTCTACAATTGCGCGATGAACGCCTCTCCGCTCGATTTCGACCGCTACGACCACATCCGTCCGATCCTCTGGACGGGCGACACGCTCGATCTGCTCGACCAGCGCAAGCTGCCGTTCGTGGTCGAACACGTGTCCTGCGCCACCAGCGACGCCGTGGCGCAGGCCATCCACGATCTCACCGTGCGCGGCGCGCCGGCGATCGGGATCGCGGCGGCGTGGGGCGCGGTGCTCGGTGCGCGCGAGCTCGAGGCCGAGGACGGGACGGCGGCGCTGGCGAAGCTCGAGCCGGCGTTGCAGCGGCTCAATGCCGCGCGGCCGACGGCGGTGAATCTGGCGTGGGCGCTGGCGCGGATGCGGCGTGTGCTGGCGACCTCGGGTGCCGACTGGCGCGAGGTGCTGGCGCGTGAGGCGCAGGCGATCGCGGAAGAAGACCTCGCGGCGAACCGCCACATGGGTGCGCTTGGCGCCGAGCTGATCGCGCCCGGCAGCGGCGTCATGACCCACTGCAACACCGGTTCGCTGGCGACCGCGGGTTTCGGCACGGCGCTGGGCGTGATCCGCGCGGGCATGGCGCAGGGGCGCATCGGCAAGGTGTTCGCCGGCGAGACGCGGCCGTGGCTGCAGGGCGCGCGCCTGACGGTGTGGGAGCTGCAGCAGGACGGCATCGACGCGACGCTGATCGCCGATTCCGCGGCTGCGCATCTGATGAAGACCGGCGCGGTGCAGTGGATCGTCGTCGGTGCGGACCGCATCTGCGCCAATGGCGACACCGCGAACAAGATCGGCACCTATCAACTCGCGATCGCCGCGCGCCACCACGGCGTCAAGTTCATGGTCGTCGCGCCGTCGTCGACGGTCGACATGGACACCGCCTCGGGCGATCTGATCGAGATCGAGCAGCGCGATCCGGGCGAGCTGTTCGGTATCGGCGGCACGCGCACCGTGGCCGAGGGCATCCAGGCCTGGAATCCGGTGTTCGACGTGACGCCCGGCGAGCTGATCGATGCGATCGTGACCGAGCAGGGCGTCGTCGAACGGCCGACTACGGCATCGATGCAGGCGCTCTTCAGGGCCTGATGCCGGTGCAGGGCGACGCGTGCATACGCGCGTCGTTCGCTGCCCACGCCGCATTCGCCGGAAATCCCGTGCCTGAAGCGGCATAAGTGATTGTTTTTGCGTCGGAAAGGCGGCCTGCGAGGGCCGCTTTTGTGCTAAGATTTCCTGTCGTTTTGATCGCGTTGCCGGCGGCCGGTACGCGCCGCGTTGGTGCCTTGCGCCCAGCGCCGGAAATCCGGACCGCGTAGACAGGATGCAAACCCTCTAGATGGTCGATTCCGCGAAAGAAATCATCCCCGTCAACCTCGAAGACGAGATGCGCCGCAGCTACCTCGATTACGCGATGAGCGTGATCGTGGGGCGCGCACTCCCCGACGTCCGCGATGGCCTCAAGCCGGTCCACCGCCGCGTGCTGTTCGCGATGCACGAGCTCGGCGCGCACAGCAACAAGGCGTACTTCAAGTCGGCGCGTATCGTCGGTGACGTCATCGGTAAGTACCACCCGCACGGCGACCAGTCGGTGTACGACACGCTGGTGCGCATGGCCCAGCCGTTCTCGCTGCGCTACATGCTGGTCGACGGCCAGGGCAACTTCGGTTCGGTCGACGGGGACTCCGCGGCGGCGATGCGTTACACCGAGTCGCGCATGGCGCGCCTCAGCCACGAGCTGATGGCCGACATCGACAAGGAAACGGTCAATTTCCAGCCCAATTACGACGAGAAGGAAAGCGAGCCGACGGTCATGCCGACCCGGTTCCCGAACCTGCTGGTCAATGGCTCGGCCGGTATCGCGGTCGGTATGGCGACCAACATTCCGCCGCACAACCTCGGCGAAGTCATCGATGCGCTGGTGGCGTTGATCGACAATCCCGAGATCGACATCGACGGGTTGATGGAATACATCCCCGGTCCCGATTTCCCGACCGCGGGCATCATCAACGGCGTAGGCGGCATCCATCTGGCGTATCGCACCGGCCGTGGCCGCGTGCGCATGCGTGCGCGTGCCGACATCGAGGTCGCGGACAACGGGCGCGAAGCGATCGCGGTCACCGAGATTCCATACCAGGTCAACAAGGCGCGGCTGATCGAGAAGATCGCCGAGCTGGTGAAGGAAAAGAAGCTCGAAGGCATCAGCGAGCTGCGCGACGAGTCCGACAAGGACGGCATGCGCATCTACATCGAGATCAAGCGCGGCGATTCCGCGGATGTGGTGCTCAACAACCTCTATTCGCAGACGCAGATGGAGTCGGTGTTCGGCATCAACATGGTGGCGCTGGTCGACGGCCGCCCGCAGCTGCTGAACCTCAAGCAGATCCTCGAAGCCTTCGTCCGTCACCGCCGCGAAGTGGTCACGCGCCGGACGATCTTCGAACTGCGCAAGGCACGCAACCGCGCGCACATCCTCGAAGGCCTGACGGTCGCGCTCGCGAACATCGACGAGATGATCGAGCTGATCAAGACGTCCGAGAATCCGCAGGTCGCCAAGGAGCGGATGCTCGCCCGGCGCTGGGAGGCGGGTCTGGTCGGCGCGCTGCTCGGCGCGGCTGGTGCCGAGGCCTCGCGTCCGGAAGACCTGCCTGATGGCGTCGGTCTCATCGACGGTCACTACCAGCTGACCGACGTCCAGGCGCAGCAGATCCTCGAGATGCGCCTGCACCGCCTGACCGGGCTGGAGCAGGATCGCCTCACCGACGAATACAAGCTGCTGCTGGAAACGATCCGCGGCCTGATCGAGATCCTCGAGAACCCGGACGTGTTGCTGGACGTGATCCGCACCGAACTGCGCAACGTCAAGGAAGAGTTCGGCGACGCGCGCCGCAGCGAGATCCGCGCCAGCGAAGAGGATCTCGACATCCTCGACCTGATCGCGCCCGAGGACGTCGTGGTCACGCTGTCGCACTCCGGTTATGCGAAGCGTCAGCCCGTCAGTGCCTATCGCGCGCAGAAGCGCGGTGGCCGCGGCCGCAACGCGGCGGCGACGAAGGACGAGGATTTCATCGAGCAGCTGTGGCTGGTCAACACGCACGACACGCTGCTGACCTTCACCAGCGCCGGTCGCGTGTTCTGGCTGCCGGTACACCAGCTGCCGGACGCCGGCCCGAACGCGCGCGGCCGTCCGATCATCAACTGGATTCCGCTGGAAGCGAACGAGAAGGTGCAGGCCGTCGTGCCGGTGCGCGAGTATCTTGAAAGCCAGTACGTGTTCTTCGCCACGCGCGCGGGCACGGTCAAGAAGACCCCGCTCACCGAGTTCGCCTATCGCCTGGCGCGCGGCAAGATCGCGATCCGTCTCGACGAGGGCGACGCGCTGATCGGCGTCGCGCTGACCGATGGCGACAAGGACGTGCTGCTGTTCGCGTCGAACGGCAAGACGGTGCGCTTCGGCGAAGACCGCGTCCGTTCGATGGGCCGCACCGCCGGTGGCGTGCGCGGCATCCGCCTGACCAAGGGCGAACAGGTGGTGAGCCTGATCGTCGCCGAAAGCGCGGGCGGCATCGAAGACGAGTCCGAGGACACCGTCGAAGATACGACGATCGAAGCGACGGCCGGCGAAGCCGCGGTCGAAACCGGTGCGGGCGACGACATCCCGTACATCCTCACCGCGACCGAGAACGGCTACGGCAAGCGCACGCCGCTGTCGGAATACCCGCGCAAGGGACGTGGCACGCAGGGCGTCATCGGCATCCAGACGACCGAGCGCAACGGTCCGCTGGTCGGCGCGGTGCTGCTGCACAACCACGACGAGGTGCTGCTGATCTCCAACGGCGGCACGCTCGTGCGCACCCGCGCATCGGAGATCGCACGCGTCGGCCGCAATACGCAGGGCGTGACCCTGATGCGCGTGTCCAAGGACGAGCGTCTGCAGGGCATCGAGCGTGTGGACGGCTCGATCGTCGACAGCAGCGAAGACGACATCGATGCGCTGCCGCCGGGCGAGACGCCGGCGGTCGATGCGCCGACGGCGTCGCCCGACGCCTGAGGTTCGACGCGTTTCGAGTGAGGGAGAAGGGCCGGCACTGCCGGCCCTTCTTCGTTTCAGGGCCGCCTGCGAACCCTGACCCGGCGCCACGCGGAAACGCGACCCGATCCGCGAATCGACTGTCCCCGGAAGGCCGCAGCCGCGGCCTATACTCGCGACCAACGCCCAGCGGAGCACAGCGGATGTCCTTCGGAACCGAACGCGCGTCGCTGCGCACGCGTCATCTGCTGGCAGGCCTGGCCGTCCTGCTCCTCGCGTTCGGCCTGACGGCCTGCAAGCGTGACACGGCCGGCCAGACCCCGGCCGTCAGTGGCGAGGCGATCCAGACCGACCGCGAGACGATCGAAGGCTTCGGCCTGGTACGCGCTTTCCCCGACCAACGCGACGGGTCGCTCGCGCTGGCGCTGGAGTTCTCCGAACCTCTGGTCGGCACCCAGGATTTCGACGCGCTGGTGACCTTTGCCGACGGCGCCGCCCGCGAGGGCAGCTGGACGCTCGACGACGACGGCAGGACCTTGCGTTTTCCGCACGTCGAGGCGAACCGCGATTACACCGTGCGTCTGTCGGGCACGCTGGCCTCGGCCGGCGGCGACACGCTCGGCGCCGATGTGGAGCGCAAGGTGTTCACCGGCGAACTCGACCCCGTCGTCGGCTTCGCCTCGCAGGGCAGCGTGCTGCCGGCGAAGGAATCGCGTGGTCTGCCGATCGTCTCGATCAACGTCGCCGAGGTCGATGTCGAATTCCTGCGCGTCGATGACGAATCACTGCCCGCATTCCTGACCCAGTACCAGCGCGGCGGCCGCCGTGGCAGCTGGGAACTCGACAACCGCGGGGGCGAGAACACACCGCTGTCGAAGCTGGCCAAGCCGGTCTACGTCAACCGATTCGCGATCGACGGCGCGCGCAACGAACGCGTGTTGACCTATCTACCGCTGCAGGAGATCCGCGAGCTGCAGCAGCCAGGCCTGTACTTCGCGGTGATGAAGCGTGCGGGTGCATTCGAGGACCAGTACGAAACCGCGTTCTTCACCGTGAGCGACATCGGCCTGCACGCGCGCGCCTACGGCGAAAAGTTGTTCGTGCACACCGCATCGCTGCAGAACGGCGCGCCGATCGGCAGCGCGGAGCTGAAGGTGCTCGACGCCAAGGGCGCGACCATCTACCGCGCGAGCACCGATGCCAAGGGCAATGCGATGCTCGACTACACGCTCGACGCCGGCCATGTGCTGGTCGCGAGCCGTGCCAGCGATGTGTCGCTGCTGCCGTTCAACCAGCCGGCGCTGGACCTGTCGGAGTTCGCGGTCAGTGGCCGCGAGCAGGCGTGGTTCGACGTGTTCGCCTGGTCGGGCCGCGACCTGTATCGCCCGGGTGAGACCGTGCGCGTGTCGGCACTGCTGCGCGACCAGGACGGACGACCGGTCGCGGCGAAGGACGGACGCTCGCAGTCGCTGTTCGCGCGTCTGCGCCAGCCCGACGGCAAGACCTTTTTCGAGACCCGTGTCGAGCCGGGCGAGAGCGGCTACTTCCGGTTCGAGCGTGAGATTCCGGTCGATTCGCCCACCGGCAGCTGGCGCGTCGAATTCCGCACCGATCCCGCCGCGCGCGACGCGGTGCAGGGCATGACGCTGCGCATCGAGGAATTCCTGCCCGAGCGCATGAAGCTCGATCTGGACGCGCAGGCGGTGCTGCGTCCCGGTCAGCCGCTGAAGCTGCAGGCGACCGGCGCGTATCTCTACGGCGCGCCCGCAAGCGGCAACCGGTTCACTGCGCGACTGGCGCTCGCCATGGAGCGGTCGCCGGTCGAAGGCCTGCCCGGTTTCGTGTTCGGTGATGCGACCGTCGACCTGCCGCGCGAGGCCAAGGATGTCGTAGAGGGCACGTTCGATGCGCAGGGTCATCTGACTGCGGACATCCTGCTGCCGGAGGAAGCGAAGCCCACCACGCCGATCGCCGCGATCGTGTCCGGCAGCCTGTACGAGACCGGCGGCCGCAGCGTCAACCGCACGCTCAAGCGCGTGCTGTGGCCGGCCGATGCGCTGGTCGGCGTGCGTCCGCTGTTCGACCCCGACGACGGCGCGGACCCGAACACCAATGCGCGTTTCGAACTGGCGCGCGTCGGCGCGGATGGCAAGCCGCGTCCGCAGGCCGGGCTCAAGGTCTCGCTGATCCGCGAACATCGCGACTACCACTGGCGTAACGACGATGCCGGCTGGCGCTACGAATTCACCCGTCGCTTCGAGACGGTGGAGACGCGCACGCTCGATGCCGGCAGCGATGCCACGCGCTTCGATTTTCCGGTGGAGTGGGGCGAGTACCGCATCGATGTCGAGGACCCGGCGACGAAGCTGGTGTCGCGCTATCCGTTCCGCGCGGGCTGGAGCTGGGATGACGGCAATCGCGGTCTCGATGCACGCCCCGACAAGGTCAAGGTCGCACTCGACAAGGCCGGCTATCGCGCAGGCGACACGATGCGCGTCACGGTGACGCCGCCGCATCCGGGCAAGGGTCTGCTGATGGTCGAAAGCGACCGCATGCTCTATCTGCAGGAAATCGACGCCAAGCCGGGCAGCACCTTTGACATCCCGGTCACCGAGGACTGGGAGCGCCACGATGTCTACGTGACCGCGCTGGTGTTCCGCGGCGGCAGCGCGACCAGCACGGTCACGCCGGCACGCGCGGTGGGCGTGGCGCACGTGCCGATGGAACGGCGCGAGCGACGTGTCGCCGTCGGTCTGAAGGCACCTGCGCTCATCCTTCCCGAAGGCCCGATGCAGGTCACCGTCAGCGCGCCGCAGCTGGCCGGTCAGGAGGCGTGGGTCACAGTGTCGGCAGTCGATGTCGGCATCCTCAACATCACCCGGTTCCCGGTGCCCGATGCGTGGACGCATTTCTTCGCGCAGCGCCGGTTCGGCGTGGATGCCTACGATCTCTACGGCCGCGTGATCGAGAGTTTCGAAGGCGGCACCGCGCGCTTGCGCTTCGGCGGCGATGCGCCGCTGGCCGCGTTGCCGCAGGCGCGGCGTCCGACCGCGCGCGTGCAGACGGTCGATCTGTTCGCAGGACCGGTGAAGCTCGATGCGCGCGGCAATGCGCGCGTGCCGCTTCAGTTGCCGGATTTCAACGGCACGCTGCGGGTGTCCGCGCTGGTGTGGTCGGCGGACCGCTACGGCAGCCGCGATGTCGAAACCGTGGTGCGTGCGCCCCTGGTCGCCGAGGCCAGCATGCCGCGGGTCATGGCGCCGGGCGACACCAGCACGGTGACACTGGATCTGAGCAATTTCAGCGGACGTGCTGGCAGCTTCGATGTGCGCGTGGACGGCGTCGGTCCACTGGCGATCGGCGAGGGCAGCCGCAAGGTGGAACTGGGCGTCGACGGCAAGACCACGCTGAGCTTTCCGCTGACCGCGCAGGAGGGCTACACCGTCGCCAAGGTGCGGGTGCGCGTGAACGGCACCGGTGTCCGTGTCGACCGCAGTTACGATCTGCCAGTGCGGCCGGCCTGGCCGGCGGTGCTGCGTTCCAGCACCCGCGTGCTCGACGGCGCGACCCCGGTGACGCTCGATACCGGCCTGATGGACGGACTGATGGCCGGCTCGGTCAATGCGCGTTTCACCGTCAGCGCACTGCCGCCGATTCCGTTCGCGGCCGCGATCACCGGCGCGCTGTCGTATCCCTACGGCTGCGCGGAGCAGACCACGAGCCGCGGTTACGCAGCATTGCAGCTCGACGACGCCACGGTGTCGATGCTCGGCATCCAGGGCGTCGACGCGGCCAAGCGCCGGCAGTTCGTCGAGGCCGCATTCGGACGGCTCGCATCGATGCAGGTCGGCACCGGGCACTTCTCGATGTGGGGCAGCGACGGCTACGTCAATCCGATGCTGACCCCGTACATCGTCGAGTTCCTGCTCGACGCGCGCGATGCCGGCTTCGCGGTGCCCGACACGGTGCTGCAGAAATCGCTTGAGCGTCTCGGCGAGGATCTGCTCTCGGGCGGCAACGAGTTCTACGGCCAGGACCATCGCGAGCATCTGCGCTTCGCGTATCGCGCCTACGCCGGCTACGTGCTCGCACGGGTGAACCGGGCGCCGCTGGGTACGCTGCGCGCGCTCTATGACAACGACCGCGGCCGCACGCTCAGCGGCCTGCCCCTGGTGCACCTGGGCCTCGCGCTGTCGCTGCAGGGCGACAAGGCCCGCGGTGAGCGGGCCATCCAAGCCGGGTTCGACTTCAAGGGTGACCGTCCGGGCTATCTGTGGGATTACGGCACGCCACTGCGCGATGCTTCGCTGATGATCGCCCTGACCCACGAACGCGGCGTCGCCAAGCCCGCGTTCGACGCGCGCGCGATCGACATCGGCCGCGAGGTCGACGTGCGGCGCAACCGCGGCTGGATGTATCTCAGCACGCAGGAGCAGATCGCACTCGCGCGCCTCGGCCGTGCGTTGTCGTCCGACCAGCGCAAGCGTGTCGGCGGCACGCTGCGCGAAGGCGATGTCGACGAGGCCGTGGCGGCTGCGACGATCGTCGGCCGCGCCTACGACGAGGTCGGCCTGCGTCGTGGCGTGCGCTTCACCCCGCGGGGCGAACCCCCGATGTACGCGAACATCGACGTCGCCGGCGTGCCGCGTCAGGCGCCGGCCGCCGATGCCAGCGTCATCAAAGTGGAGCGCCGGCTCTACGGCACCGACGGCAAGCCGTGGACGCCCGGACCATTGAAGGAAGGCGAGGCGCTGATCGTCGCCGTCTCGGTCGTCGCCGACCGCGACATGCCCGACGCGCTGCTGACCGATCTGCTGCCGGCAGGCCTGGAAGTCGAGAACTTCAACCTGGGTGATGCGAAGCAGTGGGCGGACGTCGTCGTCGACGGCATCCAGATCACCGAGCGCGGCAGCGCGGCGACGGTGCAGCACGAGGAGTACCGCGACGACCGCTACGTCGCCGCGCTCAAGCTCGACAGCGGCCGCACCGCGCGCGTGTTCTACCTCGTGCGCGCCGTCAGCCCCGGCACCTACACCGCACCGCCGCCGCTGGTCGAAGACATGTACCGGCCGCAGCTGCGCGGCGTCGGGACGTCGGTGCCCGCGCGGATCACGGTGGTGCAGCCTTGAGCGGCGGGTTCGATGACCGCTGCGCGCCGGCGTTGTCCGGGTCGATGACGGTGGCGATGCAGGTCGTCTCCGCCGCCGTGACCCGACAACCGTTGGTCGGGAACCCCGCGTAGGCGGGATCCAGCGCCTTGGCCGATCCACGCGTGAACCGGCGCAGTCGGACAGGGCAGGTGTGGCAGCGCGTCGCGCCCTGGCTGCGCTGGGGCACGGCGGCCTTGCTGTCGACGTTGCTGTTGCTCGATCTCGCATTCCCGCCGCAACTGCCGACACGCGCCGATACCAGCGTCGTCGTGGTCGCGCGCGACGGCACGCCACTGCGCGCGTTCGCCGATGCCGACGGCGTGTGGCGGCATCCGGCCACCCCGGACACGGTGTCGCCGCTGTATCTGCAGGCGTTGCTCGGTTACGAGGACCGCTGGTTCCGCCGGCATCCGGGCGTCAATCCCTGGGCGCTCGCGCGCGCGGCGGGCCAGTGGATGCGTGGCGGGCGCATCGTCTCGGGCGGTTCGACGCTGACGATGCAGGTCGCGCGCATCCTCGATCCGGTGCCGCGTGGCCGCACGGTCGGCGGCAAGCTCGTGCAGATGCTGCGCGCGGTGCAGCTGGAAGTGCATTTGTCCAAGGACGAGATCCTCGCGCTGTATCTGACGCGCGCACCGTTCGGCGGCACGATCGAAGGCGTCGAGGCCGCGAGCTGGGCCTATCTCGGCAAGCCGGCGTCGCAGCTCTCGCACGCCGAGGCCGCATTGCTCGCGGTATTGCCGCAGGCGCCGAGCCGGCTGCGTCCGGATCGCGAACCCGAAGCCGCACGCGCCGCACGCGACAAGGTGCTTGCGCGCATGGCGACGCTGGGTGTGTGGTCGCGCGCCGAGGTCGACGACGCCAAGGTCGAAGCGGTCGTCGCGCGCAGCCTGCGTCAGCCGATGCACGCCGCCTTGCTCGCGCAGCGCCTGCGCGAAGCCGCGCCGCGACAAGCGCACATCGTGTCGACGATCGACATCGGTCTGCAGCGCGTGCTGGAACAGCGCGTGTCGAGTTACTTCTCGCAACTGCCCGAGCGTACCTCGGCCGCGCTGCTCGTCGTCGACAACCGAACACTGGAGGCGCAGGCCTATGTCGGTTCTGTCGCGTTCGGCGATCGCGCGCGACTCGGCCATGTCGACATGGTGCGCGCGTGGCGCTCGCCGGGCTCCACGCTCAAACCGTTCCTCTACGGCATGGCCCTCGACGACGGCCTGATCCATTCCGGCAGCCTGATGAGCGATGCGCCGCAGTCCTTTGACGGCTACCGCCCCGGCAACTTCGACGCCGCGTTCAACGGACCGGTCGCGGCCGACGATGCATTGCGGCTGTCGCTCAACGTGCCCGCGGTCGATCTGCTCGATCGTGTCGGCCCTGCGCGTTTCGCGGCGCGGCTGGAGAATGCCGGGGTGACCCTGCGCTTTCCGCGTGGCGCGGCGCCGAACCTGTCGCTGATCCTAGGCGGCACGGGCGCGACGCTGGAACAGCTGGTCGGCGCGCACGCCGCCTTGCATCGCGACGGCATCGCCGGCCGCGTGCGGCTGACGCCCGAGGCGCCACTGGTCGAACGTCGGCTGATGTCACCGGGCGCGGCGTGGATCGTGCGCGAGATCCTCGAATCGAATCCGCGACCCGGCGAGCGTATCGAGACTTTCGACACCGGCAGCCGTCCACGCGTGTCGTGGAAGACGGGCACCAGCTACGGCTACCGCGACGCCTGGGCGATCGGCGGCACGCATCGCTACACGGTCGGCGTGTGGGTCGGGCGGCCCGACGGCACGCCGCTGCCGGGCCAGTACGGCGCGGTCACCGCACTGCCGTTGCTGTTCGAGACCGTCGACAGCCTGCCGCGCGATCGCGCCGACGCGGTGCGCACGCCGCCCCCGCCCAATGTGCGCGATGTCGATATCTGTTGGCCGCTCGGCACGGCTGCGGACACGCAGAGCGCCGCGCTGTGCCAGCGCCGCCGCGATGCCTGGACGCTGGACGGCAACGTGCCGCCGACGCTGCCGGAGCGCGATGCGAGTCGCTGGGGCGCGGGCGTGGTGCGTTTCGATGTCGATGCGGGCAGCGGCTTGCGCCTGTCCGCCGATTGCAGCGCGACGCACGTGCGACGCAGTGCCGAGGTCGCTCGCTGGCCGGCGCTCGTGGCGCCGTGGTTGCCGGCAACGGCGCGCCAGGCATCGAGACTGCCCGCGCTGTCGCCGGACTGCGCGCCCGACGGCCGCGACGCGTCCGAAGCGCTGCACATCGAAGGCCTGACGCCCGGCACCCTGCTGGCACGGTCACCGAACAGCACGCATGGCGTGCGCCTGCAGCTGCGTGCACTCGGCAGCGAAGGTCGCGTGCAGTGGCTGCTCGACGGCCGCGGGATCGGCGAAACGCGCGGCACGCAGTGGCTGCGGCACGAGTTCGACACGCCGGGCGCGCATACGCTGACCGCGCTCGCGGATGACGGGGCGTGGCGGACTGTGGCGTTCCGGGTGGCGGAGTGAGGCTCTGATCGAAAGCCTCGTGGGCGTATCGACCGTCATCCCAGCGAAGGCTGGGATCCAGTCTGTTTCTGATTTCCGACGTTGACACCGAAAGCGAACCGGGCCCCAGCTTGCGCTGGAGCGACGACGTCTGGCGTCAGACAGCCAAGTGCGCCAGCACATGCTCCGCCGACGACACCTTGAACTCGCCCGGCGCTTCGACGAACAGTTGCTTCACCACGCCGTCGTCCGCATACAGCGCGAAGCGCTTCGCGCGCAGGCCCATGCCGTAGGCGCTGGCGTCCATTTCCAGACCCATCGCCTTGACCAGATCGCCGTTGCCATCGGACACCATCTGCAGACCATCCGGCACGCCGACGCTTTCGCCCCAGGCCTGCATCACGAAGGGATCGTTGACGGCGATGCAGATCACGTCGATGCCGCGCTTGCGGAAGGTCTCGAAGTGTTCGACGAAGCCGGGCAGGTGATGTTCCGAACAGGTCGGCGTGAACGCGCCGGGCACTGCGAACAGCACGACCTGCTTGCCGGTGAACAGCGTCGGAGTGTCGACGACGCGGACGCCGTCGTGGATGTGCTTGAGCGCGACTTCGGGAATCGTGTCGCCGATCTGGATGGTCATGGGGGGTGTTCCGGGGAGGGTGAACGGAAGTCTAGCCGCTCGTGGCGTGAGCTCGCGGCGATGCTTGAAAGCCCCGCGCCGGCACCCAGATCGGGGACATCGCGGCCACCGGTGCCGCCCCCAGTCCGGAGTCATTCCATGCGCCATGAAGCGTTCCGCGCCGTCGCCCGTCCGTTAGCCCGCGACACCTCGCCGCGTCTGCACGACGAGATGCGCCAGTTCCTGCAGCAATTCGTCCACGGTGATGCCGATGCATCGTCGGTCGTCACCAGCGAGTGGACACCGCGCGTCGACATCCGCGAGGAACGCTCGCGGTTCGTCATCCTCGCCGACCTGCCGGGCATCGATCCGGCCCAGGTCGAGATCTGGATGGACAAGGGCGTGCTGAGCCTCAAGGGCGAACGTGCGCCTGCGAGCCAGGACGCCACCGACGGCGACGCCAATGAAGTGCGGTTCTCGCGCGTCGAGCGCAACACCGGTCGCTTCCATCGTCGCTTCACGCTGCCCGACAGCGCCGACGCCGATGCGATCACCGCCAGCGGCCATCACGGCGTGCTCGAGATCAGCATTCCCAAGCGCGCCGAGTCCACGCCGCGTCGCATCCAGGTCGGCGCAGCGCCGGAGGCGGGCACGCGCCAGTAACGCATGATCGACCGCGGCTGCGTCATCTGCAGCCGCGGTATCCACGACGCGGCGACGGCCTGCAGGTATCCTGCGGGCCGTCGCCGATCGTGGCGTTCCATTCCTGACGGGCACGCGCCCGCACCGGACGCAAAACAGATGCAGTTCAAGGATTACTACGAGATTCTCGGCGTCGAGCCGAACGCGGGCGACGCGGAAATCAAGACCGCCTACCGCCGGCTCGCGCGCAAGTACCACCCGGACGTCAGCAAGGAGCCGGGGGCCGAAGACACCTTCAAGTCGGTCAACGAGGCCTACGAGGCGCTGCGCGACCCGGAGAAGCGCAAGGCCTACGACGGCCTGCGCGCGCGCGGTTACCGGCCTGGCGACGACGTGCAGCCGCCGCCGGGCGGATTCGGTGGCGGACCGGGCGGCGTGGATTTCGACGAGATCTTCGCCGGCGGTGGCGCGGGCGGCGGGTTCAGCGATTTCTTCGAACAGATGTTCGGCCGGCGCGCGGGCGGTTATGCCGGTCCGCAGCAGCCCGGTCGCGGTGGCCCGCAGCCGCGCGGCGATACGCGCGCGCGTCTGGCGGTGACGCTGGAGACCATTTACCGCGGCGACAGCGTGCGCGTGCCGGTCATGGGCAAGACCTTCGAGGTGAAGATTCCGCGCGGCATCCGGCCGGGCCAGGTCGTGCGTCTGCCGCGGCAGGGCCAGCACGGCGGCGATCTGCTGCTGGAAATCGAATACGCCGCGCATCCGGATTTCGAAGTCGACGGTCGCAACATCATCCACACCTTGCCGATCGCACCGTGGGATGCGGCGCTCGGCGCGACGATCAGCGTGGCGACACTCGGCGGGCATGTGGATCTGAAGATTCCGGCGAGTTCGGAAGCCGGACGCAAGCTGCGTCTACGCGGGCGTGGGTTGCCGGGTGCCGGCGGCGCACCGGATGGCGACCAGATCGTCGAACTCGAGATCCAGGCGCCAGTCGCGAACGACATGCAGCAGGTCGCGGCCTACGAGGCGCTGCGCGATTCGTTTGCGGTGGGGAAGAAGTAGACGGCGAATGCCCCGCCTGCAGGGTCAGGAACCGGATCATCGAGAGCGGCCAACCCGGCCGCATCATTCTGATCTGACTGCATCAGCGCGGACTCAGACAGCCGGCGCGGCGCCGCCTCCGATCGTCTTGAGGATCGCGTCCGACAGCTCGACTTCGCTGAAGGGCTTGGTGAGATAGGCCTTCGCGCCCTGGCGCATGCCCCAGACGCGATCCGTGTCCTGGTCCTTGGTGGTCACCAGGATCACCGGGATGTGCGCGGTCGTCGGCTCGCGCGTGATCGAACGCGTGGCCTGGAAACCGTTGAGGTTCGGCATCACCACATCCATCAGGATGAGGTCCGGCAGTTCGCGCTTGGCCGCGTCGACGCCGGCCTGCCCGTCCTCCGCGGTCAGTGCCTCATGGCCGAGCTTTTCGACGATGCGCCGGATGCCCATCAGCTGGGACGGCGAGTCGTCCACGATCAGAATGCGTGCCATCGATTCCCCCTCGATATGACGACTGCGATTCTAGCCGCGCATTCAGCGCTCGCGCGCGCAGCGGATATCAAAGCGTGACGAGCGTCCGACCGAACGACCCGCCGTCGAGCATCGTGTCGAACACGTCCGGCAGCTCCGACAGGCCGACTTCGCGCGTGCAGATCGCATCGAGATGGCGCGGCTTCCAGTCGCTGGCGAGATGCTGCCAGACCGCGTCGCGCACATCGCGCGCGGTACCCGCCGATGCGACGCCGAGCAGCGAAACACCGCGGATAATGAAGGGCATCACGGTCGCACCGAGGTCTGCGCTCGCCGCGAGACCGGCGCTGGCGACGTTGCCGTAAGGCTCGGTCTGCGCGAGCAGACTGACCAGCATCGGGCCGCCGACGTTGTCGAGTCCGCCACCGAAACGCGCGGACTCCATAGGTCGCGTCGTACCCAGCGCATCGCGTCCCAGCACCTCGGACGCGCCGATCATTTTCAGATAATTCGCATGCTCGGCCTTGCCACTGACGGCGTGCACTTCGAAGCCCGCGCTGCTGAAGATGTCGACCGCGAGCGACCCCACGCCGCCGGTCGCGCCGGTCACCGCGAGCGGGCCGAGCGCGGGCGTCTGCCGGTTCTCGTGCATGCGCAGCAACGCGAGCGCGGCGGTGAACCCGGCCGTGCCGAGGATCATGCTCTCGCGCAGGCTCAACCCGGCGGGCAGGGGCACGGCCCACTTGGCCTCGATACGCGCGTACTGCGTGTAGCCGCCGTCGCGCGTCTCGGACAGGCCGCTGCCGGTGACGAGCACCGCATCGCCTTCCTTGAACGCGGGGTCGCGCGAGGCGACGACGTGGCCGGCAACGTCGATGCCCCCGACCAGCGGAAAGCGCCGCAGGATCTTGCCCTTGCCGGTGCCCGCCAGCGCGTCCTTGAAGTTCACCGACGAATGCGCGACCGCAATATCGATCTCGCCGTCTGCGAGGTCGTCGATGGCGATCTGCTCGATGCCGCTGCGATAACCGGCGTCGTCGTTGTGGATGCGGAAGGCGTCGAAACGGGCGGGAGTGGGCATCCTCAAGACCTCGGTGGCGTCAGATGAGGTCAGGATACAGGTCGTGCCACTCGGGATTCGTCGACTCGATCAGCTGGAGCTTCCACAGACGCCGCCAGGCCTTGAGCCGTTTCTCGCGCGTGATCGCAGCGTCCATCGTGTCGTGCGTTTCGAACCACACGAGACGATGGATGCGGTGCTTCGAAGTGAATCCGGGTGTCAGATTGTTGCGGTGTTGCCAGACGCGCTGCGCGAGATCCGATGTCACACCGATGTAGAGCGTGCCGCGCGGGGGCGCTCGCGAGGATGTAGGTGCAGGGGACGCGTTCGCGCATTGCAACGGCTGCAAGGTCGGAGTTCCGATCGTTGCAGACGGTTGTATGGCGGGTTGTCGGACTGGGCCGCGAGCCGGTGTCGCATGAAGATCAGAATGGGCCCCAGCTTTTGCTGGGGCGACGAACAGAAAGCAGGCTCGTATTCGAAACTCACTACGGCCCCGCCCGTCGTCCCAGCGAAAGCTGGGACCCATTTTCGCGAGTGAAATGATCGACGCGACGGCGCACGGCGGGACCAAAGCGCGCGGTGCCAAAGAAAAACCGCACGCGCTCACTGCACCGCGCAGCCCCTCACTTCACAACACTGCGCCGCTTCTCGTCGATCCACTTGCTCGCCTGCGCCGGCTCGTACGCCTGCATCCACGCCAGCATCTCGTCGATGTCGCTGCCGTACCACAGGTCGGCGCGCTGGTCGGGGTGCAGGAACCGTTCCTCGACCATGCGGTCGATCATCCCGATCAGCGGCGCGTAGAAACCGTCGATGTCGAGAAACGCGCAGGGCTTGTTGCCGATGCCGAGCTGGCGCCAGGTCAGCATCTCGAAGATCTCTTCCATCGTGCCGAAGCCGCCGGGCAGGGCGACGAAGCCGTCGGAGAGTTCGAACATGCGCATCTTGCGGGCGTGCATCGAATCGACGATCTCGAGTTCGGTGAGGCCGCGGTGCGCGACTTCCCAGTCTGCGAGCTGCTGCGGGATCACCCCGGTCACTTGCCCGCCGGCTTCGAGCACGGCATTGGCCACGGTGCCCATCAGGCCCACGTTGCCGCCGCCGTAAACCAGACGCAGGCCGTCTTTCGCGAGCCGGTCGCCCAGTGCCATCGCGCGTTCGGCATAGACGGGCTTGCTGCCGGCGTTGGAGCCGCAGTAGACGCAGATCGATTTCATCAGGAATGTCCTTGTAGTCGGAGGTGATCGCCCGGTGTCGTACAGATGGTTTGCGGGGCCGGAAAGCAGGAAGGCTCCGCCTGGGCGGAGCCTTCCGTGTCAAGGCGATGGAGCTCAGTTCGCCTTGTGGATCGCCCGCTTGTCGACCGCCATCGCCGCGTCGTGCACCACTTCCGACAGCGACGGATGCGCGTGGCAGATGCGGGCGAGGTCGTCGGCCGAGCCACTGAACTCCATCGTCAGCACGCCTTCGTGCACGAGCTCGGAGACGTTGGCGCCGACGAGGTGCATGCCGAGCACGCGATCGGTCTCGGCGTGCGCGAGCACCTTCACGAAACCCGTCGCCTCGATCATCGCGACCGCGCGGCCGTTGGCGGCGAACGGGAAGCTGCCCGCCTTGTACGGGATCCCTTCGGCCTTGAGCTGCTGCTCGGTCTTGCCGACCCAGGCCAGTTCCGGCTCGGTATAGATGACCCACGGAATCGTGTCGAAGTTGACGTGGCCCGGCAGGCCGGCGATCAGCTCGGCGACCGCGATGCCTTCCTCGAAGCCCTTGTGGGCCAGCATCGGGCCGCGCACGCAGTCACCGACCGCCCACACGCCGTCGACGCCGGTGTGGCAGTGGTCGTCGACTTCGATCTGGCCGCGATCGGTCAGCTTCACGCCGCTGTCGTCGGCCAGCAGGCCCTTGCTCGCGGCCTTGCGGCCCACGGCGACCAGTAGCTTGTCGACGGTGAGCGTCTGCTCGCCGCTGCCGTCGGTGTAGCTGACGACGACTTCCTTCTTCTTGCCCTTGCCGGTGATCTCGGTCTTGGAGACCTTCGCGCCGAGCTTGATGTCCAGGCCCTGCTTCTTGAATTCCTTCAGCGCGACCTTGCCGACTTCGGCATCGGCCGCGGCCAGGAAGTCGGGCAGGGCTTCGAGGATCGTGACCTCGCTGCCGAGGCGCTTCCACACGCTGCCAAGCTCCAGGCCGATCACGCCGGCGCCGATGACGGCCAGGCGCTTGGGCACTTCGGTGAAGTCCAGACCGCCGACGTTGTCGACGATGGTGTCGCCGTCGAACTTCGCGAACGGCAGTTCGATCGAATCCGAACCCGCGGCGATGATGACGTTGGCGCCGGTCAGCTCGATCTCCGAACCGTCGTGCTGTTTCACCTTGACCAGACGGTTCGCATGCAGCGTGGCGAAGCCGTAGTACGGCGTGACCTTGTTCGCCTTGAACAGCATCGCGATGCCGCCGGTGAACTGCTTCACGATCTTGTCCTTGCGACCGATCATCGCTTCGACGTCGATCTTCGCGTCTTTGAAGCTGATGCCGTGGTCGCCGAAGATGTGGCCCATGTTCCAGAACTGGCGCGAGGAATCGAGCAGCGCCTTCGACGGAATGCAGCCCACGCGCAGGCAGGTGCCGCCGAGGGCCGGCTTGCCGTCCTTGCCCAGCGCGGCGTCGATGCAGGCGACGGTCTTGCCGAGCTGCGCGGCGCGGATGGCGGCGTGGTAGCCGGCCGGGCCGGCACCGATGACGACGACGTCGAATTGTTCAGCCATGGGGGGATTCCTTCTTTCGATGCCTGCGGTGGAGGGCAGGATGCCGATGTGGCGAATTTGGGGGTGCGGCGCGGGCGCCACAAGTGCGAACCCCCTCCGTGGAGGGGGCTCGCGGCGCATCACATGCCGAGCAGCATGCGGTGCGGGTTCTCCAGCTGGTTCTTGATGTCGACCAGGAACAGCACCGCGTCCTTGCCGTCGATGATGCGGTGGTCGTAGGACAGCGCCAGATACATCATCGGCGCGGCGATCACCTGGCCGTTCTCGACGATGGCGCGCTCCTTGATCGAGTGCATGCCGAGGATCGCCGACTGCGGCGGGTTGACGATCGGCGTCGACATCAGCGAGCCGAAAGTGCCGCCGTTGGTGATCGTGAACGTGCCGCCCTGCAGATCGTCGAGGCCCAGCTTGCCGTCGCGCGCCTTCTTGGCGTAATCGGCGATGCCCTGCTCGATTTCGGCGAAACCCTGGCGCTCGACGTTGCGCAGCACCGGCGTCACAAGGCCGCGATCGGTCGAGATGGCGACCGAGATGTCGGCGTAACCGTGATAGATGATGTCGTTGCCGTCGACCGAGGCGTTGACGACCGGATACTTGGCCAGCGCATTGGCGGCGGCCTTGGCGAAGAAGCTCATGAAGCCGAGCTTGATGCCGTGGTCTTTCTGGAACTGTTCGCCCAGTTCCTTGCGCAGCGCCATGACCTTGCCCAGGTTGACCTCGTTGAACGAGGTCAGCATCGCGATCGATTCCTTCGACTGCATCAGGCGCGCAGCGATGGTCTTGCGGATGCGGGTCATCGGCACGCGCTCTTCCGGACGTGCACCGCCAGACACGCCGGGGGTTTTGCCCGAGGCGTAGTTGAGCAGGTCTTCCTTGGTCACCGCGCCGCGGCGACCGGTGCCTTCGACCTGCGAAGCGTCGATGCCCTTGCTCTCGGCGGTGAAGCGCGCGCCCGGCGGCAGGCCGTCGTTCTTGCCCGACGAGGTCTGCGGCTTGGTCGAGGCCGGCGCCTTGTCGTCGGCCTGCTTGGCCTCCGACTTCGGCTGCACTTCCTCGGCACCGGCGGCCGGCGCTTCCTTGTCCTTGGCACCCGATTCGGCGGCCGGCGCTTCGGCAGCGGCGCCTTCCTCGATGATCGCGATGACCTGCGCGCTGTTGACCGTCGCGCCTTCTTCGAACTTGATTTCCTTCAGCACGCCATCGACGGTCGACGGCACTTCGAGGACGACCTTGTCGGTCTCCAGGTCGACGAGGTTCTCGTCGCGCTTGACCGCATCGCCGGCCTTCTTGTGCCAGGTGGCGATGGTCGCGTCGGAGACGGATTCGGGCAGGACCGGGACTTTGATTTCAGTGGCCATGTGGCTTCCTGGAAAAGCGTTGAATGTGGGGAATGGATGAGCGGGGTACGCGCCGGATTATTCGGCGAGCACCTTGCCGGCGAGATCGTTCACCAGCGCATCGGCGATCAGCTGCGTCTGCTCGGCGACGTGGTCGTTGAAATGACCGACGGCGGGCGAGGGCGAACGTGCGCGACCGGCGTAATGCACCGACTGCTTGGCACCCGAGCAGAACTCGAGGTGGTGCTTGATCTGGTACCAGGCGCCCTGGTTCTGCGGTTCTTCCTGACACCAGACAACTTCAGTGGCCTTCGGGAAGCGCTTGAGCTCGGCCGCCAGCAGTTCGCGCGGGAACGGATACAGCTGTTCCACGCGCAGCAGTGCGACGTTGTCGAGGCCCTGCTTGCGCGACTCTTCCAGCAGGTCGTAGTAGACCTTGCCCGAACACGCGACCACGCGCGTGACCTTCTTGGGGTCGGCGTCGTTGTCGGGGATCAGGTGCTGGAACTCGCCGTTGGCCAGTTCCTCGAGCGAAGACACGGCCAGCTTGTGGCGCAGCAGCGACTTCGGCGTCATCACCACCAGCGGCTTGCGCGTGGTCATGCACAGCTGGCGCCGGATCATGTGGAAGGCCTGCGCCGGCGTGGTCGGCACGCAGACCATCATGTTCTCCAGCGCGCACAGCTGCAGGAAGCGCTCCAGACGCGCCGAGCTGTGCTCGGGGCCCTGGCCTTCGTAGCCGTGCGGCAGGAACAGCGCCAAGCCGCAGAGGCGATCCCACTTGGCTTCGCCCGACGACAGGAACTGGTCGATGACCACCTGGGCGCCGTTGGCGAAGTCGCCGAACTGGCCTTCCCAGATACACAGCGTGCCCGGCTCCGACGACGCGTAGCCGTACTCGAACGCCATGACCGCTTCCTCGCTGAGCAGCGAGTCGATGATCGTGGCGTCTTCCGGGTTCTGCACCAGTTCGCGCAGCGGCATGTAGTTGCCGCCGGTCTTCTGGTCGTGCAGCACCGCGTGGCGATGGAAGAACGTGCCGCGACCGCTGTCCTGGCCCACCAGGCGCAGGCGGTGGCCGGCGTCGAGCAGGGTGGCGTAGGCGAGGTTCTCGGCGAAGCCCCAGTCGCCCGGCTGCTCACCGGCGGCCATCTTGCGGCGGTCGTCGTAGATCTTGGCGACGCGCGCCTGCAGCGTGACGGACTCGGGCAGCGTGGTGATCTGCGTCGCCAGTGCCTTCAGCTTGTCGACCGAGACGGTGGTGTCGAGCGTGTCGGTCAGGCGGCCGGCGAGATAGGGGTCCCAGTCGATCGTCAGTTCGTAGTCGCTCGGCTTGGCGTCGGCCAGCTCGACCGTGACTTCGCCCGCGTCGAGCTTGTTGCGGTAGCCGTCGACGATCGCCTTCGCATCGGCCTCGGCCATCACGCCTTCGGCGACCAGCTTCGCGGTGTAGAGCTCGCGCGGGGTCTGGTGCTTGCGAATGACCTGGTACATCAGCGGCTGGGTTGCTGCCGGCTCGTCGGCCTCGTTATGGCCGTGACGGCGGTAGCAGACGAGATCGATGACCACGTCCTTGCCGAACTGCTGGCGGAAGTCGTAGGCGAGCTCGGCGCAGTAGACGACCGCTTCCGGATCATCGGCATTCACGTGCAGGATCGGCGCGCCGACCATCTTGGCGACGTCGGTGCAGTACAGCGTGGAACGCGCGTCCTGCAGATCGCTGGTGGTGAAGCCGACCTGGTTGTTGATGACCACGTGCACCGTGCCGCCGACCGCGAAACCGCGGGCCTGCGACATCTGGAACAGCTCCATGTTGACGCCCTGGCCGGCGAAGGCCGCGTCGCCGTGCAGGAGCACCGGCAGCACGAGCTTGCGCTCGGTGTCGCGACGGCGGTGCTGGCGCGAACGCACGCTGCCGGCGACCACCGGGTTGACGATCTCCAGGTGCGACGGGTTGAACGCCAGCGCCAGATGCACCGGACCGCCGGGCGTGGCCAGATCGGCCGAGAAGCCCATGTGGTACTTCACGTCGCCGGTGTGGGCGCGATCGGTGTCGTGGTGGTCGAACTTGCCTTCGAACTCGTCGAACAGCTTGCGCGGGTTCTTGCCGAGCGTATTGACCAGCACGTTGAGACGGCCGCGATGGGCCATGCCGATCACGATGTCCTTGACGCCTTCCTTGCCGGCGCGCTGGATCACGCTGTCGAGCAGCGGAATCAGCGCGTCGCCGCCTTCGAGCGAGAAGCGCTTCTGGCCGACGTACTTGGTATGCAGATAGCGCTCGAGACCCTCGGCCGCGGTCAGGCGTTCGAGGATGCGCTTCTTCTCCGCTTCGCTGCGGGCGAAGCGGCCACCGGCATTCTCCAGGCGCTGGTAGAGCCAGCTGCGCTGTTCGAAGTCGGGGATGTGCATGAACTCCGCGCCGATCTGGCTGGAGTAGGTGGTCTTGAGCAGCGCGAGCAGGTCGCGCAGCTTCATCCGCGGCTGGCCGGCCACGCCGCCGGTGCTGAACTCGTCGTCGAGGTCGGCATCGGTCAGCTGATGGAAGGCCAGGCCAAGATCCGGCGGATTGAGCGGCGGCGCCAGATCCAGCGGATCGAGCTTCGCGCCGAGGTGGCCGCGCGAACGGTACGCCGTGATCAGACGGCCGACGTGGCGCTCGCGTTCGTCGCCAGCGCCGCCAGGCGTCGCCTCGACGATGCCGCGGGCGGCCTTGCGGCCCGCTTCGGCCACGGCCGAGAGCACTGCGGAATGGGGAACATCGCCGGCTTCACGACCCTTGAAAGCGTCGAACCACCGCTTCCAGTCCGAACCGACGCTGTCGGGATCGACGAGGTACTGCTCGTACAGGTCTTCGATAAAGGCGGCATTGGCGCCGAACTGGGAGGACTGCGCAAACTGCTTCAGGAGACTGTCCACGTCGGGGAATTCGGGCTCGTTTGGAGGGGGGCAGGGCCGGACCCGGAGCGATCTCCGGAAAACAGGCGGGATCTGGCGCGAAACGACGCCGCACAGTATACGCGCGTCGTTCGCCGCGATGCACCATCGGCAGGCCCCGGCGCGCGCGCAACGCAGCGTCCGCGGCGTGTCCGGACGACGTCGAAACGACGCAAACGCCTCAGATCCCCAGTGCGCGGAACTCGCTGCACGCGCGTGAACGTTCCCACACCGGCGCGAACTGTTGCGCCAGCTGACGCGCGCGGCCGGGCAGATCGGTCGCCGCTTCGCCGTCGACGCGATATCCGAGCGTACGCACATGGAAGCCGCCGGCATCGTTGACCAGAAACGCCCCGGCGTACTCGCGATCCACCGCATCCTCGACCGCGCGGAACGCGAACGCGCTGCTCAGCCGCTGCGACAACGCCAGCAACGCCGAGCCGCGTCGCTGCACGGTGGCGGGTTCGTGCAGCAGCACCTGGATCTGCACGCCGCGGCCACCGGTCGCGAAGCGACGCAGTGCGGCGAGCACGTCGGGATGGTCGTAGAGGCCGGGATCGAGATCGCGACTGCGCAGCCACAGCGACCGGCGCGCCGCGGACACGAGGGTGACGGTCGCATCGACGGCCGCTGCGAGATCGTCGACCGGGAAGGTTGCGCCGGCGACCCGTCGCATCGTGCGGTGCGCGATGCCGGCCTCTTCATAACGCGCGCCTTCGGCGACGAAGCCGGCGCGTGCGTACAGCGCCATCGCCTGCAGTTGCGCGTGCAGATAGGTCTCGCGCAGGCCGGACTCGCGTGCGGCCTCGAGCAGGGCACGCAGCATCGCATCGCCGACGCCGCGACCGCGCCAGTCGCTGCGCACCGCGAGCCGACCGATGCGGCCGTCGGGTGCGATGCGACCGGCACCGATCGGGGTGCCATCGGCAGCGGTCGCGAGGACGTGCCGGCTCAAGGCATCGAGCGCGTCGCGTTCGAGGTCCGCGGGCACGCCCTGTTCGTCGACGAACACCGCGGTGCGCACCGCATGCGCCGCCGCCAGGTCACCGGCACCGGTGACGATGGCGACCCGGAACGGCGCCGCCGCGCTCATTCGGAATCCGCGTCCAGCAGCGTGTAGTGGCCCTCGGCCAGCAGCTCGAGCACCGTCTCGCGTCCCGCGCCCGACAGCGCCGCGTACGCGCGGCCGTCGATCTGCGCTTCGGCGGCCAGCGTGCGCGCATCGCGCAGCGGCAGCGGCCAAGCGGTGCCCGACACGAACAGGCGTGCGCCGTCTCCGGCGCGACGCCAGGCCATCCGGCTGAAGGGATTGCGGTGCAGCACCGCCTGGCCCTGCGACAGCAGCCATTCGAGTTCGATGCGCGGCGGGGCCGCGCCGCCGGCGACGACCTGCTGCGCGTTGCGGTAGCCGGTGATGAAGCTGCCGAACCAGTCGCCGAGGCGATCGGGATCCCGCATGCGCATCACGTTCAGCGCTTCGACCACGCGCGCCATCGCGTCGGCATCGATCTCGTTCGGATCGGCCGGCGGCTGCAGGGTCTCGTCGTGATAGCGGATCGATTCGTCGGCGTCCGCGGCCAAAGTGTCGATGTAGTCGCCCATCAGTTCGCTGACCGACGGCGCGCGCATGCCGACCGAGAACGTCAGGCAGGGATCCTCGGCCACGCCGTGGTGCGGCACCATCGGCGGCAGATACAGCATGTCGCCGGGACCGAGCACCCACTCGTGGGTCGGCGTGAACTCGCGCAGCAGCCGCAGTTCGACATCGTCGCGGAACGCCTGCGGCGGCACGCCGCGGCCCATCGCGTCGGACGCGTCGATCTGCCAGCGGCGGTGGCCCTGGCCCTGCAGCAGGAACACGTCGTACTGGTCGACGTGCGCGCCGACCGAACCGCCGGTCGCGGCGAAGCTGACCATGATGTCGTCGATGCGCCAGCGCGGCAGGAACCCAAAATGCGGCAGCAATGCGGCGACATCGGCGTCCCACTTGTCGACGTCCTGCACCAGCAGCGTCCAGTCGCGATCACCGAGACCGGGGAACAGGTCCTCGTCGAACGGTCCGGTCTCGACCTGCCAGCCATCGTGCGCCCGGTCGTGACGGATCAGGCGCGACAGCGCGACCTCCTCGCAGGCCAGACCGGCGAGATCCTCGGGCTGCAGCGGGCTTTCAAGGTCCGGAAACGCATTGCGGATCAGCAAGGGCCGCTTCTGCCAGTAATTGCGCAGGAACTGTTCGGCGGGCATGCCCAGCGGGCCGTCGCCGGCGAAGCGGCGGGCGTCGATTTCGAAGGGGAGGGGGGCTCTGCTCATGGGCGGGGAGCCTACGCGAAAACGGGGACGGGCTCGACGGGTTTGGAGGTGCTGGAAGGCCACTCGTCGCGCATCCGGACGAGCCTGCAGGCACTCGGTCAACCCGGTGCGCCCTTCAGTTTCCGTCATTCCGGCGAAGGCCGGAATCCAGTGCCTTGACCTTGCCGGCGCCCGACAGACCACGGCATGACCTGCGCCTCGCGCTGCTGTGACGCGCCGCCGGCGGTGACCCGAGCAGATCCGGCGATCTCGCGCTTCGCGTCAGTCCGCAACCGCGTCATACCCGCGCGCACTGAATGCCAGCAGACACCACCCATGTCCGAGCGGATCGGCCAACTGCACGATCCGCCCATAAGCCTCGTCGCGGATGGCGCCTTCCTGCACGGCGCCCGCGGCGAGCGCCCGGGTCAACGCCGCATCGAGATCGTCGACGACGACATCGAGGTGAAGCGGCATCCAGTGCCGTGCGTAGTCACGCGGTGCGTTGCCTGCGCCGGTGCTGCCTGCCGCCTTGCGCAGCAGATACAGCGGCGCATCGGCGCCCATCAGCTCCACGCCGTGTTCGCCGAAGCGCCGCCCGGGCGTCAGCCCGAACGCGGCGACGTAGAACGCCAGCGCGCGGTCGAGATCGTCGACGTCGAGATTGAGCAGGATGCGCATGGGCCGGCGTGCCGCGTCACATCACGCGATTGCCGGTGCCCGAATCCTCGAGCGCCGGCGTGTTGTCGGGATTGACGACGTTCGAGGCGCCGGTGAATGTCACCCGGTCGATCCGCCGCGCGAGCACCGTGTTGCGATCGCCCGAGATCTCCAGCGCGTCGACCTCGGTCAGGTTCAAGGTGTTGTCGGCGCCGCGGACATCGACGTTGCCGACGCGACTGTTGAGCACGGTCACCTGGCTGCCTTCCACCCGCACAGAGGTCGCATGTTCGACATTGACCGCGCCATCGGACGCCGTGATGACCACGGCGCCGCAGTCGCCGTTCAAGACGAGATCGAAGCCGTCTCGGGTGATCGCCACGTCCTGGCCGCTGCACTGCGCCCCGCTGGCGGGATCGGTCAGCACGCCGGACACCGCCGAGGATGCACCCTGCGACGCGGCCTGCGTCGGCGATGCGCCAGCCGATGCGTCGGCCGGTGACGGCTGTCGATCGCAGGCGGTCAACGAGAAGGCGGTGAGGCAGAGCAGCAGCGGAAGATGTCGCATGGCGGTCCCGTCGGCGAGTGGAGTCGCCGCGAGCCTAGCGACGCGGATGTTCAGTCCGCGTCGCGCTGTCGGACGGTCAGATTTCGCGGGCGAGCTGTTCGGCCAGGCCGGTGTAGCCGCCCGGCACCAGCTCACGCAGGCGCGCCTTGTCCTCGGCCGGCAGGTCCAGCCCGTCGACGAAGCTGCGCATCGACTCGGCGGTGATGCCCTGGCCGCGGGTCAGCGCCTTGAGCTGCTCGTAGGGGTTGGGCAGGCCGTGGCGGCGCATCACCGTCTGCACGGCTTCGGCCAGCACTTCCCACGAGGCGTCGAGATCGGCGGCGAGGCGCTCGGGGTTGACGCTGAGCTTGCCCAGACCGCGCTGCAGCGCATCGAGCGCGATCAGCGTGTGGCCGAATGCGGTACCCAGCGCGCGCAGCACGGTGGAATCGGTCAGGTCGCGTTGCCAGCGGCTGATCGGCAGCTTGGCGGCAAAATGTTCGAACAGCGCGTTGGCGATGCCGAAGTTGCCCTCGGCGTTCTCGAAGTCGATCGGGTTGACCTTGTGCGGCATCGTCGAGCTGCCGACTTCGCCTTCCTTGAGCGCCTGCTTGAAGTAGCCCAGCGAGATGTAGCCCCAGATGTCGCGGCACAGATCGATGCCGATCGTGTTGATGCGCTTGTGCACGTCGCTGATCTCGGCGACGCAGTCGTGCGGCTCGATCTGGGTGGTGTAGGGATTGAACGCGATGCCCAGCGACTCGACGAAGCGCTGCGCGAAGGCCGGCCAGTCGACGTCGGGATACGAGACGACGTGCGCGTTGTAGTTGCCGACCGCGCCATTGATCTTGCCGGTCAGCGCGACGTCCCACAGCAGTTCGCTCTGGCGCTGCAGGCGCGCGACGACGTTGGCCAGTTCCTTGCCGACCGTCGACGGCGATGCGGTCTGGCCGTGCGTGCGCGACAGCAGCGGCAGCGCGGCATGGTCGTGGGACATCGTGCGCAGCGTCTGGATCAGCGTGTCGAGCGTCGGCAGCAGCACATCGCGGCGCGCTTCGGCCAGCATCAGGGCGTAGGACAGATTGTTGATGTCCTCGCTGGTGCAGGCGAAATGCACGAACTCGAGCGAGGGCGCCAGCGCAGCATCATCCTTGAGCTGCTCCTTGATGAAGTACTCGACCGCCTTGACGTCGTGGTTCGTGGTGCGTTCGATCGTCTTGACGCGCGCGGCATCACTGACCGAGAAGTCTTCGGCCAGCGACTTCAGGCGGGCGCGCTGCGCGTCGTCGAACGCAGGCAGTTCGGCGATGCCCGGCTCGTCGCCCAGCGCCAGCAGCCACTCGATCTCCACCCGCACGCGGGCGCGGATCAGGCCGTACTCCGAGAAGATCGGACGCAGCGCATCGACCTTGGTGGCGTAGCGGCCGTCGAGCGGCGACAGGGCGAGCAGGGCGGCTTCGGTCTTCTGGGTGTCGGACATGGGAGGCGTGGGGCGCAGCGGGCGAAGCCGTCATTTTAGCCTGTACGGCCCTCGCGTATCCTGCGGACACGACGCCAGCGACCGTGCCAGCCGAGTCATTCCCCCTCTGGAGCCGAATCGATGCGCAAGACCCACGACGCGACTGCGTTCCGTACCGAACACGACAGCATGGGCGAACTGCAGGTGCCTGCCGACGCCTTGTGGGGCGCGCAGACCCAGCGCGCCGTGCAGAATTTCCCGATTTCCGGCCGGCCGATGCCGCGCGGTTTCATCCGTGCGCTGGGCCTGGTCAAGGCCGCGGCCGCCGAGGTCAACGCGGGTCTGGGCCTGCTGCCGGAGAAAGCCGGCAAGGCGATCCGCACTGCCGCGCTCGAAGTCGCCGACGGCAAGCACGATGCGCATTTCCCGGTCGACATCTACCAGACCGGCTCGGGCACCTCGTCGAACATGAATGCCAACGAGGTCATCGCGACGCTGGCGTCGACCGCGACGCGCAAGGTGCATCCCAACGATCACGTCAATCTGGGCCAGAGCTCGAATGACGTGGTGCCCACCGCAATCCGCGTGTCGGCGCAGCTTGCTGTCGTCGAAGACCTGCTGCCGGCGCTCAAGCACCTGCGCCGCACGATCGACAAGCGCGGCCGTTCGCTCGGCAAGGTGGTCAAGACCGGCCGCACGCATCTGATGGATGCGATGCCGCTGACCTTCGCGCAGGAATTCGGCGCGTGGTCCTCGCAACTGGCGTCCGCCGAAGCGCGCCTGAGCGATGCGCTCAAGCGTCTGCGCCGCCTGCCGATCGGCGGTACAGCGATCGGTACCGGCATCAACGCGCATCCGCAATTCGGCAGGAAGGTCGCACGTGCGTTGTCGACGCTGACGCGCACCAGTTTCGACTCGGCCGAAGACAAGTTCGAAGGCATCGCGACGCAGGACGACGCGGTCGAACTGTCGGGCCAGCTCAACGCGCTCGCGGTCGCGCTGATCAAGATCGCCAACGATCTGCGCTGGATGAACTCCGGGCCGCTCGGCGGTCTGGGTGAGATCGAACTGCCGGCGCTGCAGCCGGGCAGCTCGATCATGCCGGGCAAGGTCAATCCGGTGATTCCCGAGGCCACCGTCATGGTCGCCGCGCAGGTCATCGGTCACCACGCCGCGATCACCGTGGCCGGGCAGACCGGCAACTTCCAGCTCAACGTCGCACTGCCGCTGATCGCGGCGAATCTGCTCGAATCGATCCAGCTGCTGTCGAACGTCTCCCGGCTGCTGGCCGACGACGCGATCGCCGGCCTGAAGGTGCGCCGCGAGAACGTCGACGCAGCGCTTGCGCGCAACCCGATCCTGGTCACCGCGCTCAACCCGATCATCGGCTACGAAAAGGCGGCGGCGATCGCCAAGCGCGCCTACAAGGAACAGCGTCCCGTGCTCGACATCGCGCGCGAGGACAGCGGCCTGTCGGATGCCGAACTCGAAACCCTGCTCGATCCTGCCGAACTGACCAAGGGCGGCATCCACGAGGGCGCCAGCGGCGGCGGCTGAGTCACCGCGCACTTACAAAAAAAAAGACCGGCCAATGGCCGGTCTTTTCTGTTTCGATCCAGCGAGCGCCGGGTGTCAGCGTCAGTTCGACGCCGGCGACGCCGCGGCATCCGCTTCCGCGGCTTCGTTGTCGCGATGGACGACGGTGTCCTTGCGGCAGTCCTCGACGTCGGTCGCATCCATCGTCGCGTAAGGCTGGAAGGCCGGCAGCGCGGCCGCGAGGGCCTGCTGCGAGGCGAGCAGCGGCGGCAGGTTGTCGCACAGCCTGTCCGCTTCGGCCTCCATCTTCGCGCCCTCGGCTTCCATGCGCTTCTCGAAGTCCGCGGACTCGCCCGACAGCGCGCTGGCGATCGCGCCCTTCGCGGCTTCGGCGCCGAGCTGGGCGCCCTGGATACCGATCGTGATGCCGGCCTCGGCGATCGCGATGATGTTGGCGCGATGCGCCAGCAGCAGTTCGCGTTGCGCGGCGTCGATTTCGACGGTCTTGCCGTCGACCAGGAAGTCGCCGGCCGGACTGATCTCCGCCTTCGGCAGGCTGGACGTGCGGGTGTCGTCGCCGCCGAAGCGGAAGCCGTTGACGTTCAGTCCGCCGCCACCGCTGCCGCCGACGCTGATGTTCTGCTCGACCAGATCCTGACGCGCCGTTTCCAGCGCGCGGCGGGTGGTGCGGGCGACGAAACCTTCCTCGGCCGGCGCCGTGGTGGCGTCACCGCTCGCGGGTGCGGGTGCTTCGTCACGCCCGCAGGCGGTCAGCGTGCCCGCGCAGGCGAGCAGCAGGGCCAGCGGCAGGGCGCGGGACGGGAAGGTCTGCATGGTCGGACTCCGGATCTGTCTCTGTAGGAAGGTCAACGTTTGCGGGGCACGCTGACGGTGCCGCGCACATCGCGGTGCGAGACCTCGCCACTGCCCTTGGCCGCGACTTCGAGATCGCCGCCGATGCCGCGGGCATCGACGTCGCCCGAGCCGATCGAGCCGACGTGCACGCTGCCCTGCACGTCGCGCAGGTCGATGTCGCCGGAGCCGAGGCTGCCGATGCGGACGTCGCCGCCGGCGCCTTCGAGCTTGAAGTCGCCCGAGCCGACACTGCCGACTTCGACCGCGCCGCGGATGCCGCGGGCTTCGACATCGCCCGAACCGATCGACAACACCTTGAGTTCGCCGGCGTCGTCGACGGTGATGTCGCCCGAGCCGACCTTGGCGGTCGCGCGGCCCTCGATGCGGCGCAGTTCGGCATCGCCGGAGCCGACATCGGCGCTCGCGGCCGACACGCCGGTGACCCAGGCATCGCCGGAGCCGACGACGGTCTGCACCAGCACGTTCGCCGGCACCTGGCCGGACAGGTCCATGTAGGCGTACTGGTTGCCCATCCAGCCGGTCGAGTTCGACGTGCGGCGTGCGATGACGGTCAGGGTGTCGCCCGAGCGCTGCTGCTCGAGCACCAGCGAGGCCAGCATCGCCTCGCTCGATGCGCAGGCGCGGCCGCGCAGCGTCGCGTCCGGACGTGCGGCGCCCTCCACGCGCAGCTTGCTGTTGCCGATCTCGAAGCGCACCGTGCGCACGCCGTCGAGCTGCAGCGCCAGGTCGCGCGGCTGGCTGTGCCGGCACTGCGGGCTGTCTTCGGCTCGCGCGGCGAACGGCAAAACGAGCGATGCGGCAATGAGCGTGGCGAGCAGCGGGCGAGCGGTGTGAGCTGGCGTCATGTCGTGGACTCCCTGGCGAAGTGACCGGCCCGCGGCAGTGCGGGGCCGGGATGCGTGGTGGCTGACGCTACCCTGAATCGATGGGTCTGCGCGAGCCGTCCGGCCATCGCGACCTCAGCGCCCCGCGAACTCGCGGCGGACCTCGTTACGGCAGCTGTCGGCGTCCCGGGCTTCCAGTCGCGCATACGGACGGAAGGCCGGCAGGTCGCTGGCGAGCTGTTGCTGCGCCTCGCGCAGCGCGGGCATGCGTTCGCAGATCAGCAGCACGCCGGGGCCGACGGTGTTGCGCACGGTCCGCTCGATGCGCCGCTCCAGACTGCCGGTCATCGCACCGACCATCAGCGAGAACACGCCGCGGTCGACCGAGTCCACGGCGGCCAGTGCACTGACCTCGCCGATGTCGATACCGGCCTTGGCAACCTCGATGACCATGCCGCGATAGCCGAGCAGCTGACGGCGCTGCGCCGCATCGATGGCGACAGCCTCGCCCTCGATCAGGAAGTCGCCCTGTGGGGTGATCTCGGCCTTCGGCAGCGCCGGTTCCGTCTTCGCCTTGCGGTTGCGGCGCGCATCGCCATTGGCCTGCAGGCTGTTGGTCACGTCGAGGTTCTCGGTGTCGAGTTCGGCGCGGGCCTTGGCGAGATCGGTGCGGATGTCACGCCGGGCGTCTTCCAGATCCCGACGGATTTCCTCGCGCACACCGCCGGTTTCGGGCGGCGCCGACCAGGCGGCCAGCGGCAGACACAGGGCAAGGGCGAATGCGGTGACGGCTGCAGCTTTCATGGGTGGTCTCCGGAATCAGGCGATGGCGGGGAGAAACGGGGTGGCTCAGCCTTCCTCGCGCCAGCGGCGCAGGCGGATGGAGATCGCGATCATCACGGCGCCGGCGATGAGGCCGATCCACATCGAGGGCTCGAGGAAGTTGCTGTACAAGCCGGGGATCGAGAACATCTCGTTGGCCGGTCCCGCGCCTGACTGGATGTAGGCCAGATCGCGATGGGTCACCGGCACGGTGCCCAGCAACATCCGCGAAATCACATTGCCCCAGAGCCAGTGGCGCTCCAGTCCGATCAGCTGCAGCAGGCCGGTCATCGACGTCGCGACGCCCAGGGCCAGCGGGATCAGCAGCGCCCACAGGAAGGGCTTGCTCTTGGCCCAGGCCGAGCACAGCAGCAGCCAGCCGACGGTCGGGAACATCCAGGCCGCATACACCGGAATCGCTGCCAGGAACTGGCCCGACAACAGGAACACCGAGCCATTGCCCCAGAGCAGCGGGAACGGGTTGGCGCCGTGCGCCGCCGCGGCGATGCTCAGGGCGATCAGGAACGCGAACATGATGACGATCGCGAACAGCGTGGCGAACAGGGGAATCACCAGCGTCACCGTCGCGACCTTGGACAGCACGGTCGCCGTGTCGGACACCGGCAGCGACTTCCAGAACAGCACGCTGCGGTCGCGGCGGTCGTCGTACAGGGCGCCCAGGCAGTAGAAGAAGGCGACGAAGATCATCACCAGGAACGGCCAGGTTGCCGACAGCGCCAGCGTGATCGTGATGCCTTCCGACAGCTGGTAGAGATCATCGCTGGTCAGCTGCTGGGCCAGGGTGCCCAGGTCCAGACCGTTGATGGTCACGCCGTTGTGCTGGACGAGGTTGCCCTCCGCGACCGCCTTGTGGGCGAACACGATGCCGGCGACCAGCAGGCCGAGCGACAGCAGCAGTGACACGCCGCCGGCGATCATCGGCGCCCAGAAGATGCCGCCACGGTGCTCCCAGTACTCGCGCCGCAGCAGCAGACGGAAGCGGTGGGTCGGATGGGTCGATGCGAATGTGCGGGACGGAACCGGGGCGTCCACGTGTTCGGCGGCGGCATTCATGCGTAGGCTCCTTTCATCGTGGCCACGAACAGGTCGGCCAGGCCCGGGGTGCGGGTTTCGCCGTAGGTCGACAGGGTGGAAACGGGCACGTTGTCGAACAGCATCACGGTCTTGCCGAAGGGCAGGGCGCGTTCGTCGATCGGGCGGCGGGCGCGGGCGGCGTCGAGGTGTTCGGCGTTGACCAGCACTTCGACGAAGCGTTCGCCGACATCGTCCATCGGCGCGTCCAGCACGATCTTGCCGTTCTGGATGAAGAGCACGTCGGTGAGGATGTGCTCGATCTCCTCCACCTGGTGCGTGGTGACGATGATCGTTTTCTGCTCGTCGAAGTAGTCCTCCAGCAGGCGCTGGTAGAACTGCTTGCGATACAGGATGTCGAGGCCGAGCGTCGGCTCGTCGAGCACCAGCAGCTTGGCGTCGATCGCCATTACCAGGGCCAGATGCAGCTGCACGATCATGCCCTTGGACATTTCGCGCACGCGCTGCTTCGGACCGAGCTTGGTGTTGGCGAGGAAACGCTCGCAGCGCGCACGGTCGAAACGGGGATGCACGCCTTCGACGAAATCGATCGCGTCACGCACCCGCATCCAGCGCGGCAGCACGGCGACATCGGCGATGAAACAGACATCGTTCATCAGTGCGTCGCGTTCGGTGCGCGGATCGCGGCCCAGCACCGACATCTCGCCGTCGAAGCGGATCAGGCCGAGCAGCGCCTTCAACGCGGTGGTCTTGCCGGCGCCGTTGGGACCGATCAGGCCGACGATACGGCCGGCCGGAATCTGGAAGCTGGTGCCGTCGAGCGCACGCGCGCCCTTGTAGGTCTTGGTGAGGTTGCGCGCGGTGATCACCGGGGTGTCGATGACGGCGTTCATTCGTTGGCTCCATTGCCGATGGACTGCAGCAGGTCCCGGGTCGACAGCCCCAGGCGTTCGATCCGTTCCACCACCTGTGGCCACTCGTCGTGCAGGAACCGCTCGCGTTCGCTGCTGCGCAGCTTCTTCGAGGCTTCCTCGGTGACGAACATGCCCAGGCCGCGGCGCTTCTCCACCAGCGCCTCGTCGGCGAGTTCCTGGTAGGCGCGTGAGACGGTGATCGGGTTGAGCTGGTAGTCGGCGGCCACCTGGCGCACCGAGGGCAGCGCATCGCCGGGCTTCAGGACGCCGTCGAGCATCATCGCGATGACGCGTTCCTTCAGCTGGCGGTAGATGGGAGCGCCGTCGCTCCATTCGATATTGGCCATGGCCTCAGCTCCTTCCACCAGCGCCCCGCGCGAACGAGAAGTACGGCAGGGCGAAGCCGCTGCGTGCACGGCGGGTGCGGGGACGCGGGGTCTCCGCTTCGATGTCGGTCGTCGTCGCAGCGCGCTCGGCCTGGGCACGGGCCTTCACAGCAACCGCAACGGCGACGGGCGGGGGTGCGAGCTCGCCGGCCGACAGCGCCGGGCCGGCGAACAGCAGGCCGGCCGAGAGCGCCAGGGCGGAGGCGGTGCATGCGATGATCGGGGTGTGGAGCCTGCGGTTCATGAGGACCGTCCTGCTCTAGTGGGTAGGTGTTGTAGGTGACTATAACACCACCGCAGCGGGTGTCAACGCGCCTTACAGAAATTTCTACCCAACTGATGGCACGGTGCGCCGGCCGTCCAGGAGATCGCGACATGCGTGGCAATCGGTGGTTCCGGCGCGTGGCGCTGGCAGTGGGTGTGACCCTGGTGGCCGGTGCGGCGTTCGCGCAGGGTCCGGCTGCGCCGCGTGGCGTGCTCGATCACCAGTTCCGCCAGCTCGCGGTCCGCGAGACCGTGGATCTGCGTAGCGCCTATGGCGGCGACGTGGTGCTGATCGTCAATACCGCGAGCAAGTGCGGCTTTACCCCGCAGTACGAAGCGCTCGAATCCATGCATGCGCGCCTGCGTCCGCGCGGATTCGCGGTGCTGGGCTTTCCGTCCGGCGACTTCAAGGAACAGGAATTCGATGACGAGGCGGCGATCCAGGAGTTCTGTACGCTGACCTATGGCGTGAAGTTCCCGATGTTCCAGAAGGTGCACGTGATCGGTCCCGACGCGACGCCCCTGTTCAAGCAGCTCACCGATGCCACCGGCCAGGCGCCGCAGTGGAACTTCCACAAGTATCTGGTGGGTCGCGACGGGCGGGTGCTGGGTCAGTGGGGCAGTCGCACCAAGCCGGATGATCCGGAGATCCTGGCGGCGATCGAGCGCGCGCTGGCCGCGCCCAGGCCCGCCGCCCGCTGAAGGCCGCGGCGGGCCTGATTGCTCCGCCGCCGCGCGCCCGCGACAATAGCCGGCTGCATCGCCCCGCATCCGGGGCAGGAGAACCATGCGGATGTTGAATCAGATGCGCGCCGCAGCCCTTGCGTTGCTGCTGGCACCGGTCGCCACGCTGGCCGTGGCGGCCGAGAGCACCGATCGCGACAGGAGCAGCTACGTGGTCGGCATGGACATGGCCGCGCAGCTGGCCCAGGTCACGCCCGATCTCGATCTGGCCGCGTTCGAGGCGGCAGTGACGGCCGCGCTCGCCGGCAAGCCGCCGACGCTCGACCCGACGGAAACGCAGCGCATCGGCCAGGCGCTGGCGCAGCGCGTCGCATCGCGCAGCGGTCGTCCTGTGCCGGGCCTGCCCCCGGGCAGCGAACCGCCTGCGGTGGATCGCGCCAAAGTCGGCCAGATGCTCGGCGCCGATGTCGGCCGTTCGCTGACCCCGATGCGCGACGAGATCGCCATTGCGCCACTGATGCGCGGTGTCCGCGACACGGTCGACGGCAAGCAGCCGTCGCTGACGGCCGACGAGATCACGCGCGTCCGCCAGGGGATGATCACGCGCGCCCAGCTGCGCACCGCGCGCGCCGCCGACGACAACCGCCAGGCCGGTATCGCCTTTATGACCGCCAACCGCGGCAAGCCGGGCGTGTTCGCGACCGCATCGGGCATCCAGTACAGCGTCGAGAAGCAGGGGCAGGGCCCGCGTCCGCGCGCCAGCGACCGCGTGCGCGTGCACTACCGCGGCACGCTGCTCGACGGCACCGAGTTCGACAGTTCCTACAGCCGCGGCGAACCGGCCGTGTTCGGCCTCGACCAGGTCATCGCCGGCTGGACCGAAGGTCTGCAGCTGATGCCGATCGGCGGCAAGTACCGCTTCTGGATCCCCGGCGAGCTGGCCTACGGTGTGCGCGGCAGTCCGCCGAACATTCCCGCGAACTCGACGCTCGTTTTCGATGTCGAACTGATCGACATCCTCTGATCTTCCGTTCCTGGATTCACTGTTCACCTCCCGCCGTCCGCTCCCAGCGGCCGTCCGTTCCAGATCCCTCATCCCGGAGTTTTGACCGCATGAAGAACACCAAGCGCCTCGCCATCGCCGGCCTCGCCGCCGTCCTGCCGCTGGCGATGATCGCCTGCAAGCCGATCGACAAGGAAACCGGCAAGCCGGCCGAAGGCGCCGCGACCGAAACGCCGGCCGAAGGCGGCGAGATCGCCGGCCTCAAGGGCGAGCGCGAGCAGATCAGCTACATCATCGGCAACCAGATGGGCGAGCAGCTCAAGCAGATCAAGGACGAGATCGACGTCAAGACGCTGCAGCGCGCGATCAGCGAAACGCTCGACGACAAGGCCATCGAGATCACCGACGAGCAGGCCATGGGCATCATGCAGAAGTTCGGTGAGCGCATGCAGGCCAAGCAGGTCGCGGAGATGGAAGAGAAGTCCAAGACCAATGCCGCCGAGGCCGAGAAGTTCCTCGCCGAGAACGGCAAGCGCGAAGGCGTGCAGACCACCGCATCGGGCCTGCAGTACCGCGTGATCACCGAAGGCACCGGCGCCAAGCCGGGCCCGAACGACACGGTGCGCGTGCACTACAAGGGCACGCTGCTCAACGGCGAGACTTTCGACAGCTCGATCGATCGCGGCGAGCCGGCGCAGTTCGCGCTCAACCAGGTCGTCCCGGGCTGGCAGGAAGGTCTGCAGCTGATGCCGGTCGGCAGCAAGTACGAGCTGTGGATCCCGGCCGCGCTGGGTTACGGCGAAATGGGCTCGGGTCCGATCGGTCCGAACCAGGCGCTGGTGTTCGAAGTCGAGCTGCAGGACATCGTCAAGTAAGACCCTGGCCGGTGCGCCGCCCCGTGCGGCGCGCCGGTCCATCGAGAATGCAATGAACGACACCGGACACGACGCGCTGGAATCGCGCGTCACCGAACTGGAAACGCGACTCGCGTTCCAGGAGCAGACCATCGGCGAGCTCAACGATGCGCTGAGCCAGGCGCGACTCGAGCTGAGCGCCCAGACCGGGCTGCTGCGCCGGATGATGGACGACCTGCGCCAGGCGCGCACCGTGCAGTTCCCCGATGCGTCGGAAGAACCGCCACCCCCGCATTACTGAGGTCGACAGCGATGACCGATTCCCTCCGCGACCAGCTGCTCGGCCTCGGATTCAAGGCGCCGACACCGGCTGCGTCCAAGCCCCGTCGCGACGAACGACGCCCGCGGCCCGACGATCGCCGCGGTCCACGGCCTGCCGGCCGCAATGCCGACGGCAAGCCCGGCGCGCCGCGTGGCGACAATGCCGCGCGTCCGCAGGCCCGCAACAGCGGCGCACCGCGCAGCGACGGCAAGCCGCGCCCGAACACCGATCGCCGCGGCGCGCCGCAGGGCAAGCGCCCGCCGCGCGAGGACATCGATCTGGCCAAGGCGTTCGCCATCCGCGCCCAGCGCGAGAAGGACGAGCGCATCGAGGCCGAGCGCGTGAAGCAGGAAGACGCCCGGCTGCGCCGCGAGGCGCGCGCGAAGCTCGAGGTGTTCCTGGCCGACAAGTCGCTCAACATCAAAGAGGCCGAGATCGCCCGTCATTTCGAATACGGCGGCAAGATCAAGCGCATCCACGTCGACGAGGCCCAGCTCAAGGCGCTCAACGCCGGCGAGCTCGGCGTCGTGCAGCTCAATGGCCGCTACCTGCTGGTAACCGCCGCGGTGCTGGCAGAGGCCGGTGCGATCTTCGCGCCGTCCGTCGCGCTGCGGATCGATCCGGATGCACCCGCCGCGGACGATCCCTACAGCGATCCGATGTACCAGGTGCCGGACGATCTCGTCTGGTGAGCGCGTCCGCGTCCATGCGGCTCGCGATGCGTGCTGGCGCGATCGGCCTGCTCGCGTCGGTCTGCGCGGCCGCGCAGGCGCAGAACGCGTCCGAGGTCGAGTTCGACCGGCCCGGCATCGGGTTTTCGCCCTCGGTGCTGGCGCCCGGGCAGATCGCCTGGGAGCAGGGACTGCCCGACTTCAGCCACGACGACAGCGACGGCGCGCGCACCACGCGCTACGCCGCCGCGAGTCTGTTGCGGGTGGGTCTTGCCGAAGATCTTGAGCTGCAGATCGGCAGCGACAGCCGGGTGTGGGAGCGCACGCGCAGCGCCGATGCACGCGAGCGCGTGCACGGCGGTGGCGACAGCAGCATTGCGCTCAAGTGGGTGTTGCCGGGTTCGAACGACGACACGCAGTGGGCGGTGCTCGCGCGGCAGGGCGTGCTGACCGGCGCGTCCGACATCCGCGCCGAGCGTGCGCAGCAGGATCTCGGCGTCAGCGTCGCGACCGGCGATCTCGCCTTCTACGTCAACGGCACGCGCGACGAGAACGGCACCGGCTGGACGGTCTCTCCGAGTTACACGTTTCTGTCGACCGAGACGGTCGGTGCGTACGTGGAAGCCGGGCTCGGCGCCGGCGCACAGCGCTCACGCGCGCTGGGCACCGGCATCACCTGGCGCGTCGCGCCTGCGGTGCAGTTGGACCTCTCGGTGCTGCGCGGCTTCGCCGATGACGAGGACGACTGGACCGGCGGCTTCGGCGTGTCCTTCCTGCTGCCCTGACGGTTCGTGCCGGATCACGATCCGCGCCGAAGCGCGGATCGCGTTCGCGCGTCGATCAGTCCCGCGCCTGCGCGTCGTAGTCGGCGATCGGGCCGGCGACCTTGCGACCGGCCTGCCACACCGCCTCGATACTGCGCGTATTGCGGATGTCGGCCAGCGGATCGGCCGACAGCACGACGAAATCGGCGCGCTTGCCCGGCTGCAGCAGACCGCGATCGTCGAAGCGCAGCAGCTGCGCGGCCGCACTCGTGGCGACGACCAGGGCCTGTGCGGGGCTGAAGCCGGCCTGGTCGACCATCAGTTCCAGTTCGCGATGCTCGGCGAAGCCCGGCACGCGGTGCGGCAGTGCGCCGGCATCGGTGCCGAAGCCGATGCGCACGCCAGCCTCGCGCAGCGTCGACAGGTTGGCGAGATTCACCGCCAGCGCGTCGCGGTGGGTCTGCGTCGCCGGGTCGGCGAGTTTCCTTTCGCGCCATGACGCATCCGACCATTGCGCGCGCACCGAGGCGGGCAGGGCGTTGCGCAGGAACGGCGTGTCCAGCCAGTCCGGCTGCTCGGCGTAGATGTAGTTCGCTTCGTCGATCTGCAGCGTGGCGATGTAGCCGGTGCCCGCGGCCTTCATCGCGTCGACGAGCGGCGCACCGATCGCCTGGTCGCGGATGCCGTGGGCGATGATGTCGACGCCACTGGCGACGAGATCGGCGGCCGGCGCCAGATCATGGATGTGCGCAGCCACCAGCAGGTCGTGGCGATGCGCTTCCTCGATCGCGGCCTTGTAGACCTCGGGCGTCATCTGCGGCGACTTGCCGCCGAGATCGTCGACCCAGAGCTTGATCAGGTCGACGCCGGATTCGGCCTGCGCGCGCACGGCCGCGCGGGCGCCTTCCGCATCGGCGGGACGGGCGACGGGATCGTCCGACAGGCCCATGTTCGCGGCCGGCGGCGCGCCATCGGGCGTGCCGACACCGCCACCGGCGCCATAGAGCTGGGCGCCCAGCATCGGGTCTGCATTGATCGCGGCGCGGATCTCGCCGAACGCACTGCCGTTCATGCCCAAGGATGCGACCGTGGTGATGCCGTAGGCCTGGAACTGGCGCAGATCGGCCGAGACCTGGTCCTGCGTGTAGAAGCGGTCGCCGTGCGCGGTGCCGCGGGTGTTGCCGACGTGCGCGTGATCGTTGACCAGGCCCGGGATGACGAAGAGGTCGCGATGGTCGATGCGTTCGGCGCCTTCGGGCAGATCGTTCGCGCCGGCCTCGGCGATACGTTCGATCAGACCGTCGCGGATCACCAGCGAGACTTCGCCCAGATCGCGTGCGCCGTCGAACACGCGTGCGTTGTCGATGACGATCACGCCGCTATCCGGATCAGGCGCAGCGCTGGATGCGCCGGTGTCGGCGGCGTTCTGTGCGGGGCCGCTGCAGGCGGCGAGGCAGACAGAGGCGACGAGCGCGACGAGCGCGCCGGGGCGTCGGGACATGCGGGCGTCCTTGTGCGATGAAGGAACGGTCCAGCCTAACGACCGCCGGGTGGCGGTCGTGTGTCCATGCCTGCGCGCGGGGCTATTCCGGGTCGTAGTCGAGGTTCGACGCGAGCCAGCGTTCGACCTGCGCGAGCGTGGCATCCTTGCGCTTCGCGTAGTCCTGCGCCTGTTCCTTCGACACGCGGCCGACGACGAAATACTGGCTCTTCGGATGGCTGAAGTAGTAGCCCGAGACCGCCGCGGTCGGCAGCATCGCGAAGCTTTCGGTCAGCGTCATGCTGGTGTGCGCGGTCGCATCTAGCAGCTCGAACAGCCGGCCTTTCTCGCTGTGCTCCGGACACGCCGGATAGCCGGGGGCGGGGCGGATGCCACGGTATTTCTCGGCGATCAGCGCATCGTTGTCGAGGTCTTCGTCGGTCGCATAGCCCCAGTAGTCGGTGCGCACGCGCTGGTGCAGACGCTCGGCCAGCGCTTCAGCCAGACGATCGGCCAGCGCCTTGAGCAGGATCGCGTTGTAGTCGTCGTGCGCGGCCTCGAAACGGGCGACGTGCGGATCGATGCCGATGCCGGCCGTGACCGCGAACGCGCCGATCCAGTCCTGCTTGCCGCTGTCCTGCGGGGCGATGAAGTCCGCGAGGCAGAAGTCCGGCCGTTCGACCGGCTTGTCGACCTGCTGGCGCAGGAAGTGCAGCGTCGCCTCGCCGCGCTCGTGCTGCAGCACCACGTCGTCGCCGATGCTGTTGGCCGGCCACAGGCCGAACACGGCTTTCGCGGTCAGCCATTTCTCGTCGACGATCCGGCGCAGCATCGCCTGCGCATCGTTGAACAGTTCGGTGGCCTGCGGGCCGACGACCTCGTCGCTGAGGATCGTCGGGTACTTGCCGAACAGTTCCCAGGCGTTGAAGAACGGCGTCCAGTCGATGATCGGAACCAGATCGTCGAGCGGATAGTCGTCGAATACGTGCACGCCGGGCTTGTGGGGCGTGGGCGGCGTGTACCGGCCCCAGTCGCCGTCGAAGCGCTGCGCGCGCGCCTTGGCCAGCGAGACCAGCCGCTTCGCGTCACCGCGATTGGCATGACGCTGGCGGATCTCGGCGTAGTCGGCATCGTTGGCGGCGACGAAGGCGCCGCGCAGTTCCGGGCTGATCAGCGACTGCACCACGCCCACCGCGCGCGAGGCATCCTTCACCCAGACCGTGGGCGATGCGTAATGCGGCGCGATCTTCAACGCGGTGTGCGCACGCGAGGTCGTCGCGCCGCCGATCAGCAGCGGCGTCTCGAAGCCCTGGCGCTTCATCTCGCGGGCCACGTGGCTCATTTCCTCTAGCGAGGGCGTGATCAGGCCCGACAGACCGATCACGTCCGCCTGTACTTCGCGCGCCTTGTCGAGGATGGTCTGGGTGGCGACCATGACGCCGAGATCGACGACTTCGAAGTTGTTGCAGGCGAGCACCACGCCGACGATGTTCTTGCCGATGTCGTGCACGTCGCCCTTGACGGTCGCCATCAGCACGCGGCCGTTGTTCTTGCCCGCGTCGCCGGTGCGCAGCTTCTCGGCTTCGATGTAGGGCAGCAGGTAGGCCACAGCCTTCTTCATCACGCGCGCGGACTTGACCACCTGCGGCAGAAACATCTTGCCGGCGCCGAACAGATCACCGACGACGTTCATGCCGGCCATCAACGGACCTTCGATGACGTCCAGCGGGCGCGTGAACGACTGCCGCGCCTCTTCGGTGTCTTCGACCACGTACTGGTCGATGCCGTGCACCAGCGCATGCGTGAGCCGCTGCTGCACCGGTGCCTCGCGCCAGGCGGTGTTCTCGACCCGCGCCGCGCCCTTCTTGCCCTTGTAGCGTTCGGCGAGATCGAGCAGGCGCTCGGTCGAATCGCTGCGCCGATTGAGCACCACGTCCTCGACGCACTCGCGAAGCTCCGAATCCAGATCGTCGACGATCGGCATCGCGCCGGCGTTGACGATGCCGAAATCCATGCCGGCCTTGATCGCATGGAACAGGAACACCGCGTGGATCGCCTGGCGCACGACCTCGTTGCCGCGGAAGGAGAACGACACGTTGGAAACGCCACCCGAGACGTGGCAATGCGGCAACGTCGCCTTGATCTCGCGGGTCGCCTCGATGAAATCAACCGCGTAGTTGTCGTGCTCGGCGATGCCGGTGGCGATCGCGAAGATGTTGGGGTCGAAGATGATGTCCTCGGGCGGAAACCCGACGACTTCGGTCAAGAGCTTGTAGGCGCGCGTGCAGATCTCGACCTTGCGGTCCTTCGTGTCCGCCTGGCCCACCTCGTCGAAGGCCATGACCACGACCGCCGCGCCGTAGCGCAGCACCTTCCGCGCCTGTTCGAGGAATGCGGCTTCGCCTTCCTTGAGCGAGATCGAGTTGACCACGCCCTTGCCCTGCAGGCATTTCAGGCCGGCCTCAATGACGGTCCATTTCGAGGAGTCGACCATGACCGGAATGCGCGCGATGTCGGGCTCGGCGGCGATCAGGTTGAGGAACGTCGTCATCGCATGCTCGGAATCGAGCATGCCCTCGTCCATGTTGACGTCGAGGATCTGCGCGCCGCCTTCGACCTGTTGGCGCGCGACCTCGACGGCCTCGGGGTAGCGGTTCTCCTTGATCAGCTTGCGGAACGCCGCCGAGCCGGTGACGTTGGTGCGCTCGCCGACGTTGATGAAGAGCAGTTCCGGCGTGACGATCAGCGGCTCGAGGCCGGACAGGCGGGTGTGGCGGGGACGCGTCATGCGGCGGCGTCCAGGGGTGCGGGCGGTCGGCGCGGCGCCACATCACAGACCGCCTCGGCGATCGCGCGGATGTGGTCCGGCGACGTGCCGCAACAGCCGCCGACGATGTTCAACAGACCGGCGGTCGCGAATTCGCGCAGCACCTCGGCCATGTCCTCGGGCGTCTCGTCGTAGCCGCCGAAGGCATTCGGCAGTCCGGCGTTCGGATGACAGGACACGTAGGTCTGCGCGATCTGCGACAGCGTTTCGACGTGCGGGCGCAGGTCCTTCGCGCCGAGCGCGCAGTTGAGGCCCACCGCATGTGGACGCGCGTGCTGCAGCGAGTACCAGAACGCCTCGGCGGTCTGGCCCGACAGCGTGCGGCCGGAGGCGTCGGTGATCGTGCCGGAGATCATCACCGGCAGGCGTCCGCCGCGATCGTCGAACACGGTCTCGATGGCGTACAGCGCGGCCTTGGCGTTGAGCGTGTCGAACACGGTCTCGACCATGAGGATGTCGGCGCCGCCGTCGATCAGCCCATGGGCCGCGTCGCGATAGATCGACACCAGTTCGTCGAAAGTCACCGCGCGATAGCCGGGATCGTTGACGTCGGGACTGATCGATGCGGTACGGCTGGTCGGCCCGAGGATGCCGGCGACGAAGCGCGGGCGATACGGCGTCTGCGCTTGCGCGGCGTCGCAGGCCGCGCGCGCCAATGCTGCACCGGTTTCGTTGAGTTCGTGGACCAGATGCTGCAGCCGATAGTCGGCCAGCGACACCGCGGTCGAGTTGAAGGTGTTGGTCTCGACGATGTCCGCGCCGGCAGCGAGATAGTCGGCGTGGATGCCCTGGATGATGTCGGGACGCGTGAGCGTGAGCAGATCATTGTTGCCGCGCTGGTCGTGGCTTTCGCAGCCGCAGCCGGCACCATGCGCGTGGCCTTCGACCACATGCAGCGCGTCGTAACCCTGCGCGAAGCGCTCGCCGCGATAGTCGGCCTCGGTCAGTTCGAAGCGCTGGATCATCGTCCCCATCGCGCCGTCGAGCACGAGGATGCGTTGGGCCAGTGCGGCGTCGAGCGCTGCGACGCGTTCGGGATGCAGCCATGTGGTCATGGCTTTCTCGCGATGATCGAAATCACTTGGAAATGCGGCGGACGCTTCTCGCGGGTGACGGTTTCGGCACTGTGGATCTCCAGCCCGGCCTTGGTGACGAAACGGCGCAGCTCCTTGTCCGGGAAGCCGAGGTTCGCGTGGCCGTAGGCCTGCACCGCGGTTTCGTGGCCGTGCCGGTCCAGGCTCGACAACAGCAGACGACCCCCCGGCCGCAACACGCGCGCGGCTTCGGTGACGGCCTGCGCGGGCTTGGTCGCGTAGGTCAACGCATGCATCAGCACGACGAGGTCGAAGCTGCCGGCCTCGAAGGGCAGGGCATGCATGTCGCCTTCGCGCACCTCGACGTTGGTGAATCGCTTGAGCCGCTCCGTCGATGCGGCCACGACGCGGCGGCTGGCATCCAGACACACGTAACGATGGGCATGCGGCGCCAGCAGCTCGGCGAGCACACCGTCGCCCGAGGCGATGTCGAGCACGTCGCCGGTTTCCAGCAGCGGCAGCGCGGAACGCGCGAGAGCTTCCCATGTACGGCCGGGCGAGTAGTGCCGTTCCATGTCGCCGGCCACGGTGTCGGCCCAGCTCTGATCGGCGGCGCGCGTCGCCAGCACCGCCGGCGTGCGCTCGGCATCCTGGCGCAGCAGCGGATCGTCGCTGCCGGTCGACAGCGCCTGCCACAGCGCACGCTGCGCGGGATCGAGCGCGGCGTCGTCGAAGCGGTAGTAGGCGGACACACCGGCGCGGCGGTCGCGCACGAGGTTCGCTTCCTTCAGCCGCGCCAAGTGCGTAGACACGCGCGGTTGGGCGAGGCGGGTGATCGAGGACAGCTCGGCCACCGTGAGCTCTTCGACTTCGAGCAGGGCGAGCAGGCGGACACGCGTGGGGTCGGCGAGCACTTTCAGGCGCGCGGACCAGGCCTCCAGATCCATCAATATCTCCATATCGCGATATAGAGATAATTGTCGGGGCGCGCGGCGACCGGGTCAAGGTTCGGTGACGTCAGCGTCACGCCACGGTCACACGATCCGGCGCCCGTCATACACCGTTTGCATGATGCGAAGCGTCGCGTCCGCCGCGCTGTTTCCGGTCGATTCATGCTGCACTGCGGAACCGGTTTTGCGGGTGTTTTACCGGGTTGGAACGTTACAATCGCCGGATCGTTTTCGAGCAGGAGTTGCACGCCGTGGAGTTCGGTTTCAGCGAAGAGCAGTTGATGATCCAGGACATCGCGCGACGGATCGCCCAGGAACGGATCGCACCCAGCGCCGAACATCACGACCGGACCGGTGACTTTCCCGTCGAGAACATGAAGGTGCTCGGCGAGAACGGCCTGATGGGCATCGAAGTGCCCGACGAGTACGGCGGCGCGGGCATGGACCCGATCTCCTACGTGCTGGCGATGGTCGAGGTGGCCGCGGCCGATGCCGCGCACTCGACGATCATGTCGGTCAACAACTCGCTGTTCTGCAACGGCATCCTGACCCACGGCACCGAGGCGCAGAAGCAGGAATACGTGCGCGCGATTGCCGAAGGCCGCGAGATCGGCGCGTTCGCGCTGACCGAGCCGCAGTCGGGCTCCGATGCCACGGCGATGAAGTGCCGCGCGGTCAAGCAGGCCGACGGCACGTACGTGATCAACGGCAAGAAGAGCTGGATCACCTCCGGCCCCGTCGCCAAGTACTTCGTGCTGTTCGCCGTGACCGAGCCCGACAAGGGTGCGCGCGGCATCACCGCCTTCCTCGTCGACGGCAGCCGCGACGGGTTCCATCGCGGCAAGACCGAGCCCAAGCTCGGCATCCGCGCCTCGGCGACCTGCGAGATCGAATTCCAGGACTACGTGGCCCAGGCCGGCGACGTGCTCGGCGAGGAAGGTCAGGGCTTCAAGATCGCGATGGGCGTGCTCGATGCCGGCCGTATCGGCATCGCCTCGCAGGCGATCGGCATCGCCCGCGCCGCATACGAGGCGACGATCGCCTACGTCAAGGAGCGCAAGGCCTTCGGTCAGCCGATCGGCGCGTTCCAGATGACCCAGGCGAAGATCGCCGACATGAAGTGCAAGCTGGATGCGGCGCTGCTGCTCACGCTGCGCGCGGCCTGGCTCAAGGGCGAGGGCAAGCGCTTCAGCAACGAGGCCGCGATCGCCAAGCTCACCGCATCTGAAGCCGCGATGTGGATCACCCACCAGGCGTTGCAGATCCACGGGGGCATGGGCTACTCGAAGGAAATGCCGATCGAGCGGTACTTCCGCGACGCCAAGATCACCGAAATCTACGAAGGCACCAGCGAGATCCAGCGTCTGGTGATCGCCCGCAACGAGACCGGTCTGCGCTGATCCGCATGCCGCTTCTCCACGCCAGCACCGCGTGTGTCCGTCGCCTGCGCCGCCCCCGTGGCCGCGCGGCGTCGGTGGTTCCCGACCCGGCCGCCCGTGCGGCCGCGTCGTATTGAGAGATTCCTTCCCGTCGGCCCGCGTGAGAACGCGGGCCTCATTGCATCGGAACGTTTGTCGTCATGACCTCATCGCGCAAGACAGGTAAATCCGCCGCGGCCGCAGTGCCGGCGAAATCCTCCAAGTCCGCCACCAAGGCCGCCGCGCCGGCGAAGAAGAAGGCTGCCAGCGTGCTGCCCGCGCCGCCGCGCCGCGCCGGCCTCGGCCTGCTCGACCCGATCTTCGACGCCGTGCGCCGCCGCGCCGGCAAGGCCGCGCACGCGGATGCCGGCGCGTTCGCGCAGGCCTTCTACCGCCGCATGACCGAAGACGAGCTGCCCCTGCACAGCGCCGACGGCTGGGCCGCGCTCGCCGCGGACCTGTTCGACTTCGCCGGCAAGCGCAAGCCCGGCACGGCGAACGTGCGGCTGTTCAATCCGGTGATGAAGACCCACGGCTGGGAGTCGCCGCACACCGTGCTGCAGGTCGTCAACGACGACATGCCGTTCCTGGTCGACTCGGTGACGATGGCGCTGGCCGAGCAGGGCATCGGCGTGCACGTGCTGGGCCATCCGGTGCTGTCGATCACGCGCGACCGTGCCGGCCGTCTGACCGGCGTGGGCGAGGGCGACGCCGAATCGGTGATGCATCTGGAGATCGACCGGCAGACGCCCGAAGACAACGCGCGCATCGAGGCGCTGGTGCGCGGCGTGCTCGACGACGTGCGGGTGATCGTTGCCGACTGGCCGTCGATGCGCGAGAAGATGCTGCAGATGGCGACCGATCTGGAATCGCAGAAGATTCCGGTGTCGGAGTCGAGCCGCGCCGAAGCCCAGGAGTTCCTGCGCTGGGCCGCTAACGACCACTTCACGTTCTTCGGCTACCGCGCCTACAAGGTGAAGCGCAAGGGCGACGATGCGCGTCTGGAAGCCGTGCCCGACAGCGGCATGGGCCTGCTGCGCACGCCCGGCGCGGTGAAGTCGCGTCCGATCAGCGAGCTCGGCGCCGATGCCTTGCGCCGCGAAGGCCTGATCGATGCGCTGATCCTGACCAAGACCAGTGCACGTTCCACCGTGCACCGTCCCGGCTACATGGACTACATCGGCATCCTCGGTTACGACGACGCCGGCAATGTGGTCAGCGAACAGCGCTTCCTCGGCCTGTACACCTCGAGCGCCTACACGCGCCGTCCGTGGGACATCCCGCTGGTGCGCGAGCGCTTCGAACACGTGATGACCGAGTCCGGACTCAAGCCGACCGGCCACAGCGGAAAGGCACTCAAGCATCTGCTCGAAACGCTGCCGCGCGACGAGCTGTTCCAGTCGACGCCCGACGAACTGTTCCGTCTGGGCACCGGCATCCTCGGCCTGCAGGAGCGCGTGCGCAGCCGTCTGTTCCTGCGCAAGGACCGTTACGGCCGCTTCTATTCGGTGCTGGTCTACATTCCGCGTGACCGCTTCAATACCGACGTGCGTCGCCGCATCGAACAGCTGCTGCGCGAGGTCATGCAGGCCGACCACGTCGATGCGAGCGTCGTGCTCGGCGAATCGCCGCTGGCGCAGCTGCATCTGATCGTGCGTCCGCGCGCCGGCGTCGCGTCCGACATCGACCAGGGCGCGCTGGAGCAGGCGCTGCAGGCGATCGTGCGTAACTGGCAGGACGATCTGCGCGACGAACTCGTGCGCCGTCACGGCGAGGCGGAAGGCCTGCGCCTGGCGGGCCGCTTCGGCCGTGCGCTGTCGCCGGCCTACATCGAGTTCGCATCGCCGGCCGCAGCCGCGACCGACGTCGAGAAGCTGGCCGCGACCGCCGAGTCCGAGTCGCTGCAGCTGAGCTTCTACACCCAGCCGCTGCCGACCACCGGCGAGTCGGTGCTGCACTTCAAGCTCTATCGCCGCGACGCGCACATTCCGCTGTCGGACGTGCTGCCGGTGATGGAAAACCTCGGGCTGCGCGTGATCGCCGAGCATCCCAACCGCATCGAGGTCGACGGCACCACGCTGTTCCTGCAGGACTTCTACGTCGAAGCCACCACCGGCGCGATCGACGTCGACGCGCGCGCGCAGGCCTTCACCGAGGCCTTCGACCGCGTGTGGCGCGGCGATGCCGAGAACGACGGCTTCAACCGTCTCGTGCTGGGCGCCGATCTCGACTGGCGCCAGATCGCGATGCTGCGCGGCTACTGCAAGTACCTGCTGCAGGTCGGCGTGCCATTCTCGCAGGCCTATGTCGAAGACACGCTGGCACGCTATCCGCTGCTCGCGCGTCTGCTGGTCGAAGTCTTCGAATCGCGCTTCGATCCCGCGACCGGCGCCGAGAGCCGCGCGCAGATCGACGCCGGCCGCGAGGCCTTCGCGGCCCAGCTGCAGGCGCTGACCGGCCACGACGAGGCGACGCTGACCGCGCTGCAGCCGCTGCTCGATGCCCGCGGCAGCGATCGCGACACGCAGTACGAAGCCGCGCGCGCCGCGCTCAAGGGACTGCTCGATCGCGTGTCCAGCCTCGACGAGGACCGCATCCTGCGCAGCTATCTCGCGGTCGTCGACGCGACGCTGCGCACCAGCTACTACCAGAAGAGCCGCGACGGCGGCCTGCTCGACACGATCAGCTTCAAGTTCGATTCGGCGCGCGTGCCGGAACTGCCGAAGCCGCGTCCGTATCGCGAGATCTTCGTCTACGGTCCGCGCGTGGAAGGTATCCACCTGCGCTTCGGCCCGGTCGCCCGTGGCGGCCTGCGCTGGTCGGACCGCCGCGAGGACTTCCGCACCGAAGTGCTGGGTCTGGTCAAGGCGCAGATGGTCAAGAACACCGTCATCGTGCCGGTCGGCTCGAAGGGCGGCTTCATCGTCAAGCGTCCGCCGGTGGGTGGCGACCGCGACGCGCAGTTCGCCGAAGGCGTCGCCTGCTACTCGCTGTTCATCAACGGCCTGCTGCAGATCACCGACAACATCGTCGAAGGCGCGATCGTGCCCCCGAACGACGTCGTGCGTCACGACGACAACGATCCCTATCTCGTCGTTGCCGCCGACAAGGGCACCGCGACCTTCTCCGATATCGCCAACGGCATCGCCCGCGAGCACGGCTTCTGGCTCGACGACGCGTTCGCGTCCGGCGGCTCGGTCGGTTACGACCACAAGGGCATGGGCATCACCGCGCGCGGCGCCTGGGAATCGGTCAAGCGCCACTTCCGTGCGATGGGCCGCAATTCGCAGACGCAGGACTTCACGACCGTGGGCGTGGGCGACATGTCCGGCGACGTGTTCGGCAACGGCATGCTGCTGAGCGAACACATCCGCCTGGTCGCCGCATTCGATCACCGCCACATCTTCATCGACCCGAACCCGGACGCTGCGCGCTCCTTCGTCGAGCGCCAGCGCATGTTCGCCATTCCGCGTTCGAGCTGGGAGGACTACGACAAGAGCCTGATCGCCAAGGGTGGCGGCGTGTGGCCGCGCAGCGCGAAGTCGATTCCGCTCTCGGCCGAAGCGCGCGAAGCGCTGGGCATCGAGGGCGATGCGACCTCGATCAGCCCGAACGAACTGATGTCGGCGATCCTGCGCGCGCCGGTCGATCTGCTGTGGAACGGCGGCATCGGCACCTACGTGAAGTCCTCCGGCGAAACCCATGCCGACGTCGGCGACCGCGCCAACAATGCGCTGCGCGTCGATGGCCGCGACCTGCGCTGCAAGGTGGTGGGCGAGGGCGGCAATCTGGGCCTGACCCAGCTCGGCCGTATCGAGGCCGCACTGCACGGCGTGCTGCTCAATACCGACTTCATCGACAACTCGGCCGGCGTGGACACCTCCGACCACGAGGTCAACATCAAGATCCTGCTCAACGCCCTGGTGCAGGACGGCCGCATGAAGCTGCCGGCGCGCAACAAGCTGCTGGCGTCGATGACCGACGAAGTCGCCGGTCTGGTGCTGTGGGACAACTACCGCCAGAACCAGGCGTTGAGCCTGATGGAGCGCATGAGCGTGTCGCGCCTGGGTTCCAAGCGCCACTTCATCCGCACGCTGGAAGCGCAGGGCCTGCTCGATCGCCAGATCGAGTTCCTGCCGTCGGATGCCGAGATTTCCGAGCGCAAGGCCAAGGGTCTGGGCCTGACGCGTCCGGAGCTGTCGGTGCTGCTGTCGTATTCGAAGCTGGTCGCGTTCGACCAGATGCTCGACTCCGACATTCCCGAAGATCCGTATCTGTCGCGCGAGCTGCAGCGCTACTTCCCGCAGCCGCTGCAGAAGAAGTACGCCGAACTGATGGAAGGCCACCGCCTGAAGCGCGAGATCATCGCGACCGCGGTCACCAACACCATGATCAACCGCATGGGCGCGACCTTCCTGCTACGCATGCAGGAAGACAGCGGCCGCAGCCCGGGTGAAGTCGCCAAGGCGTTCACGATCACCCGCGAGACGATCGAGGCACGTGCGCTGTGGGGCCAGATCGACGCACTCGACGGCCAGGTGCCCGAGTCGGTGCAGGTCGACGCCCTGCAGGTGATCTGGAACCTGCAGCGTGCATTCACCCGCTGGCTGCTCGCGCGTCCGGGCGCACTGCCGGACATCACCACGGCGGTCGATCGCTACCACGACGGCTTCCACGCGATCCGCGACGGCAGCAAGATCATCGCCGACGGCCAGCGCGCCGAACACGATGCCAGCCTGCAGGCGTGGATCGAGAAGGGTGTGCCGAAGTCGCTCGCGATCGAGCTGGCGGCGCTGCCGTATCTCGAAGCGGCGTGGGACATCATCGAGGTCGCGAGCGAGCGCAAGCAGAAGCCGGTCGACGTCGCGCGTCTGCACTTCCGTCTCGGCGAAGCGCTGAACCTGCCGTGGCTCACCGCGCAGATCGACGCGCTGGAAGTCGACGGTCGCTGGCATGCGGTCGCACGTGGCGTGCTGCGCGAGGAACTCGGCCAGCAGCACCGCGCCCTCGTGTCGCAGGTGCTGTCGATGCCGGGCGCCACGCCGGAGGCCAAGGTGCAGGCGTGGCTGGAACGCGACGATTCCGCGCTGCGTTTCACCCTGGCGATGCTCGGCGAACTCGCGGCGCAGAAGTCGCTGGACTATCCGACCGCCTCGGTCGCGGTGCAGCGCGTGTCGCAGCTGGTGCAGCGCAGCTGACGCGGCGTTTCATAGGCCGCCATCCGTCGCGCCCGGCGCGCCCGACCACCGGGCGGGCAGGGATGCGGATGGCCGCATGCGCGACCTCCCCGTACGGCGCCTGCGCTAAGCTGCGCGCCGACGTTCACGCACCGGCCCGCCGATGACCGCAACGCCCCGCATCGCTTTCATCGCCAGCCAGGCCGATGGCGCGCAACGCGCCCTGTCGGTGCTGACGGGCCTGCACGGGCAGTGCGAACCCGAGGCTGCCGACGTGCTGGTGCCGCTCGGGGGCGATGGGTTCATGCTGCAGACGCTGCACCGCCATGGGCAGCTCGGCAAACCGGTCTACGGCATGAAGCTGGGGACCGTGGGTTTTCTGATGAATCACTACCGGCAGGACGATCCCGCGTCGGGCTCCGATCTGCTGGCGCGCATCGCGGCGGCCGAGCCGGCCGTGCTGCGTCCGCTGGAAATGCGCACCGAAACGGAATCCGGCGCGACCGTCACCTCGCTCGCCTACAACGAGGTCGCGCTGCTGCGGCAGACGCGCCAGGCCGCGCATCTGCAGATCGATCTCAACGGCGTGACGCGCCTCGAGGAACTCGTGGCCGACGGCGTGATCCTGTCGACCGCCGCCGGCAGCACCGCCTACAACTTCTCCGCGCACGGCCCGATCCTGCCGCTCGGTGCGGGCGTCGTCGCATTGACGCCGATCGCACCGTTCCGGCCGCGTCGCTGGCGGGGCGCGATCCTGCGTGCGGAGACCGAAGTGCGCTTCCGCGTGCTCGATCCCTACAAGCGCCCGGTCAGCGTGACCGCCGATTCGCACGAAGTGCGCGATGTCGTCGAAGTCACGATCCGCGAATCCCGCGAGCGCACCGTGACGCTGTTGTTCGACGCCGAACACAATCTCGAAGAGCGCATCCTCAGCGAGCAGTTCGTGGTCTGATCGGCGTCAGTCGACCAGCGCTGCGCCATCGCCTGCGGTCACCGCGAGCGGACGCACGCGCTGCACCAGCGTCATCAGGGTGCGTCCAGGTTCCTCGATCGGTGCGAAGTGCGCCGAATGCTCGAACCACGTCGCATGCTTGAACGGGGCATCCACGGCGGCGATCCAGTCAGCGACCGGTCGCGAGGGCGTGGTGTAGTCGTGCCGGCCCAGCAGCATCACCACCGGCGCCTGCACGCGCTGCAGGCCGCGGAAATCGACGCTGCGCCACTGGCCGAGGATGCGGTCGAGCGTGAGCGTGCTGCCGGCGGCGATCGCGCGCCGATCCTCGGGCGTGTAGTCGGGCGACAGCCGTTGCGCGTGGAAGTAGTAGTCGGAATTGTCGCGGTACGCACTGTGGCCGCCGTAGTGGATGACCCACTTGCGCTGCGCGTCGATGCGGCCGCCCCGCAGATCGGCGCCGGGGTAGGGCGCCAGCGCTTCGAGTTCGCTCACCGCGGTGGCGTTGCCCTCGCTGCGCGCAGCGTCGAGCGCATGCGTGTAGCCGATGGTCTCGTCGCTCCACGGATGGATGATCTGACCGATGCCGACGTAGGCGTGCAGCCATTCGGGCTTCTCCGCCAGTACGCGCATGCCGATCACGCTGCCCCAGCTGTGACCGACCAGGATCACCTTGCGCTTGCCGTAGGTCGTGCGCAGCCAGTCGATCAGTTCGATCGCGTCGCCGACGTAGCGGTCGATCGCGATCGTCGGCGCGACCGCATCGGCATCGTTCGCCCGCAGCGTGCGGCCCGCTGCGCGCTGGTCCCACTGCACGACGGTGAAGTAGTCCTCCCATGGCTTCTGGAAGGTCCACGAGGCCGGCATCATCGGCGCCGCCGGTCCACCATGGACGTAGAGCAGGATCGGATTCGCGCGATCCATGCCGCGCACGGTGATCACCTGGTCGATGCCGCCGATCCGCACGGTGTGCGTTTCCTGCACGCCGGTCGGGGCGACGATGCGCTGCAGGTCGCCGACGATGCCGCGGGCCTCGGCGTAGGCATCGTCGCCCGGCGGCGCGGCCACCGCGGACAGCGGCAACGCGAGCAGGGCGAGGGCACACAGGCGTGCAAAGGACATGGCGCATTCCTCGTGGCGCGGACTGTGATCCACGCTGCACCCGCGCGCAGATGCGGCCCAGTGCCGTTGGTCAGGGGCCCGTGTGCCGGGATCGCGCATAATTCGCGTAGGCCGTTCCGGCCGCGTCACGGTCTTCGCACCGTCGGCGTCTCGCCGGACACCGCCGCCCCCTTTCGTTCTGCGATCCGCCATGCCCGATCTGTCCGTTCCCACGCTCACCGTCGCGATCACCACGCGCGCCTTGTTCGATCTCGAGGACAGCCATGCCGTGTTCGAGTCGCAGGGCATCGAGGCCTACGCCGAACACCAGCGCGCCCACGAGGACGATGTGCTCGAGCCGGGCATCGCATTCCCGCTGGTGCGCAAGCTGCTGGCCCTGAACATCGACGCGCCGCCCGATGCCCCGCACGTCGAGGTGATCCTGCTGTCGCGCAATTCGGCCGACAGCGGGCTGCGGATCTTCAATTCGATCCAGCACCACAACCTGGGCATCACACGCGCGACGTTCACCTCCGGCGAGCCGACCTGGCCCTACATCAAGCCCTTCGGCACCCAGTTGTTCCTGTCGGCGAATCCCGACTCGGTGCGGCGTGCACTGGAGAACGGCGTCGCCGCGGCGACGATCATTCCGGCGCGTGCTCCGGCGCATCGCAACGACCAGCTGCGGATCGCGTTCGATGGTGACGCGGTGATCTTCGGCGACGAAGGCGAGCGCCTGTCGCAGGAGGGCGGCCTGGACGCGTTCCACAAGCACGAACGCGAGCGCGCGCGCGAGGAGATGACCGGCGGTCCGTTCCGGGGCTTCCTGGCCGCGCTCCACGACCTGCAGGCCGCGTATCCGGCCGGCAAGGACGCCCCGATCCGCACCGCGCTGGTCACCGCACGCTCGGCGCCCGCACACGAGCGCGTGATCCGCACGCTGCGCGCCTGGGGCGTGCGCCTGGACGAAGCGCTGTTCCTCGGCGGCCGTCCGAAGGGGCCGTTCCTCGATGCATTCGGCGCCGACATCTTCTTCGATGATTCGCAGCACAACATCGAGTCCGCGCGCCCGCACGTCGCCGCCGGCCACGTGCCGCACGGCTGGTCGAACCGCTGAGCACGATGACGGACACGACGGGACGCGGCCTGCTGGGCCGCTGGATCGAACGGCTGCGCGGTGGCGCCGCGGGGCCGCGCAAGCCCTATGTACGCGAGCACGACGGGTTCGTGTCGCTGCAGTTCGTGCGCCGGCAGACCCAGAGCCGCATGGTCGGCAACGATCCCGACCGCCTGCTGATCGACTACACCCGCACGATGTTCGCCGCGCTGCTGTGGCAGCCGGCGCCGGCGCTGCTCGGCATGGTCGGCCTCGGCGGGGGTTCGCAGGCGAAGTTCGCGTACCGGCACTTGCCCGGCACGCGCATCGAGGCGGTCGACAACAATCCACACGTCGTCGCGCTGCGCGGCGCATTCGGCATTCCGGACGACGATGCGCGGCTGTCGGTGGTCGTCGACGACGGTGTGTGCTTCGTCACCGAGCGCCGCGGCCGTTTCGACGTGCTGCTGGTCGACGGCTACGACGAGCATGGCATTCCGGCGGCACTCTCCACACAGGCGTTCTACGACGCCTGCCGCGATGCGCTGACCGCATCCGGCGTCATGGCCTGCAATCTCTACGTGCGTGATCCTGAAACGCACGTGGAGAAACTGCGCGCCGCGTTCGGCGCCGACCACGTGCTGGTGGTCGACGAGCCGAAGATGAGCAACCGCGTCGCATTTGCCTGGCGTGGTGCGCTGCCCGCACTCGATGCCGAAGCGCTGACGACGCGCGTGCCGCTTCCGGTGCGGTCTTTGTTGCCCGAAGTGTTCCCGCGGATCGCGGTGCGGATGGTGCGGCATCGGACGGTGACGGGGCGGTAGACCATACCCGGGGCGAACAATCCGTCATTCCGGCGACAGCCGGGATCCAGCGACCTGCCGCGGATCCAGCACCGTGCAGCACCGCGCCAGGTCGGCAGCCCTCGGCGACATCGCCTCGCAATCACTGGATCCCGGCCTCCGCCGGGATGACGGGATGCGGACACCCACTTGAGGCGTGGCTGACACGGGCCGATGCCCGCCGCGACATTGCACCCCCACGCATTCCCCTGCAAAGTCACCGGTCGACTGCAACCGTTCACGGGGAACACCGAATGCAACGATGGATCTGGACTCTCGCCTGCGCGCTCGTGCTGGCCACGGGCGCGCCGCTCGCGGGCGCGGCCACGAAGACGGGCGGGATGACGCTCGAACAGGTCGCGCAGACGCGCGCCGTCACCCAGGCGCAGATCAGCCCCGATGGTCAGGACGTCGCGTATATCCTGTCGGTGCCGCGTACGCTGGGCGTCGATCCGGATGGTCCGGCGCGCACGGAGCTGCACGTCGTCGACCGCACCGGCAACAGCCGTGGCTTCATCACGGGCAAAATCGATGTGGCATCGCCGCGCTGGCTGCCCGATGGCCAGCGCGTGGCGTATCTGTCCAAGCGCGAAGGTGACGAGACCCGCGGCCTGTACACGATTCCGCTGCGCGGCGGCGAGTCGACGCGCGTGGCGAAGCTCGCCGGCGACATCTCCAGCTATGACCTCTCGCCCGACGGCCGCCGCGCCGCGCTGCTGTCGGCGCAGCGCGAGAGCGACGCGCGCAAGGCGCTGCGCGACAAGGGCTTCTCGCAGAAGGTCTACGAGGAAGACTGGCGCCCGGTCGAACTGTGGATCGCCGAGCTCGGCAGCGAGGCCGAGCCGCGTCGCATCGCCATCGAAGGCAGCGTACAGGCAGTGCGGTGGAGCCCGGCCGGCGATCGTCTCGCCGTCGTCGTCACCCCGCGCCAGCTGACCGACGACACCATGGTCGAGGCGCGCGTGCGCATCTATTCGGTCGAAGGCCGCGAGCTGGGCCGCGTCGACAATCCCGGCAAGCTCGGTGACATGGCCTGGAGCCCGGACGGCGCACATCTGGCGATCATCTCGGCCGAAGACAAGAACGATCCCAGCGAAGGCCGCCTGACCGTGGTCGGCCGCAACGGCGGTGCGCAGCGCGACCTCCTGCCCGGCCTCGAAGGCCACGTGCGTGGCGTCGCCTGGCGTGATGCGACGACGCTGGTGTTCATCAGCCATGAAGGCGTGCAGAGCCGGATCGGCGAGATCCAGGTCGACGGCGGCAACCCGCGCACGGTGCTCGCTGCAGGCGGCCCGGTGCACATGGGTCTGAGCGTGTCGCCGCGGGGCGACATAGCGCTGGTCGGCAGCGACCCGACGCACCCGTCGGAAGTCTTCCATCTGGCATCGGGCGCGGGCGAAGCGCGCCGGCTGACCGACAGCAATCCGTGGCTCGCGGACGTGCGTCTCGCGCGTCAGGAAGTCGTGCGCTACACCGCGCGTGACGGTCTCGAACTCGAAGGCCTGCTGGTGCATCCGCTGGAGCGTCGCGGCAACGCGCGTGTGCCGTTGATCCTGGTGGTGCACGGCGGTCCGGAATCGCATTTCTCCAACGCCTGGCTCAACGGCTATTCGCAGCCGGCGCAGGTCGCGGCCGCGCAGGGTTTCGCGTCGTTCTTCCCGAACTACCGGTCGAGCACCGGCCGCGGCGTCGCGTTCTCCAAGCTCGGCCATGGCCGTCCGGGCATGGAAGAGTTCGACGACGTGGTCGACGGCGTCGACCATCTGGTCGAAACCGGTCTGGTGGACCGCGACAAGGTCGGCATCACCGGCGGCTCCTACGGCGGCTACGCCAGCGCCTGGGGCGCCACGTACTACAGCGAGCGCTTTGCGGCCTCGGTGATGTTCGTCGGCATCTCCGACCAGGCGAGCCTGGTCACCACCGGCGACATTCCCTACGAGCAGTACAACGTGCACATGCAGACCTGGCCGTGGGAAAGCCCGGAGATGTACCGTCAGACCAGCCCGATCATGCATGCGCAGAAGTCGCGCACGCCGACGCTGATCCTGCACGGCGAAGCCGACCCGCGCGTGCCGGTGATGCAGTCCTACATGATGTACCGCTACCTGCAGCTGGCCGGCCAGGCGCCGGTGCGGCTGGTGCTGTATCCGGGCGAAGGCCACGGCAACAGCCGCGGCGCGTCGCGCTACGACTACTCGCTGCGCCTGATGCAGTGGATGACGCATTACCTCACGGGTCCGGGCGGCGAGCCGCCGGCGTACGAAATCGACTACGCATTGCCGGAGCAGGGCGCCAAGCGCTGAGTTCCAATCGCATCGAGGCTCACGAAGCCGCGCCGGTCTCCGGCGCGGCTTTTTTGTTTGCCAACCTGGTGGCCCGCAAACACCAGATCTGTGATCCCAACGGCTTTCAACAGACGCACGTCTGGTCAAGTCGCGATCCATTCTGATCTTCAGATCCCGGGGCCTGTAGGACAGTTAGAGCGCATCGAAAACATCGTCATCGATCGAGAACTTGCATGCGAATGCATCGGCCGAGCTTTCTCACCAAAGCGCTTGGTGGCTGGGTTATCACGCGACGTGGAGCATTCAGCATCAGCGGCTCGAGCGCGTCGAATACGCCCTGCATTCACGCCACCGTCGCCTGCGCGTCACGCCTCTTTCCCGGCTCGATCGATACCTTGCGTCCCATCGATCCGCGCCACGGCACTCCCGATCGCGCACCGCGACACCGGCTTTGTCCGGCAGGCGCACGGACGATGCGGCAGCGACACGCCGCCCCCTGATTCCCCCGAATGGAGAGCCTCAATGTCCAACAAGACCGCGCACACCCTCAACGACCTGATTGCCATTGCCCGTGACGGCAAGGACTTCTATGAAGAAGCCGCGCAGAAGGTCGACGACGCCGAGCTGAAGACGCTGTTCGCACGCATCGCGACCACCAAGTCGCAGATCGTCAGCGAACTCAGCGCCGCCGTGCAGGCCGCGGGTGGCAAGCCGGAAGATTCCGGCACGTTCGTCGGCAGCATGCAGCAGATGTACGGCAAGGTCCGTGCGACGCTGGGTGACAAGGAATACGGCTACGTCGCCGAGCTCGAAGAGTCCGAGGATCGTCTGCTCGAGGCCTTCGACGAGGCGTCGCGCGACGCCGACACGCCGCCGGCCGCCCGCGACGTGGTCGTGCGTCTGCTGCCGGAAGTGCGCGCCTGTCACGACGTGATGCGCACCCGCAAGCTCGCGATGAAGAACGCGCACTGATCCAGCGGCACGTTCTGCTGTGACTCGAAGGGCCGGTCGATGACCGGCCCTTTTTTTTGATTGCCAGGGGCAGGTTGCTCGGCGCTCTGGCAGCGGAATCTGCCTGCCTCGGAGATCCGGGGCTCGCGGGTCAGGCCGACAGGTTGCGCACGCAACGGTCGAGGAACCGGTGCCCGGCTGGCAGAATCGCCGGCTCCCCCCGTTTCGCGCATTCCGATGACCGCACCCGCCACCGCCGCGCCCGCCAAGGGCCGCGTGCTGTTCGCCAGCCTGATCGGCACGACGATCGAGTTCTTCGACTTCTACATCTACGCGACCGCCGCGGTGCTGGTGTTCCCGAAACTGTTCTTCCCGTCGGCCGATCCCGCATCGGCCACGCTGCAGTCGCTGGCGACGTTCGCGCTCGCGTTCTTCGCACGGCCGATCGGTTCGGCGGTGTTCGGCCACTACGGCGATCGCGTCGGCCGCAAGGCGACGCTGGTCGCGGCGCTGCTGACGATGGGCATCTCGACGGTGGTCATCGGCCTGCTGCCGACCTATGCGCAGATCGGCGTCGCCGCGCCGTTGCTGCTCGCGCTGTGCCGCTTCGGCCAAGGCCTGGGCCTGGGCGGCGAGTGGGGCGGGGCGGTGCTGCTGGCCACCGAGAACGCGCCGCCGGGCAAGCGCGCCTGGTACGGCATGTTTCCGCAGCTCGGCGCGCCGCTCGGCTTTTTCCTGTCGACGGCGATCTTCCTCGTGCTGACCGAGGTGATGAGCGACGACGCGTTCTTCGCCTGGGGCTGGCGCATCCCGTTCCTGGCCAGCGCGGTGCTGGTGCTGGTCGGGTTGTGGGTGCGTCTGCGCATCACCGAAACCCCGGATTTCCAGAAGGTGCTCGACAAGGGCGCGCGCGTGCGCCTGCCGATGCGCGAAGTGCTGGTCAACCAGTGGCGCGGCGTGGTCGCGGGCACGCTGCTCGCACTGGCGACCTTCGTGCTGTTCTATCTGATGACGGTGTTCGCGCTGAGCTGGGGGACGTCGCAGCTCGGGTATTCGCGCGAGCATTTCCTGATGCTGCAGCTCGCCGGCGTGGTCTGCTTCGCGGCGACGATCCCGATTTCCGCGCTGTATGCCGACCGCTTCGGCCGCCGCCGCGCGATGCTGATCGCGAGCGCCGGCATCGTCGTATTCGGCCTGTGCTTCGCGCCGCTGTTCGTCGCCGACAGCCACATCGCGACGCTGGCCTTCCTGATGATCGGGCTTGGACTGATGGGCCTGACCTACGGCCCGGTAGGCACGCTGCTGGCGGAACAGTTCCCGACCGCGGTGCGCTACACCGGCGCCTCGCTGGCGTTCAATCTGGCCGGCATCTTCGGCGCCTCGCTGGCGCCGTACATCGCGACCTGGCTGGGCGAGCGGCATGGGCTCGCATCGGTGGGTTGGTATCTCGCCGGCGCGGCGGTGCTGAGTTTCATCGCGCTGTGGACGCTGCCGCGCGACGGCGCGCCGGGCGATCTGCCGGCCGGGCGGTAGACTGGGGCGCCATCCCCCTGCGGAGTCGCGCATGCATCACTGGCTGCTGCTGAGCATCTTCGTGGCCGTGCTCGTGGGCATGCTGCTGCCGCTGCAGGCGCTGCTCAATGCACGCGTCGGCGCGCTGACCCAGGGCGCACTGTTCGCGTCTTTCCTGTCGTTCGCGGTCGGCACGCTCGCGCTCGCGCTGGTGTTGCTGGTCACGCGCACGCCGCTGCCGACGATGCGTACGCTCACGAGTCTTCCGCCGTGGCTGTGGTGCGGCGGACTGATCGGCGCGGTGTTCGTGTTCTGCGGCACGCTGCTGGTGCCGCGGCTCGGCGCGGCCGGGATGATCTGCCTGATCGTCGCCGGTCAACTGGCCGGCTCGCTGCTGCTCGATCACTACGGCGTACTGGCGCAGCCGCGTCCTGTCGATGCGGTGCGCCTGATCGGCGCCGTGCTCGTCGGCATCGGCGCGCTGCTGGTCGTGCGCCCCTGGCAGGCTGGATAAGTCATGTCGAATCCAGAGAGCATTGTGTTTCCGCTGCCACCAGAGATGCAGGCCGCCCTCGAATCCGCCTACGCCACGCCGCCGCGGGCGTATCACAACTTCGGACACGTCGAGACCCTGCTGCGGCATTTCGACGAGGTCGCCGCGCGCGAGGGCTGGGCGCAGCCGGTCGAAGTGCGGCTGGCGATCCTGTATCACGATGCGATCTACGATGCGCGCGCGGGCGACAACGAAGCGCGTTCGGCGGATCTCGCGGTCGATGCCATCACGCGCTGGCTGCCCGATGCCGGCATCGACACGGCGCGCGTCGCCAACCTCATCCGCCTGACCGCGCGTCACGGCCAGCTGTCGCCGGGCGACTTCGCCGACGATCCGCACGCAGACGACGCGCGACGTTTCCTCGATTGCGACATGGCGATTCTCGCCGCCGACGATGTCGCGTTCGACGCCTACGATCGCGGTATCGCCGCCGAGTACCGGCACGTGCCGCGCTGGCTGTACGCGGTGAACCGCCGGCGTTTCCTGAAATCGCTGCTCGCGCGTCCGCGCATCTATCTCGACGACGGCTTCCACGCGCGGCTCGACGCGCAGGCCCGGCACAACCTGCGCCGCGCGGTGACGACCAAGCGCTGACGCGCCCGCGCGGCGCCGTGCCGGTATCATGGCCGCATGGCGAAACTGCTGCTCAATCTGCGTTACGTGCCCGACGATGAAGCCGCCGATGTCTGCGCGTTTCTCGACGAGGCCGGCATCCCCTGGTACCAGACCCGTCCGAGCCCGTTCGGCATCTCGCTGGGCGGCATCTGGTTGCGCGAGAACGACGATCTGCCGCGCGCGAAGGCGCTGATGGCCGAATACCAGGCGAAACGCCAGGCACAGGCGAAAGCCGCACAGGCGCAGGCCGAACGCGATGGCACGGCCGAGACGTTCGGCGACATCGTGCGCAACGATCCGAAGCGCGTGGTGCTGATCGTGATCGCGATCGTGTTCCTGATCGGGCTCATGGCCGTGCCCGGCTACATGCTGTCGCGCTGAGGCGCGATGGCTGTCTGCGGTCGCATCACTCCGCGGCGACGATTGCCACGCGAAACTGCGCGCCTGTCCGTTACCGCCCGCGCCGGCGTCATGTCGCCGGGCGGGGGCGGGCAACCAGAGTCCAGCCCATGACCACGCCGAACGATCGCGCGCATCCCAAGCCGAAGACGAAGCCGTGGACGCGGCCGAATCCGAAACCGCGCGCCGCGCGCGAACCGCTCACCGACGCGCAGAAAGATCGCGCCCGCCAGCGTGCGGACGAAGCGGGTCGTCGCTACCCGAATCTCGTCGACAACATGTGGGCCAGCAGTCATCTCGCGAAAGACGGATCGCTGAAGACGTAGCCGTCCATTGTTCGTGCGTTGCGGTTGAAGCGATCGCGACACCGGATGTCTCGTGCTTTACACACCTTTTTTCATCGCAGAGCGAACGCACGATGCGTGCGGCTCGGCATGCATTGCATGCCATCGACAGGCGCCGATGAACAGGCGAACTGCGGCACGTGCATGACCATCGGCACGGCCTGCGTCCGGTGACGCTTGCTAAGGTCGACGGTTGCCCGCGTCCAAGCGCGGCAGACCCCAGCCATCGCCCGGAGATTCCATGCGCGCACGCCGCACGTCCTCGCACACCCTGTTCGCCGCCCCGATCGTCCTGATCGCCGCACTTACCGCCCTGCCTGCCGCCGCGCAGCGCGAGATCCGCTTCGAAGCAGGTGAGGCGCCCGACAGTGGGACGCTGGTGCTGGCGGTACCGGAAGCTGCCGAGGGCGCGGCCCGCACGGGCGCGTTCGCGCGCATCGATGCCGGCAGCCAGGGTGCGCTGACGCGTGCGATCACCGCGGCGGGCTTCAGCGGCAAGGCCGACAGCCAGCTCGATCTGCCGGGCATCGCCGGCTTCGATCGCGTGCTGCTGGTCGGGACCGGCAGCGGCACACCGGATGCGCGACGCATCGAGGATGTCGGTGGCCTGATCGGCCGCTTCGCCGCACGCAGCAAGGCGCCGCAGGTCGACGTGCTGTGGGAGGGCGCCGAGGCGGGGGCCGCGGCGCAGCTCGCATTCGGCGCAGCGCTGGGCGAATACCGCTTCGACCGGTACCGCACCACCGGCACGCCTGACGATGCGGCCGGCACCGGCACGCTGGTCGTGCGCAGTCCGGCCGGCAGCGGCGCCGCGGGTGCCTGGGACGGCGACTGGAAGGCCGTCGCCGAAGGCGTGAAGTTCGCCCGCGATCTGGTCACCGAGCCGGCCAACGCGCTCGGGCCGGAAGAATTCGTCGCCCGGACGCGCGAGGCGTTCGCGGGCAAGGCGAACGTCAGCATCGAAGTGCTGGACGTGCCGGCGATGGAGCGCCTGGGCATGGGCAGCCTGCTCGCCGTGGGGCAGGGCAGCGTGCGGCCGCCGCGGCTGATGGTGGTGCGGTACGCCGGTGGCACGCGCGGCGAGGCGCCGGTCGCGTTCGTCGGCAAGGGCATCACTTTCGATTCGGGCGGCATCTCGATCAAGCCCAGCGAGAACATGTGGCGCATGAAGTACGACATGACCGGCGCCGCCAGTGCGACCGGCGCCGTGCTCGCGCTCGCCGGCCGCAACGCCAAGGTCAATGCCGTGGCGGTGGCCGCGCTGGCCGAGAACATGCCGTCAGGGTCGGCCACGCGCCCGGGCGATGTGATCCGCACCGCCGCCGGCAAGACGTACGAAGTCATCAGCACCGACGCCGAGGGCCGCATGGTGCTGGTCGACGCGCTCTGGTACGTGCAGCGCCAGGACGCTCCGCGCGTGATCGTGGACATCGCCACGCTGACCGGTGCGATCGTCACCGCGCTGGGCAACGACTACGCCGGTCTGTTCACCCGCGACGACGCCCTGGCCGCGCAGCTGGAACGCGCGGGCAATGCCGCCGGCGAACCGGTGTGGCGGATGCCGATGCATCCGGGCTACGGCAAGCTGCTGGAATCGCCGATCGCCGACATGCGTAAAGGCGGCGGCCGTCCCGGCTCGGGCACCGCGGCGCACTTCATCGGCGAATTCGTCGATGCCGGTCGCCCGTGGGCACACCTCGACATCGCCGGCATGGCCTGGCGCGACGGCAACGAACTGTCGACGACACCTGCAGGCGCGTCGGCGTACGGCGTGCGGTTGTTCGACCGGTTCGTGCGGGACAACTACGAGCGTTGAGGCGTCTAGGTGGGGGCGCGGCAGTCGTGAACCCCGTCCCCCGTTCGACTTCGTCATCCCGGCGAAAGCCGGGATCCAGTGCCTTGCAGACGTGAAGCAGATCGATTGCCGGAAGACGCTGGATGACCAGCCATCGGGCGGCTGACGAGCGTTTCTGGCCTTCGCCGGGATGACGGGTCTCTTCCGATCGTTCAGGACGATCCGAAGGACCTGTCATCGGTTTCCTGCACGCCGGTTGCGTGCGCGGATCATGCGGATTCGTGCCAGGACCGACGTCGGCAGCCGCCATTCAAGAAAAGGTGCAGGCGCACCCCCGCTACAATGCGCCCCATGATCGACAACCTCGCTGCCTACCATTTCGTCGCCCTCGACGATCCGGACGCCGTCGCCTCGTGGCTGCACGGGTTGGCCGAGACGGGCGAGTTGCGCGGCACGGTGCTGGTCGCGCCCGAGGGCATCAATCTGTTCCTCGCCGGCAGCGTCGACGCCATCGACACGCTGGTCGACGCCGTGCGCGGCGACGCGCGCTTCGCCACGCTGCAGGTCAAGCGCAGCCGCAGTGACGCACTGCCGTTCGCGCGACTCAAGGTCAAGGTCAAGCCGGAGATCATCAGCTTCCGCAAGCCCGAAGCGATGCCGCTCGGCGCACCGGCGCGCGCGCCGGATGTGGCGCCGGAGACGCTGGCGCGCTGGATCGCGCAGGGCCATGACGATGCCGGCAAACGTCTCGTGCTGCTCGACACGCGTAACCGCGAGGAGTTCGGATTCGGCACGTTCGCGGGCGCGCTGACCTTGCCGATCGACAACTTCACCGAACTGCCCGACGCGCTGGCGCCGCATCGCGAGGCAATGCGTGATGCGACGGTCGTGAGCTTCTGTACCGGCGGTATCCGCTGCGAAAAGGCCGCGCTGTGGATGCGCGCCGACGGCATGGGCAACGTGCTGCAGCTCGACGGCGGCATCCTCGGCTACTTCGAGCAGGTCGGCGGATTCGGTTACGACGGACGCTGCTTCGTCTTCGACGACCGCGTTGCGCTCGATCCAGAGCTGCGCCCGCTACGCGACGGCGTGCCGGCATGACCTGGCTCGGGTTCGTTCTCGTGATTCTCGGCATCTGGCTGGCCTTCAAGGTGGCCGGCGTGGTGCTGCGGCTGATCGTCACCGTACTGATCGTGATCGCCGCCTACTGGTGGCTCGCGCCCGTGTTCGGCTGGCCGACGCTGGGCGAACTCTTCCACGTGCTGGGACCGGACGTGAGGTTGCCGGACATGCCGATGCCGGAGATCAAGCTCCGCTGATCGCGTCGGGTGGGAGCGCGTTCCCACGGAAGACCTGCTTCGACCGGATGCGTCAGCCGAATTCGCGGGACGGCAGGACGAAGCGCCTGTCCGGACGGCCGACGAGATCGAGGAAATTGTTGAATACCGCCTCTGCCTGCGCCTGCATCGGGGCGATGTGGGTCTGCGTGAGGGCGCGGATCGCGGCGTCGTCGTGCGGCAGGCCGGAGGACGCGAGTTCGTCGCGATAGGCGGGTGTCGCGAGCCAGCGTTCGATCAGCGGCGGGTCCATCTCCAGATGGAACTGGAAGCCGTAGGCGTTGTCGCCGTAGCGGAAGGCCTGCTGTTCGCAGCTGTCGGTACGCGCGAGATGCACGGCGGTCGTGGGCACTTCGAAATGCCGGCCGTGCCACTGGAACACCGGCGATGCGGCGCCGAGCGGGGCAAGCACGGGATCGGCCTGGCCTGCTTCCGTCGTCAGCAGTGGATACCAGCCGATCTCGGGTCGTTCGATGCGCCGCACCGGTGCGCCGAGCACATGCGCGAGCAGCTGTGCGCCGAGACAGATGCCGAGCACCGGTCGGCCGAGTTCGAGCATGCGTTCGATCGCGCGTAGTTCGGTGATGAGATGCGGCCGCGCGTCGCGCTCTTCGACATTCATCGGCCCACCGAGCACGACGAGGCCGCGATACCGATCCACGCTCGGCTGCGCGTCGGGTTCGCGTTCGAAGTTGACGAAGCGGATGCGATGCCCGCGCCGACGGATCAGCGGATCGAGCGTCCCCAGCGGTTCGGCGGCGACGTGCTGGAAGACGAGGATGCGGGACATCTTCGGATTCTAAACAGCGGAACGGTCACGCTGCGAAACAACGCAGAACGTGGTCCGTCATCCGAGCGGCTTTCAACAGACGTATGTCGGATCAAGCTGGGAGCCAGCTTGACGTCCGCACCTTTCGCGAAAATCAAAATGAGCCCCAGCGTCCGCTGGGGCGACGCGCGGCTCTACTGACGTCTTACAACCTCACGCCCTGACGGCGCCACGACGCCTCAGCGCGGATCGCGGCGCGGCGGACCCTTGCGCGGGCCGCCCGGCTTGAAACCACCGGGCTTGTGACCCGGCGGCTTCGCACCGAAGGGACGCTTGGCGCGCGGCGGGGCCGCGGTCATGTCGGCGTCTTCGGCGCGGCGGATGCGGATCGGCTGGCCGCCGACACGCACCTTCTTCAAGTGCTCCAGCAGCTCGCGCGGCATGCCTTGCGGCAGGTCGACCAGGCTGTAGTCGTCGCGGATGTCGATGCGGCCGATGAACTTGCTTTCGAGATCGGCCTCGTTGGCGATCGCGCCGACGATGTTGCCCGGCTGCACGCCGTGCACGTAGCCGACCTCGATGCGGAAGGTCTCCATGCCGACGTCCGGATCGCGCGGACCGGTGTCGGGCCGCGGCGCACGCGGTTCGCGGGGCTCACGCGGCTCGCGCGCGCTACGTGAGGCCTCGCGGCCACCCGGACGTTCGACGAACTCGCGCTCGAACGCGGGCTTCTCCGGCTTGCGCGGCGGCTCCAGCAGCAGCGGCGTGTCGCCCTGGACCACCTTGGCCAGCGCAGCGGCGATCTCGGCCGCGGGCACGTTGTGCTCGCGCTCGTAGCGTTCGATCAGCTCGCGGAACATGCCCAGCTCGCTGCTGCCCAGCGCGGTGGTGATCTTCTCGAGGAACTTGGACACGCGCGCTTCGTTGACGGTCTCGACGCTCGGCAGCTGCATCTGCTCGATCTTCTGCCGCGTCGCGCGTTCGATCGCGCCGAGCATGCCGCGCTCGCGCGGGGCCACGAACAGGATCGCCTCGCCACTGCGGCCGGCGCGGCCGGTGCGGCCGATGCGGTGCACGTAGCTTTCGGTGTCGTAGGGAATGTCGTAGTTCAGCACGTGGCTGATGCGGTCGACGTCCAGGCCGCGCGCGGCGACATCGGTTGCCACCAGCACGTCGAGTCGGCCGTCCTTGAGGTTCTGGATCGCACGCTCGCGCTGCTTCTGGTCGAGATCGCCGTTGATCGCCGCGGCCGACAGGCCCCGCGCCGAGAGCTTCTGCGCCAGTTCCTCGGTCGCCAGCTTGGTGCGCGCGAAGATGATCATCGCGTCGAAGGGCTCGGCCTCGAGGATGCGCGTCAACGCGTCGAGCTTGTTGACGCCGCTCACCATCCAGTAGCGCTGGCGGATGTTGGCGGCCGTCGTCGTGGTCGCCTTGATCGCGATCTCGACGGGATTCTTCAGATAGGTCTGGGCGATGCGCTTGATCTGGCTCGGCATCGTCGCCGAGAACAGCGCGACCTGGCGCGTGTCCGGGGTCTTCTTCAGCACCGCCTCGACGTCGTCGATGAAGCCCATGCGCAGCATCTCGTCGGCTTCGTCGAGCACCAGGGCGCGCAGTTCGGACAGATCCAGCGAGCCGCGCTCGAGGTGGTCGATCACGCGGCCGGGCGTGCCGACGATCACCTGCACGCCGCGCTTGAGCGCGCTCAGCTGCTGGGCGTAGCCCTGGCCGCCGTAGATCGGCAGCACGTGGAAGCCGGGCATGAACGCCGCGTACTTCTGGAACGCCTCGGCCACCTGGATCGCCAGTTCACGCGTCGGCGCGAGCACCAGCGCCTGCGGCTTGCGCTGTGCGGGATCGATGCGCGCCAGCACGGGCAGCGCGAACGCGGCCGTCTTGCCGGTGCCGGTCTGCGCCTGGCCCAGCAGATCGCGGCCTTCGAGCAGTGGCGGAATGGTCGCGGCCTGGATCGGCGACGGCGACTCATAGCCGACGGCGGTCAGCGCGCGCAGCAGGGTCTCGGGCAGGGCGAGATCGGTGAACTTGGGGGTCTCGGCAGCGGTGATGGGCGACTCGGCGCTCATGGTTCGGTCTCTTAGCGCCGGCGCAGCCGGTCGGGGAACCGCATAGTGTAGCGGGCGGCCCGCGACGCCGCAGTCGCGCGGACAGGGATTCCACGACGCCGATGGCTGGCGTTCACCTGCGGGAACGGATGCGGAAGACGGCGCGCCAGAGCACTTCGGTCCGGGCGACACCGCCCCCATCATGACCGGATTCCGCTCCGAGTCCGTCCCCATGATCCGCGTGCACCACCTGAACAACTCGCGCTCGCAGCGCGTGCTCTGGCTGCTGGAAGAACTCGGCCAGCCCTACGAAGTGGTGCGCTACGCCCGCGATCCCAAGACCATGCTGGCGCCGCAGGCGCTGCGCGACGTGCATCCGCTGGGGAAGTCGCCGGTGGTCGAGATGGACGGGCGTCGCCTGGTCGAGTCAGGCGCGATCATCGAGGCGCTGGTCGAGCGTTTCGATCCCGATCATGCGCTGTCGCCGGCCCCCGACGACGAGGACGAGCGCCTGCGCTACCGCCAGTGGCTGCACTACGCCGAAGGCTCCGCGATGCCGCCGCTGCTGCTGTCGCTGGTGTTCGGGCGTCTGCGCAGTGCGCCGATGCCGTTCTTCGTCAAGCCGATCGCCCGCGGCATCGCCGACAAGGCGATGCAGCGTTTCGTCGGCCCGCAGTTGACGACGCACCTGCAATACATCGAGCGCGAACTCGGCGCCTACCAGTGGTTCGCCAGCGACCGCTTCACCGCGGCCGACATCCAGATTAGTTTTCCGCTGGAAGCGGCTGTGGTGCGCGCCGCCGATCGCGTGGGTCCGAACATCCGCCGCTTCGTCGAGCGCATCCACGCGCGGCCGGCCTATCAGCGGGCGCTGGAAGCAGGCGGCCCGTTCGAGCTGGGGCGATGACCGGGACCGCCCCGGCGTCCGTGCCGCTCGCGCACGCGCTGAGGTTCGACAACCGCTTCGTCCACGCATTGCCGGGTGACGCCGAAGCCGGTGGGCGCCGTCGACAGGTGGAGGGCGCGCTGTGGTCGCCGGTGCTGCCGACGCCGGTCGCAGCGCCGCGCCTGCTGGCGTACTCGGCGGAGATGGCGGATGCGCTCGGCTTCGATGCGGACACCATTGCATTGCCGGCTTTCGCAGCGGTGTTCGGCGGCAACGCCCTGACGTCCGGCATGCGCCCGTACGCCTCGAACTACGGCGGCCACCAGTTCGGCCACTGGGCGGGGCAGCTCGGAGACGGCCGCGCGATCACGCTGGGCGAGGGCGTCGCCGCCGACGGCCGACGCTGGGAACTGCAGCTCAAGGGCGCCGGCCCGACGCCGTATTCGCGCACCGCCGACGGCCGCGCGGTGTTGCGTTCGTCCGTGCGCGAGTTCCTGTGCAGCGAAGCGATGCACCATCTGGGCGTGCCGACGACGCGGGCGCTGTCGCTGGTCGGCACCGGCGACGCCGTGGTGCGCGACATGTTCTACGACGGCAACGCGGCGCCCGAACCGGGCGCGATCGTGTGCCGGGTCGCGCCGTCGTTCATCCGGTTCGGGCATTTCGAATTGCCGTCCGCGCGTGGCGATACCGCGCTGTTGCGGCAGCTCGTGGACTTCACGATCGCCCGCGATTTCCCGCATCTGACAGGCGAGGGCGAGGCGCTGTACGGCGACTGGTTCGCCGAAGTCTGCACGCGCACCGCAGCGATGATCGCCGGCTGGATGCGCGTCGGCTTCGTGCACGGCGTCATGAACACCGACAACATGTCGATCCTCGGATTGACGATCGACTACGGCCCCTACGGCTGGGTCGACGACTACGATCCGGACTGGACGCCCAACACCACCGATGCCCAGGGGCGCCGCTACCGCTTCGGCTGGCAGCCGCGTGTCGCGCACTGGAATCTCGGACGTCTGGCGCAGGCGCTGGCGCCACTGTTCGGCGATGTCGCGCCATTGCAGGCCGGACTCGACGCCTACGCCGCGACGTATGCGCAGCTGGATCGCGAGACCATCGCCGCGAAACTCGGTCTGCCCGAGTGCCGCGACGACGATGTCGAACGCATGCAGCGGCTGCACGGCCTGCTGCAGGCCGGCGAGGTCGACATGACGCTGTGCTTCCGCGGGCTCGCGGATCTCGACGCCGAGGCGCCGTCGCTGGACGTCGTGGCGGATGCGTTCTACGACGCTGCCAGGCGCGCGCAGGTGCAGGGCGAATTCGACGTCTGGCTCGGCGATTACGCTGCGCGCTTGCGGGAGGCGGGCGAGTCCAGCGACGTGCGCCGCGCGCGGATGCACGCGGCGAATCCGCGCTTCGTGATGCGCAACTATCTCGCGCAGCAGGCGATCGACCGCGCGGAAGCCGGCGATCCGTCCGGCATCGTCGAGATGCTCGATGTCATGCGTCGGCCGTATGACGAACAGCCCGGACGCGACGCATTCGCCGGCAAGCGGCCGGACTGGGCGCGGACGAAGGCGGGCTGCTCGATGCTGTCGTGCAGTTCCTGATGCGTTGACGTTCCGCCGCAGGCGGAACGCGTCCGCCCCTCTCCCTCGGGGAGAGAGGCGGACCATCGGCGGACGCCGATGGTGGGGTGATAGTTGGGGCTTTCTCAGCGGGCCGCCTTTTTTCCGGTCGGCGAATGCGCGTGCCCTCACCCCAACCCCTCTCCCGAAGGGAGAGGGGCTCGAAACACCGCGCGAGTTAAAGCGCAACACCGCTCAAGTCCACTGTCGTCGCTCCGAATCCGCATCCGACCCACGCCGACCCGCTAGAATGGCGGGATGCCTTTGATGACCTTGAATGACGTCGACTACAGCGTCGGCGGACCCTTGCTGCTGGACGGCGTCGAGCTTTCGATCGAACGCGGTGAGCGGATTGCGCTGATCGGTCGCAATGGCGCCGGCAAGTCCACCTTGATGCGCCTGATCGATGGCGAGCTGAAACCCGACGACGGCGAAATCCGCCGCGAGCAGGGCGTGCGCGTCACGCGGCTCGAGCAGGAAGTGCCGGCCGGCGCGGACGGCAGCGTCTACGACGTCGTCGCAGGCGGGCTCGGCGATGCCGGCGCGGCGCTGGCCGAATACCACCGCCTGCTGCATGCGGAGGACTACGACGCGCTCGCCGATGTACAGGCGCGCGTCGAGTCACTCGATGGCTGGCGCATCGACCAGCGCGTGACCGAAGTGCTCGAACGGCTGCAGCTCGACGGCGATGCGGCGTTCACCCGGCTCTCGGGCGGCATGAAGCGACGCGTGCTGCTGGCGCGCGCGGTCGTGTCGGCGCCCGACATCCTGCTGCTCGACGAGCCGACCAACCATCTCGACATCGCCGCGATCGACTGGCTCGAAGGCTTCCTCAAGCAGTGGCCCGGCGCGCTGGTGTTCGTGACCCACGACCGGCGTTTCCTGCGCGCACTCGCCACGCGGATCGTCGAGATCGAGCGCGGCGCGCTGACCAGCTGGCCCGGCGACTGGGACAATTACGTGCGTCGCCGCGAGGAACGCCTGCATGCCGAAGCCCAGGAGCAACAACGCTTCGACAAGATGCTGGCGCAGGAGGAAGTCTGGATCCGGCAGGGCATCAAGGCCCGCCGCACCCGCGACGAAGGTCGCGTGCGCAGGCTCAAGGCGATGCGCCTGGAACGTAGCCAGCGCCGTGACTTGACGGGCAATGTGCGTATGGCCGCCGCGTCGGCGAATGCGTCGGGCAAGAAGGTCGTCGAGATGCAGGACGTCTCGTTCTCGTTCGGCGACCGCACGCTGATCGAAAACTTCTCGACGACGATTTTCCGCGGCGACCGCATCGGCCTGATCGGCGCCAACGGCACCGGCAAGACGACGCTGCTGAAACTGCTGCTCGGCGAATTGCAGCCGCAGGCGGGCGAGGTCAAGACCGGCACGCAGCTGCAGATCGCGTATTTCGACCAGTACCGCGCGACGCTGCGCGAAGACTGGAACGCGCTGGAGAACGTGGCCGAAGGCCAGGATTTCGTCGAGATCAACGGCACGCGCAAGCATGTGATCGGCTATCTGCAGGATTTCCTGTTCACGCCCGAACGCGCGCGCGCGCCGATCACCCGTCTGTCGGGCGGCGAGCGCAACCGTCTGCTGCTGGCCAAGCTGTTCGCCCAGCCGTCGAACCTGCTGGTGATGGACGAACCGACCAACGATCTCGACGTCGAAACGCTGGAGCTGCTCGAAGAACTGCTGGGCGAGTATCCCGGCACGCTGCTGCTGGTCAGCCATGACCGCGACTTCCTCGACAACGTGGTGACCTCGACGCTGGTGATGGAAGGCGAGGGCCGTGTCGGCGAGTATATCGGCGGTTACGAGGACTGGCTGCGCCAGCGGCCGCAGCCGGGCGCCGCGTTGCCGGGCACGACGCTCGCGCCGAAGGCCGCCGTCACGGCCGCGGAAACTGCTGCACCGTCGACGCCGGCCCCGGTCGCCAAGCGCAAGCTCAGCTACAAGGACCAGCGCGAACTCGAACAGCTGCCCCTTCGCATCGAGCAGCTGGAAGGCGACATCGCGCGCATGACCGATGAGATGAACGCACCCGCGTTCTATCAGCGCGACGCCGAGGCCATCGCCGCGCACGGGCAGCAACTGCAGGACACGCAGACGGCGCTGGATGCGGCCTATCTGCGCTGGACCGAACTCGACGCCTGATCGCTGCCGCCGCGTCTGCGGCCCATTGGAAACCGCGCCGTGCTGATCACCTGTCTGCTGCCTGCCGAGACCGACCTGCTGGCGCTGCAACGCGCGGCGCCTGCGCGTCATCCGTTGCTGCTGCAGTCGGTCGCGCACGGCACCGCGCATGCGCGCTGGGATCTGCTGCTGGCGACGGATGGCACGCGCCTGCAGCTGGACGTCGACGGCGTCACCCGCGACGCGACGGACGCGGTGGTCGACGGCGATTTTCTCGCGGCGCTCGATGCCGCCTGGTCGGATCTGCGCATGCCGCGCGACGAACCGCGCTGGCCGTTCCGCGGCGGCTGGGCGCTGTATCTGGGGTACGAGCTCGCGGCGCAGGTGGAACCGGTGCTGGATCTGCCGCCCGCTGTCGGCGGCCTGCCGGTCGCGGTCGCTTGGCGGTGTCCGGCCGCGGTGTTGCGGGATCACGCGACCGGCGAATGCATCGCGGTCGCCGAAGCCGGCGCCGACGCATTGCTCGCCGAACTCGTCGCGGCTGCAGGCGCCACAGTGGCGTCGCCCTCGACGTGGCATCCGCCCGAAACGCTCGACGAAGACACGACTACGCGGTTCACCGATGGCGTGCGCCGGGTGCTCGATTACCTCGCCGCCGGCGATGTGTTCCAGGCGAACCTGTCGCGCGGCTGGCAGGCGCGTTTCGACGGCGCGCTCGATCCGGCGGCGCTGTACGCGCGTCTGCGCGAACACAATCCCGCGCCGTTCGCCGGCCTGTTGCAGGGCGAGGGCTGGGCGGTGGCGAGTGCGTCGCCGGAGCGGCTGGTCTCGGTGCGTGGCGATCTGGTCGAAACGCGCCCGATCGCCGGTACCCGCGCGCGCTTCGACGGCGACGACGACGCGGCGCGCGTGCAGGAGCTCGTCGGCCATCCGAAGGAACGCGCCGAGCACGTGATGCTGGTCGATCTCGAGCGCAATGACCTGGGCCGCGTCTGCGTGCCGGGCAGTGTGGAAGTCGACGAGCTGATGTGCGTGGAGAGCTACGCGCACGTCCATCACATCGTCAGTAACGTCCGCGGGCGGCTGCGCGCCGATGCGACGCCGGGCCGCACGATCGCCGCGGTATTCCCGGGCGGCACGATCACCGGCTGTCCCAAGGTGCGCTGCATGCAGATCATCGCCGAGCTCGAAGGGCAGGGCCGTGGCGCCTACACCGGCGCGATGGGCTGGCTCAACCGTGATGGCGATCTCGACCTCAACATCCTGATCCGCAGCGCGGAAGTCGAAGGCGATGTCGCACGCTTCCGCACCGGCGCCGGCATCGTTGCCGACTCCGATCCGGATCGCGAACTCGAAGAAACCCGGGCCAAGGCCCGCGGTACGCTGCGGGCGCTCGGCTTCTCCGGCTGATCGCGCCGCTCGGCCTCAGTCGATCCGCGCCATCGCGCGCAGCCGCGGTTCGCCTTCGCCGACCCCCTCCGGGTCGGTGCGCAGCCCGTTTTCGTAACCGCCGCCGCTGCCCGAATAGAGCAGCCACACCGGGCTCTCGTTGCGCAGCACGTCGAGCGCGTTGTGGAAGTCGTCGAGGTGGTAGTGCAGGGACGGCGCGGTGCCCTGGATGGCGTCCTCGGGCAACGCGTCGCCGTTGGCGTGGAAGACCAGCTGGCCGATCGAACCGCTGTCGCCGTGCAGCCAGATGCGCGGCGGGAAACGGTTGGCCGAGTACATCACCTGGTAACCGGTGATCCGGGTCTGCTGCATGACGGGCTCCGCGCGCATGGGATGTGCCGTCTGACACGGGGGAAGTCACGCGCAGCGGCCATGCATTGCATGGTCGTCCGCCGGCCACGGTATCCTGCACGCCCTCCCGCATCGACGGCCCACGCCGCCCATGACCGAATCCGCACCGCCACGTCCCCGTCGCCGCATCGGCAAGATCCTGCTGGGTGGGCTCGTGATCGTCGCGCTGCTGGCCGGTCTCACTGCCTGGTTCCTGCACGCGCGCTACACCCGCTTCGCGGACGCGCCGCTGGCCGGCCTGTCGAGCGACGGCACGCTGGTGGTGGCGCGCGGCGATTCGTTCCAGCGCGTGCTCGGCCGCCTGCGCGAGGCCGGCGCGGTGGAGGGGCACGAACTCGAATGGCGCCTTCTGGCGCGCGAGCTGGGCGCCGATGCGCGCATCCAGGTCGGCGAGTATCCGCTCGACCCGACGACCACGCCGCGCGATCTGCTGGTGCGCATGCGCGACGGCAAGGTCATCCATCACCGCTTCACGATCGTCGAAGGCTGGAACATCCGCGAGCTGCGCGCCGCGCTCGGCCGCGCACAGCCGCTGGTGCAGACGCTGCAGGACATCGACGACGCCGCGCTGATGGACGCGCTCGGCAAGCCCGGCGTGCATCCCGAGGGCCGGTTCCTGCCCGAAACGTATCTCTACACCACCGGCGACAGCGACGTGGACCTGCTGCGCCGCGCGAATACCGCGCTGGAAACCGCGGTCGATCGTGCCTGGGAATCGCGCGCCGACGGCCTGGAATTGCGCGACCGGGAGCAGGTGCTGGTGCTGGCCTCGATCATCGAGAAGGAGACCGGCATCGCCGAAGAGCGTCCGGCGATCTCGGGCGTGTTCAACCGCCGGTTGAAGATGGGCATGCGCCTGCAGACCGATCCGACCGTGATCTACGGCATGGGCACCGCCTACGACGGCAACATCCGTCGCAGCGATCTGCAGACCGACACGCCCTACAACACCTACACCCGCGACGGTCTGCCGCCGACGCCGATCGCGATGGCCGGTGCCGCCGCGATCCAGGCTGCGACGCATCCCGCCGACGGCAATGCACTGTATTTCGTCGCGGTCGGCGACGGCAGCGGCCGCCATGTGTTCTCGCCGACCTATGCCGCGCACAACGTTGCGGTCCGCGAATACGTGCGCCGCTACCGTTCGAAGTTCGGCACCGGCGACGCCAGCAGCGGCAATGCGGCCGAAGCGGCGGCAGGCGGTGAAGCCGCGCCGCCGAACGAGGTGGAAGTCGAAGCCGCCACCGGCGCAGCGGACGACGGCGCGTGAGCGCACTCCGCACGGTTCCGCGCTTCGTGACGATCGAAGGCGGCGAGGGCGCCGGCAAGACCACCGTGCTGCGCGCCCTGCGCGATGCGCTGGCGGCGGGCGGCGACGAAGTGGTGTGCACCCGCGAGCCGGGTGGCACGCCGCTGGCCGAACTCATTCGCGGCCTGTTGCTCGATCCCGGCCACGAACCCGCGCGGCCGGACACCGAGCTGCTGCTGATGTTCGCCGCGCGTGCCCAGCATGTGCAGGAGACGATCCTGCCTGCGCTCGAACGTGGCGCCTGGGTGATCAGCGACCGCTTCACCGATTCCAGTTACGCCTACCAGGGCGGCGGCCGCGGCATCGATCCGGCGCGCATCGCCGCGCTCGAAGCGGCGCATGTCGGCATCGTGCCGGCGATTACGCTGCTGCTCGATCTCGGCGTGGCCCAGGGTCGCGAACGCGCGCGTGCACGCGATGCGTTTCCCGATCGCATCGAGGCCGAACAGGACGCATTCTTCGAACGCGTGCGCAGTGCGTTTCTCGCCCGCGCGCAGGCCGAACCGCAGCGCATCCGCGTCATCGACGCGACGCGCAGCGCCGATGTCGTCGCCGCGGACGCCGTACAGGCGCTGCAGGCGGCGCGGGCCGTCGCATGAGCGCGCAGCCCGCATTCGCACCCTGGCAGGCGCGCATCTACGACCAGGTGCGCGCTGCGCTCGACAGCGGCCGGCTCGGCCATGCGCTGCTGTTCTGCGGACCGGCGCGTCTGGGCAAGCGCGCGGTCGCCGACGCGCTCGCTGCGCACGTGCTCGGTCTGGATCGCGAAGTGCGCAGCGCGCAACTGCTCGCGGCCGGCACGCATCCCGATTTTCACAGCGTTTCGTTCGTGCCGACCAAGGACGGCACCAAGCTGCGCACCGAAATCGTCATCGACCAGATCCGCGAGCTGTCGGCGAAGCTGTCGCTGACGCCGCAGTACGGCAGCGCGCAGGTCGCGATCGTCGATCCGGCCGATGCGGTCAACACGTCCGCCTGCAACGCGTTGCTGAAGACGCTGGAAGAGCCGCAGCCCGGCCGCCACCTGTGGCTGGTGGCCGCCAATCCGCTGCGCCTGCCGGCGACGATCCGCAGCCGCTGCCAGCGCATCGAGTTCCGCCTGCCGCCGCGCGAGGAAGCGCTGGCCTGGCTCGCGGGGCGCGGCCATCGCGAGGCGGACGCGGTCGAAGCGCTGGACGCCGCGCGCGGGCATCCCGGTCTCGCAGCCGAATGGCTCGACGGTGGCGGCATGGCGCTGCGTCGCGAAGTCGCCAAGGATCTCGCCGGGGTGGCGAAGGGCGATCTACCCGTCGTCGCCACCGCGCAGCGCTGGGCCAATGGCGACGATGCGGCCGAACGCGTCGCGCATGCTGCCGATCTCGCGCTCGCGCGTGCATCCGGCTTGACCGATGTCACGGGAATCGGGAAGCTGGCCGCGTGGTTCGACGCCGCCAACCGCACCCGTGATCTGCTCAGGACCACGGTGCGCGCCGATCTCGCCATCGCCGAGCTGCTGCTGGCCTGGCGCGGTACCGTCGCCCGCAACTGACTTCTTCGCTGGAAACCGATCCATGAGCGCAACCGCTGCTGGGGCACGTCAGGGCATCCTGTCGCTCGCCGTCAAGGACAAGGCCGCGCTGTACAACGCGTACATGTCGTATCTCAAGCACGGCGGCATCTTCGTGCCGACGCCGAAGCGCTATTTCCTCGGCGACGAGGTGTTCCTGCTGCTGACGCTGCCCGAGTCCAGCGATCGCCTGCCGACTGCCGGCAAGGTGGTGTGGGTGACGCCGGCCGGCGCGCAGGGCAACCGCGCCGCGGGTGTCGGCGTGCAGTTCGCCGAGACGCCGGAAGGCGAGGCGGTCAAGAACCGGATCGAGACCCTGCTCGCCGGCACGCTGCAATCCGAGAAGTCGACCCACACGATGTGAGTCCGTCGCCCGCATCGCGCGGGCGTCTCTTCGCGACTCGTCGCGACGGATGCGCTCAGCGCGCGTCGTCGAGCATCGCGCGCAAGGCGGGATGCCGGATGTCCATGACGTCGAACAGACCCGCTGCGCGCAGATACACGGCGCGGCGCAGCAGTTCGTCTTCGTAACCGCGGCGCAGGACTTCGTCGTCCTCTTCGTCGATCGCCAGCCGCGCGAGTTCGGTGAATTCCTCGATCCAGCCCAGGGCCGCATAGGCATCCGGCACGGCCGGCTGCACCCGGGGCGGCGCGTGTCTGGGCGGATTCGGGCGGGCTTGCATGCGGACTTCCTTCAGGCGAACTAAACCGACTGGACGGTATAGTCTAGAATCCCGGTTCCTTCGTCAAGACGCGTGCCCATGACCACCCGCAAGCCCCGTAGCGACGCCCGCGCCCGCATCCTCGATGCGGCGCTCGCCGTGTCCGATCGCGTCGGCGCCGCGCACCTGACCCTCGACGCGGTTGCCGCGGAGGCGGGCGTCAGCAAGGGCGGCCTGCTCTACCACTTCGCGAGCAAGGACCTGCTGCTCAAGGGCGTGGTCGAGCACCACATGGACCAGCACCATCGCGATCTGGAGATGGCAGAGACGATGTTCCCGGCCAATCCGGGCGGTTACCTGCAGGCCTTCGTGCACGCCCAGCGACAGGGGCTGGAGGCCAAGCGGCTGCACGGCCCGAAGGCGACGCAGTCCTTCATCGCGGCAGCGGTCAACACGCCCGACCTGATGGATTCGCCGCGCGAGTACGCGGCCAGACATGCGGCACGCCTGCGCGAACTGGGTCCGGATTTCGTCGAAGCGCTGCTGGTCACGCTCGCGTTCGACGGGCTGTTCTTCGGCGACGCGTTCGAAATGCTCGACCTGACCGCGTCCGAACGCAACGCGCTGATCGCCGCGCTGGAATCGCGCGCCGCGGCGTTGGCGACGCGGTATTCGGGTTGAGTCTTTCTCCGCGGCGGTTCTTGGCGGAAACGCACGAGTGCTACGAAACCGGGCGCGCGGCAAACAGGAGTCTTCAGGCGTTGCTTATCGCCGCAACGTGATCACACCAGCGCACCGCTGCAAACGATCTACCCGAACGCAGGCGCGACGTGTATCGCGCCTGCGGATGCATCAGGCCGTGCGTGGCACCGGCTGCAACGCCGGATTGTCCCAGCCCGGACGCGGTGCGAAGCGGTCGCCATGGCGCGCCTGCAGGGTGCGCAGGCGTTCGACGATGACATCGGCGCCGGTCTCGCGGATGTACTGGATCGGGCCACCGCGGAACGGCGCGAAACCGGTGCCGAAGATCACGCCTGCATCGAGCAGATCCGCATCGGCGACCACGCCGTCGTGCAGCGCGGCCACGGCTTCGTTGAGCAGCGGCAGGATCAGGCGGTCCTGCAGATCCTCGGGCGCCTTGTAGTCCTTCGGCAATTCGGGCTTCTGCGCCTTGCCCTCGACCCAGGTGTAGAGCCCCTGGCCGTCCTTCTTGCCGCGCTGGCCCGGTTCTGGCGGCGTGGCCAGAGAGGCGGGAATACGCAGGCCGAGAAACGGTGCGAGTTCCTGGCCGACGCCGGAGGCGACATCCAGACCTACGGTGTCGATCAGCTCGATCGGTCCCATCGGCATGCCGAAGTCGACCGCAGCCTTGTCGATCGCCTTGCCCGGAATGCCCTCGGCGTAGGCGCTCGCGGCTTCGAGCATGTACGGGAACAGCAGGCGGTTGACCAGGAACCCCGGCGTACCGGCGACCGGAACGGGCAGCTTGTCGATGGCCTTGCAGAACGCGGCCAGACGCTGCGCGGTGACCTCGTCGACACCGTCGTGGTGGACGATCTCGACCAGCGGCATCGACGCGACCGGATTGAAATAGTGCAGGCCGGCGAACTGGCCCGGACGCTGCACGCCGGTGCGCAGTTCGTCGAGCGGAATCGACGAGGTGTTCGTCGTCAGCAGCGCGTCGGCCGGCAGACGCGGTTCCACATCGGCATACAGGCTGCGCTTGGCCTCGGCGTTTTCGACGATCGCTTCGATCACCAGATCGGCATCGGCGATACCGGCACCGGTGAGATCGGAGCGCAGGCGCGCGGCGACTTCGGGGCGCTTGGCGGGATCCTTGACCTTCTTCTCGAACAGCGTCGCGGCGCGGGCCTGCGCCTTCTCGATGAACTGCTGCTCGCGGTCCTGCAGCGTGACATCGAAGCCCTTGTAGGCCGACCACGCCGCGATGTCGCCGCCCATGACGCCGGCGCCGACCACGTGCACGCGCCGGATCGGTGCCTGGCCACTGGCGGCCTTGCCACCGAGGCCCTTGAGACGCTCCATCAGGAAGAACACGCGGGTGAGATTGCGGGCGGTCGGCGTGCCGGCGAGCTTGACCACCGACTTGCGCTCTGCCGCCAGCAGACTGCGCGTATCGCCCGACGCGCGGCGCCAGGTTTCGATCATCGCGTAGGGCGCGGGATAGTGCTGCTTCTTCGCCTTGCGCGCGACCTGCTTGACCAGCACCGGAGCCAGCGCCTGACGCACCGGCCAGATGTTCGTGGCCCAGCCCATGAAGCGCTGCTTGAACGGACGCGTCGTGCCCTTGCGCGCGAGCGCGATCGCCGCATCGACGAGCAGCGCCGGCTCGACCACCTTGTCCACCAGGCCGATGCTGCGCGCGGCCTTCGCCGACAACGCGCGACCGGTGAGCATCATGTCGAACGCGGCCGGCGCACCGACCAGTCGCGGCAGACGCACGCTGCCACCCCAGCCCGGATAGATGCCGAGCTTGACCTCGGGCAGGCCGATCTTCGTCGACGGATCGTCACTGGCGACGCGGTAATCGCAGGCCAGCGAGATTTCAGTGCCGCCGCCCATGCAGAAGCCGTGGATCGCGGCGACCGTGGGGCAGGGCAGCTCGGCCAGTCGCTGGAACGCCATCTGGCCGCGGCGGATCGAATCGCCGATCGTGCCTTTGGCGTCGAAGGCCTGGAACTCGCGGATGTCGGCGCCGGCGATGAAACCCTTGGCTTTGGCCGAACGGATGATCAGCGCTTTGGGCGGATCGAGCGCGAGGCGTTCGAGCAGGGCATCGAGTTCGATCAGCACGTCCTGGGCGAACGTATTGACCGATTCGTTGGCGCGGTCGAAGGACAGCACGAGCACACCGTCTTCGCGCGGCTCGGCTTGCCAATGACTGAAGCGAAGCCCGTCGAGGCCTGCGAACATACGGCACCATTCTTGAAGGTATGGGGGATCCGCCTATGATCCCGAGGTTGCTTCCACGCCGTCAAATCGGCGCTTGAAAGCGGCGTTTGAATCGATCGCCGGGCGCGGTGTCGAACGGAGGCGCCTCCACGACTTGCAGGGCGCAGGCGCCGCCCCAAGAACATGCAGCACGGTGACGCGGCGACGATGCCACACCGCCTGTGACGGAACTTTTCGCGCAGTGACCTGTCCTAACTACCCGAGCCAGGCCGGGTGTCCCCAAGGAGATCCGGCCCGATGGTCGAAGAGCACGACAGCCAGGAGCGGATTCAACTGGACGAGGAACTGGTCAAGCGGGTGCAGGCGGGCGACACCGCGGCGTTCGATCTGCTGGTACGCAAGTACCAGCACCGGATCGCGGCGTTGATCGGCCGTTACGTGTCCGACTGGAGCGAGGTACAGGACGTCGCCCAGGAAACCTTCATCCGCGCCTACCGCGCGTTGGGGAATTTCCGCGGCGATGCGCAGTTCTATACCTGGCTGCACCGGATCGCGGTCAACACCGCGAAGAACCATCTGGTGGCGCACAACCGCCGGCCGCCGACGGACGACATCGACATCGAGGACGCCGAGCATTTCGACAGCGGCATCCGTTTGCGCGACAGCGATACGCCGGAGCGTGAACTGATGCGCCAGCAGCTGGAACAAACGGTGATGCGCGCGGTCGAAGCGTTGCCCGAGGAACTCCGGGTCGCGATCAACCTGCGTGAGGTCGACGGTCTGAGCTACGACGAGATCGCCGAACGCATGGGCTGCCCGATCGGCACCGTCCGCTCCCGGATATTCCGGGCGCGAGAAGCGATCGATCGCGAACTGCGACCTTTGATGGACAACGAAACACAAGTGGAGCGCGTGACCCGATGAACACTGCCGACGACATCGATACCCTGCAGATCGGCCCCGATCCCGACAAGCTCGAGCGGTTCCACCGCCAGCAGCTGTCGACGATGCTCGATGGCGAGCTGTCGCAGGACCAGGCGCGCTTCCTGCGCCGCCGGCTCGAACACGACGCGGAGCTGTCCGGCTGCTTCGAGCGCTGGCAGGTCTGCGGCGACGTGCTGCGCGGCCGTCAGGTCTCGCTGCTGCCGCCCGATTTCGCCGACCGCATCGCACGTGGGATCGCGGCTGGCGACGTGGTGATCGCGCCGGTCACGTCGGCGAAGCGCCCGCGTTTTCTGCGCTGGGGCGGTGGTGCCGCGCTGGCGGCATCGGTCGCGCTGGTCGCGTTGTTCGTCGGCCGTCCGGGTGCGTCCTTCGACGATGCGGACGACGTGCTGCCGATGGTCGCCGACGCCGCGCCCAGCGCGCCGGTTACGCCCGGTGCCCACGATGCGACCGCCGATGCGTCGGCACTCGTAGCGGCATCGCCGCTTGAAGCCACCGCCGCGGTGGCCGGCGCCGCCGCACTGGCCGTGGCCGAAGTGCCGCGTCGTGGCAACGGCGATCGCGCCTCGCGCGGCCAGTCGCAGCGCGCCGCGTTGCGCAACGCGCAGGCGCGTCAGGTGTCGGAGTCACGCATGGTCGCGTCCGCCGCGCCGTCGCGGTCTGCGGTAGCAAACGATGCGTCCGCGGCCCCGGCGCGTGCGCTGGCGTCCACTTCGGCGATCGTGACCGGCCTGCCGGAGGCGCCCGCTGTGTCGCGTCCGTGGCCGAAAGCGTCGTCGCTGTCGGCCAACAGCAGCTTCTCGGTGCGTTATGGCGACGCCTTCGCCGCACCGTCCTGGGATGCGCCGCGGGCGTCGGGCAGCAATGTGCTGCCGAGCTTCCCGGTCGATCCCGCCGATGCCGCGCGGCCGCAACTGCGCGCGGTGCCCTGAGTCGTTCCGGCCCGCCTTCTGATGCGATGCGCGGCCACGTGATGGCCGCTGCATCGTGTCGCATCGCACATCCCCCTCAGAGTCCGTCATGTCCTCGATGAAGAAATCCCTGCTCGCGGTGTCGCTCGTCGCCGTACTTTCGGCCGGCACCACCGCCTTCCTGCTGCCCAACGCCACCGCGCAATCCGGTGCGCAGACGCCGGCCGATGCCGCGGCCAGCGTGTCGTCGACCCCCGAAGCGCCGCTTGTCTCGGGTCTTCCCGACTTCACCCGTCTGGTCGAGCGCGTGGCGCCGGCCGTGGTCAGCATCGAATCGACGATCGGCGCGCGACAGACGCGCGGCCAGCAGATGCCCGACGATGCGCAGATTCCCGAGATCTTCCGCCGCTTCTTCGGCCCGGGTTTCGAAATGCCGGGCGGTCCGGGTGGTCCCGGGCGTGGCGGCGCCGCACCGCGCGGCACCTCGATGGGCACCGGTTTCATCATTTCGGCCGATGGCTATCTGCTGACCAACCACCACGTCGTCGACGGCGCGGAAGAGGTCAAGGTGCGGTTGTCGGACCGCCGCGAGTTCACCGCCAAGGTCGTCGGCAGCGATGCCGAATCGGACGTCGCGGTGCTCAAGATCGACGCGACCGGCCTGCCGACGCTGCGCTTCGGCAACGGCGCGAGCGTGAAGCCGGGCCAGTGGGCGGTCGCGATCGGCTCGCCGTTCGGATTCGAGCAGTCGGTGACCGCCGGCATCGTCAGCGCCGTGGCGCGTTCCAACCAGTACGCCGACCAGCGCTACGTGCCCTTCATCCAGACCGACGTGCCGATCAACCAGGGCAATTCGGGCGGTCCGCTGCTCAACGTGTCGGGCGAGGTGATCGGCATCAACTCGCAGATCTTCAGCAACTCCGGCGGCTACATGGGCGTGAGTTTCGCGATTCCGATCGATCTCGCGGCGAACGTGGCCGAACAGATCAAGAAGACCGGCAGCGTGCAGCGCGGTTCGCTCGGCGTGCAGGTGTCCAATGTGACCTCGGAAGCCGCGGCCGGTTTCAAGCTGCCCGACACCAAGGGTGCGCTGGTGCAGGAGGTGCTGCCGGGCAGTCCGGCGCAGCGTGCGGGCATCGAGCCGGGCGACGTGATCCGCGCCGTCGACGGCACCGAGATCGTCGCGTCGAGCGAACTGCCGCCGCTGGTCGGTGGCAAGACGCCGGGCACCAAGGTGCGCATGCGCATCCTGCGCGAGGGCCGCACGCGCGACTTCGACGTCACCCTGACCGCGCTCGATTCGGCGACGGTGAGCACGTCGTCGCGGGGCGAACCGGCGCCTGCATCGGCGGCGAGCGGCAACCCGCTGGGCATCACCGGCCGTGACCTCGACGCCGCCCAGCGGCGCCAGTTCGGGCTCGCCGGTGATGAAGGCGTCCTCGTTGCCAGCGCCGGCCGCGGCCCGGCGGCGAACGCCGGCATCACCCAGGGCGACGTGATCCTGCGCGTCGGTCGCACGCCGGTGGGCAGCGCGGCCGCGCTCGACCGGGCGCTGCAAAGCGTCAAGCCGGGCGATACGGTGATGCTGCTGGTCCGCGGACGCGGCGGCGCGACCCAGTACCGCGCGATCACCGTGTCGGAGACCGCCGAACGCTGATCAATCGCTTCAACGATGCGACATCCACGGCCCGCGCATTCCGCGGGCCGTCTTCGTATGCGGGTGGGTCGGCGTGGTGAACGGCGCACTCGGCCCGAACCGCCGGCCGCGTGCGACGCGGGCGCTGTGCGATAATCGCCCGTTACCTTTTCGACGACGGCCCGGCCGCCGCCCAATGACCCACGATCCGATGCGGAACATCCGCAACTTCTCCATCATCGCCCACGTCGACCACGGCAAGTCGACGCTCGCCGATCGCATCATCCAGATCTGTGGCGGCCTCCAGGCGCGCGAGATGGAAGCCCAGGTGCTCGACTCGAATCCGATCGAGCGCGAGCGCGGCATCACGATCAAGGCGCAGTCGGTGTCGCTGCCGTACAAGGCGCGCGACGGGCAGACCTATCATCTGAACTTCATCGACACGCCCGGGCACGTCGACTTCTCCTACGAGGTCAGCCGCTCGCTGGCCGCGTGCGAAGGCGCGCTGCTGGTCGTCGACGCGGCACAAGGCGTGGAAGCGCAGTCGGTCGCCAACTGCTACACGGCGATCGAGCAGGGTCTGGAAGTGATTCCGGTGCTCAACAAGATCGATCTGCCGACGGCCGACATCGAAAAGGCCAAGGCCGAGATCGAAGCGGTGATCGGCATCGACGCCGAAGACGCGGTCGCGGTGAGCGCCAAGACCGGCCTCAACGTGGAGGAGGTGCTCGAGGCGATCGTGCATCGCATCCCGCCGCCGAAGCCGCGCGATACCGATCGCCTGCAGGCGCTGATCATCGACTCCTGGTTCGATAACTACCTGGGCGTGGTGTCGCTGGTGCGCGTGATGCAGGGCGAGATCACGCCCAAGAGCAAGATCCTGGTGATGTCGACCGGACGCACGCACGACGTCGACAAGGTCGGCGTGTTCACGCCCAAGCGCAAGGAACTGCCGGCACTGCGCGCGGGCGAGGTGGGCTGGATCACCGCGTCGATCAAGGACGTCCATGGCGCGCCGGTCGGCGACACGCTGACCCTGGCCGCGAAGCCCGCCGAGACGCCGCTGGCCGGTTTCCAGGAAATGCAGCCGCGCGTGTTCGCGGGCCTGTTTCCGGTCAATGCCGAGGATTTCCCGGATCTGCGCGAAGCGCTGGACAAGTTGCGCCTCAACGATGCCGCGCTGCGCTTCGAACCCGAAAGTTCGGAAGCCATGGGCTTCGGTTTCCGCTGCGGATTTCTCGGCATGCTGCACATGGAAATCGTGCAGGAGCGTCTGGAGCGCGAGTACGATCTAGACCTGATCAGCACCGCGCCGACGGTGATCTACGAGGTGCTCAAGACCGACGGCGAGGTCATGCCGCTGGACAACCCGGCCAAGTTGCCGCAGGCGAACCTGATCCAGGAAGTGCGCGAGCCCATCATCCGCGCCAACATCCTCACGCCCGAGGCCTACATCGGCGCGATCATCAAGCTCTGCGAAGACAAGCGCGGCATGCAGATCGGCATCCAGTACCTCGCCAGCCAGGTGCAGATCAGCTACGAACTGCCGATGGCCGAGGTGGTGCTCGACTTCTTCGACAAGCTGAAATCCGCCAGCCGCGGCTACGCCTCGCTGGATTATCACTTCGTGCGTTTCGACGCCGGCCCGTTCGTGCGCGTGGACACGCTGATCAACGGCGACAAGGTCGACGCGCTGTCGCTGATCGTGCATCGCAGCCATGCCGATCGCCGCGGCCGCGAGCTGACCGAGAAGATGAAGGATCTGATTCCGCGCCAGCAGTTCGACGTGGCCATCCAGGCCGCGATCGGCGCCCAGGTCATCGCCCGCACGACGGTCAAGGCGCTGCGCAAGAACGTGCTGGCCAAGTGCTACGGCGGCGACATCTCGCGCAAGAAGAAGCTTCTGGAAAAGCAGAAGGAAGGCAAGAAGCGCATGAAGCAGGTCGGCCGCGTGGAGATCCCGCAGGAAGCCTTCCTGGCGGTGCTGAGCACGTCGCGCGAGTCCTGATTCGTGTTTTCATAGCGGCGGCCCAGCGCGGCCGTCCGATCCCGTGTCCGAGGATGCTGCATGAAATGGTTTGAGACCGCTCTGGTCGTGCTGACGCTGCTCACCGGCATCATCTGGCTGCTCGACAAGCTGGTGCTGGCCAAGGCGCGCGCGCGCCGCGCCGGACTGCTCGAGGAGAAGGAACCGATCGTCGTCGATTACGCGAAGGCATTCTTCCCGGTGCTGTTCGTCGTGCTGATTCTGCGCAGCTTCGTCTCCGAGCCGTTCCGCATTCCGTCCAGCTCGATGATGCCGACCCTGCTGATCGGCGATTTCATCCTGGTCAACAAGTTCGCCTATGGCATCCGTCTGCCGATCACCAACCAGAAGATCATCGACATCGGTGAACCGGTGCGTGGTGACGTGGTGGTGTTCCGCCCGCCGCAGCATCCCGACCAGGACTGGATCAAGCGCGTCGTCGGTCTGCCGGGCGACACGGTCGAGTTCCGCGACAACCAGGTGTTCGTCAACGGCACGCCGTTCGAGTACCAGCGCGTCGGTACCTACGAGGGCGTGGGCCGCGGCGCGGAGATGACCGGCGCCTCGCTCATGACCGAGCAGATGCCCGGCCGCAGCCACCAGATCCTGCACATCGACCAGGCCGCGCCCTTCCATTTGGGCGAGGGCACGTTCCACGTGCCGCAGGGCCATTATTTCGTCATGGGCGACAACCGCGACCGCAGCGATGACGGGCGCTTCTGGGGTACGCTTCCCGAGACCCAACTGCGCGGCAAGGCGTTCCTGATCTGGATGAACGTCGACACCGCCGCGCCGGGCTGGGTCGACTGGGGAAGGATCGGTCAGGGCATCAAGTGACCAACGGCATCGGCTCGAGGGGACGTCCATGAAACGCACGCAACGCGGCATCACCCTGCTGGGATTCATCATCGTCCTGGCAGTTGTCGGCTTCTTCGCCTATGTCGGCATGAAGCTGTTTCCGATGTATTCGGAGTACTACAGCGTCAAGGCCGCGCTCAAGGGCCTGGCCAGCGAGCCGGGCACCGCCGCCTCCGACCCGGCCCGTATCCAGGACCTGTTCTTCCGCCGGCTGTACATCAGCTACTCGGAGAACGTGAAGCCCGAGAACGTGAAGATCCGCCGCGCCGACAACGGCTGGCAGATGGACGTGCAGTACGAAGTGCGTCGTCCGCTGGTGTTCAACCTCGACGTCGTGGGCAAGTTCCACGCGACCCAGACGCTGACCCGCGGTGGCGACGGAATTTGACCGTCAGCAGGGTCGGTTCGCCGGGCACGTCTTCCGTGATCCCGAGCTGCTGATCCAGGCGCTGACGCATCGCAGTGCCGGCGCCCCGCACAACGAACGTCTGGAGTTCCTCGGCGACGCCGTGCTCGGCGCGCTGGTCGCCGAGTCGCTCTACGCCCGCTGGCCGAATGCCGACGAAGGCACGTTGACCCGTGCCCGCGCGGAACTGGTGCGCGAGTCCTCGCTGGCCGCGGTCGCGCGCGAACTCGATCTCGGCGCGCGGCTGGTGCTGGGCCCGGGTGAGCTCAAGTCCGGCGGTCACCGGCGCGACTCGATCCTGTCCGACGCGCTCGAAGCGGTGATCGCGGCGGTCTATCTCGACGCGGGTCTCGACACCTGCCGCGAGGTGGTGTTGCCGCTGTTCGAGAAGACCATGGTCGCGCTGGCCAGCGGCCGCGTTTCCAAGGACGCCAAGACACGTCTGCAGGAATGGCTGCAGGGGCGGCAGAAGGCACTTCCGGTGTACGAGCTGCTGTCGGAAAGTGGCGAGGAGCATGCCAAGACCTTCCTCGTGCGCTGCGCGCTCAACGATGCCGGTCTGGCCGCCGAGGGGCAGGGCAGTTCGCGCCGTGCGGCCGAACAGCAGGCCGCCGAAGCGGTCATGGGCCTGCTCGAAGCGCCGGGCTGAGCCGCGCGCAACGCCCTTCAGAACGCTGCCTGCGTCGCGCCACCGGCATTTCCGTAGAATGCGGACATGACCGAACCCCACACCACGCCCCACCATGCCGGCTACGTCGCCGTCATCGGCCGACCCAATGTCGGCAAGTCCACCTTGGTCAACGCCCTCGTCGGCGCCAAGGTGAGCATCGTCTCCAACCGTCCGCAGACCACGCGTCACCGCCTGCTCGGCATCGCGACGTTCCCGGAAGGCCAGCTGCTGCTGGTCGACACTCCCGGCATCCATCACGAGCAGAAGCGCGCGATGAACCGGATTATGAATCGCGCGGCGCGCGGCGCGCTGGAAGGCGTCGACGTGGCCCTGCTGGTCGTCGTTGCCGGCCGCTGGGACGACGAGGACAGCCTGGCGTTCGACACGCTGCACGAGGCCGGCGTGCCGGTGGTGCTGGTCGTCAACCAGGTCGACAAGATCAAGGACAAGACCCTGCTGCTGCCGTATCTGCAGAAGGTGACCGAAGGCCGTGACTTCGCCGGCGTCGTGCCGCTGTCGGCGCTCAAGCGCAAGGGTCTCGAACAGCTGAAGTCGACCGTGCTGCCGCTGGTGCCGGCGCAGGACGCGCTGTTCGGCGAGGACGAGATCACCGACAAGAGCCAGCGCTTTCTGGCCGGTGAACTGGTGCGCGAGCAGCTGATGCGCCAGCTCGGCAACGAGCTGCCGTACGCGACCACGGTCGAGATCGAAAGCTTCGCGCTCGATGGCCGGATGCTGCGCATCGGCGCAGTGATCTGGGTGGAGCGCGAGGGCCAGAAGGCCATCGTCATCGGCAAGGCCGGCAGCCGGCTCAAGGACATGAGCACCAAGGCGCGCATGGGCATGGAGCGTCTGTTCGACGCCAAGGTGTTCCTGGAAACCTGGGTGCGCGTGCGTGAGGGCTGGTCCGACGACGAGGCCGCCCTCAAGGCACTCGGCTACGGCGAGTAGGAGAGGCGCGCGCATGAGCGGATCCATCGACAGCGCCGACCGTCTGCACGGGCACTGCCTGTGCGGCGGCGTCACGCTCAGCGTGCCGGCGACGACGCACGCCGTGCACGCCTGCCACTGCGGCGCGTGCCGTCGCTGGCACGGCGGTCCCGCGATGGTGCTGCAGGCCGGCGACGATGTGCGCATCGAAACCGGCGAAGCGCTGGTGCGCCGGTTCGCATCGTCGGACTGGGCCGAGCGCGCGTTCTGCAGCGCCTGCGGCAGCAGCCTGTTCTTTCTGAGCACCGGCGACGGCCAGCACTTCGTGGCCGCCGGTCTGTTCGATGCGATTCCCGGTGCGCGGTTCGAAGCCGAAATCTTCATCGACGCCAAACCCCACTGGTATGCGCTGACAGGCTCGGACGAGCAGTTGACCGGCGAGGCGTTCCTGGCCCGGATCGGTGCCGGCTGACGCCGCGGGCCGACCGTGCACATCGAGGACCAGCCCGCGTTCGTGCTGCATGCGCGGCCCTGGCGCGAAACCAGTCTGCTGGTCGAAGTGCTGACCCTGGATCACGGCCGTCTGGGCCTGGTCGCACGTGGCGTACAGGGACCGAAGAAGCATGTGCTCCGCGCCGCGCTGCAGCCGCTGCAGCACATCCGTTTGACCGCGGTGCTGCGCGGGGAACTCGCCCAGCTGCGGTCGGCGGAATCGCTCGATGCCGCGCCCCGGCTCACCGGCGATGCCATGCTCGCCGGCTTCTACATCAACGAACTGGTGCTGCGGCTCGCACCGCGACAGGATCCCGCGCCCGAACTCTACGAAGCATTCGCGGATGTGCGACAGCGGCTGGCGCTCGACGGACTGGCGTGGACGCTGCGCCGGTTCGAGCGCGATCTGCTCGACGCGATCGGTCTGGGTTTCGCCTTCGATACCGACGGCGACGGCCACGAGATCGAACCGGCGGCGCGGTATCGACTCGATCCCGAACATGGTCCGCGTCGTCTGCAGCGCGACGGCGGGGCGGCGGATCGCAGTGCCGCGGCCACCGGACATGCCTTGCTGGCGCTGGCAGCCGACATCGCCCCGGAAGCGGCCGACATGGCCAGTCTGCGGCGCGCGTTGCGGGCGGTGCTGTCGCATCACCTCGGCGCGCGTGGTCTGAAATCTTGGGAACTGGCCGCGAACCTGTCGCGGCGCTGACTTCAGGCGTTCGCCAGCGCGTTCGCGCTCGTGCGGGTGGCGTCGAGTGCGTCGAGGAAACTCTGCAGCGCGCTCGTCGAGGTCGGATCGACGTGCAGCGTCCGCGCCGCCAGTCCGAGGCGCTCGGCGCCGACGAAGCCGCAGCCCGCGCGCAGGCGATGCAGGTCGTTGCGGATCGCATGCGCGTCGCCCGCCGTGGCCGCCGCTGCGATCCGTGCGCGGGTGCCGTCGAGTTCACCGACGAACAGTTCGCGCAGGCCGCGCACGTTGCGGCTGTCGCCGCCCACCGCGGCCAGTGCGGTCTCTCCATTCCACAGCGGCGCCTCGCCACTGCGCCGCGCGTCGGGCAACGGCATCAGGGGCGGGGCAGGCCGCGCGCCTCCGCGCCGGACCAGGACCCGACGGATCGCGCCCAGCCACGCGTCGGCGGCCACCGGCTTGCTGACCGCGATCGCGAACCCTTGGGCGCGCAAGGCGTCGAGTTCGCGGCGTTCGCGCGCGGCGGTGTGGGCGATCGCCGGCGTCGTCCGGCCGTCCGCACGCAGGCGGGCGAGCAGGGCGCTGCCGGTGCCATCGGGCAGGTTGGCGTCGATCAGCCAGGCGTCGTATGCGTTCACAGTGGCCAGTGCGTAAGCCGCTTCCACCGAGTCGGCAATGTCGACCTCGGCAGGCAGTGCAGCACTCGCGGCTTGCAGGAAACTGCGGCTTGTGGGGTCGTCCTCGACCAGCAGCAATCGATTCATCGCGTCCTCGATGTCGCGGGTATCCTGCGGCGATGCCGCGTCCCGTCCTGTCGATCCTACCCCTGTTTCTCGCCTGTGTGCCGATCGCGGTGCAGGCGCAGTCGATCCAGGCCCGGATTTCGAAGGTCGAGGCGGCCGGCGCGACACTGCGCGATGTCCGCCTGACGCTGGACTGGCCGGCCGAGGCGCCGGAGGGACAGCTGCGTCTGCGGGCCGGCGATATCGACGCCGGCGCACTGGGCTGGCGTTTCGAGGCGCTCGACTGGCGCTGCCCGTTGCGCCGCGAGACCGTGGGCGACGACACGCGCTGGCGCTGCGAAGGCCCGCTGCGCGCCGGGCAGGGCGCGCCCTTGCAGCTGTCTCTGGTGCTGGACGGGGCTACCACGACGGCCACGCTGACGGGCGGCAACGCGCGTGTCGGCCTGTCGCGTAACGCGGCCGCGCCCGACGCCACCCGGATCGATCTGCGACGCGTACCCGCCTCCTGGGTCGAAGCGCTGATCCGCGCGGGCTGGGCGTCGGCGCGGTTGACCGGGGGCACGCTGGATGGCGACGTCCGGATCACGGCACCGGCCGATCGACCGATGCGCGTGGACGCCGATCTCGCGATCGCCGGGCTGGCACTGGAGACCGACGACGGCAGCATCGCCGCCGGCGATGTCGATGGCGATCTCGAGATACGCCTGACGTTGCCGGACGACGCCTTGCAGGCGCGCGTCGATGGGGGCCTGCGCGGCGGCGAGCTGCTTTTCGGCAACGCCTATGTGTCGTTGCCGGAAACGCCGGTCGGCATCGGCGTCGACATGACCCGCGTCGGCGAAGGCGACTGGGCGCTGCCGCGTTTGCAGTGGCGCGACGGCGACGCCTTGCGCGTCGACGGCCACGCGCGCCTGACGCCCGACTTCGGCATCGGTGCACTCGCGCTCACGCTGGCCAGCGACGACGCCACCGCGCTGCCGGCCCGCTATCTGTCCGGTTGGCTGGGCCCGGCCGGCGTGCCGGGTCTGTCGCTGTCGGGCGGCTTCCGTGCCGGGCTCGAACTCGAGGGCACGACGCTGCGCAAGGCCGATGTCGCATTGCGCCGTCTCGACATCGGCGACGCCGGCGGCCGCTTCCGGCTCGACCGGCTGGACGGCGCGGTGCGCTATTCGGCGTCGGACCCCGTGCGCAGCGCATTCGCCTGGCGCGGGGGTGCGCTGTACGGCATGCCCTTCGATGCGGCGGCGTGGAGTCTGGAAAGCGGCGCCGGCTTGTTGCGCCTGCGCGAGCCGGTCGCGTTCTCGTTCCTCGGTGGCGAGATCGGCTTCGAATCGCTGCAGCTGCAGCCACCCGCGGACGAGGCCGGGCTGCGGATGCAGACCGAATTGCGCCTCGATGCGCTCGACATCGGCGTGCTCGCGAAATCGCTCGACTGGCCGGCATTCGAAGGCACGCTCGCCGGTCGCATTCCGACGGTGCGCTATGCCGACAACCGCATCGATTTCGATGGCGGCCTGTCGATGGAGCTGTTCGACGGTCGTATCGACGTGTCGTCACTGGCGATCGAGCGGCCGTTCGGCGTGCTGCCGACGGTCACCGGCGATCTCGCGTTGTCGGCGCTCGATCTGCACGCGCTGACCGGCGTGTTCGGCTTCGGCAGCATCGAGGGCAGACTCCACGGGCGGATCGACGGCCTGCGTCTGGTGGACTGGAACGCGACCGCTTTCGATGCCGAACTGCACACTGAGGCCGCGCGCGGCGTGCGCCAGCGCATCAGCCAGCGCGCGGTGCAGGACATCTCCAGCGTTGGCGACGCCTCGTTCGTGACCACGTTGCAGGGCCGGGCGATCGCGCTGTTCGACGACTTCGGCTATCGCGGCATCGGCATCTCGTGCCGCCTGCGCAATGCGGTCTGCCGGATGGGTGGCCTGCGTTCAGAGGGCAACGCCTTTACTATCGTCGAAGGCGCCGGCCTGCCGCGGCTCGATGTCGTGGGATTCAATCGCGACGTCGATTGGCCCACCCTCGTCGAGCGCCTGGCAGCCGCCGCAGGCGGTGACGTCGCGCCGGTGATCGAATGACCGGCGTTCGAATTTCTGACAGGAGAGTGTCGATGGCGCGTTGGATGGGTTTGCCGGCCGTGGCCGCACTGGCGTTGACCGCCTGCGTGACGATCAATGTGTATTTTCCCGCCGCCGAAGCGAAGGAAGCGGCGCGCGAGTTCGTCGAGGACGTGATCGGCGACCAGGCGCCCGCCACCGACACACCGCCCGCGGCGGTGCCGGGCGGCGGCATGGCCCAGACCTCGACGCGGTTCGATCCCTGGATGCTGATCGGCATCGGCAGCGCGCAGGCGCAGACGCCCGACATCAGCATCCGCACGCCCGCGATCCAAGCGATCCAGACGCGCATGGAGCAGCGCTTCAACGGCACGCTGCGTCCGCATTTCGATTCCGGCGCGCTGGGCTTCGGCGGCAACGGCTCGATCGTCGTGCGCGATGCCTCGCAGCTGCCGATCAAGGATCGCGTCGCGGTGAACTCGGCCGTCGCCGACGACAACCGCGATCGCCAGGCGGTGTACCGCGAGATCGCGGTCGCGAACGGGCATCCCGAGTGGGAATCGCAGATCCGCGACGTGTTCGCGCGCCAGTGGATCTCGAGCGCGCGCGCCGGCTGGTGGTACCAGCAGGGTGGGAACTGGACGCAGAAGTAAGGCGCTTCGAGGATGCGTGAAAAGGCCGCCTGCGGGCGGCCTTCTGCATTCCGGGCCGGGCAGTCCGCGCGCCGCTTCTGCGACAATGTGCGGCCCTTCTGCCCGCAGCCTTTGCCACGTGGCCCGTAAACGTCTCGATCAGACCCCCTTCGAGGTCGATGTCCTCAACCTCACCCACGACGGCCGCGGCGTCGCGCGGTTGCCGGATGGCAAGGCGCTGTTCGTCACCGGCGCGCTGCCGGGTGAGCAGGTCGTCGCCCAGCGCTTCGCGCGCTCGCGCAGTTTCGACGAGGCGGTGACGCTCGAGGTGCTGCGCGCATCCGAACACCGGATCACGCCGCGCTGTCCGCATTTCGGCACATGCGGCGGCTGCGTGCTGCAGCATCTCGATGCCGAGCAGCAGATCATCGCCAAGGACCGCGTGCTGCGCGAGAACTTCGAGCGCATCGGCCACGTCACGCCCAAGCGCTGGATGGCGCCGCTCGTCGACCACGCCTGGGGCTATCGCCGCAAGGGCCGGTTCTCGGTCAAGCGGGTGGAGAAGAAGGACAAGACGCTGGTGGGCTTCCGCGAGCGCGATCCGCGCTTCGTCGCCGAGTTGCAGGAATGCCACACGGTCATCCCGCCGATCGCCGCGATCATCCCCGCGCTGGCACAGCTGATCGACGGCATGGACGCGCGCAGCACCTTGCCGCAGATCGAGTTCATCGCCGGCGATCCCCGCCCCGAGTTCGACGGCATCGCGCTGGTGTTCCGCCATCTGCAGCCCTTGAGCGATGCCGACACGGCTGCGCTGCTCGCGTTCGGCCAGCAGCACCGCATGGCGATCTTCCTGCAGCCCGGCGGCAACGACAGTGTGCATGCGCTGTGGCCCGAGGCACCGGCGTTGTCGTTCCGGCTCGAAGACTGGGACATCGAACTCAAGTTCCGGCCGCTGGATTTCATCCAGGTCAATGCCGGGCTCAACCGCACGATGATCGCGCGCACGCTCGAGCTGCTCGACGTGCAGCCGGACGACCGCGTGCTCGATCTGTTCTGTGGACTCGGCAATTTCACCCTGCCGCTGGCGCGCCGCGTGCGCGAGGTGGTCGGCGTGGAAGGCGAGGCCGGGCTGGTGGCGCGGGCCAGGGAGAACGCGGCCCACAACGGGCTGGCGAACGCGCAGTTCCACGCGGCCGATCTCACCCAGGACCAGCGCAGCACGTCGTGGATGCGCCAGGGGTTCGACAAGCTGCTGCTCGATCCGCCGCGGTCGGGCGCGATCGACGTGCTGCGCCAGCTGCCGTTGGAGCGCTTCAAGCGCATCGTCTACGTCAGCTGCCATCCGGCATCGCTGGCGCGTGATGCGGGTTATCTGGTCAACGAACGCGGCTGGACGCTGGCCGATGCCGGGGTCATGGACATGTTCCCGCAGACCGCGCACGTCGAATCCATCGCCCTGTTCGAGAAGCGCTGAGTACCGCATGGGCATCGAGATCGAGCGCAAGTTCCTCGTCACGACCGACGCCTGGCGCGCGGCCGCGCACGCGGTCGTGCCGATGGCGCAGGGCTATCTCAACGACGCCGCGTCGATCGCCAGCGGCGCGCAGAACGCGTCGGTCCGCGTGCGGATCGAGGGCGATGTCGCGTTCCTCAACATCAAGTCGCGCGAGACCGGCACCACGCGGCAGGAGTTCGAGCTGCCATTGCCGGTCGACGACGCGCATGCGTTGCTGAAGCTGTGCGTCGGCGGTCTGGTCGAGAAGCGCCGGCACCTCGTGCGTCATGGCGCGCATCTGTGGGAAGTCGACGAGTTCCTCGGCGACAACGCCGGCCTCGTGGTCGCCGAGATCGAACTGGGCGCCGCCGACGAAATCTTCGCGCATCCCGACTGGCTCGGCGCCGAGGTCACCGCACATCGGCGCTACTTCAATCTCGCGCTCGCCGCGCGGCCGTTCTCGCACTGGGACGCGGCGGAACGCGGCTGAGGTCTTCGCCCGTATCCGCGCAATGCCGACCTGCGTCATCGACGGGCGGTTGGCGGTGCAGGGCGCGCAACTCCCCGACGCGATGGCCGATGCCGTGCGCCAGGCGCTGGGCAGCGCTGCACTGACGTCTGCGTCCGCGCCGGCCTGCGGTCCGTCGGGCTGCGACTGAACACGCCGCGTCGCCTGACGGCACGCGCGTCCGCATCTGCGACAATGCCCGTCCGCGCCATGGGGCGTGTTCGATGGAGAAGTCCGCAATGCTCGTGATCGGCGTCGCCGGCACCGAACTTACCGCACAGGAACGCGACTGGCTGCAGCACGATGCCTGCGCCGGCGTGATCCTGTTCAAGCGCAACTTCGCCTCGCGCGCGCAGATCGCCGAGCTGTCCGCCGCGATCCGTGCCGCCGCGCCGCGTCCGCAGCTGGTCTGCGTGGACCAGGAAGGCGGCCGCGTGCAGCGCTTCCAGGACGGCTATTCGGAACTGCCGTCACTGGCCGGTTTCGGTGCGCAGTACCTCGCCGATCCCGATGCCGCGATGGCAGCCTCGCGTGCGCATGCGCGCCTGATGGCGCAGGAAGTGCGCGCCAGTGGAGTCGACCTGAGCTTCGCGCCGGTGGTCGACGTCGGTCATGGCAATCTCGCGATCGGCGATCGGTCGTTCTCCGAAGATCCGCGAATCGTCGCCGCGCTCACGCGCGCCTATGTCGAAGGCATGCACGAAGCCGGCATGGCCGCGACGCTCAAGCACTTCCCGGGTCATGGCTCGGTGCGCGAGGACACGCATTTCGACGACGCGGTCGACGACCGCAGTCTCGACGCGATCCGCGCGCACGATCTTGTGCCGTTCGTGGCCGGTATCGATGCCGGCGCCGACGCGGTGATGCTCGCGCACGTGGTCTACCCGCAGGTCGCGCCCGAGCCGGCCGGCTATTCGCCGCTGTGGATCAACACGATCCTGCGCGAGCAGATGGGCTTCCGTGGCGTGGTGTTTTCCGACGACATCGGCATGGCCGCGGCGTTCTCCGCAGGCGGCATCAAGTCGCGCGTCGATGCGCATCTCGATGCCGGTTGCGACGTCGTCCTCGTCTGCCACCCGGAACTCGTCGCCGAATCGCTGGCAGCGGTCGAAGGCCGTACGCTCAACACCATGGCGCTGACCGGCCTGATCGGACGCGGTCCGCTCGGCTGGGACGGCGCGCTCGCCGGCGACGCATCCGCCCCCCGCACCGGAGACATCGCATGAACGTTCCACGCCTCGACGACGTGATCGACACCGCCGACCTGCTGTTCGATCGCGACGCGCTCGAAGACGCTATCGAAGCGATGGCCGAGGAGATCGCCGACGAGTACGGCGACGACGACGTGCCGCCGGTCTACATCACGATCATGCATGGCGGCATGCCGTTCGCCGCGCAGCTCGCATTCGCGATCGGCGAGAACGAGGTCGACCTCGAGTTCGACTATCTGCACGCCACCCGTTACCGCGGCAACACCACCGGCTCGGGCCTCGCCTGGCTGCATCGTCCCGCGACCCCGCTGCAGGGACGCCGCGTGTTGTTGGTGGACGACATCCTCGACGAAGGCCACACCCTCAAGGCCGTGCGCCAGTGGGTCGAAGACCAGGGCGCCACCGACGTCCGCGTCGCCGTGCTCGCGGTCAAGGTGCACGACCGTGGCGTGGATGGTGTCGAAGCCGATTACGTCGGCGTCGAAGTGCCGGACCGGTATGTGTTCGGCTACGGCATGGATTTCCACGAGCAGGGGCGCAATCTGCCAGGGATCTACGCGCTCGCGGAGTGATTCCGTTCCCCGTGTTGCCTGCCGTGACGCTTGGGGCGAATCGGCAGGATTCCGGGTGAATGTTGCGGCGTCGCGCAGGTGGCTTCAGATGCGTGTCGCTTAGTCGGCCAACCAGCGCGTCCGGCTGCCGTTTCAAGGCGCGTCATCGGACAATAGCGATCCGCTCCCGTCCCCATCGCGAGAACTTCCATGCACCTCGACATCGATCTGGCCGTCATCGGCGGCACCGGCCTCTATCAGTTGGCCGACCTGCAGGATGTGGAGCCGCATCAGCCGGTCACGCGCTATGGCGCGTTGTCGGGGCCGGTGCGGGTGGGCACCCTCGACGGCAAGCGCGTCGCGTTTCTGGCGCGGCACGGCGAGGGGCATTCGGTGCCGCCGCATCGGGTGAACTATCGGGCCAATCTGTCGGCGCTGCAGGCGCTGGGTGCGACGCGGGTGCTGGCGCTCAATACCGTCGGCGGCATTACCGAGCGCTTCGGGCCGCGCGTGCTGGCGTGTCCGGACCAACTGATCGATTACACCTGGGGTCGTGTGTCGACCTATTGCGAGGAAGAAGGGACCGACGTGCTGCACGTCGACTTCGGCGATCCCTACACGCCGGTGCTGCGCAGGCGCGTGCTCGATGCAGCGGCGTCTGCAGGCGTGACGCTGGTCGATGGCGGCTGCTACGGCGCGACGCAGGGTCCGCGGTTGGAGACGCGCGCGGAGATCGCGCGCATGCGCCGCGATGGTTGCGATCTGGTCGGCATGACCGGCATGCCGGAAGCCGGGCTCGCGCGCGAGCTCGGGCTCGACTACGCGTGTCTGGCGATCGTCGCCAACTGGGCCGCCGGAGCAGGCCCGCAGGTCGACGAGGTGATCACGTTCGAGGACGTGCTCGACAATGTGGCGGCGGCTTCTTCGGGCATTCCGGCGCTGCTGCGCGCCATGCTGGCTGGCTGATCGCACCCACCATTTGCGGTCCGCAAAGCCCCGCATGAGCGGGGCTTTTCATTTGGAACGTTCGGCCTCGATGAAACGCAGACCCACGCCGGGCTCGGTGGCGATGTAGCGGGGCTGCGCGGCATCGTCGCCGAGTTTCTGGCGCAGCTTGCCGACCAGGATGCGCACGTAGTGCGCGTCGTCGGTATGGGTCGGTCCCCAGATTTCGCGCAGCAGCTGCGGCTGGGTGAGTACGCGGCCGGCGTTGCGCAACAGCAGCGAGAGCAGGGCGAATTCCTTGCGCGACAGTGCGAGCGCGGCGCCGTCGAGGCTCGCTTCGCGGCGTGCGAGATCGACGCGCAGATGGCCGTCGTCGAACACCGGCGATGCATCCGGTGCCTGCGCCTGCAGCCGCAGCAGGGCGCGCACGCGAGCCATCAGTTCCTGCGTGCCGAAGGGCTTGGTGACGTAGTCGTTCGCGCCGGCGTCGAGCGCCGCGACCTTGCCGCTCTCGTCGCTGCGCACCGACAGCATCACCACCGGCACCTGCGACCAGTCGCGGATCGCGCGCAGCACCGCGTAGCCGTCCATGTCGGGTAGGCCGATGTCGAGCACCACGAGGTCGGCGCCGTCGCGTGCGAGCACCTCCAGCGCCTGCGTGCCGGTCTCGGCCAGTGCGACCTGCCAACCCTGCGCGCGCAGGCTGATGTCGAGGAAGCGGCGGATCTGCGGCTCGTCGTCGACGACGAGGATGCGCGCGGCTCTGGCGGGTGTCGGCTCAGTCATCGGGATCGTCGCGCTCGGGTCCGGTCGGCTGCTGCATCGGCAGCTCGATGCGGATCAGCGTACCCGTGCCGCCGGGGCCGCGCAGCGCCGACACCGCACCGCCGTGCGCGCCGATCATCCCCTGGCAGATCGTCAGGCCCAGGCCGGTGCCGGTGCGGCCGCGATCGCCGCGTTCGACGCTGTAGAACATGTCGAAGATCCGGCTGCGTTCGTCTTCGGGAATCCCGGGGCCGGCGTCGACGACGTCGATGCGCAGCCACGCACGCGTATCTCCGGGCTCGGGCGCGGCAATCGCGCGCGCTTCGACGCGGATCGGCACGCCGGGCGGCGAGAACTTCGCGGCGTTCTCCAGCACATTGAACAGTGCCTGCTCGACGAGCGCCGGATGCACCCAGGCCGGCGCCAGGTCCGGGGCGATGTCGATTTCGATCTGCTGCGCGGGCTGGTAGCGGCGCAGGCGGCCGGTGGCCGCGCCGACGAGTTCGTCGACGCCGATCCAGTCGCGATTGAGCGTGAGGCCATCGTGGCCGAGCCGGGTCATGTCCAGCAGGTTCTGGATGTAGCGGTCGAGCCGCTCGCCTTCCAGCATGATGGTGTCGAGCAGGGCGTGGCGATCGGCGGCATCCATCGATTCGCCGTAGGCGACCAGACTGCTGGCCGAGCCGATCATCGAGGCCAGTGGCGAGCGCAGGTCGTGCGAGACCGACGACAGCAGCGCCGAGCGCAGCCGTTCGGTTTCGCCACCGACGCGCGCGGCTTCAAGATCGGCGACCAGCCGCGCGCGCGACGCGGCCTGGGCGATGTCGTCGAGCATGGCCTGGACCAGACGGCGTTCTTCGATACCCGGTCGCGCGGCGTCGTCGGACGGGCGCAGCGCGGCGACGCCATGCAGCGTCTCGCCGTCGCGCACCGGCAGCAGCCACCAGCGCGATGCGGACAGGGTGTCGGTGAAGCGGCCCGCGGGCTGGCCGTGGCGTCGGACCCAGTCGCTCGCCGCGGCGTCGACATCGACCGGTTTCGACACGTCGCCGCCGGGTTGGCCGATGTCGAGCCAGGCCGGCACACCGAGCACGCGCGTGAGCGCGAGACGGCCTGCGGCGGCGACCTGGCCGAGATCGGCGGCGCCGGCCAGGTCACGGCCCAGCGCCTGCAGACCGGTCGCATGCGTATTGGCGGCGCGCAGCGCGAGCACCTGCTGGCGCAATCGCGAGGCCAGACGCCCGGCGACCAGTGCGGCGGCGAGGAACAGCACCACGGTCACCAGCCCGCGATGAGTGGCGACGTCGAACGTGAAGCGCGGTTCGATGAAAAAATAGTTGTAGCTGCCGAAACACAGCACCGCGGTGAGCACGGCGGCGGCCATGCGCGTGCGCGCGGCCACCAGCACCACCGCGACGATGAACACCATCGACAGGTCTTCGAGCCCGAGCAGATGCTGCGCGATCCAGCCGATGCCGCTGGCCGCGGCAGTGGCTGCCAGCGCGAATGCGCCTTCGCGCAGGAGATCGCCGTCGGCACGCAGCCGCTGTGCGCGTCGCGCCCGCGCGCGCGCGCCGGGCGTACCGATGATGACCAGTTCGTAATGCGCACCCTGCTGCAGCAGGCGTTGCGTCAGCGTGCGGTTGAACATGCGCGCGACCGGACGCTCGCGCGTGCGGCCGACCACGATCGACGACGCGGCGCTGCGCTCGGCGTGGTCGAGCAGGGTGGCGGCGATCTGGTGACCGTGCAGCAGTTCGGTCGTCGCACCGAGACTGCGGGCGAGGGCGAATGCGCGGTCGAGTTCCAGTTGCCGCGCTTCGTCGGGCGGGCCACCGCTCTGCACCGTGACCACGGTCCATGGCGCGTCGCGACGTTCGGCGATGCGGCGCCCGGCGCGCACCAGATACTCCGACGCGCCGAGCCCGTCGATCGCGACCAGCACCTGCCGGCGCAGCGGAATGCCCGGCAAGCCGCGTGCGGCCTGCGATTCGCGCAGGTCCGCATCAACCCGGTCGGCTGCGGCCTGCATCGCGAGTTCGCGCAGCGCGGCGAGGTTCGACGGCGAGAAGAACGCCTGCAGCGCCTGCGCCGCCTGCTCCGGCAGATAGACCTTGCCGGCGTTGAGCCGCTCGATGAGTTCGCGCGGCGGCAGATCGACCAGACGGATGTCACGCAGGCGGTCGAACACCGCATCGGGCACGGTCTCGGTGACGCGCACGCCGGTGATCGCGAAGACCACGTCGTTGAGACTTTCCAGATGCTGCACGTTGACCGTCGTGAACACATCGATGCCCGCGTCGAGCAGATCGATGACGTCCTGCCAGCGCCGCTCATGACGGCTGCCGGGTGCGTTGCGATGGGCGAGTTCGTCGACCAGCACCAGCGAAGGCCGTCGAGCGAGGACCGCATCGACGTCGAAGGCGTCGAGCATGCGCCGCGTGCCATCGGCCGCGGTATGCGGCAGACGCGTGCGCGGCAACAGCTCGAGACCGTCGAGCATCGCCGCGGTCTCGGCGCGGCCGTGGGTTTCGACGATGCCGACCAGCACGTCGCGACCCTGCGCCTGCAGTTCGCGGGCACGCGCCAGCATCGTCCAGGTCTTGCCGACGCCGGGCGCCGCGCCGAGGAAAACGGTCAGCCGTCCCGGGCCGGCATCACGCGCGGCGTCGGCGAGCAGGGCATCGGCGCGGGCATCGCGATCGGCGGGCATGGGCCTATTCTGCGCCTCGCGTGGCATCCGCCGCATCGAGTGCGAGATTGAGCGCGAGCACGTCGACGCGTGCCGCGCCGAGCATGCCGACGGTTGGCGCCTGCGTGTGCGTATCGACCAGCGCCCGCACCTGCGCGGGATCGAGACCGCGGGCTGCGGCGACGCGTGCGATCTGCACGCGCGCCGCGTCGGGCGAGATGTGCGGATCGATGCCGCTGCCGGACCGTGTGGCCAGATCGGCCGGCACGTCTGCGACGTCGATGCCCTCGCGTGCCGCGATCTCGGCGCGGGCCGTTGCGATGGTCTGCAGCAGCTCGGGATTGCTGCGCGCCTGGTTGCTGCCGGCCATCGCCATCGGATCGAAGGCCGCCGCCGACGGTCGCGGGAAGAAGTAGCGCGCATCGGCGAAGGGCTGGGCGACCAGTGCGGAACCGACGATGCGGCCGTCGCGTTCGATCAGGCTGCCCTGCGCCTGGTCCGGAAACAGCAGCCGGCCGAGGCCGGTCGCCAGCAGCGCGTAAGCGAGGCCGGCGCACGACAGGGTGAGCAGCGCGAGCACCAACGCAGGGCGCAGCGTGCCGGCATCGGACGCGGTGGGTGCGTGGACGGTGGATTCTCTGGACGACATGACGGACTCCTCAGGGGCCGACGCTGGCGGCCAGCGCCAGGTCGATGAGCTTGATGGCGACGAAGGGCAGCAGCACGCCGCCGACGCCGTAGACGAGCATGTTCCGGCGCAGCAGCGCGGTGGCGCCGGACGCGCGCACGCGCACGCCGCGCAGCGCGAGCGGAATCAGCATCGGAATCACCAGCGCGTTGAACACCAGCGCCGCGATCACCGCATTGCGCGGACTCGACAGCTGCATGACATCGAGCGCGGCGAGCGACGGCACCGAGGCGGCGAACAGCGCCGGCAGGATCGCGAAGTACTTCGACACGTCGTTGGCCAGCGAGAACGTGGTCAGCGCGCCGCGGGTGATCAGCTGCTGCTTGCCCACTTCGACCACGCGCAGCAGCTTGGCCGGATCGGAATCCAGATCGACCATGTTGCCGGCCTCCTTCGCCGCCTGCGTGCCGGAGTTCATCGCCAGGCCGACGTCGGCCTGGGCGAGCGCCGGCGCATCGTTGGTGCCGTCGCCGACCATCGCCACGAGGCGACCGCCGGCCTGTTCGGCGCGGATGCGCGCGAGCTTGTCCTCGGGCCGCGCTTCGGCGATGTAATCGTCGACACCGGCCTCGGCCGCGATGGCTGCGGCGGTGAGCGGGTTGTCGCCGGTGATCATCACCGTGCGCACGCCCATCGCCCGCAGCTGCGCGAACTTGTCGCGGATGCCGGTCTTCACCACGTCAGACAGTTCGACGACGCCGAGCACGTGACGACCATCGGCGACGACCAGCGGCGTCGCGCCGTTGCGGGCCACCTGTTCGACCCGGCCCCGCAGTTCCGCTGGCACCTCGCCGCCGAGCGCCTGCACGTGGGCGATGATCGCGTCCATCGCGCCCTTGCGGATCTGCCGCGTGCCGGTACCGCCGGGCATGTCGACGCCGCTCATCCGCGTCTGCGCGGTGAAGGCCACGAAGTGCGCCTGCGCAGGCGCGTCGAGCGAGGCGCCGGGCCGGCGCGCGAGCGCGACGATCGACTTGCCCTCGGGCGTGGGGTCTGCCAGCGAGGCGAGCAGGGCGGCGTCGCGCAGCGCATCGGGATCGATGCCCGCGAGCGCATGCAGCGCGGTCGCCTGACGGTCGCCGTAGGTGATGGTGCCGGTCTTGTCGAGCAGCAGCACGTCGACGTCGCCGGCCACTTCGACCGCCTTGCCGGACTTCGCGAGCACGTTCGCCGACAGCGCCCGGTTCATGCCGGCGATGCCGATCGCCGGCAGCAGGCCGCCGATCGTGGTCGGGATCAGACACACCAGCAGCGCGACCAGCAACAGCGGATCGAGCCTCGCGCCGACGAAGCCGGCGATCGCCGGCAGCGTCAGCACGACGACGAGGAAGGTCAGCGTCATCGTGCCGAGCAGCAGTCCGAGCGCGATCTCGTTCGGCGTCTTCTGCCGGTTGGCGCCTTCGACGAGCGCGATCATGCGATCGAGAAAACTGTGGCCCGGCTCGACGGTCACCCGCACCACGATCTCATCCGACAGCACTTTCGTGCCGCCGATCACGCCGGACCGGTCGGTGCCGGCCTCGCGCAGCACCGGTGCCGATTCGCCGGTGACGGCGGCCTCGTTGATCGTCGCCAGACCGCGCACGATCTCACCGTCGGCCGGAATCAGGCCGCCTTCGGAGATCACGACCAGATCGCCGGGCGCGAGATCGGTCGCGGCGACCTGCGTTTCGTCGCTGCCGGAGGCATCGCGGACGCGACGTGCGACGAGATCCTTGCGCGCGCGTCGCAGCGAGGCCGCTTGGCCGCGACCGCGCGCTTCGGCCAGTGCCTCGGCGAAGTTCGCGAACAGCACCGTGATCGCGAGCAGCGCCGTCACCGTCCAGCCCATGCCGGGCGACGACGCGTGACCGGATGCGGTCAGCACCGCAGTCAACACGGTGCCCAGCCAGACCACGGCCATCACCGGATTGCGCAGCGCATGACGCGGCGAGAGTTTGCGGAACGCGTGGACCAGCGCAGCGTACAGGATGGCCGCGTCGAACAGGCCGGGGTTGGTGCCGCGCGTCGGCGCGGCGGTGTCGGTGGCGGGATTCATCGGATCGATCCGGAGGTGGCCAGTGCGAGGTGTTCGGCAACGGGTCCGAGCACCAGCACCGGCATGAACTGGAGAAGGGTGAGGATCACGACGATCGCGACGAGGGTCAGTGCGAAGGTCGGCGTTTCGATGCGCAGCGTGCCGACGCTCTCGGGGGCGACGCGCTTGGCGGCGAGCAGCGAGGCGATCGCGAGCGGAATCACCAGCGCCGGATAGCGTCCCAGCGCGAGCAACGCGGTCGTCGACAGGTTCCACCACGCGCTCGCGTCACCGAGACCTTCGAAGCCCGAGCCGTTGTTGGCGAACGCCGAGGCGTACTCGTAGAACACCTGCGACACGCCGTGGAAGCCGGGATTCGAGGTGCCGGTCAGCGACGGCATCGCCAGCGTCGCCGCGGTCATGCCGAGCAGGGCGACCGGCTGCAGCAGCACCAGCACCGCCAGCAGTTTCACTTCGGGCGCTTCGATCTTGCGGCCGAAGAGTTCCGGCGTGCGTCCGGTCATCAGCCCCGCGACGAACACCGCGAGCAGCAGATAGACCAGGAACTGCTGCAGGCCGCAGCCGATGCCGCCCCAGATCGCGTTGACCAGCATGTTGGCCATCGCGACGAGGCCGGTCAGCGGCGCGGCGGAGTCATGCATCATGTTGACCGAGCCGTTGTTGACCTGCGTGGTCAGCGCCGCCCACGCGGCGGATGCGTCCACGCCGAGACGGACTTCCTTGCCTTCCATCAGCGCGGACGCGCCACTCGCCGGGCCGTGCGCTTCCGTCCAGGTCGCGGCGCCGGCCGACAACAGCGACATCAGCAACATGCTGCCGAACACCAGCGCGGTGAATCGACGGCGTCCGGTGAACGCGCTCACCATGAACACCACGGCCATCGGCAGCAGCACGATCGCGAGCATTTCCAGCAGGTTCGACACCGGCGTCGGATTCTCCAGCGGCACCGCGCTGTTGGGGCCGTACCAGCCGCCGCCGTTGCTGCCGAGCTGCTTGGCCGCGACCATCGCCGCGACGGGACCGAGCGGGATCTTCTGCGATGCCATGCCGGCGCTGGCGTCGACGGGTGTCGCCTCCGGGCCGCCGTCGAGCGTCGACGGCACGCCCTGCGCGGTGAGCAGCAGCGACCACAACAGGCACAGCGGCAGCATCACGCGCACGGTGGGACGGATCACGTCGGCCCAGTAGTTGCCGATGTCGATGCGGTCGGACGGCTTCGCAGGCGTCACCGGCGAACCGTCTTCGCGTCGTGCCATGTCCTGCGGATTCGCGCGCCCGCCGAACAGGCCACGCAGGGTCGCGGCGACCAGCGCGAGCCCCATCATCGGCGTCACCACCTGCAGACCGACGATGCCAGCCATCTGCGCCAGATGCGACAGCTGCGCCTGGCCGGAATAGTGCTGCTGGTTGGTGTTGGTCAGGAACGACATCGCGGTGTGCAGCGCGAGATCCCAGCGCATGTTGGGCGCGCCATTGGGATTGAGCGGCAGCCACGCCTGGGTCATGAACAGCGCGGTCGCGAGCGCGAGCAGGATCGCGTTGCTGGCGAGGAAGGCGAGGGCATAGGCCTTCCAGCCCATGCCGCGCGCCGGGTCGACGCCGAGCACGCGATACAGCGGACGTTCGATCCACGCGAACACGCGGTCGCCGGGCGCCGCGCCGCCGCGCATCACCGCGGCGAGGTAGCGTCCGAGCGGCCACGCGAGTGCGATCGCGAGCGCAAGGGGAATGAGGAATTCGATCATGGGAAGGGCCGGTCGGAGGCGGACGAAGGAGGTCGGATCAGAACGCGGCCTGCAACGCCGCTTCCACGCGTGCGCCGGCCCAGGGGCCGAACACGCGTTGCGCGTCGGCGTCGGTGTCGTGCGCAGTCACCCGCAGTTCGAACGGCGCGGCGAACGCCCACACGGCGCCGAGCTGCCAGTGCGTGTAGTCGTTGTCGCCGTTCGCGGTGTCGAGCCGGTAATGACCGGCGGCGGCTTCGAGCCGGACCGTGTCGCCCAGCGGCAGGCGCGTGCCGAGCTGCGCGTAGCTACCCGCTGCATCGCTGGCGAGCGCGTCGTTCGAATGCCCGATCTGCAGCCAGTACCGGTCGTGCAGGGTCAGCGTCGCGTTCGCTTCTGTCCAGTCGAGATCGACCGTCGTGTCCGGATAGCGGTAGTGCGTGAGGTTGACGTCGAGCGCCCAGGCGGCGGACAGCGCGCCGCTCCAGCCGGCGACCAGATCGAACTCGCTCGAGGCCTGCGTCTGCGGCGCGAACTCGACGCTCGACGCCCAGACCTGTGCGTACAGGCCGCTGTCATTCGCGACTTTCGCGCCGGCCTGCACGGCCGGGCGTTCGTTGCTCTGACTGGTGCCACGCCAGACGTAATCGGAGGTCAGCGCGGCCGTGCCGCTGACATCATGGGCCTGCGCCGCGGATGCGGTCAGCAGCGTGAGCAAGGCACCTGCGACGGCCTGCGGGCGTCGCGAAGAAAAGCGGGTGGACATCGTGGCATCCAAGGCGGAACCGTTCCGCCGATGCCGCGCATGGTCCGCCCGGCGCGCATAAAGTCTCCATGCGCCCAACGGCGTTGCGGCATAAATTCGCCGTAAAACCTGCAGCCGGATACGCACACGGCCGTCATGCGACGGCCGTGTGGATTGACGCGGAACGCGGCCCGCGCCGCGCGTGGATCAGCGCGTGACCGGCGACCAGCGCAGCGCCACACCGTACTCGCGACCCGGCTGGTAATACCAGTTCACGGTCTCGTAGTTCTTGTTGAGCACGTTGGTTGCGCGGGCTTCCAGCGTCCAGTCGGGGCTGAACGCCCACGCGGCGCGCAGGTCCAGCGTGCCGTGGCCGGCGACGCGCACCGTATTGCCGGCGTTGTCGTAGCGGCTGCTGCTGGCGCGCAGCGTGGTGCCGACACGGAAGTCGCCGAAGCTGCGGTCGATGTCGAGACGTCCGCTGTTGCGCGCGCGACGGGCGAGCAGGTTGCCGTTGTTGAAGTTGTCGCTGCGGTCGCGCGGATCGACATGGCTGAGTTCGGTCGACAGATCGAAGCCGGCGAGCGTGGTCGCGAACGTCAGCTCGGCGCCGCGGATGCGCGCTTCCTGGATGTTCTGCGGCACGAAATTGCTGTCGAGGAAGATCAGATCGTCGACGCGGCTCTCGAACACGTTGATCGACCAGTTCCACGCATCGGCGTACTGCGACAGGCCGAGATTGGCCGTCTTCGCGCGCTCGGGCTCGAGGTCCGGATTGCCGCTGCCGAACGGGAAGTACAGATCGTTGAACGTCGGCGCCTTGAAGCTGGTCGCGGCGCTGGCGTTGAGGCGCAGCCCGTGGTCGAAGTCGAGACCCCAGCCTAGGCTGCCGGTGGTGTGGCCGCCGAACTGTTCGTTGTCGTCGTGACGCACGCCGGCCTCCACGCGGTGCGCGCCGAAGCGCGCCGTGTAATCGGAGAACACCGCGAAGTTGTCGCGCTTGGTCAGCGCGTAGTCGGTGTCGCTCTCGACGTTGTCGGACATCCAGTCGAAGCCCAGCGAGAAGCGCTGGGTCGGCGCCAGGCCGAAATCGGCCTGCACCGAAGCGGTATCTCGACGCGTGTCGATCTGACCGACATCGACACGCGTGCCGGCATCGACGTCGCGGAAATAGGTCGTGGACTCGTCGTAGTTGCGGCCCGTCTGTGCGGTCAGGGTGACGACGTCGGACGGTGCATAGGTCAGCTTGCCACCGGCGACCTGCTGGACGTTGTCGGCCTCGTTGCCGCCGAACTCGCTGCCGTCGTACTCTTTGAACGCTTCCGCGCGCAGGGCGTTGGCTTCGAACGTCAGGCCTTCCGCAAGTTCCACGCCACCGCGCAGGTTGAGCGAACGGTTGCGGTAGCCGTCACGGTCGGGCTCGTCGACGAAGCAGCCCTGGAACAGCGTGCCCGAACCGCGGCAGCTGTCGATGCCGTCGGTGCGCTGGAACGCGGCGTCGACGCCGAACCAGCCGCGGCCGGCGCGGCCACCGATGCCGGCGCTGGCTTCGCGCAGGTTGTGGCTGCCCACGCCGATGCGTGCGTGCGGGCTGATCGCGCCGGTATTGCGGCGAGTGAAGATCTGGATGACGCCGCCGATGGCTTCCGAGCCGTAGAGGCTGGAGCGCGGGCCGCGGACGATCTCGACGCGCTCGATCTGGTCGACCGGAATGTCCTGGAACGCGGCGAGGCCGGCGGTCGCCGAGCCGATGCGCACACCGTCGACCAACACCAGCACGTGGTCGGATTCGCTGCCGCGCATGAAGACCGAGGTCAGCTTGCCGGGGCCGCCGGAGTTGCCGATCTGGATGCCGGCGCGGCCGCGCAGCAGTTCGGGCAGGTCGCGTGCCTGGGTGCGTTCGATTTCGGCGCGGTCGATGACCTGGGCCGGCACGATGGTGTCGCCGAGCGTGCTTTCGCTGCGGTTGGCGGTGACGAGCACGGTGTCGAGATCGCGCGCGTCGGCCGCGGTCGCGGCGGCGGCGAATGGCGAAGCGAGAGCGGCGACGATCGCCACGGTCAGGGTGCGGAACGGCATTGCAGTCTCCTTGTCGCGTGCGCCCACGCACGCGGTGTGTCGGGAGATCGCGAGGACGGACACGGCTGCCGACCGGACGCGCGCACAGGGCCGTCCGGAACGCCGCCGCAATGCCCGCCGCATCGCAATCGAGGAAGACTTCGTGGCCGGTCTCCGGACTCGCGCGTGGGAGGACTCCCGGGCGTCGCGCCTTCCCGTGCACGAGCACAGTGGCGGATGCGATGCCTTGAACACGCTTACCGTTGCGGGGGCAGTGCCGGACTGGCGCCTGGGCGCGTCACCGGCTTCCCGTTTCAACCCGGACGGCAGAACACCGGCGGGTCACCATGAAGCTGGCGCGGATTGTACGTGAGCGCGGGGCTGCGAGCGCGGGCAATGCGCGCCGGTGGTGCGGTCAGTCGTCGCGGCGGTCGAACAGGCTGTCGAAGGGCGATTCGGACTCGACGGGTTCGGTCACCGTAGTCGTCACCGGGCCGGCGGCCTGGCGTGCGCGCGGATCGGGCAACAGGGCGGTCGCGGCCTCGGCGGCCTCCACCAGTTGCAGGCGGCGCGCCTCGGGCACGTCCTGCCAGTGGCAGTCGAGCAATGCGCCTTCCAGCGAATACAGCAGATTGAGGCTGGGCTTGAACCCGGCGCGGCGCACCTTGACGAACGCATCCACCGCGCCCGCCGCTTCCAGATCCTCGCGCGTGCGCAGACCGACCTGACGCAGCCAGGCCGCGGACTTGGGTCCGATGTTGCGCAGCTTGAGCGGCGTCGGTGCGGTCATTGCAGTGATTCGAGATAGAGGGCGGCGAGGGACTCGATGCCTGCCTGGTCTTCAACGTCGAAACGCGCGGGCACCGGACTGTCGATGTCGAACACGCCGATCAGGCGCTCGCCGATGTGCAGCGGCACGACGATTTCCGAACGCGAGGCGCTGTCACAGGCGATGTGGCCGGGAAAGGCATGGACGTCGTCGATGCGCTGCGTTGTGCGCGTGCGCGCCGCGGCGCCGCAGACGCCCTTGTCGAGCGGAATGCGCACGCAGGCCGGCAGCCCCTGGAACGGGCCGACCACGAGTTCCGTACCGTCGAAGAGATAGAAGCCGACCCAGTTGAGGTCGGGCAGCGCGTGATAGACCAGCGCCGACAGGTTCGCCGCGTTGGCGATCGCATCGCGTTCGCCGTGCAACAGCGCCCGTGCCTGTGCCGCCAGCGCGGCATACTGTTCGGCCTTGGAGCCGGTCAGGGGAGATGAAGTGAACATGCCGCGGAGTGTAGCAGCGGCCCCGCAGGGGCCTGGCGGACTGGACGCGTTGCCGCGCGATGCGGACGGATTCCGCTTGCGTGGTACGCAGGCCTCGCGTCTGGAAACCTTCGTCGACGCCGCGTTCGCGTTCGCGGTGACACTGCTGGTCGTGTCGTTCGATGCGATGCCGGCGAGCGTGCCCGAACTGCACGAGGCGCTGCGGCGCGCGCCGGCGTTTCTCGCCGGATTCGCGATCCTGGCGATGTTCTGGGCCACGCATCACCGCTTCAGCCGCCGCACCGGACTGAGCGACGCCCGGGTGACCACGCTGGGCCTGCTGCTGATCGCCGTCGCGCTGCTGTACGTGTATCCGCTGCGCCTGATCATGGGCGTCGGCCTGCATTTCCTGACGTTCGGCTGGGCGCCGTCGCCGATTCCGATCGGCTTCGCCGCCGGCGAGTTCCGCAGCCTGTATGTGATCTACGGACTCGGCTTCGCCGCGATGTGCATCACGATGCTGCTGCTCAACCGCCACGGTCTCGCACGCGCGGATGCGCTCGGGCTCGATCCGGTCGAGCGCTGTCTGCTGAAGCAGGAAGCGGGCGCGATGGCGTGGTTGCTGATTCCGACGGTCGCTTCGATCTTCCTCGCCCTGCTGCCGATGCCGCCGCGCACGCTGTTCCAGGGCCTGCCCGGCATCGTCTACTGCAAGCTGGCGGTGTTGATGCCGTGGTACGGCGTGCGCAGCGCCCGCGAACTCGCGCGTGTCCGTGCCGGGATGGACGCGGCATGAGCGCGCGCAGCGTCCTCGTCACCGGCACCGATACCGGCATCGGCAAGACCCATTCGAGCGTGGCCCTGCTGCACGCACTGCGCGCGAGCGGTCTGCGCGCGGTCGGGATGAAGCCGATCGCCAGTGGCTGCGACTGGATCGACGGGCGCTGGCGCAATGAAGATGCGCTCGCCCTGCAGGCGGCCAGTGCGCCGCGACCGGACTACGCCGACGTCAATCCGGTGGCGCTGCCGGAGCCGACGGCGCCGACATTGGCGGCGATCGCGGCGGGTGTGACGGTCGACATCGCGGATCTCTACGCCGCGCATGCGCGGCTCGCATTGACTGCAGATGTGGTGCTGGTCGAAGGCGCCGGCGGCTGGGATGCGCCGCTGGCGGTAGGGCTCGAACACCGGGATCTCGCGCGACAGCTCGGCGGTGCCGTCGTGCTGGTCGTCGGCCTGAAGCTCGGCTGCCTGAGTCACGCGCGACTGACTGCGCGTGCGATCGAGGCGGATGGCTGTCGGCTGGTCGGGTGGATCGGCAACCGCATCGATCCGGAGTTCGCGCGCGCGGACGACTACGTCGGCCTGCTGGCGGACGCGTTGCCGGCGCCGTGTCTGGGGGTGTTGCCGTTCGTCGCGGACGGAAGCGACCTGCCTGCGACGTTGTCGCTCGATGCGGGGTGGATCGCGACCCTTTAGCGCGTTGCGCGATTAGGTTTCGCTTGCGCTCCACCCGTCCTGCGGTGGGAGTGTCGGCGCCTTTGCAGGATGGGTAGAGCGCCAGCGAAACCCATCATCGCCACCTGATCGAACGGGATAACCCCAAAAGAAACAGGCGCGACCGAAGCCGCGCCTGTTTCCGTGTCAGCTGTCGCCGGGACTTAGTGCCCCTGCGGCGCCGGCGTCAGATCGTCGTCGTCGCGATGGTCCGCCTTCCGTGCTTCGGTCGCGTCGCGATCGTGGCTGTGGTCGCGGGCCAGCAGCAGATAGAACGCCGGCAGCACGAACAGCGTGAACGCAGTGCCGATCGACATGCCGGCGGCGATCACCAAACCCATCGAGAAGCGGGCCGCAGCGCCCGGACCGCTGGCGATCAGCAGGGGCACCATCGCGAACACCAGCGCGGCGGTCGTCATCAGCACCGGACGCAGGCGGATCGCGGCGGCGCGTTCGATGGCCTCGGCCTTCGATACGCCTTCGTTGATCTGCAGCTTGTTCGCGAACTCCACGATCAGGATGCCGTGCTTGGAGATCACGCCGACCAGCGTCACCAGTCCCACCTGGGTGTAGATGTTGATCGACATGCCGGGGAAGGCCTCGATGCCGGCGAACTGCAGCACACCCGACAGCAGCGCCAGCGCATTGAGCACCAGCAGCGCGCCGCTGATCGCCATCGGCACGGTCATCAGCATGATCACCGCATCGCGGAAGCTCTCGAACTGCGCGGCCAGGACCAGGAAGATGATCACCAGCGCGAAGGCGAGGGTGATCAGCATCGTCGTGCCTTCCTGCTTGAACTGCCGCGACTCGCCGGCGTAGTCCACGCTGTAGCCCTGCGGCAGCACGTCGGCGGCAATCTCGTCGAGCACGCGCAGTGCCTCGCCCTTGGTCACGCCGGGGCGTGGCGCGAAGGTGATGCCCACCGCGTTGAGCTGCTGGAAGCGCTTGAGCGATTGCGGCTGCGCGCTTTCCTTGAACGAGATCACCGTCGACAGCGGAATCAGGTCGCCGTCGCGGGTGCGGGTGTAATAGTTGCCCAACTGCTCGGCATTGAGCCGGTCGCTGCGCTGCACCTGCGGGATCACGCGATAGGAACGGTTCTGCATCGCGAAGCGGTTGACGTAACCGCCGGCCAGCAGCGCGCTCATGTCGGCCGCGAGCGTGCGCATGTCGATGCCGAGCAGTGCCGCCTTGTCGCGATCGATCTGCACTTCCACGCGCGGCTTGTCGATCTTCAGATCCTTGTCGAGGAAGATGAAGCGACTGCTGGCCTGCGCACGCGCCACGACTTCGTCGGCGATCTCCGACAGCTGTTCCAGCGAGCCGATGCCGCCGATCAGGAACTCGCCGCCGCCATCGCCACCCGCCGACGGCAACGACGGCGGCACCAGCGCGAAGATGTTCAGGCCGGTGATCTCGGCCAGCTTGGGCTGCAGGTCCTGCTGCAGGATCTGGTTGGTCGAGCGCTCGCGCTGGCTCCACGGCTTCATGACGAAGCCGCCCATCGCGCTGTTGCTGCCGCCCATGCCGCCCATGCCGCCGTTGAACAGGAAGAAGTCGTTGATCTCGGGGATCTGCTCGACGACGGCGGTCATCTCTTCGGTGTAACCCTCGACGTAATCGAGCGTACTCGCGGCGTCGGCGCTGCCGATCGCGAACACGAAGCCTTCGTCCTCCGGCGGCGCCGGTTCCTTGGGCGCGCCGATGTAGAGGAACACGCACGAGACCAGCACGATGGCACCGAAGGTGAGTATCACCGCGCGCGTCTGCAGCGCGCCGTGCAGCCTGCGCTGGTAGCCGCGCTCCACCGATTCGAAGCGGCGGTCGAGCCACTTCTCGAGGCGGCTCTTGCTGTGTTCGCCGTGCGGCTTGAGGATCTTCGCGCACATCATCGGCGTCAGCGTCAGCGCGATGATGCCCGACAGGAACACCGCGCCGGCGAGCGTGAACGCGAACTCGGTGAACAGCACGCCGGTCAGGCCGCCCTGGAAACCGATCGGCAGATATACCGCGATCAGCGTCGTGGTCATCGCGACCACCGGCCACGCCAGTTCGCGCGCGCCGCGGATCGAGGCATCGAACGGCGTCATGCCTTCTTCGATGTGCCGGTGGATGTTCTCCAGCACGATGATCGCGTCGTCGACCACGATGCCGATCGCCAGCACCATCGCCAGCAGCGTCAGCAGATTGATCGTGAAGCCCATCAGCAGCATCAGGAACAGCGCGCCCACCAGCGACAGCGGCACCGTGACGGCCGGAATCAGCACGCTGCGGAACGAGCCGAGGAACAGGTAGATCACCACGATGACGATGATCACCGCCTCGATGATCGTGCGGATGACCTCGTTGATGCCGTCCTGGATCGACTCGGTGCTGTCGTAGGGAATCGTCGCTTCGATGCCTTCCGGCAACTGCGGCACGATCTCGTTGTCCCAGGCCTTGCGGACCTCGGCGATCACGTCGAGCGCGTTCGCATCGGGCGAGACATAGATGCCCATGAACGTCGCCGCGGCGCCGTTGATGCGCACCGACGAACCGTAGTTCTCCGATCCCAGCACGACATCGGCGATGTCGCCCAGACGCACGATCGCGCCATCGGCCTCGCGCACGACGAGCGCGCGGAATTCCTCGGGCGTGCGCAGGTCGGTACGCGCGGTCAGGTCGACCGCGACCATCTGGCCCTTGGTCGAGCCCAGCGCGGACAGCACGTTGTTGGACTGCAGCGCGGCCGATACGTCGCTCGCGGTCACGCCGAGCGCGGTCATGCGGTCGGGTTTGAGCCACACGCGCATCGCGAACGAACCCGGGCCCATGATCTCGGCGCGCTGCACGCCGGGAATCGTCGCGATCGTCGGTTCGACCGCGCGGGTCAGGTAATCGGTGATCTGGTTGTCGTTGAGTGCATCGCTGGCGAACGAGACGTACATCGCCGCGACCTGCTGGCCCTGCTGCAGGTCGATGACCGGATCTTCCGATTCGGTCGGCAGCTCGCTGCGCAGTTTGTTGACCTTGGCCGCGATCTGGGTCAGCGCTTCGTTCGGGTCGTAGTCCAGACGGATGTAGGCCTGGATCACGCTGACGCCGGCCGAACTGGTCGAGGTCAGATAGTCGATGCCCTCGGCGCTCGCGACCTCGCGTTCCAGGGGCGTGGTGATGAAGCCCTGGATCAGGTCGGCGTCGGCGCCGAAGTAGGTCGTGCTGATGTTGACGACCGCATTCTGCAGCTCGGGGTACTGGCGCACGTTGAGCTCGGAGAACGCGCGCAGGCCGAACAGCAGGATGAAGAGGCTGACGACCATCGCCAGCACGGGTTTGCGGATGAAGATGTCGGTGAATTTCATCTCGGTCTCCCCCGCGCGGTGGCGCGCGGGTCAGGGAGCGGGGCGGGCGCAGGGCGCCCGGACACATCGATCAGGAAGATGCGATCGCGATCAGCGGCGCGCGCTCAACGGTTTTTCGGCGTCGGCGCGGCGTCCGCACTCGGTTGCACCTTGTTGTTGATCGTCACCACGGCATCGTTGCGCAGCTTGAGCAGGCCACTGGTCGCCACGCGCTCGCCGGGCTTCAAGCCGTCGGTGACCGCGATCAGATCGCCGCGGGTCGCGCCGGTCTTGATGAAGCGCTGGCGCACGATCAGGGTCGGGCCCTGCTGCGCGTCTTCGCCTTCGGTCTTGGGGGCTTCCGGATCGGCCGGCTTCTCGGACACCACGTACACCGCGTTGCCGTAGGGATTGAAGGTGACCGCGGTCTGCGGGATCACCACCACGCTCTGCTCGCCGCCGACCGCGAGGCCGACGCGCGCGAACGCACCCGGGCGCAGCTTGCCGTCGGGATTGGCCAGCGTGGCCTGCACCATGAAGTTGCGCGTGCCGGCGTCGACGGACGGCTCGATCGCGGTGATCGTGCCTTCGAACTGCTCACCCGGCAGCGAGTCGACGACCGCCTGCAGCGTTGCGCCGGTCTCGATCAGCGGCAGCTGCTGCTCGGGCAGGGTGAAGTCGAGGAAGATCGGATCGAGCTGCTGCAGGCCGACGATCGCCGTGCCCGGCGAGATGAACTGGCCGAGGTTGACCTTGCGGATGCCGAGCACGCCGTCGAACGGTGCGCGGATGGTCTTCTGCGCGATCAGGGCGCGCTGTGCTTCGACCTGCGCGATCGACGTCGCCGCCTGCGTCGCGCGTTCCTCGACTTCGGCCTTCGACACCAGCTGCGTCTCGCCGAGTTCGCGCCAGCGATCGCGCTGCACGATGGCGAGCTTGGCCGCCGCTTCGCTCGAGCGCAGCACCGCGAGCTCGTTGTCGGTGTTGAGTTCCACCAGCACCGTGCCGGCCTTGACCGGCTGGCCGGGCTCGAACGACAGCTTGCGGACCACGCCGCCGGCTTCCGTCGTGACATCGGTGCCGTTGACCGCGACCAGCGTGCCGACCGCTTCGAGCGGCGTCGACCACGACTGCTGCGCGGCGTCGTAGGTCGTGATCGCGACCGGCGGTTGCGGCATGTTGTCGAAGAACTCGTTCATGCCCTTGCCCATCAGGGCCTTGGCGAGAAAGACGCCGCCGAAGATCACGGCGACGAGGATCAGCATCACGATCATCCGCAGACGGGGACGCGGTTTGCGCGGCGTGGATGGGGTATCGGTCCTGGACATGGGCGGTTTCCGTCAGGAAAGAGGGAGGGGCGGCGGCAGGTCTGGCGTGATGCTGGACCAGTCGGTATCGAAGACGTCACGGCTGACGCGGGCGATCAGCGCATCGAGCGCGGCATCGTCCTCGGCGTCGAACAGCGGTTGCCAGCCGTAACCGTTGAACAGGTACTGCAGCTGGCGGATCAGCAGGCGATAGGGATCGCCGGTCACGGCGGTGTCGACCAGGCCCTGCTGCTGCACGAGCGCGTGCATGCCGACGGTCATCATCCAGGGCCCCATCGTCATCGCACCGACCGTCAGCACCGAGGCGGGCAGCTCGCCGCGTTCGCGACCCTCGGCGACGATGCCGTCGACGAGCGTGCCCAGGGGTTCGCAGGCTTCGAGCGCGCGGCGCCGGCTTTCGTTCGAGGCCGCGCCCCAGACCACGTCGGTCCAGACGAACTGGGCGAGGCGGAAGTGCTCGGGCTGCTCGCGAATGATCAGCATGTCGGCGAGCGTGACGGCGAGCATGCGCTCGCGGGTCGGGCCGTTCCATCTCGCGGCGCGTTCGAACAGTTCCACGCGGTCGAGACTGTTGCGCGTGGCCAGCGCGACCAGCAGGTCTTCCTTGCTGGCGAAATGCTTGTACAGCGTGCCGATCGCATAGCCGCATTCCTCGGCCACGCGCGCCATCTGCAGCGACAGCAGCCCGTCGCGCTGGATCTGCGTCTGGGCGGTGTCGAGCAGCGTGCGTTCGCGCGCGGCGATCTCGCGCTGGCGACGTGCGACGGCGGGGGACAGGGGTGGCATGGAAACCTGAATGGACCGGAAGCGGCGCGGATTATGAACTTGATTCATTCCGTGAGCAAGGTTCGCTTTCACCGGCCTCGCACCGCGTGCAACGCAGCATCGCGCCCGCGCCGCCAGCAATGACTTCCTTCACGGTGCGAACCGCAATCTGAATTAGCTATACTGGCCGGTATAGTAAATCCCGTCCCACCTCTCCCAGGTCTCTCCCCCATGCGCCGACTCCTCTCCATTGCCGTGCTCGCTGCGGCACTTTCCGCCTGCGGTCAACAAGAGGAGCAGGCCGCGCCGCCGCCGCCCGAAGTCGGTGTGCTGACCGTCCAGCCGACCAGCATCGCGCTGGAACAGGAACTGGTCGGCCGTCTGGCCCCGTTCCGCAGCGCCGACGTGCGTGCCCGCGTGCCGGGCGTGCTCGAACGCCGGGTCTACCAGGAAGGCAGCGACGTCACCGAAGGCGACGTGCTGTTCCGCATCGATCCCGCGCAGCTGCAGGCCGCGCTCGGCACCGCGCAGGGCGCGCAGGCGCAGGCGCAGGCCAACGCGGTCAACGCCAAGAGCGCCGCGGACCGCGCGCGCCAGCTGGCGCCGACCAACTTCATCTCCAAGTCGGATCTCGACAACGCGCTCGCCGCCGAGCGCAGCGCCGAAGCCGCGCTGCAGGCCGCGCGCGCGTCGACCCAGACTGCGCAGATCAATCTCGGCTACGCCACCGTGCGCGCGCCGATCTCGGGCCGCGCGGGCAAGCAGCAGGTCACCGAGGGCGCACTGGTCGGGCAGGGCGATTCCACGCTGTTGACCACCGTCGACCAGATCGATCCGCTGTACATCAACTTCTCGATGAGTGCCGGCGAATTCGCCCGCATCCGCGCGCTTCCGCTCGACCGCGACGCCGGTGGCGGCCAGGTTGAGATCGTGCTCGGTGACGGCACGGTGCACGACCAGCTGGCGACGCTCGACTTCTCCGGCGACGTGGTCGACCCGGCCTCGGGCGCGATCCAGCTGCGCGCGACGCTGCCGAATCCCGACCGTCGTCTGCTGCCCGGCGTCTACGTGACGCTACGCGCGAACATGGGCCAGCAGAGCGGCGTGTTCCTGGTGCCGCAGGCCGCCGTGCTGCGCGATGCCAACACCGCCTACGTGCTGGTGGTGGGCGAGGGCGACAAGGTCGTCCGCAAGTCGGTCCGCACCGACCGCGCACAGGGTGGCCAGTGGGTGATCACCGACGGCCTGGTCGCCGGTGACCGCGTGATCGTCAGCGGCGTGCCGAAGGCACGTCCCGATGCGGTGGTCGCGCCCAAGCCGTGGACGCCCGAGCAAGCGAAGGCGCAGGCGGCGCCCGGCGCGGCCGCAGGTGCAGCGCCGGCGGCGCACCCCGCAGGCGAGGCCACCGCACCCGTGGCGCCCGGCGACGCGGCCGCGGCACCGACGCAGGAGGCCGCCGGCCAGGCGCCCGCTGCGAACGACACGCAGGACTGATCCGCCATGCCCAAGTTTTTCATCAACCACCCGGTCTTCGCCTGGGTCGTCTCCATCCTGATCTCGCTCGCGGGCGTGATCTCGCTGCTGAACATGGGCGTGGAGTCGTACCCGAGCGTCGCACCGCCGCAGGTCACCGTTTCAGCGACCTATCCCGGCGCCAGCGCCGACACCACCGAACGCGCGGTCACACAGGTCATCGAGCAGCAGCTCACCGGTATCGACAACCTGCTGTACTTCAGTTCGACCTCGAGCTCGTCCGGCCGCGCCAGCGTCACGTTGACCTTCGAAACCGGTACCGACGCGGACATCGCGCAGGTGCAGGTGCAGAACAAGGTCTCGCTGGCCACGCCGCGTCTGCCCAGTGAAGTGGTGCAGCAGGGCGTCGTCGTGGCGAAGGCCAACGCCGGCTTCCTGATGGTCGTGGGCCTGCGTTCGGCGGACCCCACGGTCACCCGCAACCAGCTCAACGACCTGATCGGTTCGCGCGTGCTCGAGCAGATCGCGCGCGTGCCCGGCGTCGGCAGCACCCAGCAGTTCGGTTCCGAGTACGCCATGAACATCTGGCTCAACCCGGACCAGTTGCAGGGCTACGGCATGTCGGCGACCGAGGTCATGGCCGCGGTTCGTGGACAGAACGTGCAGTTCGCCGCGGGTTCGGTCGGCTCCGACCCGGCGCCGGAAGGCCAGGGCTTCACCGCGACGGTCTCGGCCGAAGGCCGCTTCAGCACGCCCGAGCAGTTCGAGAACATCATCCTGCGCGCCGACAACGACGGCGCGACCGTGCGCCTGAAGGACGTCGCGCGCGTGGAGATCGGCGCGTCGGGGTACGGCTTCGACACCAAGTACAACGGCCAGCCGACCGGTGCGTTCGCGATCCAGCTGCTGCCCGGCGCGAACGCGCTGACGGTGGCCACGGCGGTCGAATCGCGCATGGACGAACTGCAGCCCTCGTTCCCGCAGGGCATCGAGTGGTTCAAGCCCTACGACACCACCACGTTCGTGACGCTGTCGATCAAGGAGGTCATCAAGACCCTGATCGAGGCGGTGATCCTCGTCTTCCTGGTGATGCTGCTGTTCCTGCAGAACCTGCGCGCGACGATCATCCCGACGCTGGTCATTCCGATCGCGCTGCTCGGCACGTTCCTGGGCCTGAGCATGCTCGGCTACACGATCAACCAGCTGACGTTGTTCGCGATGGTGCTGGCGATCGGCATCGTGGTCGATGACGCGATCGTGGTGATCGAGAACGTCGAACGCATCATGGCGGAGGAACATCTGCCGCCACGCGAGGCGACGATGAAGGCGATGGACCAGATCACCGGCGCCGTCGTCGCGATCACCGTCGTGCTGGCCGCGGTGTTCATTCCCAGCGCGCTGCAGGGCGGCGCCTCGGGCGAGATCTACAAGCAGTTCGCGATCACGATCGCGGTCGCGATGGGCTTCTCGGCCTTCCTCGCGCTGGGCTTCACGCCGGCGCTGTGCGCGACCTTCCTCAAGCAGCATGCACCGCCCGGCGAGCGCAAGGACAACGTCGTCGTCCGCACGTTCAACAAGTACTACGACAAGGTCAACGCGACCTACGTCGGCCACATCGGCAGCGCCGTAAAGCATGCGCCGCGCTGGATGGCGGTGTTCGCGGTGCTGTGCGTGGTCTGTGCGTTCCTCTACATCCGGCTGCCGTCGAGCTTCGTGCCCGACGAGGACCAGGGCTATGCGCTGGCGATCGTGCAGCTGCCGCCGGGCTCGACCCTGCAGCGGACCAATGCGGTGTTCGAGGACGTGCGCGCACGCCTCGAACAGAACCCGTCGTACGAGGCGATGCTGCAGGTCGCGGGCTTCAGCTTCGTCGGCCAGGGCGAGAACGTCGGCATGGGCTTCATCAAGCTCAAGGACTGGGGCGAGCGCGACGTCGACATCAACGGCTTCCTCGGCGAGGCCAACGGCGCCCTGCAGGGCGTGCAGGACGCGACGATCTTCGTCGTGAACCTGCCGACCGTGCAGGGCCTGGGCCAGTTCGGCGGCTTCGACATGTACCTGCAGGACCGCACCGGTGCCGGCAACGCGGCGCTGCAGCAGGCACGCAACCAGCTGCTGGGCGCGGCGGCGCAGAAGACCGACGTGCTGCAGGGCGTGCGTCCGAACACGCTGGAAGACGCGCCGCAGCTGCAGTTGCACGTCGATCGTGTGCAGGCGCAGTCGATGGGCCTGTCGGTGACCGACATCTACGGCGCGATCCAGCTGATGCTGGCGCCGGTCTACGTCAACGACTACGTGTCCGACGGCCGCATCAAGCGCGTCAACATGCAGGCCGATGCGCAGTACCGCACCGAGCCGGGTTCGATCGGCCGCTTCTACACGCCGAGCACGGCGTCGACAAATCCCGACGGCACGCCGACGATGATTCCGCTGAGCACGGTGGTGAAGCCGGAGTGGGGCGCGAGCACGCCGTCGCTGACACGCTACAACGGTTACTCAGCGATCAACATCGTCGGTTCGCAGGCACCCGGTCGCAGTACGGGTGAGGCAATGGCCGCGATGGAAGAGATCGTCGAGAACGAACTGCCGGAAGGCTTCGGCTACGACTGGGCGGGCATGTCCTACCAGGAGATCATTGCGGGCAACACGGCGACGTTGCTGTTGCTGCTGTCGGTGGTCGTGGTGTTCCTGTGTCTGGCCGCGCTCTACGAGAGCTGGTCGATTCCGGTCGCGGTGCTGCTGGTGGTGCCGCTGGGCATCCTCGGCGCGGTGGTCTTCACGATGCTGCGTCCGGGCCTGTCGAACGACATCTTCTTCAAGATCGGCATGGTGACGGTGATCGGTCTGGCGGCGAAGAACGCCATCCTGATCGTCGAGTTCGCGGTGCAGCAGTACAAGGAAGGCAAGACGCTGCGCGATGCGACGATCGAAGCGGCCAACCTGCGCTTCCGCCCGATCCTGATGACCTCGTTCGCCTTCATCATGGGCGTCACGCCGATGGCGCTGTCGAGCGGCGCGGGTTCCAGCGCACGTCATGCACTGGCCACCGGCGTCATCGGCGGCATGCTGTTCGCGACCTTCCTCGGCCTGCTGCTGATCCCGGTGTTCTTCATCATCGTGCGCCGCGTGCTGGGCGACAAACTCGACGAGCCGGATCCGCGTCTCGAAGCCGCACGCGAGCGCGATCGCCAGCTGGAACACGACGGCGACGAACGACCTGCGCACTGACCGCGCGTTCGTATGAGCGACACGGGCCGCCCCGGCAACAGGGCGGCCCTTTTTCTTGGTGGCGCGCGATGCGTGCGACTGCCGGAATCCGCAGCGCGCCAGATATGCTGGCCGCCCCGCTGCGGAGCCGTCATGACGTCATTGCGTATCGCCATCGTCGGTTACGGCACGGCCGGACAGGCCGCAGCAGTCCTGCTGGCACGCGACGGCCATCGCATCGAGGTCTTCGAACGTGCGCCCGAACCGGGCCCGGTCGGTGCGGGCTTCCTGCTGCAACCCACCGGCCTGCAGGTGCTGTGGTGCATGGGACTGCTCGACCAGGTGCTCGCGCACGGCGCACGTGTCGATCGGCTGTACGGCGAGACGCCGTGTGGCCGCGCGGTCATGGACATGCGCTACGCCGGGCTCGACCCGCGCCTGTGCGGCGTCGGCCTGCAGCGCGGCGCGCTGTTCTCGATTCTCGACCAGGCGCGCGGCGATGCTGTGCGCCTGCATGCCGGCATCACCATCGAAGGTCCGGACGACACCGATGACCGCTGGCTGTGCGATGCCGATGGCGGACGGCACGGCCCCTTCGATCTGGTGCTCGCGGCCGACGGTGCCGCCTCGCGTCTTCGCGGCCGGCTCGGCGGCGTGCGGCGCGACGCGGTGTATCCCTGGGGCGCGCTGTGGTGCCTGCTCGATGCCGACGACTGGCCGAATTTGAACGAGCTCCGCCAACGCTACGTCGCCGCACGCCGGATGATCGGCCTGCTGCCGGTCGGCACGCGCCCCGGCGATGCGACACAGCGCCTGAGCTTCTTCTGGAGCCTGCCGATCGCCGCCTTCGACGGCTGGCAGTCCGCCGCGCTCGACGACTGGCGCAACACCGTCACCGCGATCTGGCCCGACGCCGCGCGTCTGCTCAGTGCCACGACGACGCACGCACAGCTCGCACGCGCGACCTATCGCGACGTCACGCTGACGCAGTGGCATCGCGGCCGCTGGGCGCTGCTCGGCGACGCCGCGCACGCGATGAGCCCGCAGCTGGGGCAGGGCGTCAACATGGCCCTGCTCGATGCCGAGGCCTTGCGCGATGCCTTGCGGGCGCAGGCGTTGCCGGATGCACTGGCCACGTACGCGCGCGTGCGTCGCCGGCATGTTGCGATCTACCAGTTCTGGAGCCGATGGCTGACGCCGGTGTTCCAGTCCGAACGCGACGTGATCGCGACCGCGCGCGATGTCGTGTTCCGGCCGCTGGGGAATCTGCCGGGTGTGCGGGGGCATATGTTGCGGGTGCTCAGTGGCACGCAGCATGGGGTGTTCGGGTCGATGGCGTTGGCGCCAGAGTTCGTGGATGCGTTGGGAACGTTTCGGGTGTCCGCGGCTTCTTCGAAGTAGTCGCGACTCTGCCTGGCTTCGTTGTTGCTCAAGCTCTCGCTTTGGCCTTTGCTTTGGCCTTTGCCTTTGCCTTGGCTTCGGCTTTGGCTTCGGCTTTCAGCCTTTGACTTGAATCGAGCCGTAAAGCGAGCCGAGCACCGGAGCCTGGCGTGGCCGAAGAGCAGCCCATGTCTGAGCGCAGCGAGTTTGGGCTGCGTGCCGCGTCAGGCGAGGAGCGGAGGGGACCGACGCGGCCCCATCGCGTCGGCTCGCGTCCGGCGAAGGGACCTTTTGGTTCCTTTTGGGTCCATCCAAAAGGGACTCGCACGCGCAGCGGGCGAAAGCCCTGCACTTGATGTTCGCTTCTTAGACCTGGCGTTGGACTCTTGTGCTGCCGCAAGACGAAATGCTCGCAAGGCGAAGATCAAGTACAGAGCTTCCGCGCTGTCGCGCGGCTTACTTTTGTCTTGGCAAAAGTAAGCAAAACCGCCTTCGCCGGACGCGATCCGCCGCGATACAGCCGCGGCGGTCCCCTGCGCTTCTCGGGCGACGGGGCACGCAGCCCAAACTCGCTGCGCTCAGACATGGGCTGCTCTACGACCCCGCCGCCCTGCGATGCTCGGCTCGCTTTACGGCTCGATTCAAGTCAAAGGCTGAAAGCCAAAGCCAAAGCCAAAGCCAAAGGCAAAGGTAAAGCGAAGGCCAAAGGCCAAGGCCAAGGCCAAAGCCGAAGAAGCGTGAGCGAAGCGGCGTTACCCCGAGCGCTGTTTCCGCGCGAGCGCACTTCTGCGTGCGAGTCGAAACCTCAGTCGATGAACTGCAACCGCGCCAGTTCCGCGTACAGCCCGCCCTGCGCGAGCAGTTCGTCGTGCGTGCCCTGGGCGACGATGCGGCCGCGGTCCATGACCACGATGCGGTCGGCCTTGAGGATGGTCGCCAGCCGGTGCGCGATGACCAGCGTCGTGCGACCTTCCATCAGTCGCGCCAGCGCTTCTTGCACCGCGAATTCGCTCTGCGCATCGAGCGCGGAGGTCGCTTCGTCGAGCAGCAGCACCGGCGCATCACGCAACAGGGCCCGCGCGATCGCGATGCGCTGCTGCTGGCCGCCGGACAGACGTGCGCCGCGCTCACCCAGCTGGGCGTCGTAGCCGTCGGGCAGGTCGCGGATGAAGGCATCGGCCTCGGCCGCGCGCGCCGCCGCTTCGATGTCGGCATCGCTGGCATCGAGCCGCCCGTAGCGGATGTTCTCGCGCGCGCTCGTGGCGAAGATCGTCGGCGACTGCGGTACCAGCGCGAGGTGATCGCGCAGCGCTGCGGGATCGAGCCCGCGGATGTCGACACCGTCGATCGACACCGTGCCTTCCGCCGGATCGTGGAAGCGCAGCAGCAGCGACAGCACCGTACTCTTGCCGGCGCCCGACGGGCCGACCAGCGCGACGGTCTCCCCGGGCGCGACGTGCAGGCTGAAGTGTTCCAGCGCCGGTGCATCCGGGCGCGACGGATAGTTGAAACGCACGTCCTCGAAGCGCAGCACGCCGCGGACCGGCACCGGCAAGGTCACCGGCGCGTCGGGCGCGCGGATGCCGGGATGCTCGACCAGCAGTTCGCCGATCCGGCCCATGCCGCCCGCGGCGCGTTGCAGTTCGTTCCAGACTTCCGCCAGCGCGCCGACCGAGCCGGCGCCGAACAGCGCATAGAGCACGAACTGGCCCAGCGTGCCGGCGGTCATGCGGCCTTCGATGACGTCGTGCGCGCCCGACCACAGCACCACGGTCACCGCGCCGAAGATCAGCGTGATCGCCACCGCGGTGATGATCGACTGCAGACCGATGCGCCGGCGCGCGGTGGCGACCGACTGCGCGACCGCATCGCCGAAGCGTCCGCGCTCCCAGGGTTCGCGCGCGTGCGCCTGCACGGTGCGGATCGCGGTCAGCGTCTCGTTGGCGAGTGCGTTGGCATCGGCCACGCGGTCCTGGCTCTGGCGCGAGATCTTCGCCAGCTTGCGGCCGCCCAGCACCAGCGGCAGCACGAACAGCGGAATGCCGATCAGGGTGAAGGCCGCGAGCCGCGGACTGGTGACGACCAGCATCGCGACGCTGCCGATCACCATCACCGTGCTGCGCAGCGCAACCGACATCGTCGAGCCGACGACCGCGCGCAGCAGTTCGGTGTCCGCGCTCAGGCGCGAGACCAGATCGCCGCTGCGGGTCTGTTCGAAGAAGGTCTGGTCGAGATCGAGCAGGTGGCCGTAGAGCCGGTTGCGCAGATCGGCGACGACGCGCTCGCCGAGCAGCGAGACGAAGAAGAACCGCGCCGCGGTGAACACCGCCAGCGCGATCGCGACGAGCAGCAGCAGCGCGAACGCGCGATCGATCTGGTCGCCGCCGGTGAAGCCGTGGTCGATCATCTGCTTGACCGCCATCGGCAGGCTCAGCGTCGCCGCCGACGACAGCGCGAGCGCAACCATCCAGGCGGCGAACAGGCCGCGCTGTCGCATCACGAACGGCCACAGGGTCTTCAGCGCGCCGATGCGCGCTTTGGGTTCGCCGGCGTCAGGCGTCGTGCGGGGGGATTGGAATGCCATCAGCCATTGTCGTCGATGCGGACCCGGTCACGGGTGGCATCGCGCAGACGGGTTTTCAAGTCGTCGACGCGATCCGCCGGCAGGTCCAGCACCACCGACACGCCGCGAGTGTCGAAGATCTCTTCGCGTTTGACCGCGAGCGCGCCCGGCAGCGCGGTGTGCACGCTGCCGATCGCGTCGAACGGCGCGTGCAGTCGCAGCGTCGCCATCTCGACCAGCGCGACGCGGGGCGCGATGCGCAGGCACTCGGCTGCGCAGCCGCCGTAGGCGTGGACGAGGCCGCCGGCGCCGAGCTTGATGCCGCCGTACCAGCGCACGACGACGACCGCGATGCGGTCGAAGCCCTGGCCATCGATCGCGGCGAGGATCGGTCGACCGGCCGTACCGGCCGGCTCGCCGTCGTCGCTGGAGCGGTACTGGTCACCGATGCGCCAGGCCCAGCAGTTGTGGGTGGCATCGGCGACGTGCACCTGCTGCATGAAAGCAGCCGCGCCGTCGGCATCGTCGACCGGCGCCGCGTATGCGATGAAGCGGCTGTGCTTGACCTCGAGCGTGTGGTCGACCGGTCCTGCGAGCGTGTCGAGCGGCATCAGTCCAGCAACGCGCGCAGGTCCGGCGGCAGCTCGGCCTGCGGATGCCGGCGGTGGAATTCGGCCAGGCTGGCCTTGGCCTCGCCGATGCGGCCGGCATCGAGCAGTTCGCGCACCCGCGCCAGCCACGCGGCGCGGACTTCGGGTGCATCGGCCGACGCGGGCGGATCGCCGTCGTCGGGCCCGTCGTCGATCGAGTCGAGCACCATCGCCTGCGATTCCGCGCGTGTCTGGCGTGCAGCCGCAGGCGCGGGCGCTGCCGGCGCCGCGCGACGCGCCGCTGATTCAGTGGGCGCCTGCATGGGCGCGGGCGCGGGCGGCGAGGGTGGGGCCGGTGGTGGTGCGCGTGCAGGCGCAGGTGCTGGCGGTGCGGGCACCGACTGGGCGGCGGCGGGGATCGCAGCCGGTGGCGGCGGTGCGGCGGCCGGATGCATGTCGGCGCCGAACGCGGTCGGTCGCTCGGCCGGCGCCTGCACGTTTGCGGCTGAAGCCGAAGACGCGTTGTCCGTAGACTCGGCGCTCACCGTCTCCTTGCGTGTCGGTGCAGCCGCCGGCGCCGCGTCTGCGGCGGGCGCCTCAGGTGCCGGTGCGTCGGTGACGACTTGCGCGGGCGGCGGCGCAGGTTCGGCGAGCGGCGGTGCCGGGATCTCGCGAGAACGCATCGCTTCGGGCGCTGGCGCGATGTCCGCCGCGGGTGCAGCCGCAGGCATCTCGGACGCTGCTCGCATTTCGGTGTCGGGCACTGGACGCAACTGCCACGCGATGCCGACCGCCAATGCCAGCGATGCAGCGATGCCGGCAGCGAACGGCCAGCGACGGCGACGCGGGGGCACCCGTCGGTGCGCGACGGCCGTCGGCGCCTGCGCGGGTGTTGCGCCTGCGGCCTCTCGGGCAGCGCCGAGGATCGCCGCATCGAGCGCGGGCGACGGCGACGCGGCACTGCCGTCGCGTGCCAGGCGGTCGGCCAGCATGCGTTCTTCGGGCGTCAGCGGTTCGCGGTCGGGTCGGTTCATGGGTTCAGCAGCGTGCGCAGTTTGTCCATCGCGTAGCGCAGTCGCGATTTCACGGTTTCGCGGCCGACGCCGGTGATCTCGCCGATCTCCTCCAGCGTCAGTTCCTGTTCCAGCCGCAGCAGCACGACTTCGCGCTGCTCGTCCGGCAACGCTTCCAACGCGAGTTGCAGCTGGCGACGCTGCTCGAACTCGGAGCGCTGCCGTTCGGGCGAATCGGGATCGACGATCCGCGCGGTGCGCAGGTCCGCATCCTCGGGCGGCGGCGGACGGTGCTGCGCGGCGCGCCAGTGATCGGCGAGACGATTGTGGGCAATGCGGTAGAGCCAGGTCGTGAACATCGCGTCCGGTTTCCAGTCGGCGCGCGCGGCGATCACGCGCTGCCAGATGTCCTGGAACACCTCCTCGGCCAGCGCGCCATTACGCAGCTGGCGCACGAGAAACCGGTAGAGCTTGTCGCGATGACGGCGGTAGAGCGTCTCGAACGCCGCGACATCGCCCGCGACCCATGCCTGCATCAGGGCATCGTCGCCGGGCGGCTCCTGCTGGCTGGCGATGTCGGGCATGGCCTGCAGGTTACGTGCTGCGGACGTGGCCGGGAAGACCGGACGGATCGGAAACGCGGGAGCGACGTGCGCGTGCATGGACGGTCGAACGTGCGGATGTCGCAGATGGGGTCGCCGGCACGGATCGATGTGACGATTTGGTTATGCTCGTGTCAGCCAAGGCCTGCAAAGTTCCCGTGTCCGATCGCCAGCTTCCGGAATCGCCCGCCCAGCCGTCCGCCGACGCGGCGGCGCGTGCGCGGGAGATTCTCGCCACCGCGCCCGACGGGCTGGCGCTCGCGATCGCCTGGCACTGTCCCTACGGCGGTCGCGGCGCGATCCACGCACGGGCCGCGTCCGCTGCGCTGGCGGACACCGCGCAGGACGCGCTCGACGACGATGCGAATGCGGAAGGCGCGTACGTCCTGCGCGCGACACGCGGCGGCGCGCGTGTCGCGGTCGCCGTCGACGTGGCGCACGACGATGCGATGTGCGCCGCCTGGGCGCGGCTGGCGGCGAACAGCCTGCTCGCTGCGCTCGATGCGCTGGCCACCGAACACATCGTCGCGACCCTGCAGCGCTCAGAACGGCTGCAGCAGGCCCTGTACGAGATCGCCGACCTGGCCGGCTCGTCGCTGGAGATGGGGGAGGTGCTGGCGCGCATCCACGGCGTCGTCGGCGGCCTGATGACCGCCGAGAACTTCTACATCGTGCTCTACGACGATCTCAGCGAGACCTTGCGCTTCCTGTACTTCGTCGACGCGCTCGATCCCTGGCTCGCCGATCCCGAGCAGGAACTGCACGTCAGCGACATGCCCAACAGCCTGACCATCGCGCTGTTGCGCGAAGGCCAGCCGATGCTGGGACCGTCGGCACAGCTGCGGCGTGCCCATGGTGTCGACGACGGCGATCTGCTGCACGGCCCCGACAGCGCCGACTGGCTGGGCGTGCCGCTGCGCCGCGACGGGCGCGTGTGCGGCGCGATCGTCGTGCAGAGCTACGACCGGCCCGACCGCTACAGCCAGGACGACCGTGCGCTGCTCGAATTCGTGGCCCAGCACATCCTCACCGCGCTCGACCGCAAGCAGGCGCATGCCGAACTCGAGCGCCGCGTCGATTCGCGCACCCAGGAACTGCAGGAAGCGAACTTCGGCCTGCAGGCGCAGATCACCGAGCGCGCCCGCGCCGAGCGGCTGCAACGGGCGCTGTACCGGATCAGCGAGCTCTCGGTCGCGGCCGGCAGCGTCGAGCGCTTCTATGCCGATCTGCACGCGATCGTCGGCGAGCTGCTGTACGCACGGAACTTCTACATCGCGATGTTGAGCCAGGACGGCCAGCGTCTCGAGTTTCCGTATTCGGTCGACGAGCGCGATGTGGCGCGGCGTCCACGCGAACGGGCCAATGGTCTGACCGAATACGTCATCGACAGTGGCGAACCGCTGCTCGCGCGACGCGAGAGCATCGTGCTGCTGGAGGCCAGTGGCGAACTGCAGAGTCGCGGTACCCAGGCGCAGTGCTGGCTGGGCGTGCCGCTGAGCCGCGATGGCCGGCCGGTCGGCGTGATCGCGGTGCAGAGCTACGATCCCGAGATCAGCTTTGCGCACAGCGACCAGGCACTGCTGACCTTCGTCGCGCATCACATCGACAGCGCGCTGGAGCGCAAGCGCGCGCAGGAAGCGCTGAAGGCCGCGCACACCGAACTCGAGTTCCGCGTCGATGCGCGCACACGCGAGCTGGAAGAGGCCAACCGCGAACTGCGCGCGCAGATCGGCGAGCGCGTGCGGGCGCAGCAGCGGCTGGTGCACCAGGCGCGTCACGATCCGCTGACCGGGCTGCCGAACCGCGTGCAGCTGCTCGAACGTCTCAATGCCGCGCTGGCCTCGTCGGAGAGTCGGCAGGAGCCGTTCGCTGTGCTGTTCCTCGATCTGGACCGCTTCAAGCTGGTCAACGACAGCGTCGGCCACGCCGCCGGCGACGCGATGCTGGTCGAGATCGCGCAACGCATCTCGGCGCTGCTCGGTCCGCAGGACATGGCCGCGCGGCTGGGCGGCGACGAGTTCGCGCTGGTGCTGGGAGGCGTCGACGACGCGGGCGTCGCCGACACGATGGCCGCCGCGCTGCTGGCGACGCTGTCGCGGCCGATGTGGGTGGCCGGTCGCGAGCTGTATCCCTCGGGCAGCATCGGCATCGCGATGTCGCATGCGGGCGCCGACGGCGACGGCCTGCTGCGCGACGCGGACGCGGCGATGTACCGCGCCAAGGCCTGCGGCCGCGACCGCAGCGAACGTTTCGACGAGGCGATGCGCGCCGAGGCGACGCGGCTGCTCGATCTCGAAGCGGATTTGCGCCGGGCGATCCTGCAGGATGCATTCGAACCGTTCTTCCAGCCGATCGTGCGCCTGACCGACGGCGCGGTGATCGGCCACGAAGCCCTGCTGCGCTGGCGCCACGAGCTGCACGGCATCCTGCCGCCGGCCGACTTCATCGGCGTGGGCGAGGACAGCGGTCTGATCGAACAGGTCGACTGGCTGATGTACCGCAAGGTCATCGGCATCATGGCGGGATCGAACGCGCCGGGTTACGTGTCGATCAACGTCTCGCCGCGGCATTTCCGCTCCGACGATTTCGTCGAACGCCTGCTGTTCCTGCTCGAAAGCGCGGGGGCCGATCCCGGGCGTCTGCGCATCGAGATCACCGAAGTCGCGCTGCTCGACGATGCGCCGCGGGCGCTGCGCATGCTCAGCCAGCTGCGCGAGCGCGGCGTGCTCGCGTTGCTGGACGATTTCGGTACCGGGTTCTCCGCGCTGTCCTATCTGCACCGGTTCCCGATCCAGGCGCTGAAGATCGACCAGAGCTTCGTGCAGGGCCTGGGCAGCGATCTGCACGCCGAAAGCCTGGCGCTGGTGCGCGCGATCCTCGCGCTGGCAGGCACGCTCGGCATCGACACGATCGCCGAAGGCGTGGAAACGCAGGCGCAGCGCGACATGCTCGACGAACTCGGCTGCCAGTACGGACAGGGCTATCTCTATGGACGGCCTGCGCCGGTCTGAGGTCTGCGCCGTCGACACGATGCTAGAGTGCCCGCGATTTTCAAGCACCGGAGCACGCCATGCAGCAGACCCCGTTCTATCCGATCGGCACCCCCGGCCGGCCCTGGGGCGATGCCGAGCGCGCGGCGTGGCGGGCCCGTCAGGTGCGGCAGCGCAGCCACGCCGACGATGTCGTGACGCGGATCGATGCGCTGCGCGACCGCTTCGACGTCGAGACCTACGACACCCTCGATTACAGCCGGCGCGAAGGTGGTGGCCGGTATCCGCTGCTCGCGATCCGCAGCCGGAACTGGAATCCCGATCTGCCGATCGGCGTGATCACCGGTGGCGTGCACGGCTACGAGACCAGCGGCATCGAAGGGGCACTGGATTTCGTCGAAACGGCAGCCCGGAACTACGCCGGTCGGATCAATCTGCTGATCGTGCCCTGCGTCAGCCCTTGGGGTTACGAGCACGTGCAGCGCTGGAACATCGACGCGATCGATCCGAACCGCGCATTCCGCGCCGGCAGCCCGGCGAAAGAGTCAGCCGCGCTGGTCGCGCTGCTCGCGCCGCTGCGGGGCACCGTGCTGGTGCATGTGGATCTGCACGAGACCACCGATACCGACGAATCCGAGTTCCGTCCCGCACTCGCCGCGCGTGACGGGGTGGCCTTCGAGCCGGGCGGCATTCCCGACGGCTTCTATCTGGTCGACGACAGCGAGCGCCCGCAGCCCGCGTTCCAGCAGGCGGTCATCGCCGCGGTGGAGCAGGTGACCCACATCGCGCCGGCGGATGCGGACGGCGAGATGATCGGTTCGCCCGTCGTCGCCCACGGCGTGATCGAGTACCCGCTGGAGAAGCTCGGCCTGTGCGCCGGCATCACCGGCGCGCAGTACGTGACCACGACCGAGGTCTATCCCGACAGCCCGCGCACGACGCCGACCGAATGCAATGCCGCGCAGGTGGCATCGATCGTCTCCGCGCTGGATTACGCGCTGGCGCATCGCTGAGCGCGTTCCCTGCATGGGAATGAAAAAGGCCACCGCACGCGGTGGCCTTTTTCGTACTGCCTGCGCAGACGGACTCAGAAATCCGCGCGCAACCCCAGCGAGATGCGGCGACCCGACAGTTCGTACATCGTCGGGAACGACGGGTCCATGGTGTAGCCGGTCGTGGCCTCGTCGGTCATGTTGATGCCCTTGAGGCTCAGCTTGAGATTGTCGGCCAGGCGCAGGCCGATCGAGATGTCGAGCTGGCCGTAGCCGTCGCGGTAGATCGGATACATGTTGTAGCCGATCGATTCCACGTACTCGCTCTTGTGGTTATAGGACACGCGGGCGTCGAAGCGGTCGTTCTCGTAGTACGCGGTGAGGTTCCAGGTCTTCTCGGCCAGGCCGGGCATCGGCGTCTGGATACCGAGGTCCGATTCGCCGGCCAGCGAGCTGTCGAGCATCGTGTAGTTGGCGTTGATGCCGAACCCTTCCAGCGCCGGATGCAGCATCGTCAGCGGCAATTGGGCGATGAGCTCGATGCCGTCGACCTCGTAGGCGCCCGCCGCATTGACCGGCTGGTAGACATCGAAATCGAAGATGCCGTTGAGCGTGCCGTTGGCGTTGTAGACCGGCACGTCCTCGACCACGCCAGTCAGTGCGTTGATCACCACGCCATCGATCTTCTTGCGGAAGTACGACGCGGCGAGCAGGCCGCCGTTGTCGAGATACTGCTCCAGGCCCACTTCCCACTGGTCGGCATAGGTCGGCTTGAGCGCCGGATTGCCGTCGGTGAAGCGGTAGGAACTCCAGCTCGCCGTGCGCTTGTAGGCGATGTCGGTCATCGCCGGGCGGATCAGCGTCTGCGATGCGGCGGCGCGCAGCAGCAGCCCGTCGCGCAGCTCGGCGGTGATGTTGAGGCTCGGCAGCACGTCGCTGTAGTTGCCGTCCATCGACACCGGCGTGTCGGTGTACCCGGTGCTGCCGTCCGGGTTCTGCACCGGGTGATAGCCGAACGACGTCACCGAGGTGTCGACCCAGCGCACGCCGGCGTTGATGTCGACCGGTACGCGACCGAGGTCGAGGGCGAGATCCGTCATCGCATACAGCGCGGTCGCCTGCTCGTCGACGCGGTAGTACTGGGCGTCGTCGAACGGCGTCGAGAAGCCGGCATAGCGGAAGGTGTCGCGTGCGTAGTCGTTGCCGACCATCTGCCAGTCGAGATCGCGCGCGGTATAGGCGCCGCCGGGCACGATATTGCCGATCGGCTGCAACTGGCTGTCGGCCAGCGTGCGCATGTTGACCCAGCTGTTGTTGCGGGCCGACGGGCCGCCGATCTTGGCTTCGCCGTACTGGCGTTCCTTGGACTTGTCGGTGTGCCGGGCGCCGAAGCGGATGCTACGCAGCGCAGGCAGGAACGCGAGATCCAGCGTCTTGCCCACGTTGACCTGCGCGGCGTACTTGTCGTCGCTGATGTGCTCGAGCGTCGTCTCGTAGGCCTCGAACAGGTAGCGCTCGGGCGAGGCGTACATGTCGAAGCCGTTCGACGACGCGCTCGGGATCGTCTCGCCACTGCGATCGGTCCAGCGCGTACGCGACGGCGCATAGGCCACGTGCTTGAGGTTGGCGTAGTCGAGCGTCTTCTTCGCGCCCGAGTAGCCGAGCAGGGCATCGACGGTCCAGCTGTCGCCGCGCCAGTCCAGCGCCGCGCTGTACTGGCGGAAGTCGGTCCCGTTGCGGCGTTCCTTGCTCAGGAATTCGTGCTGCGTGGCGGTGTAGGACACGTCGCGCAGCACCAGGATGCCGTGTTCGGCCAGCGTGGTGTCGTCGTAGGCATGGATGGTCTCGAGCGTGCTGCGGCTGGATGCGGAGTACGCGGCGGCGTCGTACTCGTCTTCGGTCGAGTCGTAGCCGCCGACCAGGGCGTCGAAGCTCAGGCTGAAGTCGTTGCTAGGCTTGAACTGCAGCGACGCGGTTGCGCCCCACTTGTCCTGCTCGTTGAGGAATACGCGGTCGCCGACCTTGTCCTGGAACACGATCAGGTTCGATTCGGCCGTGTTCGCGCGATTGCCGATCTGGCGACCGGTGTCGCGCTCGATCACCGCTTCGGCCTGCGAGCCGCGCACGCCCGACGCGCCGAGGAAGCGCGACATCGGACGGAAGTTGATGCCCGATGTGCCATCTGTGCGGTTGGTGCGCTTGGCTTTGGAGAACGACACCAGCGCGCCCCAGTCGCCCCAGGTGTCGGAAGCGAGGAAGGAGACCTTCGGATCGGTCTCTTCGGAAATCGAGTTGTGTGCGCCTTCGACCGAGCCGACCAGCTGGCGCGTGCTGTAGTCAAACGGGCGCGCTGTGGAGATCTTCACCGAGCCGGCGATGCCGCCTTCCTCGTCGGCCGCGGTCGGAGACTTCTGCACGGTGACCTGCTGGATGATCTCCGACGCGAAGATGTCGAACTCGACCTCACGGCCGCCGCTACCCGAGGCCGTGGCGAGATCGTTGATCGAGACATGCGTGTAGTCTGACGGCAGGCCGCGCACGTTGACGCGCGAGCCCAGGCCCTTGTTGCGTTCGATGGTGACGCCGGGCATGCGCTGCAGCGCCTCGGCGAGATTCTGTTCGGGGAAATCGGCGACGTCGGTGGCGACGATCGAATCGGAGAAGCCCACGTTGTCGCGCTTCAGATCGACGGCCTGCTCGAGGCTGCGACTGTAGCTGCCGGTGACCGAGACGGCGTCCAATGCCTGGATGTCGTCGGCTGCCGGCGCGTCCTGCGCGAGGGCGAGCGTCGGCATGGCGACCATGCCGCCGACGAGAAGGAAATGGATGCTGCGGCTCAGGCAGCGCGGGCGCGGCCCGGACGCGCGGCGCGCCGGGTGGTAGGACTTCATGCCAGGTGTTCCCCTTGGAGACGGATGGACGAGCGCGCCGTGCGCTTGCACGCGACGCGATGGCCGACGTGCGACCGGGGCCGGAGGCTAACGACGATGTATTGAAGTTTTGTTGCGGTGCAACGCGGCGTTGCAGCGGCCGCACGCCGCGCGTCACGCGCGGCGATTACCATCGAGGCCCGATCCGCCGCAGGAGCACGTCATGGCCACACCGCCGAAGCAGACCGCACGCGATTTCGATCCCGATGTCCTCGCGTTGTTCGACGACTACGTGCACGGCGCGATCGATCGACGCGGCTTCCTGACGCGCGCGGGCGGCATCGCTGGCGCCGCGGGTGCGGTGGGGCTGCTGGCCGCACTAAGTCCGCAGTTCGCGAGTGCGCAGCAGATCGCGCCGGACGACGCACGCCTGCAGACGCGCCACGTGGAATTCGACTCGCCCAAGGGCAATGGTCGCGGCCGCGGCTATCTCGCGCAGCCGGCCGGAGCGAGCGGTCCGTTGCCGCTGGTGCTGGTGGTGCACGAGAACCGCGGCCTCAATCCGCACATCGAGGACGTCGCGCGGCGCATCGCGCTCGAGGGCTACATCGCGTTCGCGCCGGATGCGTTGTTTCCGAAGGGCGGATATCCCGGCGAGGAGGACGCCGCGCGTGCCCTGTTCGCCACGCTGGACCAGGACACGGCGCGGCAGGACTTCGTCGCCGCTGCCGGCTGGCTGCAAACCATCGAAGGCGGCAACGGCCATCTCGGCGTCGTCGGCTTCTGCTACGGCGGCGGCATGGCCAACTGGCTGGCGACGCAGCTGCCGACGCTGCGCGCCGCAGTGCCGTTCTACGGACCGGCGGCGCCGCTGGAGGACGTGCCGAAGATCGCGGCGGAACTGCTGGTGGTGCTCGCGTCCAACGATGCGCGCGTCAATGCGCAGTGGCCCGACTACGAAGCCGCGTTGAAGGCGGCCGGCAAGACATTCGCGCTGTACCAGCCGGCCGATACCGAACACGGCTTCAACAACGACACCACGCCGCGCTACGACGAAGCGGCTGCCAAGGAAGCATGGTCCAAGATGCTGGCGCTGTTCGCACGCACGCTGAAAGTTCCGGCCTGACGATGCTGCGCGGCCTCCACCATGTCGCGGTGATCTGCGGCGACTACACGGCGTCGAAAGCGTTCTACGTCGAGACGCTCGGGCTGCGGATGCTGGACGAGCATTACCGAGAAGACCGGCAGTCCTGGAAGCTCGATCTCGCCCTGCCGGACGGCGGGCAGGTCGAGCTGTTCTCGTTCCCGGATGCACCGCCGCGACCCTCGTGGCCGGAAGCGCGCGGCCTGCGGCATCTCGCATTCGCCGTCGACGACATCGACGCGGCCTGCGCGCGCCTGGCCGCGCGTGGCGTCGTGCTGGAACCGGTGCGCGTCGATCCCTACACCGGCCAGCGCTTCGTGTTCTTCGCCGATCCCGACGGCCTGCCGCTGGAACTCTACGAGGTCGCCGCAGCGGACTGAGCGTTCACATGGCCCGTCGCGACGCGGGCGCAGCATCCGGGCGTCGAATCCCCGGGAGCCGGTCATGCACGTCGAACTGCGATGCCGCTGCGGACAGTTGCGCGGTGAAGTGGACAACGCCCACGCCTACGGACATGCGCGCTGCTACTGCCGCGATTGCCGCGCCTACGCGCGCCATCTGGGCGCCGACGAAGTCCTCGATGCGCAGGGCGGCACCGCGATCGTCGCCGTGCCGCCGGACGCTATCCGCTTCACCGCAGGCGACGCGCGACTGGCCTGTCTGTCGTTGTCGGACGCGGGTGTGCTGCGCTGGTACGCCGACTGCTGCCGGGCGCCCATCGCCAACACGGCGCGCGATGCGCGTGTCGCCTATGTCGGCGTGATCGCCGACGCGCTGGCACCGCAGGAGCGCGATGCGGCGTTCGGCCCGCCGCGCTTCGTGCTCAACCAGGCGTCGGCCGAAGGACACGTGCCGGGCACGCCGCTCGCGACCGCGATCGGCGGCGGTCGCATCTTCCTGCGTCTGCTCGTGGCGAGACTGCGCGGCCTGCGCAACCGGGCGTTCTTCGATGCCGACGGTGTGCCCTTGCGCACGCCGCAGGTCGTCGACGCGCCGCGCGGCGCCTGACTCAGAACGCGACCGGAAACACCGGTTCCGGGCCCACCGGCACGATGCCGGTCGGATTGATCTGGCGATGGCTCTGGTAGTAGTGGCGGCGGATGTGCTCGAAATTCACCGTCGGCGCGACCGCCGGCTCGGCGTAAAGCCGCTGCGTGTATGCCGACAGCACCGGATAGTCCTTGAGCTGCCGCAGATTGCACTTGAAGTGCCCGTGGTAGACCGCGTCGAAGCGGAGCAGGGTGGTGAACAGTCGCCAGTCGGCCTCGGTCTGCACGTCGCCGCACAGCCAGGTCCGTCCGGACAGGTGCGCTTCCAGCCAGTCGAGCGTCTCGAACACCCCGCGCACGGCCTCGTCGTAGGCGGACTGGATGGTCGCGAAGCCGGCCTTGTACACACCATTGTTGAGCCCGTCGTAGATGCGGGCGTTGAGCGCATCGATCTCGCCGAGCAGTGCCGCGGGCGCGTAATCGCCCGGCGTCGCGCCGACGCCGTCGAAGGCGCTGTTGAACATGCGGATGATGTCGGCCGATTCGTTGCTGACGATGGTCTCGCGCTGCGTGTCCCACAGCACCGGCACGGTCACGCGGCCGGTGTAGCGGGGATCGGCGCGCACGTAGAGTTGCCAGACGGTCTCGGCGCCGTACAACGGATCCGCGATCACGCCAGGGCCGGTGGCGAAGGTCCAGCCGTCGTCGGCCATCAGCCAGTGGGTGACCGACAACCCGATCATCGCCTGCAGGCCCTTGAGCTCGCGGAACAGCGTCGCGCGATGCGCCCACGGACAGGCCCGAGCCACGTAGAGGTGATAGCGGCCGGGCTCGGCGGCGAAGCCGCCTTCGCCGGTCGGACCGGGCGCGCCGTCCGGCTTGATCCAGTTGCGGAAGGCCGAGTCGGGCCGTTGCAGCGCGCCGTCCTCGTTGACGAGCTTGTCGTCGTCGGATTCCCAGCGGCCTTCGATCAGCATGCCCATGCGTTCGGTGTCCTGTGTGGCTGCGGCGCGGCGCGCGCGCGGGCCAAGCCTCGCCGATGCCGGGTCAAGGCCACGTCCCCGGGCGCGTATTCAGCCGCGCGGGCGCCGGATTCCAGAAGTAGAGACGCTGGAATCCTGTGTGCTGCGGGCCGTCGCGAAGCCTGCGCCCGCCACGACTGAAAACGGTTACGCTCCCGGTCGCGACGGTCCACGTGCCGGCGTCGCGACCCTGGGGAGGGCGTGCGAAGACAGGGCAGGTGCGCGATGCGGAACCGGATGCGGTGGCTGTGTGGTGTGGTGTGTGCGCTGGTCGGCGCGTCGGCGCTCGCGCAAGGTAGCCTGCCGTCGCGTGCGTCGTGGACGGCGACGAGTTCGTCGACGCAGGTGCAGGCCGAAGCGATCGATCATCTGATCGACGGCGATCCGGCCACGAAGACCGGCGGCGCGTTCAGTGCCGGCCACTGGTTCCAGGTCGATCTGGGCCGCACGGCGGACATCGCCGGCGTGCGCATCCGCTGGGATCTCGCCAATCCCGAAGGCTTCGTGCTGCAGGCCGCCGACACCGAAGGCGACTGGCGCGACGTGCACGTGCAGGCGGATTCGCTCGGCGGCGTGGAGACGCTGTTCTTCGCGCCGGTGCGTGCGCGCTGGCTGCGGCTGGCCGCGCTGCCGAAGACGTCGGACTGGGGTGTGTCGATCTTCGAGTTCGAACCGCTGCCGGTCGCCGAGGCGCCGCGTATCGAAGGCCTGAAGGATCCGGACAACGCACGCATCTGGCGCACGGGCGCGTCGCCGGTGCCGGTCGAGATGGACGGCGATTCCGGACGCATCGCGCTATCGTTCGCATCGCCGCAGCCCACTGCCGGATTGCGCGTCGAATGGGCCGGCACGCGCAGCGGCGCGACGCTGGAAGCGCGCGACGCCGGGGGCGACTGGCGGGTCGTGGCGCGCGATCTCTTCCCCGGCGACGGCGGCATGTCGACGCTGGCGAGTCCGGTTGCGCTGGAGGCGCGCGAACTGCGCGTGCACGTGTCCGCCGGCGACGGCGCGCCGCCGGCCATCACACGCCTGCGTCTGCTCGGGCCGGGCGACGTGATGACGCCGATGCGCGCCTACCAGGCGGCCGCGGCGCGCGGCACCGCGACGCTGTTCCCGCCCTCGCTGCGCATGCAGCAGACCTACTGGACGGTCGTCGGCGTGCACGGCGGCCTGCAGAAATCGATCTTCGACGAGTGGGGCAATCTCGAAGCCTGGAAGGGCGCACCGCTGGTGCAGGCGATCTGGCGCGATGCGCGCGGCGCGGCCAGCGCGGCGGGCGGGACGCCGGTGCACACGCTGCGCGAGCGCTGGATGCCGATGCCGGCCGTCGACTGGACCGCGACGCCGGACATCGCAGTGCGCAGCGAGACCTTCACTGCGACGCTCGACGGTCAGCCGGTCACGTTGCTGCGGCATCGCGTCACCAACCGCGGCGCGACCGCGATCGACGGCACGCTGTCGCTGCTGGTGCGACCGATGCAGATGAATCCGCCGTGGCAGAACGGCGGGCTGTCGCCGATCCGCGAGATCGCGATCGCTGCCGATCCACTCGGCACCGCGGTCCGCGTCAACGACCGCACGTTGCTGACATCGCTGACGCCGCCGACGCACCAGGGCGCGGCGGCGTTCGGCGAAGACGGCGCGACCGAACTCACGCCGCATGCCGCAGCCGGCACCGCGCCGGATGCGCAGGCCGCGCACGACGATGCGGGCCTCGCCGCATCGCTGCTCGGCTACCGCATGCGGCTCGCGCCCGGCGCCAGCGAATCGGTCGTCGTCGCGTTTCCGCTCGGCATCACGCGCACGGACCGCGATCACGGTCCGCTGCCCGAAGCACCGGCGCTGGTGCCGGCCACGCTGCGCGTCGCGGGCACACCCGATGCGAGTTTCGATGTGCTGGCTGCAAACGTCGCCGACGACTGGCGCGCACGCTTCGGCGACGTGCACATCGCATTGCCCGATGCCGACATGGTCGATGCGCTGCGCACGCAGGCGGCCTACATGCTGATCAACCGCACCGGTCAGGCGATGCAGCCGGGCCCGCGCAATTACGACCGCTCCTTCATCCGCGATGGCGCGGCGACGGCCGCGGTGCTGCTGCGCATGGGCCAGACCGACGTGGCCCGCGATTTCCTGCGCTGGTACACCGACCACGCAGTGCGTGAATCGGGTCTGGTCTCACCGATCATCAACGACGACGGCACGCTGTTCACTGGTTTCGGTTCCGACATCGAATTCGATGCGCAGGGCCAGTACATCGCACTGGTGGCCGATGTCGCGCGCCTCGACGGCGGGCCGGAGACCGTGCGCGACTACCTGCCGCAGGTGACGTCGGCGATGCGGTTCCTGCAGACGCTGCGCGAGCGCACGCTGGTGCCGGGCTACATGGCCGATGCGCCGGCGCCGGGGCGCTTCCGCGGCATCATCGCACCGTCGATCAGCCACGAAGGCTATTCCAGTCCGACGCACAGCTACTGGGACGACTACTGGGCGCTCAAGGGCTGGCACGACGGCGCCTGGCTCGCCGAACAACTGGGCGACGCAAAGACCGCCGCCTGGGCACGCACGCAATACGACGCGTTGCGGACCGACGTCGCCGCGTCGATCCGCGCGACCATGGCCTGGAGCGGCCAAGACACCGTGCCCGCGGCCGCCGACCTCGGCGGCAACGATCCCACCAGCGTCTCGATCGCGCTCGACCCGACCGGGCAGCAGGACCTGTTGCCAGCCGATGCGCTGCGCAACACCTTCGACCGCTATCTCGCCGACTTCCGCCGCAACGGCGCGCCCGATGCGCTGTATGCGTACTCGCCCTACGAACTGCGCAACGTGCTGACCTTCGTCCATCTGGACCAGCCCGATGCCGCGTGGGAGATGCTCTCGCGCATGCTCGACGACCGGCGCCCGCAGCCCTGGCACGTCTGGGGCGAGGTCGTGCATTCGCGGCTGCGGTTTCCGCGCTATCTCGGCGACATGCCGCACACCTGGATCGGCGCCGAGTACGCGCGTGCGGTGTTCGGCATGCTGATGCGCGAGGAAGACACCGTGCTGCAGTTGTTGCCCGGCACGCCGACCGACTGGCTGGCGGGCGAGGGCCTGCGACTCGATGCGCTGCCGACGGCTTACGGACCGCTGACCCTCCAAGCGCGTGGCGATGCCGGGCGACTCGACGTCGCACTCGGCGACGGGCTGCGTGCGGGCAGCACCGTGCATCTCGCATGGCCGCAGAGGTCGCGGCCGCAGCGCGTCCGCGTGGACGGTGTCGAGGCGCGCGACTACGACGCGCAGGGCATCACCTTGCCGAGCTCGTTCCGCACGCTCGAAGCGAGCTGGGCCGCGGACTGACGCCGCCGCGGCGTGACCGGATGGTCACGCCGTCGACGCCATGCTGCGAAGCCGGAATATCAGCCGCTCCCAGCCGAGGCGTCATGCGCAGTCCCCCGCAGAATCCGCACGATCTGAGCCGCCACGATCTGCAGGACATCCTGAAGACGATCCATGCGGAAGTCCGCGAACGCTTCGACGCGCAGAAGGGCAAGGTTGCCGACTACATCCCCGCGCTCGCGTCCGTGCCGCGCGACACCTTCGGCATGGCGGTGGCGACGCTCGACGGCGATGTCTACACGGTGGGCGAGGCGCACGCGCCGTTCTCGATCCAGAGCATCTCCAAGGTGCACACGCTCACCCTGGCGCTCGACAAGGCCGGCGACGACCTGTGGAAGCGCGTCGGCCGCGAGCCCTCGGGTGATCCGTTCAATTCGCTGATCCAGCTCGAACACGAGGCCGGCATTCCGCGCAATCCCTTCATCAATGCCGGCGCGATCGTCGTCGCCGACGTCATCCTGTCGCATTACGACGATCCGGAAGCCGCGCTGCTGCAGTTCATGCGAGCGCGCACCGGCAATCCCGACATCGGCCGCGACGACGAAATCTGGGAGTCGGAGCGCAAGAGCGGCTACCGCAACGTCGCGCTGGCCAACTTCATCCGCAGCTTCGGCAACATCAAGAACGACGTGCAGGCGGTGCTGGATTTCTATTACTTCCAGTGCGCGTTGAAGATGAACTGCATCGACCTCGCGCGCAGCCTGCAGTTCCTCTCCGATCGCGGCAAATGCCCGTCGTCGGGCGAGCAGGTCACCAGCATCGAGCGCGCCAAGCGCATCAACGCGGTGATGATGACCTGCGGCACCTACGACGCTGCCGGCGAGTTCGCGTTCCACGTCGGCCTGCCGGCCAAGAGCGGCGTCGGTGGCGGCATCGTCGCGGTGGTGCCGCACGTGCTGAACCTATGCGTCTGGTCGCCTGCGCTGGACGAGAAGGGCAACTCGCTGCTCGGTGGTTACGCGCTGCACCGGTTCACGCGCATGACCGGTCTGTCGGTGTTCTGAAGAAGGGCCGGGCGCGCGCGGGTCGCGCCCGGCCCTGCGGTCACGGACTCTGGTAGTAGACGTTGTCGATGACCAGTTCGACGTCCTGCGCCGGCGGATCGGCGACGACCATGAACATCTGTTTCACCGCGTGCAGGTCGAGATCGTAGAAGGCGCTGAAGGGAATGGTCACCTGGTGCCAGTTGCCGTCGCGCACCAGCCCGTAGTTCGGCCCGTTTGCGGTGAAGTCGACCCAGCTGTCACCGAACGAGGTGTTGATGCCGATCTTGAACGTCGACGGCGTGGTCGTGCGCATGTGGAACTTCAACGCGCCGCCGGCATAGGCGCTCATGTTGCGGTAGTCGGTGAGGATGCCGAGACCGAACCATTGTCCCGCGCTCGCACGGAACGCCATCGCCTCGCTGCCTTCGAATGGCGAGGCGCTGATCGGCGCGAGATTGTTCCAGACGAACAGATCCGCGTCGCTGCCGAAATCCAGCGCGCCAGCCAGGCCGCCCTGTTCGGAGTAGACCCCGAAGCGACCGGCCGGTACCGCGCTGTCACCGCCGATCTGCAGTTCGCTGTCGGGATGGTCCTGGTACAGACGGATCCAGTCGACGAGCATCCGCCCGGGCAGCGGCGCGGTGACGCCGTTCGGATCGGAAATGCCGGTGTAGCTGCCGCCGACCGCGAGATTGAGCAGCAAGAAATGCGGCGCATGGAACTCGTGCAGCGAGGCGCCCTCGATGTCGGAGATCGCCATCTCGAAGTACTGCAGCCCGTCGACGGTGACGCGGATGAAGTCGGGATCCCAGGTCATCCGGTAGGTACGGTAGTCATCGTGCAGGTTGCTCGGGAAGTCCGCGAAATCGCCATGGCTGGCGTGGCCGCCGCCGTAGTTCCAGTGCACGGCGCCACCGACGCGGCGGTTGGCCATGCCGGCCGCGATGCCGTCGACGTGACCGATCTCCATGATGTCGATCTCGCCGCGGTCGGGCCACACGCCGATCGCGCCGAGCATCCAGTACGCCGGCCAGATGCCGTTGCCGGCTTCGGGCGTCTTGATGCGCGCTTCGAGCGTGCCGTACTTGAAGTGCACGCGGCCTTCTGTCTTCAGGCGCGCGGACGTGAAGGGGCTGCCCTCGAAAGCCTCGCGGCGCGCTTCGATGACGAGATTGCCGTTCTCGACGCGCGCGTTCTCCGGGCGGCTGGTGTAGTACTGCAGCTCGTTGTTGCCCCAGCCGCAGATGCCGATCTGACAACCGGTGCCGACGTCGAATGTCCAGGTGTTGCCGTCGATCGAAGTGCCGTTGAAGTTCTCTTCCCAGACCGGCGTCTGTGCCTGCACGACGGCGGGCAGGGCGAGCGCGGCGAGGCCGACGCATGCGGCGAGGGGAAGGGCGATGCAGGATGTGCGATCCATGTGGGCTCCTTGCGTGATGGTGTTTGGGCCCACCCCCTGCGCTGGACCGGCATCGACGCTGCCGCCGGTTGACAACGCTGTCAAAAATCTCGTGCGCCGATGTGCGGTTCGGGGCAAGAGGTCACGGAATTGCGTTCGGATCCTGTGAATCGACGCGCATACAGACACCGCCGATGCTGCGCGTGCAGCATCGGCGGGTCTGTGCAGAGCGGCTCCAACGCAATGCGATGAAGCCCGTTGGAGGCGATTACCGCGCGGTATCGACCAGCACCAGCTCCGCGTCTTCCAGCGCGGTGACACGGATCACCGTTTCGTCGCGGATCGCTGCGCCATCGCGTGCATCGATGCGTGTGCCGTTGATCTCGACTGCGCCCGAGGCCGGCACCAGATAGCCGAGACGCCCATCGGCGAACGCGTACTCGGCGGTGTCGCCGGCCTTGAGCGTGGCACCGAGTACGCGGGCCGCGGCGCGGATCGGCAGCGCATCGTCGTCGCCCTCGAAACCGCTGGCGAGCGCGATGAAATCACCGCTGCGCCCGTCCTTCGGGAACGGCTTGGTGCCCCAGGCCGGCGCGCCACCGGGCGCATCGGGAATGATCCAGATCTGGAAGATCCGGGTCTGCTCGCTTTCCATGTTGTATTCGGCATGCTGGATGCCGGTGCCCGCGCTCATCACCTGCACGTCGCCAGCGGTGGTCCGGCCAGCGTTGCCGAGATTGTCCTTGTGGCTGATCGCACCTTCGCGGACGTAGGTGATGATCTCCATGTCGGAATGCGAATGCGGCGGAAAGCCGGTACGCGGTGCGATCAGATCGTCGTTCCAGACCCGCAACGCGCCCCAGCCCATGCGCGCCGGCTCGTGATAGCTGGCGAACGAGAAGTGGTGGTGCGCGTCCAGCCAGCCGTGGTTGGCGGCGCCGAGGGTGTCGAAGGGGCGGCGTTCGATCATGTCGTTCTCCAGTGGATGTCGGGAATGGCGCCACGTTACGCCTTGCGCGCCATGCGGGGAACGGAAAGAATGGAACACCATCCATTCCATTTATGACGCCATGAAGCTTCCCGATCTCGAAGCCTGGGCCATCTTCGCGCGTGTCGCGGAACTCGGCTCGTTCGCCGCGACCGCCGAAGCGCTGGGCATCACCCAGCCGACGGTGTCGAAAGCCATCGCACGGCTCGAGGTACGCATCGGTACGCCGCTGCTGCATCGCACCTCGCGCCGGATGACCTTGACCGCGGCAGGCGAGGACGCCGTCGAGCGGGCGAGCCGCCTGCTGGCGGAAGGCGAAGCGGTCGAGGCGTCCGTGACCGCGCAGGCGGTCAGCCCGCGCGGACACGTGCGCATGGCCGCGCCGATGTCGTTCGGTGTCGCCCACGTCGCGCCGCTGCTGCCGGCCTTCATGACGAAGTTTCCGAACGTCACGCTCGAACTCGCGCTCAGCGACGAGACCGTCGACATCGTCGGCGGCGGCTTCGATCTCGCGCTGCGCATCGGCACGCTGGAGGACTCCAGCCTCGTCGCGCGCCGGCTGTGCAGCGTGCGCATCCTGCTGGTCGGCGCGCCGACGTACTTCGAACGCGTCGGTCGCCCGAAGCATCCGCGCGATCTGGGCACGCATCGCGGCCTGACCTACGCCTATGCGCGCTCGGGCGCCGCGTGGCGTTTTCACCACGCGCGGCATGGCGACTACTCCGTCGGCGTGCCCTCGGTGCTGCGCGCGAACAATGCCGAAGCCCTGACGCCCGCGCTGCTGGCCGGCGCCGGGCTCGCCCTGCAGCCGGAGTTTCTGGTCTGGCGCGAGCTGCGCCGCGGCGCGCTCGAAGTCGCATTGCCCGGCTGGCAGCCGCCGGAGATCGCGGTGCACGTGGTCATGCCACCCGGCCGTAGTCGACCGGCTCGGGTGCAGGCACTGGTCGACCATCTCGCCCGCAAGCTCGCGCAGGCGCCCTGGGCCTCGGGCGAGTGACGCTACGGACTGCACGGCGGACTTCGGCGCATCGTCCGCGAGGGCGGGCAGGGCGGAAGACCCGCGCTGGCCACCGCGCGTCGTGCGTTACCCTGCGCCGGTTTCCCACGAGCCCTGCCATGCACCGTGCCGTCCGCCTACTGCTGCCCTGCCTGATCGCTGCGCTCGCCGGCTGCGCGGCGGGCCGCCCGAACACCACGCTTCCGAAAACCGATGCCATGACCGAATCCGCAGCCCTCACCGAAAACCGTTTCACCACGCCCGCGCGCTACGCGGACGAGGTCACCGCTGCCGGCGCGCCGGTTGCAGCGACTGCTGCGCCGGACGTGGATGGCGTGCGGATCGGCACGTTCGCCGGCTATCCGGCGGTGCTGGTCGAAACCGCCGACGCGCGTGCGGCGATCGCATTGCATGGCGGGCATCTGCTGTCGTATGTGCCGACCGGTGGCGAGGACCTGCTGTGGCTGTCGCCGCGCCTGGCCGATGCGCCGGCTGCGATCCGCGGTGGCGTGCCGGTGGTGTGGCCGTTCTTCGGGCGTCAGGGCCAGAGCAACGATGTGCCGTCGCACGGCTTCGTGCGGACCGTGCGCTGGCAGCTCTTCGAGGCCGTGCGCGACGCAGACGGCAGCGTGTCGCTGACGCTCGCACCGCCGCCGTACGCGGATCTCGGTCTGGCGTTGCGCATGCATCTGCGCATCGGCACGACGCTCGAGCAGACGCTCGAGACCACGAACACCGGTGATGCGCCCGTTGCGTTCACCCAGGCCCTGCACAGCTACTTCCGGGTGTCCGATGTCGCCGACGTGCGCGTCGAAGGTCTCGACGGGCTGCGTTTCCTCGACAAGAACGACGGCTATGCCGCGCATGCGCAGACCGGCGACTGGGTGCTGGACGACGCGCGCGATCCGGGTCGCAGCGACTACATCTACGCCGATGCCGGCGGGCGCTATCTGCTCGACGATCCCGGTCTCGACCGTCGCATCGAACTCGTGACGTCCGGCAGCCGCGCGCTCGTCGTCTGGAATCCGGGCGAAGCGGCTGCGGAACGCAGCAGCGACATGAACGATGGTGCCTGGCGCGGTTTCCTGTGTCTGGAAGCCGCGAATGCGGGGCCTGACATCGTCCGTCTCGCACCCGGTCAGACGCACATCCTGACGCAGCGTGTCCGCGTGCTGCCGCGCGACTGAGTCACCGGTCATTAGCCTCGGCGTCCGGAATTCGCGCGTTCTTTCCGCGATTTCCCGCGCCGCGAGTGCCATTCGTTGGGTCCGGATCAGGACGGCGTGCACGCCCGGGCCGGTATGCTGGGCGACCGGTTTCGCGTGCAACCGCGCGACCGGACCCGAACGAATTCCCGGAGATCGACCTTGAAGAAGACCCTGCTGTCCGCGGCCACGGCCGTCGCGCTGACGATGGCGGCCTCGTCCGCCATCGCCCACGACCACGAGCACGCCTGCCTCGAAGACCTGTGCCAGCTGCAGTCGCTGTTCCAGGCCGACACCTCCGCCGGCGGCAGCGCCGAAGCGACCGTCGCCGCCAAGCGCATGGGCACCTGGGGCATCGACACCGCCGGCATGGACACCACGGTGCGTCCGGGCGAGGACTTCTTCCGCTACGTCAGCGGCAACTGGGCCAAGAACACCGAGATCCCGTCCGACAAGTCGAGCTATGGCGCGTTCCTCGTGCTGCGTGACCTGTCCGAAGCACGCGTGCGCCAGCTGGTCGAAGGCTATCCGGCCGGCGATCCGGCCACCGATGGCGATCAGGCCAAGGTCGCCGCGCTGTACGCAGGTTTCATGGACGAGGCCGCCATCGAGGCGCTCGGCGCCAAGCCGCTCGCACCGAAGCTGGCCGCGATCCGCGCTGCCGACAGCCGTGAGGCGCTCGCGACCCTGATGGGCGAGAGCCAGGGCGACTTCGGCCGCAGCTTCTTCGGTCTGGGCGTGTCCGACGACCAGCGCGATCCCGATCGCTACACGCTGTACATGAGTCAGTCGGGCCTCGGCCTGGGCGATCGCGAGATGTACCTGCGCGAGAACTTCGCGCCGCAGCGCGAGCGCTACCAGGCCTACATCGCGCAGATGCTCGAGCTCGGCGGCTGGGACAACCCGCAGCAGAACGCCGAAGCCATCCTCGCGCTGGAGACCAAGATCGCCGAAGCGCACTGGACCCGCGCCGAGAGCCGCGACCGCGACAAGACCTACAACCCGGTCGAGCTGTCCGCGTTCGAGACCACCGCGCCGGGCTTCCCGTGGGCCACGTACTTCGCCGCCGCCGGTGTGCCTCAGGCGCCGCGCGCCGTCGTGCGCCAGAGCACCGCGATTCCGAAGCTCGCGGCGATCTTCGGTGAGACCGACATCGCCACGCTGCAGGCCTGGCAGGCGTTCGGCACCATCGACAGCGCCTCGCCGCTGCTGTCGAAGGCGTTCTCCGATGCCCGCTTCGAGTTCCGCAACAAGTTCCTGTCGGGCCAGCCCGAGGAGCAGGAGCGCTGGAAGCGCGGCGTGTCCTTCGCCGAGAACACGATGGGCGAGGCGATCGGCCGCGACTACGTGCAGCTGTATTTCCCGGCGGATTCCAAGGCCAAGATGGACGAGCTGGTCGCCAACGTGAAGGTGGCGATGGGCGCGCGTCTCGACCAGCTCGACTGGATGGGCGCCGAGACCAAGGCCGAGGCGCGCAAGAAGCTCGAAGGCTTCGGTCTGAAGATCGGTCACCCGGACACCTGGCGCGACTACAGCGGCCTGCAGGTCGCACGCGGCGACGTGTTCGGCAATGCAGAACGCTCCATGGCGTTCGAGTGGGACTACCGCCGCAACCGTCTCGGCCAGCAGGTCGACAAGGGCGAGTGGGGCATGACCCCGCAGACCGTCAACGCCTACTACAACTCGGTCAAGAACGAGATCGTGTTCCCGGCCGCGATCCTGCAGCCGCCGTTCTTCGATCCAGACGCCGATCCGGCGGTCAACTACGGCGCCATCGGTGGCGTGATCGGCCACGAGATCATCCACGGCTTCGACGACCAGGGCCGCAAGTCCGACGGCGAAGGCGTGCTGCGCGACTGGTGGACGGCCGAGGACGCGGCGAAGTTCGAGGCCCAGGCCGCCAAGCTCGGCGCCCAGTACGAGGCCTACGAGTTCCCGCAGCTGCCGGGCATGCACATCAACGGCAAGGTCGCGATGGGCGAGAACATCGGCGACCTCGGCGGCATCACGATCGCGCTCGAGGCCTACCGCCGTTCGCTCGACGGCAAGCCCGCGCCGGAGCTCGACGGCTTCAGCGGCGAGCAGCGTCTCTTCATGGGCTGGGCGCAGGTGTGGCGCACTTTGTGGCGCGACGACGCCCTGCGTCAGCAGCTCGTCAACGGCACGCATTCGCCGGGGCACATCCGTGCGTTCGCCCCGCTGCGCAACGTCGATGCCTGGTACGACGCGTTCGACATCACCGCGCAGGACGCGCTGTGGATCGCTCCGGAAGATCGCGTCCGCATCTGGTGATCCACGCGGATTGCTGATCGAAGAAAGGGCCGGGATTTCCCGGCCCTTTTCTGTTGGGGAATTCGCCGGTATCTGGACCGACGTCCTGCCGATTCAACCGGTCAGCGCGCTCGCGATCCGCACTTCGCCGGTCAGCAGCTTGTGCACCGGGCACGCATCAGCGACCTGCAGCAGGCGCTCGCGCTGTTCCGCATCGAGCGGGCCGCGCAGGGTGATGTGCCGCGCGATGGCGGTGCCGGTGGCCGGCTTGCCGTCCGGATCGAGCGCCAGTTCGACATCGACACCTTCCAGCGGCCACTGCTTGCGCGCGGCGTACATGCGCAGCGTGATCGCCGTACACGCACCGAGCGCCGACAGCAGCAGCTGGTCGGGCGTCGGGCCGCTGTCGCCGCCACCGAGCGATGCAGGTTCGTCGGCCGCCCACTGGTGGCCGGCGCCGTCATCCAACACGACATGGAAATCGGCGCCGTCGGTGCGGGCCGTGAGTCGGGCGCGTGGTGTGCTCATGCTGTGGACTCCGATGATTCGCGTCTGTGGCCCGGCGCCGCCTAGCTGGCGCTGGCGGCGTCTGCAATGAAGGCATCCACTTCGCGTTCCAGCAGTTCCAGCGGCACCACGCCGGTCAGCAGCACGCGGTCGTGGAAGGCCCGCGGGTCGAAGCGGTAGCCGAGTGCATCGCGGGCCTTGTCGCGCAGACGCACGATTTCGAGCTGGCCGATCATGTACGACGTGGCCTGTCCCGGCATGACCACGTAACGGTCCACCTCGGAGGCGGGGATGCCGTAGTCGATCGTCTGCTGGCGCGTCCAGCGCATCGCGTGCAGGCCGGTGTCGGCGACCAGGCGACGCGCGCGGAACAGTTCGGCGTCGAGCTGGCCGAGGCGGCCTTCGGGATCCCCCTCGTACCAGCCTTCCTCGGCGGCGAGACGTTCGGCGTACAGCGCCCAGCCTTCGCTGAAGGCGGAGATGCCGCCGAGCGCGCGGGTCTGGCGGAACTTCGGCAGCGCGGCGTTCTCGACCGACAGCGCGACCTGGAAATGATGGCCGGGCACGGTCTCGTGGTAGACCAGCGTGCGCAGGCCGAAGCGGGTCAGGCGGTCCTTGCGCAGCGGCATCTGGTAGACGCCCGGACGCGAGCCGTCGAGCGGTGGCGCGGTGTAGCTCGCCGCGGCGCTGTCCCAGCGGTATTCGGGATAGGGCTGGGCGATCACCGCCGAGCGCGGACGGATGTCGAACAGTGCATCGCTGCGACGCTCGGCGTCGCGCATCATCGTGTCGATGTCGGCCATGATCGCGGCGCGCCCGGCATCGTCGTCCGGGTAGGCGAGATCGACGCGCAGTTGCTTGAGCCGCGCTTCCACGCTGCCTTCGCTGCGGCCGATCGAACGCAGGATGGTGTCCATCTCGGCTTCGATACGCGCGACTTCGCGCAGGCCGATCGCGTGGATCTCCTCGGCGCTCAGCGCGGTCGACGTGAACCGCCGCAGCTGGAACGCGTAGGCCTCCGCGCCGTCGGGAAAGCGCCACAGGCCGGCATCGTCGGTCGTGCGCGGCAGCTGGCGTTCGAGCTCGGTGATCGCACGCGACCACGCGGGATAGACCCCGCTTTCGACCAGCTGCGTCGCCTTGTCGACGAGCGCCGCACGCGCGGACGCATCGACGGCCTCCACGGTCTGCAGGCGCGTGTCGAACGTCGCCACCAGCGGATTGCGCGCAGGCGCATCGGCGATGAAGCGGCGCATCTGCGCGATCGTCGCTTCGACGATGAAGCGCGGCGGCAGCACATCGCGCGCGGCGAGTTCGGATGCACGCGCGGTGGATTCGTCCATGCGCGCTTCGAACTGCGACAGCCGCGCGAGATAGCTGTCGGCGTCCGCGGCAGTGCGCAGCGGATGCACGACCGTCATCAGGTTCGGCAGATTGACGTTGGCGCCGCTGAACTGCTGCAGCGGAAAGCCGTAGTCGTCAAAGCGGTCACCTTCGACGAGACTGCGCAGCTGCCAGTCCATCAGTTCGGCGGACACGCGGTCGGTGTCGCCCATCGATGCACGGTCGAGCGCGGACAGTTCGGTCAGGCCGCGCTGGGCGAGTGCGATCGTCTCCGCGCGGAATGCCTGCGTCTGCGGCGTGAGTTCGCGGTCCATGCGCGCCTGCTCGGCGTCGCCGAAGTAGCGACTCGCGGTCGAGGCCGACGGCTGGCGTCGCATCCATTCGTCCGTGAAGCGCTCGAAGAAGAGCGAGGCCTGCGTCGGCGATTCGACGCTGGCGCGCGCGTCAGCCGATTCGCCGCGGTGCACGGGCGCGCATGCGGTGAGCAGGCAGGCGCCGGCGAGCGCGAGTGCGAGAGACGCGGAACGGATCGGCAGGCGCATCGGAACTCCGGATGAGGCAAGGCCCTGCGATTCTACGCAGGGCCTTGCCTCATCCGGGATGCGCGGCGGAGATCAGCCGTGGATGCGGAACCGGATCGCGTCGTCGATGAAGGTCTTCTCGCCGAAACCGGCTTCGTGCGAACCGAACGGCATCTGCGCGCGCAGGCGCCATGTCGACGGAAGGTCCCACTCGGCGGCGACGGCTGCGTCGGGCAGCGGGTTGTAGTGCTGCAGGCTCGCGCCGATGTCCGCTTCGGCGAGCGCGGTCCACACGGCGTACTGCGCGATGCCGCTCGCGTGCTCGGACCACACCGGGAAGTTGTCGGCGTAGAGCGGGAACTTCTCCTGCAGCGCCTGCACCGTCGCGGTGTCTTCGTAGAACAGCACCGTGCCGGCGCCGGCGGCGAAGCCGTCGAGCTTGGCCTTGGTGTCGGCGAAGCCATCGGCCGGCACGATCTTGCGCAGCGCATCTTCGACGAAGCCCCAGAACTTCAGGCTCTCGTCGCCGAACAGGATCACGGCGCGCGAGCTCTGCGAGTTGAACGAGGAGGGCGCCTGGCGCACGGCTTCCTGGATCAACGCAGTGGTGTCGGCCTGCGACAGCGGCAGTGACTTGCCGAGTGCGTACTGGCTGCGTCGGCGGGTGGCGGCGGCAATGAAGGCGTTGGGCATGGCGGGGACTCGTGGTGGACGGATCGATGCCGCGTCGGGCGGCCTGTTCACAAGTCTGGCGACGTATCACGGATAGAACGACCCGGCGGATCGGGAAGGATCGTTGCATATGGATCAACGGTTGTGTCGCGCCTCGTTCAGCGCTGCGTGTGCTCCGGCATCTCTCGATGCATCAGATACAGGCGCAGATCGAACTCCAGCTGGTGGTAGTCCGGCGACATGTGGGTACACAGGTTGTAGAAGGCGCGGTTATGGTCGCTCTCCTTCAGATGCGCCAGTTCGTGCACGACGATCATCTCGAGAAACGCGGCCGGCGCCTCGCGGAACACGCTGGCGATGCGGATCTCGCGATTCGCCTTCAGCCGCCCGCCCTGCACGCGCGAGACAGTCGTGTGCGTGCCCAGCGCATGCTTGAGCACCTGCAGCTTGCCGTCGTAGATCGCCTTGTGCAGCGGTGTGGACTGGCGCAGGTGCCGGTCCTTGAGCGCCTGCACGTAGTCGTAGAGCTGGCGGTCGTTGCGGATCGCATGCGGGTCGGGATAGCGGCGGGCGAGGTAGTCGCCCAGACGTCCGTCATCGCGCAGTGCGCGCACACGCATCTGGACGTCGGCCGGATAGCCGGCGAGATAGGGCAGGGGATCCATCGCGGCACGATAGCGCCGGAGCGGTCGTCGCGCAGCCGGTATCATCGACGTCCGAACACCGTGGACGATGTGGCATGCGCAATCCGCTGCAGGAACAGCTGTTGAAGGCCGGTCTGGTCAAGAAGGGCAAGGTCGCCGAGATCGCGCGCGAGCAGACGAAGGCGCGCCACGGCAAGCAGCCTGCGGCCAAGACCGACTCCCAGCGCGAGGCCGAGCGCCTGCGCCAGGAGAAGGCCGAACGCGATCGCGCGCTCGCGCAGGCCCGCAACGAGGAAGCCCGCGAACGCGAGCGTCGCGGCCAGGCGCGGCAGCTGGTCGTCGACCACCAGGTCAAGTCGTCCGGCGAGCGCGCGTACCGCTTCGATGTCGACGGCGGCATCCGCAGCGTCGTCGTCGACGACGCGCAGGCGCGCCAATTGGCGAGCGGTGCGCTGGTGATCGCGCGTCTGGACGGCAGCTTCGTACTGCTGCCGCGCGCCGTCGTCGCGCGCGTGCGCGAGCGCGATCCGCAGGCGATCGTGCTCGACCACGGCGGCGACACGCCGGCGCAGAGCGTTGATGACGGCTACGACGATCCGAAGTACGCAGTGCCGGACGATCTGGTCTGGTGACACCGCGCATACGCGAACGGGCCGGCACATGGCCGACCCGTCCGGGTGATCGATTTTCAGGAATACCGTCGCTTGATCAGCGACGCACGCGCTCGCAACGGGTTTCGACGACGCGGTTGCCGTTCGCTTCCTGACGGTTGCCCTGCACGTTGCGCCCGATCGCGCCACCTGCGACGGCGCCACCGACCGTGGCCAGCTTGCGGCCGTTGCCGCTGCCGATCTGGTTGCCCACCAGTCCACCGATCACGGCACCCGCGGCCGTGCCGGCGACGCGGTTCGGGTCGGAGGAATTGCGACGCACTTCGACGTCGTTGCAGACCACCCGACTGCCGTCGTTGAAGCGGCGTCCTTCGTCCTGCGGGCCGTAGGTCTGGGCGTGGACGAGACTCGTGCCGGCCAGCGACAGAAGGCCCAGCGCGACGAGGGTACGGATCGGCTTCATGGTTGTTCTCCGTGCGGATGACAGAGCCGCATGCTTGCAGTCGCGTGCGCAATCGCAGGTGAAAAACGCTATGGGTCGCGAGGGCGGTTCAGCGCCGGGGGTGCAGCGTGACGCCCGCGTTAGGCGTACTGCATCTTGCGCGTCATGCCGCCATCCACGACCAGATTCTGGCCGGTGATGAATCCCGCAGCGTCGGAGAGCAGATGCACTGCGAGCGCGCCGATGTCGTCGGGCACGCCGGCGCGGCCCACCGGGTGCTGGCCGTGGTCGCGTTTCGAGAGTGTGGGCTTGCGACGCGCCGACGACTTGCGCCAGTCGTCGGTGACGATCCAGCCCGGGCTGATCGCATTGACCCGCACCTGCGGGCCTTCGCTGATCGCCAGTGCGTGCGTAAATCCAGCGATGCCGCCCTTGGCCGACGCATAGGCTTCGGTATGCGGCTCGGACTGCAGCACACGGCTGGAGGCGATGTTGACGATCGCGCCGCGCGCGTCGCGCAGCGCAGGCAGCGCGTACTTGCTGCACAGGAAGGTGCCGGTCAGATGCGCGTCGATGAAACGTCGCCAGTCGGCCAGCGACAGCGTCGAGACGTCATCGATCACCGGATCGGCAGGCCCTGCGTTGTTGACCAGACCGTCGATGCGTCCATACGCCGCGAGCGCTTTGAATACGAACGCACGCACCGAGGCTTCGCGCGCAACGTCGAGCGGCAGGAAACGGGCGCGGTCGCCGACATCCCACTCGAGGAGGCAGGCCTTGCCGGCATCGCGATCGAGATCGCCGATCACCACGCGGCCGCCGGCGCCCAGGACCGCCTGCGCGATGCCGCGCCCGATGCCCTGCGCGCCGCCGGTGACCAGTACCACGCGATCGCGCAACGGTGTGGCATCGAAGGGTCGAATCGGCGGCGTCAGCGACATGTGGGCGGCTCCTGCGATGTCAGGCCCACACGATAAGGACATGTGCATCGCCGCGCCGTCGTCGACGCGACGGCAGCGGAGTTCAGCTCGCGCGGCGTTTGCGCGGCGCAGCCTCGACCGGCGGCGCGGCAGGCGCGTCGATGCGGGTCAGGGTGCGCGTGTTGCCGAGCACTTCGATCTTGCCGCCCGACTTGCGGAACGAGGCCAGATCATCGGCGATGCGGTCGCTGGTCAGCGATGCGCCACGCTCGTTGGGTTTGCGCGCCCCTGCGAACAGGTGACGCGTGTCGGACTGCGGGGGACTCGGGGGTTTGGTGCGGGACATCCGGTGGACTCCGTCAATACATCGCCAGCGGGATGCCGCGACTGCCACGCTCGATGTAATCGGCGCGGATGTCGCGGCAGTAGGGACCATCCATGACGAATCGGCGGCACACGTCGGGACGGCTTTCGTAGATCGAACAACACATGCGGGCGCTGTCGATGGCGACGCACCAGCCTTCCTCGTCACGCGCCATGACCGGCAGCCCGGCGTCGGTGACATCGGTGAAACGCGCCGGGACGACATCGCCCGGCTGCAGCACCACCGTCAGGCGGCAACACACCGCATCGCAGCGGTCGCAGTCCGCGCGCGCGCTCATTGCAGGCGGCCCATCGCGCGGCGGTAATGCAGGATGCGACCGCGCGGCAGGGCGTCGGCCTCGTTGTCGATGCCGGCACGCGACTCCTGCAGCGAGAAGCCCTGCGCGTCGAGCAGCCGGCTCAACGCCGCGCTGTTGCCGCGGCCCGGGTCGCTGATCACGACTTCGGCGCTCGGCTGCGCATAGCGCTCCACCACGTCGGCCAGCAACGCCGCATGCGCGCGCTCGTACAGCACGTCCGACGCGATGATCATGTCGAACCGCCCCAGTGTGGTGAGCGCGACGTTCCAGCGCATCTGCCGGTAGTGCACCGCATCCAGCGCGTTGAGCGCCGCGTTGTAGGCGAGGAATCCTTCGGTCAGCGGATGGATGTCCGATGCCACCACGATCGCGCCGCGACGCTGCAGCACCAGACTCGACAGGCCGATGCCGCAGCCCGTCTCGAGAATGCGTTTGCCCGCCACATCGGCGCGTTCCATCGTCTGCGCCAGCAAGCGACCCGACGGCCACAGCTGGCCGAACAGGGACCACTGCGCCGACGAAATGCCCAGATCCGCGCCAAGACCATCAGGATCGGCGAACTGCTGCAGATCACCGAGCACGCGCAGGCGGTAGGCATGGTCACCGACCTGGACGTTCACAATACGGGTGGAATAACCGGGCACGACGCTTCCTGTGAGCGGAGCCCCGAACGGGGCGGTCACGCGGGAGAGAAAGCGAGGCGGGCGACGGCTCAGGTCGCGCGGAGCGCACGGATCGGGCGCGGCCCGAGGATCGAGCATAGCACCCGAGGGCACCGGCCCGGCCCGGTGCACGCGCTGCGGTTCAGGCGCGGCGGTTGGTGTAGCTGGCGTTGCCCAGGCCGGTGCCGATGGTCAGCACGCCCCAGCGCTCGACGGACGCCATGCGCGGGCGCTCGCTCAGCCCCTGCACCACGGCATCGTTGTGCAGCAGGACCTGCGGCGCGCGCGTGCCGATGCGGTCCAGCCGCTGTTGCAGCACGTCGGCGAGGCGGAAATGCTCGGCCTCCCAGTCGCCAGGCAGGTTGTGCGCGCCGTGCAGGATGCGTCCGTCGACGTGGATCTGTCCGGGGCAGGCGATGCCCACGAACGGTGCCAGCCGCAGCCCCAGCGTGCGCGCATGCGCGATCAGGCCATTGAGCATCGCCGCCATCCGGGTCACCGCGTCCTCGCGATCGGGCGATTCGGTGGCATGGCGCCACTGGCTGCGTTCGAGCACGCGGGCGCGGCTGCCGTCCTCGCGCTGGGCGAACCGTGGCGCCACGATGCCGCAGCGGATGTTGGTGCCGCCGATGTCGACCGCGAGGAAGGCGTCGTGCCGATGCGTCGCCGCCGGGGCCAGCGGCACCCAGCCGAGCAGACCGGCATCGTCGCCGTCGTGGCGCAGCAGCGACAGGTCCACGCCGCTGCGCGCGAGCTTGAGCAGACGTGCGGCGCGGCGCACCGACAGCGCGCCGACGCGGCTGCCGGGAAATCCGCCGCCGATGACGATGCGGCGCACGCCGTGCCAATCGTCGGTCGCCAGAAAGCCGCGCACCACACCGGCGAGCTGGTGCGCATGGTCCTCGACTGCCGCGTGCACGAGGTGCGCGGCATCGGCGTCGCCGCCGACCAGCACCAGATCGATCTCGCTCTTGGAGATGGCATGGGTCGCCGTGCGACCGAAGGGATCGCGGCGTCCGGTGAAATGGTGCCGGCGCCGCGCATCGAGAAACCGGCGGAACGCGGTCTGGCTCGCGCGATCGCCGAGAAACCCGTCGCCGTCGGGATCGCGCAGGGGCAGGTTGCAGCTGTCGATGCGCAGGTCGGGCAGGCGGATCGCGGCGTGTCGGTTGCGGGTGTCGCGCGGCATCGGAGCACGGGATCTACGGAGTGGTGCGCATCGTCACGGGTGCGCGGCTAGCGGAACGTGACGGCTCCGGTAGCATGCGTCGCGAAGTTCCGACGCCAGTTCCCGATGTCAGCATTTATCGATCCTGCGCAGCGCCCTGCGATCCGCCGCGCGCGCCACGTCGCGGCCGCGAGTCTCGCCGTTTTTGTCGCCGCGGCCGTCGCGCTGCATCTCCTGCGTCCCGGGCTCGATCCCGTCGCCAGCCAGATGAGCCTGTATCTGATCGGTGATTGGGGGCCGTTGCTGCAGATCGCATACGTCGCGCTCGGCATCGGCATGGTCGCGCTCGGCTGGGCCTTGCGCGAAGCGCATGCGCTGCCGGCACGCAGCGCGGCGGCGCTGCTGCTGTTCGCGCTTGCCGGCACCTCGCTGTCGATCACCGCGTATGCGTGGATGGACATGCCGGGCGTGGATCGATCGCTGGAAGGTCTGATCCATGGTGTGTCCGCGCAGGGCGCGTTCCTGTTCGCGACGACCGGCATGGTGGTGCAGGCGCTCGGTTTCCTGCGCGATCCCGGGTGGCGGCGCACGGCGCGTTGGGCACTGCCGTGGGCACTGCTGTGTTTCGCATCGGTCTGGGTGCTCGCCGCCTGGCGCGACGCGCCCCGCGGTCTCGCGCAGAAGACGGTGATCGTGCTGATTCTCGGCTGGATGTTCTGCGTGCTGCGCGCGCTCGCCCGCCGCGTACGCTGACGCGACGCACGGCGTGCGTTCACGCGATCCGCACCGCACGCGGCGGAAGATTTCGGCCACTGGCGACGTGGATTCGCGTCGCCCCGCAAGGAGAACGTTTCATGATCAAGTGGGCCATCATTTTCGCAGTCATCGGCCTCGTCGCCGGCGCGCTCGGCTTCAGCGGTATTGCCGGTGGCGCGATGGGCATCGCGAAGTTCCTGTTCTGGGCAGCGGTCATCATCGCTGTCGTGCTGTTCGTGCTGGGCCTGACGGTCGCCAAGAAAGTCGCCAGTTAGTCTGTAACGCTGCACAGGTGTCGACCGAACCGCCCGCATGCCGGGCGGTTCGCGTGTCCGGCATCCGGAATTCCGCGTGCGCCTGAAACGGCGTTGACGCAGACCGCGTTAGGCTCGGTGCACGACCAACCTGGAGTGCATCGTGGAATCGACCATCCATCCGTTTTCGGAACTCTTCGCCCAGTTGGGCCTGCCCAACGACGAGGCCTCGATCCGCGCCTTCATCGCCGAACACGGTCCGCTGCCCGACGACGTGCGGCTGGAAGAAGCGCCTTTCTGGACCGATGCGCAGGCGCAGCTGCTGCGCGAGGAACGCATCGAGGATGCCGACTGGATCGTCGTGATCGACCAGCTCAATGTGGCGCTGCATGCGCGTCCGTCCACATGAGGTGGTGGCACGGGCTTGCGGCCACGAGCCTGCTGTTGGCTGGCGCGGCGCAGGCGCAGACGACTCCGGATGCCGGCAATGCGGGCACGTTCGCATTCGTCGACGTCGACGTGCTGCCGATGGACCGCGACGTGCGCCTGTCCTCGCAGACCGTCGTCGTTCGCGACGGCCGCATCACCGCTATCGGCCCGCGCGACGACATCGACGTGCCGGACGATGCGACGCGGATCGACGGCTCGGAGCGCGTGCTGATGCCGGGCCTCGCCGAATTCCACGGTCATGTACCGGGCGGCGACGATCCGGTCTGTGTGCAGGACACGCTGGATCTGTATCTGGCCAACGGCGTCACGCTGGTGCGCAACATGTCCGGCGACGTCTCGCATCCGGCCCTGCGTGCGCGCATCGAGCGCGGTGAAGTCAACGGTCCGACGATGGTCGTCGCCAGCCCGTGGCTGCGCAGCCGGGACGCCGACGAAGCCGTGCGCGAGGTGCGTGCGCATCACGCCGCCGGCTTCGATCTGGTCAAGATCGGCAGCATTCCGGCCGATGCATATCCGCGCATGGCCGAGACCGCGCACGCGGTGGGCATTCCGTTCGCCGGCCATATTCCCGAGGGCGTGCCGCTGGACGTCGCGCTCGATGCGAAGCAGGCCTCGATCGATCACTTCGATCGCTACGTCGAGTTCCTCGTGCCGCCAGGCACCGAGACCGGCGCGCGCGACGCGGGCTGGTTCGGCAGTGGTTGGGTGCAGTGGGCCGATCGCGGACGTATCGACGAGGCCGTCGCACGCACGCGTGCGGCCGGCACCTGGAACGTGCCGACGCTGACCCTGGTGGAACACATGGCCTCGCCCGAAACGCCCGAAGCGATGCTGCAGTGGCCGGAGATGCGCTACATGCCGGCGTCCGAGCGTGAGCGCTGGCGCCGTGCGAAGCACGAGTACGCGGCGCGCGACACCTTCCAGCCCGATGCCGCGCAGGCGCTCGTCACGCTGCGACGTGAGCTGCTGAAGGCATTGCACGACGGCGGCGCGCCGATCGTGCTCGGATCCGACGCGCCGCAGTTCTTCAACGTGCCCGGTTTCTCGATCCATCGCGAGATGGCGATGATGCAGGCCGCCGGTCTGACGCCGTACGAGGCGCTGATCACCGGCACGCGCAACGCGGCGCAGGCGCTCGGCACGCCCGATGCGTTCGGCACCGTCGAAGTCGGCCGTCGCGCGGATCTGGTGCTGCTGGCCGGCGACCCGCGCGAAGACCTGTCGCATGCGCAGGCGCCGCTGGGCGTCATGGCACGCGGTCGCTGGTGGCCGCGCGAAGCGCTCGATGCGCGACTGGCGGAGATCGCGGACCGTCACGCGGAGTGAATCAGGATCCGCCGCGCGTCATGCGCGCGGGGGGTCTGCAGCTGCGATCAGAGCAGCAGGAACACTAGGCCGATGATCACGCCCGATGCGAACAGCAGCATCAGGCAGTAACCCATGATGTCCTTGATCTTGAGCCCGGCGATCGCGAGCAGGGGCAGGGCGAAGAACGGTTGCAGCATGCTGGTCCACGCATCGCCCCAGGCCACCGCCATCGCCACGCGCGGCAGATCGGCGCCCAGCGCCTGCGCGGCCGGAATCATCACCGGCGCCTGCACCGCCCACTGGCCACCGCCCGATGGCACGAACATGTTGATCAGGCCGGCCGACAGGAAGGTCCAGAACGGCAGGCTGCCGGCGCTGGCGAAGGACACGAACCATTCCGACATCGTCGTCGCCAGGCCCGAGCCGACGAGGATCGCCATGATGCCGGCGTAGAACGGAAACTGGATGACGATGCCTGCGCCGCCCTTGATCGCTTCCTGCAGCGCGGCCAGCAGCCGGGCCGGCGTGCGATGCAGCACGATACCGAGCATCAGGAACCCGTAGTTGACGATGTTGAGGTTGAGCCCGCCGCCGGCGATGAAGTGGTCGGCGAGGAACACCAGACCCGCGACACCGACCGCGACCGACAGGATCCAGCCGTGTTCGAGACGCTCGGCCGGGCTGGATTCCTGCGCGAGCACCGGCGGCTCGGGATCTTCGGGCGGGGTGAACAGCACGGCGTCCTGGTCGGACGGCGTCATTGCGCGGTTGATCAGCGGAATCGCGATCACCAGCAGCGCGACGATCAGCAGATTGAACGGCGCGAAGATCGTCTCCGACGTCGGAATCAGACCGATCGCTTCCTGCATGAAGTGGCCTTCGGTCGCGATCGTCAACGGAATCGAACCCGACAGGCCGCCGTGCCAGATGATGAAACCCGAGTACGCGCTGGCGACGAGCAGGCGGTAATCGACCTTGACGAAGCGCGCGACTTCACGCGCGAACAGCGCGCCGATCACCAGGCCGAAACCCCAGTTGATCCAGTTCGCCGCCATCGCCACCAGGGTCACGACGACGATCGCGTTCTTTGGCGTGCGACAGCGCGAGGCCATCCAGGTCAGGCCGCGTTTGACCGGCGGCGTCTTGGCCAGAATGAATCCGGTCACCAGCACCAGCAGCATCTGCATCGAAAAGCCGAGCAGCTCCCAGAATCCGGTGCCCCAGTAGCGGACGAGTTCAAGCGGCGGAGTCTGTTCGATCGCGAAGGCGGCGATGAAAGCCAGCGCGGTGAAGATCAGGACGAAGACGTAGGCGTCGGGCAGGAACAGTTCGACGAGTCGGACGGACAGGCGCGTGGCGCGCTGGAACATGGCGGGTACCGTCGTGGAAAACGACCGCCCAGCTTAGCGGCGCACCCACCCGATGCCTGCTGGACCATGGTCTACCTGGCTGCCACGAAACGGAACGCGCGCCTGCCTGGAGGCGCGCGTCCACACATCCGCGAAACACATGCGCGCGTTCGCGCGCACGCGAAGATTCAGACCGGGGCCGCGGGCGAACCCGTGCAGGTGCGGTCGGGATGATCGGGGCGCGTCAGCAGCGCATCCTGCGCACCGCGTGTCCACAGCACCACGCCGGCGTCGTCGACGTATTTCGTGCCCGACGCCGCTTCTTCTGTCCGCAGGACGTACGTGGCGCCGTCGACCGCGACGCTGACCTGGCCGCGGCCATCGAACGTCGCATCGACCGGGGTGCCTTCGCAGTCGTAATGCATCACCTGCGGCAGTGGCGCCGCATCGGTGCTCGGTGTTTCCGGAGCGGGAGCCTGTTCTTCGGTACTGCCGCTTGCCGGCGGCGTCGCCGCATCATCGGCGGGCGGTGCTTCTGCCGGCGAACACGCCGCCAGCGACAGGCCGATGGCCACAGTGAACACGGGGGTGAACCAGCGCATGGTCGTCTCCTTGCCTTGGGTGGATCGGATCGACGCGTGGGGGCGGGGAGGGGCGTGGCGAGCATATCGCCTCCGTTTCCCGGAGGCGATGAATGCGCCGATGCGTCAGTAGACGCGGGCGCAGTTGCGCTCGTGCTGGCCCTGGAGGGTCAAGCGTGCCTCGTCGGTACCGTGGCTCCAGAACACGTTGCCGTCGGCATCGGCGAAACGATCGCCCTGCGCGGTCTCGGCACGTGGCAGGTCGAGCGTCACGCCGTCAACGACAAACTGCACGCGGGCGTCGTCGCCTTCGCCTTCCTGGGCGAGCGTGATGCGCGTGCCCTCGCAGTCGTAGTTGATCGTGTTCGACGGCTCGGTCTCGGCATCGCGCGCGGCGAGTGAACCGGTCGGCGGTGCCTCTTCCGCAGGCGCGGCGGCAGGCGGCGGAGGCGGCGGGGTGTCCACGGCCGGCGATGCGGGCGTCGATTCGCCGCCGCAGGCGGCCAGGGCAAATGTGAGCAGGAGAGCGGTGGCGGATGCTGCGCGCATGTGGCGTCCTCTTCGAGTCGGGCGCCGGCGTGGTGCCGACAGGTCTCCGCAGGCTAGGGAAGGCGCGGTGAACGGCGAGTGGCGTCGCCGAAGCGACGCCGGGCTCTACGCAGGATGGGTGGAGCGCAACGAAACCTATCGTTGCTCTCATCCAACGTGTCTCCAGCGCTGAATCTGCGAGGAAGCGCGAGACTTCAATCTTGTTCCGTCCGTCGTTCCCTCACCCGACGCGCGATGCGCGTCGACCCCGGATCAAGTCCGGGGCAGGCGCTCTCCCGGAGGGAGAGATACTGGATTCACGCGATGCGTCTGGAGACGTCGATTCAGATTCAGTGGAGCGCAACACCCACGCAACACGCGGAAGCGCTTCGCACATGCCTGCACGAAGCGCTCCCGCATCCGGTCAGGCGGCGAGTCCCCGCATCGCATAGCGATGCTGGTCGGCGCCGCTGCCGGCAGTCTCGACGGCGGCGAGGAAATCGCGGCCCCAGCGCTCGACGTCGTAGTAGTGGACGATGTCGAACAGCTGACGCTGGCGGCCGACGGCTTCGTGTTCCGGCATCGACAACGCCTGGCGCAACCCGGCGACGAGATCGGTCAGATCGTGCGGATTGGTCAGCACCGCGCCCTTGAGTTCCGCGGCGGCGCCTGCGAACTCCGACAGCACCAGCGTTCCCGAGGAGCCTTCGATGCCCTGCGCGGCGACGAACTCCTTGGCTACCAGATTCAGGCCGTCGCGCAGCGGCGTGATCCACATGATGTCGGCGGCCGCGTAGTGCGCCAGCACCTCTTCGAACGGCAGGCCGCGTGCGAAGAAGCGCACGGGTGTCCAGTCGAGCATCGCGTAGCGGCCGTTGATGCGGCCGACCGCCTGCTCGATCTGCGTCTGCAGTTCCCGGTAGACGGTCATCTCCTTCGCCGCCGGCACGCACACCATCAGCAGGTTGACCTTGCCGCGCAGATCCGGCTGTTCGGTGAGCAGACGCTCGAACGCGAGCAGTTTCTCCAGCGTGCCCTTGGTGTAGTCGAGCCGTTCGACCGACAGCACCAGCTTGCGGCCGGAGAACTCGCGTCGGATCTGCTCCAGGCGCACGCGCACGCGCGGATGCGCCAGGCCGGTCTCGATGCGCTTGATGTCGGTGCCGACCGGATGCGCGCCCAGGCCGACGACGCGATCGCCGACGCGGATGCGCGTCGTGGTCTCGTCCAGACCGACCGCGCATCCGTAGGTCAGGAAGCGCGGCGCGCAGCCTTCGCGTTCCAGCACTTCGGTCGGCATCGCACCGCGCACCACGTCGACGAAGTTCTCGACCTGGCGCGGGATGTGGAAGCCGATGTAGTCGCACTGCAGCAGGCTGCCGAGGATCTCGCGGCGCCACGGCACCACGTTGAACACGTCGGCCGACGGGAAGTAGGTGTGGTGGAAGAACGCGATGCGCACGTCCGGGCGCAGTTCGCGCAGGTAGGCCGGCACCATCCACAGGTTGTAGTCGTGCAGCCACACGGTCGCGCCGGGCGCGGCTTCGGCCGCGGTGGCCTCGGCGAACTTGCGGTTCACCCGCAGGTAGATGTTCCAGTCGTCCTCGCTGAAGCGCGCGCGCTCCCAGAACGTGTGCAGCATCGGCCAGAAGGCTTCCTTCGAGAACCGCTTGTAGAACGCGTCGACCTCGGTCTGGGTCAGCGGCACGCGCGCGACGGTGAGGTCGGGATACGCATCGGGATCGACCGGCGTGCGCGTCTCGAACTTGCCGAGCTTGGGATCGTCGACGCTCCACGCGACCCAGGAACCTTTCTGGCCGCTGCCGAAGAAGCCGAGCAGGCTCGGGATGATGCCGTTGGGCGAAGTCGGGCGGCGGCGCTTGCGCTGGCCGTCCTCCACGTATTCCTCGTAGGGCAGACGGTGATAGACCATTACCAGATCCGACTGGCCGGTGCTGCGCTCGATCGTCTGGCGCAGATAGGGGTCGTCGGATTCGAGCAGATCGAAGTGCGTGATCGCTTCGAGAATGCCGCCGCAGCCCGGCGCCTGCGCCTGGAACACGTTCGACAGCTGGTCGGTGGCCTTGACGAGGGCGGGCTCGGATTCGCCCACGCACACACCCTGGAATCCGGAGGTGTACATCGACAGGTCGTTGAGCGTGTCGCCGGCAACGAGTACGCGATCGCGCGGCAGCTCCAGATGGTCGGCGAGCGCGGCGAGGGTGCGGCCCTTGTCGGTATCGGGCGGCAGGATGTCGAGATAGCGGTCGGCCGAATACAGCACGGAGCAACCGAGCTTGCGTGCGGTGGCTTCGATGTCGCCGCGGATGCCGGCCAGCGCGTCGGGCTCGCAGAAATAGGAACAGCGGCGCTCCTGCGGCACGTCCTGGCGCACGAGGCCTTTGAAGCCGGCCATCGCATCGGCCACCGCGCGCTCACCCGGCCAGCGACGGTCGATGCGCGTCTGCAAGGGCTGGATCGGCTGCAGGGTGTGGCCGTCGACGACGGTACCGCCGACATCGCAGATCACGTAGTCGGGACGCGGCAGGCTGGGGTCGGACAGCAGCGGCATGACGGCTTCGAGGCCGCGGCCGGTGACGAAGGTCAGGCGGATTTCGGGATGGCGGTCGACCAGGCGGTAGAGCTGCTGGCGATGCGCGGGCGATCCGGCTAGGAAGGTGCCGTCGAGATCGGTCGCGAGCATCAGTCGCGGCACGAACGGGGTATTGGCGGGGGTGAGGTCGGTGGTGGTGGTTTCCTGAGTCAACGTGGGTCCTTGTGGTGTGGATCGGAAAGGTCGGGGCCCTCGGGTGCGGGGCCGGTTTCGGGCAGCAGTTCGAGCGCGGACGGGGTGGTGCGCAGCATCGGATGGAACACGGACGGATGGTCGCGGTCGCGACGACGGATCAGGCGACGGCCTGCGGCGATGATCGCCAGCGTGCCGAGCACGATCGCGAACGACGCGGGCAGGGCGGATGGCCCGAAGCGCACCATCGCGGCGCCGGCGAGCGCGGGGCCGATCGCCGAGCCCACGCCGTTGAGCAGCAGCAGGCTCGAGCAGCCCGACAGCGTGTCCTCGACCGGCAGGTGGTCGAGCAGATGCGCGACGCACAGCGGATAGATCGCAAAGGCCACGCCGCCGAACAGGAAGAACAGGCCGAACAGTGCGAATTGCGAATGGTCTGCGGCGAACACCATCGCCACGCCGATCACCGCTGCGATCGCGCAGATGATCGCCAGCGTCGTGCGGCGATCGCCGCGATCCGACGCGCGGCCGATCGGCCATTGCAGCAGTGCGCCGCCGAGGATCGTCGCGCTCATCAGCGCGGCGATGCCCTGCAGATCGAGGCCCAGCCCGGTCGCGTAGACCGCACCCATGCCCCAGAAGCCGCCCATCGCGAGGCCTGCCAGCAACGAGCCCGTGGCTGCGGCGGGTGCCGCCCGCCACAGCGCCGCGAGTGCGAGCCGCGGCACCGCAGGCAGCGTCGGCTGCACCATGCGGCTGGCGACGACCGGCAGCGCCGCGACGCAGATGAAGATCGCGACGACGCTGAAGAGCACGAACGTCGACGGATCCATGAAGCTGATGAACCACTGGCCGGCGGCCAGCGCCAGCAGATTCACCGCCATGTAGACCGCGAACACCTGGCTCCGCTTGTCCGGCGGCGCCTGCACGTTGAGCCAGCTCTCGATCACCGTGTACAGGCCGACGAGGCCGACGCCGGTCAGCACGCGCAGCGCGCCCCAGGCCCAGGGATTCACGAACACCGGATGCAGCAGGATCGCCGCGGCGACCAGCGCCGAGTAGAACGCGAAGGCACGGATGTGGCCGATCCGCTGGATCAGCCCGGGCGCCAGATAGGTGCCGAGGAAGAAGCCGACGAAGTAGCCCGACATGATCAGGCCCATCGTCTGGTCGTCGAAGTTCTCGATCCGGCCGCGTACCGCCAGCAGGGTGCCGAGCAGGCCACTGCCCATCAGCAGCAGGGCGACGCCGGCGAACAGCGCGGCGAGATTACGAACGACTGGAATGACGGACCTCCGGCAATATCAGCGAAGGTCCGGAATTATAACATATTGAATATGTTGGATATTTTCACCCGGAATCGACACCGCAGGGCGATGCTGCGCTGCAGCGAAAACCGCAACGCAATCATGCGCTTGCAGCGGATTCCGGACGCGCGTGACCGGACATGAACACGCGATCGGCGATGCTGGCATCCAGTCCGCTCCGAGGCATTCCGACATGCGAATCCACCCGGTCCATCTGCTGCTGCCTGCCGCATTGCTGCTGGCCGCCTGCCAGCCCGAAATCGCGCCCGGCAGCGCCACTGCACCTGTGACGCCAGCACCGGAGGCGACGGCGCCGGCTGCGAGCAGCGACGACGACGTGGTCGTATCGACCAACGAACCGTTCTGGCAGGCCACCGTCGAGGGCGACACGGTGATCTTGCGCGGTGTCGATGCGCCGGAACGCCGCTTCACCGGGGCACGCGTCTCGATGACTGCCGATGGCCGGCGCATCGACGCATCGGACGCGGACGGCTCGGTGGTGCTGATCGTGCGCCGCATGCGCTGCGAGGACGACATGTCCGGCGCGCGCTTCCCGATGACCGGCCTGCTGACCATCGACGGGCGCGGCCCGTTCCGCGGCTGTGCGCGCCCGGCATCGATGCCGCCGCCGACACCGCCGGGCGAGGTGGGCGACGAGGACGCGTCGACGACGCTTCCCGAGCAATTCCTCGGCCGTTGGGATGCGGATGCCGAAGCCTGCAGCTCCGGCGGCAGCGACATGGCCCTGCGTGTCGAACCGGGCGCGCTGCGCTTCCACGAAAGCGTCGCCACGCCGACGTCGGTACTGCCACTCGACGACGACGCGGTGCGCGTCGCCGCGGATTACGAAGGCGAAGGCCAGACCTGGACCGCCGAACGGCTCCTGCGTCTGGACGGCCCGGACACGCTATTCGTCGGCGACGATGCCGGCGAAGGCGTCACGCGCGTGCGCTGCGAGGATTGAGGGCAGGGCGATGGCGACACGCTGACGCGCGCGCGCCACCGATGCGGCTCAGACCGTGCCGAGCCGCTCGATGTCGCGCACGTCGCCCACCCACACGTAATGCGGCGTGGCGGGATCTTCGAGATCGTCGAGCCGCAGCCGTGCGTTGTGGCCTTCGTCGCCATCGCCGTTGCGGAAGATTTCCAGCGTCGGCCGGGCAGAGACCGTGCCTTCGACGACGGTGCCGTCGTCGAGCGTGATCCGCACGCGGGCCTCGTCGTCGAGCAGCACGATGCGCTGTTCGATCGCATCGAGATCCTCGCGGCTGGTGAAGATGCGGGGTGGGATCCGGCTCATGGACGACTCCTTGGAGGGAAGACATCCATGCTCGCGCGGCCCGCGCAACGGGCCGTGATGACGAGGTGTGACGAGGCCCGCGCCGATGCGCGCGCCCGTGGCGCTCAGCCTTCGAGCGCGGGGCGCAGCAGCCGGTCGTACTCGGTCCGCACCACGCCGTAGCACTCGCAAGAGCGCGCCACGAGACATTCGCGGTCCAGCACCTGGATCACGCCGCGGCTGTAGCGGATGCAGCCGTCTTCCTGCAGACGGCGCGCGGCCTCGGTGATGCCTTCGCGGCGCACGCCCAGCAGATGCGCGATCTGCTCCTGGGTCATCTTGATCTCGACCGAACCCACGCGATCGTTGACCAGCAGCAGCCAGCGCGACAGTTGCTTGTCGACCGTGTGGTGGCGGTTGCAGACGCCGGTCATCGCGGTCTGGGTCACCAAGGCCTGGAAATAGCGCAGCAGGATTTCCTGGAACGCACCCCCGCGCTGGAACTCGCGGATCGCGAACTCGCCGCGCAGGGCCAAAGCTTCGCCACCGACCTTGACCACGGCGCGCGTGGGGACGCTGCGGGCGCCGGTCAGCAGACCGATACCGACCACGCCTTCGTTACCGACCATCGCGAACTCGCTGGTGTCGCCACTCTCCAGCGCATACATCAGCGACACGATGCCTTCGCGCGGGAAGTAGATCGTCGTCTGGGCCACGTTGGCTTCGTGCAGCACCTTGCCGGCCGGCATGTCGACCAGCTGGACCTCATCGCCCACGCGGTCGCACACGTCGTCGGGCAAGTCCTGCAACAGTCCATTGAGCGGCGCCCAGGGCGCTTTCTTCTTCATGCGCAGCGAAAGGTCCATCTGATGAACGAGTATGGATTTTCCCGTCTGAATGCGGTGTCGTATGTACGGCAACGCGCATACAGCTGACTGAACTACGTGCGTTAGCGCACAGACCCTGACTGCGCCCTGTTCACATGCTGCCGACACGGTGCGGCCGAGCTGGCCGCGTCTCACCCTCCAACAAGGATGCCGACGTGAACGCTGAAGACGTCGAGTTGTGCCGGGTGTACGGACAGATGTCCCGGGAATATCTGGGCGAGCGCTCGTGGGACGAGTGCGAGTCCCAGTTGCGCGAAGGCTGGCTACGGCTGCGTCGCAACCCTGATGTGAGCTGGGAGGATGCGGCGCCCCTGGTGCAGACGTTCTGGGAGCTCACGCCGGTCAGCCCGGCCTGACGGTGTCTCAGTCCTCGCGTCCGGCGTCGAGGCGGATGCCGTCGTCGTCCACGGCGAGATGCATTTCGATAGGCCGGCAGCAGACCGGACAGTCCTCGACGTAATCCGCATCGCCGACGCTGGCGTCGACCAGCGTCTCGAAACGTTCTCCGCACCAGGGGCAGCGCAATTTGGCGACATCCTGCATGGGCTCACCTTGCGCCCGTGGACGTTGAAACGTCGTGAGGTAGACATTCACGTCGCGGGGAGATGTATTCGGCGACGGTAAGGCGTTGAGTCGAAGCCGGAGTCCGTCATGAACGAGTCGCATCCCACGTTCAAGCCCTACGAGGCGCCCGCGGGCGGATGGGGTTCGGTGCGATCGCTGCTGCGTTACGGCACCGGCGATGGTGCGCAGACGATCGAAGGCGCACGACAGCTGCAACGCCAGAACAAGATCGACGGGTTCGCCTGCGTGAGTTGTTCCTGGGCCAAGCCGGCCGAGCCGCACACCGCCGAATTCTGCGAGAACGGCGCCAAGGCCACGATGTGGGAGCTGGACACGCGGCGCGCCGATGCCGCCTTCTTCGCGCAGCACACCGTGACCGAACTGCTGACCTGGGCTGATCACGATCTCGAAGCGGCGGGCCGGCTGGTCGAGCCGATGCGGTACGACGCTGCCAGTGATCACTACGTGCCGGTGTCCTGGGACGAGGCCTTCGCGATCGCCGGCGGCGTGATGCGCGGGATGGCGCCCGAGCGCGCCGTGTTCTACGCCTCGGGACGCGCCTCGCTCGAAACGTCCTACATGTACGGCCTGCTGGCGCGGTTGTACGGCAACAACAACCTGCCCGACAGCTCCAACATGTGCCACGAGAGCACGTCGGTGGGCCTCCCGCGCAGTATCGGCGTGCCGGTCGGCACCGTGCTGCTGGAAGATTTCGAGCACACCGACTGCATCATCTCCTTCGGCCAGAACGTCGGCGTCAACAGTCCGCGCATGCTGCATCCGCTGCAGGAAGCCGCGCGCCGTGGCGCCGAGATCATCACCTTCAATCCCTTGTACGAACGCGGCTGGGAGCGCTTCACCAATCCACAGGAACCGCTGGCGATGGCCACCGGCGCGTCGACGCGGATCAGCAATGCCTACTTCCCGGTGCGTGCGGGCGGCGACATCGCGCTGATGCAGGGACTGGCACGCGCGTTGCTCGATCTCGACGACGCCGCGCAGGCGCAAGGCCGCCCGCGCGTGCTCGATGTCGGCTTCATCGAGACCCACACCAATGGTTTCGAAGCCTTCGAAGCCTGGCTGCGGGCCGCGGACTGGACCGACATCGAACGCGAGAGTGGACTGTCACGCGCCGACATCGAGGGCGTGGCCGGTGTTTACGCGCAGGCGGAATCGTCGATCCTGATCTACGGCATGGGCCTGACCCAGCACCGCCACGGCGTCGACAACGTGCGCATGGTCTGCAATCTCGCGCTGATGCGCGGCAACGTCGGCCGTCCGGGCGCGGGCATCTGCCCGGTGCGCGGGCATTCGAACGTGCAGGGACAACGCACCGTCGGCATTTCCGAAAAGCCCGAGCTCGTGCCGCTCGACAGGATCGCCGCGCAGTACGGCTTCGAGCCGCCGCGCGAGAAAGGGCTCGATACGGTCGGGACGGTGGAAGGCATCCTCGATGGCAGCGTCGAAGCCTTCATCGGGCTGGGCGGCAATTTCTCCCGCGCCGCGCCCGACACCGGTCGCCTCGAACCGGCATGGCAGGGACTCGCGCTGAGCCTGCAGGTGGCCACGCATCTCAACCGCAACCATCTGCTGTGCGGGCGCGAGACGTTGCTGCTGCCGTGCCTGGGCCGGATCGAGGAGGACGTGCAGGACGGCGTGGCGCAGAAGGTCAGCATCGAAGACAGCACGACCTGCATCCATGCCTCGTTCGGCAACAGCCCGCCGGCGGGTCCGATGTTGCGCTCCGAGCCTGCGATCGTCGCCGCGCTCGCGCAGGCGATCCTGTCGCCCGAACGCGCCGCCTGTGTACCGTGGCAGGACTGGGTCAAGGATTACGCACGTGTGCGCGATGCGATCGAGGAAACGTATCCCGAGCAGTTCCGCGATTTCAATGCGCGCCTGTACACACCGGGCGGCTTTCCGCGTCCGGTCGCGGCGCGCGAGCGGCGCTGGTCGACCGAGAGCGGCAAGGCCGAGTTCCACGTGCCCGACGTGATCTGCGCGACCGGCTTCGCCGACAAGGCCGGGCGCTATCGACTGCTGACCGTGCGCAGCAACGACCAGTTCAACACCACGGTCTACGGCTACCACGACCGCTTCCGCGGCATCGACGGCACGCGCCGTGTGGTGCTGATGCACGCCGAGGACATCGCCGAGCTGGGTCTGGACGACGGCGAACAGATCACGCTCGCAGCAGACTTCGATGACGATTCCGAAGTCCGCGAAGTCGGCGGCCTGCGCGCGATTCCGTATCGCATTCCGCGCGGCTGCATTGCGGCGTACTACCCGGAATGCAATCCGCTGATCCCGGTGGCGCACCATGCAATCGACAGCCACGTGCCTGCCGCCAAATCCGTGCCGGTGCGCGTGGTGCGCGGTGGCCATGCGCCGGTGCCGGCGGGTCCTGCTCCGGAATGAGCGGGGCGCGCCGGTGCCCGCGCGCGACACATCGATCCATCCGCTTCGCTGGCCTGCGTGACGCCGCAGGCTGATACTGGGCCCCCACGTCGCTGCACCCGTCCCCGATGTCCGCCCCTTCGCCGGCGCCTCTGCGCCCCGGCCGCATCCGCCTTGCGTTGTTCCTCGCCGGCTTCGCCACGTTCTCGCTGCTCTACGGCGTGCAGCCGCTGCTGCCCGAATTCGCGGGCGAGTTCGACGTGGGGCCGGCGGCGAGTTCGCTGCCACTGTCGCTGGCGACGCTGGGGCTTGCGCTGTCGATCTTCTGCGCCGGCGCCGTATCGGAAAATCTCGGCAGACGCGGCCTGATGTTCGTGTCGATGGCGGTCGCCGCGATGCTGACGATGCTCGCCGCGATGCTGTCGCACTGGCCGAGCCTCGTGCTCGTGCGCGCGCTCGCCGGCATCGCGCTCGGCGGTGTGCCGGCGGTGGCGATGGTCTATCTGGCCGAGGAATTCCCCGCCCAGCGGCTGGGGTCGGCGGTCGGGCTCTACGTCGCCGGCAACGCCTTCGGCGGGATGATGGGGCGGCTGTCGGTGAGCTTCCTGACCGACTGGTTCGACTGGCGGACCGCGCTCGCGCTGCTGGGCGGCTTCGATCTGCTGGTCGCGATCGCCTTCGTCTGGCTGCTGCCGAAATCGCGACACTTCGTGCGCCAGCGCGGGATCAATCTGCGCTTCCATCTGCGCGCCTGGGGCGGGCATCTGCGTGATCCGCTGCTGCCGTGGCTGTTCGCGATCCCGTTCCTGGTGATGGGCGTGTTCGTCAGCGTCTACAACTACCTCGGCTTCCGGCTCGGCACGGCGCCGTTCGATCTGTCGCAGGCCGAGATCGGCTGGATCTTCAGCGCCTACGTGTTCGGCATCGTCAGTTCGACCGTCGCCGGTGGTCTGTCGGATCGCTTCGGTCGCGGCCCGGTCGTCGTCGCCGGTGTCGTGGTGGCCGCGGCCGGCGTGCTGCTGACGCTGGCGCCGACGCTCTGGATGATCGTGCCGGGCCTGGTGCTGCTGACGATCGGCTTCTTCATCGCGCATGCCGCGGCGAGCGCGTGGGTGGGCCGGCTCGGCCGCACGCATCGCAGCCATGCGGCCTCGCTGTATCTGCTGTCGTACTACATGGGGTCGAGCCTGATCGGCGCGACCAGCGGCTGGCTGTGGGCACACGGCGGCTGGCCGGTGCTGGCCGGCGGTGCGCTCGTGTTGCTCGCGCTCGCCTTCGTCGCGGCTCGACATCTCCAGCGCCACGCGCCGGACACGCCGTCACCGGCGCATCCGTCCATCGCATCGACCGGAGACTGATGCCATGCGCATCGACGCACTCGACCATCTGGTGTTGACCGTCGCCGACATCGACGCGACCTGCAGGTTCTACAACCGTGTCTTCGGCATGCAGGTCGTGAGCTTCGGCGCGGGCGGACGCGCGCTCGCGTTCGGTGCGCAGAAGATCAACCTGCACCAGGCCGGCCACGAGTTCGAACCGAAGGCACTGCGCGCCACGCCCGGATCGGCGGACCTGTGCCTGCTGACCGCGACGCCGCTGGACCGGGTGCAGGCCGAACTGCATGCGGCGGGCGTCCACATCGAAGACGGGCCGGTGCCCCGCACGGGGGCGACCGGCCCGATCCTGTCCGTCTACGTGCGCGATCCGGACGGCAACCTCATCGAGATCGCCAACCGGGCCTGACGCCCGCTTGGATCAGAGCATCGCCAGTTCGACGTTGCTGAGCGTCCTGCCGTAATGCTTGCGCAGGCGCAGCTTGCGCTCGAGGTCTTCGAGGATGCGGCCCGAGAAATCGAGGCCGGTCAGTTCCTCGAGCATGTTGATGCCGCCGGGGGTGTCGACGTTCACTTCCATCAGCTTGTCGCCGACGATGTCGAGGCCGACAAAGTACATGCCGTCGCGGATCAGTTTCGGCGCGACCAGTTCGGCCAGACGCAACGCATCGGCATCGGGCTTGGCCATCTCGTACTTGCCGCCGGCGCTGATGTTGCTGCGCGCATCGCCGCTGTCGTTGTAGCGCCGGATGCAAGCATAGGTGCCGTCGACTTCGAGCGGACGGCCGTTGAGCATCAGCAGACGCAGGTCGCCGTCCTTCGCCTTGGGCAGGTATTCCTGGGCGATCGCATAGCCGTCGCGCAGCACGGCGTCGATCATCTGGTTGAGATTGCCGGCGCTTTCCGGGGTGACCACGAACACGCTCTGGCCACCCGAGCCCTGCAGCGGCTTGATGACGCCGTAGCCTTCGCGCGCTTCGATGAAGGCCTTGATCTCGTCGATGTCGCAGCTGATGCAGGTGACGGGGCGGACTTCTTCTGGGAAATGCTGGAAGTAGGTCTTGTTCGAGGCGTCGGTCAGGTGCGTCGGGTCGTTGACCACCAGTGCCCGCTTCAGCGCGCTGAGCTGCGCGAACAGCAGGCCGCTGCCGGGCGCCCAGGGGCGTTCGACCATCTCGTCGGCGGGATCGCTGCGCAGCATCAGCACGTCGAGATCGTCGACGGAAATGCGCTCCGTCGGGCACTCGTCCGACTGCAGGTCGGCGAGCAGGGCCGCATCGTCGGCGTAATCCTGTCCGCAGGGCATGTGCGCACAGGCGCGCACGGTGCCGTCGGCGTCGTAGGTGAAGTCGGCGAGACCGATCAACGCGATCTCATGGCCGCGCGACAGGGCGCGGCGGGCTAGACGGATCGTGGTGTAGTTGTCCTGCTCGGTGTCGACGTCGTTGACGACAAAGCCGAAACGCAGGGGATGTCCGTCTGTCATGCAGCATGCTCCGGGGTGCGGTGTGTGTGGAAGAGGCGCTCGACCGGCGTGCGCCGGCATGCGTCGAGGCGGCTGCGGAAATCCTCGTGGGTGGTGTAGCGGGGCAGCAGGGCCGGCGGCACGATCCAGCCGTCGTCGACCAGCGAGTCCAGCAGTTCCAGCTGCGGCAATGCGAACTTGCCGAGGAACAGGGCATCGAAATCGCCGCCGGCTTCCAGATAGGCCAGCAGATCGCACAGGCCGCGCAGATAGACGGCGTCCTTGGTCAGGCCGCCACCGCGCCGTGCGCGCACGGCGACGTCGAAGGCGTCGTCGGTCGGCATGTCATGGGTTTCGTGCAGGCAGGCGAAGATCGCCGGCAGCTGTTCGCCGCGAGCGGCCATCGAGGTCGCGACCACGCGTGCGGCGAGGATGCGCAGGCGCTCTCCGGGCAGGTAGCCGGTGAGGAATTCGCCGAGCACGCCGAGCCCTTCCTGCATCGGGTCGTAGTGCGCCAGGCCGACTTCGAGCTGGCGCAAGGCCTGCTGCCGGCCGTTGTGGCGGGTGACGACGTGCGTGCCGATCTCGTGCTGGATCAGCGGCTGCACGCGTGCGCGCGGCAGGCGGATGTTGCCGTCGATGTAGAAGGTGCCGTGCGAGACCATCAGCATCGAGCTGATGTCGGTATCCACGACGACGTCGATGTGGAAGTCCGGCGCCTGCGCGCGGTACCAGGCGATCTCGGCGTCGACCTGGCTGCGCACCTCGTCGATACCGCAGTCGGCAGCCAGTGGCTCACCGCTGCCCACGCTCGCCAGGATGCGCTCGGCGAGCGCCAGCAGTTCCGGTTCCACCGCGCCGAACAACGCGACGCTGGCATCGACGAAACCGGCCTGGTCGCGCTGTTCGACCAGATCGATCATGCGGCCCAGTTCGCCCTGCTTCTCGGCCAGCAGTGCCTGCAGCGCCGGTGATTCGATCTCGCTGACGGGCAGGGCATCGAGCGCCCGGCGCGTCTCGACCAGATCGGTGTCGAGGTCCACGTAGCGCAGCGTGGGTTCGAGCGTGCGGCCCGAGGTTTCGAAGGCGTTCCACAAACCCACGCCGTCCAGCGGCGACAGGGCCAGCAGCCAGTCGAGCCGCGCATCGAGCGCAGCGAGCGCTTCGTCGACGTGCGCGGCCACCGGCGGCAACGGTCGTGCGACCGGCCGCCGGGCAACGCCCGCGCTCACTTGAGGAACTCCGGACGCACCGCGTCGACCGCATGCGACAGGCCATCGCGTAGTGCGTACAGCGCGGGGATGTCCGCCTGGCCGCTCCATTCGTCCATGAAGATCTTCTTGTACTCGGGCGAGATCGTGCAGACGCGATCGCCCCAGTTCTCGAAGACCCATTCGGGAAAGTGGCCGCCGGTCGGGAAGCGCACATTGCAGCGCACGTCCGGCAAAGCGCCGCGCACGGGATGCCGGCGCAGCACATTGGCGAAGCGCTTCGCAGTCTCGCCCCAACGCTCGGGATCGAGTGTGGTGATGCCGAGTTCGATGTCGGGATTGGCATCCTGCGACGCGGGCGCGGCGTCGGGTCCATCGCGGCGGTGGTTGTAGCTGTGAATGTCGATCAGCAGCGCGCTGCCCCAACGGGCGACCGTGCGGTCGATCAGCTCACCGATCGTGTCGTAGAAGCGGTCGTGCAGTGCCAGCGACGTCTCACGTTCCGCGTCGTCGAGCGGTGTAGTCCAGACATCCAGGCCCCAGCAGGCCTCGGGACCGGTGTAGACGGCTTCGGCCCGCGGGCGGTTGAGATCGACCTCGAAGCGCGACTGGCGCACCCGCAGTCGGGTGTCGCCGACCTGGGTCAGCAGGCTGGTGAGCGGGTCTTCCTCGCGCCAGCGCGCATCGTCGTCGAGCTTGACGCGTGCGCGCAGCGACGGGCGAAGCGCATGACCGTCGTGGATCGCGGTCGCGATGACCGGACCGTCGGCGACGGCCAGATCCCAAGCGTCGACTCGCTCGAGCAGCGCGGGCGGCGTGGTGTCGGAAAACAGGGGGGCGGGGGCGGAACGGCGTGGATCAGGCATGGCGCGCATGCTCGCAGCCGGGGAATGATGTGCCCGTGACCACATCCGCGCCCAGCCTTGACGCCTGTTTAACCTACAATCGCGCCTCTCTCGCGCAGACCCGTCCTCATGGCGCCCAAGGCCACCGTCTACAAAGCCGAACTCCAGGTCACCGACATGGACCGGCATTACTACGCCTCGCACGACCTCGTGCTGGCGCAGCACCCGTCGGAGACCGAAGCGCGTCTGATGGTGCGGCTGATCACCTTCGCGCTGTTCGCCGACGAACGCCTCGAATTCGGCCGCGGCCTCAGCAACGAGGAAGAGCCGGATCTGTGGCGCCGCGACTACACCGGCGACATCGAGCAGTGGATCGATCTCGGCCAGCCGGACGAGAGCCGCATCCGCAAGGCCAGCGGACGCTCGCGCCAGGTTGTGGTGGTGAACTACAGCGGCAACGCCGCGCAGATCTGGTGGGAGCGGATCGCGAATTCGCTCACGCGCCTGAAGAACCTCACCGTGGTCGATCTCGACCCGGCGAAGATCGAAGAGGCGGTCGGTCTGCTGCAGCGGAGCATGCGCCTGACCGCGATGATCCAGGACGGCGAACTGCAGCTGATGAGCGAGTCGCAGACCGTCACGATGACGCCGGTCTGGCGGGTGCGTCCGGCGGACGAGCGGTAGACGAAATCGCGGTGCACGGGCCTCCCGGAACGCGCCCGCAGTCGCTCTCCGCTGGCGCTTATCCGGCCGTGTCGGGCGCCTGGCTACCGGGACGCTGCGTCGTCACCAGACGCAGGAAGGTGTCGTTCTGATAGCGGCTCATGCGCAGCTGCTGGCCGTTGTCCATCGTGACCACGTGGTGGCCGTTGAACCAGGGGTCGATGGTCTTGATGCGCTGGATGTTGATGATCGCCGAGCGATGCACGCGCGCGAAGCGACGCGGATCCAGACGGGCCTGCAGCGTGGTCATGGTTTCGCGGAGCTCGTGCACGCGGCCGGGCACGTGGATCTGCACGCTGTTGCGGTTGGATCGGATCCAGATGATGTCGTCGACATCGACGAAGACCACGCGGTCGTCCTCGCGCACCGGAATGCGCGCGAGGTAGTCGTCGCGCTGCCGGAGGGCATCGAGCGCCTGCATGATCCGCGCGGCCGTGTCGGCGCTGGTGTCCTGCGGTGCCGCCAATCGGGTCTTGACCCGGCGCAGCGCATCGGCGAACCGTTCGCGGGCGAAAGGTTTGACCAGATAGTCGACGGCGTTGGCATCGAAGGCGCGCACCGCGAATTGTTCGTAGGCGGTCACGAAGACGGTCGCCGGCATGCGCGCCGCGCCGATCGTCGCGACCACGTCGAGTCCGGTGATGCCGGGCATCTGGATGTCGAGGAACACCAGATCCGGCGAACCGTGGCGGATCGCCTCCACCGCGGAGACGCCGTCGCCGCACTCGCCGATCACCTCGATCTGCGGGTCGTCGCGCAGCAGGCGCACGATGGCCAGGCGGGCGATCGGCTCATCGTCGACGACCAGTGCGGTGATCCTCATGCGCGCGGCAGTTCCGGGGCGTCGTCGTCATCGAGCGGGTCGGCATGCGTGCCGTCGGCGAAAGAGGCGGCCGTCTCTTCTTCCTCGAACCTGCGGAAGGGCAACTGGATGCGGCAGGCGACGCCCTGTGGCCAGGTGATATCCAGGCGCACCTGCGCGGCATCGCCGTACAGTTCCTGCAATCGGAGGCGGGTGTTGGACAGGCCGATGCCGTGGCTGGGTACCCCGGTGGCATCGCGGTCCATGTCGCCTTTGCCGCCGGCAGCATCCGGGTCTTCGAGCGTGCTGTTGCGGTTGCGCACGTCCAGGTAGAGCGTGCCGCCTTCGCGCCGGCTCTCGATCTCGATGCAGTCCGCGCCCACGCGCTTGCCGATGCCGTGGTGGATCGCGTTCTCGACGATCGGCTGCAGGATCAGGCTGGGCACCGCGCAGTCGAGCGTGTCGGGCGCGATGTAGATGCGCGTGGTCAGGCGGTCCTTGAAGCGCGTGCGCTGGATGCCGAGATACAGATCCAGCAGCACGAGTTCCTGGCGCAGGCTGATTTCCTGGCCATCGTAATCCTCCAGGAATGCGCGCAGCAGTTCGCTCAGGCGCAGCAGCATGTCCTCGGCGGAAGCCTTGTCTTCGTCGAGCAGGGTCACGATGGCGTGCAATGTGTTGAACAGGAAGTGCGGCTGCAGCTGCGACTTGAGCGCCAGCAGGCGCGATTGCGCGAGGTCGGTGGCCAGCCGGCTGGCCTCCAGTTCGCGTCGCGCCTTCTCGGCGTGGAAATGGATGGCCTGCTGGACCGCGAACAGCAGCCAGTAGGTCAGCAGTCCGATGGCGAAGTGCTGCTCGATGAAGTACCCCAGCTGCTCGTCGAAGCCGCTGGGCTCGAACAGCGTCGAAACCATCGCGCCGATCATCATCGCGAGCCATGTCATGCCAAGGCTGATCAGCAGCTGGGTGCGCAGTCCGTAGAAGCGCAGCGTGGCGCGTACCGGGTAGCGCTCGGCCAGACGAAACACGATGGGCGCAAGGGCCGCCCAGGTGTACCAGACGATCAACGACCAGCGGAGTACGTCCCACAGCGGCCAGCGGGTGTTCGGCGAACCGCCGTTGAGTTTGTTCTGCAGGGCGAACAGCACCGCGATCGCCGTCCACAGCGCGAGGTAGTGGAACAGGCCGATTTCGTGGCTGCCCAGGCGAATCTTCATGCTGCTCCGGTGTCGATGTCGCTTGCGCGGTCGTGGCGTACGGGTCGTGCGGTCGGCGTGGTGCCGCGCGTCCCCTGCAGGGGACGTCCGCATCCTAGGTGCATTCGCGGGGGGCCGGAAGCGATGGCGGCGTCGCACTACGATTGGCACGTCCCGTACGACGATTCGTCCCGAATCGCTGTCCGACGCCACCACGACGCGGCCTGATGCCGGTGCCGGAGCGTGGATCGTCTGCCTCCGGTCCCATTCCTGCACCGGAGCCACCGCCATGTCCATCGCGCACACCCTCGCCCTGGTCGCGTTGCTCGCGACCGTGTCCCATGCCTCCGATGCGCGTGCCGGAGACGCCGGGATGCGCTACTTCGATCTGATCAACGTCAGTCACGACAGCGTCGTCTCGGCCTCGTCGGCGCCCGCCGGCGATCCCGGGTTCGTACCGATCGCAATCGCGCCACTGCGGGGCGGCTTCAATGTGGCGACTGTGGAAATTTCCGGTGCGCATTGCGTCCAGGATTTCCGGATCGGCTTCCGCGACGGCCGCACGCTGCTCTACAGCGACATCGATGTCTGTCGCCGCCGGGGCCTGTACCTGCGGGCGAGCGATGGCCGGCGCGATGGTACCGGCGCGACCCGGGTGGCGGCGGCGCCGCACGCCGATTGAGCGAAACCGTTGGTCCGAAGGGAAGGGGCCCGGGCGGGTCGCATCGGCATTGACCGCACGCGCGCGCACCGATCCGCCGCTGCTCCATGACCTCCGACCGTTGCCCCGGCCGCGACCGCTGGCTATGGTCGCGGCTCGCCAGTTTCTACCGGATCCCCGTATGCCGCTCCGCCGTCCCGCCACCGCCGCGCTTGCCGCCGGCCTCGCGCTGTCCGCCGTGACCGCACATGCCGATGAAGGCATGTGGATGCCGACCCAGCTGCCGGACATCGCCAAGCCGATGCGCGAGGCGGGGTTCCGCGGACGCGCCGACGCGCTGGCCGACGTCACCGCGCCGCCGCTCAGCGCCGTGGTCAAGGTCGGCGGTGGCACCGGCGCCTTCGTCTCCGACGAAGGCCTGCTGCTGACCAACCACCACGTCGCCTATGGCGTGATCCAGTACAACAGCAGCGCCGAGCGCAACATCATCGACGGCGGCTTCATCGCCGAAGGCCGAGGCGACGAGCGGCCTTCGAATCCCGACTTCCGCGTGCTGGTGACGGTCGGCTTCGACAAGGTCACCGATGAAGTGCTGGCCGAGGCGCGTGGCAAGACCGGTCGTGCGTACTTCGATGCGGTGGACGCCGCCGGCAAACGCATCGTCGCCGCGTGCGAGGCGTCCGGCGAGGTGCGCTGCAGCGTCGCCAACATGTATTACGGCACCGACTTCTATCGCATCCGCCAGCTGGAGCTGCGCGACGTGCGTCTGGTCTATGCGCCACCCCGTGCGATCGGCAACTACGGCGACGAGATCGACAATTTCATGTGGCCGCGCCACACCGGCGATTTCACCCTGCTGCGCGCCTATGTGGGCCGCGACGGCAAGCCGGCCGACTACAGCGCCGACAACGTGCCGTACGCGCCGCCGGCGCATCTGCAGATCGCCCGCGGCGGCCTGCACGCGGGCGATTACGCGATGCTCGCCGGCTATCCCGGCACGACCTTCCGCCATCGCACCGCGGCCGAGTTCGATGCCCAGGTCGCGCGCGTGCTGCCGCAGCGCGTGGCGGTGTTCGATGCGCTGATCGACGCCGTCGAGACCGCCGGCGCCGATGACGCCGACATCCGCACGCGCTACGCCTCGCAGCTGCAGTCGCTGAAGAACAACCGCAAGCGCGCGGCGGGCGAGTTCGAGGGCCTGCTGCGCAGCGACGCGGTGCGCCTGCGCGGCGAGGACGAGGCCGCGATGCTGGCTGCGACCACCGGCGAGGACGCGAGCGACATCGCGGCCCTGCAGGCGATCCTCGGCGAAGCCGATGCCGCAGGCGCGCGCGACCAGTTGCTGACCCTCGTCGCCAGCCAGACCCAGCTGCTGCGCTCGGCGTTGCTGCTCGAACGCCTGCGCATCGAATCGGCGAAGGCCGACGATGCCGCGCGCGAGACCGGCTACCAGCAGCGCGACCATGCGCTGATCGAAGGCGTGTTGCGCCAGGCCCAGCGTCGCTATGCGCCGTCGGCGGAGAAGGCCGTGCTCGGCGTGCTGGTCGGCCGTTACCAGCAGTTGCCCGATGCGCAGCGCCTGCCGGCGTTCGATGCCGCGTTCGGCCGCACACCCGAATCGCTGAAGACGGCGCTGGACACGGTCTACGCGCGCACGACGCTGGGCGAAGAGGCGCAGCGTCTGTCGCGTTTCGCCGATGCCCGCGCCGGTCGTCCGCTGGCCGACGATCCGCTGCTCGCGCTGGCCGCGCAGCTGGTCGCCGCGCAGCTCGATGCCGAAGACGCGCGTAAGACCCGCGAAGGCGAACAGCTGCGGCTGCGCCCGGCCTACATGCGTGCGCTGTTCGCCTGGCGCGCGCAGCAGGGCCGCGCGGTGTATCCGGATGCCAACGGCACGCTGCGCGTCAGCTACGGCAAGGTGGAAGCGCTGGCCCCGCGCGATGCGGTGGCGTTCTCGCCGGTGACCACCGTCGCCGGCATCGTCGAAAAGAACACCGGCCAGGTGCCATTCGACGCGCCGCAGCCGCTGCTCGACGCGATCGCCAAGGGCGACTTCGAAGGCACCGCCGAAGCCTCGCTCGGCACCCAGCCGGTGAACTTCCTGACCAACCTCGACACCACCGGCGGCAACTCGGGCTCGCCGGTGCTCAATGCGCGTGGCGAACTGGTCGGCCTGAATTTCGACAGCAACTGGGAGTCCGTCAGCGCGAGCTGGTGGTTCGATCCGCGCTACAAGCGCGCGATCCACGTCGACATGCGCTACATGCGCTGGCTGATGGCCAAGGTGTATCCGGCGCCGGCGCTGCTCGAGGAGATGGGGTTGCCCGCACGCTGAGGCGTCGCGCCGGTCGGGTGCCGTTCGGGCGCGCGGCCGACGCAGGCCGCACAATGTCGGGCCACACCCGGAGCCCCACGGCACCATGAAGATCCCGCAGGGACTGCAGCCACTGATCGAGGACGGCATCATCGACGCCGTGCTGCGCCCGCTCAAGAGCGGCAAGGAGGCATCGGTCTACGTCGTCCAGGTCGGCAACGAGGTGCGCTGCGCGAAGGTCTACAAGGACATGGCGCAGCGCAGTTTCCAGGCGCGCGTGCAGTACCAGGAAGGCCGCAAGGTCCGCGGCAGCCGCGAGCAGCGTGCGATGGGCAAGGCGACCAAGTTCGGCCGCCGCGAGCAGGAAGCCGCGTGGAAGACCACCGAGGTCGATGCGCTCTACGCCTTGGCCGAGGCCGGCGTGCGCGTGCCGCAGCCCTACGGTTTCTTCCACGGCGTGCTGCTGATGGATCTGGTCACCGACGCCGACGGCTTCAGCGCGCCGCGCCTGGCCGAGGTGGATCTCGAACCCGACCAGGCCCGCGAATGGCATCAGATGCTGGTGCGCGACGTCGTACGGATGCTGGTGCTGGGCATGGTCCACGGCGATCTGTCCGAGTACAACGTGCTGGCCACGCCCGACGGCCCGGTGCTGATCGATTTCCCGCAGGTCGTCAGCGCGGCCGGCAACAACGCCGCGCGCGACATGCTGCTGCGCGACGTGCACAACATCCGCGACACGCTCGCGCGCTTCGCGCCGGAGCTTGCCGACACGCATTACGGCGAGGAGATGTGGGCGCTGTACGAGGCGGGTGACCTGAAGGCCGATACGCCGCTGACCGGCACGTTCGTGTTCGACACGCGCAAGGCTGACACCGGCGCGATCCTGTGGTCGATCGAGGATGCGCGCCAGGAAGCGGTGATCCGCCAGCAGGGCCGCGAAGAGGCCGATGAAACCGACTGATCTGCGTTCGCGCGCATGAGCCGCCCGCGGTTTCCGCCGCGGGGCGGCGTGCCGGCGAGCCGGCTGCAACTGCCGCCGGGTCCGTGGCCCACCGTCCTCGATGCGCTGGTCGCGCACTTTTCGCAGATCGATCCGTCGATCTGGCGCGACCGCATCGCGCGGGGCAGGGTGCTCGATGCGCAGGGCGATCCGGTCACGGCGCAGACGCCGTATCGCCTCGGCGCCGAGATCGGCTACTACCGCGAAGTCGTCGACGAGCCGGTGATCGATGCGGTCGAACGCATCCTGCATGTCGATGCGCACCTCGTGGTCGCCGACAAGCCGCATGGTCTGCCGGTCGCGCCGACCGGCGCCTTCGTCACCCAGACCCTGCTGACGCGACTGGTCGCGACGCTCGGGAACTCCGATCTCGTGCCGCTGCACCGCATCGATCGCGGCACGGCCGGGCTGGTGTTGTTCTCGGCCGATCCCACGAGTCGCGCCGCATATCAGGCGCTGTTCCGCGAATCGCGCATCACCAAGACCTACGAGGCGCTGGCGCCGCCGTTGCCCGGACGCGTCTTCCCGATGACGCGCCACAGCCGCATCGAACGCGGCGACCCGTTCTTCCGCATGGCCGAGGTCGACGGCATGCCGAATAGCGAGACGCACATCGATGTGCGCGAACGCGGCACCCGGACGTGGCGCTACGCCCTGTCGCCGGTCAGCGGACGCAAGCACCAGTTGCGCGTGCACATGGCTGCGCTCTGCGCGCCGATCCTGCACGACCCCTGGTATCCGACGCTGCAGGACGAGGCCGACGTCGACCGCCCGCCACTGCAGCTGTTGGCGCGTACGCTCACGTTCGACGATCCGCTGGACGGACGCCCGCGACGTTTCGAATCGAAATTCCGGCTTTCGGAGTCGCTGGACTGAAGCCGCGTCGCGCCTGTCAGGCGGCCGGCACCCGGCGCTGCAGCCACGCCCGCACGCCATCCACCGCGACGGCTGCACTCGCATAGCAGGCCGTCAGCAGATACCCGCCGGTCGGCGCTTCCCAGTCCAGCATCTCGCCGGCGACGAACACGCCGGGCAGGGCCTCGAGCATCAAGGCATCGCGGGTCGCCTCCAGACGCACGCCACCCGCGCTGCTGATCGCCTCGGCGATCGGTCGCGGCGCCTGCAGTCGCAGCGGCAGGCGCTTGATCGCCGCAGCCGTTTTCGCCGGATCGTCCAGCGCGGCGCGGTCGAGCAGTTCGAACAGCAGCCCGGTCTTGGCGGCATCGAGCCCGGTCGCGCGTCGCAGATGCTCGCCGACGCTGCGGCGGCCGCGCGGACGCGCCAGATCGGCCTGCAGGCGCGCGAGGTCACGCCCGGGCGCCAGATCCAGTTTCAGCAGCGCGCTGCCATCGCGGGCGATGGTGTCGCGCAAGGTGCCGGAAATCGCATAGATCGCGCTGCCTTCGATGCCGGTCGTCGTCAACACGCATTCGCCCTGCAGCGCATGCGGCGTACCGTCGAGTCCGGTCCAATGCAGCACGACCGATTTCAGCGGCGCACCGGCGTGACGTTCGGCGAGATGCGCGCTCCAGCCGATGTCGAAGCCGCAGTTCGCCGGCACCAGCGGCGCCACGTCGACGCCGCGCGCCGAGAGCACCGGCTGCCAGCGGCCATCGGAGCCGAGCTCCGGCCAGCTGGCGCCGCCCATCGCGAGCAGCGTGGCGTCGGTCGTGTGCGTCACGTTGCCCGCCGGTGTCTCGAACACCAGCGCGCCGTCGTCGTCCCAGCCGGTCCAGCGATGCTGCACATGGAAGCGCACGCCGTCCTCGCGCAGTTGCCGCACCCAGCCGCGCAGCAGCGGCGCGGCCTTGAGGTCTTCGGGAAACACGCGGCCGGAACTGCCGACGAAGGTCGGCACCCCGCGTGCCGCGGCCCAGTCGCGCAACGCCTGCGCATCGAAGCGATCGAGCCAGCTACCGACCGCCGCGTCGCGCGCGCCGTAGCGCGCATCGAAGGCGGGGCGCGGCTCGGAGTGCGTGAGATTCAGGCCGCCCTTGCCGGCGATCAGGAACTTGCGCCCGACCGAGCCCTTGGCCTCGAACAGATCGACCTCCAGTCCCGCCGCGCGTGCGCGCTCGGCGGCGAACAGGCCGGCCGGCCCGCCACCGATGATGGCGAGCCGCGGCGTACGCACATCCGACATTTCAGGCGCCTTGCTGGAACGCCAGGATGTAGCCGTTGCAGTCGACGATGCCGAACTCGCGGGCGCCATAGGGCATGTCCTGCAGCGTCCAGGCGAGCTGCGCGCGGCCCTGCGTTTCGGCGAACACCGCGTCGATGTCGGGAACGGTGAAGTACAGCGTGCCGGTCAGCGTGGGCGCGCGGTGCCACAGATCGGCAGCGGTGAACACGACGCGCGCGCCATGGCCGGTGATGGTCAGCGTGTCGCCGGTCGACGGCGCCGCGGAGAAGCCGGGCAGGGCGGTGTAGAACGCGCGGGTGCGTTCGAGATCGGTGCAGCGCAGCAGCAGGGTCAGGGCCATGTCGGTCCTCCAGCGGAATCGACGCCATTATGACCGGGGCCGCCGCTCATCCCGAGTCAACGCGGCACCTGCTAGCGTCCACACATCGTCAACACGCGACATGCAGGAGGCCGTCATGGCCACGGGCTGGGCTGGCGATGGCGCGGTGCAGGACCAGATCGACGCCACCGTGAAAGATGCGATCGAACGTGCCCGTAGCCAACTACGCAGCGGGCCGGGCCTGACGCACTGCGAAGAATGCGACGCGCCGATTCCGGAAGCGCGACGCCGCGCCGTGCCCGGCGTGCGCCTGTGCGTCGAATGCCAGGCCGCACACGACGACGACGACGCGCACAGCGGCTACAACCGCCGCGGAAGCAAGGACAGCCAGCTGCGCTGAGTGCTCCACCGGATTTGCACGCCCGTTATGGGACAAGGAGCGCCGCGTCGCGACGCGACCCCTCTCCCATCGGATCGATCATGCCCGCGTCGCAGGATCTCGCGTACTTCACCCGTCAAGTTCTGATCGTCCTCGCACTGCTCGCGGTGCTGGTGTTGTGCTGGGCGCTCACGCCGGTCTTCATGCTGGTGTTCGGCGCGATCGTCGTCGCCGCGCTGTTGCTGTCGCTGTCGGGCCTGCTGCGGCGCTTCGTGCCGATGCCGCACGGCGTCGCGCTGGCGATCGTGCTGGTCGTGCTGATCGGCGGGCTCGGTCTGCTGCTGTGGATGTTCGGCGCGCAGGCGACGCGCGAGCTGGCCACATTGACCGAAACGCTTCCATCCGCGTACGCGCAGTTCCAGCAGTGGCTGGGCGAGACCAGCGTCGGCAGTCTGGTGCAGGAACAGCTCGACGCCATCCGCGACAACATGGGCCGCATCGCCAGCGGCGCCGGCGCGATTGCGATGACGGTCTCCAGCGGCACGATCGACATGTTCCTCGTGCTGGTCGGCGCGATCTACATCGCCGCGCAGCCGGAGATGTACCGCAACGGTCTGCTGCATCTGGTGCCGCCATCGGCGAAGAAGGCTGCGGCCGATGCGCTCGATTCCAGCGGGCGTGCGCTGCGCCTGTGGCTGGGCGGCCAGCTGGTCGCGATGCTGGTCGTCGGCATCATGACCGGCATCGGCCTGTGGCTGCTGGGCGTGCCGGCGGCGTTCGCGCTCGCGCTGATCGCGTTCCTGCTCGACTTCGTGCCGATCATCGGTCCGATCGTCGCTGCCATTCCCGGCATCCTGCTGGCCTTCACCGTCAGCCCGCAGGTCGGTTTCGCGACGATCGCGCTGTACGTCGTACTGCAGCAGATCGAGAGCAACGTGCTGCAGCCGTTGATCCAGCAACGCGCCGTCGAACTGCCGCCCGCACTGCTGCTGTTCTCGCTGGTGATCTTCGGCAGCCTGCAGGGCGCCGCCGGTCTGCTGCTGGCCGCGCCGCTGACGGTGGTCGTCTACGTGCTGGTCAAGCGGCTTTACGTGCGCGAAGTGCTGGGCGGCGACACCGCGGTGCCGGGCGAGCGCGAAGACTGACGCCGCGCGTCCGCTTGTCGTAAACGTGCGCGCCGTCCAGCATGGGCGGCCCACTTCACGAGGCAGTCCCATGAAGCGCATCGATGCCGGCCCGCGCATGTCCGAGGCCACGATCCACAACGACACCGTCTACTGCGCCGGGCAGGTACCCGAGACGAAAGGCGCCGACATCGGCACGCAGACGCGCGAAGTGCTCGAGGCCATCGATGCGCTGCTGACGCAGGTCGGCAGCGACAAGACGCGGATCCTGCAAGCGCAGGTGGTGCTGGCCGACATCGCCGATTTCGCAGGCATGAACGCCGAATGGGACCGCTGGGTCGTGTCCGGTCAGGGCCCGGCGCGCGCGACGATCGAAGGCAGGCTCGCCGATCCGGGCTGGCGCATCGAGATCATCGTGACCGCGGCGCTCGGCTGACGGGTCCCGCGTTCAGACGTCCAGTGGATCGCCTGCGGCCGTGCCACCACGCGCCGCTGGCAGTGCGCCGCCACGCCAGCGGCGCAGCGCACGCTGGAAGAACAGGCTGTTGGGAATCTGCAGGCTGGTACCGGCGCCATCGCCGTCGTCGGTCTCGCGCAGCGTGGTGTAGACGAGGTTGATGTCGACCACCTGGCCGCGCAGGCCGGGCTTCTCGCCGTTTTCCAGCAGCTCGACGTGATCGTAGAGTCGGAACGGACGCGTGGTCAGGATCAGCATCGTGCAGAAGATGTTCGACAGCACGCTCCACGCGGCGAAGAACGCGACCGCCGCCACGGCGGCAAAGCCCGTGAACGCCGTCCACAGCACCGTGCCGGACACGCCCATGCGCTCGAGGATCAGCAGCAACGCGGCCGCATAGATCAGGAACGAAGTGACGCGGCGCCCGCCGACGACGGCCTCGACCGGCAGCGTGTAGCGGTGTCCGATGCGCTCGATGATCCGGCGCACCAGCAGCCGCAGCAGCCAGGCGACGATCAGGATCAGCAGGATCTGGCCGATCGGCAGGACGATGTCGAGCCAGTCGTGCAGCCACACGGGCAGGCGGTCCTTGAAACGCACGGCAGCTCCACGCACACGGCGCCGATCGCGCCGGCGCACAGTTTACGCCGCGATGCAGCACGCGCCGCGGCAGTCACGCTGGCACGCGCGCCTCGCGCGAAGCGCCTTCAGCGTCGCGTTACCATTGGCGCCCACGACATGCGCGAAGAGGACAATCCGTGAGCACTCTGATGGCCCCGGTGTCGATCGGCGAACTCGCCGACAAGATCACCATCCTCGAGATCAAGGCCGAGCGCATCGGCGACGCGCAGAAGCTGGTCAACGTCTGCACCGAACTCGACGGCCTGCTGCCGCTGTGGGCGCCGCTGGCGGACAAGCAGCCTGAGATGGCCGAGCTCAAGGCCGCGTTGCGCGAAGCAAATACGCGCATGTGGGACGTGCAGGACGCGCTGCGCGCGAAGGAAGCCGCGCAGGATTTCGGCGACGAATTCGTCGAACTCGCCCGCGCGGTCGCACGGCACAACGGCGCCCGGGTCGAGGTCAAGAACACGATCAACCGGCTCGCCGGTTCGCGCTTCGTCGAAGAGAAGCAGTACCGCGCCTGATCGCGCGGGATATTCCGGACGCCGGAAAGCAGAAAAGCCAGGACCTGGGTCCTGGCTTTCCGGCGGTATCGAGTGGTGGAGCCAAGGAGGATCGAACTCCTGACCTCGTCGATGCGAACGACGCGCTCTCCCAGCTGAGCTATGGCCCCACATGATGCGTGGCGATTATACGGTCCCCGCTGCGGGCTCGCCAGCCCTGTCGAGCAACGGCGCCAGCGACGGTTCCAGCTGGCCGCGGCGCCAGCCCGACAGCGCGCCAGGCCAATCCGCACCTTCGACCAGCGCTTCGAGCCATTTGCGCGAGGCGAGCACGCCGTCGGGCAGGCCGATCTCCGCGCTGCGCGCGGCCACCGCCTGCTGCAGGCGCTTGAGCTGCTTGCGATCGGGTTCCTCGCCGCGCGAGAGCGGCATCTCCGCCTCGTCCGGCAGCTCGGTGGTCAGCGCCTGCCAGATCACATGGGTCAGCTTGCGCGGCGCCTTGGGGTGCGTATCCAGCCGCTGCTGCAGCGCGGCCATGTCCGCAGGCGGATCGCGGGCGAGCAGGGTGGCCAGTTCGTTGTCGAGAATCCAGCTGCGCGGGCGGTCGGTGGTGCGTGCGTAGGTCTCGCGCCAGCGCAGCAGGCGGGCGAGACGGCGCTGTGCGTCCGCGTCGAGGAACAGGCCCGCGCGGCCGCCGAGCTGCGGCCAGCGATCGCCTTCCATGTTGCCAGCGGTCGCGACGAGGCGTGCGCAGTCCTCGACCAGCCAGTCCGCGCGGCCGAGTGCGTCGAGCTTGCCGGCGAGCACGTCGTGCAGCGCGAACAGATGCGCGACGTCGTCCACCGCGTATTCGAGCTGGGTCGCCGACAACGGACGCCGCAGCCAGTCCGAACGCGTCTCGCCCTTGGCCAGCGCGATGCCGAGCGTCTCCTGTACCAGGCGCTGATAGCCCATGCCCGCACCCGTGCCCGACAGCGCGGCGGCAATCTGGGTATCGAACAGCGGCGCCGGCACCGCGCCGCAGGCGTGGCCGAAGGCGACGAGGTCCTCGCTGGCGCTGTGCATGATCTTGAGGATCGACGCGTCGGCGAGCAGCGGGCGCAGCGCTTCGGCGATGCCCGGCGCCAGCGGATCGACCAGCAGCACTTCGATGCCGTCGGCAGCTTCGAACGCGATCTGCACCAGCGCGAGCTGGGGCCAGAACGTGCGTTCGCGGATGAATTCGGTATCCAGACCGATGCGGGTCGGGGCGTCGGGCAGGCGGGCCCGCAGGATCGCCGGATCGTCGATCCAGGCAGCGTTGGGAGATGACATGCGCGAAAGCCTAGCGGTGCGGGCCGGTGGCGGCAATCGCGGGCGTGCTCGCATCGCCGCCACGGCCGCGATGGCTTAATCTGGCGCGATGCGGTCCAGGGAGCCCCGTTTGCGCAGTTTCTTCGTCGTCGGCCTGTTGGGCGTGCTCGTGCTGGCGGGCTGCAAAGGCGATGCCGACACCGATGTCGCGCCCGGCGACGGCAGCGTGACCATCACCGGCGACGACGCGGCGGTGCCGCAACTCAACTGGACGCCGCCGCCGGTGGTCATCGCCGAAGACGGCGACGCCGAAGCGCTGGAACAGGCACGCGCCGCATTGGCGGCCGACGATCTGTATGCGACGCCGACCTCGGCGATCCCGCTGTATCTCGCGCTGGCGCAGCGGCCTGACAGCGCACGCGTCGCGCGCACCGGCCTGCAACGTGCGCAGGCACGACTGCTCGCACTCGGCACGCAGGCGCTGGTGGAGGCCGACGAACTCGATTCGATCGCAGGCATGCGCGCCGCGCACGATTTCGCCGCAGTGGCGCGGTATCTCGCGGCCGGTGACGAGGCGGTGGTGCGCTATCTCGAACGTGTCGACGACAGCGACCGGCTGTGGGAACTCAACCGGGCGGCCGAACGGGCGTTGCAGGCCGGTGAACTGGGCGAGGCGGGCGGCGGCGCGCTGGCGCTGTTCCGCGAAGCCGCGGCGCTGCGCCCCGGGCAACCGCGTGCGCTGCAGGGCATGGCCGCGGTGGAGAGCGCGATGATCCGCCGCGCGGAACTGGCGGCCGACGAAGCGAACTACAGCGGCGCCTCGCGCTGGCTCGCGCATGCCACGACGATCCGGCCCGGCTTTCCGACCGTGGGCGATGCCGAGCAACGCCTGGAGCGGATGCGCGCCGCGCACATCCGCCGACTGCGCGACGAAGGCGTCGACGCGCTGCCGAACATCAACGGCGTGGCGGTCGCACGCGAACGGCTGGCCCAGATCATCGGCATCGCCGAGCCGGGCGACCCGGTGGTCAACGATCTGCGCGAACGCATCGACCGCACCGTGCACTACGGCGATTTCCGCCCGGGGCAGGTGTTCACCGATGCCCTGGAAGGCGGCGCACGCGGGCCGCAGGTCGTCGTGCTGCCGCACGGCGGTTTCATGATGGGCGCGCTGCCCGGCGACCGTGACGCCGAAGACAACGAATCGCCGCGGCACCCGGTGCGGTTCGAGCGCGGCTTTGCGATGGGCGTGCGCGAAGTGTCGGTGGGCGAGTTCCGCCGCTTCGTCGATGCCACGGGCTACCAGTCGCGCGCGGTGCGGCGCGGCTTCTCGCTGGCCTACGACGAGCGCACCGGCAATTTTCTCCGTCGCAGCAACGTCGACTGGCGCTCCGATTACGTCGGCCGTCCGGCCGGCGACACGATGCCGGTGCTGCACGTGAGCGCCAAGGACGCGCAGGCCTACGTCGACTGGCTGTCGACGCAGAGCGGCCGCCGCTACCGGCTGCCGAGCGAAGCCGAATTCGAGTACGCGTATCGCAACGGCACCGCCGAACGCTATCCCTGGGGCGAGGGCACGCCGCCCGACGGCGCCGGCAACATGACCGGCGCCCTGGACCGCTCGCCGGGCGGACGCGCGTGGGGCAATGCGTTCCCCGATTACGAAGACGGCTACTGGGGCCCGGCGCCGGTCGGCAGCTTCGAACCCAACACCTGGGGCGTGCACGATCTGGCCGGCAATGTCAGCGAGTGGATGGCCGACTGCTGGCACGCGACCTACCGGCGCGCGCCCGGCGACGGCTCGGCGTGGGTCAATCCCGGCTGCCGCGACCAGGTGATCCGCGGCGGCTCCTGGGCGAGCTCGCCGGCGCAGACCCGGACCAGCTGGCGGGCACTCGCGCAGGTTGACACGACTAATGCGAGACTCGGCTTCCGCGTGGTACGCGAACTTTGACGTTGAGCCGGGCGACCGGTCAGGGGAGGCGAGATGAGACAGGATCCTTTCGGCGGCGGTGACCGTCGTCAGCCCGGACGCGCGCCGCGGCGCCGCTTCGGCATGCGCTTCATCGTCCTGCTGCTGTTCGCGGGCTACGGCGCCTATTACTACTTCTCCAACCAGAGCGTCGACCCGGTGACGGGCGAGACCGTGCTGATCGATCGCACGCTCGACGTGAAGCAGGAGAAGGCGCTGGGCCTGGAGGCCTACCAGGAAATCCTCGGCCAGGAGCGGCCGGTCGATCCCGACAGCGAGATCTCGAAAGAAGTCCGCCTGATCGCTGAACGCCTGATCGCCAAGGTCGACGTCGTCGAAGCCGAACTCGCACGCGAACACGGGCTGGAACCGACCCGCTTCTCGCAGAGCTTCGAGTGGGAGGTCAACGTGCTCGAATCCGACCAGGCCAATGCCTTCTGCCTGCCGGGCGGCAAGATGGCGGTCTACACCGGTCTGATTCCGGTGGCGAAGAACGCCGATGCGCTGGCCGTGGTGATGGGCCACGAGATCGCCCACGCGCTGCTGCGCCACGGCGCGCAGCGCATGGCCCAGCAGAAGCTGACCCAGGTCGGCCAGATGGCCGGCGCGATGAGCGGCATGGATCCGCAGCAGCAACAGATGGTCATGGCCGCGATGGGCTACGGCTACCTGCTGCCGTACGCGCGCAAGCACGAAACCGAAGCCGACAACGTCGGCCTGATGCTGGCCGCCGCCGCATGCTTCGATCCGCGCGAAGCCGTGCCGCTGTGGGAACGCATGTCCGAAGCCAGCGGTGGACAGGCGCCGCCGGAATTCTCGTCCACGCATCCCAATCCCGGGACCCGCATCCAGACGCTGGAAGCGCTGATGCCCAAGGCATTGGAGTACCGCGCGAAATTCTGCGAAGACGCGCAGGGCGAGACGGCGACCGCGCTTCGTTGATCCGGAGCCGGTTGGCAGGCAGCTGCCGGTATTACGGTCCCGAGAAGATCGAGCGCGCTTTCCGGGCGTCGCTCGCAGTCTTCAGAACCCCATCAGCAACCCGCCGTTGACCGGAAGATTGATGCCGGTGATGTAACCGGCATCGTCGGCGACGAGAAACACGACCGCGCGCGCGATGTCGTCCGGCTGGCCGACGCGGCCGACCGGCACGCTGGCGACGGTGCGGGCGAGCACCTCGGGCGGCATCTTCGAAGTCATCGGCGTTTCGACATAGCCGGGCGACAGGCTGTTGACGGTAATGCCCTTGACGGCGACTTCGCGGGCCAGCGACATCGTGAACCCGTGCAGGCCGGCTTTGGCCGCGGCGTAGTTGGTCTGGCCGAAGTTGCCGGTCTGGCCACTGACCGAACTGATGTTGACGATCCGGCCGAAGCCGCGCGCGATCATTCCCTCGACCGCGGCGCGGCACAGGTGGAAGGCGCTGTCGAGGTTGATGCGCAGCACGTCGTCCCACTGCGCGGTGTCCATCTTGCGCAGCGTCGCGTCGCGGGTGATGCCGGCGGCGTTGACGAGGATGTCGAGCCGGCCGTGGCGCGCTTCGATGTCGGCGATCGCGGCGGTGCAGGCGTCGGCGTCGCCGACATCGACGGCGAGCGTGGTCACCGGCAGGCCGGCCATGTCAGCGGCGAACGCATCGAGACGCGCGGCGTCGGCCGGCAGATCGGCCGCGACGACGTGCACGCCGCGCTGCGCGAGTTGCCTGCAGATGGCGCGGCCGATGCCGCCGAGGCCACCGGTGACGATGGCGACGCGTGGTGTCTGGGTCATGATCGAATTTCCGGAAGCGGACACGACAACGGCGCGGAGTCCGCGCCGTGTCGGTAATGCGGAAGAATCAGCGGCCGCGCTTGGGCGGATCGCGATCGGCAGGCTTGGCGCTCGGGGTCGCGGCGCCGACCATCGTCTTCTGGAATTCCTTCCACAGGTCGAGGTTGCGCTCGGTGAGCTGGTTCATCATCGTCCACGGCGTCTGGCCGAGCAGGCCGCCCATCTGCTGGCGGAACTGCTGCTGCTGGTCGAGGAAGGTCTGCATGGAGCGCTCGAGGTAGTTGCCCATGAAGCCCTGCATCGAATCGCCGTAGAAGCGGATGATCTGGCTCAGCAACTGGGTCGACAGCACCGGCTCACCGTCGGATTCATGCTCGGAAATGATCTGCAGCAGCACCGAGCGGGTGATGTCGGTGCCGCTCTTGGCGTCGCGGACTTCGAAGTCCTCGCCGTCGACGATCAGCTGGCGGACGTCTTCGATGGTGATGTAGCTGGAGATTTCCGTATCGTAGAGGCGACGGTTCGGGTACTTCTTGATGATGCGCACGGCACTGCTCATGAAGCCAACACTCTGATCCTTTGATGCTGCGCAGCATGGCGCAGCGGATTGGGGGGCGCAACTGGACGAAGGGGCTGAACGGGGCCGCGCCGCGACGCGACGCGGGCCGTCCAAGCACAGACTGTGCCGTCGGTCCGCGCGCGATGCGCGGCGCGCGTCACCATCCCATGTGGTGGCCGCCGTTGATGTCGAGGTTGGAGCCGGTGATCCATGCGGCCTCGTCGGCGACCAGGAAGTTCACCGCGTAGGCGATCTCCTCCGGGCGGCCCAGACGGCCAGTCGGAATATCGGCGGCGATCTTCGCGCGGACTTCCTCGGGCACCGCCATCACCATGTCGGTGGCGACGTAGCCGGGCGAGACCGTATTGACGGTGATGCCGAGCTTTGCGTTCTCGCGCGCCAGCGAAATCGTGAAGCCGTGCATGCCGGCCTTGGCCGCGGCGTAGTTCGCCTGGCCGTACTGGCCCTTGAGACCGTTGATCGAGCTGATCTGGATGATCCGGCCCCACTTGCGATCGCGCATGCCCTCGATCACCGGACGCGTGACGTTGTAGACCGAATTGAGATTTGTGTTGATGACGTCCTGCCACTGCAGCGCGTGCATCTTGTGGAACGTGCCGTCGCGGGTGATGCCGGCATTGTTGATCAGGATGTCGATCGGGCCGAGCTGCGCTTCGACGTCGCGCACCATCTTCTCCGCTTCTTCGTGATCGGACACGTCGCCAGAGGCGATCGCGATCTCGTAACCGGCATCGCGCATCTGCGCCTGCCAGGCCTGCGCCTTCTCGGCGTTGCGGTAGTTGGTCGCCACGCGATAGCCGTTGTCGGCCAGCCGCTTCACGATTGCCGTTCCGATACCGCCGGTGCCGCCGGTCACCAGTGCCACGCGTCCGCTCATGCCGTCCTCGTCTGTGGGGTGCGCTGCCGGTCCGACAGCGGGTTTTGCAGTCTATGCATCGCGCGTTGCAGCAGTGTTGTGCGATGCAGCAATCGTGATGTCGTGCGTCGGCACGCGTGCGATGTCGAAGCGTGCGGCCGCGTGTTCGAGAAACGCGGAAGGCGTGTCCGCGTCGATCCCCGCTTGCCCCAGCGCGTGCCAGACCACGTGCAACGCGGGCATCGGGTCGCGGGCATCGACGGGCAGCGCAAGTTCTGACTTCGACAGCTTGCGGCCGTCGCCATCGAGCAGCAGCGGCAGATGTGCGTAACGTGGCGTCGACAGACCGAGGATTCTCTGCAAGAGGATCTGCCGCGCGGTGGAGTCGAGCAGGTCCGCGCCGCGCACGACATCCGTGATGCCCTGGTCGCCATCGTCGACAACGACTGCGAGTTGATATGCCCAGAAGCCGTCGGCGCGACGCAAGACGAAATCGCCGACTTCGACATCGACCTGCTGCGTCTGTGGTCCGCGGATCGCGTCGACGAACTCGATCGTCGTGCCCGGTTCGACCCGCAGTCGGATCGCGGGATCAGGGCGCGTGCCGCTCGCACAACACACGCCGAGATGACGACCGCCCGTTGCCGCGAGATCGGCGCGGCTGCAATGACAGACGAACGCGTGCCCGCGCGCGAGCAGAGCGTCGACGACTGCCGCATAGCGCGCATCGCGCGTGCTCTGTACGAGCACCGGTCCGTCGTGCCGCAGACCGAATGCCTGCAAGGTCGCCAGTTGCCCTCGCGCCGCGCCTGTGACTTCGCGCAAACGGTCGACGTCTTCGATGCGAACGGCCCAGCTGCCGTGCGCCTGTCGCGCCAACACCCAGCTGCCGAGCGCGGCAAGCAGCGAGCCTGCATGCAGTGGACCGGTGGGCGAGGGCGCGTAACGCCCGCGATACGCGGATGCATCGGTCGCGCGCGTCAAACTGTCTGGCACATGAACTGTCATGGGGTCGCCACTGTGCCTTGCACGATGCCGAATTGAAATCGTGCGTCGCTGCACGCAGATTGTCGCCTCACGTTGTTTTCTTCCGCCTGACGCAGGCGTCATCCGGACTCAAGGTACCCAATGTTCAAGCGTTTCGGTCTACTCATCGCCACCAACCTCGCCGTGCTCGCGCTGGTCAGCATCGTCATGGCGATCTTCGGCATCAATCCGTCCACCTACGGCGGACTGTTCGTGTTCGCGGCCCTGTTCGGCTTCGGCGGCGCGTTCTTTACGCTCGCGATCTCGAAGTGGTCGGCCAAGCGCGCGACCGGCGCCTACGTCATCAAGGACCCGCGCGACGAGTCCGAGCGCTGGCTGGTCAACACCGTGCGTCGCCAGGCCGAACAGGCCGGCATCGGCATGCCCGAGGTCGCGATCTACGACGCGCCCGAGATCAACGCCTTCGCTACCGGTGCCAACCGCAACAACGCGCTGGTCGCGGTGTCGACGGGCCTGTTGCGTTCGATGACGCGCGATGAGGCCGAAGCCGTGCTGGGCCACGAAGTCGCCCACGTCGCCAACGGCGACATGGTGACGATGACCCTGCTGCAGGGCGTGCTCAACACCTTCGTGATCTTCCTGGCCCGCGTGGTCGGCCGCGCGATCGACGGTTACCTCAACGGTGGCCGCGACAACGGCGGTGGCGGCATCGCGTACTTCGCGATCGTGTTCGTGCTGGACATGATCTTCGGCCTGTTCGCCTCGATGATCGCGATGTGGTTCTCGCGATACCGCGAGTTCCGCGCCGACGAAGGCGGCGCCGCACTGGCCGGCCGCGAGAAGATGATCGCCGCGCTCGAGCGCCTGGCCCAGACCTACGGCCAGAGCACGATGCCCAAGACCATCGCCGCGTTCGGCATCAGCGGTGGCGTGGGCCACGGCCTGAAGAAGCTGTTGATGAGCCACCCGCCGCTGGAAGAGCGCATCGCCTCGCTGCGCAATGCCCCGCCGAGCCGCGATTCGGTGCGGCAGGGGATCGTGGCTTGATCCATCGGCCAATGTGACAAGCAAAAAGCCCGCCGGAAGGCGGGCTTTTTGTTTTCGTCATTCTGTACGGGTCATTCCCGCCAAGCGCGCGTCAGGGGCTCGCCACTTCCAGAATCCGTCATTCCGGCGAAAGCCGGAATCCAGTGCCTTTCAGCGGCAATCCCCAAGTCGCTGGATTCCGGCTTTCGCCGGAATGACGACATTGAGGTTTCAGATCAAGTCGCGTGCTTCTTCTGCGCCGCCTCGAACGCCGCCAGCTGCTCCGGAGTCGCCTCCTTCTGGTGCTGCGCCTTCCAATCCGCGAACGGCATCCCGTAGACCGCCTCGCGCGCCGCGTCCTTGTCCAGCGCCACGCCTTCCGCATGGGCTGCGTCGCGATACCAGTCCGCCAGACAGTTCCGGCAGAAGCCGGCGAGGATCATCAGGTCGATGTTCTGCACGTCCGGGCGCGCGTCGTTGAGATGCGACAGCAGGCGGCGGAACGCGGCGGCCTCGACGCGGGTGCGGGCGTCGTTGGACAGGGTGGGGACGGCATCGGCCATGGGAGAACTCCGGGTGCGGGAAGCCTTACAGGATCGGGGCGTCGCACACCCCCTGCAAGTCAGAGCGCACCTGTGTGTGAGCGCGCTCGCGCGCGAAGGTCGTTCGCGGTAGAACCACATCGCGCGCGAGCGCGCGCCCACATGCGCAGGCTCTGACGGAGGGACATGCGCAGCACCGCAAGGCCCCCGCCCGCGAAATCGGGGACAATAGCCGCCCCTCGACGCACGACCTCCGCATGACCGCCGCTGATCCCACCCCGGCCCGCATCCTCGACGGCAAGCGCATTGCCGACACCTTGCTCGACCAGCTGCGCGTACGCGTGGATGCGCGCGTCGCGTCCGGCGGTTCGCGCCCGGGGCTCGCGGTGGTGCTGGTCGGCGGCGATCCCGCCTCGCAGTCCTACGTGCGCAACAAGCGCCGTGCCGCGGAGAAGGTGGGCATCCAGGCGTTCGATTTCGATCTGCCCGTCGGCACCACCGAGAGCGAACTGATCGCCCTGATCGACCGGCTCAATGCCGATCCCGCCGTGCACGGCATTCTCGTGCAGTTGCCGCTGCCGGGCATTCCCGACGCGACGCACATCATCCACCGCATCGATCCGCGCAAGGACGTCGACGGCTTCCATCCCGAGAACGTCGGCCGCCTCGCGCTGCGCCAGTTCGGCCTGCGCCCGTGCACGCCGCGCGGCATCACGACCTTGCTGGCCTACACCGATCGCCCGGTGCGCGGCGCCAGCGCGACGATCGTCGGCGTCAGCAATCACGTCGGCCGGCCGATGGCGCTGGAACTGATGATCGCCGGCTGCACTGTGACCACCTGCCACCGCTTCACCCCGCCGGTGGTACTGCGCCGGCACGTGGGCGAGGCCGACATCCTGGTCGTCGCAGTCGGGCGTCCGTCGCTGATTCCCGGTGACTGGGTGAAGCCGGGCGCGGTGGTGATCGATGTCGGCATCAACCGCATCGAAGACGGCCGCCTGGTCGGCGACGTCGGCTTCGACGCCGCGGCGCAGCGCGCCAGCTGGATCACGCCGGTGCCGGGCGGGGTGGGGCCGATGACCGTGGCCACGCTGATGCAGAACACGCTCGAAGCCGCCGAAGCGGCGCACTGATCCCGGCATCGCCGGTCCCCCGAACCGGCGCAGATGCACGCCCGCGGACCGCTGCGTTGCCTGCGTCGAGGCCTCAAACGCGCTAGAATGGCGCGCTTCCTCCTCCCCGGCACCCCGCATGCTGCGCATCCAGGCCGAAGCACTCACGTACGACGACGTATCGCTCGTTCCCGCCCACTCCTTGATCCTCCCCAAGGATGTCCGGCTCGCCACCCGCCTGACGCGCGACCTGCGCCTGAACCTGCCGATCGTCTCCGCGGCGATGGACACCGTCACCGAAGCCCGCCTCGCGATCGCGATGGCCCAGCTCGGCGGCATCGGCATCGTGCACAAGAATCTCAGCGTCGAGCGCCAGGCCGCCGAAGTCTCGAAGGTCAAGAACTTCGAAGCCGGCGTGATCCGCGAGCCGTTCACCGTCGGCCCGGACACCACCATCGGTGAAGTCCTGCGCCTGACCCGCGCGCGCAACATCTCCGGCGTGCCGGTCGTCGACGGCAGCCGCCTGGTCGGTATCGTCACCGGGCGCGACCTGCGCTTCGAGACCAAGCTCGACGATCCGGTCCGCAACGTGATGACCAAGCAGGACCGCCTGATCACCGTGCGCGAAGGCGCGAGCGACACCGAAGTGCTGGCGCTGCTGCACAAGCACCGCATCGAGAAGGTGCTGGTGGTCAACGACGACTTCGCGCTGCGTGGCCTGATCACGGTCAAGGACATCCAGAAGGCGCACGACAACCCCAACGCCGCCAAGGATGCCGACGAGCAGCTGCTGGTCGGTGCCGCAGTGGGTGTGGGCGGTGATACCGAAGCGCGCGTCGAAGCGCTGGTGGCGGCCGGCGTCGACGTGATCATCGTCGACACCGCCCACGGCCATTCGCAGGGCGTGCTCGACCGCGTGAACTGGGTCAAGAAGACCTACCCGCAAGTGCAGGTGATCGGCGGCAACATCGTCACCGGTGAAGCCGCCAAGGCGCTCGAAGACGCCGGCGCGGACGCGGTGAAGGTCGGCGTGGGTCCGGGTTCGATCTGCACCACGCGCGTCGTCGCGGGTGTGGGCGTGCCGCAGGTCACCGCGATCGACATGGTGGCCGAGGCCCTGCAGGACCGCATTCCGCTGATCGCCGACGGCGGCATCCGCTACTCGGGCGACATCGGCAAGGCGCTGGTCGCCGGCGCATCGACGGTGATGATCGGCGGCCTGTTCGCCGGTACCGAAGAAGCCCCGGGTGAAGTGGAACTGTTCCAGGGCCGCAGCTACAAGAGCTACCGCGGCATGGGCTCGCTGGGCGCGATGGAGCAGGGCTCCAAGGACCGCTATTTCCAGGATTCGTCGGACGCCGACAAGCTCGTCCCCGAAGGCATCGAAGGCCGTGTGCCGTACCGCGGCGCGCTGGGCGGCATCATCCACCAGCTCGCCGGCGGCCTGCGCGCGACCATGGGCTACGTGGGCTGCGCGACGATCGAAGACATGCGCACCCAGCCGAAGTTCGTGAAGATCACCGGCGCCGGCCAGCGCGAGAGCCACGTGCACGACGTCACGATCACCAAGCAGCCGCCGAACTACCAGGCAGGCTGAGGCCGCGGCATCACGCACCGATCCGGGATTCGCGAAAGCGGATCCCGTTTCGTATCCGGCCTACACACACCGCACCTCCAGCGCTACGCGCCACCACATTCCAGACAAAGCCACGCCGATGACCGACCTGCACAGCGACAAGATCCTGATCCTCGACTTCGGCGCGCAGTACACGCAGCTGATCGCGCGCCGCATCCGCGAGCTGGGCGTCTACTGCGAAATCTGGGCTTGGGACCACGATCCGGCCGAGATCGCCGCGTTCGCGCCCAAGGGCATCATCTTGTCGGGCGGCCCGGAATCGACCACTGAACACGGCTCGCCGCGGGCGCCGCAAGAAGTGTTCGACAGCAGCCTGCCGCTGCTGGGCATCTGCTACGGCATGCAGACGATGGCCAAGCAGCTGGGCGGCGAGACCGAGGCCGCCGACGCCCGCGAGTACGGCCACGCCGAAGTCGCCATCGTCGCCAAGGACAGCCTGTTCGAAGGCCTCAGCGACCACGCCGGCGACCAGCGTCTCGACGTGTGGATGAGCCACGGCGACCACGTCAGCGCCGCGCCGCCGGAGTTCACCGTCACCGCCAGCACCGACCGCGTGCCGGTGGCCGCGTTCGCAAACGAGGACAAGCGCTGGTACGGCGTGCAGTTCCACCCCGAAGTCACGCACACCAAGCAAGGGCTCGCGCTGCTGCGCCGCTTCGTCGTCGACATCTGCGGCTGCGCCACGCTGTGGACCGCGGCCAACATCATCGACGACCAGATCGCGCGCGTGCGCGAGCAGGTGGGCAGTGACGAGGTGATCCTCGGCCTGTCGGGCGGCGTGGATTCGTCCGTCGTCGCCGCGCTGCTGCACAAGGCCATCGGTGAGCAGCTGACCTGCGTGTTCGTCGATACCGGCCTGCTGCGGCTGGGGGAGGGCGACCAGGTCATGACGACCTTCGCCGATGCCTCCAGCTCGCATGGCCTGGGCGTGCGCGTGATCCGCGTCGACGCGCGCGACCGCTACTTCAGCGCGCTCGCAGGCGTGAGCGATCCGGAAGCCAAGCGCAAGATCATCGGCAATCTGTTCGTCGAGATCTTCGACGAAGAGTCCAACAAGCTCAGCAACGCCAAGTGGCTGGCGCAGGGCACCATCTATCCCGACGTCATCGAGTCGGCCGGCAGCAAGACCGGCAAGGCCCACGTCATCAAGAGCCATCACAACGTCGGCGGCCTGCCCGAGCACATGAAGATGGGCCTGGTCGAACCGCTGCGCGAGCTGTTCAAGGACGAAGTGCGGCGCCTCGGCGTCGAACTCGGCCTGCCGCGCGAGATGGTCTACCGCCACCCGTTCCCGGGCCCCGGCCTGGGCGTGCGCATTCTCGGCGAGGTCAAGGCCGAGTACGCCGACATCCTGGCCAAGGCCGACCACATCTTCATCGAAGAACTGCGCCGCGCCGACCTTTACGACAAGACCAGCCAGGCCTTCGCCGTGTTCCTGCCGGTCAAGTCCGTCGGCGTCGTCGGCGACGCCCGTGCCTACGAGTGGGTGATCTCGCTGCGCGCCGTGGAGACCATCGACTTCATGACCGCCCACTGGGCGCACCTGCCGTACGACTTCCTCGGCCGCGTCTCGAACCGGATCATCAATGAAGTCCGTGGCGTCTCGCGCGTGGTCTACGACATTAGTGGGAAGCCCCCGGCGACGATTGAGTGGGAGTGAGCCTACCCTAGGTCTCTGGGACATCTGGGGCTGCTTAGGGAATCAGCCACGTGAGATAACTGCTATGGAGCGCGTTCCTTCGACCGGATGCAGTCTGTTTACGGGATGGCTTAGCCAAGAAAACACGCTCTAGACAAGGCGTGCAGCTCTCGCATCAGGATTGGCGTAAGGAAGTGAGTCTTCGTTGGGCAGTGTCCATGTACATGCCCAGTTTCCGAGCCGCAGCTCTCCACTAGAATGATGACGCCGGTAAGCGCCGGCGCATCACGGAGAGCCACGTGGACAAGAAGTCACTGTCCGAGCGCGATATCTGCACGCAGTTCATCGTTCCGGCGCTGCGCCATGCGGGATGGGACTTCGAGCGCCAAGTACGCGAGGAGGTCTCGTTCACAAGAGGTCGCGTCATCGTGCGCGGAAAGCTGCATAGCCGCGGAGAGCCTAGGCGGGCGGATTTCGTCCTCTACCACCAGCCAAATCTGCCGCTTGCTGTGATCGAGGCAAAGGACAACAAACACGCCGTCGGCTCGGGCATGCAGCAGGCATTGGGCTACGCCGACGATCTACAGGTGCCGTTTGTGTTTTCCAGCAACGGTGACGGCTTTCTGTTCCACGACCGAACCGGAATGAGCACACAGGTGGAGCAGGAACTGACGCTCGATCAGTTTCCGTCGCCGGAGGCGCTGTGGGCGCGCTACTGCCAGTGGAAGTGCTTGAAGGATGTCGCAATCCAGCGCGTTGAAGCACCGTATTACGACGACGGATCCGGTCGTAGTCCACGCTATTACCAGGTCAACGCGATCAATCGAACCGTGGAGGCTGTTGCCCAAGGGCAGGACCGCATCCTGCTGGTGATGGCCACCGGCACCGGCAAAACCTACACCGCGTTCCAGATCATCTGGCGGCTTTGGAAGTCGGGTCAGAAGAAGCGGATTCTCTTCCTCGCCGATCGCAACATCCTCGTCGATCAGACTCGCAACAACGATTTCAAGCCGTTCGGCGCCGCGATGACCAAGATCGCCAAGCGGCAGATCGACAAGTCCTTCGAGGTGTACCTCTCCCTCTATCAGGCAGTCACTGGGACCGAAGAAGACGACAACATCTACAGGCAGTTTTCGCCAAATTTTTTCGACCTGGTGGTCATCGACGAGTGCCACCGTGGCAGTGCGGCAGAGGACTCGGCCTGGCGTGAAATACTCGAGTACTTTTCCGGCGCCACCCATATCGGCCTGACTGCTACTCCGAAGGAGACCAAAGAGGTTTCCAGCACGCTTTACTTCGGCGATCCGGTCTATACGTACAGCCTCAAGCAGGGAATCGAGGACGGTTTTTTGGCGCCTTACAAGGTGGTACGAATCGATTTCGATCGCGACCTGCAAGGCTGGCGCCCGCCGAAAGGCATGAAGGACAAGCACGGTACCGAGATCGAGGACCGCATCTACAATCTGCGCGACATGGATCGAAGTCTGGTGCTCGAAGCGCGCACCTACGCAGTTGCACAGAAGATCACTGAGTTTCTTAGCTCAGGTCCTTGGCAAAAGACCATCGTGTTTTGTGACGATGTCGACCACGCCGAGCGTATGCGCCAGGCGCTCGTCAACTTGAATCCCGAGCGCGTCCGTGAGAGTCGCAAGTACGTCATGCGCATCACAGGCGACGACAAGGAGGGCAAGGCGGAGCTGGACAATTTCATCAATCCGGAAGAGCGGTATCCGGTCATCGCGACGACAAGCAAGTTAATGACCACCGGAGTCGATGCGCAGACCTGCAAACTCATTGTGCTGGATCAGCACATCAAGTCGATGACCGAGTTCAAACAGATCATCGGCCGTGGCACGCGTATCAACGAAGACTACGGCAAGTACTGGTTCACAATCATGGACTTCAAGAAAGCGACAGAGCTGTTCGCCGACCCCGCCTTCGATGGTGATCCAGTCCAGATATACAGTCCTGGCCCGGGAGATTCGCCGATCCCGCCGGACGACGAGGTTCCTGGCGGAACCACTAGCGCCTCCGGTGAAGGTCTCGATGGGAACGACGGCGACGGGACAACCGGGCAGGGTGGCGGTCGAGTTCGGTATGTGATCGACAACCTTCCCGTTTCCATCGTGGCAGAGCGGGTCCAGTACTACGGACCTGACGGCCGGCTTATCACGGAGTCGCTCAAGGACTACACCCGCGAGCGGGTCCAGCACCAGTTCGCGTCTCTCGATCACTTCCTGAGACGCTGGTCAGACGCGGCGCAGAAAAAGGTGGTCATTCAGGAGCTCGCCGATCAAGGCGTGCTATGGGAGGCGCTCTCCGAAGATGTCGGCGGCAAGCTCGGCAAACAGCTCGATCCGTTCGATCTCATTTGCCACGTCGCCTTCGATCAACCACCGTTGTCCCGTAAGGAACGAGCCGAGAACGTGCGCAAGCGGAACTACTTTTCGAAGTATGGCGAGGCCGCGCGTCAGGTGCTGGAAAGGCTGCTCGACAAATACGCTGATGCAGGCGTCGAGCACATCGAAGACATCAAGATCCTGCAACTGGATCCGTTTCGTCAGCTCGGCGCGCCTATGGAGTTGATTTCCGCTCTAGGTGGCCGTGAGGGCTATCTTCAAGCCGTTCGCGATCTTGAAGCCGAGCTTTACTCGGCGAGCAACGACGGCGCCGCCGCATAGCGGCTCGCCCCTTCCAACAAATCACGTCGCGTGGCCCTCCGTCCCGCGGCTCAATGAGAGTCTGCATGTCTATCGGTTCCACCATCAAATCCATCCAGGACATCATGCGCAAGGACACCGGCGTAGACGGCGATGCGCAGCGCATCGGCCAGCTGGTCTGGATGCTGTTCCTCAAGATCCTCGATGACCGCGAGCAGGAGTGGGAGCTGCTCAACGAGGATTACAAGTCGCCATTGCCGCAGCGCCTGCGCTGGCGGAATTGGGCGGCCGATCCAGAAGGCATCACCGGCGAGGAGCTAAAGGAGTTCATCGACGGCGACCTGTTCCCGTCGTTGCGCGAGCTGGCGCCCCGCCAGAGCAAGCCATTGGGATTTGTAGTACGTGGCGTGTTCGAGGACGCTTACAACTTCATGAAGTCCGGTCAGCTGCTGCGCCAGGTGATCAACAAGATCCAGGCCGGTATCAACTTCAACAAGGCGCAGGAGCGCCACGAGTTCGGCAACCTCTACGAGCAGCTTCTGCGCGACTTGCAGAGTGCGGGCAATGCGGGTGAGTTCTACACGCCGCGTCCGGTCACCGAGTTCATGGTGCGCATGGTTGACCCCAAGCTGGCCGAGGAAGTCATGGACCCGGCTTGCGGCACGGGCGGCTTTCTCACCTGCACCATCGAACACAAGCGCAAGAACTACGTGAAAACGGCCGAAGACGAGCGAATCCTGCAGGGCAGCATCCATGGCGTGGAAAAAAAGCCGCTGCCGCACCTGTTGGCCACGACCAACATGATCCTGCACGGGATCGAGGTGCCCAGCCAGATCCGCCACGACAACACGCTGGCCAAGCCGCTCATCAGTTGGGGGCCGAAAGACCGGGTGGATTGCATCGTGGCCAATCCGCCGTTCGGTGGCATGGAAGAGGATGGCATTGAGAACAACTTCCCGGCGGCGTTCCGCACGCGGGAAACAGCCGACCTGTTCTTGGTGCTGATCATGCATCTGCTCAAGGCTGGGGGGCGGGCGGCGGTAGTGTTGCCGGACGGCTTCCTGTTCGGAGAAGGCATTAAAAGCCGCATCAAGGAGAGGCTGCTTACCGAGTGCAATCTGCATACGGTGGTGCGACTGCCCAACGGGGTGTTCAACCCGTACACCGGAATCAAGACCAACCTGCTGTTCTTCACCAAGGGCGTGCCGACGCGCGAGGTGTGGTTCTACGATCACCAGTACCCGGCAGGGGTAAAGAATTATTCCAAGACGCGGCCGATGCGGGTCGAGGAATTCGCGGTGGAGGAAGCGTGGTGGGGCAGCGAAGAAAATGGCTTCGCGGAGCGGGTGGAGAACGAGTTCGCGTGGAGGGTCAGCTTTGAGGAGCTGCAGGCGCGCAACTGGAATCTCGATTGCAAAAACCCGCATGTCGGTGAGGAGGTCATCCATGATCCAGAAGCCTTGCTGCGCAACTACGCGCTTATGCAACGGGAGATCGCTGACCTACGCGACCAATTGAAGGCGGTGCTGGTCGAAGCGCTGGAGCGTGACGCGTGACAGTGCTGACCGATCATTTGCCGCTGCTGGCGGGCGCGCCGAATGGGATCAAGAGGCTACGGGAGCTGATCCTGGATTTGGCGGTGCGGGGGAAGTTGGCGCCGCAGGATCCCGGGGATGAGCCGGCGACTGAGTTGCTTGAGCAAATCGCCGAAAGGAAGGCCTATCTTCTGTCCAGCGGCGAGCTCAAGCGGCAGAAACATCTGGCGGAAATCGACGTAATGGAAGTGCCGTTCGATTTACCGGGAAGTTGGGGGTGGGCTCGGCTTGGCGCTATCACCAATTTCGGATCTACATCGAAGGTCGCTGAGATCGGTAGCGATGCTTGGATTCTGGATTTAGAAGACATCGAGAAAGAATCATCACGACTCATTCAGCGCAAAAGATTCTCAGAACGTAAATCCCTCAGCGATAAAAACAGTTTCGTCCGAGGCGATGTCCTATACGGAAAGTTACGCCCTTACCTAAACAAGGTTATCGTAGCCGACAGTGACGGATTTTGTACAACTGAAATAATACCTTTTAGATGTCACGGCGCCTTCAATCCTCACTTTTTAAGTTTAACTCTACGAAGTCCTTACTTTCTTAGTTACGTGAATGCCAAGAGCTACGGTATGAAAATGCCAAGGCTCGGTACTGAAGACGGTCGACAAGCTCTTGTTCCGATCGCCCCTCTTGCCGAACAACACCGCATCGTCGCCAAAGTGGATGAGCTAATGGCGCTATGCGACATGCTGGAAGCACAGCAGGCCGACGCAGAATGCGCTCACGCGCGCCTGGTGCAAGTCCTGCTCAACAACCTGACCCAAGCCAACAGCGCCGAAGACTTCGCCGCTCATTGGTCCCGCCTGTCGGCACACTTCGATACCCTGTTCGCGACCGAATCCAGCATCGACGCCCTCAAACAAACACTCCTGCAACTGGCAGTGATGGGAAAGCTGGTATCGCAGGATCGGAGTGATGAGCCGGCAAATGATCTCCTAGAGAGGAGCGCAGTGGGCAAAGCTGAGTTGGTAGCGAAGGGGGGCGTGAAATCGCAGGGTGCTTTGCCAGTAATCGATCAAGATCGGGTTCCATATGATCTGCCCCAAAGCTGGTCTTGGGCATGGCTTTCCGATGTGGCCTTCTTTCAAGAAGGCCCAGGAATCATGGCAAGGGATTTTCGGATCTCAGGCGTGCCACTTATCCGTATAGCCGGGATGCGCGGCGCATCAGTGTCGCTAGAGGGATGTAATTTCCTTGACCAAGAAATGGTCAACAAAAAATGGGCTCACTTCAGACTAGATTTTGGCGACATCGTCCTCTCCTCAAGTGCTTCGTTGGGGAAGATCTCGCGTGTGGGTGAAGAGGCAGTCGGCAGTATCTTGTACACCGGACTAATTAGATTTAAGCCGTATGAATCACTTTTTTATGGCTATCTAACTAGATTTTTTGGATCAAAAGAGTTCTCAAGGCAGATTGACGAGAGCAGGACCGGGGCGGCGATACAGCATTTTGGTCCGACTCATCTGAAGTCAATGTTGGTCCCAGTTCCGCCTCTCGCGGAACAGCATCGAATCGTCGCCAAAGTAGACGAACTGATGGCTCTCTGCGACCAGCTCAAAACCCGTCTGCGCCAAGCCCGCGACCTCAACCAGCAACTCGCCACCACACTCGTTGAACGCGCAGTCGCCTGACGTCACCTATTCCCGCAAGGAAGCACCCCATGTCCAGATACACGCCGCCACACGATTCGAAGCCAGTCATCGACGCGGCGCAGGCCTGGGTGCAGATGTGCCTGGTGGAAGACGGCAGCATGCTGGGCGAAGGCGCAATCAGCACGGCGTCGAATTTCGGCGCGCTGGACCGCTATTTCGTTCAGCGGCCGGATGCGGGTGACGGCAGCTTCTACGAGAAGTTGCAGACTCAGCTTGAGGATGCCCCGCCCGAGGCCCGCAAGCTGATGGCGGAGCTGCTGTGGGCGCTGTTTCTGTTTCCCAGCAACATCGGCATCGAGACCAAGCGAGAGGGCGTTTCGCGGGTCTGGGGCTGGACTGGCGATGCGCTGGACCCTGCTCATCCTTTGCTTGCGGATACTTATCTAGACGGGATCGGTTCGGCTGGCATGGGTGTGAACACCAATCGCTGGCGCGAGATCAAGTACATGGTCGGCTTTGGGCAGGCGATCAAGCGCGAGGCCCCCGACCGGCGCACTGAACTGTTTACCGACTACGACCGGCACGTCGCGTGGATGGATACCGTGCCCCAGGAGGGCGACCGCCAATTTCGTCACATGCTCCGCTTTTTCCTGTTCCCGGATCGGGTGGAACGCATGTCCAGCAACGGCGACCGGCGCCGGGTACTCGAAGGGTTCAAGGTGGCGCCGCAGAAGGCGACTCGCAAATGGCGGGACTCCCAGCTGGACGACGCGCTGCTGACACTCCGGCAGGCGCAAGCGCAGCGCTACGGCACTGTGGACCTCGATTTCTACAATCCGCCGCTGGTGGATGTATGGCGCAAGCCCAACGAGACCGATGTGTCGATAAGTGACGATGAAGAAGCAGGCGAGGCTCAAGCCGATTCGTCCTTGGTGAAGGAGCCGGGTGCGGGCTATGCGAAGCAGCTGGAGAGCGCCCGCAACCTGATCCTGTACGGGCCTCCCGGCACCGGGAAGACGTGGCGCCTGCAGCAGATGTTCAGCTCATACACGGACTTGCCCGCCGATCTGGATCGCGCCACGTGGGAGCACCAGCTGGTGGCTCGCCATGGCTGGCGCGCGGTGATCGCAGCAGCATTGGCCGACACAGGCAAGCCGACGAAGGCCGGTGATCTCGAGAACCATCCGCTGATCCGCGCCAAGGCCCTGCAGCGCAAACGTACGAAGGCAGTGACCAGCACCGTCTGGGGCTACATGCAGGAACACACCAATCCCGCCAGCACCACCGTCAACGTGACGTCGCGCCGCGCGCCGTACCTGTTCGACAAGTCCGAAGATTCGCGCTGGGCACTGCTGCCGGACTGGCAGGAGCAGGACAGCGAGGCGGCGGAACTGTTGCTCGCGTGGCAGGCCGGCCCTGGCAGCGAATCGACGCCCGTCAAACGGTATCGCCTGGTGACCTTCCATCCCTCGTACTCCTATGAGGATTTCGTCATCGGCTTGCGGCCGGTGGCAGGGAGTGGAACTGAGGGCGAGGCTTCGGCGGGCTTCCGCATGGTCGACGGCGTGTTCAAGCAAGCGTGCGAGGAGGCGAGGGCCAACCCTGGCAAACGACACGCGTTGTTTATCGATGAGATCAACCGCGCCAATATTTCGAAGGTGTTTGGCGAGTTGATCACGCTGATCGAGCCTGACAAGCGTGCCCGCTATGGCGCAACCGGCGAACTTGTGGCCGGTATGGAGGTGCAGTTGCCCGGAACAGGCGGTGAGGAAGGCGATGACGAGCGATTCGGTGTGCCGGAAAACCTCGACATCATCGGCACCATGAACACCGCGGACCGCTCGATCGCGCTGCTGGACATCGCGCTGCGGCGGCGCTTCGAATTTCGCGAGATCGCGCCTGACTACGGATTACTCGATCGGCGTGTGGACGAGGTGGATCTGGGCTTGCTGCTGCGAAGGATCAACGAGCGGCTGGAATTCCTGGCCGACCGTGACCGCTTGATCGGGCATGCGTACCTGACGCGGGTCACGTCGGTCGCGGATTTGCGACTCGTGTTTCAGCGCCAGATCATCCCGTTGCTGCAGGAATACTTCTTCGATGACTGGAGTCGGGTGGAGCTGGTGCTGTCCAAAGGCAACGGCACCTCGGTGTTCGTCAGGCGCGAGACGATGGATGCAGGTCGATTGTTCGGCCACGCCGTAGACGGTGCACTGTCCGAGCGGACGCGTTATGTGGTGACAGACCCTGAGAGCTGGGACGCATCGAGCTTCGCAGGCATCTACCAAACAGAACGTGTGATTTCGGAGTCGGAAGTCTGACCGTGAATGCCTCGGTCGTGACCGCCTTCGAGCACGGCACCCTGCGCGTCGGTGAGCCTACCGAGGCGTCACTAACGAGCGCCGAGGCGGACCGGCTGTTCGCGATTTCTGCCAGCAAGCCGGGCTTCTGCTCGCCCGGTCATCGCAGTGTGCGATTTGCACAGCACGCAGGCCTGTTGAACATGGGTGGCCGCGTGCTGGAGGTGCTGCCCAAGGCAGGCGAGCACGTGGATGCGGCCCGCTCGCGTGGAACGTTCCTGCGCCTGCTGCATCTGGCAGATGGTCTGCCGCCTTTCTCGCAGGGTGGTGTGGGCCATTCCCTGAAGCGGCAGACATTGCTGGGGGTGTTCGTCTCGGCTTTCGTTGACGCTCTGATGCAACTGGTGAGGGCAGGACTGCTGCGCCGATACCGCAGTGACGTGGACGACCTGCGTGTCCTACGCGGACGACTGCTGATCACGCGTCAGGTGGCGAGGCAAGGCATGCGGCCCGATGTGCTGGCGTGCCGATACGACGAGCTGACGGTCGACAACGCTTGGAACCAAGTGTTGCGTGCCGCGCTTCATCTCTCCAGACCGTGGCTGGACGACATCGCGGACCAGCGACGCTGGCTGGAACTCGGCGCTGCCTTCGACGAGGTCACGTTGCGACGCGATTCCGTCGATGTCCTGCAGTCGTTGGTTCCTGATCGTCAGGTCAAGCACTACGCGGCCGCGATGCGGTGGGCAGCGTTGATTCTCAAACTGCTTTCACCCAACGTGCGAGCCGGGAACAGCGATGCGCCCGAGCTTCTGTTCGATATGAACCGTCTGTTCGAAGCAACGGTTGCGCGGCAGTTGACGCGAGAATGTGCGAGCCGGGGACGAAAGGTTTGCGCGCAGGACACAGGGCTGCATTTGGCGCATCTTGACGGCGCTGAAGAGGTGCCGATCTTCCGCCTCCGACCCGACCTCGTTGTGCGCGATGGAGCGCAGGTGCTGGCGGTCGCGGATACCAAATGGACACGTATCCAGATCGACGCGCGTGGGCGCTTGATACCCGACGAGTCGCATGTGTATCAGATGAACGCTTACGCAAGCGTCTATCCATGTAGCGATTTTTACCTCGTATATCCGTGGCACGAGGGACTGGCCGGCGCATCGAACACTTCATTTGTGATGCGCGGCTTCCGCAACACACAGACGAGGCTTCACGTTGTGTGCGTGGATGTCGGAGAAGACGGCTTACCTGCGCGAAGTGGCTGCTGGCGTTTCTAGATTCATCGACTGCCGGAGTCTGGCTGCTGTTCGATGTGGTCACACCTCACGTTTGCGCGCACATCGTCGCTATCCGACAGACCCCGCCGCCCGCAAACACACCTCCCGGATCGACTCCACCAGCTGCGCCGGGCCCGACGTCTTCTCTTTGAGGATCGGCGCCACCGGCCCGACCAGCGCTTCGGTGAACGCGCCGACGATGCAGGCGGCGGTGACGTCGGCGTCCTGGGCGGGGAACTCCTTGCGTTCGATGCCGGCCAGCAGGATGTCGCGGAAGACTTCGCCGAAGCGGCGGCGGCCGCGGATACGTTCGGCGTCCACTTCTGGGTCCACCGGCTCGGCGATGAAGGCGTAGGCCAGTGCCGGGCCGGCGAGGGCGCGGCGCACGAAGGCTTCGATGGCGGCGCCCAGTTGATCGCGGGCGTCGGTGTGGGCGGCGGCTGCGCCGCGCAGGATCACGATTTCGGCGTCGATGGCGACGGTCAGCACTTCGACGAACAGTTCCGTCTTGGACGGGAAGTAGCGGTAGATCAGCCCGGTCGAGACGCCGGCCTCGGCGGCGACGGCGGCCACCTGGGCCTCGCGGAAGCCGCCCACGGACACCAGCGTGCGCGCGGCGTGGACGATCCGCTCGCGGTTGCGGGTCATCCGCTCTTCCATCAGGTCCGAACGCCGGTAGCTCAAAACGTGATCCTCAGTTCAATTTTTGAATATTAGTTCAATTCTTGTCCGGAACCCGCTAGCCTGTGCCGATCGGGACCACTGCGCAGGCGCGATGCCATGCGAGTCGTCGTCCCCGGGAACCTGGAGTCCAGCATGCGTATTCCGTCCATCGATTTCCAACTCGGCGAAGAGATCGAGATGATCCGCGAGTCCGTGCAGGACTTCGCCGCGCAGGAGATCGCGCCCCTCGCCACGCATGCCGACGAGGCCAACCAGTTCCCGCACGCGCTGTGGACCAAGCTCGGCGCGCAGGGCCTGCTGGGCATCACCGTCGAAGAAGAATACGGCGGCACGGGCCTGGGCTATCTGGCCCACGTGGTCGCGATGGAGGAGATCTCTCGGGCTTCGGGCGGCATCGGCCTGTCCTACGGCGCGCACTCCAACCTCTGCCTCAACCAGCTGCGCAAGAACGCCAGCGAGGCGCAGAAGCAGCAGTACCTGCCGAAGCTGTGCAGCGGCGAATTCGTCGGTGCGCTGGCGATGAGCGAGCCGGGCGCGGGCTCGGACGTGGTGGGCATGAAGCTGCGCGCGGAACTGCGCGGCGACCGCTACGTGCTCAACGGCAACAAGATGTGGATCACCAACGGCCCGACCGCCGACGTGCTGGTGGTGTACGCCAAGACCGATCCGGACGCCGGCCCGAAGGGCATCACCACCTTCATCATCGAGAAGGGCTTCAAGGGCTTCTCGACTGCGCAGAAGCTCGACAAGCTCGGCATGCGTTCGTCGGATACCTGCGAGCTGGTGTTCGAGGATTGCGAAGTGCCGGTCGAGAACGTGCTCGGCGAGGTCGGCGGCGGCGTCAAGGTGCTGATGTCGGGTCTCGACTACGAGCGCCTGGTGCTGTCGGGCGGTCCGCTGGGTCTGATGGCCGCGGGTCTCGATGCGGTGCTGCCGTACGTGCACGAGCGCAGCCAGTTTGGCGAGGCGATCGGCAACTTCCAGCTGATGCAGGGCAAGGTCGCCGACATGTACGTCGCCTACAACGCCTGCCGCGCCTACGTGTACGCGGTGGCGAAGGCGGCCGACGCCGGCAAGATCACCCGTCAGGACGCCGCCGGCGTGATCCTCTACGCCGCCGAGAAGGCGACGTGGCTGGCCGGTCAGGCGATCCAGGCGCTGGGCGGCAACGGCTACATCAACGAGTACCCGGTGGGCCGCCTGTGGCGCGACGCCAAGCTCTACGAGATCGGTGCGGGCACGTCGGAGATCCGGCGCATGCTGATCGGCCGTGAACTCTTCCGCCAGACCAGCTGAAGGAGCACCGATGGCCATCCTGCAGAGCCGGATCGACCCGGCCGGTGAGAGTTTCCAGACCAATGCCGCTGCGATGCAGACGGCCCTCGACGATCTGCGCGCCACGCATGCGCGCATCGCCCAGGGCGGCAGCGAAGCGGCGCGCGAGAAGCACCGCAAGCGCGGCAAGCTGCTGGTGCGCGATCGCATCGATGCATTGATCGATCCCGGCGCGCCGTTCCTCGAGGTCGCGCCGATGGCGGCGCACGGCATGTACGGCGGTGAGGTGCCCAGCGCGGGTGTCGTCGCCGGCATCGGTCTGGTCAGCGGCGTCGAATGCATGATCGTCGCCAACGATGCGACGGTGAAGGGCGGCACCTATTACCCGATCACGGTGAAGAAGCATCTGCGTGCGCAGGAGATCGCGCAGCAGAATCGTCTGCCGTGCATCTATCTGGTCGATTCCGGCGGCGCGTTCCTGCCGATGCAGGACGAGGTGTTCCCGGACCGTGATCATTTCGGCCGGATCTTCTACAACCAGGCGAATCTCTCGGCGCAGGGCATTCCGCAGATCGCCTGCGTGATGGGCTCGTGCACCGCCGGCGGCGCCTACGTGCCGGCGATGAGCGACGAGACGGTGATCGTCAAGGAACAGGGCACGATCTTCCTCGGCGGTCCGCCGCTGGTGAAGGCCGCGACGGGCGAGGAGGTGGACGCTGAATCGCTGGGCGGCGCCGATGTGCACACGCGCATCTCGGGCGTGGCCGATCATTTCGCCGAAGACGATCTCGATGCGCTGGCGCGCGTGCGCGACATCGTGGCCTCGCTCAACTGGCGCAAGCAGGGCGAACTGCTGACGCAACCGTCGGAAGAACCGGCGTATCCGGCCGAAGAACTCTATGGCGTAATTCCGGCCGATACGCGCAAGCCCTATGACGTGCGCGAGGTGATCGCGCGGCTGGTCGATGGCTCGCGCTTCGACGAATTCAAGGCGCGCTACGGCACCACGCTGGTCACCGGCTTCGCGCATCTGCACGGCTATCCGATCGGCATCGTCGCCAACAACGGCATCCTGTTTTCCGAGAGCGCGCTCAAGGGCGCGCACTTCGTCGAGCTGTGCGCCAAGCGCGGTATTCCGCTGCTGTTCCTGCAGAACATCACCGGCTTCATGGTCGGCAAGAAGTACGAGAACGGCGGCATCGCGCGCGATGGCGCCAAGCTGGTCACCGCGGTCGCCTGCGCGAAGGTGCCGAAGTTCACCGTCGTCATCGGCGGCAGTTTCGGCGCCGGCAACTACGGCATGAACGGTCGTGCGTATTCGCCGCGCTTCCTGTGGATGTGGCCCAACGCGCGCATCGGGGTGATGGGCGGCGAACAGGCGGCCGGCGTGCTGGCCACCGTGCGCCGCGATGGCATCGAAGCCAAGGGCGGTACGTGGTCGGCGGAAGACGAGGACGCGTTCAAGGCACCGATCCGCGAGCAGTTCGAGCAGCAGGGGCATCCGTATTACGCCAGTGCGCGGCTGTGGGACGACGGCATCATCGATCCGGCCAAGACCCGGCGCGCTCTTGGGCTGGCCCTGTCGGCGGCATTGAACGCACCGAACGAAGAGACGAAGTTCGGCATCTTCCGGATGTGACCGGGCGCGACGAGGACACCGCAATGACCGACACACCGAACATCGGGATCGAACGCAAGGGCGCCGTGGCGACCTTGTGGATGGATCGCCCCGAGCGTCATAACGCGTTCGACGAACACCTGATCGATGCGATCGATCGCGGCCTGCAGACTCTGGGCGCCGATGACAGCGTGCGCGTCGTCGTGCTGGCCGGACGCGGCCGCAGTTTTTCCGCCGGCGCCGATCTGGACTGGATGCGCCGCGCTGCCGACTACGACGTGGCGCGCAATCGCGACGAAGCCGAAGCCCTGGCGCGCATGCTGCGCCGCCTGGCGGAACTGCCGAAGCCGACCATCGCGCGCGTGCATGGCGCGGCGATCGGTGGCGGGCTGGGCCTGGTGGCCGCGTGCGATATGGCGGTCGCCAGCGACAAGGCCGTGTTCGCGACGTCCGAGGTCAAGTTCGGATTGATTCCCGCGACGATCGGGCCGTACGTGCTGCGCGCGATCGGTCCGCGCCAGGCCGCGCGCTATTTTCTGACCGCTGAACTGATCCAGCCGGCGAAGGCGTACGAGATCGGACTGGTGCATGAAGTCGTCGCCGACGACGCGCTCGACGCCGCGATCGACACGCTGGTGCAGGCGCTGGCGCAGGGTGGCCCGAATGCGCAGGCCGAATCCAAGCGGCTGATCCGCGATCTCGATGGCCAGACCATCGGTGATGCACTGATCGCCGACACCGCCGCGCGCATCGCCGGCATCCGCGCCACCGACGAGGCCCGCGAGCGGCTGGACGCGTTCCTGTCCGCACGCCGCGCAAAGGACGCCTGATGACCACTGGAATTTCTGAAGGCGCGTTGTTCGACACCGTGCTGATCGCCAATCGCGGCGAGATCGCGTGCCGCATCATCGCGACCTGTCGCCGGCTCGGCATCCGCACCGTCGCGGTGTACTCCGACGCCGACCGCAATGCGCGTCATGTGCGTCTGGCAGACGAGGCCGTGCACATCGGACCGTCGGCGGCGCGCGAGAGTTATCTGCGCGCCGACAAGCTGCTCGACGCCGCACGCCGCACCGGTGCGCAGGCGATCCATCCCGGTTACGGCTTCCTGTCCGAGAACGCCGCGTTCGCGCAGGCCTGCGCCGATGCCGGCGTGGTCTTCATCGGCCCGAAGCCGTCATCGATCCAGGCGATGGGCGACAAGCGCGAAGCCAAGGCGCTGATGCAGGCCGCCGGTGTGCCGGTGACGCCGGGTTATCACGGCGACAACCAGGATCCCGCGTTCCTGCAGCAGCAGGCCGACGAGATCCGCTACCCGGTACTGATCAAGGCCAGCGCCGGCGGTGGCGGCAAGGGCATGCGTCTGGTCGAGAAGAGCGAGGACTTCGCGGCGGCGCTGCTGTCGTGCCAGCGCGAGGCCGAGAGTTCGTTCGGCGATGCGCGCGTGCTGATCGAGCGCTACATCGTGCGGCCGCGCCATGTGGAGATGCAGGTGTTCGGCGACAGCCACGGCAAAGTGGTGCATCTGTTCGAGCGCGACTGCTCGGTGCAGCGCCGGCATCAGAAGGTGCTGGAAGAAGCGCCCGCGCCCGAACTGAGCGATGCGCAGCGCGAGGCGATGGCGCAGGCTGCGGTGGCTGCCGCACGCGCGGTCGATTACATCGGCGCCGGCACGATCGAGTTCATCGTCGGCGAGGGCGGCGATTTCCACTTCATGGAAATGAACACCCGGCTGCAGGTCGAACATCCGGTCACCGAGATGGTCACCGGCATCGATCTCGTCGAATGGCAGTTGCGCGCGGCCGCCGGCCAGGCGCTGCCGCTGCGTCAGGACCAGATCCACCATCGCGGACATGCGATCGAAGCGCGTCTGTATGCAGAAGACGCGCTCAAAGGCTTCCTGCCGTCGACGGGCACGCTGCAGGTCATGCAGTTCCCCGAAGCGAGCGCGCATGTGCGCATCGACACCGGCGTGGAGCAGGGCGACGCGATCAGCCCGTGGTACGACCCGATGATCGCCAAGCTGATCGTCTGGGACGAAGACCGTCCGCGTGCCCTGCAACGTCTGCGTCAGACCATCGATGCGGTGCGCGTCGTCGGCGTGACGACCAATGCGGTGTTCCTCGGCCGTCTCGCGCGCCAGGCGGATTTCTCTGCCGCGCGCCTGGACACCGGACTCGTCGCACGCGAGATCGACACGCTGCTGGCGCCCTTGCCCGAGGCCGACGATGCAGCGTGGATGCTCGCGGCACTCGGCCTGTGGGCGCATTCGCAGGCGGCAACGGACAGCGCGAATTTGAACCCCTCTCCCCCCGGGAGAGGGGCAGGGGTGAGGGCGGCTTCGCCTTGGGCCATCGCCGACGGCTGGCGCTTGGACACCCACGCCGCACGCTTCATCGAGTTGTCGGCGAACGGAAAGACCCGCCGGGTCGCCGTGCGCCAGGAGCACGACGGCTTGCGCATCGGCTTCGACGGCGAGGCGGCCAGCCCTGTCAGTTTCCAATGGCGCGCACCGACGCTGACCGCCGCCCTCGACGGCGTGCGTCGCAACGTCGACGTGCTGGTGCAGGGCAGTCAGGTGGTGCTGTATCGCGGCGAAGACCGCTTCGTGTTCGAACACGTCGACCCGTTGCATCGGCACGCCGGCGCGGAAGCGCATGCCGGCGCGGTGATTGCCCCGATGCCGGGCCGCATCGTCGAACTGCTGGCACCGCTCGGCACGCCCATCAAGAAGGGCACACCGCTGCTGGTGATGGAAGCGATGAAGATGGAACACACGCTGCAGGCGCCGCACGACGGCGTGGTCAAGGCGTTCCTCGCGAAACAGGGCGAACTGGTCGCCGATGGCGCAGTGCTGGTCGATTTCGTCGAAGGCGACGCGGAGGGCTCGGCATGAGCGACTTCGTCCGTGTCGTCGAAGTCGGTCCGCGCGACGGGCTGCAGAACGAGAAGACGCTGGTGCCGGCCGCGACCAAGATCGCGCTGATCGATCGCCTGTCGGTCTGCGGCTTCCAGATCGTCGAAGCCACGAGCTTCGTCAGCCCGAAGTGGGTGCCGCAGCTGGCCGATGCCGAAGAAGTGCTCGCCGGCATCCAGCGGTGCGACGGCGTCGCCTATCCGGTGCTGGTACCCAACGCGAAAGGTCTGGAACGGGCGCTGGCCGCCGGCGTGCGGCACATCGCGGTGTTCACCGCAGCCTCGGATGCCTTCAACCTCAAGAACACCAACATCGACGTCGACGGCTCGCTCGAACGGCTGAAGCCGGTGGTCGAGCAGGCGCGCGCTGCGGGCGTTTCGGTACGCGGTTATGTGTCCACGGTGCTCGGCTGCCCCTACCAGGGCCACGTGCCGCTGGGCGATGTGGTGCGCGTGGCCGATGCCCTGCACGCGATGGGCTGCGACGAGATCTCGCTCGGCGACACCATCGGCGTCGGCACGCCGGCCAAGGCGCGCGCGATGCTGCTGGCCTGCGCGCAGGCCGTGCCGATGGCGCAGCTCGCCGTGCATTTCCACGACACCTACGGCCAGGCGCTGGCCAACGTGCTGGCGTGCCTGGAAGCCGGCGTGCGCGTGGTCGACAGCGCCGTCGGCGGCCTCGGCGGCTGCCCCTACGCGAAGGGCGCCAGCGGCAACCTCGCCACCGAGGATCTGCTGTACATGCTCGACGGACTCGGGCTGCGCACCGGTATCGATCTGCAGGCCGTGACCGATACGGCGGTGTGGATCAGCGGGGAGCTCGGGCGCAAGCCGGCCAGCAAGCTGGCGACGGTGGCGCTGGCGAACGCGGCGGCCTGATCCGGGCTGACGCGACCGGTCGCAGCCCTGACTCAGCCCTGCTTGAAGACGGTCCGCTGACCGATCGGACTGCTTTTCTTCGCAGTCGGTCGGGCGAGGCCCGGGATGAGGAAGTCCGCGGCGCTCTGTCCGCGCTTGGTCTTTTCCGCCAGCCAGCGTGGCATGCGGCCACGGCCGGACCAGGTGTTGCGCTTGTTCTGTGGATCGCGATACTTCGCCGCGACCTTCGCGCGCTTGCCCTTCTTCGCGCGCTTGGCGGCGACGGGACCCAGAGGCGCGGCGTCGACCAGTTCTTCGATCGCGTAGTCCTGGGTGAGCACGAACGCGATCAGCTCGGCGCGGACGACCGCGATCGGTCGACGGCGTGACAGCACCGCCTTGCGTCGTTCGGCGGCGACCAGCAGTGCATCGAGCTCGCGGAGGCTGAGCGCGTCGATATCTAGTTTCATGGCGACGAGCGTCGGGCCGACTCGGCAGTCTGTCAATCAAAGCTTCTCGCGGGCAGCGCGAAGCACTGCCGGCGCGCCCTCATGGCGTCATCCAGCGACGTCCTGGCTGCGCAGCGAGGCGATGTCGCGCTTCGGCGGCGCGCCGAACAGACGGCCGTATTCGCGGCTGAACTGCGAGGGGCTCTCGTAGCCGACCTTGAACGCTGCACTTGCGGCATCGGCATGTTCGTTGAGCATCAGGCGCCTGGCTTCGTTGAGGCGCAGCCATTTCTGGTACTGCAGCGGGCTCATCGCGGTCAGTTGACGGAAATGCTGATGGAAGGTGGGTGCGCTCATCTGGACGCGTGCAGCGAGATCCTCGATGCGTACGGCCTCGGCGTAGTGCAGCTTCAACCAGTCGATCGCACGTGAGACGCGGTGGCTGTGGCTGTCGACGGACGCGATCTGCCGCAGCCGCGCCGCCTGGTCGCTCAGCAGCAGGCGATAGTGGATCTCGCGCTGGATCAAGGGTGCCAGCGCAGGAATCGCATCGGGCTCTTCCAGCAATGCGACCAGACGGGCGAACGGGTCCAGCAACGCGGGCGTCGCGGTGCCGATCCCCACGCCGGTGCCGACGGGCCTTGCTGCACCTGCCGGAAAGCCACCCTGGGCGACCAGTTCGGCGAGCATCCGCAGATCGAGCTTCAGGGTCAGCCCCACGCAGGGCTGCGCGGCAGTGGCTGCAGTGACTTCCGAGTTGGCCGGCAGATCGAGCGACGTCACGAGGAAGCGCGACACGTCGTACGGATAGCCCGTCCCGCCGACCCACATCTGCTTGGCACCCTGTGCCACCAGCACGATGCTGGGCGGAACCATGCACACGACCGGCGCTGCAATCGCATTGCGCCGGAACAGGCCCAGACCAGGAATCGCCGTGCCGTAATCGCCCGTGTGCGGCAGGTGCGACTCGACGATGCGCGCGATCGACTGCGCCGGTGAGGCAGGGCGGGCAGGGGCGGGATAGGTGGTCATGGGGGCTCCGATGGCAGGCGGAACTCTAGCGCGCCGCCAGACTGCGGTTGTCGGAAACGCGGGCAGTTGCATCGGATCAGGCAAGAAACCCAGCGGAATGTAATACCGCCACCGGGCGCGTGCCGGAGAGGATGGCCACCTCTTCACCGACAGGACCACGCCATGTCGATCAATGCCTACGGCGCGCTTTCGGGCGACCGCCCGCTCGAACCGCTCCGGATCAGCCGCCGCGCACCAGGCGCCCATGATGTCCAGATCGACATCGCCTTCTGCGGCATCTGTCACTCCGATCTGCACCAGGCGCGTGCCGAGTGGGCCGGCACGATGTTCCCGTGCGTACCGGGCCACGAAATCGTAGGTCGCGTGGCGGCGGTCGGTTCGTACGTCACCGGGTTTGCGATCGGCGATCTCGTCGGCGTCGGCTGCATCGTCGACAGCTGTCGCGATTGCGCGGACTGCCGGGACGATCTGGAGAACTACTGCGATCACATGGTCGGCACCTACAACGGCCCGACAGCCGACGCGCCGGGACATACGTTGGGCGGCTACGCCGAGCAGATCGTCGTGCACGAACGCTATGTGCTGCGCATCCGCCATCCCGAGGCGCAGTTGGCGGCGGTCGCGCCCTTGCTCTGCGCCGGCATCACGACCTATTCGCCGCTGCGCCACTGGAACGCGGGTCCCGGCAAGAAAATTGGTGTCGTCGGGATCGGCGGGCTCGGCCACATGGGCCTCAAGCTGGCGCATGCGATGGGCGCGCACGTGGTCGCGTTCACCACGTCGGAATCGAAGCGGGATGCCGCCAGAGCGCTGGGGGCAGACGAGGTGGTCGTGTCCCGCAATGCGGACGAGATGGCCGCGCATGCCAAGAGCTTCGACTTCATCCTCAACACCGTCGCGGCACCGCACGACCTCGATGCATTCCTGTTGCTGTTGAAGCGCGACGGCACGATGGCACTGGTGGGCGCGCCCGCATCGCCGCATCCATCGCCCCAGGTGTTCAACCTGATCATGAAGCGGCGTTCGATCGCGGGTTCGATGATCGGCGGCATCGCCGAAACGCAGGAAATGCTGGATTTCTGTGCAGCGCACGACATCGTCTCGGACATCGAACTGGTCGACGCCGACCAGATCAACGCGAGCTACGAACGCATGCTCGCCGGCGATGTGAAGTACCGCTTCGTCATCGACACCACCACGCTCGCCGCCTGAGCGCCGACCTCCAATGGAGCACACCATGAGCCGACGCTTCGCGCCGCTGGCGCCCCTCGCACTGGCGGCAGCATTGCTGGCCAGCCCCGCCCACGTCTCCGCCGCCGATCTGTTCCGCGGCGCCGACAACTTCTACGTCAGCGATGCAGTGGACATCCGGAAGGTCACGTTCCGGAACCAGTACGGCATGACCGTCACCGGCAATCTGCATGTGCCGAAGACGCTCGATCGAAGCCGCCGTCACGCGGCCCTCGTCGTCGGGCATCCGATGGGCGCGGTCAAGGAACAGAGCGCGAACCTCTACGCGGCGAAGATGGCCGAGCAGGGATTCGTCACGCTCTCGATCGATCTGTCGTTCTGGGGCGAAAGCGCGGGCGAACCGCGCAACGCGGTGTCGCCCGACATCTACGCCGAAGACTTCAGTGCAGCCGTCGATTTCCTGCGCACGCAGACGTTCGTCGATGCCGACCGCATCGGCGCGATCGGCATCTGCGGCAGTGGCAGCTTCGTGATCAGCGCGGCGAAGATCGATCCGCGCATCCGCGCGATCGCGACCGTCAGCATGTACGACATGGGCGCGGCGAACCGGCAGGGACTGCGCAACGGCGTGAGCGTCGAGCAACGCAAAGCCGCGATCGCCGAGGCCATCGCACAACGCGATGTGGAGTTCGCGGGCGGCCCGACGCGCTACACCAGTGGCAGCGTGCATGCGCTGGACGCGAAGTCCACGCCGATCGAGCGCGAGTTCTACGATTTCTATCGCACGCCCCGCGGTGCGTTCACGCCTGCCAGCGCTTCGCCGGAAACGACCACGCATCCCACGCTCACCAGCAATCTGAAGTTCCTCAACTTCTACCCGTTCAACGACATCGACACGATCTCGCCACGGCCGATGCTGTTCATCACCGGCGACAGTGCGCACTCGCGCGAGTTCAGCGAGGACGCCTATCGTCGCGCCGGCCAGCCGAAGCGATTGCTGGTGGTGCCGGACGCGGGCCACGTTGATCTCTACGACCGCGTCGACCTGATTCCGTTCGATGCACTGACGACGTTCTTCCGCGACGGTCTCGACTGAGCCTCGCGGCCGCGCTTTGACACCCCGCCGCAGGGCGCCGGTCGCGGCCTCATGCGGCGCAGGCCCGTGACGCCCAAGGTCCGCGTCCGTGGCTGTCTGTTCTCCGACGGAATCCTCTGCATGTCTCCTGAAATCCGGAACGCCGGCCGCCGCGAGTGGGCGGCCGTGCTCGCGCTATCGCTCGGTGCGTTCGCCCTCGTCGCCGCCGAGTTCATGCCGGTCAGCCTGTTGACGCCGATCGCCGTCGACTTACAGGTGACGGAAGGGCAGGCGGGGCGCGCCATCGCGGTGTCGGGCGCGTTCGCACTCGTGACCAGCCTGCTCATCGCACCGCTCGCTGGCCGCCTCGATCGCAAATGGCTGCTGCTCGGGCTCACCCTGGTCATGGTGGCCTCGGGCACGCTGGCCGCACTCGCATCGACTTATCCCGTTTTCATGATCGGCCGCGCGCTCATCGGCGTGGCGATCGGCGGCTTCTGGTCCATGTCCGCGGCGACGACGATGCGACTCGTGCCCGCGCACCAGGTGCCGCGCGCACTGGCGCTCGTCAACGGCGGCAATGCGTTGGCGGTGGTGCTGGCGGCGCCGCTGGGGAGCTACTTCGGCGCGATCGTGGGCTGGCGCGGCGCGTTCCTGTCGCTCGTGCCGCTCGCACTGGTCGCCTTCGTCTGGAAAGCGATCACGCTGCCGCCGATGCCGGCCACCGCCGTGCGCCCCGCGTGGAATGTGCTTGCGCTGCTGCGGCGCCCGACAGTGACGTGGGGCATGGTCGCCGTCAGCCTGTTCTTCATGGGGCAGTTCGCGCTCTACACCTACGTGCGCCCGTACCTCGAGACCGTCGCGCACGTCGAGGTCGGCACGCTGTCCATGCTGTTGCTGCTGCTCGGCGTCGCAGGCGTCGTGGGCACGCTGGTGATCGAGCCCTTCATCCGGCGCGGCATGTACACGACGCTGGCGCTCCTGCCGCTGCTGATGGCCGGCATCGCCATCGCGCTGGCACTGACCGGCAACCGGCTTCTGATGACTGCGTTGCTGCTGGGATGCTGGGGGCTGTTCGCAACGGCCGCGCCCGTTGCCTGGTGGACGTGGCTGGCGCGCACGCTGCCGCACGACAGCGAATCGGCGGGCGGTCTGATGGTCGCCGTGGTGCAACTGGCGATCGCTTCCGGCGCGACTTTGGGCGGCTTGCTGTTCGACAGCGCGGGCTATCGGATCACGTTCTTCGCGAGCGCAGGACTGCTGATCGCGTGCATGGTCGCGGCCGCGCTCACGTCGCGTGCGGCACGGCGCGAAGCGGATGGGATGCGGCTGCAGACCGGCGTGGTGACCGGCTGATCGGAAGTCCGCAGGTCGAACGCCTTGCGCGCCTCTCGCACCGCTCGACCGGTTGCATCCATCCAGATCCGGCGTGTTCCCCGGTGCTTTCAGCCACAAGAGAACGGCCCGCAATGCGGGCCGTTTCCGTCACATCTGACGCGATGGATCAGACCAGACGCGTCAACCAGCCATGCCGGTCCGGCGCGCGGCCGTACTGGATGTCGAGCAGATCCTTGCGGATGCCCATCGTGACCTCGCCCGGCTGCGCGTCGGCATCGCCGACGCTGAAATCGGCGCCCTTGAGCACGCCGATCGGCGAAATGCTGGCCGCGGTGCCGCAGGCGAAGACCTCGGCGATTTCGCCCGAGCGCACGCCTTCGATCCACTCGGCGATCTCGACGCGGCGCTCGGTCACGGTGTGGCCGCGATCGCGCAGCAGCTGGATCACGCTGTCGCGGGTGATGCCCTCGAGGATGCTGCCGGTCAGCGACGGGGTGATGACGCTGCCATCGCGCTGCACCAGGAACACGTTCATGCCACCGAGTTCTTCGACGTATGTGTTGGTTTCCGCATCGAGGAACAGCACCTGCGCGCAGCCGTTCTCGACCGCCTCGCGCTGCGGCAGCAGCGAGGAGGCATAGTTGCCGCCGCACTTGGCCGAACCGGTACCACCGCGGCCGGCACGTGCGTAGTCGCGCGAGAGCCAGATCGAGACCGGCTTGATGCCGCCCTTGAAGTAGGCGCCGGCGGGGCTGGCGATCACGTAGTAGGCCACGCGACGGGCCGGGCGCACGCCGAGGAAATCCTCGTTGGCGATCATGAAGGGCCGGATGTACAGGCTCGATTCGCCGCCGCCGGGCACCCAGGCTTCATCGGTCTTGACCAGTTGCTTGATCGATTCGACGAACAGGTCCACAGGCAGCTCCGGCAGCGCCATGCGGCGGGCCGAATGCTGCAGGCGACGGCCGTTGGACTCGGGGCGGAAGGTCCACACCGAACCGTCGGCGTGCCGGAACGCCTTCATGCCTTCGAAGATTTCCTGGCCGTAGTGCAGCACCGCGGCGGCGGGCGAGAACGTCAGCGGGCCATAGGGCCGCACATGCGCGTCGTGCCAGCCGTCTTCGACGGTCCAGTCGATGGCGACCATGTGGTCGGTGAAGTGCGTGCCGAAACCGGGATCGGCGAGAATCTTCTCGCGGTCGGCCTGCGCGCGCGCCTGCTGCGACGGGACGTGGCGGAAGGTGGGGAACGTGGTGTCGGTCATGCGCGGGACTCAGATGTGCAGGGCGTGGCCGAGTGCGCGCAGCGCAGCTTCCTGCACGGCTTCGCCCAGCGTCGGGTGGGGGTGGATGGTACCGGCGATGTCCTCGAGCGTGGCGCCCATCTCGATCGACTGCACGAAGGCGATCGACAGTTCGGACACCTGCACGCCGACGGCCTGCCAGCCGAGGATGCGGTGGTCATGCGCACGCGCGACCACGCGCACGAAGCCGTCGGTCGATTCCAGCGACATCGCGCGACCGTTGGCCGCGAACGGAAACATCGAGGTCTTGATCTCGATGTTCTGCGCCTTGGCCTCGTCCGGCGACAGGCCAACGACGACGACTTCCGGATCGGTGAAGCACACCGCCGGAATCGCCGCAGGCATGAAGTGGCGTTTCTTGCCGCTGACGACTTCAGCCACCAGTTCGCCCTGTGCCATCGCACGGTGCGCCAGCATCGGTTCGCCGGCGACGTCGCCGATCGCCCAGACGTTGCGCATCGAGGTCTTGCACTGGTCGTCGATCCTGATCGACTTGCCGGCGAGATCGAGACCCAGCGATTCGAGATTGAAGCCATCGGTCTTCGGACGACGACCAACCGCCACCAGGATCTGCTCGGCCTCGAGCGTGAGCTCGTTGCCGTCCGGATCGCGCACGCGCAAGGCGCCGCCGTCGGTCAGGCCGAGCACGCTGTGCTTCGTCAGCACCTTGACGCCCGACTTGTCGAGATGCGTGGCGACCGGCTTGGTCAATTCGGCGTCGTAGGCCGGCAGGATGCGGTCCTGCGCTTCGACCACGGTGACTTCGCAGCCGAGCTTGCGATAGGCGGTGCCGAGTTCCAGACCGATGTAGCCGCCACCGACGACGATCAGATGCTTCGGCAGCGAGGTCGGCGACAGCGCTTCGGTCGAGGAAATCACCTTGCCGCCGAACGGCAGGAACGGCAGCTCCACCGGCTCCGAACCCGTGGCGAGCAGCAGGTGCTCGCACTTGATGCGCAACGTGCCGCCGTCTTCGCCAGCGCCGGCGACCTCGACGGTCTTGCCGTCGACGATCGTCGCCCAGCCCTTGACCAGTTGCGCGCCGTTCTTCTTCAGCAGCGCGCTCACGCCGCCGGTGAGCTTTTTGACGATGCCGGCCTTCCACTCGACGGTCTTGGCCAGATCCAGCGCCGGTGTCTGCACGCTGATGCCGAGTGGGGACGTGCCGGCCGCGTAGCTGGCAACCTTGGCGAATGCCTCGGCGGCATGGATCAGCGCCTTGGACGGAATGCAGCCGATGTTGAGGCAGGTGCCGCCCGGGTTGACGCCTTCGACGACGATGGTCTTGACGCCGAGCTGGCCGGCGCGGATGCCGGCGATGTATCCGCCGGGACCGCCGCCGATGACCAGCAACTGGGTTTCGATGGTCTGACTCATGATTACTCCACGAACAGCAGTGCAGGGGTTTCCAGGCGCTGACGGATGGCCTGCACGAACTCGGCCGCGTCCATGCCGTCGACGATGCGATGGTCGAACGAGGACGAGAGGTTCATCAGCTTGCGCGCGACGACCTGGCCTTCGCGGAACATTGGACGTTCGATGATGCGGTTGACACCGACGATCGCCACTTCCGGATGATTGATGATCGGCGTCGACACCACGCCGCCGACGGGGCCGAGGCTGCTGATGGTGATCGTCGAACCGGACAGCTCATCGCGGGTCGCCTTGCCTTCGCGCACGGCGGCGGCGAGACGGCCGATCTCGGCCGCGGTCTGCCACAGATCCAGCGATTCGGCATGCGCGATCACCGGCACCGACAGGCCCACCGCGCTCTGCGTCGCGATGCCGAGCTGCACGCCCTCGTAGCGGGTGACGATATTGGCTTCGTCGTCGAAACGGGCGTTCATCTGCGGGAAGTCGCGTGCGGCCAGCACCACCGCGCGTGCCAGCAAGGGCAGCAGGGTCAGCTTGCCGCGCGTCTTGCCCCAGCGGTCGTTGAGCTTGGCGCGCAACGCCTCGACTTCGGTGACGTCGATTTCTTCCACATAGGTGATGTGAGGAATGTTCGACCACGACTGCTGCATCTTCTGCGCGATCTTGCGGCGCAGGCCCATGATCGGCACCTGCTCTTCGCCGGTGCGACGCGCATAGCTGCTACCGCCCGCGCCACCACCGACCGGCTGCGCCTTGCCGCCGGCTGCGGCGTAGGCGTCGAGATCGGCGTGCAGGATGCGGCCGCCCGGACCGGTCGCCGGCACGTAGCGCAGTTCGATGCCCAGATCCCAGGCACGGCGACGCACGGCGGGCGAGGCCAGCGGCTGTTCGCCGGCGGCGAGCACGCTGTTGGTGACCGCGCCGCGCGCTTCACTCTTGGCAGCCAGTGCAGGTGCCGCGGTCTTCGCAGGCGCGGCAGCAGGCTTGGCTTCAACAGCCGGCGCGGGCTTGGCGTCGGCTGCCGGCTTCGGCGCTTCGGCCTTGGGTTCGGCAGCGGCGTCTGCGGGCTTCGCCGCAGCGGGCGCACCGGCGGACGCGGCATTGCCGGCGCCTTCGACTTCGAGGCGGATCAGCTCGCTGCCGACGGCCATCATCTCGCCCGGCTTGCCGCCCAGCGAAACCACGGTACCCGCGACGGGCGAGGGGATCTCGACCATGGCCTTGTCGGTCATGACCTCGGCCACGATCTGGTCCTCGGCGACCTGGCCGCCGACTTCGACCTTCCAAGCAATCACTTCGACTTCGGCGATGCCTTCGCCGATGTCCGGCATCTTGATGACGTGATGTCCCATGGCTCAGTCCTCCAGCACGCGCTGCAACGCTTCGATGACCCGGGCCGGGCCCGGGAAGTAGTCCCATTCCTGCGCATGCGGGTAGGGGGTGTCCCAGCCGGTGACGCGTTCGACCGGTGCCTGCAGGTGATAGAAGCAGTGCTCCTGCACCAGCGCGACCAGCTCGGCGCCGAAGCCGCAGGTGCGCGTGGCTTCGTGCAGCACGATGCAGCGGCCGGTCTTCTTGACCGACTTGGTGATCGCGTCGAGATCCAGCGGCCACAGGCTGCGCAGGTCGATGACCTCGGCGTCGACGCCGGCGTCTTCGGCCGCGGCCTGCGCCACCCACACGGTGGTGCCGTAGGTCAGGATCGTGACCGCCTTGCCTTCGCGGACGATGGCGGCCTTGTCCAGCGGCACGCTGTAGTAGCCCTCGGGCACGAGGTTGTCGGCGTGCTTGGACCACGCCGTGACCGGGCGGTCGTGGTGGCCGTCGAACGGGCCGTTGTAGAGGCGCTTGGGCTCCAGGAAGATCACCGGATCGTCGTTCTCGATCGAGGCGATCAGCAGGCCCTTGGCGTCATAGGGATTGGACGGCATCACCGTGCGCAGGCCGGCCACGTGGGCGAAGATCGCCTCCGGACTCTGGCTGTGCGTCTGGCCGCCGTAGATGCCGCCGCCGCAGGGCGTGCGGAACACCAGCGACGAGGTGAACATGCCGCCCGAGCGATACCGCAGGCGCGCGGCCTCGGACACGATCTGGTCGTAGGCCGGATAGATGTAGTCGGCGAACTGGATTTCGGCCACCGGGCGCAGGCCGTAGGCGGCCATGCCGATCGCCGCACCGGCGATGCCGCTTTCGGAGATCGGCGCGTCGAACACGCGCTGCTTGCCGTACTTGGCCTGCAGGCCGTCGGTGCAACGGAACACGCCGCCGAAATAGCCGACGTCCTCGCCGAACACGACGACGTTGTCGTCGCGCTCGAGCATCACGTCCATCGCCGAGCGCAATGCCTGGATCATCGTCATCGGCGATCCGCCGTTGTTCTGGGTTTCGCTCATGATCAGACTCCCAACTGCTGGCGCTGGCGACGCAGATGGTCGGGCAGCTCTTTGTAGACGTCGTTGAACATGTCGGCCGCACCGGGACGGTTGTCGCTGCCGAGCAGGCCGTGGGTTTCCGCTTCCTTCAACGCACGCGAGACTTCGGCGTCGAGTTCGGCGCGCACGGTCTCGTGCTGTTCGTCGCTCCACAGGCCGCGCTTGACCAGGTGCGCCTTGAGGCGGTCGATCGGATCACCGAGCGGGAAGTGCTGGGCGTCGTCGGCCGGGCGGTACTTGGACGGATCGTCCGAGGTCGAGTGCGGACCAGCGCGGTAGGTCACCCACTCGATCATCGTCGAGCCGAGGTTGTTGCGCGCACGCTCGGCCGCCCAGCGCGAGGCGGCATAGACGGCGAGCAGGTCGTTGCCGTCCACGCGCAGCGACGGGATGCCGTAGGCGGCGCCGCGCGCGGCGAAGGTGGTGTTCTCGCCACCGGCGATCGCCTGGAAGGTCGAGATCGCCCACTGGTTGTTGACGACGTTGAGGATCACCGGCGCGCGATAGACGTGCGCGAACACCAGCGCGGCATGGAAGTCGCCTTCGGCCGTGGCGCCGTCGCCGACCCACGCGGTCGCGATCTTGGTGTCGCCCTTGATGGCCGAGGCCATCGCCCAGCCCACGGCCTGGATGTACTGGGTGGTCAGGTTGCCGGAGATCGAAAAGAAGCCGGCGTCCTTGTACGAATACATGATCGGCAGCTGGCGGCCCTTCAGCGGGTCGGCGGCGTTCGACAGGATCTGGCACATCATGCTGACCAGCGGCACGTCCTTGACGATCAGGATGCCCTGCTGGCGATAGGTCGGGAACTGCATGTCGCCGTCGCGCAGCGCAAGGGTCTGGCCGACCGCGATGGCTTCCTCACCCGTGCACTGGATGTAGAACGAGGTCTTCTTCTGGCGTTGCGCGATCAGCATGCGCGCGTCGAAGGCGCGGGTCTTGAGCATCGCGTGCATCGCGCGCAGCAGCACGTCGTCGTCGATGTCGGCGGCCCACGGACCGACGGCGTCGCCGTTGTCGTCGAGTACGCGGATCAGCTGCCGGGTCATCGGCATGGTCTGCTGGGCGGTCACGTCCGTGGCGGGCTTGTCGACGGCGCCGGCCGGGGTGAGCTGCAGATAGGAGAAGTCGGTGGCCTGGCCCGGACGGGCGCTCGGCTCGGGCACGTGCAACCGCAAGGGTTCGGTCGTGGCCGGATTCGGGGATGTGGACATGTCAGGGGCCTCGCTGGGCATGGGTCATGGAGCTGCAGGCATGCCGGCGGCGGGGGACGGCGGCAACGAAGAGGGCGGTGCGGATGCGGGACGCGCGGTCGTGGACCGGAACGGTTGGCGGCGCGACGGCAGGCGCGCGATGCGCGGGCCTGGGCGGACTGGACGGGGCACAGTGCAAGAACGCTTCTCCCGGTCGGACGGGCGTCAGCCCGCGGCTTTCAAGGCGGCGTGGAGCGTGACGCAGTCCGCCAGACGTGAAGTCTAAAGGCGGCAGCGAATATCGTAAATTTGTTTAATTGACTATGAGGTATCGTTTATTCAGATACCCGAGCCCCGCCGGAGCGCCGCATGCAGATCCCCGCCAACATGTCGCTGCGGCAATTGCGCTATTTCGCCGAGGCTGCGGAGCTCGGCCAGTTCTCGCAGGCCGCGCGCAAGCTGCACGTCTCGCAGTCGGTGATCACGACCGCCGTCGCCCAGCTCGAAACCCTGCTGGGGCTGCGCCTGTTCGACCGCATGCCGCACGGCGTGGCCCTGACCGCCGAGGGGCACCGCTTCCACCAGCATGTGCGCCACATCCTCGACACCTTGCAGGACGCACTCAGCGAGCCGATGTTCCTGGCCAACACCCTGGCGGGGACGGTGCGGGTGGGCGCGTCGTACACCGTGCTCGGCTATTTCCTGCCGAGCCTGCTGGCGCGCTTCAAGCGCTCGTATCCGCTGGTCGAGATCGACCTGATCGACATGGACCGGGTCGAGATCGAACGCGGCGTGGCCGAAGGCGCGCTCGACTTCGGGCTCTGCATCATTTCCAACATGGTCGAGCCCTACACGCTGAAGCGGCAGCTGCTGATCCGCTCGCGCAGGCAACTGTGGCTGGCCGAATCGCATCCGCTGGCGCAGCAACCGGTGATCGGCCTGGCCGACGTTGCTGCGTATCCCTACATCATGCTGAAGGTGGACGAGGGCGAAGCCTCGGCGCTGCGCTACTGGCAATCGGTGCAGCGCGAGCCCAACGTCGCCTTCCGGACCTCCTCGCTGGAAGCGTTGCGAGGACTGGTGGCCTACGGATTCGGGGTGAGCATCCTGTCCGACATGGTCTACCGGCCGTGGTCGCTGGAAGGCCGCCGGATCGACGTGCGCACGCTCGACGATGCAGTCCCGCCGATGGAAGTCGGCCTGGTCTGGCGGCCCGACGACGCATTGTCGGCACCGGCGAACGCACTGCACCAGTTTCTGGTGTTCGCGTGCAGCGCCTGAGCATGCAGGGCCCGGCTGCCCGCGGCTGCGGATCGGAGATCATGTGCGCTACGCAGGAACGGTCGCACGTCCTGCGACGCCGATCCGGATCATCCCGTGGTCGCACGGACAGGGCAGGGTAGCGATGTCACCGAGGCGCGATGGCGAATATGCCGGCAACAAGAGTTTCCTGCCCAGCAAACCCTGCGCGGTCTGCGGCCGCACGATGACCTGGCGCCGCGCCTGGGCGAAGACCTGGGACGAGGTGCGTTACTGCTCGGAGCGGTGCCGTCGCGACAGGCGGGTTGCCGCCGCGCCCGATACGTCACGCGATGGCTGATCCGGTCCGCCATCTCATCGTCTTGCTGGGCGACCAGCTCGATCCGACCGCGGCGGCCTTCGATGGTTGCGACCCGGCGCACGACGTCGTGTGGATGGCGGAAGTCGCCGAGGAATCCACGCACGTGTGGTCCACGAAGATGCGGACCGCGCTGTTCCTGAGCGCGATGCGACACTTCGCGCAGGATCGGCGTACCAACGGATGGACGGTCGACTACCGGTTGCTCGATGACCCGGACAATCGCGGCACGCTCGGTGCGGAACTGGTATTGGCCATCGAACGCCTGCGTCCGCAATCCGTGCGGATGACCGCCCCGGGCGACTGGCGTGTGCTGCAGGCGATCCGCACCGCGATATCCGCGGCAGGCGTCGAACTGGTGATCGAACCGGACCGCCATTTCTACTGCGACGTGCGTGCATTCGCCGCGTGGGCGCGTCGACAGCCGGAACTCCGGCTCGAAACGTTCTATCGGCACATGCGCCACACGCATCACGTGCTGATGGACGGCGACGTGCCCGCCGGCGAGCGCTGGAATTTCGATACCGAAAACCGCGCACCGTTCGACGCGCAGGGCCCCGGCGTGGTGCCCGCCCCGCCACACGTCGAGCCGGATGCGCTCACGCGCGAGGTGCTCGACCTCGTGCGCACGCGCTTCGCCGATCACCCCGGTGACCTGGACCGGTTCGCGTGGCCGGTCACCCGCGCGCAGGCGCTGCACGCGCTCGAACGTTTCGTCGAGGAGCGGCTGCCGGCCTTCGGCCGCTGGCAGGATGCGCTGTGGCCGGATGCACCGTGGCTCTGGCATTCGCAGATCGCTTCCGCGTTGAACCTCAAGCTGCTCAACCCGCGCGAAGTCGTCGACGCGGTCGAGGCCGCATGGCGCGCGGGCAGGGCACCGCTGGCGGCGGCGGAAGGCTACATCCGCCAGATCCTAGGCTGGCGCGAATACGTGCGCGGCGTCTACTGGACGCAGATGCCGCGCTACGCCGAATCCAACGCGCTGCAGGCGACCGGCGATCTGCCCGGCTTCTACTGGACCGGCGACGCGCCGATGCCGTGTCTGGCCGACGCGCTGCAGCAGACGCTGACACTCGGCTACGCCCACCATATCCAGCGGCTGATGGTCATCGGTCTGTACGCGCAGCTGCTGGGTGTCGAGCCGGCGCAGGTGCACCGCTGGTTTCTCGCGGTGTACGTCGACGCGGTGGAATGGGTCGAGATGCCCAACGTGCTCGGCATGAGCCAGTTCGCCGATGGCGGGCTGATGTCCAGCAAGCCCTACATCGCCAGCGGCCGCTACATCGAGCGCATGAGCGCCGGCAGCTACTGCCGCCGATGTCCATTCGACCCCGGACAGCGCACCGGGCCGAAGGCCTGCCCGTACACGCGTCTGTACTGGGATTTCATGCTGCGCCACGAGGCGCTGCTGGCCGCCAACCCGCGCACCGCGCAGCAGGTCCGCAGTCTGGAACGGCTCGACGCCACCGAGCGCGCACTGATCCGCGAAGAGGCCGCGCGATGGCGCCGCGATTCGCGCTGAGCCGCGCCCGGCGATCGCGCCTGCGGTAAAGTCGCCGCCGAACTGCGGCGCGGCGCCGCCAGACCCCGGCGGATTGCGACATGGTCAGACTTCTCGGCATTTCAGGCAGCCTGCGCGCCGCTTCGTACAACACCGGCCTGCTGCGCGCCGCACAGGCGTTCGCGTCCGAGGAGCTCACGATCGACGCAGCCACGCTGCACGGCATTCCGCTCTACGACGGCGACGTCGAAGCGCGCGACGGCATTCCGGCCGAGGTCGAAGCGCTGAAGGCGCAGATCCTCGCGGCCGACGGCCTGTTGCTGGTGACGCCCGAGTACAACAACGGCATCCCGGGCGTCTTCAAGAACGCGATCGACTGGCTCTCGCGACCGGGCAGCGGCATCCCCGCCCTGTTCGGCGACCGCCCTGTCGCGGTGATCGGCGCATCGCTCGGCGGCTTCGGCACGATCCTGTCGCAGACCGCGTGGCTGCCGGTGCTGCGCACGCTCGGTTGCCGGCAGTGGGCTGGCGGTCGTCTGCTGGTCTCGCGCGCGGGCCAGGCGTTCACCGAAGACGGCACGCTGCAGGACGACAAGGTGCGCGCGCAGCTCGGCACGTTCGTGCAGGACTTCGCCGCGCACATTCGCGAGACGCGCTGAGGTTTCGATGCCGTCGATCGTGCCGACCAGCGCCCAGGACACCGACGCCTCTTGGATGGCGCGCGCCTTGGCGCTGGCCGAGCGCGCGATGCACGAGGACGACGAGATTCCGGTCGGCGCGCTGGTCGTCGACGCGGACGGCAGCGTGATCGGTGAAGGCTGGAACCGCAACATCGCCGAGCATGATCCCAGCGCGCATGCGGAGATCGTCGCGATGCGGCGTGCCGGCAGCGCACTCGGCAATCACCGGTTGATCGGCTGCACGCTGTACGTGACGCTCGAACCCTGCGCGATGTGCGCGATGGCGATGATCCATGCCCGCGTCGCGCGCGTCGTGTTCGGCGCGTTCGATCCCAAGACCGGCGCCGCGGGCAGCGTGTTCGACGTGCTCGGCGATGCGCGCCACAACCATCGCATCGAAGTCACTGGCGGCGTTCTGGCCGATGTCGCCGGGCCAATGCTGACGAACTATTTCCGCGCCAAGCGTGGGCTGACACCGCGCTGAGTGCCGGATCCTTCGCCAGAGGGCAGGCGAGGGCGGTGCACGCACGTCGCACCGGCAGCCGCCGCGTAACCGTTTCAGATCAACGGACTGCGCCGGTTCGCCCGGCGGTGCGCATCGTCCATTTCCTCGTTGACCGCATGCACGGCCATCGAGGCCTCGCGCGCCAGCAGCAGGCTGGCCGCGAACATCGCCAGCACGCCCAGGCAGGCCAGCAGCGTCGGCGCCTGTTCGAACTTGTGGCCGAAAAAGGAATCGCCGGCGACCGTCAAGCTGGTGCCGACGAAGCAGCTGATCGCCACGTACAGCAGCTGGCTGCCGCGCAGGATGATGCGGCTGCGGCGACGCTGCAGTGCGATGCGCTCTTCGAGAATGCGGCGGTCTTCGGCATCGTTGCCTTCGTCGTCGGCGAGATCGCGCAGCAGCGAGCGCGTGCGGTCGATGACGCGCGCAAGCCGCGCATTCGCGGATCCGAGCAGCGAGGCGGTAGCGGTCAGGAAGAACGCCGGGGCGAGCATCGCGGTGAGAATGGCGTAGTGCGTCAAGGCGGGATTGGACAACATCTGGGAAGGGAACACTGCGGACCTGGCGGCAGCGACGGCTGCGATATCATGCGCCGTCACTCCGCGTAAGGCGAATGCACGCATGAATGCCGACAAGGCCATCGAGGGCCGGCTGATCTGGATCGATCTGGAAATGACCGGCTTGGATACCGACCACGACCAGATCCTCGAGATCGCGACCATCGTCACCGATGCCGAGCTCAACGTGCTCGCCGAAGGCCCGGAACTGGCGATCGTGCAGCCGCTCGACGTGCTGGAAGCGATGGACGACTGGAACCGCAGCCAGCATCGCCGTTCGGGCCTGTGGCAGCGCTCGCTGGAGCAGGGCGTGGGACTGGCCGAGGCGCAGGCACGCACGCTCGAATTCCTGCAGCTGTGGGCCGAGCCGGGCAAGTCGCCGATGTGCGGCAACTCGATCTGCCAGGACCGGCGCTTCCTGCACCGGCAGATGCCGGCGCTGGAGAAGTTCTTCCACTACCGCAATCTCGACGTCAGCACGATCAAGGAACTCGCGCGCCGCTGGGCGCCGCAGGTGCTGTCGGGTTTCACCAAGCATTCGGCGCACACGGCGCTCAGCGACGTGCGCGATTCGATCGACGAACTGCGCCACTACCGCCGGCACATGGCCGCACTCGCGAGTCCCTGACGGGCGTTCCCTCGGCCGCAGCATCCGCTTCCGACCGACGCCACACAGCAGAACGCCCGGGCATCACACCCGGGTGTTCTGCGTTTCGACGCTGTCGCTGCGGATCAGCCGGCGCGTGCCTTCGACTTCGCGAGCTTGAGCCAGGTGTCGACGACGGTGTCGGGATTGAGCGACACCGACTCGATGCCTTCGTCCATCAGCCACTGGGCGAGGTCCGGGTGATCGCTCGGGCCCTGGCCGCAGATGCCGATGTACTTGCCCTTGGCGCGCGCGGCCTTGATGGCCATCGACAGCAGCTTCTTGACGGCCGGGTCGCGTTCGTCGAACAGGTGCGCGACGATCGACGAATCGCGGTCCAGGCCCAGGGTGAGCTGGGTCAGATCGTTGGAACCGATCGAGAAGCCGTCGAAGATGTCGAGGAACTCGTCGGCCATCAGCGCGTTCGACGGCAGCTCGCACATCATGATGATCTTCAGGCCGTTCTCGCCGCGCTTCAGACCGTTCTTCTCCAGCACCTCGATGACGCGGCGACCTTCGTCGAGCGTGCGCACGAACGGGATCATGACCCAGAGGTTCTCCAGGCCCATGTCGTTGCGGACCTTGAGCACCGCGCGGCATTCGAGCGAGAACGCTTCGGTGAACGACGGATCGACGTAACGGCTGGCGCCGCGGAAGCCGATCATCGGGTTCTCTTCTTCCGGCTCGTAACGCGTGCCGCCGATCAGGTTCGCGTACTCGTTGGACTTGAAGTCCGACAGACGCACGATCACCGGGTTCGGCGCGACCGACGCGGTCAGCGTGGCGATGCCTTCGGCCAGGCGGTTGACGTAGAAATCGACCGGGCTGCCGTAACCGATGGTCTTGGCGTCGATCTTCTTCTTAGTTTCGGCGTCCTGCTTGTCGTATTCGAGCAGGGCGTTGGGATGCACGCCGATGTGCGCGGCGATGATCATCTCCAGACGTGCCAGGCCGATGCCGGCGTTGGGCAGCTGCCCGAAGTCGAACGCGCGCTCGGGGTTGGCGACGTTCATCATGATCTTCAGTGGCGCCTCTGGCATCGAAGTCAGATCGGTGGTGATGCGCTCGAACGGCAGGATGCCGCTGTAGATGAAGCCGGTATCGCCCTCGGCGCAGCTGATCGTGACTTCCTGGCCGTCTTCGATCGTGTCCAGCGCATTGCCGGTGCCGACGACGGCCGGCACGCCGAGTTCGCGGGCGATGATCGCCGCGTGGCAGGTACGGCCGCCGCGGTTGGTGACGATCGCGGCGGCACGCTTCATCACCGGCTCCCAGTCGGGATCGGTCATGTCGGCGACGAGCACGTCACCGGGCTGCACGCGGCTCATGTCGTCGAGCGAACGCACGACGCGCGCGACGCCGGCGCCGATCTTCTGGCCGATCGCGCGGCCTTCGCAGACCACGTCACCACGCTGCTCGAGCGAGAAACGCTCGATCTGGGTGTTCTTGGCACGCGACTTCACCGTCTCCGGACGCGCCTGCACGATGAACAGCTTGCCGCTGGCGCCGTCCTTCGCCCATTCGATGTCCATCGGGCGCTTGTAGTGCTCCTCGATGATCAGCGCCTGGCGCGAGAGTTCCTGCACGTCCTCGTCGGTGATCGAGAAGGTGTCGCGCAGATCGGCCGGCGTGTCCTCGATGCGCACGCGCTCGCCCGGCACATCGGAATAGACCATGCGCAGCTGCTTGCTGCCGATGCCGCGACGCAGGATCGCCGGCTTGCCGGCGCGCAGCGTGGGCTTGTAGACGTAGAACTCGTCCGGGTTCACGGCGCCCTGGACGACCATTTCGCCGAGACCGAAGCTGGACGTCACGAACACCACGTCGCGGAAACCGGATTCGGTGTCGAGCGTGAACAGCACGCCGGACGCGCCGATGTCCGAACGCACCATCAGCTGCACGCCCGAGGACAGGAACACGTCCTCGTGCTTGAAGCCGTGGTGCACGCGGTAGGCGATCGCGCGGTCGTTGTAGAGCGAGGCGAAGACTTCCTTGACCTTGACCACCACGTCGTCGGCGCCGGTGACGTTGAGGAACGTCTCCTGCTGGCCGGCGAACGAGGCATCGGGCAGATCTTCGGCGGTCGCCGACGAACGCACGGCCACGGCGATGTCGCCGCCGCCGTTCTCGGACGCCAGCTTGTCGTAGGCGGCGCGGATGTCCGCGTCGAGATCGGGCTGCAGCGGTGCATCGATGACCCAGCCGCGGATCTCCTTGCCGGCCGCGGTCAGCGCGGCGACGTCTTCGACGTCCAGCGGCGCCAGGCGATCGAAGATGCGCTGGTGCAGATCGTTGTGGGCGATGAACGCCTTGAATGCATCGGCCGTGGTGGCGAAACCGCCGGGCACCGAAACGCCGAGCTTGGCGAGGTTGCCGATCATCTCGCCGAGGGACGAGTTCTTGCCGCCGACCTGCGCGAGGTCGGACAGGCGTAGGTCATGCAGCCACAGGATGTTGGCGCTCAAGGTGAGACTCCGTGTCGCGTTGATCGAAAAGGAGGTCGGGCAGGCCCGGCATCGAACGGCTATTTTAGCCCTCCCGGGCGCCGCGGCGCTCATCCGTGACTTCCGGAGTCCGCATGTCCAGTCCCCGCCCGGTGTTCTACGTGTCCGACGGCACGGGCATCACCGCCGAAACCATCGGCCACAGCCTGCTCACCCAGTTCAGCGGCACGCAGTTCAGCACCAACCGGATCCCGTTCGTCGACAACGAGGCGCGCGCGCGCGAGGTCGCGGGATTGATCCGCGCCCGCGGCGAGGCGATGGGCGTGCGTCCGATCGTCATCAGCTCATGCGTCGACACCGGCCTGGCACTGGTGCTCGGGGAGAGCGGGGCGCTCGTGCTCGATGTGTTCGCGCCGTTCATCGAGCCGCTGGAGCGCGAACTGCTGGAGACGCGCGAGTCACGCGTCGGCCGGGCGCACGGCATGGTCGATTTCGAGACCTACCACCGCCGCATCAACGCGATGAACTTCGCGCTGACCCACGACGACGGCATGGCGACGAACTACGACGAGGCCGACGTGATCCTGGTCGCGGTGTCGCGCGCGGGCAAGACGCCGACCTGCGTGTATCTGGCGTTGCATCACGGCGTGCGCGCGGCGAACTATCCGCTGACCGAGGAAGACCTCGAGCACGACCGCCTTCCGCCGCGACTGCGCGCGCACCGGGCGAAACTGTTCGGGCTGACGATCGATCCGGTGCGCCTCGCGCAGATCCGCCAGGAACGCCGGCCCAATTCGCGCTACGCGAAGCTGGAGACCTGCAAGCACGAAGTGAGCGCGGCCGAGGCGCTGTTCCGCGCCGAACGCATGCCCTCGCTGAGCACCACGCACACCTCGATCGAGGAAATCTCCAGCAAGGTCCTGTCGACCCTGGGCATCGAGCGCGTCATGTATTGAGGAGGCCGGTCCGGAGATGGGGACGGCAGGCCCGGAACCCCATCCCGCACGCCGTCGATCGATCCTGACGGATTCATCGCCGCGGATGTAGCATCGATCCATGGAAAAAGTCCTGACCCGCCGCCGTCCCCGCGTGCCCTCGATGGGCCGCTTCGGCTGGCTGATGGCGCTGTATGCGGAGAACCACGAACGCCTGGTGCGCCTGTTCGATCCCGCGAGCCTCGCACCCGGCCGCTACAGGTCCGAGGTGCCCAGCGCCTTGCCGGTGATGCTGGACGTCGTCGAGCAGCATCCGTACACGACGCAGCTGCGGCTGAGCTACGCGATGCTCGACCCGGTGACCGGCCAACCGGACCCGTCCGCGCATCTGCGTCTGTATCGCGATGCGGGGCAGGTCGAGGCCACGCATTGCTATGTCGGGCGCCGCTGGCAGGACGTGATCGGCATGTTTCCGCCGCCGGACGAAGTGGTCGACCATCGCCTGCGCATGAACACCTTCCTCGGAAAGTGGCTGCAGTATCTCGACGATCAGGGACATGGGCTTGCAAGCCTGCGTCCAAATCCGGATGATGCGCGGCTCGATCGCAGCAAGGCCGGCGCCACCGGCTGAGACGTTCTCCGGAACGAATCGAAGCGAACGAAGGAAGTGCGAAATTCTGTTGACGTTGCCGATACGGAACACTACAATTTCGCGCTCCCAAACGTGGGGCCATAGCTCAGCTGGGAGAGCGCCTGCATGGCATGCAGGAGGTCGGCGGTTCGATCCCGCCTGGCTCCACCACAATTTGTCTGTCGATCAAAGGCCGATCGATAGAATGATGCAGGTTTCTGCGTCCCCATCGTCTAGAGGCCTAGGACACCACCCTTTCACGGTGGACACCGGGGTTCGAATCCCCGTGGGGACGCCACTTTACAAACAGACGGGCAGCTCGCGAGAGCTGCCCGTTCTGCTGTGTGCGATCGGCATGCCGGCTCGCGCACCGCGGCGCGTTCGCGCGTCGACGTATACTCGCCGCATGCGTTGTTCCGCGCTCGTGCTGCTGCATCTGCTGCTCGCCGTCCTGATGGCATTCGACGGCGTGGGCGCTGCGTTCGCAGCTGCGGGGCCAGCGCCGGTGATGTCGCACGCGGCGCACGCCGCCTCCGATGCGCCGCCGCCGTGTCATTCGACGGATGCGGATGCATCCGAAGATGCTGCTGCGCCCGAACAGAGGTCCCCAGCGCCCGACAGCTGTTGCGACGGCGGCGACTGCCTGTGCCTGCACGGCTGCGGCAGCGTGTTGCCGGTGGTGCCACGTATCGCTGCATCCACTGGCGGCACCGTCGTCGCCCTGCATGTGACCATCGATCGCGCCGCGCCGCGTCTCGACGATCCCGTCCGACCTCCGATCCTGCGCACCTGATCGCATCGCTGCCTCGACAGGGGCAGGGCATGGGTCGCCTCGCGATCCGGTTTCCGATCTGGAGCAAGACATGACATTCCGAATTTCCGCGGACGACGGTGTCGCGCCGTCGCGCCGTCGTTTCGTGCAGGGCCTCGCGCTGGGCGGCATCGCCGCCGCCGGTGCAGGCCTGTGGCCACGCGCCAGCTGGGCGCTGCAATCGCCGACGAGCCGCGTGCTCGCCGGCACCGATTTCGACCTCGTCGTCGGCGAGACGCTCGTCAACTTCACGGGCCGCACGCGACCGGCGGCGACGATCAACGGATCATTGCCCGCACCGATCCTGCGCTGGCGCGAAGGCACGACGGTCGATCTGCGCGTACGCAATGCATTGCCCGCCGGTTCGATCTACGGCGACATGACCTCGATCCACTGGCACGGCATCCTGCTGCCGTCGAACATGGATGGCGTACCAGGCCTGAGTTTCGACGGTATCCACCGTGGCGAGACCTTCCAGTACCGCTTCGACGTGCGCCAGGGCGGTACCTACTGGTATCACAGCCATTCCGGCTTCCAGGAACAGGCCGGCATGTACGGCGCGCTGATCATCGATCCGATCGAGCCGGAGCCGTTCGCGTTCGACCGCGACTACGTCGTGCTGCTGACCGACTGGACCGATCTGCCGCCGCAGGCGCTGTTCGCGCGGCTGAAGAAGATGGCCGAGCACGACAACTACTACAAACGCACGCTCGGCGACTTCATCCGCGACGCGCGCGAGGACGGCCTGCGGGCCACGATGGCCGATCGCCGCGGTTGGGGCCAGATGCGGATGACGCCGACCGACATCTCCGACGTCAACGCGCACACCTACACCTATCTGATGAACGGCACGACGTCGCCCGGCAACTGGACCGCGCTGTTCCGCAGCGGCGAGAAGATCCGCCTGCGTTTCATCAACGGCTCGGCGATGACGTACTTCGACGTGCGCATTCCGGGCCTGAAGATGATCGTGGTCGCGGCCGACGGCCAGTACGTGCATCCGGTCAGCGTCGACGAGTTCCGCATCGCGGTGGCCGAAACCTTCGACGTGATCGTCGAGCCGTCCGGGCAGGACGCCTACACGATCTTCGCCCAGGACATGGGCCGCACCGGTTTCGTCAGCGGCACGCTCGCCGTGCGCGAAGGCCTGCGCGCGCCGGTTCCGGACGTGGACGCGCGGCCGATCCTGACGATGGACGACATGGGTCACGGCGGCATGCACGGCGGCGGTCATGCCGGACATGGCGCGGGGCAGGGGCGTGCACCCGACCATGCGGCTATGGGGCATGGCATGGATCACGCTGCGATGGGCCACGCCTCGATGGATCATGCGTCGATGGGGCATGCTGCGATGGCGCAGGGCGATCACGGCGCGGGGGCGATGCAGACGCATCCCGACAGCGAACGCAACAATCCGCTGGTCGACATGCAGACGATGGCGCCGACGCACCGGCTCGACGATCCCGGCATCGGCCTGCGCGACAATGGTCGTACCGTGCTGACCTACGGCATGATGCGCAGCCTGTTCGACGATCCAGACGGTCGCGCACCCGGGCGCGAGATCGAGCTGCATCTGACCGGTCACATGGAAAAGTTCGCGTGGTCGTTCGAAGGCATCAAGTTCGCCGATGCCGAACCGCTGCGGCTCAACTACGGCGAGCGGCTGCGCGTGGTGCTGGTCAACGACACGATGATGACGCACCCCATCCATCTGCATGGCATGTGGAGCGACGTCGAAGACGCGCAGGGCAACTTCCAGTTGCGCAAACACACCGTGGACATGCCGCCCGGTTCGAAACGCAGCTATCGCGTGCGCGCCGACGCGCTCGGACGCTGGGCCTACCATTGCCACCTGCTGTACCACATGGAAGCAGGCATGTTCCGCGAAGTGCAGGTGGTCGAATGAGCGCCTCATCGACACTCCTGCGCACCGGCGTTCTGGCCGCCGCATTGTGTACCGCGATCGGGAGTGCGCACGCGCAGCACAGCGCGCATGGGCATCATCCGCCGGCCACGCAGCCTGCAGCGAAGCCGACGCCGCCGCGCGCGACGCCGCAGCGACCACGCGCGTCGAAACCCGCGACGTCACCGGTTACAGATCCCCACGCACATCACCGCACGCCCGCAGAACCCGCCGCGACACCTCGCCCCCAAGCGGCCCCGGCGGCCGCGCATCCGGCACATGGAAGCGGGCACGCGGACCCTGCGGCCGGGAACGACAAGCGTGCAGATGACCCGCATGCGCAGCATCGCGGAGGTGCCGAATCCGACACTGCGCAGGATCATTCGGCACACGCAGGTCACACAGGTCACGCGGGACAACCGGAATCCAGCAAGCCGGAGATGCCACCCGCAACCGACGACGCGCACGCGCATCATCGAAGTGAAGCCGCGCAACCAGCCGGCGATCTACCGGCCGACCATCCGCCGCGCGAACCGCTGCCAGCGATCACCGATGCCGATCGCGCCGCCGCGTTTCCCGCGCATCTGCATGGTCACGAGATGCACGGCGACGCGATCCGCAGCTTCGTACGGATCGACAGGCTGGAGGCATTCGATGGCGACCACGGCAGCGGCCAGGCCTGGGAAGCGGATGCCTGGATCGGCGGCGACACCGATCGATTGTGGTTGAAGGCCAGCGGCGAGCGCAGTGCAGGGCGCACCCATGCTGCGGATCTCGACGTGCTCTACGGACGCAGCATCTCGCCGTGGTGGGACGTCGTCGCCGGCGCCCGGCAGTCGTTTCGGCCGGGCCCGTCACAGACGTTCGCGGCCGTCGGCATCCAGGGGCTCGCGCCGTACATGTTCGAGGTCTCGGCGATGGCGTATGCCGGTGAAGGCGGCCAGGTCATCGGCGAGCTCGAACTCGAATACGAACTGCTGCTGACGAACCGCCTGATCCTGCAGCCCGTGGTCGAACTCGAACTGGCGCGCCGCGACGATCCTGCCCGCGGCATCGGCAGCGGACTGGCCAAGGCCGAAGCCGGCCTGCGACTGCGCTACGAGTTCACCCGCAGATTCGCGCCTTACATCGGCGTCGTACACGAGCGCGCGTACGGCGATACCCGGGATCTGCGGGACGCCATGGGTGAAGCACCGGACGACACCCGGATCGTGATCGGCTTGCGGACCTGGTTCTGAGGATGGTTGAGCAGGTGGCGCCCGGAATGGGCGCCACCTGCGACTCCGCAGCATCACTCCATTTCTTACATAATGTACATTATGCGAAGTTTAAGATTTGACCCGAGACGGCGCCCTCCACGTATCAAGCCGCTTCGGCGCCGCTCTTCTGTCGCGTGTCGGACGCTTTGCCCCGACACGCTTCCAGAATTTCATCCGCCAGCGCCGAGTCGTCCGGACATGCACGTGACAACACCAGCGCGCCGACGAGGCGCGCCATCATCTCCAGCGTCTCTGCGCGTGAGGCCTGTCTGCCGTCTGGCGACGCGGCCTCGCCCTTGGCTTTCTGGATGTCGGCCAGCAGACCCTCGATGCCTTCTGCGAACGTCGCCCTGACGGCGTACGACTGCCGTGCCGCATCCGCACCGAGTGCGGCCATCGTGCAGCCGGCGCCGCGATGGTCGCGGTGCTCGCGCGACAGGTAATACGCGATGAAATCGGCTGGCGTCTGTGCCGCGGCGCGTTGCGCGACCTGTTCGAACCCGCAGGCGGCGGCCTCGGCCATGAGATCCGCCTTGGACTGGAACTGCTTGTAGAACCCGCCGTGGGTGAACCCGGCGGCGGCCATGAGGTCGGCGACGCCCACGCCGTCGTAACCGCGCTCCCGGAACAGCGCAGAGGCCGTTTCCACCACGCGTGCCCGGTTCGCCGATGCCTGTGCCTTGGTCACCCGCATGCCGCCGTCTCCTCGTGAGTCCGGCGACAAGCATACATTGATGTCGATCATCATCAATTCATTGACTCCAAAGATTACGGTCATCATCATTGTTCGGCGGGCGCGCGGTGTGCCGTCCACCGACCCGGAACGGGCCGACCTCGATCGATCAATCAACGCGAAGCCGATGCCATGAATGACCTTCCCGCAGTCCTGATCACCGGCGCCTCCAGTGGCATCGGTGCCGTCTACGCCGAACGCTTCGCACAGCGGGGCCACGATCTCGTGCTGGTTGCGCGCGACCAGTCCCGCCTGGAGGCACTGGCCGCCCGTCTGCACACCGAGACCGGGGTCAAGATCGATGTACTGCGCGCCGATCTGACGCATCCGCAGGATCTCGAAGCGGTGTCCGCGCGCCTGCGCACCGACGCACGCATCGGCATCCTGATCAACAACGCTGGCGCGGCCCAGTCCGGCGGTTTTCTCGACTAGTCGAGCGACAGCGTCGCACGCCTGATCGCGCTCAATACGACGGCGCCGACACAACTCGCAGCGGCCATCGCGCCACGCCTCGCCCAGTCGGATGCAGGCGCGATCGTCAACATCGGATCGGTGGTCGGCTTCGCACCGGAATTCGGCGCGCTGGTCTACTGCGCGACAAAGGTATTCCTGCTGTATCTCTCGCAGGGACTGCGTCTGGAGCTCGGCCCGAAGGGTGCCTACGTGCAGGCCGTGCTGCCCGCCGGCACGCGAACCGAGATCTGGGGCCGGGCAGGCGTCGATCCCACTACCCTCCCCGATCTGATGGACACCGCCGAACTGGTGGATGCCGCGCTCGTGGGGTTCGACCGGCGCGAAGCCGTGACCATTCCGCCGCTGCACGTGGCCGAACGCTGGGATGCGCTGGAAGGCGCGCGTCTGGGCCTGATGTCGGATCTGCGCCAGGCGCATGCCGCCGAGCGGTATCTCGCCACGCGCTGATCCACTTCAGACGCGGCCGGTCGCATTGCGAACGGCCAGGCCCACGCAAGTTCAAGGACGCACCACGATGCAGGCACTCACGTTCAAGCGTTACGGCAAGTCGCCGGATATCGGGTTCAGCGATGTGCCGCGCCCGGTCCCGGGCCCGGACGAACTGCTGGTCCAGATCCACGCGGTGGGTCTGAACCCGATCGACAACGTGATACCGACCGGCACCTTCAAGGCCGTGTTGAAGTTCGATCTGCCGGCGACGCTGGGCAGCGATCTGTCGGGCATCGTGGTCGAGGTCGGCCGGAACGTGACGCGCTTCAAGCCGGGCGATGCGGTTTACGCGAGTCTGTTCGATCTGGGTAGGGGTCACTTGCGGAGTTCGCAGCGGTGCCCGAGCGCGTCGCCGCCCACAAGCCGGCCAATCTCGATTTCGTGCAGGCCGCGTCGATCCCGATGGTCGGCCTGACCGCCTGGCAGGCACTGCGCGAGCGGGCGAATCTGGAACCTGGCGAGAAGGTGTTCGTGCCTGCCGGGTCTGGCGGCATCGGCACGTTCGCGATCCAGCTGGCGAAGCATCTGGGCGCACACGTCGGCACGACCACCAGCACCATCAACGTGACGCTGGTACGTGATCTGGGCGCGGATGAAGTCGTCGATTACATGCAGGACACGTTCGACACGGTGCTGCGCGACTACGACGTCGTACTCGGCACGCTGCGTGGCGACGTGATCGAACAGTCCGTCGGCATCCTCAAACCCGGCGGCCGCATCGTTTCGCTGGTCGGGCCGCTCGACCCGGCGTTCGCCCGTGCGCGCAAGCTCAATGGCCTGCTGGCGCTGGTGTTCGGATGGATGAGCCGGAAGATCCGGCGCCTCGCGAAGCAGCGTGGGCTCGCCTACTCGTTTCTGTTCGTGCGCCCGGACGGCGCGCAACTTGCGGAGATCGCCGCGCTGCTCGAATCCGGCCGGATCCGGCCCGTGATCGACCGGGTATTCCCGTTCGACCAGGCGCACGCGGCCCTCGTCCACCTGGGCAAGGGCCGCGCGAGGGGCAAGGTCGTCGTGCAGGTAAAACCGGACTGACGCGGCATCCGCACAGTTGCCGTCTCGCGGCACGACACGATTGAAGGCGTCCGTCCACTGCCCGCGCGTCAGTCCCGATCCAGCTCCGGACATCGGCGTTCGATGGACGAAGGCTGGATCGCTCCACGGCTGCACCTGTTGCGAGCGAGCATATCGACTTCGCGGACTTTCAGCCGCCCGGACCGCGCGTGTGATTGCAATGCGCGGAACGCAGCCGCGCATCCCCCGCGAGTGTTTCGATGTTCCGGTAACGCCGGTGGCCATGGGTCGCTGCGGTCACGACACCGCACAGCGCATCCGACTTGTAACTGCCATCGGCGTTCTGCGGGCTGCCGTAGCGCCGCGACAGTCCGGGATCGTTTGCAGCCGTGCTGGGCACGAAGTTGCGGACGACCCGACCATCGACCTCGATCTCGCGGTTCGTGTCGTACACGCGATCGATCCGGTCGCGATCACTGCAACGCTCGGACTGGTAGGTCACCGCGCCCTGCCAGTTGACGCATTTGTACACGTGCTGTGCGGCTGCCGGGACGGACCACGCCAGCACGACGAGCAGCGCAAGCCGCTTCGACATCGAATCCATTCGTTGAAACTCCATCCCCTGAACGCCGGATTCTAAGGAGACGCACACGTTTGTCGAGCGGCGACGCCGGTCGCATGGACACGCGGGCATCACCCTGCACCGCCGGTGATCACGCACTTCGCGGCGGTCCGACCCGATCCCATGCACCGTCGACATCCAGAACGCGACAGACCGTGTCGCCGCCGCGCAAGACAGGCGCTGCGCAAGGCTCTAATCTGCAGCCCCCACATGACCCGCGCATCCGGCGCAGTCGCCCGGCCGCGATGCTCAGCGGATGTCTGCTGACGCACGCCGCCGCGCCACGCCGGAACGCCATCGCATTCCGATGTCCGATCCCGTACACCGCCCTGAAGCCTCGGCTGCGCCCGCAGCCGACCTCTCCGCCCCGCCCCAGGGCTTCGCGATCCGCGTCGTCGGTGCGGCGGCGTTCGCGCATCTGCTCAACGATCTGATCCAGGCGATGCTGCCGGCGATCTTCCCGATGCTGAAAGGCGATTTCGATCTGGACTTCGGCCAGATCGGCGTGATCGCGCTGGTCTACCAGATCACCGCGTCGCTGCTGCAGCCGTGGATCGGTCTGTACACCGACAAGCGCCCCCTGCCCTGGCTGCTGCCGTCCGGCATGGCGGTGACGTTCGTGGGCATCGCGGTGCTGGCGATGGCGCACAGCTATTCGATGCTGCTCGTCGCTGCGGCGATCGTCGGTGTGGGCTCGGCGACCTTCCACCCCGAAGCCTCGCGCGTGGCGCGAATGGGTTCGGGCGGACGCTTCGGCACGGCGCAGTCGACATTCCAGGTCGGCGGCAATACCGGCTCGGCAATCGGTCCCTTGCTGGCCGCGGCGATCGTGATTCCGCACGGCCAGTCTGCCATTGCGTGGTTTCTGCTGGTCGCAGCGCTCGCCGTGTTCGTGCTGCTGCGGCTGACGAAATGGACGGTGCTGCATGGCCAGGCGCGCCTGACGCGTCTGGCGGTCACCCGCGGCACGGGGCTGCCGCGCGGCAAGATCGTGCAGGCGATCGCGGTGGTGTCGGTGCTGATGTTCGCGAAGTTCGTCTACATCGCCTCGTTCACCAACTACTTCACCTTCTATCTGATCCAGCGCTTCGGCGTGAGCGTGCAACAGAGCCAGGTCTATCTGTTCCTGTTCCTCGGCGCGATCGCGCTGGGCACGTTCGCGGGTGGTCCGATCGGCGATCGCATCGGCCGCAAGGCGGTGATCTGGATTTCCTTCCTGGGCGTCGCGCCGTTCGCGCTCGCCCTGCCCCACGTCGGTCTGGCGATGACGGCGGTGCTCGCGGTGCTCATCGGTCTGGTGATGTCCTCGGCCTTCGCCGCGCTGGTCGTCTACGCACAGGAAGCCGTGCCCGGCCGCGTCGGCATGATCTCGGGCCTGATGTTCGGCCTGATGTTCGGCATCGGCGGCATCGGCGCGGCCGCACTCGGTCAGCTCGCAGATGCGCGCGGCATCGTCTGGGTCTACCAGGTCACCGCGTTCCTGCCGCTGCTCGGCCTGGCCACCGCGCTGCTGCCGCGGACCCGGCCGCGCGCTGCCTAAGGCCGCAATTCCGAATCCGGCCGCATGGCGGAGCCTCCGGCGCTGCAACGCGGGCAGTCCGCATGGCGCCCGCGACGACAGCCGCCAGCGCGCACACCGATTGCCGACGTATCGTTGAATGCGCACCTCCCGCACGTCGGAATGCTGCGCCGCAAGGTTGCGCCTCCTTCGTAATTATGGAGTAATTAATACATCATCACGAGAGACAGCCATGGCGCAGCCCAGCTGGGACCACCGCGAACGCAGCCGCCGCACCCGTCTGGAGCGGGGGTCCGAGTGGACGACCGGACACGAGGTCGCCGCGGCCGATATCGGGCATCTGCTGCACGCGATCCTCGAACCGGGCGACAAGGTCTGCCTGGAGGGCAACAACCAGAAGCAGGCGGATTTCCTCGCCCGGTCGCTCGCCGATCTCGACCCCGCCCGCATCCACGATCTGCACATGGTGCAGTCGGTGCTGTCGCTGCCCTCGCACCTCGATGTCTTCGAACGCGGCATCGCATCGAAGCTCGATTTCTCCTTCTCCGGCCCGCAGGCGGTACGGCTGGCGAACCTGGTCGCCGAAGGCCGCATCCAGATCGGCGCGATCCACACCTATCTGGAACTGTTCGGCCGCTACTTCATCGATCTCACGCCGGGCGTCGCACTGGTCGCCGCGCAGGCAGCGGATCGCCACGGCAATCTCTACACCGGCCCGAACACCGAAGACACACCGGTGATCGTCGAAGCCACCGCGTTCGGCGGCGGCATCGTGATCGCCCAGGTCAACGAGATCGTCGACACCCTCCCCCGCGTCGACATTCCCGGTGACTGGGTCAATTTCGTGGTGCAGGCGCCGAAGCCGAACCACATCGAGCCGCTGTTCACCCGCGACCCCGCACAGATCTCCGAAATCCAGGTGCTGATGGCGATGATGGCCATCAAGGGCATCTACGCCGAGTACGGCGTCAACCGGCTCAATCACGGCATCGGCTTCGACACCGCGGCGATCGAACTGTTGCTGCCGACCTACGCAGAATCGCTGGGCCTCAAGGGCAGGATCTGCCAGCACTGGGCGCTCAATCCGCATCCGGCGCTGATTCCGGCGATCGAATCGGGCTTTGTCAAATCCGTGCATTCCTTCGGTTCGGAGCTGGGCATGGAGCAGTACATCGCCGCACGCGGGGATGTGTTCTTCACCGGCGCCGATGGTTCGATGCGTTCGAACCGCGCGTTCTCGCAGACCGCCGGCCTCTATGCCTGCGACATGTTCATCGGCTCGACGCTGCAGGTCGATCTGCAGGGCAACAGTTCGACCGCGACGCGCGATCGCATCGCCGGCTTCGGCGGCGCGCCCAACATGGGCTCGGACGCGCGCGGCCGCCGCCACGCCAGCGAGGCCTGGCTCAAGGCTGGCCAACAGGCCGCACGTCCCGGCGACATGCCGCGCGGCCGCAAGCTCGTCGTGCAGATGGTCGAGACCTTCCGCGAACACATGGCCCCAGCGTTCGTCGAACGCCTCGATGCCTGGGAACTCGCCGAACGTGCGTCGATGCCGCTGCCGCCGGTGATGATCTACGGCGACGACGTCAGCCACGTGCTGACCGAGGAAGGCATCGCCAACCTGCTGCTGTGCCGTACGCCGGAGGAGCGCGAACAGGCGATCCGCGGCGTCGCCGGCTACACGGCCGTGGGTCTCGGGCGTGATCGCGCGATGGTCGAGAACCTGCGCGACCGCGGCGTGATCCGCCGTCCCGAAGACCTCGGCATCAATGTGCGCGATGCCAGCCGCGACCTGCTGGCCGCGCGCTCGGTCAAGGATCTCGTGCGCTGGTCCGGCGGCCTGTACAACCCGCCCAAACGCTTCCGCAACTGGTAAGGGCCTGCGATGGAAACCCTCGATTATCGATTCGATGGCACGACATCCGTGCGCTTCGCCGGCGATGCGGTACTGGTCGGCGTGCTGGCCTCGGGCAATCTCGAAGTGCTGCTGGAACCCGCCACGCAGGATGGGCAATTGACCGTGCGCATCGTCACCGCGGCGCAAGGCTTCGGCACGATCTGGCAGGCGGTGATCGCCGACTTCGCCCAGCGCCATCCGCTGCGCGACGTGCGCGTGTCGATCAACGATGCCGGCGCCACGCCTGCCGTCGTGAGCCTGCGCCTCGACCAGGCGGTCGAAACCCTGCATGCCGGGAGCCGCGCATGAGCCTCACGCGCCGACACAGCTTCTACGAGGCCGACGCACGCGAGCGCATCGCCGGCCTGCTCGATGCGGATTCGTTCGTCGAGTTTCTCGGGCCGACGCATCGCGCGATGAGTCCGCATCTCGCGCAGCTCGATCAGCCGGCGGCCTTCGATGACGGCATCGTCGTCGGTGCGGGCCGCTTGCGCGGCAAGTCCGTGCTGGTCGCCGCGCAGCAGGGTGAGTTCATGGGTGGCGGCGTCGGCGAAGTGCATGGCGCGAAGCTCACCGGCCTGCTGCGTCGCGCTGCCGCGGAGAAGCCGGACGGCGTGCTACTGCTGCTCGATACCGGCGGCGTGCGTCTGCACGAAGCCAACGCGGGGCTGATCGCGATTTCCGAAATCATGCGTGCCACCCTCGCCGCGCGTGCGGCCGGCGTGCCGGTGGTCGCCCTGATCGGCAGTGGCAACGGCGCATTCGGCGGCATGGGCATCGTCGCCCGCTGCTGCACGACGGTGATCATGTCCGAGGAAGGCCGGCTGTCGCTGTCCGGTCCGGAAGTGATCGAGACGGTGCGCGGCGTGGAGGAATTCGATTCGCGCGATCGCGCCCTGGTCTGGCGCGTCACCGGCGGCAAGCACCGCTATCTGATCGATCAGGCGCAGGGTCTGGTGCCCGATGCGATCGAGGCCTTCGCGCAGGCGGCGTTCGATGCGCTGCAGCCGGACACGGCCAGCATCGACACCGACGATGCCCTCGCCGCATTGCAGGCACGCCAGACTGCGCTGGCAGCACGCGCGCAGGCCTGGGGCGACTGCCGCGACGGGCTGGAGATCTGGACGCTGCAGGGCATCGCCGATCCGGACCGCCTGCCGCTGCTCGAGACCGACGCCTTCCTCGCCGCTACCGCGAACCGGAGCCTGCCATGACCGCGCCGCTCGACACCCTGCTCGACGCGCTGTTTCCACTCGATCATGCGATCGACATCAACGATTCCGTGCTCACCGGCAGCGCGACCACCGAAGACGGCGAGGTCACCGTCATCGGCACGACCGACAAGATCGAAGTCGGTGTGGATCACGCATTGGCGCTCGCCGACACCGTACTCGCCAGCACCGCCTCGCATCCGCAGCGACCGATCGTGATGCTGGTCGACACCGCCGGCCAGCGCCTAGCCCGCCGCGATGAACTACTGGGCATCAACGGCTACTTCGCACACCTGGCGCAGACGCTGGATCTCGCGCGGCGACGCGGCGCGACGCTGGTAACCCTGGTCTACGGCGAATCGGTCAGCGGCGGCTTCCTGTCGTTCGGGCTGATGGCCGATCACATCCACGCCCTGCCCGATGCGCAGGTGCGCGTCATGGATCTGCGCGCGATGGCGCGCGTGACCAAACAGCCACTGGAAAAACTTCAGGCACTGAGCCGTACCTCGCCGGTGTTCGCGCCCGGCGTCGAGAACTACGTGGCGATGGGCGCGGTGCAGTCGGTATGGGACGGCGATCTCGCGCAGGCGCTGCTGCAGGCCTTGCGCACACCGGCCGACGGCGATCGCCGCGCGACGCTCGGCGCCGAACGTGGCGGGCGCACGCTCTCGGCCCGCGTGGCAGCCGCGGTGGCCAAAGCCAATGCCTGAGCGGCTCGCCCGCCACACGCTGGTCTGGCTGTCGGCGGACGCCGACTGGCAGGTCGACGAGGCCGCACACGAATCGCGGCTGACGGCGTGGTTCGCGCGCGGATTTCCCGCGGTCATCGCACGACGCACCGCGAGCGATCCCGACCCTCGTTTGCGCCTTGGCGTGCCGCTGCCGCCTGACGAGGGCAAGCAGCGCGTCTCGCTGCGCGTGCCGTTGCAGCATGTGGTCTGTCACCAGTCGCCACTGACCTTGCGCGATGTCATTACGCGCCTCGATGCGAACCTGCCGGACGACTGGCGCGATGCGCTGACCGCACTCGACACCCTCCGGCCGGCACGCGTGTTCGGCGCGTTCGCCTGGCAGGCGCTGACCGGTCTGCCGTACGTTCATGCATGCTCTGACATCGATCTGCTGTGGACGGTGGACGACGCCGCGCAGGCCGATGCACTCGTCGCACGTCTGCTGGCCTGGGAATCGAAAACCGGCAAGCGCGTCGACGGCGAGCTGTGTCTGGCCGATGGCGGCGCCGTGCACTGGCGGGAATACGCCGGCGGAACGCGCCAGGTGCTGGTCAAGCGCATCGACGGGGCGATGCTGGAACATCGCGAGCGCCTGTTCACCGCGCAGGACGTGGCCGCATGAACGCCGTCGCGCGCAGCGTCTCCCTGCCCCGCGTCGACATCGACAGCGCACGTCTGGGCAGGCTTGCGATCGCCAGCCTGCATGCCGAGCTCGCCTGCGATCTGAAACCGGGACTGGTCACGCCGTTCAATACCGGCAGCCACGACGACATGGACTCCGGCACGTTCTTGCGCAGCCTGTTCGCGCTGCGGCATTACTTCCGCGCGGTGGCGTCCGCAGGTGCACGCGGCGATGATTTCGAGGTGCTCCGGCAGCACGGCATCGCGGCCGAGACCGCGATGCTGCGCGCGACCGGCGGCGTCAATACGCATCGCGGCGCGATCTTCAGTCTTGGACTGCTCGTCGCATCCGCTGCGTCGCATCGTCAGACATCCGGCACGACACCGACCGGCGAACAGGTCTGCGATGGCGTGCGGCAATGGGCGCATGCGCTCGATACCGCGCCGCTCGATCCGGACAGCCCCGGCCAGCGCGCACGTGCGCGCCATCGTGTCGCCGGGGTCCGCGAACAGGCGGCGGCCGGCTATCCGGTCCTGCGCACGCTCGCGCTGCCGACGTTGCGTCATGCACTGGGCGCCGGTCTATCGCGGGAAGCAGCGCTGTGCCACACGCTGATGCAGCTCGTCGCCCACGTCGACGATCTCAATCTGCTGCATCGTGGCGGCGCCGAGGGCCTGCGCTGGGCGCGCGAACAGGCAGGCGGATTCATCGATGACGGCGGCGCGTTCGCGCCCGCTTGGCGCGCGCGTCTGCAGACGCTCTGCAACGCATTCGTCGCGCGCCGGCTCAGCCCCGGCGGCAGCGCCGACCTGCTGGCCTGCAGCTGGTTTCTGCTGCAGCAGGAGGCCGGATGAGCCTCGCCCTGCTCTGCCCCGGTCAGGGCGCGCAGCACGCCGCGATGTTCGATCGCGTGCGTAACGTAGCCACCGCGCAGTCGATTCTCGACGCGGCTGCGGATGTGCTCGGCCGCACCCCAGACAGCGCCGCTGCAGCCGACGACCGCTTCGACAACGCCAACGCGCAGCCGCTGTTGTGCGCGGCCAGCCTCGCCCACTGGCAGAGCCTGCGCGATCGTGTGCCGACGCCGCTGCTGGTCGCCGGCTACAGCATTGGCGAGCTCGCCGCGCACGCGATCGCCGGCAGCTTCGATGCCGCGACCTGCCTCACGCTTTCGACGCAGCGCGCAGGGCTGATGGACGAGGCAAGCCCGCCGGATTCCGGCATGCAGGCCGTCCTTGGTCTGGAACGCGAACCGCTGCAGGCCCTGTGCGCCGCGCACGACGTGTACATCGCCATCGCCAACGGCGCCGATCACTTCATCGTCGGCGGTCGCCTCGATGCACTGCAGACCCTGGCCGATGTCGCGACCGCGCGCGGCGCCGAGGTGCGTCCGCTGCCGGTCCACGTGCCGGCGCATACGCCGCTGCTGTCAGACGCTGCGCGCGGATTCGCACAGGTACTCGCCGACACGTCGATCCAGGCGCCGACGCTGCCGATCCTCGCCGGCATCGACGCGCGCCCCGTGCGCGATCGCGCCACCGTCGAACGCACGCTGTCGCTGCAACTCGCGCAGACCGTCGAATGGACGCAGGTCATGCGCCAGGCGTTTGAACGCGGCGCGCGCGTGTTCCTGCAACTGGGCCCGGGCAACGCGCTCGCGCGCATGGTCGCGTCCGCGTATCCGTGTTGCGAAGTCCGTGCGATCGAAGAATTCCGGAGTCTGGACGGTGCCGCCGATTGGGTGCACGCCGCGCTGGGCCGGATGCAATGAGGGTGCGGCACCGCAATTAGGAGCGTTGACCCGGGATGGCGGGCTTCCATCCGTGATGTAGCCGAGTCAGGTGTCTGGGAGGGCGCATGAGTCCACAAATCGCAACGATCATCGGTCTGGTGATCATGTTCATCGTCGCCACCGCATTGCCCATCAACATGGGCGCGGTCGCGTTCGCGCTCGCCTTCATCATCGGCGGCCTCTTCGTCGGCATGGAAGGCAAGGAGGTGCTCGCCGGTTTTCCGGGCGATCTGTTCCTCACCCTCGTCGGCATCACGTATCTGTTCGCCATCGCGCAGAAGAACGGCACGATCGATCTGCTGGTGCACTGGGCCGTGCGCGCGGTGCGCGGACGCATCGTCGCCATTCCGTGGGTGATGTTCGTCGTCACCGCGGTGCTCACCGCATTCGGTGCACTGGGCCCGGCGGCGGTCGCGATCATCGGTCCGGTCGCGCTGCGCTTCGCCAAGCAGTACAAGATCAATCCGCTGATGATGGGTCTGCTGGTGATCCACGGCGCGCAGGCCGGCGGTTTCTCGCCGATCAGCGTCTACGGCAGCATCACCAACGGCGTCGTGCAGAAGGCGGGACTCGAGGTCACCGAGATGGCGGTGTTCCTGACCAGCCTCGGCTTCAACCTGATGATGGGCGTGATCTGCTTCTTCGCCTTCGGTGGCATCTCGCTGCTGCGCCGCGGCTCGGTGACGATGGCGGCGACGGCAGGCGGCGGCGAGTTCGCGGTTGCTGGCGGCCCGCAGGCCTCGTCGCGCCAGTTCGCGATCGAAGGCCACGGCGCATTGCTGTCGGCCGGCGGCGGCACGCTGTCGAACGATCCCGATGCGCTCGAAGCGGTCGGCATGACCCGCGAGCGGCTGTTCACCCTGATCGGTCTGGCCGGTCTCGGCGTCGGTGCGCTGATCTACGACCTCAACGTCGGTCTCGTGTCGATCACGGTGGCCGTGGTGCTCGCCCTGCTCTCGCCCAACAGCCAGAAGGGCGCGGTCGACGGCATCAGCTGGTCGACGGTGCTGCTGATCTCGGGCGTGGTGACCTACATCGGTGTGCTGCAGAACGCGGGCGCGGTGGATTTCGTCGGCCATGGCGTGTCGAGCATCGGCATTCCGCTGCTGGGCGCGCTGCTGGTCTGCTACGTCGGCGGCATCGTGTCGGCGTTCGCCTCGTCCGCTGCGGTGCTGGGCGCGACGATTCCGCTGGCCGTGCCGTTCCTGATGCAGGGCCATCTGAGCGCGGCCGGGGTGATCTGCGCGCTCGCGGTGTCCTCGACGGTCGTCGATGTCAGCCCATTTTCGACCAACGGTGCGCTGGTCGTGGCCTCGGCCGCGAAGGAAGAGCGCGAAGCGCTGTTCCGCCGGTTCCTGATCTACAGCGGACTCGTGGTCGCATTCGCGCCGCTGCTGGCCTGGCTGCTGTTCGTCGTGCCGGGCTGGATGTAAGCCTGTTCCACGCGGCGCCCGGCCTGTCGCCCCTCCGCGGCAGGCCGGGTCGTCCGCACACCAACCCCGATACACTGCACCGTCCTGGATTTCCGCTCAGACCATGGCCATCGGCTCCACACCCACGCGCAAGCGTGCGCCGCTCTACGAGGAAGTCGCCGAGCAGGTACGCGAGCTGATCTACGACTATCAGCTGCCGCCGGGCGAATGGATCGACGAGCCGGAGCTGTGCGAGCGCCTCGGCATCAGCCGCACGCCGCTGCGCGAAGCGCTCAAACTTCTGGCCGCCGAAGGCCTGGTGCAGATCGACGCGGGCCGTGGCAGCCGCGTGACCCGGCTGACGCTGGAGGATCTCAACCAGCTGTTCCCGGTGATGGCGATGCTCGAAGGCCGTTGCGCGCACGAGGCGGTGCGCAACATCGACGACGCTGGGCTGGCGCTGCTGGAAAGTCTGCACGCGGCGATGGAATCCGCGGTCGAGACCGGCAACATCGCCGAGTACTACCGCAACAACTACGTCATCCACGAGACCGTGCAGCGCTACGCCGGCAACCCGTGGCTGATCCGCATCACCCACGACCTGCACCGGATCCTGAAGATGCACCGCGGCCGGCAGTTGCTGACCCCCGGCCGCACGGCGCAGTCGCTGTCCGAACACCGCGCCCTGATGGACTGCTTCCGCAGGCGCGACGCGGAGGCCGCCGGCCGCACGATGGAACAGCATCTGCTGAGCCAGGGCCAGGCGCTCGCCGCCTACGTCGCTTCGGGCGGCCAGCTCAACGTGCCCGCCCCGTTGCCCACCTCCGGTGCCATCTGATCCACACGCCGGCGTCAGATCCTGCGTGCTCCGATGCGCGCCTGATCGCCCCCGCGCTGCCTAGAACCCCACTGAGGACGTGTCACCGATGATGGAATTGATTACCGACCCGCAGGTCTGGATCCTGCTGATCACGCTCAGTGCGATCGAGATCGTGCTCGGCATCGACAACCTGGTCTTCATCTCGATCGCGGTGTCGAAGCTGCCGGTCGAGCAGCGCGAGTTCGCGCGCAAGTTCGGTATCGCGGTGGCGTGCATCACGCGTATCGGCCTGCTGCTGATGCTGGCCTGGCTGGCCGGGCTGACCGAACCTTTGTTCGAACTGTTCGGCCGCGGCATCTCGGTGCGCGATCTGGTGCTGATCCTCGGCGGTCTGTTCCTGATCGTGAAGGGCGCGATGGAGATCCGCGAGCAGCTCAAGGGCGAGGACGGCGAAGCGCACGGCACGGTCGGCAAGGCGACGGCCTCGTTCGGCGCGGTGATCGCGCAGATCGCGGTCATCGACATCGTGTTCTCGCTGGACTCGGTGATCGCCGCCGTCGGCATGGCCGGCGACTACGTGCCGGTGATGGTCTGCGCGATCCTGCTGGCGGTCGCGGTGATGCTGCTGGCGGCGCAGCCGCTGGGCAAGTTCATCGACGCGAATCCGACGGTGAAGATGCTGGCGCTGACCTTCATCGTGCTGATCGGCATCTACCTGCTGCTCGACGGGTTCGGCCTGCACATTCCGAAGGGCTACATCTACGGCTCGATGGGCTTCTCGGCCGCGGTCGAAATGCTCAACCTGTGGGCCAAGCGCAACGCGATGCGCGTGCGCGGCGAGCGCACGCCGCCGGTAGACGAGCCGACCGATCCGATGCCGCGCTGAGGCGGCATCACCGGCTCAATGATGATCGAGTCGATCGTCGTGCTTCGATCCGTTGCGCGACTTGATCCCGCACTCCACGTTCGTGCGATCCACGCACCTCTCCCTCCGGGAGAGGTGGGCGCGCGCCCCCCGGCCGGGGGGGGGCGGCCCGCCGCCGGCCCCCCGCCCCACCCCCCCCGGGGGGGGGGGGCGCCGCCCCGGGGGGGGGGGGGGCGCCCCGGCACGCTCGAGGCACCCGGCCGAAACCCTCAAACCGCCTCCGCCGCGATCACATAATCGTGGCCGGTCCGCAGACCACCGTCCTCGGCGATCCGCAGATGTGCCTCCATGCGCAAGGCGTCGGCATGGGCGTGCAGCGCAGCCGCCAACGGCCGATCCGCCACGCGTTCCAGCACGCGCCCGCACATGTCGAGCTGGCCGTCGACGAAGCGGGTGCCGAACCGGATCGGCACCTGTTCGGCATGCAGCATGCGGAAGCCCGCACGTTCGATCTGCCGCAGCGTCCAGTCGGCCGGATACTCGCGATACGGCCGATCGCCGGCCAACAGCAGACAGGCATCGCGCAGACGCCCGATCCGCGTGACCAGACTGCCGGCCGCATCGAGCGCATCGGGATTTTGCGGCACGTAGGGTTCGAGACCGACGACGTACAGCCGGCCGCCAGGCGTGACCAGTCCGCGCAAACGCGCGAACAACTGCTCCTGCCAATACGGCGCGAAGCCTTCGATCGCACCGAGCAGATAGTCGGCGAGTACGGTGTCGTAGTGCTCGCCCGCGAGCAGCGCAGGATCGAGCCAGTTGCCGACGATCAGACGGTCCATGTCCCGTCTGCGCGCACCGATTTCGGTTTCCGTCTGCCGCGCCATCGACGCTGCCCCGGTGACGGCAGTCCAGCGGTCGGTGTCCAGCGACAGCATCCAGCGCATCGAGTTGCGGCCGGTGCCGGCGTCGAGCATGGCGCCCCATGGGCGATCGCCTTGGAGTTCGGCGATCCGGTGATACAGCGACATCGAAATCCTGTTGCGTGCGATGCAAAAGATAGTCGTGAAAGTTACAACATAACAATTAGCAGACCAATCCCCGGCGTGCGTCTCAGTGGAAATCCCGCGACGGCAGCTGCATGCCGCCGAGCATGCCGCTGAGGTCCTGCAGGTCGCCGGCGATCAGATGGGCGACGCCGTCCACGCGTTCCCAGCGACCGCGCACCGCGAGCAGCCGCGACTCCAGCAACGCACGCCGACGCCGCAACGCGAGGTGCGGCCAGACGATCACGTTGATCATTCCGGTCTCGTCTTCCAGCGTGACGAAGATCGTGCCCTTGGCCGTCGCCGGTCGCTGGCGTTGGGTCACGAGGCCCGCGACGTGCACCCCACTGCCGTGCCGGCGCTGCTGCAGATCGCGCAGGCCGATGATCCGGCGCTCGGCCATCTGCGCACGCAGCAGGGCCATCGGGTGCTGGCCCAGCGTCAGGCCGGTGCTGCGGTAGTCGGACAGGATCTCCTCGCCCGCACGCGGCTCCGGGAGTTCGACCACGTCTTCGTCGGGACTGCCCGGCAGCAGCGGCCGTTGCCGCTCGATGCCCGAGACCGCCCAACGCGCCGCGTTGCGATGCCCGGCCAGCGAGGCGAGCGCACCGGACTCGGCGAGCACGCTGCGCGCCTTCTCGTCGAGGCCGGCGCGCAGGCACAGATCCTGGACGCTGGAAAACGGCCGGCGCGCGCGTGCAGCGACGATCGCGTCGGCCATGGTGTCCGACAAGCCGGCGACCAGACGCAGGCCGAGCCGGATGTCCGGCTGCGCGCCGGGATCGGCGTAACTGCGCCACGGACGTCCGCCGACCAGCGTGCAATCGCGATCGCTGACCATCACATCGACCGGCAGCACCTCCACCGCCGCGCGATGCGGACTGCCGCGACGTGCGTCCTGCACGATCTGGCTCGGCGAATAGAACCCCATCGGTTGCGCATTGAGCAGGCCGCAGGCGAAGGCCGCCGGCTCGTGCCGCTTGAGCCAGCAACTGGCGTAGACGAGCTTCGCGAACGAGGCGGCGTGGCTCTGCGGAAAGCCGTAGGAGCCGAAGCCTTTGATCTGGTCGAAGATCTGGTCGATGAACTCTGACGCGTAGCCCTTGTCTTCCATCAACCCGCGGATCCGCAGGCGGTGCGGCTCCATGTCGCCGCCGCGACGCCAGGCCGCCATCGAACGACGCAGGCCATCGGCCTCGTCGGCGTTGTAGCCGGCGTGGATCACCAGCTCCATGACCTGCTCCTGGAACAGCGGCACGCCGAGCGTCGGCCCGAGGATCTCGCGCACGCCTTCGGACGGATACGTCACCAGCTCGTGTCCCTGCCGGCGTCGCAGATACGGATGCACCATGTCGCCCTGGATCGGACCCGGCCGCACGATCGCGACTTCGACCACGAGGTCGTAGAACTCTTTCGGCTTGAGCCGCGGCAGCATCGCCATCTGCGCGCGGGATTCGATCTGGAACACGCCGACGGTGTCGGCGATCTGGATCATCGCGTAGGTCTGCGCATCCTCGCGCGGGAGGTTCGCGATCTCGAAATCGCGTCCGCGCTGGCCGCGCACCAGATCCAGCGCCTTGCGGATGCAGGTCAGCATGCCGAGCGCGAGACAATCGACCTTCAGCAGCTGCATGGTCTCCAGATCGTCCTTGTCCCACTGGATGATCGTGCGGTTGTCCATCGCCGCATTCTCGACCGGCACCAGATGCGACAGCGGTTCGTTGGAGATCACGAAACCGCCGACGTGCTGCGACAGATGCCGCGGGTGGTCGCGCAACATCTCGGTGATGACGAGAATCTTGCCGATCAGCGGATTGTCGAGATCGAACCCTGCCTCGCTGATGCGCTGTTCCATCGGCGCCTCGCCATTGCCCCAGCCATAGCAATTGGCGAGCAATGCGATCTGGTCCGGCGGCAGACCGAAAGCCTTGGCGACATCGCGCACGGCGCTCTTGCCGCGGTAGGCGATAACCGTCGCCGCCAGCGCGGCGCGTTCGCGGCCGTACTTTGCGTAGACGTACTGGATGACCTCTTCGCGCCGTTCGTGTTCGAAGTCGACGTCGATGTCGGGCGGCTCGTTGCGGTTCTCCGACAGGAAGCGCGCCATCAGCAGGCGGGTGTCGTCCGGATTCACCGCGGTGATGGCGAGCGCGTAGCAGACCGCGGAATTCGCCGACGAGCCACGGCCCTGGCACAGGATGCCCTCGCCTCGGGCGAAGCGGACGATGTCGGCGACCGTTAGGAAGAACGCCTCGTACTTCAGCTTCGCGATCAGTGCAAGCTCGAAATCGATCAGCTCGCGGACCTTGGGGGTGGGCCCGTCCGGCCAGCGGACGCGGATGCCCTCTTCCGTCAGATGACGCAACCACGTCGTCGGCGTATGTCCTTCGGGCACCAGCTCGACCGGATAGTCGTAATGCAGTTCGCGCATGCCGAAGCTGCACCGCGCCGCGAGATCGACAGCGGCCTGCATCAGGTCGGCGCCGTAGATGTTGCCGAGCGCGCGCCGCGAACGCAGATGCCGTTCGCCATTGCGGAACAGATGTTCGCCGCAGTCGGCGATCGGTGTGGTGTGGCGGATCGCGGTCAGCGTGTCCTGCAGGATGCGTTCGCGTCGCGTCGCCATGTGCACGTCGCCACTGGCGACAGCAGGGATGCCGAGCGTGCGCGACAGTGCCAGCAACGCGGCGAGACGCTCGGCATCGTCACGTTCGCGGTGCAGTTCCACCGCCAGATGGGTCCGGTCCGGGAACACCTCGCGCAGCCACGCACCCTGCCCCGTTTCGGGTGTCGCACCCGGCAACCACACGGCGAAAACCCCGGGTGTTGTCCCGCGGAATTCGGCTTCGACATCCGCGCGCGAGAGCCGGTACTGGCCCTTGGTGCCCGCGCGGCGGCCGCGCGTGATCAGCGCACACAGCTGCGCATAGCCCGCGCGGGTTTCGACCAGCAGCACGAAACGCGTGTCGTCGATGAGCCGGAACTCGCTGCCGACGATCAGCTTGAGTCCGGTTTCCTCCGACGCCTCCAGCCCGCGCACGATGCCGGCGAGCGAGCATTCGTCGGTGATCGCGAGCGCGCTGTAGCCGCAGTGCACGGCGCGCGCGAACAATTGCTCCGCGCTGGACGCGCCGCGCAGGAACGAGAAATCCGACAGGCAGTGCAACTCTGCGTATGCCGGCAGATCGTCGCGGGTGTCGTGGGCGACGTCGTCGTTCGCGGCCGCACGCAGACGCCCGGCCACGCGCAGCGCACGCGGCACATGGCTGCCCGGCGTGTCGCGGTCGACGCCGTCGATCGCATCGTCCCAGCTCATGCGAACCAGCCGTGCAGCATCCAGCCGTCGAAGCGGCCCGGCGGCACGAAGGCCCAGCCGCGCTGGCCCTCGCGGGTTTCCACGACGTAGTAATCGCGGCGCGCATCGGCATCGTCCCACCAGCCGCTTTCCAGACGCTCCGGCCCGGACACGATACGCAGGCCGGCATCGTGCAGCGGTACAGGTTGCGGCAGCAGCCAGGCCGGACGCGGCGGACGCGCAGGCGCATCCGCAATCGCGCCACCGCCATCGCCGATGCGGCGCGACCATGCGCGTTCGGGGCGCGGATCGCCGGCTGGTGTCACGCGATAGACCGCATCGTCGCCGAGCCGCGCGCGCAGACGTTCGCGCAGATGCGGCCAGTCGAGCGCCTGCTGCGGCCGCGTATCGAACAGATCGCGCGCGGCCGGCACGAACGGCGGCAGCTCGCGCGCGAGCAGGCGCATCGCGACGACGGGCCTGGCGATTTCGGTGCGTTCGAGCCGGTTGCGCGCGAGTTCGAACAGCATCGTCGACGTGCGCTCGGGCGCGAGCAGGCCGACCTCGACATCGGTACTGCCTTCTTCATGCTCCAGCCCGATCACGAAACGCTGCACGCCACCATCGCGCGCGGACAGATACGTGCACAGGTCGTTGATCAGGCGCCGCAACGGAAACAGCAGCGGCGGATGCGCTTCCACTTCGTAACCCAGCTCGACGCGCATGTCGAAGCGGTCCGGCGGCGTGTAGCAGGCGACCGGATCGTCGCTCTCGCCATACAGCCTGCGCACGTGCGCCAGCACGTCCCCGCCGAACCGGCGTTGCACGCCTGCGCCGGGCAATTCACGCAATGCGCCGAGTGTGCGTACGCCCATGCGGTACAGACGTTCGCCGGCATCGCCCGGCAATGCGGCACGACGCACCGGCGTGCGATCCAGCAGCGCCGACAGGTCCGCAGCGCCGGTGACCGCGAATCCATCGCGCAGACCCACCAGCACCCGCGCGGCGGTCGGCGACGGCGCGAGCGCGATGCGATGTGCGAAACCCAGCGCCGACAGTTCCTCGCGCAGCGTGCGTTCGAACTGCGACCACGGCCCGAACAGGCGGAAGCTCGCCTGCACTTCGAGCACGATCGCGCGCGACCACTGCTGGCTCACCAGCGAGCTATGGCGATACGCCCAGGCGGCCAGAAAGCGATGCGCCGTCGATTCGGCCAGCGGATCGTGCGGTTGCGTGCGCACATCGGCCAGCAGCGCATGCGCGGCCGACAGGCGCATGCCGGCCTTCAGTCCATGCGCGCCGGCCGCGTCGTTGACGCTGTGCAGCGTGCGCAGCTGCGCGGGCCCTTCGACCAGCGCGAACGGTGCGTCGGGATCCGGCAGACGACGGAGAACGGCGTCGAGCGCCAGTTGCGGCAGGAGAAGACAGGCCCAGAGCATCGCAGGATCATTCAGCTCGCCAATCGCAACGGATGCGACGGCACCTGCCCGCCGCGGCATTTGCGCACCTGCCAGGCCTGCACCTCGGGCAGATATTCCAGCCGCAACGCGGCCGGCGATGCATTCGCCGCATGGCGCCGGTCGCGCAGTGCGAAGGCGTGGCAATCGCCGCTGTCGGCGGCGACCTGCAGGCGCCGCATCAACCGCGCATCGCCGGTATCGGGCCAGCCCAGCACCGCCGCGCAGGCGCCGCTGCGCAGGCACTGCTCGAAGGCCCACAGCGCATCGGCAGGGGAGGCCTCGACGACATCCAGCGCGTCCAGCCGCACGCCCGCCGCCTGCCACGCCGGTGCATACGGAATGCACGGCGGCGCGACCAGCACCACGCGCCCGCCGGCGGCGGTGATGCGCGAGAGCGCCGGAAACAGCAGCGAAATTTCGCCGACGCCATCGGCCGGCAGCAGCAGTTCGGTCAATGCACGCGGCGGCCAGCCACCGCCCGGCAGTGCGGCATCGAGCGCGGCATGTCCGGTCGGCTGGCCGATATCGGCGCAGCGCGTACCGCGCCCGGCCGACCACACCGTGCGCGCGGCGAGCAGGGCCTCCAGCGATTGGAGCGCAGGCGCCACGTCAGCCCTGCCGCACCAGGCCGCAGTACAGGCCTTCGATCGCGAAGTCCGCATCGGCAGCGATCACGATCGGCGCATGCGCGGGATTGCGCGGCAGCAGACGCACGCCGCCTTCGCGGTGTTCGAGCCGCTTGATGGTGATGGCATCGTCCAGTCGTGCGACGACGGTCTGGCCGTCGCGTGCATCGCGACTGCGGTGCACGCCGACGAGATCGCCCTCGAGGATGCCGTCGTCGATCATCGAATCGCCCTCGACCCGAAGCAGGTAATCCGGACGCAGCGAGAACAGGCTGCGGTCCAGCCACAGCACGCGATCGCTGCCGGTGTCCGGACCGATCGGCACGCCGGCGGCCACGCGTCCGAGCACCGGCAACGCGGCCATGCGGTCGCCCTGACCCGGCAGCCGCAGCCCGCGCTTCTGCCCGGCCTGCAATTCCACGAGTCCGGCCGACACCAGCGCCTGCACGTGTTTCTGCGCGGCATTGCGCGAAGCGAAACCGAACGCGACGGCGATCTCGGCCAGACTCGGCGGCGCACCGGCGGCGATGCGCTCGCGCAGGAATTCGAGGACGGCGGCACGCTGGGGGGACAGATCACTCATGGTGTACATTTGTACACCCTCGAAACGCGATGCGCCATGGGTTCCCGGATTGGCCTTCAACGCCTCTTTGCTGCCCTGCGGCGGTTGACGCGATGTGCCTGACCGGTTCATGCAGGCGCCCTTGGCCGCCCGATGCGTGCACCCTCATTGGATGCACAGGAAAACGTTTACAGGGTTCCCCCTAGTGGTCCGCCCCGCACCCGGCGCCTAGCATCGAATCTGGTCTGTCTGGACTCCGGAGCGCATCGTGGATCGGCAACGCAACGTGTTCCTGTTTCCCGCCCGCTGGCGGCGTTCGACCTGGCAGGCCATGGCGATCGTGCTGCTGGCCCTGCTGGTCGCATCCAATGCGGCCTGGCTGCATGCCAGCCGCAGCGATGACGATGCAGGCGCGTTTTCCCGCCAGCTCGGCCATCTGCCCTCGCCCGAGCGGGTGATCTACGAATACCCGAAGCCGGCCGTCGCTGCGCCCGCCGCGCCGAAGCTGGTGGCCTACCGTTCGACCCCGCTCGAATCCGGCGAGCGCTGCGCCGGCGGTCAGGTCATCCGTCGCCTGCCGAACGGATGGGAAGGCACCAACCGCCCCTGCAATCCCTGATCGACCGGCACTTCAGCCGCGTCCGCGGTGATTGCACACCGCGGACACGCGCTCGTTCAGCCGACGCAGATCGTCGTAGCGGCGCTGTGTGCCGAGCTTGCGCAAGGCGTTTTCGCGACTGGCGCGTGCGGCCAGACATCGCGCGTACTGGTCGTCGCGTCGAGGCGTCGTCGCGCGCGTTGGACGGTCCCGCGTCGACGCGGCCGCACGACGCTGCGTCGGCGGTTTCGCCGGGCGCTGCGTTGCCGTCGCTGCCGGCGGATCCTGCACCTCGGCCGTCCACACCCGCAGGCTTTCGCCATCGGCGCAAGGCTGGGACTGGTAACGATGGCCACCGCGACCATCGGCGCATTTGTGCACCGACTGCGCGGCGACCGGCAAGTCGACGAACAGAAACGCGACGCACAGCAGCAGGATTGCGCAGATCCGCATCGGCATTCCCTCCATGGAAGAACCGCCTCGAGCGTGCGCGCGTGCCACTGCCTGCACCATCGTGCGAACGCCCGCGCGGTTTCGGTCGCGGGCCGCAGGCGTCGTCAGAAAATCCGCTGACGCTCAGTCGTCGCCGGCCTCGCGGGCCTTGCGGATTGCTTCCGCGCGTGCGGCGCGCAGGACGTCGAGCTTGTCCTTGAGCTTGATCTCCATGCCGCGCGCGACCGGCTGGTAGTAGACCCGTTCGCCCATCGCATCCGGAAATGCGGTCTGATCGAGCGCGATCCCGCCTTCGGTGTCGTGGTCGTACTGGTAGCCGGTGCCATAGCCGAGTTCCTTCATCAGCTTGGTCGGCGCATTGCGGAAATGCATCGGCACGTCCTGCGTGCCGTACTCGCGCACGTCGCGCTTGGCCTGGTTGAAGGCCATGTAGCCGGCATTGGATTTCGCGGTGCTGGCCAGATAGATCACCAGTTGCGCGAGCGCGAGCTCGCCCTCGGGACTGCCGAGACGGTCGTACGTGTCCCAGGCATCGATGGACATCTGCAGCGCACGCGGATCGGCCAGACCGACATCCTCCACCGCCATGCGCGTCATGCGCCGGGCGAGATAGCCGGGGTCGCATCCGCCATCGAGCATCCGCGTCAGCCAGTACAGCGCGGCATCGGGATTCGAACTGCGCACGCATTTGTGCAGTGCCGAGATCTGGTCGTAGAACTGCTCGCCCCCCTTGTCGAACCGACGCGTGCGATCGGCCAGCACCTGCTCGATCGTACTGCCGGTGACTTCGCCGCCCTCGCCCGCCAGTTCGGCGGCGATCTCCAGCAGCGTCAGTGCGCGTCGCACATCGCCGTCGGCCGCCACCGCGATCAGCCGCAGCAGATCCTCTGCAATTCGCAACCCGCGATCGCCCAGTCCGCGCTCGGCATCAGCCAGCGCACGGTTCAGCGATTCGAGGATGTCGTCGGGCGACACCGACTCCATGACGTGCACGCGGCAGCGCGACAGCAGCGCGGAGTTGAGTTCGAACGACGGGTTCTCGGTGGTCGCGCCGACGAACACGATCGTGCCGCGTTCGATGTGCGGCAGGAACGCGTCCTGCTGGGTCTTGTTGAAGCGGTGCACCTCGTCGACGAACAGCACCGTGCGGCGCCCGCCATCGAAACGGTGCGCGGCTTCGGCCAGCACCTGGCGCACTTCGGGCAGGCCCGACAGCACCGCCGAGATCGCCTTGAACTCCGCGTCCGCGTAATGCGCCAACAGCAGCGCCAGCGTGGTCTTGCCGCAACCCGGCGGTCCCCACAGCACCATCGAATGAATCTTGCCGGCCTCGACCGCCGTGCGCAGCGCGGTGCCTTCGGCGACCAGACGACGCTGGCCGACCATTTCGTCGAGCCTGGCCGGCCGCATACGTTCGGCCAGCGGACGCATGGCGCTGCGGTCGACCTGCAGCAGATCGCCGCCGTCGGCGCGGGATGGGCGGGAACGGGGCACGCGATTAACCTGTGGCCTGAGTCTGCAACGGAGTGCCGGGATGACGATATTGCGACACACGGACGTGATCACAACCGCAACGCTGCAACTGAAGTGGCTCGCCGGCGGCCTTCTGTGGCTCGCCGCTTCGACGACGGCTGCCGTGGACTGGCGCAGTGATGCACTCGACACGCTGGTCCGCGAAAGCGGCGACCATCGGCTCGTGGTCCTCGGCGAGATGCACGGCACCCGCGAGATTCCGCTGCTGGCAGGCGATCTGGTCGAACACTGGAGCACGGCATCGCCGCTGCTGCTCGCGCTGGAGATTCCGGCCGGCGAACACGCGACCATCCGTGATGCGGTGGTCTCTGGCGGGTCCGATGACGCGATCGAGGCCTTGCGGGCACGCCCGTGGTGGCGCGTCGCCGTGGACGAGAACGACGGTCGCCGCAGCGAGGACGTGCTCGCCCTGATCCAGCGCGTCGGCAGGCTGAAAATCTCCGGACGCGATGTCGCGGTCCTGCCCTTCGATCCGCGCGATGTCCGCTGCTACCGACGCGGGACCTGCGAGGTGGCGATGGCGCAGGTCCTGCGTCGGGCACATAACGGATTTCCGCGTGGCCGCATCGTAGTAGTGACCGGCAACGTGCATGCGATGCACCTTCGACCCGCCGACGCGCCTGCGGGATTGCCGGCGCAGCCGATGACCGCCCTGCTGCAGGATCTGGCGCCGTACTCGGTGAATGTCACGGCGGCGCGTGGTGCGTACTGGGCGTGCGGAGAAGCGTGCGGGATCGTCGATGTCGCGCCATCGCGGGGTGGCGGTCGCGAGGGTGCGGGCTCGCCGTTCGACTACCGGCTGGTGCTGCCGGTGTTCACGCCCATCCGGCAGATTGGAGAGACCGATCCCGATACCTGAGTCAGCCGTATTGCGCCCACAATCACGGCAGCAGACGGCCGCAACTCGACCGTCGTCCCAGCGAAAGCTGGGACCCATTTTCGCGATAAAGCAAGATCAAGATGGGTCCCAGCTTTCGCTGGGACGACGGCTCATGCAGCAGTCGAGGTGCGTTGCTTATTCCTCACCCACCACATCCACGCCCGCAGGCGGCGTGTAGCGGAAGGTGTCGGCGGCGAACGTCGGATTGCGCTTCCAGCCGCTGAAACCGATCGTCGTGCGCTGACCCAGCGTGTCGTGGATTTCCATGCGCGACAGGCTGCCGTCGCTGCCGAAGCCCAGACGGGCGCGTTCGAACGCGGCGTTCTCGGTGCGCTTGGGACGCAGCTCGAGCCAGTTCAGACCACCGGCGCTGCCGGCCTCGGCGACGCTGAAGTCGCGGTCGAGCTTGGACGGGTCGATCAGCGCGGCCAGCGGGCTGTCCTGTTCCTCGCTGCCCTGCGAGCGACGCGTGACCTGCTGCAGGTCGGGATCGAAGACCCATACCGTGCGGCCATCGGCGACGATCAGTTGCGGATACGGCTTCACGTATTCCCAGCGGAACAGGCGCGGCGCGGACAGCGCCAGCGTGCCGCTCGAACTTTCCTTGACCCGGCCGTTGCCGTCGGCGACCTGCTGGGTGAACTGCGCTTCGAGGCCCTTGAGACCGCGCGTGAACTGCTCGAGCTGCGGGCGCGCATCGGCGGCCTGCGCGAGGCCGGCTACCATCAGCACGGCAGCGGCGGCAAACCAGCGGGTATGACGGATCATCGAGCGCATGCGAAAGAACCTCTGGGTTCGGTGACGTTGGATCGGAGTGTGCGAATTCTTTGCTGAATGCGGAGACGACGGCGCGGCTGTGTGTCGATGCCGTGCATCGACGATTCATCGCAGGTCGCGCAGCGTCGGCTCGATCAGCGCGGCGGTGGCGGCGGCGCGAGCACGCTGCGGTCGCCATTGTGCTCGGGCGGGGTCACCACGCCGGCCGCTTCCATCGCTTCGACCAGACGTGCGGCGCGGTTGTAGCCGATCTTCAGCCGGCGCTGCACACCGGAGATCGACGCGCGGCGGGTCTCGGTGACGATCTTGACCGCTTCGTCGTACAGCGGATCGCTCTCGTCGCCACCACCGCCACCACTTTCCGGCAGCCCGGTCGCGCCGACCACGGTGCCGTCGCCCATCGTCTGCACTTCGTCGAGCACGCCCGAAATATACTGGGCCTGGCCGCTCTGCTTGAGGTGCTCGACGACGCGGTGCACTTCCTCGTCCGATACGAATGCGCCGTGCACGCGCTCGGGCATCGCCGTACCCGGCGGCAGATACAGCATGTCACCGTTGCCGAGCAGCGTTTCCGCGCCGGACTGGTCGAGGATGGTGCGCGAATCGATCTTGGAACTGACCTGGAACGCGATGCGCGTCGGGATGTTGGCCTTGATCAGACCGGTGATCACGTCCACCGACGGCCGCTGCGTGGCGAGGATCAGATGGATGCCGGCCGCACGTGCCTTCTGCGCGAGACGCGCGATGAGTTCTTCGACCTTCTTGCCGACTATCATCATCATGTCGGCGAATTCGTCGATGAAGATGACGATGTAGGGCAGCGGCTCGAGCAGTTCGGCGACGTCGCTCGATTCCGGATTCGGCCGGAACAGCGGGTCGGACATCGGCTGCCCGGCGTCCTGTGCGTCCTTCACCTTCTTGTTGAAGCCGGCCAGGTTGCGCACGCCGACCGCGCTCATCAGCTTGTAGCGGCGCTCCATCTCCGCCACGCACCAGCGCAGGCCGTTGCCGGCCTCCTTCATGTCGGTGACCACCGGCGCCAGCAGATGCGGAATGCCCTCGTAGACGCTGAGCTCCAGCATCTTCGGGTCGATCATCAGCATGCGCAGTTCTTTTGGGCTGGCCTTGAACAGCAGGCTGAGCACCATCGAGTTGACCGCGACCGACTTGCCCGAGCCGGTGGTGCCGGCGACGAGCAGATGCGGCATGCGCGCCAGATCGGCGACCACCGACTGGCCGCTGATGCCCTTGCCTAGCGCCAGCGTTAGCGGGCTCGGCGACTTGTCGTATTCCTTGGAGCGCAGCAGCTCGGAGAGATAGATCATCTCCCGGCGCACGTTCGGGATTTCCAGGCCGATCACCGACTTGCCCGGAATCACGTCGACGACGCGCACGGATTTGACCGACAGGCCGCGGGCGATGTCCTTGTCCAGCGAACTGATCTGGCTGACCTTGACGCCCGGCGCCGGCTCCATCTCGAAGCGCGTGATCACCGGGCCCGGCTGCGCTTCCTTGACCTCCACGTCGATGCGGAAGTCCTTGAGCTTGAACTCGATCTGCCGCGACAGGGTTTCCAGCGTCTCTTCGTCGTAGCCCTTGGGCTGCGGCTTGGGATCGTCCAGCAGCGACAGCGGCGGCAGGTCCGAGCCGTTGGCGTTGACGCCGTGGAACATCGGGATCTGCTGCTCGCGCTTGGCGCGTTCGCTCTTCTCGACCACCGGCGGCACGACCGGCGCTTCGATCTTCACCGGCGCGCGCTTGGCCCGCAGTTCGGTGTCGACCTTGCGCGCTTCGGTGCGCTCCTCGCGGTGCACGCGGGCTTCCTTCCAGTCGGTCGCCTGCTTGCTGCTGCGGCGGAACAGCACCGGCAGCTTCATGACCCAGCCGCCGAGCCGGTCCATCAGCGCGAACCACGACAGGCCCGTCGCCAGCGTCACCGACACCAGGAACAGCGCGAGCAAAAACAGATTGCCGCCGACCGGACCGATCGCCCCGTAGAGCGAATTGCCGACCAGTCGACCGAGAATGCCGCCGCCACCGGCCGACAGGTTCTGCACCGCCGGCACCCGCAGGTACAGCAGGCCGGTCGCCGACACCAGAAAGCCGACGATGCCGACCAGGCGCAGGGCCGGGCCGAAATCGGCGGTGCCTTCCGGATCGCGTTCGATGCCGAACAGCGCGATCCATGCGATCGCGCCAAGAATCACCGGCAGCAGATAGGCGACGTAGCCGCACAGATGCAGCAGCACGTCGGCGATCCACGCGCCGACCGGGCCGCCGACATTGTTCAGCGGCGCGGTGACGCTACCGGCATTGGTCCAGCCCGGGTCGGTGTGCGAGTACGTGACCAGACACGCCAGCAGATACAGCAGCAGTGGCGCGATCAGGATCAGCGCGATGTCGCGGACCAGCCGCTGGCGACGCGGGTTCGGCGCTGCCTTGGCGGACGCCGCGGGTGCGGTGTCCTTGGCTGCGCTGCGCGTGCGCTTGGAGCGGTCTGAAAGCGGTCGTGCCACCGTGCGTCTTTACCTGAGAAAGTCGGTACAGGCCTTTGATCTTACGTCAAAGTTTCATGCCCTGCAGCGCAGGATGCACGAGCTTGCCGCCTTCGACGTTGATGCCGCGGACCAGCGCCGCATTGTCGCGCCACTGGCCCGAAGCCAGCTTGTTGACCCATGGCAGGATCGCCGCGCAGATCGCCTGCGACGAGGTCTGCGGCACGGCGCCGGGCATGTTGGTCACGCAGAAATGGGTCACGCCCTCTTCCACGTAGACCGGCTCTTTCCACGTCGTGCCACGCGAGGTCTCGAAGCAGCCGCCTTGGTCAATCGAGATGTCGACGAGCACGCTGCCGTCCTCCATCGACTTGATCATCTCGCGGGTGACCACGTGCGGTGCGACCGCGCCGGTGACCAGCACCGCGCCGATCACCAGATCCGCCGACGCGACCTCACGGGCGACGACGTCGTCGTACGGATACAGCGCAGTGACGTTGTTGCCCAGACGCATCATCTGTTCCATGCGGTCTTGGCGCTTCTCGAACACCACGACATTGGCACCACCGGCCGCGGCGAGCGCCGCCGATGCGCCACCAGCCACGCCGGCGCCGAACACCACGACCTTGCCGCGCTCGGTCGACGGCAGGCCGCCGAGCAGCTTGCCCTTGCCGCCCAGCGGCTGGTGCAGGTAGTGCGTGCCGATCTGCACGGCGATCTTGCCGGCGATCACCGACATCGGCGCCAGCAGCGGCAGTTCACCGTTGTCGAGCTCGACGGTCTCGAACGCGACGCCGGTCAGGCCGATGTCGAGCAGACGCTTGGTCAGCTCCGGCAGCGGCGCCAGATGCAGATAGCAGAACAGGAGGTGATCCTTGCGCAGCAGCGCGAGGTCGCCTTCGATCGGCTCCTTGACCTTGACGATCAGTTCGCCCTTCTCGTACAGCGCGGCCGCGTCCGGCGCGATCTTCACGCCCAGACGGGTGTAGGCCTCGTCGCTGAAGCCCGACTTCAGGCCCGCGCCCTGCTGCACCCACACCTCGTGACCACGGTTGACCAGATCGCCTGCCGCTTCCGGCACCAGGGCCACGCGGCCTTCGAGGGTCTTGGTCTCACTCGGAATACCGATACGCATGTCGCCGACTCCTGCACAAAAAAACGCCGCTTTCGGCGGCGTGTCGCGGATGGATTGTTCCGGTCGGCTGACGCTGCCGAACCTTGTTTTGCGGGGGGCGCACCGCCAAGCTATGGACCACGTCAGGCCGCAGTGCCGAAGCCCGCGAGTATACATGAGCGTCCCGAATACCAGCCCCCGCCACCTCCGTCTGCTGATCCTCGGATCCGGCCCCGCCGGCTGGACCGCCGCCGTCTACGCCGCGCGCGCCAACCTGAAACCGGTGGTCATCACCGGCATGCAGATGGGCGGCCAGCTGATGACGACCACCGAGGTCGACAACTGGCCGGGCGACGCGCACGGGCTGATGGGTCCGGACCTGATGGCGCGCATGCAGGCGCATGCCGAACGTTTCGACACCGAAACCATCTTCGACCACATCTACACCGCGGATCTCTCGCAGCGCCCGTTCCGCCTCAAGGGCGACAGCGGCGAGTACACGGCCGACGCGATCATCATCGCCACCGGCGCGACCGCGAAATACCTCGGCCTGCCGTCGGAAGACGCGTACAAGGGCCGCGGCGTCTCCGCCTGCGCCACCTGCGACGGCTTCTTCTACAAGGACCAGGACGTGGCCGTGGTCGGCGGCGGCAATACCGCGGTCGAGGAAGCGCTGTACCTGTCGAACATCGCCAAAACCGTCTATCTGGTCCATCGCCGCGACACGCTGCGCGCCGAGAAGATCATGCAGGACAAGCTCAACGCGAAGATCCAGGCCGGCAAGATCGTGCCGGTGTGGCACCACACGGTCGACGAAGTGCTCGGCAACGATGCCGGCGTGACCGGCCTGCGCCTCAAATCCGTGCAGGACGACAGCACCCGCGAGATCGCGGTGCACGGCTTCTTCGTCGCGATCGGCCACACGCCCAACACCACGCTGTTCGAAGGCCAGCTGGCGATGAACAACGGCTACCTCGAGATCCGCTCGGGCATCGACGGCAATGCGACCTCGACCAACGTGCCGGGCGTGTTCGCCGCCGGCGACGTGACCGACCAGCACTACCGCCAGGCGATCACCTCGGCCGGCTTCGGCTGCATGGCCGCGCTCGACGCCGAACGCTTCCTCGACCAGCAGGGCTGAGTCCCGATGCCAGGCGCATGCGTTCCGGCGCCGCGCGCGGGGCGCTGCGCATGACTCTGGCGCAACTGCGTTTGATCCTGCGCCGGGAATCCCGGCGCATGTGGGTGCGCGCGACGATCTACTGCGGCCTCGCGATCGTGACCGCGCTGGTCGGCGCTCTGGTCAAGACCTGGATTCCCGAATCGCTGGCCGGCCGTATCGGTGCCGATTCGGTCGGCAATCTGCTCGGCATCCTCGCCGCGTCGATGCTGGCGGTGACGACGTTCTCGCTGTCGACGATGGTCTCGGCCTACAGCTCGGCCTCGACCAGCGCCACGCCGCGCGCGACGCGCCTGCTGATTGCCGACAGCGGCGCCCAGGGCGCGCTGGCGACCTTCATCGGCGCGTTCCTGTTCGCGGTCGTCGGCCTGATCGCACTGAGCACCGGCATCTACGGCGACAGCGGCCGGGTCGTGCTGTTCGCCGCGACCGTGCTGGTGATCGTGCTGATCACCCTGACCCTGCTGCGCTGGATCGAACAGCTGTCGAGCTTCGGCCGGCTCGGCGCGACGATCAATCTGGTCGAAGACGTGACCCGGCGCGCGGTGCGCCAGTACGCGGACGATCCGTTTTTCGGCGCGGCACCGTCGCCCGGCGTGCCGGCCGATGCGACGGCGCTCGAGGCACAGGACATCGGCTACGTCGAGCACATCGACGTCGCGCTGCTGGCCACGATCGCGGCCGACCATGACGGCGAGATCCATGTGGTCGCGTTGCCCGGGGTGTTCGCTGCGCCCGGTCGTGCGCTGGTCGCCGCACGCGGACTGCCCGCGACCGAAGAAGTCATTGCGCGCGTGCGCAGCGCGTTCACCATCAGCGACGAGCGCAGCTTCGAGCAGGACCCGCGCTACGGCTTCGTCGTGCTGACCGAGATCGGCAGCCGCGCGCTGTCGGCCAGCATCAACGATGCCGGCACCGCGATCGACATCATCGGCACCGTCACCCGGCTGATGTGCGAATGGGCGCGGCTGGGCGTGCCGAATACTGCGACGGAGGTCCGCCATGCACGCGTGTTCGTGCCCGCGATCGACATCGACGACGTGTTCGGCGATCTCTATCCCGCGCTGGCACGCGACGGCGCCGGCCTGGTGGAAATCGGCATCCGCATGCAGAAGGGACTCGCGGCGATCGCGGCGTCCGGCGATCCCGTCTTCGCCGCGGCCGCCAGCCGCCACGCGGGTCTGGCGATGGCGCGCGCGATGACCGCCCTGACCTTCGAGCCCGACCGCGAGCAGTTGCGGCGCACCGTCATCGAAGCCGGTGACAGCGTCGACGGACGCATCGGATGACCGCGCTGCGCGTGCTGTCGCAACTGTCGGATGTGCCGGCGGCGGAATGGGATGCGCTGCATGACGGCAATCCATTCGTCAGCCATGCGTTTCTCTCGGGGCTGGAGCAGCACGGCTGCCTGCGCGCCGACTGGGGCTGGACGCCGCAGCATCTGACGCTGTGGGACGGCGACACGCTGACCGCCGCGGCGCCCGCCTACCGCAAGACCAACTCGCACGGCGAGTTCGTGTTCGACCACGCCTGGGCGCATGCCTATGCGCAGTACGGCCATGACTATTTCCCGAAGCTGCTGGTCGCCTCGCCCTATTCGCCGGTGACCGGTCCGCGTCTGCTGGCGCGCGACGCCGCTGCGCAGACCGCGCTGCGCGTCGGCATCGAACGCGCGACTGGCGATGCCGGCTGGTCGTCGGCACACGTCAACTTCCACACCGCAGCCGAAGCGGATGCCTTTGACACCGACTGGCTGCCGCGCATCGACGTGCAATACCACTGGCGCAATCCCGGCGACTGGTCGACGTTCGACGATTACCTCGCCGCGATGGACCACAAGCACCGCAAGAACATCCGTCAGGAGCGCGCGAAGGTCGCCCGCGCGGGCGTGACGTTCCGCGTGCTGCACGGCGACGAGGCCAGCGACGACGATCTCGCGACGATGTACCGCTTCTACCTGCAGACCTTCGCCGAGTACGGCAACTCGCCCGCGCTGACGCTGGATTTCCTGCGCCATCTCGCCGCGACGATGCCGCGCCAGCTGGTCCTGGTGCTGGCCGATCTCGGCGACGTGCCGGTCGCCGGCGCGCTTTGCCTGCGCGGTGGCGACACGCTGTACGGCCGCTACTGGGGCGCGATCGCCACCCTGCCCGGCCTGCATTTCGAGACCTGCTATTACCAGGGCATCGATTACTGCCTGCGGACGGGCCTGCGCCACTTCGAACCCGGCGCGCAGGGCGAACACAAGCTCGCACGCGGCTTCCTGCCGACGCTGGTGCACAGCCGACACTGGATCGCCGACCCCGAATTCCGGCGCGCGCTGCGCGAGTGGTGCACGCAGGAGGCGCAGTCGATCCGCGGCTACGCCGCAACGCTGGCCGCCAGCAGTCCATTCCGGCAACCCACGCCGTGAGCCTGCATCTGCCGCGCCTCGGCGTGGAGCCGGACGCCCCGTTTCCGCCGGTCGACAGCGCGCTGCGCCGCCCCGACGGCCTGCTCGCATTCGGTGGCGACCTGTCGGTGCCGCGGCTGCGCAAGGCCTACCGCCACGGCGTGTTTCCGTGGTTCTCCGAGGGGCAACCGATCCTGTGGTGGTCGCCGGATCCGCGCACGGTGTTCGAGACCGCGGCGCTACATCCGAACCGGCGCTTCGCACGCACCTTGCGCGGCAGCGACTGGACGTTGCGCGCCGATACCGCGTTCGCCGCGGTCGTCACCGCCTGCGCGCGGGCACCGCGCCCGGGTCAGGACGGCACGTGGATCACCGATGCCATGCGTGACGCCTACGCCGCCCTGCACGCGGCGGGCGTCGCCCACAGCGTGGAAGTATTCGACGGTGATGCGCTCGTCGGCGGCATCTACGGCGTGTCGATCGGCCGGATGTTCTTCGGCGAAAGCATGTTCAGCGCCCGCACCGGCGCATCGAAGGCGGCGCTGTTCGGGCTCGCCCGGCAGATGCGCCGCTGGGACATGCCGCTGATCGATGCCCAGGTCGGCAATCAGCATCTAGACTCGCTGGGCGCCGCCAGCTGGCCGCGTGAACGGTTCATCGCATCGGTCGACGTGCTGGCCGAAGCCCCGGCCCCGGTGATCGGCGCATGGACCGGCGCGTTCGGCGAGATCCCCGCGGCCGCGCTGGGCACGCCGGACTGAAGCGCGCAGGGGTCGTTTTGCATCGCCTGCAGCCGCGTGCGACAATACCCCGCTTTGCTGGCGCGAGCTCGAAATCATTCGAACCGTGCGCCGCATCCCCAACGACGGATATTCCACACGCATGGCGAAAGACGACGTCATCGAGTTCGAAGGCGCGGTCTCCGAGACCCTCCCGAACACCATGTTCCGGGTGAAGCTCGAGAACGGCCACGAAATCATTGCGCACATCTCCGGACGGATGCGCAAGAACTACATCCGCATCCTGACCGGTGACCGGGTCAAGGTGGAAATGACGCCCTACGACCTCACCAAGGGCCGCATCACCTACCGCATGAAGTAATCGCGGCGGCGCAACACCTTCCGAAGGCGACCATGGGTCGCCTTCGTCGTTTCGGGCGCGCGGACATCCGGGTCGGCGCCCTGCATGCCGGAACGGCGTGTCCCGCGGTAGGCTCGGTCCACACGACCGAACGGATGCCTCCGATGCCCCGACTGCCTGCCGTCACCACGCTCGCCCTTGCGCTCGCACTCGCCCTGCCCGTCCATGCGCAGACCGCGCCCGCCACAGGCGCCGCGCCGACGGCGATGACCCAGGCGCCGCCCGCGGCCGAGACCGCGCGCCTCAATGCCTGGCTCGACCAGCAGTACGAAACCTCGCTGCGCTTCAGCCCGATCGGGCTGACCTTCCTCGGCCGCAAGGAGCTGTACGACCAGCTCGACGACGTGTCGGACGCCGCGATGGAAAAGCAGCTCGCGTGGCAACGTGCGAGCGTTGCCGAGATGGAGCGCAGCTTCGACGTCGATGCGCTCGATCTCGAAGGCAGGTTGTCCTACGAACTGTGGGCGCAGCAGGCGCGCGAGGCGGCCGAACAGTTCGAGTACCGCCGCAACGGCTACGCCTTCACCCAGATGATGGGACCGCAGGCGATGTTGCCGACGCTGCTGATCAACTTCCACAAGGTCGACAGCGAAGCCGACTACCTCGCCTACATCGCGCGACTGCGCGCGCTGCCGACGATGTTCGACACCCTGCTCGAACATGCGCAGGCCAGCGCGGACGCCGGCATGCGCGCGCCGAAGTTCGCCTACACCGGCGTCATCACCCAGTCGCGCAACGTGATCACCGGCGCGCCGTTCTCGCAGGGCGACGACACCGCGCTGTGGGCCGATCTGGTCAAGAAGGCCGACGCGCTGCGCGAGGCGGGGACGATCGACGCGGCGAAAGCCGATGCGCTCAAGACCCAGGCACGCGCGGCGCTGCTGGAATCCGTCGGCCCCGCCTACCAGCGTGTGATCGCGTGGCAAGAGGGCGACATCGGCAACGCACTGGAGAATCCCGCCGGCGTCGGCACGACACAATCCAACGGCAAGGCGTATTACGCCTCGCAGCTGCGTCGCAACACCAGCACAGACCTGACGCCCGAACAGGTGCACGACATCGGCCTGCAGGACGTGGCGCGCATCCACAAGGATCTGGAGGCGATCAAGAACGAGGTCGGCTTCGACGGCGACCTGCAGGCGTTCTTCCGCTTCATCGCCACCGATCCGCAGTTCAAGTTCCCGAACACCGATGCCGGCCGCCAGGCGTACCTCGACGAATCCACGCGCCTGCTCGACAACATCAAGCAGCAACTGCCACAGTTCTACGGTCTGCTGCCGAAGGCCGATCTGGTCGTGCGCCGCGTCGAATCGTTCCGCGAAGAACCCGGCGCCGCGCAGCACTATTTCCCGAGCAGCCCGGACGGCACCCGACCCGGCATCTACTACGCGCATTTGTCCGACATGAACGCGATGCCGAAGCCGGAACTGGAAGTCATCGCGTATCACGAAGGCCTGCCCGGCCATCACATGCAGATCGCGATCGCGCAGGAGCTCACCGGCCTGCCGCAGTTCCGCACCCAGTACCAGACCACCGCGTATTCGGAAGGCTGGGGCCTGTATTCGGAGTGGCAGGCCAAGGAAATTCCGGGCACTTATGCCGATCCCTACTCGCGTTACGGCCAGCTGAGTTCCGAGCTGTGGCGCGCGATCCGGCTGGTCGTCGACACCGGCATGCATGCCAAGGGCTGGACCGAGCAGCAGGCGGTCGATTACTTCAACGACAACAGCGGCTTTCCCGAAGCGACGATCCGCTCCGAAGTACAGCGCTATCTGTCGTGGCCGGGCCAGGCGACGGCCTACAAGATCGGCATGATCCGCATCCAGGAACTGCGCAAGAACGCCGAAGAGCGGCTCGGCGATCGTTTCGACGTGCGCGGTTTCCACGATGCGGTGCTCGGCGGCGGCGCGTTGCCGTTGGATCTGCTCGAGCGTCGTGTGGACGCATGGGTGGAGGCGTCCGCGCGCTGATCCAGCACGCCGGAAGCGCTCCCCGCGTGGGAGCGCGCTTGCGCGCGATGGGGCCGTCCCGCGAAGCCCCATCGCGGCCAAGGCCGCTCCCACAAATACGAAAAAAGAAGGCGCCCTCGGGCGCCTTCTTCGTGACTCGGCCCGCGGCTTCGGTCAGTCGACGGTCGCGGTGAGCAGCCGTTCCGGCTCCGCCCAGGTTTCGACGGTGAGCTCGCCGTCCTGCACGTCGATCGAGACCCGGCCGCCATTGGCCAGCTTGCCGAACAGCAGTTCGTCGGCCAGGCGCCGCTTGACCTTGTCCTGGATCACGCGCGACATCGGACGCGCACCCATCTGCGGATCGAAGCCGTGCTGTGCGAGCCAGTCGCGCGCCGCCGGGGTGGCCGACAGCGAGACGTTCTTGTCGTGCAGCTGCGACTCCAGTTCGATCATGAACTTGTCGACCACGCGCAGGATGTGCTCGAAGCCCAGCGACTGGAACTGCACCACCGCATCGAGACGGTTGCGGAATTCCGGCGTGAAGCTCTTGCGGATCACTTCCATCGCATCGCTGCTGTGGTCCTGGCGCGTGAAGCCGATCGAACGGCGCGAGGCCTGGGTGGCACCGGCGTTCGTGGTCATCACCAGGATCACGTTGCGGAAGTTCGCCTCGCGCCCGTTGGTGTCGGTCAGCACGCCGCGGTCCATGACCTGCAGCAGGATGTTGAAGATGTCCGGGTGCGCCTTCTCCACCTCGTCGAGCAGCAGCACGCAGTGCGGCGTCTTGACGATCTTCTCGGTCAGCAGACCACCCTGGTCGAAGCCGACGTAGCCCGGAGGCGCGCCGATCAGGCGGCTGACCGAGTGCGATTCCATGTACTCGGACATGTCGAAGCGCACCAGCTCGATGCCGAGCTGCAGCGCCAGCTGGCGCGTGACCTCGGTCTTGCCCACGCCGGTGGGACCGGCGAACAGGAAGTTGCCTATCGGCTTGTCGGGGCTGCCGAGGCCGGAACGCGCGAGCTTGATCGCAGACGTCAGCATCTCGATCGCCGGATCCTGCCCGAAGATCACCATCTTGAGATTGCGCTCCAGATGCTCGAGCACGTCCTTGTCGGTCGCACTGACCTGCTTGGCCGGAATGCGCGCCATCTTGGCGACGATGGTCTCCACTTCCTCGACGTCGATCAACGCCTTGCGCACGCCTTCGGGCAGCAGACGCTGACGCGCGCCGGCTTCGTCGATGACGTCGATGGCCTTGTCGGGCAGCAGACGGTCGGCGATGTGCTTGACCGAGAGGTCAACGGCGGCCTGCAGCGCTTCGTCTGCGTAGGTCACGTCGTGGTGCGCCTCATAGCGCGGCTTCAGGCCCTGCAGGATCTGGTAGGTCTCGCTGACCGTCGGCTCGACGATGTCGATCTTCTGGAAGCGCCGCGCCAGTGCGCGGTCCTTCTCGAAGATGCCGCGGTATTCCTGGAACGTGGTCGAGCCGATGCAGCGCAGCTCGCCCGACGCCAGCGCCGGCTTGATCAGGTTCGACGCATCCATCGTGCCGCCCGACGCCGAACCGGCACCGATAATGGTGTGGATCTCGTCGATGAAGAGGATCGCGCCGGGATGCTTCTTGATCGCGGTCAGCACGGCCTTCAGACGCTTCTCGAAATCGCCGCGGTACTTGGTGCCCGCGACCAGCGCGCCAAGATCGAGCGAGTAGATCGTCGCGTCGGCCAGCACTTCGGGCACCTCGCCGTCGACGATGCGCTTGGCCAGGCCTTCGGCGATCGCGGTCTTGCCCACGCCGGCTTCGCCGACGTAGAGCGGATTGTTCTTGCGGCGACGGCACAGCACCTGGATCGTGCGCTCGACTTCCTCCGCGCGGCCCACCAGCGGGTCGATGCGGCCTTCTTGGGCGGCCATGTTGAGATCACTGGCGAACTCGGCCAGTGCATCGCCCTTGCCCTCGCCTTCGGCACCGTCGTTACGGGCCTGGGCCGGATCCTCGTGCGCACCATCGGGCTCTTCGCCACCGCTCTTGGCGATGCCGTGGGAGAGATAATTGACGACATCCAGCCGGGTCACGTCCTGCTGGTTGAGGTAGTAGACCGCGTGCGAATCCTTCTCGCCGAAGATCGCGACCAGCACGTTGGCGCCGGACACTTCCTTCTTCCCGGAGGACTGCACGTGGTAGACCGCCCGCTGCAGCACGCGCTGGAATCCGAGCGTGGGCTGGGTGTCGCGCGTGTCGTCTTCGGCCATTTTGGTGACCGATGTCAGGATGGCCTGCTCGAGATCGCCACGCAGGCGTTCGAAATCCGCGCCGGTGGCCTTGAGCACGGCCTCCGCGGACGGGTTCTCGAGCAGCGACAACAACAGGTGTTCGACCGTCATGTACTCGTCGCGGGCCTCGCGGGCGCGCTTGTAGCACTGGCCGATCGTGAACTCGAGATCTTTGCTGAACATGGGGCGGTCGCCTCCGGCTTCACTGACACCCTAGATGGGGCCCGATTGCGGCAAACAAACCCTGCCCCCGTGGGCTTATTAGGCCCTTTCCATCGTGCAGAGCAAGGGGTGCAGATTGAGCCGTGCGTATTCGTTCACCTGCGCGACCTTCGACTCCGCGACCTCGCGGCTGTAGATGCCGCACACGCCCCGGCCACGCGTGTGCACGTGGAGCATCACCTGGGTGGCGCGTTCGAGATCCAGCGCGAAGAACCGCACCAGGATCTCGACCACGAAGTCCATCGGCGTGTAGTCGTCGTTGAGCAGCAGCACCGAATACAGCGGCGGTGGCGCGACTTCCGGGCGGCCGGGGGCCACCGCGGTGCCGTGATCGTGTTCGTGTTCGTGTCTGCGACTCATCGGCCGATTATACCGCCGCGCCGTGGATGGACGCCCCGGACCCCGGTCGTCAGAATGACCGGCATTCCCCCGACCCGGTGCCTCGATGCATCACCGCCGCCGCTTGTTCCGGGCATCGCGCCTGCTGCAACTCGCCTGCCTGCTCGTCCTGTCGCCGATCGTCGCGGGCGGGGCGGGCGCCGCCCCCCCGCCCCCCCCCCCCCCGGGCCG
>JASCOC010000029.1 GCA_029959605.1 Lysobacteraceae bacterium PS02340 | reverse complement strand
CCCCGGCCCCGGCGGGCGCCGGGTGTGGGGGGCCCCCCCGGGGGCGGCCAGGGCCCGCGCCTGCATATCAGTGACCTGCGGACGCGCGTTTCCGGCGCGTCCGCAATGTGTCGCGTCTCAGCCCGCGCCCGCGATCCGCACCTTCGCGCCGGCGCGCGTGATGCGCAGTTCGTTGCCATCCCACTGCGCCGCCCGACCGTCGATCGTCGTCGCGCCGGGCACGCTCTCGTAGGGCCACTGCAGCACCAGCCCGCCTTCCGGCAGACCGCTGTCGGCAGCGATGTCGAGCAGCAGCGCGTCACCTTCGCGGCGTAGCGAATAACCGACCGTGCCCTGCGGCGTGCGCATGCCGCGCAGCGCCACGCCTTCGTTCAACCAGTCGGCGGGCACGCCGGCGGCCAGCACCAGGCTGTCGTCGACCTCGCGCACGTAGGCGAACATGTCCAGCGCGGAGCGGACGAAATCCGACCCCACCCAGGCATGCGGCAGGTCGCCGAGGAAGAACGGCACGCGCGGCGTCGGCGTCACCACCTCGCCCCACTGGTTCCAGGGCTGCGGCGCGCGATGGCCGAAGAACCATTCGCGCACTTCGTTGGCGCGCTCGCGCCAGCCCAGGCGCACGAACGCGGCGACGTTGCGCCATTCGTAGGGCGTGTAGTTCTTCCATTCCAGCGAGCCGTCGCGACGGCCGGAGAACTGCGTCCAGTAGCGCTCGAAGGTGTTGGTCAGCAGCGGCTCGGGCAGACGGCCCTGCTCGCCACCCGGCGCGAGCGCGATCGTCGTCGAGGTCGCATCGAAATCACCCAGCTCGGCGGCGCCGGGCAGGAAGTCGATGCCGTGTTGCTCGGCGGCCTTGCGCAGCGAGGCGTCCAGATCGACGCGGAACTCGTCGCGCGCGACGGCCATGCGCTTGGCGTCGTCGGGCTTGCCCAGCGCCTCGGCGATCTCCACCGCGTCCTTGTAGCCGCGCAGCGCCCAGAAGTTGTCCCAGTACGAATGCATCGGCTTGGCCGAATAGCCTTCGTGGCTGATCGAGGCCGGCATCATCCCGTAGAAAGCCGCGTTGAGTTTGCGGTTCTCCTCGGTGCGCTCGCTGGCGCGCAGTTCTTCCATGTAGGTGTACGCGCCCAGCACGTGCGGCCACATCTTCTGCAGGAACGCGTCGTCGCCGGTGTAGCGCCAGTACTCGGCGATGTTGAAGATCAGCTCGCCGTGGCTGTCGTTCTCGGGCACCGGGTCGCTGCCGCGATCGTCGACGCAGCACGGCACCTTGCCGTTGTCGAACTGGTACGGCGCATAGAACTCGACGTATTCCTTGACGACTTCCGGACGCCCCATGCGCAGGAGGCCCTCGGAGATCATCGCGCCATCGCGGATCCAGCTGCGCGCGTACGAACGCGTGCCCGGTTGCAGGCGCGGCCCGATGCGCGAGATCAGCATGTGCGCCAGAGACGTGCGCAGCGTATCGGCCAGATCCTTGCCCGCTGCCGGCACGTCGAAGCCGACTTCATCGAGCTTGCCGTGCCACTCGCGCGCCATCGCGTCCTGCATCGACTGCGCGTTCCAGTTCGCCGGCGCGCTCGCCATCTCGCCGGTCATCGGAATCAGCAGATCGAACTCGCGTGACTCGCCCGGCGCCAGACGTACGGTGTAGACCAGTGCGCCGGAGGCCATCGCCTGCGGATCTTCGACCTCGGCCGTCGTCGGCCAGGTGCCGGTCGCCAGATGCTCGACGTCCATGCCGGCATCGAACGTGGTCGCGAACGCGGCCTGCGCCGGCTGGCGCGCGAACACGCGCGGCGTGCCGTCGACGCGCACGCCGCCAGTGGTGACGGCGAGCTGTCGCAACGGGCTGACACCGCCGGTGATGTTGAGGAACTGGGTCGGCGGATTGACCTGCATCGGCCGCACCGCGAGTGCGAGCTGATAGTCGCGCGCCTCGCCACCCGGATTGCTGAGCCGGTAACGCGCGACCAGCTGCGAATCCTCCGGCGTGCCGCGGGCGAATCCGGTCACGCGGAGGCCCAGCGCATCGTGGGTCCAGTCGACGCTCGGGATCGGCAGGTAATCGTCCTGCAGGGTCTGCGCGATCTGCGCGTCGGCCCAGGTCACCAGCGTGTCGCCGACGCGCACGAAGGGTTCGATCGAGAACCCGCCTGCGGCGACTTCGATCGCACCGTCCTCGCCGATCAGGCCCTGCTGCAGGCCGCCATCGATACCGAGAATCGTCCAGTAGGTCTGCTCGCCACTGAAGCCGCGCGGGAACTGGCCCTTGGGCCGGTCGGCGGCAACGGCTTCGAGCACGTCGTTCGGATGTTCGGACATCGCCAGCGGCTGCACGGCGACCTCCGCCAGCGCGAACCCGTCGGCCGGGCCTTCGCGCAGATCGAGGCCGATGTAGCGCGCCTCGGCTTCCGGCAGCGCAAGCCAGTCGACGTCGCCATTGCCTTCGGTGACCTCACGCACCTGCGTCCACTGCTCGCCATCAGCGGACAGCGACACGGCGTAGCTCGACGCGTGACGCCCGGGCTGCCATTGCAGGCGCAGACCGCCGAACTCGCGCACCTTGCCGAGATCGAGCACTACGTTCTGCGGCGCCGCCGCAGTGGTCCATGCGCTTTCGGCGTTGCCGTCGACGAGGTTGCCCACGCCCTCGGGCGTCGTCGTCGACGCGGCGCTGGCGGTCAGCGGCGCGGTGTCGTCGGGCGGCAGGGTTTCGAACGTGAGCTGGTCGAAACAGACCGTGCCCTTGCCGCCGGCGTTGTTGTAGATCGTGAACTCGAGTTTCTCGGTCGCGCGCAGAGTCTTGTCCTGTTCCGGACCCCAGGCCTTGTCGATGTGGCGCTTGCGGTAGCGGATATCGGTCCACTCGGTCGGGAAGTCGTACTTCGGCCGGTTGACCCACCACACGTTGTCGCCGCTGGCGTCGATGACCTTGAACTGCAGATCGTTGGCCGGCGATTCGCCGCGCATGCGGAACGCGAACCGGTAGTTCTCCGGGTAGGTCATCTTCAGATCGCGCTGGATGCCGACATGGCCGGACACGCCGTTGTAGTCGTAGTCCAGACACAGCGCCTTGCCGCCGTCGACGTCGACCTGGCGCAGCGTGCCGGTGACCTGGTTCGAGGTCACGACGGTCCACGTCGACGGATCGTCGAAGTCGTCGAGGATGCGGACGCCCTCGCCCGCCGCGGGCGCGGCGGTGTCGCCGGTCGGCGTCGGCGCGACGTTGCAGGCCGCGAGCGCGGTGGTCAGCGCGGCGATGCCGGCGACGCGCGTGATGCGGGAACGGTTTGACGACGCGATGGCGACGTCAGCCAGCGTCATGTCGGTGTCGGCAGGCGCGCGCGTGGCGCGGGTGTCGAGGGTCTTCATGCGGTGCGGTGGCTCCGTGGTTCGGACGGGTATTGCGGTTTGATCTGCAGCCGCGCTCGCGCGCGATGTGGCGGTACTGGAATCGCTCCAGCACGCGATTCACACAAGAGGATTTCGCTGCCGTCCATGGCGGAACCGCACAGGCGCCGGATGGTCCGGCCATGCCATCCGTGGCATGGCGTTCGCAAGCCCGCGGACCTGTGGTCCGCAAGCGGGCTTGCTCACCCCTTCACGCTGCCGAGCAGCAGGCCCTGGATGTAGTAGCGCTGCAGCGCGAGGAACAGCAGCAGCACCGGAATCACGGTGACGACGGCGCCGGCCATCATCATCTCGACGTCCTGGATGTGCTCGCGCGACAACGCCGCCAGCGCGACCGGCAGCGTGTAATTGGTCTGGTCGGTCAGCACGATCAGCGGCCACATGAAGTCGTTCCACGCGGCCATGAAGGTAAAGATGGTCAGCGTCACCAGCACCGGCTTGAGCATCGGCAGCACGATCTGGAAGAAGATCCGCATCTCGCCGGCGCCGTCGATGCGCGCGGCTTCGAGCAGTTCGTCGGGAATCGAACGCGCGTACTGGCGCACCAGGAAGATGCCGAACACGGTGGCCAGCCCCGGAATGACGACGGCGCCGAAACTGTTGACCAGACCCATGCCCTTCATCATCAGGAACAGCGGCAACATCGCCACCTGCGCAGGAATCACCAGCGCGGCGAGCAGGATCTGGAAGATCCGCTCGCGGCCCTTGAAGCGCAGCTTGGCGAAGGCGTAGCCGGCCATGGTGTTGATCAGCAGCGCACCGACCGTGATCGCCGCCGAGATCATCAGGCTGTTGGCGAAATAGCGCCCCATGCCGGCGCGCGCGAACAGCTCGTGGTAGTTGTCGAAGGTGATCGCCGACGGCAGCAGCGGCGGCGGAAATCCGCTCGCCTCGCCGGTCGGCATGAACGACACCGACAGCATCCACGCCAGTGGCGCGAGCGCGACGACCGCCAGCGCGATCAACGCGCCGTTGACCGCCCAGGCCGACCAGCGCGTCGCGCCGACTTCGTGATACGCCGCGATCCGGCTCATACCAGCTCCCGCTTGCGCCCGAAGCGCAGCAGCAATGTGGTGACGCCGAGGATGATCAGGAACAGCAGGAACGCCACCGCCGACGCGCGGCCGAGGTTCCACCACATGAAGCCTTCCTCGTACATGAAGTACAGCACGCTGACCGTGCTCTGCAGCGGATCGCCGCGCGTCATCACGTAGGGCTCGGCGAACAGCTGGAAATAACCGGACACGGTGATCACCGCGACCACCAGCAGCACCGGCCCGAGCATCGGCAGCGTGACGTGCACGAACTGCTTCCAGCGCGAGGCGCCGTCGATGCGCGCGGCCTCGTACAGGTCTTCTGGAATCGCGGCGAGGCCGGCGATGAAGATCACCATGTTGTAGCCGAAGTTCTTCCACACGGCGAACAGGATGATCGTCGGCATGGCCCACGCGGGATCGCCCAGCCAGTCGACCGGCGCGATGCCGATATGACCCAGCGCCCAGTTCACCAGGCCGTAGCTGGTATGGAACAGATAGCGCCAGATCACCGCAACCGCGACCAGTGTGGTCACCACCGGCGCGAACAGCGCGGTGCGGAAAAGGCCTTTGAAACGCGCGACCTTGGCGTTGAGCAGCAACGCGGCGCCGAGCGAGACGCCGATCGACAGCGGCACGCCGATGACGACGAAGTACGCGGTATTGCCGAGCGACTTCCAGAACAGCGGCGTCTGCAGCAGATCGAAATAATTGCCGAGCGCGACGAAGCGCAGGTTCGACATGTCAGACAGCGCGTACAGATCGAAGTCGGTCAGGCTAAGCAGCAGCGCGGACGCAACCGGAATGCCGAAGAAGATGCCGAGCACGATCAGCGCCGGCCCGGCGAAAATCCAGCCTGCGGTACTAGCGCGCATGGGCGGCACCCTGGTCGATGGTGGGCGACGCACCGAGCGAACCGACGGCCTTGCCTTCTTCCGCCTCACGCTCACGCACCCAGCGGCGCTTCTCGAGCAGCGTGTCCACGCGCGCATCGAGCGCCTGCAGCGCTTCGTCCTGCGCCATGCCGCCGCGCACCACGCGTTCGCTCATCAGACGCATTTCCTGCACGATCCGCTCCCACTCCAGCACCTTCGGCGTCGGCTCGACGCGTTCGAGTTGGTCGCGGAACGCCTGCGCGTAGGGGTCTTCGCGCAACTGCGGGAATTCCCAGGTGCTGCGGCGCGGCGGCAGATTGCCGATCATCGCGTGGAAGCGCTGCTGGATCTCGGGGCGCGACAGGAATTCCATCAACTGCCAGCTCGCCTCCTTGTTCGGCGAATCGCGGAACATCACCAGCGACGTGCCACCGGCGATGCCAGCACCCGGACCGTCGGGACCCGGCAGCGGCGCGGTGCCCCACTGGTCCTGCAGTTCGGCCGGCAGGCGATTGCGGAACTCGCGGATGTTCCAGGGCCCGGAGACGTAGAACGAGAAGAAGCCGCGGCGGAATTCGTCCCAGACGTTGGAGATCTGGGTCTCCGACATCCGCGGCGCCCAGCCCTGCTCGAACATGTTGGTGTAGAAACCCAGCGCGCGGCTGAAACCGGGGCTGGTGAAGTTGCCGCGGCTGTCGTCGTCGCGCAGCAGCGGATCGCTCTGCTGCAGGCCGAACGACAGCAGCTGCTCGAACTCGTTGAGCGGGAGCATCGTCGCGTAGCGGTCCGGACCGACGTGCGCCTTGACCGCCGCCATCGCGGTTTCCCATTCCTGCCACGTGCGCGGCAGGGTGTCGACGCCGGCCGCGGCGAGGATGTCCTTGCGGTAGAAGATCAGGCGCGTGTCGACGTACCACGGCACGCCGAGCAGCGTGTCGTCGACGACGTTCGTGTGCCAGATACCGGGAAAGTAGTCGGATTCTTCGATGACGTCGGACGCATCGACACGCGACTGCAGCGGCTCCAGCGCACCGAGCACCGCGAATTCCGGCACCCAGGTGTTGCCGAGCTGACAGATGTCGGGCAAGGCATCGGCCGCAAATGCGGTCAACAGTTTCTCGTGCGCGGAGGTCCACGGAATCTGCTGGATCTCGACCCGGATATCCGGATGCTCGCGCTCGAAATCGCGCACCAGTTCCGACACGACCTCGGCCTCGCGGCCCATCGCCCAGAAGCGGACGACGGTCTGCTCGTCGCGCCGCGCGCAGGCCGCGAGCAGCACAAGCGCGAGCAACAGGCAGACGAAGCGCGCCGCCGCGGAGATGCGGCGGGCGCCAGGATCGCGTCGGAATGCGCGCAAGGGCTTACTCCGCCGGAACCGGATCAGAGGCGCGCGACGGCGCCGGAGCCGGCGTGCGGCCATCGCGGTCGGACGTCTGGTTCGCGGCGCGCGACTCGGCGATGCCCATCGAGCGTGCCATCGCCGCCTCGGCGTCCGGCGGACCGGAATCCTTGGGCTCGTCCTCACCGGCCAGCCAGCCGCCGGTGAAGCCCGCGCGTTCCAGACCGGCGCGGATGTACGGATTCTTCTTCATCACGTTCCAGACGAAGTCGTTCCGGTAGTTCGCGATCATCGCCAGGATCGGGCCCTGGTCGATCGCGATGTAGTCGCTCGCCACCCAGCCCTTGCCCGGCACGATGCGACCGGTCTTCAGCGGCACGCCTTCATACGTGAAGCTCGGGTTGAACGAATCGAGGAAGCCGTAGCTCGAGTACAGATAGTCACCGTAACGACGGTGCATCTCCTCGGTTGCCGGGATCACGATCTCGGGCGCGAACGCGATCGAGGCGACCGCCGCCGTCGGCGCGATGGTGCCGTCGTCGAACGCCACGTCCAGGCCTGCGCCGCGCGCGCTGTAGTGGCGGAACTCGCGCTGCTCGCCGTTGAAATCCTGGTCGGTGCGCTGCGGACCGTCGCTGGCGGTCAGACCCCAGACGTTCTCACCGTAGTCCTTCCAGCCCATCGGGTTGTCGATCGCGTACTGGCGCTGCGCATACGTCGCGCGGCGGCTGTTCTCGAAGTAGTCGATGCCGCGGCGCTGCATGTAGTCGTCGCGGATGCCGCGGAAATCGACCCACACGTGCGTGTACTGGTGACCGAAGTGCGGTGCGAAGCTCAGGTATTCCTGGCCGCGGAACACGCCCCACAGCTTGTCGTAGGTCCGCGTCCAGACTTCCCAGGCTTCCGGACCGACCGGATGCGTCGGCGAGCCGAGCGCGAGGATGTAGACCAGCATCGCCTCGTCGTAACCGGTCCAGTCGTGCTCGATGAAGCCGCTCTCGGGATACCAGCCCATCGAGATCAGCGGCTTGCGCTGCTGCAGGAACGGCCAGCGCACGTTGCGGTACAGCTTGTCGGCCAGCTCGCGGATCTCGACCTCGCGCGGATCGTCGCGGTCGTAATACGACTGCGCGAACAGCACACCCATCATCAGCAGGCCGGTGTCGACGCTCGACAGTTCGACCCACGGCTCGAAGCGGTGGCCGTCCTGCATGTCGATGAAGTGATAGAAAAAGCCCTGGTGCCCCGCGGTGCCGGTGGCCTGCGGCCCCATCTTGACGCTGCTGAAGAATTTCAGCGTCGTCAGCGTGCGATCCACCGCCTGCGTACGGCTCACCCAGCCACGCTCGATGCCAATCGGATACGCGGTCAATGCATAGCCCACCGCGGCGACGCTCGAGAACGGACGCGACGGAAAGCGGTCCGGGGTCAGGCCGTTGACCTCGTTGGTCGTGTCCCAGAAATACTGGAACGTGCGGCGCTCGATGTCGGCGAACAGCGGCGGCAGTTCCGGCGGTCCCTTCACTTCTTCCACGGGCGCAGCCACCTCCGGCACCTGCTCGATGGGCCCCGGTTTCGGTGGCGGCACATCGGGTTCGGCAGGTGCCTGCTTGCCGCAGCCGGCCAGGAACAACGCGGCAAGCGCGACGAGCATCAGGAGTTGGAACGCACGGAGACGGGATTGCATCGTGAAGGAAACCTCGCGCTGAAATCGTTTACAGGGGCCAGTATAAAACTGCCGGTCGCCCGAAGGGGACCGGCAGCGGGTTTTTTACCAGTTGATACCGAAGGTCAGCTTGAACGTGCGCGGCGGGAACGCCGTCGCGAAGCTGTCGGGATTGCGGCGACCGAAATCCTCGTTCGGCCTGGCGACGCTGCCCGGCACGCTCGGATCGCGACCATCACCGCGGAAATCGATGTAATCGGTCCAGTTGTACCAGTTGAAGACATTGAGCACGTCCGCACGGACGCGCAGCTTGATGTCGGTGCCGGTGTCCCATTCCTTCTGCAGCGCGACGTCGAACTGCTTGAAGCCCACCGACGTATCCGGGTAATAGGAATCGAAGAAGCAGTTGAACGTGTCGATCGCGATGCAGTTCTGCGACTCGCGCGCCGCAGGCGAGGAGATTTCGAACTTGCCCGACAGCGTCATGCCCCAGCCGATGTCGTAGATGCCCGTCGTGACCAGGCGATGGCGCGGGATGCCGATGGCGCGGGTGAACGCGACGTCGTCCAGATCGCGGTAATCGAACGAGAACGTATCGCTGTTGTTGCGGTTCTCCACCGCATCGCTGTAGGTGTAGGCGATCGTCGTACCCCAGCCCGAGTCGTTGGTGAACGGCTTGTCGAGCGACAGCAGCACCGAGTTCAGACGGGTTTCCACCGCATTGCGACCGATCAGCAGACGACCGAATCCGGGCAGGTTCGCCGGCGGGATACCGCCGAAAGTGCGGCCAGGCTCATAGAACGAGCCGTCGTCGCGCCGGTTGCCTGCGGTGAACAGGATGCCGTCATGGCTCAGCACGTGCAGCAGCGTCGCCGACGAATTCCATGACTGGCCGCCCATCTCGAACACGTTGCGGACGCCGAGGCTGAACTGGTCGGAGTACGGCGTCTTCAGATCGTTGTCGATCAGGAACACTTCGCTGCCGACGTTCGGCGCAGCCGCGGCCAGCTGGTCCAGCCTCGCCTGATCGAGATAGCTCGGATCCCAGTCCAGACAGCTCTGCGGCGACGATGTGCGGCAAACGTGACCGGGCTGGTTGAACTGGTAGGTGTAGCGCTGGAACGCCAGGCCGTACTGCTCGCGCGCCAGATAATCGAACTGGTTGCGATTGTACGAACGACCTGCGCCGCCAAACAGTACGAAGGACTCGTCGCCGCTGAAGTCGTAGGAGAAGCCGACGCGCGGCTGGAAGTTGCCCTTCGTTGCGCTGCGCTCGTTGCCGGTGCTGACGAACTGGCGATAGTCGTAATCCACGCCCGGTGCATTGAGGCCGGGCGACGCGGCCAGCGCGTCGAGCACGGCCTGCGGCGTCACGTGATCCTCGTAGCTCGGTGTCGTTTCATAGTCCCAACGCACACCGAGATTGATGGTTAGGCGGTCGGTGGCTTCCCAGTCGTCCTGGATGTACAGGCCCAGTTGCTCGTTCTCCGACACCACGGCCTGCGCCGTCCCCAGGCCCGAGGCGGTGAACTGCACCTGGTAGGGCACGTCGATGTTCCGGCTGAGGTCGTAGAAGTACTGCGCATTCGGCGGGCTGCGCTGCAGCGCGCTGATGTCGACCTGCTTGTACTTGATACCGGCCTTGATGGTGTGGCCTTCGAATCCGAACCAGGTGAAATCGTTCTGGAAGCCGAGACCCTTCTGGCCCTTCTGCTGCTGGTCGGGGCCACCACCGATGTTGAGAATGGCGCTCATGTTCGGGTTGTTGACGGTCTCCTGCCCTTCGGCCGGAATCAGCAGCCGACGGCCCGGTGCGATCGTCAGCGGCTGCGGTCCGAAGGTCGCGTCCTCGAACGTGATATGGGCATCGTTGAGCCAGTTCTCCGCGCTGTACTGGTAACGCAGATCGAGGCGCGTCTCCTCGCCGGCGCGCGAGGTGCCGTACTGGAAAGTGTTGATACCGTCGACGCCGACGATGTCGTCTTCTTCGCGGTATTTCGCGGTGAACTCGACGAGATGGGCGTCACCCGGCGTCCAGCTCAGTTTGCCGAAGAACAGGTCTTCCTTGAACGGCGAACCGGTGGTGGCGAGCGCTTCCTCGCGGTAGGGCGACGGCAGCGAGTCGATCGAACGATTGCGGCCGGGCGTGATCGACGCGACGCGATCGATCTCCTTCGCCTCGTAAGTCACGAAGTAGTGCAGGCGGTCCATGAGGATGGGGCCGCCGATGGCGACGCCATAGTGCTCGGTGCCCGAGCGGACCTTGTCGCGGCCGCGGTAATTCTCGTCGGCCGTCTTGGCGCGGAAATCCTGCGCGGTGTTGTCCCAGAAGAACTGGCCTTCGAACTCGTTCGTGCCCGACTTGGTCACTGCACTGATGCCGGCGCTCGACAGCTGGTCGTATTCGGCCTTGTAGTTCGAGCTGACGACCTTGTATTCGGCGATGCCGAGCTGCGGGAACGGATTGCCCGGCGTCGAGTCCTGGCCCGAAATGCCGCCCTTGAGCACGTAATCCTTCTGGCCGACGCCGTCGATGAAGACGTTGACCGCGTTCGACACCTGCGCGCCGCTGCGGATGGATGCGCCGGTCGGCGAGTTGCTGACCGTCACGCCCGGCACGATGTCCGCGAACGACAGGAAGTTGCGCGAATTCTGCGGCAGCGAATCGATCTGCTTCTGCGACACGTAGGTCGCGACTTCCGACGTCTTGGTCTCCACAGCGGCCGGCGCGGTGACCGACACCGTTTCAAGATCCTGCGTTTCACCGGTCGTCGCGGTCTCGGCAACGCCGCCGACGCCGAGGTTCAGCGTCGCGGTCTGGCCGACGGCCACCGTGACGGTCTGCGACGTGCTCTGTCCGTTCGCTTCGACCTGCAGGCGATACGTGCCCGGCGGCAGACCGACGACGTTGTAATTGCCGTTGCCGCTCACCTGGACGCTGCGCGTGAGGCCCGTCGCGGTGTTGACCGCGGTGACGCGCGCATCGGTTGCGGGCGTGGAGTCGACCATCACTTGGCCGCGGATCGTCGCTGCGGTGGACTGGGCCAGCAGCGCGGGCGCCGCCATCGCCAGGCAACCGCCCAGCGCGATACTGAGAAGTGAGCGCGAGAAGGCGCGCGGCCGGGTGTCGCTGTGTGTCATGTCGTCGGTCTCTATCTTCAGGGGATGTTTGTACGGACGGCATTCCCGCCGCCCTGTGTGCCGCGAAGCGGCGGTGTCACCTCGAACGTCCGTCGGAAAGACCCACGACACATTCGCCGACATGCGACGTCACGCATGTGCCCCTGCACACACGGTGATGCGTCGGTATCGGACTTGATGTCATGCAACCCCTCCCAAGGCGCCGACGTCGACCGGTCATGACCGGTTCGACGGCTCTCCACTGGACGATGAGGCAGTGGCAGTGCCACTCGAATCACGGATCACGAGCGCGGGCTCTAGCAACGCGGTATGGACCGCGACCTCTGCATTCCCCGCATCCTCGATCTCCAGCAACGCCTTCAATGCGCGCGCGCCCAGTTCAGCGATGTCGACGCGCATCGTCGTGAGCGATGGGTGAACGTAGCGTGCAAGCGGAATATCGTCGAAGCCTACGACCGCGATGTCCGCAGGTGTGCGCACGCCACCGCGGCCGAGTGCATACAGACAGCCGATCGCCATCATGTCGTTCGCGGCGAACACCGCATCGGGTCGTGCATCGAGCGCGAGCAGGGCCTGCCCCGCACGATGCCCGGAGTCTTCGTCGAACTGGCCCGGCAGCTCCCACGGCGTGAACGTCTCGCCTGCGGCCGCCAGTGCATCGCGATAGCCGCGCTTGCGCTCGCGTGCGTCGTCGTTGTCCTCGGGTCCGTCGATGAAGGCGATGCGCGTGTAACCCGCGTCGACCAGATGCGCGACCATCGCCCGCGCGCCGCCGTAGTTATCGATGCCGACCGACAGCTGCGGCCGACCCTGCGCGGCATTGATCAGCACCATGGGCAGGCTGGCGTCGACGTTGCGTTCGAGAAAGTCGACGTCGTGCACGTAGGGCGACATCAGCAGCAGGCCGTCGACGCGGCCGCGCATCGCACGCAGGGCGGCGCCCTGCTCTTCCGGGTTGCCGTGATAACTCGACACCAGCAGATGCTGGCCGCGGGTGCGCGCCACCTGGTCGATGCCGCGCATCAGTTCGGAGAAGAATTCGCCGTGGATGTCGGGCAGCACCACGCCGACGGTCTGGGTGCGCCGGCTGCTGAGGCTGCGCGCGGCGTGGTGCGGGCTGTAACGCAGTTCGGCGGCGACGGCCAGCACCCGCTCGCGTACCGCTTGGGCGACGTTCTGGTGGCCGTTGAGGGCGCGCGACACCGTCGCGACCGACACACTGGCGGCCTTGGCCACATCCTTGATCGTCACGCTCAAACCGCACCCTCCCGCTCTCGCGATGGGCCGGACTGTAAGCGTTTCCACAATGTCATGTAAACCGGATGTAACGAACAATCGATGCTGCACTGCACTATAAAAGCCGCGATCTGCAGCCTATTTCGTCGATCGTGCCTTGGCGATCAGGGCAGCACCGGGCGGAACGGCCGTACGTCGACGCGCACATAGACGCCGGTCTCCACGTACGGATCGGCGTCCGCCCAGACCCGCGCTTCGGCCAGTGACTCGAACTCGGCGATGACGATGCTGCCGCTGAAGCCCGCCGGACCCGGATCTTCGGCATCGATCGCCGGGCACGGGCCCGCCAGCAGCAAGCGCCCCGCATCGCGCAGCACGATCAGGCGTGCAAGGTGCGCCGGGCGTGCCGTGCCACGACGCGCGAGCACGTCCTCGCCGTCATAGCCTTCGATCGCGTACCACATGGGCGTCCCCTGTCCGTTCGTGAGGCGCGCAGTGTAGCGAGCGCGCCCGCTGGACAGGTCCGGCAGGCACCGCGTACTCTGTGCACCAGCATCCGGCCAGTTCGCCGCCCGTCACGTCTGCAGACGCTGCCGCACGCGGTCGCCCCACCGGCCCGGTCCAACGCCCTTCCGATCTCCGCGCCTGCCCTGCATGCAGACGCGCTTCGCGCTTGGCGACGACCGACCCAGACGAAGATGTTCCGCAGCACCGTTGTCCCCGCGCCGGCCCGAGCCGCGCAACCGACCGGATCCGCTTTCCCGCGGCCCGCCGAGCCGTCGCCCCGCCCTGCCAGCGATCCACTGCCCGTGATCCACTCTCCGCGCCCGAGCGCCCCGCTGCTGTTGCCTATCGAATGACACAGCCTGCATCCGACGCCAAGGCGTCCGCCAATGCCGCCCAGCCGCAGCAGCAGGAGTTCCCGCTGGCGCTGGTGCACGGCCAGCCGGTGCTGCAGATCCCGCAGGATCTGTACATCCCGCCGGATGCGCTGGAAGTCATCCTCGACGCGTTCGAGGGCCCGCTCGACCTGTTGCTCTACCTGATCCGCCGCCAGAACCTCGACATCCTCGACATCCCGGTCGCCGACATCACCAAGCAGTACGTCGCCTACATCGGCGTGATGCAGGAGCTGCGGTTCGAACTCGCCGCCGAATATCTGGTAATGGCTGCGATCCTGGCCGAGATCAAATCGCGGATGCTGCTGCCGCGTCCGCCCGTCGAAGAAGGCGAGGAAGGCGACCCGCGCGCCGAGTTGGTGCGCCGGTTGCAGGAATACGAACGGTTCAAGCAGGCGGCCGAAGACATCGACCGGCTGCCGCGCCAGGACCGCGACACCGCGCCGGCGCAGGCCACGTTGCCCGAGCGCACGATCAACCGCGATCCGCCGCCGGTCGATCTGCGCGAGATGCTGCTGGCACTGCACGACGTGCTCAAGCGCGCCGAGCTGTTCACCGGCCATGCGATCCGTCGCGACGCACTGAGCGTGCGCCAGCGCATGGGTGAAGTGCTGACCCGGCTCACCGGCGGTCATTTCCACCGCTTCGAGTCGCTGTTCGAACCCGAGGAAGGCCGGCTGGGCGTCGTGGTGACGTTCCTCTCGATCCTCGAACTCACCAAGGAACGCCTGCTCGACATCGTGCAGGAAGCGCCGCTGGCGCCGATCTACATCAAGTCGCTCGCCGATGCCGACGGCGCCGCGCCGCCGACCACGTTCTCCAGCGAGTTCGACGATGACGTCCCCGAACCCGCGCAGTCCTGACCACCGACCGGATCTCCGAACAGTCCCGATGGAACAGACCTTCATCAACCGCATCGTCGAGGCGGCCCTGCTCGCCTCGTCGCAGCCGCTGACCGTGGCGCAGCTGGAAACGCTGTTCACGCTCGACGAACCCGCGCCCGAGGGCAGCCTCAAGCAGGCACTCGTCGATCTGCAGGCCGCCTGCGCCGATCGCGGCGTGGAACTCGTGGAGCTGGCCTCGGGCTGGCGCTACCAGGTGCGCGGCGACGTGCACGGCTGGGTGTCCCGGCTGTGGACCGAGCGCCAGACCAAATACACGCGCGCCACGCTGGAAACCCTTGCGCTGATCGCCTATCGCCAGCCGATCACCCGCGGCGAGATCGAGCAGGTGCGCGGCGTGGCGACCAACAGCAACATCATCAAGGCGCTCGAAGAGCGCGAGTGGATCCGCGTCGTCGGCCACCGCGACATGCCCGGCCGCCCGGAACTGCTTGGCACGACCAAGGGGTTTCTGGACTACTTCGGCCTGCGCCGTCTCGACGACCTGCCGCCGCTGTCGGAACTCAAGGATTTCGCCGAGCTCGATCCGCAGATGCGCTTCGCCGGCACCGACGCCGCGGACCGCTCGGTGGGTGGCATCGCGTCCAACGACGACACCGTCGCTGACGACGCCGATCCCGACACCGACGACGCAGACGACATTACAGACGGCGCGGACGAAGGCAGTGACATCGCCGCCGCCGACGACGTTCCGCACGACGTGCAGGACGCCGATGCTGCACCCGGGGACGACGACGGCGACAGCGCCGGCGACGCCTCCGATGACGACACCCAAACCCCGTCGGACGGTCCGTCCGACGACGACACCGCAACACCCAACGCACAAGACGCCCTCGCCGCAGACGGCGACAGCGACCGGAGCCATTCATGACGCAACAACGCAATACCGACAAACCCGCCCGTTCCCCGCTGTCGCTCAAGCGCGGCGAAGCCCCGGCCGCGGACGCCGCGCCGAAGCTCGAGGAACGCCTGCACAAGGTGCTGGCGCAGGCCGGCCTCGGCTCGCGCCGCGCGCTCGAGCAGCGCATTGCCGACGGCCTGGTCAAGGTCAACGGTGAAGTCGCCCAGACCGGCATGTCGATCAAGGGCAGCGACCGCATCGAGCTCGACGGCAAGGTGTTCGTCGCCAGCGCGCTGACCGAACCGGCGCGCGTGCTGATCTACAACAAGCCCGAAGGCGAAGTCACCACGCGCGAAGATCCCGAAGGTCGTCCGACGATCTTCGAGGCCCTGCCCGCACTCAAGGGTGCGCGCTGGATCGCGATCGGCCGCCTCGACATCAACACCACCGGCCTGCTGCTGCTGACCACCGACGGCGAACTCGCGAACGCGATGATGCATCCGTCGTACGAAGTCGAACGCGAGTACGTGTGCCGCGTGCGCGCGCCGGAAGGCGAGGAAACCGTGTCGGACAAGCTCGTCGATCGCCTCAAGCGCGGCGTCGCGCTGGAAGACGGTCCGGCCAAGTTCGACGAGATCGAGCGCATCGGCGGCACCGATTCGCACGACTGGTTCCAGGTCCTCCTCAAGGAAGGCCGCAACCGCGAAGTGCGCCGCCTGTGGGAATCGCAGGGCTGCCAGGTCAGCCGCCTCAAGCGCGTGCGCTACGGCCAGGTCACGCTGCCGCAGCCGCTGCTGCGCGGCCAGTCGCAGGAACTGCCCGACGTGCAGGTCGAAGCGCTGCGCAAGGAACTCAAGCTCGAGGAAGGTCCGCCGCCGGCATTGACGCTGCAGCCGGTCATCGGCCAGCGCAAGGCCGCCAAGTCGACCGTGCATCTGGGCAAGGGCGGCGCCGGCAAGGCCTACGTCAACGGCCAGAACAGTGGCGCCGACGAAGGTCGCGAACTGCGTCGCTTCGACCACGTGCGCGAAGACCGTGGCCGTGGCCGCGGCGGCCCGCGCAAGCCGCACGGCGGCCTGACGGTCAGCGGCGACGCCGCGGCCAAGCAGTCGCAGAAGCCGTTCAAGCAGCGCGCCGACAAGGGCGCGCGTGCCCTGCCCGAGGGCAACCCCGCCGCGTTCCGCACCTGGTACGTGCCGGACGGCGTGGAGACCGGCCCGACCGGTCACCGCAACGCCGACGGCCGCGGCCCGAAAAAGCCCTACGGAGGCCCGGGCGGCGCGAAGAAGCGCGGCCCCGGTGGTCCCGGCGGCGCAGGACAGGGCCCGCGCGGTGCGGGTGGTGGCGGTCCGCGTGGCACAGGCGGCGGTGGCGGCAGACAGGGTCCGTGGGCCTCGCGTCCGGCCGGTGGCGGCGGTGGTCCGGGTCGCCCGCGTGCGCCTTACGGTCATCCCGACAGCGCGCCGAGCTTCCCGTCCGATCACGCCAATCCGGGCGGCTTCAATCCCAACGCCGGCCCGCGCGGTCCGCGTCCCGGCGGCGGCAACCGCGGCCCGAAGGGTCCGGGCGGCCCCGGCGCACGTGGCCCCGGTGGTCCCGGCGGTGGCAACCGTGGTCCGGGCGGACGTCCGCCTGGCGGCGGCAATCGTGGCCCACGCGGTGGCGGTGGCGGCGGTCGCTGATCGCCCGCACATCGTGATGTGTTGACGCACGGGGCCTTCGGGCCCCGTGTTCGTTGGTGGCCTCTGGCTCCCGGTTTGCATCGCTGGCTAGACTCGACGCTTCTCCCGACGAGTTCGCGCATGACCATCACCGGCGACGCCATCAACGATCTGATCCGAGCGAACGCGCCGGCGGCGATGCACGCCCTGCTGCCGCCGCCCTGCCTGCTCGACATGGAAGGCGAATTTCTCGAATACGAAGACGGCGCGCGGATGTCGCTGCGCTTTCCGGTGCTCCCGCGTTACCGAAACCCGATGGGCAACATGCAGGGCGGCTTCATCGTCGCCGCGCTCGACAACACGCTGGGGCCGTTCTCGTACCTGATCGCGCCACCCAGCGTCACCGCGACGCTCAACACGCAGTACCTGCGACCGGTCACGCCGGAGACCACGCACATCGTCTGCGAGGCGCGCCTCGTCGCCCGCACGCGCAACGTGCTGCATCTCGCGGCCGAGGCGCGCAGCGAAGACGGCAAGGTGTTCGTACTGTGCCAGGCCACGCAGCAGATCCTGCCGCCGCGCAGCGCCTGAGACTTCATACCCGCTTCACCGCGCCACCATCGGCGCTCCATCCACGCGATCGAAACTGGTGTCCTGCTCGAAGCTGGAGACCGACGGTTTGGACGGAGACGCGCGATTCGATTTCGATGTCGTCGTGGTGGGCGCGAGTTTCGCGGGTGCCGCGTGTGCGCTCGCTGCGCGCGAAGCGGGCCTGCGGGTCTGCGTGCTCGAACGCAAGCACGATCCCGGCATCCGCCTGCACACGACCGGCATCATCGTCGCCGAAGCGTTCTCGCAGACGCGGCTCGGGCGCATGCCGCCCGCTCTCTTCCGACGTGTGCCGCGCGTGCGGCTGTATGCACCGAGCCTCGACAGCCTGCAGTTGCAGGCGGACGACTACGCGTTCCTGACCACCGACACGCCGAACGTCCTGCGCTGGCTGGCCATCGAGATGCGTGAGGCCGGCGTCGATCTGCGGCTGATGCAGTCCTTCACCGACGCGCAGCGCGACGGCATCGGCTGGCAGATCGCAGGACTCGGCAGCACGCGCTGGCTGATCGGCGCCGACGGTGCGAAATCACGCGTGGCCCAGCGCGCCGGCCTCGGTCTGGTCGATGCGTTTCTCTACGGCGTCGAACACGAATTCCACGGCGTCACGCTGGCGGAGCCCGATGCCCTGCACTGCTTCATCAGTCGCACGCTCGCGCCCGGCTACATCGGCTGGGCGGCGCAGTCGCCGACCGGCGTGCAGCTCGGACTCGCGTTCCGGCATCGCGCAGACCGGCATGGCGTACCGGACATCGACCGTTTCCGCGCGCGCGTCGGCGAACGCCTGGGCCTGTCTTCGAGGCTGCAGCCCGACACGACACGCGCCGGCCTGATTCCCTGCGGCGGCCCGGTGGAACGCCTTGCCGCGCCCGGCGTGATTCTGACCGGTGACGCGGCCGGCATCGTGTCGCCGCTGACCGCCGGCGGCATCCATTCGGCGTGGGCGCACGGCGAGGCGATCGGCCGCGCGATCGCGCAGCACCGGCTCGGCGCCGATATCGCGCCGGAAGGGATCGCCGAAACTGCGGCGCCCCGCTTTCGCGTCAAGCGCTGCCTGCGCTGGGCCTTCGATCATCTGCAGATGGACTGGCCCGTGAACCTGCTGCTGCATGCGCCGCTATTGCGTCGCGCCGCCGAGCAGGTGTACTTCCATCGCCACGGCAGGCGCCGCGGATCCGCATGAATCCAGGAACCGCAAAGACGAAAACGCGCCCGCCGGAGCGGACGCGTTTCAGGTGCCGCACTTGCAGCGCCTCAGCGCCGCTCGCTCAGGCGGTCTGCAACTCGCGCGAGCCCACCATGCGACGCGGCCGGCTCGGAAACGCATGCCGCAGGATGCGCCAGGACACTTCGCCGAACTGGCGCGGCAGCGAGCCGGTGTTGTACGGCTGACCGTAGCGCTGGCAGATCTCGCGCACCTCGACCGACAACGCGGCGTAGCGATGCGCCGGCACGTCGGGGAAGAAGTGGTGCTCGATCTGGTGACTCAGGTTGCCGGTCAGCAAGTTCATGACCTTGCCGCCGCCGATGTTCGACGAGCCACGCAGCTGACGCATGTACCAGTGGCCCCGCGACTCGTTGCGGATGCTGTCCTTCGGGAAGGTCTCGACGTCGGCCGTGAAGTGGCCGCAGAAGATCACCACGTAGGTCCACACGTTGCGGATGCCGTTGGCGACCAGGTTGCCGAGCAGCACCGGCAGGAAGAACGGACCGGCCAGCAGCGGGAAGATCAGGTAATCCTTCAGCAGCTGCCGCCCCATCTTGCGACCGACCGGCGCGAAATCGCGCGCCAGCTTGCCCTTGGGCATCTTGCCGGCGAAGAAGCGGCCGAGCTTGAGTTCCTGGATCGCCACGCCCCACTGGAAGTACAGCGCGAACACGACCGCGATCACCGGCTGCATCAGATAGAACGGGCGCCAGCGCTGTTCGGGAAAGATGCGCAGCAAGCCGTAACCGATGTCGTCGTCCATGCCGCGGACATTGGTGTAGGTGTGATGGCGGAAGTTGTGCGAATGGCGCCAGTTGTCGCCGGTCGCGACGATGTCCCACTCGTACTTGTTGCTGTCGAGTTCGGGATCGTGCATCCAGTCGTACTGGCCGTGCATGACGTTGTGGCCGACTTCCATGTTCTCGAGGATCTTGGCCAGCGCCAGGAACACGACGCCGGCGATACATGCCGGCCACAGCAGCCACGGCACGAACGCGCCGCCAATGGCACCGACGAACAGCAGGCCGCGGCCGAGCACGGCGCAGTAGCGCACCCAGCGCACGACGCGACGGATGTAGGTGGCGTCGACCTTGCCGACCTGGGCCATCGTGCGCGTGTGCAACGCATCGAGCTCGGCGCCGAAGGCATCGAGTTCCTGCGTGGAGAGACGGCGCGAGGCGGTGAGCTTGGACATGACGACTCCGGAATTCAGAAGCAGGGTCTTTCGAGACAGAGCGGAACTTTTCGACGCGGTGTGTTTCAGAGATCGAGCACGAGATCGGACACGGCGCTGCTGATGCACAGCTTCAGCGCGGCCGTCGCCTCGGTATTGGCGGCGCCGGTGCGCAGATCGCGCGTGGCGCCGGCCGACTTGCCGCAGGCGCAGGTATTGCAGATGCCCATACGGCAACCGGATTTCGGCTTCAGCCCTTCGGCCTCCAGCGCCTGCAGCAGCGGTACGCCGCGCGGCAGTTGCAGCGCGCGACCGCTGCGCGCCAGACGCACTTCGACCGTGCCGCTGTCGTCGGTCTGCGGACGCGGCGGCGGGGTGAACGCTTCGGTGCGCAGCAAGGGCACGCGATCTTCGACGAGCCCGGTGGCCGTTGCGACGAAGCCGCCCGGGCCGCAGGCGAACACCTGGCGCGTGGCGAGATCGGGCACCAGCGTGTCGAGCAGTCCGGCGTCGATCCGACCGGCCGCCTCATCATCCGCGGTGGCGGCTTCGCGCGTCAGCACGAAACGCACCTCGAAGCCGGCATGGCGCGCGGCGAGCGCGCGCAGTTCGTCGACGAAACACAGCTCGGCGCGCGTGCGCGCCCAGTAGACCAGCGTCAGCGGCACCGGCATGCCCTGCCCAGCCAGCTGGCGCACCAGCGCCATCAGCGGCGTGACACCGCTGCCGGCGGCCAGGAACAGCCAGTTGCCTTCGACCTGGGCCGGCAGCACCAGATCACCGAACGCCGGCCCGATATCGAAGACGTCACCGCGCCGCGCCGCGGCCAGCAGATACCGGCTCATGCGGCCCTCGTCGACGCCCTTCACCGTGACCGTGATGCGGCCATCGGCGGCGACCGGCGCATCGAGGCTGTAGCTGCGGGTGATCCGCACGCCGTCGATGTCGGCGGTCAGGTTCACATGCTGCCCTGCCTGCGCGCCGCCCCAGTGCCGATTGGGCTTGAGCGTCAGCGTGACCGCGTTCGACGCGGCCGGCGCATGCGCGACCACACGGGCCAGCGGGCGCTCCCAGCTCCAGGTCGGATGCAGACGCTGTGCCCAGAAATCGAACACGGGCGGAACGACGAACGGCGTGGCGAGCCTGCGCAAGCGGCTGCGGCGGGACGGCTTCATGGGCTGGACGGTCGACATGGGAGGCACTGTACACCCATCCGCACAGCCGTGTATACACTTGTACATTAATGGACACTGCTATGCTGATCGCCCAGTCTTCCGACGGCTCAACGTGACCGCCCGCACCCTTGCATCAGACAGCGGCGACTCCGGCCAGAGCGCGTCGGAGAGCCAGGCCGGCCGCAAACCGGTGATCGTCCGCGAGGATCTGATCAAGGCCGCCCTGCGCCTGACTGGCGCCCATCGCAGCGTCTCGACCCTGAGCTTGCGCGAAGTGGCCCGGGAAGCCGGCATCGCGCCGAACAGTTTCTATCGCCAGTTCCACGACATGGACGAACTGGCCGTCGCCCTGATCGAACTGGCCGGCGAATCGCTGCGCAAGATCGTCGGCGACGCCCGCAAGCGCGCCGTCGCCGGCCGCAGCATCGTCCGCGGCTCGCTCGAAGCCTTCATGGAACGCCTGCGCGCCGACGACAAGCTGCTGCACGTGCTGCTGCGCGAAGGTACGGTCGGTTCGGACGCCTTCAAGCGCGCGGTCGACCGCCAGCTGCAGTTCTTCGAAGTCGAACTGCGCGCGGATCTGGTCCGGATCGCCGCCGCCCAGGGGATCGTGTTCCACGAGCCGGGGCTGGTGGCGCGGGCGATTACCCGACTGGTGTTCGCGATGGGTGGCACGGCGCTGGATTCTCCGCCCGAGCGCGACGAAGCGCTGGTGGACGAGCTGTCGCACATGATCCGCATGCTGCTGCGCGGCGCGCATGCGATGGGGAAGGTGAAGGGCGCGCGGTGATCTAGGGTGCTGACGCAGTGCTGTTCTTGGAAAACTCCAAGCGCTCGATCTGTCTCCGCGGAAGCATCGTCGTCCCAGCGCAAGCTGGAAGCGTTTTTCAACAGCCGGATGGCTGGTCATCCATCTTGATCTGCCGCGAAGCACTCTCACCTTTCGATGTCGTCGCCCCGGCGTACGCCGGGGCCCAGCGACTTGCGCTGTCGGATGCAGACACCAGCGCGATCGGCAAGCTGTGCGCGCCAAAATCAAAATGGGTCCCAGCTTTCGCTGGGACGACGGATCTGTAGGCCTGGGGTTTGGATTGAAGGCGCTGGGCCCCGCCTTCGCCGGGGCGACGGACTTCGAGTAGCCCGTGCACGATCAGCGACAACAGCGCGAAGCGCGACGCCCGACTTCAAACAATCTCGAACCGGTCCGCATCCAGCATCGCCGGGAAGTGTTCCCGATGCGCCCGCAACTGCTCAGCCGACAACGTCGTCGTCGACACCACTTCCTCGTCCGTCGATTCGCTCAGCGGCTGGCCCAGCATGTCCAGCACCGCGCTGTCACCCGAATACGCCAGGCCGTTGCCGTCCGTGCCGACGCGATTGACGCCGACCACGTAGCAGAGATTCTCGATCGCACGCGCGCGCAGCAGGGTTTTCCACGCGTATGCGCGCGCGGCGGGCCAGTTGGCGACGAACAGTTGCAGGTCGAAATCCAGTCCGTCCGGGCGCTCGACGTCGAAGCGGTTGCGGCAGAACACCGGAAACCGCAGGTCGTAGCAGACCTGTGGATTGATCCGCCAGCCTTTCCACTCGACGGTCAACCGATCGCGACCGGCGGCGTAGCGCTTGTGTTCGTTCGCATAACGGAACAGATGGCGCTTGTCGTAGTGCGTCAACGCGCCGTCCGGCGTCGCCCAGAGCATACGGTTGTAGACGCCGTCGCCATCGCGCAGCTGCACGCTTCCGGTCACCGCAGCATCGAGCGCGACCGCTTGCGCGCGGATCCACGCGACGGTTGGGCCGTCCATGTCTTCCGCGCGATCGATCGCATCGTTGCTGAAGCCGCTGGTGAAGGTCTCGGGCAGGACGACCAGATCGGTCAGTCCATGCAGCGGCGCGATCAGATCGCCGTAGTACGCACGATTGGCCGCCGGGTCGTGCCACACGGTGGCGCCCTGGACGGTGGACACGCGGAGGTTCTGCATGAGGCGATCCTTGAGCCGCGTCTGCGCGACCGATGTCCGATTCTCGGCGCTGCCGCGGACGCGCTCAAGCGCATGGGTGGAACGGCGCGTCAACGCCGGCTCCACCTGGTGCTGCATACCGTGGCCGCAGCCAGCCAGCCCACCACGGAGCCCGCCATGCCCGAGACCATCTACGACGCCCTGCGCGAAAGCCATGAACGCCAGCGCTCGCTGTGCCGCAAGCTGCTGCGCGCGCCGCCGCACAGTGAGCGCCGCGTCGAACTGTTCACCGATCTGCGGATCGAGCTGGCGGCCCATGCCGCTGCCGAAGAGCGCTTCCTCTACGCGCCGATCCTGATGCACGACGCTGGACTGGACGCCTCGCGCCATGCCCTGCACGAGCATCACCAGATGGACGAACTGGTGGAGGATCTGCAGACGCACGACCACGCGGGCGCGGCCTGGATGGCGAAAGCGAAGCAGCTGTCGGAAAAGGTGCACCACCATCTGCGCGAGGAAGAGCGCAAGTTCTTCCAGGTGTCGGGCAAGCTGCTGACCGACACTCAGAAGACCCGCGCGGCACAGCGCTACCGCCGCGACCACGCGCGCATGGAGAAGAAACTGCGCGAGGCGTAAGGCTCACGGAGTCCGCGCAGGGTCGAGTCGCGCGCTCGCCTCTCGACCCTGCGCCGTGCGTGGCAGATGCAACGCACGACGCGTAGCGCGGGAAATCGACGCGATCCAGTCCCTACGCAGGTACCTGCCCTTTACGCAGGGACCTGCCCTTCCGTCAGCTCGACGCCCCGCCCGCCGCCTTCTGCTCGGCGATGAAACGCCGCACTTCCTCTTCCAGCACCGGCAACGGCACCGAGCCCAGATTGAGGATGGTGTCGTGGAAGGGCCGCTGGTCGAACGCCGGGCCGAGTTCGCGCTCGGCTTCGGCGCGCAGGTCGAGGATGGTCTTGTAGCCGATGTAGTACGACAGCGCTTGGCCCGGCCAGGAGATGTAGCGGTCGATCTCGGTCACCACGTCGTGGCGCGCGAGCGCGGTGTGGCTGGCCAGATACTCGATTGCCTGGTCGCGCGTCCAGCCGTATTCGTGCAGGCCCGTGTCGATGACCAGGCGCGCGGCGCGCCACATCTCGAACGTCAGCCGGCCGAATTCCTCGTACGGCGTCTCGTAGATGCCCATGCGCGTGCCGAGCCATTCGGTGTACAGGCCCCAGCCTTCGCCGTAGCCGGAGAAATAGGTCTGCTGGCGGAAATCCGGGCGTGCCGGTGCTTCGAGCGCGAGCGCAGCCTGGAAGCTGTGGCCGGGCGCGCACTCGTGCAGCACCAGCGCCGGCAGGTTGTAAAGCGGACGCGACGGCAGGTCGTAGGTGTTGAAGAAACAGGCTTCCAGGCCGCCGCGGCCCGAGGTGTAGATCGGCGCGATGTCGTCGGCGACCGGCAGGATCGTAAAGCGGTAACGCGGCAGCGTGCCGACCACGTACTGCAGCTGGCCATCGATCTTCTTGGCGATCAGCGAGGCTTCGCCCAGCAGCTCGCGCGGCGTCTTCGCATAGAACTTCGGATCCGTCCGCAGGTACTCGATGAAGGCCGGCAGGTCGCCTTCGAAGCCGGCGCGCGTCATGACCTCGCGCATTTCCGCGCTGATGCGCTCGACCTCGGCGAGGCCGAAGTCGTGGATCTCGCGCGCGCTCATGTCGCGGGTGACGTACTCGCGGATCTGCGTCTGGTAGAACGCGCGGCCGTCGGGCAGATCGCTCGCGGCGATCGTCGTGCGCGTGCGCGGCAGATACTCGCCGCGGATGAAGGTCAGCAGCTTCGCGTACGCAGGAATCGTCTGCTCCAGCACGACGCGGCGACCTTCCTCGCGCAGCTGGGTGCGCACGGGCTCCGGAATCGTGTTCGGAATGCGGTCGAAAGTGACCAGCAGCGGATTCGTCTCGCCGGTCAGCACATAGGAATCGAGCGTCTTGTCGCGGCCTTCGAGCGTCGCGCGCGGCACGCTCCAGCCCCGCGCCAGGCCGGCGTCCATGTTCGCGATCTGCTCGTCGAAATAGCGCGGCACGTCGGACAGACGGCCGATGAACCGGCGCCAGTCGGCCTCGGTCTGGAACGGCTGACGCGGATTGATGCCGCCCCAGAAGAAGCTGTCGCTGTTGAACGGTGCCTCGTACGTACGCCACCGCGCACTGGCTTCGCTGGCTTCGATCGAGGTGCGGAACACCGCGGCGTTGATGCGCTCCTCGCGGCCCAGCTGGTCCAGCGGAATGGCGTCGAGCGCATCGAGCGCCGCCTTCCAGTAGTCCGCGCGGCGCGCCCAGGCCTCGGGCGTTACAGACGGCAACCGGTCACTGCCCTGCCAGCGCCCGTCCACCTTCTCGCGCACGAATTCGGCCTGCCGCCATTCCCACTCGCGTGTGTAGAGATTGCGCAACGCGGTCTCGGCGGCGTTCGCCGGCGGCGCGAGTACCGGCGCAGGCGTGTCCTGCGCGAGCACGGGCGACGCGATGCCGAGGGCGAGCGACAGGGACAGCACGAGGCGGGACAGCGTCACGTGGCGACGCGGGGCGAAGGACATCGGCGACTCCTGGAAAGCGGTGGTGTGTGTCGGCCCGGGCGAGAGACGCGGGCGATCCTGCAAGGATGCCGGGAATGGGTGTGGCGTGCATGCGCGGCGCTGTGCCGAGTGCGTCGGATGCGGTGGCTGTTTCGCGGAGAGCTGCCCTCACCCTGCCCCTCTCCCAAGGGGAGAGGGGCTCGACACTGGGCGCTCGTCGTCCGCCGCAAACGTCCCGATCGCATCAACAAAGCCCTTCTCCTTCCGGAAGAGGTGTTGAGAGGAGGGCAAACGCCGCGAATCATCCACACCGATCAACCACCCAGTCCACACGACACTCACGACCCACCCCACACTCTTTCACCGACCCGTCCGGACTTTTCAATGGCCAGCCCCACGCCAGCCACGCACTCGCCTTTCGCACGCCACGCCACCGCACACGGCGCCTGCTGATGTCGGTTGCCACATCCGCTGTCGCCGCGAATGCCGCGGAGCTGCACGCTCCTGCGCCGGGCTTTGCCGAAGGCAATCCCGGCGCCGTGCTGCAGGCCGCTGTCGACGCACTGTCCGCCGGTCGCGCGCCGGTGCTCGCGCTTGTCGTCGAAACCGAAGGCTCCACCTACGCCTCGACCGGCGCGCCCGCGCTGTTCGGTGAGGGCCCGCACGTCGGCTGGATCAGCGGCGGGTGTCTGGAGCCGGAGATCGAGCGCGTTGCGCTGCTGGCCGGGGATGCCGGCCGCCTCGAATGGCTGGAGATCGATACCACCGACGACGAGTCCCTGTTCTCCGGCAGCGCGGTCGGCTGCCGGGGCCGGCAGGTGCTGGCGCTGCTGCCGCTCGCCGCGATGGCGGAGGTCGAGGAGGCGATCTCGGCCTGGCTCGCCGGCGGCCAAGCTCTGGAGATCAGACTCGAACGCGGTGGCCGCATCGCCTGCCGTCTCGATGGCCGCGCGTGGTCGTGGGAATTGCCGGTCGGCGAGGCGCCGCAATCCGCATCGAAGGACTGGACACTGGCCCTGCAACGCGCCCCCGAGGCGCTGATCCTGGGCGCCGGTCCGGAAACACCAATGCTGGTCCCGATGCTGCGATCGCTGGGCTGGCGCGTGATCGTGTCGGAGCGCCGCGCGCGCTGGCGCGATGCCGCGGGGCCGCATACGGATCTGCTGGACCTCCACCCCGACGATGCCGTCGCCGCGCACCCGCATGCCGACGTCGCGCTGGTCATGCACCACGGCTTCGAATCCGATCGCGATGCGCTGGCGGCACTGGCCGGCTCGCGCATTCCCTTCATCGGCCTGCTGGGACCGCAGCGCCGTCGCGACGACCTGTTCAAGCTGATGCGACCCGACGCGCGCGATGCGCTGTCGGGCCGCCTGCATTCGCCGGTCGGCATTCCGCACTGCGGGCGCGGACCGGAGGCGATCGCCCTGAGCATCGCCACCCAGCTGCAGCAGTGGCGCGGCAACCAAGCTCGCTGAATTCCACAGTGGGAGCGCGCTTGCGCGCGAGTGACTGTGCAATGGACCGCACGATCGCGCGCAAGCCCGCTCCCACAGACATCGCCACCCGCATTCATTGACCACACCACAACATGCGGCCCCGCATGCTCGTCCTGCACAAGTCCGCGTGCCCCCATCCAGCCAGCCTTTCGAGCCAGCCAGAGGAATGTCCATGTCTCCCCTCACCCGCCGGGAACTGTTGAAGGCCGGCGCCGCGTCGGCCGGCGCAGTCGCCATGCCCGCCGTCGCGCAGGCCGCCAATGCCGCCGCCACGCCTACGCCGTTGCGCCCGCCCGTCCGCCAGCGCGTCTCGCTGGAGGTCAACGGCAAAACCGTCGAGCGCGAGGTCGACACGCGCACGACGCTGCTCGATTTCCTGCGTGAGGAACTCCACCTCACCGGCACCAAGAAAGGCTGCGATCACGGCCAGTGCGGCGCCTGTACGGCGATCGTGGACGGCCGCCGCATCAACACCTGCCTGAGCCTGGCGGTGATGAACGCCGGCGCGAAGGTCACGACCATCGAAGGCCTCGGGACGCCGGACAAGCTGCATCCGATGCAAGCCGCGTTCGTGAAGCACGATGGCTTCCAGTGCGGTTATTGCACGCCCGGCCAGATCTGCTCCGCGGTCGCGGTGCTCGGCGAAATCCGCGACGGCATTCCCAGCCACGTGACCGCCGACCTCACCGCCCGCCCCCCGATCAATGGCACCGAGATCCGCGAGCGCATGAGTGGCAATCTCTGTCGCTGCGGCGCCTACGCCAACATTCTCGACGCGGTCGAAGATGTCGCCGGCACCTCGGGAGCGCGCGCATGAAGGCCTTCGGATTCGAACGCGCGGAATCGCCTGCGGCGGCGGCCACTGCGGCCGCGCGCACGCCCGGCACGAAGTTCATCGGCGGGGGTACCAACCTGCTCGATCTGATGAAGCTGGAGATCGAAACGCCGACGCATCTGGTCGACGTCAACGGGCTCTCGCTCGACACGATCGAGAAGAGCGACGACGGTGGCCTGCGCATCGGCGCCGGTGTGCGCAACACCGATCTCGCGGCGGACCGTCGCGTGCGCAAGGATTACCCCCTGCTGTCGCGCGCCCTGCTCGCCGGTGCGTCCGGCCAGCTGCGCAACCGCGCGACGACGGCCGGCAACCTGCTGCAGCGCACGCGTTGCCCCTACTTCTACGACACCGACCAGGCCTGTAACAAACGCCTGCCGGGCAGCGGCTGCGGCGCGATCGAAGGCTACAGCCGCCAACTCGCGGTGATCGGCGGCAGCAAGGACTGCATCGCCACGCATCCCAGCGACATGGCGGTCGCGATGCGCGCGCTCGATGCGGTCGTCGAAACCGTCAAGGCGGACGGCCAGACGCGTCGCATTCCGCTGGACGATTTCTATCTCGCACCGGGCAATACGCCGCAGCGCGAGACGGTGCTCGAAGCCGGCGAACTCATCACCGCCGTCGTGCTGCCGCCGCCGGTCGGCGGTCGCCAGATCTATCGCAAGGTCCGCGATCGCGCGTCGTACGCGTTCGCACTCGTCTCGGTCGCCGCGATCGTGCAGCGTGACGGCAGCGGACGCGTGGTCGTCGGCGGCGTCGCCCACAAACCCTGGCGCAGCGATGCGGCCGATGCCGAGCTGCCGCGTGGCGCCAAGGCCGTGGCGGCGCGTCTGTTCGAAGGCGCCGCGCCCACCGAAGACAACCGGTTCAAGCTGATCCTCGCCGAGCGCACCATCGCTGCGGCCCTGGCCGAAGCCCAGGAGGCCACGTCATGAAGTTCGACACACCCGCAGGCCAGAACCCGATCGACGCGATGCGCGTCGTCGGCCAGCCACTCGACCGCATCGACGGGCCGCGCAAGGTCACCGGTACCGCGCATTACGCCTACGAATGGCACGACGTCACCGAGCGCGCAGCCTATGGCCACGTCATCGGCGCCGGCATAGCAAAGGGCCGCATCGCCTCGATCGACACCAGCGCCGCCGAACGCGCCCCCGGCGTGCTCGCCGTCGTCACTGCGCAGAACGCGGGCAAGCTGGGCCAGGGCCGCATGAACACCGCGAAGCTGCTCGGCGGCCCGGAAATCCAGCATTACCACCAGGCGATCGCGCTCGTCGTTGCCGAGACCTTCGAACAGGCGCGCGCGGCTGCATCGCTTGTGCGCGTCGTCTATACGCGCGGCCGCGGCCGTTTCTCGCTGGAAGCCGAAAAAGACAACGCGGTGAAGCCGCAGGGCGGCGACACGCCGGCCGATACCGCGGTCGGTGATTTCGACGCGGCGTTCGCATCGGCGGAGGTCACGCTTGACGAGACCTACACCACGCCCGACCAGTCGCACGCGATGATGGAACCGATGGCCTCGCTCGCCGAATGGGACGGCGACAAGCTCACGATCTGGACGTCCAACCAGATGATCGCCTGGGGCAAGGGCGAGGTCGCCCGTACGCTCGGCATCGCGCCGGACAAGGTGCGTCTGGTGTCGCCGTACATCGGCGGCGGCTTCGGCGGCAAGCTGTTCGTGCGCGCCGATGCCGTGCTCGCCGCACTCGGCGCGAAGGCCGCCAAGCGCGCGGTCAAGGTTGCGCTGCATCGCCCGCTGATCGCCAACAACACGACGCACCGCCCCGCCACGCTGCAACGCATCCGCATCGGCGCGAACAAGGACGGCCGCATCACCGCGATGGGCCATGAAAGCTGGTCCGGCGATCTGGAAGGCGGCGGTCCCGAGGTCGCGGTGCAGCAGACGCGGCTGCTCTACGCCGGCGAACACCGCATGAGCAAGATGCGCCTCGCGACGCTCGATCTGCCGGAAGGCAACGCGATGCGCGCGCCGGGCGAGACGCCGGGCATGATGGCGCTGGAAATTGCGATCGACGAGATCGCCGACAAGCTCGGCATGGATCCGGTCGAGTTCCGCATCCGCAACGACACCCAGGTCGATCCGGAAAAGCCCGAGCGTCCGTTCTCGCAGCGTCAGTTCGTCGAGTGCCTGCGCCAGGGCGCGGAGAAGTTCGGCTGGGATGCGCGCAAGGCACACGGCAGCGTGCGTGACGGCCGCTGGCTAATCGGCATGGGCGTGGCTGCGGGCTTCCGCAATGCACCGGTGATGAAGTCCGGCGCCCGCGTGCGCCTTGATGGCGATGGCCGCGTCACCGTCGAAACCGACATGACCGACATCGGCACCGGCAGCTACACGATCATCGCCCAGACCGCAGCCGAAACGCTGGGCCTGCCGATCGGATCGATCGACGTGAAGCTCGGCGATTCCGATTTCCCAGCCTCCGCCGGTTCCGGCGGCCAGTGGGGCGCGAACAGCGCGACGGCCGGCGTCTATGCGGCCTGCATGAAGCTGCGCGAAGTCGTGGCGACCAAGCTCGAGCTCGATCCCGCGACGGCGGAGTTCGCCGACGGCAAGGTCAGCGCCGGCGGCAAGTCGATGTCACTCGCCGATGCCGCAGGCGACGGACAGATCGTCGTCGAAGACGCGATCGAGTTCGGTGATCTCAACAAGCAGAAGGTACTCAGCACGTTCGCCGCGCATTTCGCCGAGGTCGGCGTCGACGTGTACACCGGCGAGACGCGCGTCCGCCGCATGCTGTCCGTGGCCGCGGCCGGCCGCATCCTCAATCCGAAGCAGGCGCGCAGCCAGATGATCGGTGCGATGACGATGGGCGTCGGTGCGGCGCTGAGCGAGGAACTGGCCGTCGACACGACGATGGGTTTCTTCGTCAACCATGACCTCGCCGGTTACGAAGTGCCGGTGCATGCGGACATCCCGGTGCAGGAAGTCGTGTTCCTCGACGAGGCCGACGCCGACAGTTCGCCGATGAAAGCCAAGGGCGTGGGGGAGCTGGGGCTGTGCGGCGTGCCCGCGGCGATCGCCAACGCGATCCACAACGCGACCGGCGTGCGGGTGCGCGAGTACCCGATCACCCTGGAAAAGGTGATCAGCGGATTGCCGGACATCGCCTGACGCGAGCTCTGCGAAGCCCCTCTCCCTTCGGGAGAGGGGTTGGGGTGAGGGGAAAGTTCGCAGAAAACACCCCTGCCCTCACCCGCCCCGCGTCGGGCGTCGCCCGCTCCCCCAGGCGCGTATACA
>JASCOC010000028.1 GCA_029959605.1 Lysobacteraceae bacterium PS02340 | reverse complement strand
CGATCGGACGGTCCCGGGAGCGCGCCATCGCGCGCGAGCACGCGCCCACATCTCCATCGATGCGCGCGGCAGGCGAAGTCCCGAGAGTGATTCTCGTTTCGTCATCGCCCTGCGGTGCCTCGATAGAATCGCAGCGCGCCGCACGCCAGCCATCGCCAGCAAGCGACGCGCACGACCCGCCCGCCAGCCATCGCGCGCCAGCCGGTCATCTTGGAAGAACCCGCCGCGTGCGGGTTTTTTTGTGGGCGCGTTCCAGATCAGCCACCCGCAGGACCGTCGCGTTGCGGCGTCCACTCGCGTTCCAGGCGACCGGTCTCGCCTGCGATCCGCCGGATCAGCCGTGCGGACGCTCGCCGCGCGCGAGCATCTCCGCCAGTGCCTGCGCGCGGCGCACGCGGCCGGCTGCGGTCTTCAACGTCGCGACCCGGAAGCACACCGCATAGCGATTGGTCCGGTCGAGCGCGTCGAATGCGATCTGCGCACCTGGGGTCGCGGCGAGCGCTGCCTGCAGTTCGTCCGGGGGCGCCATCGACGCAGCGCCGGCGTAGGCGGCCTCCCAGCGACCGTCCGCTTTCGCCGCGTCGATTTCGCGCTGACCGATCGGACCGATACGCCCGGCCGCGTGCAACCGTTCGACGTGTGCGACGTTGCGCGCCGACCACAGGCTGCGGGCGCGCCTCGGTGTGAAACGCTGCAGGAACCACGCATCGTCGAAGCCGCGCTTCTGGCCGTCGATCCAGCCGTGGCACAGTGCGACGTCGAGCGCCTGCGCATAGGTCACCGACGGCATCGCATTGCCCTGCTTGGCGATCTTCAGCCACAGCCCGGCGGCACCGGCATGCGCGCGGAGCCAGGCCTCCCACGCCGCCTCGTCGGCGAACGCCTGTACCGGCAGACCGTCGGGCGGCACGGCGCTCATCGCGTGGTACCCGTGGGGTCGAAGAGATCGAGGCGATACGTCGTGTGCGCGCGCTGTTCGCCCTGCCAGGCATCGAACACGCGCACTTCGACAACGTGATCGCCGACCTCGCGATCGGTCGGCAGCGCGCCCCGCCACAGATGCATCGACGGCGTCGCTTCGGGCGAGCGGTCCAGGCCCCGCAGCGTGTCGGCGAGATCGTCGCGTGCGTTCTCCAGCAACAGGCGCGGATCGGCGCGTTCGACACGGCGCATCGGCGCCCAGTCGTCATCGCCGACGCGGAACTCGACGCGCGTGTCGGCCTGGCCCATGTAGACGTTGGCGTAGACGCCCCACGCCGGATACGCGCCCTGCCGCAGCACGCGCGGCGCATGCAGCGCCATCGCCTGCGTGGTCGCCGGATCGTCGGACGCGCGCGCCGGATGCCAGGCCAGGCGATAGTCGCCGTCGGCCTCGATGTGCAAGGTCGCGAAGCCGTTCGGCGTGCCGTCGGCCATCGTCGCGTCGGGAATGCCGTCGGCATCGGGCGCGCCACTCCAGAACGCACCGCTGACGGCGCCGACGTTGTATTCGTGCCATGGCGTCGCGCCGTGCCAGCCGCTGGCCGCATCGTGACGGACGTGCTGCTGGGTGTGGCGATGGCCGGTGAGCAGAAGGACGCGCGGGTGCCGTTGCAGGGCCGCGAACAGGCGCGCGCGATCCGCACTGCGCATCGTCTCGGGCGCGCCGGTGGGTGCGGTGTCGAACCACGGCACGTGCGCGGCGACGACCAGCAGACGATCGACCGGCGCCGTGGCGAGATACGCCTCGACGAATGCGAACTGGTCTTCGCGCAACCCGCCGACGTAGGCCGGGCGCGCGCCCGGCTGGTAGATCACGTTGTCGAGCACGAGCACGTTCGCCTGCGGCGTTTCCCAGGCGTAGGTCTCGGGGCCGTAGGCGGCGCGGAACGAGGCGGTCGACCCCACGTCGTCCTTGGCATCGAAATCCAGATCGTGGTTGCCCGGTGCGTGCAGCCACGGCGTGTCGAGACGCGCGGTGGCGCGATCGATCAGCGGGTACAGCGCGGGATCGTCATTGGTGACGTCGCCGAGCATCAGGCCGAGCCCGAACGGGCCGACGGCGCGCGCCGCCTCGACCACCGCGCGATCGTAGTAGCCCACCTCCGCCGCGGTGCCGGTCTGCGGATCGGCGAACACCGCGACATCGAGCGTGCCCGCTGCCTCGCCTGCCTGCAGCGCGAACGTGCAGGCATCGCCGGCGCGGCCAGCCGCGCGCCAGAACGCGGGATTCGCGCCTTCGCGCGGCAGCGTCCAGCCCGCGGGCTTGATCACGAACACCGGCGCGTCGCCGCCCGCGAGGCCCTCGAAGCGCCCGTCCGCACCGGTTTCGACGATGCGGCGGCCATCCGACACGCGGACCCCCGCCACGCCTGCGCTGGCGCCATCGGCCTGCGCGCCGACCACGCGGCCCGCATCACAGGCGAACGCGACGCCGGTCGACAGGAGCAGCGGCACGAGCACGGCCGGCAGAAACGATCGACGGTGAATGGGTGGCATCGGCAGCACCTGTGTCGCAGAGGAATCGCGGGGATTATGCCGCCGGATGATTTCGGCCGGCCGCTGGCCTACGCTTCCCGCGTTCGGAGGCCATGGACACGGCCGATGCGCAACTGCATGGAACACGGGGCGAAGGGATGACGCTGATCGGCAGGACGGTGCGGGCGTGGCGAAGCTGGCTGCTGCTGGCCTGCCTGTGCTGTCCGCTGCTGGCATCGGCGCTGGAACGCGCGAACGTCGTGCTAGAACCCGGCACCGAGCGTTTCGTGCTCGCGCCGCAGCTCGGCCACTATCACGACCGCGAAGACGTCGACGATCTCGCCGCCGCCTGGCGCCGCGTCGACGCCGACGGCATGGCCCCGCTGCCCGGGGGCGCCGATGCCTTCGGGTTCCAGCGCGGCACGTTCTGGTTCCATGCGCGCGTGGTCAACCGCGAGGCGCACGAACCACGCTGGATGCTGGTGCAGGAGTATCCGCTCAGTGACGAAGTCGATCTGCACGTGCGTTACGCCGACGGTCGCGTGCTGCATTTCGCCGGCGGCGACCACCGCCCGTTCGCCTCGCGCAGCGTGCGTTACCGGCATCCGAACTTCAGCTTCGAGTTGCCGCTCGGCGAGCCGGTCGATCTGCTGGTGCGCGTGCGCAGCCAGAGTTCGATGCAGGTGCCGCTGCAGCTCTACACGCCGAAGGCGTTCACCGAAGTCTCGCGCGACGCGCAGCTGGCGATCGGGCTGTACTACGGGATCATGCTGGCGCTGTTCTTCTACAACCTGGTGCTGTGGCTGTCGCTGCGCGACGCGAGCTACTTCTGGTACCTGTGCCACGTCACCGCGTTCGGCCTGGTGCTGTTCACGCTCAACGGCCTGGGTTTCGAATACCTGTGGCCTGCGTCGTCGTGGATGGCCGACCACATGGTGCCCATCTCGATCTGCCTGGCGTTGATCGCGATGCTGCAGTTCTCGCGCACCTTCCTCGAGCTGCCGCGACGCTGGCCGCCCGGCAATGCGCTGCTGCTCGCGCTGATGGCGTTCTTCGTGCTGTTCGGCATCGCCTCGATCTGGCTGCCGCTGCGCATTTCCACGCCAGTCGCCTCGCGGGCGGTGCTGCTGGGCGTGGTCGGCATCGTCATCGCGACGATCGTGGTGCTGCGCCGCGGGTATGCGCCGGCCTGGCTGCTGCTGCTCGCATGGTCGATGTTCCTGCTCGGCACCGCGGTGTTCACGCTGCTGGCGTTCGGCCTGCTGCCGAAGAACTTCGCCACCGAATACGGGGTGCAGATCGGTTCGGCGCTGGAGATGCTGCTGCTGTCGATCGCGCTGGGCCATCGCTACGCGGCACTGCGCCACGAGAACCTGCGCATCACCGCCGAGGCCAACCAGAAACTCGAACGCAAGGTCGCCCAGCGCACCCAGGAAGTGCGCAGCACCCTGCTGCAGCTGGAGGAAGCGCACGCGCGTCTGCGCGATTCGAGCCGGCGCGACGGGCTGACCGGCCTCTACAACCGCACCTGGTTCCACGAAGCCTTCCGGGAGCTCGCGCAGCAGGCGAAGCAGACCGCCGCGCCGCTCGCGGTACTGATGATCGACCTCGACCACTTCAAGTCGATCAACGACCGCCACGGCCATCTGGCCGGCGACGACTGCCTGCGCTGGGCAGCGCGCCGCATCGGTCGCATCCTGCGCCCGCACGATGCCCTACTGGCCCGGTTCGGTGGCGAGGAATTCGTCGCCGCGATCCCGGGCTGCGATCTGTCTGCCGCCGGCGAGGTCGCCGAGGCGATCCGCCATGCGCTCGGCGACGAACCCTGCAGCAGCGGCGACGCGCGCATCCGGGTCACCGCCAGCATCGGCGTGCACGTGATCGATCCGGAATCGGACGGCGGCGTCGACGATGCCCTCGGCAGCGCGGACCGCGCGCTGTATGCCGCCAAGGCCAACGGCCGCGACTGCGTGGAGCTGGCCCCCGGCCTGTGCTGACCCGCCGCCACCTCCCGGCGGGTACCGCGGTTTCGTGGCGCTGCGGCAGTCCGGTATCCTGTACGGCTTCACGGCCCCGTAGCTCAGCTGGATAGAGCGGTCCCCTCCTAAGGGACAGGTCGCCCGTTCGAATCGGGCCGGGGTCACCAACCGCGACTTCCCCCACCGGCCTTGCGCCGCGTCGCGCCGCTTCCCACCGTACGTCCGTCGATGGCCACATCGGCGGCGTCCGCTCACAAGGAGTTCTGTCCATGACCCATTCCGTCCTCACCGCGCTCGGCCTGTCCGGCACCGAATCGGGCACCTACCTGGGTAACGGCGAGTGGTCGAAGACCCGCGATGCCGGCGTCATCGAACCCGTCAACCCGACCGATGGCGAAGTGCTCGCCCGCGTGCAGGCCAGCTCCCAGGCCGACTACGACCTGATCGTCGAGCGCGCCCAGGCGGCGTTCAAGATCTGGCGCAAGACGCCGGCCCCGCGCCGCGGCGAAGCCGTGCGCCTGTGCGCCGACGCACTGCGCACGCACAAGGACGCACTGGGTTCGCTGGTCGCGCTGGAAATGGGCAAGTCGAAGCCGGAAGGCGACGGCGAAGTGCAGGAAATGATCGACATCGGCGAATTCGCCGTCGGCCTGTCGCGCCAGCTCTACGGCCTGACGATGCATTCCGAGCGTCCCGGCCACCGCATGTACGAGCAGTGGCACCCGATGGGCGTGGTCGGCATCATCAGCGCGTTCAATTTCCCGGTCGCGGTGTGGGCCTGGAACGCGCTCGTCGCCGCGGTCTGCGGCAACATCTCGATCTGGAAGCCATCGCCGAAGACGCCGCTCTCCGCGATCGCGTCGATGAAGATCTGCAACGAAGCGCTGAACAAGGCCGGCTTCCCGGACATCTTCTTCCTGTTCAACGATGCCGGCAGCGATCTCGCGCAGGCCTTCGTCGACGACAAGCGCATCGCGCTGGTGAGCTTCACCGGTTCGACGAAGATCGGCCGCCAGGTCGGCGAGCGCGTCGCCAAGCGCATGGGGCGCTCGCTGCTGGAACTGGGCGGCAACAACGCGATCATCGTCGACCCGACCGCCGACCTGAAGCTGGCGATCCCGGCGATCGTGTTCGGCGCCGTCGGCACGGCCGGCCAGCGCTGCACGACGACGCGTCGCCTGTTCGTGCACGAGTCGATCTACGACGACGTGCTGGCCAAGCTCAAGACCGCCTACGGCCAGGTCGAGAAGAAGATCGGTGATCCGACCGACGCCACTAACCTGATGGGCCCGCTCAACAGTAGCGACGGCGTGCAGGCCTATCTCGACGCGATCGCCAAGGCCAAGGCCAGCGGCGGCACGATCGAGAGCGGCGGCCGCGCGCTGGAGGACCGCAAGGGCAACTTCGTGTTGCCGGCGCTGGTCAGCGGCCTGACCAACGATGCCGAGGTCGTGCAGACCGAAACCTTCGCGCCGATCCTGTATGTGATGAAGTACAGCGATCTGGAAGAGGCGATCGATCTGCAGAACGACGTGCCGCAGGGCCTGTCGTCGTCGCTGTTCACCACCGACTTGCGCGCGTCCGAGCAGTTCCTCGCTGCCTGGGGTTCGGATTGCGGCATCGCCAACGTCAACATCGGCACCAGCGGCGCGGAAATCGGCGGCGCCTTCGGTGGCGAGAAGGAAACCGGCGGTGGTCGCGAATCGGGTTCAGACGCGTGGCGCGCCTACATGCGCCGCCAGACCAACACGATCAACTACTCCGACTCCATGCCGCTCGCCCAGGGCATCAAGTTCGATCTCTGAGGTCGATCACGGGCGTCGCGGATTCGATCCGCGGCGCCTGCGTGCTTGCGCGCGACGCCCTGGTGTCTGAATAATCGTGTCTTCCCCCGCTTTCCCTGGACCGCCGCCGATGGCGCCGCGAATTCCGGCCTGCATGTCCGCCGCGACGCGCAACCGCGTGTCGGCTTCGCCTGTGTCCGATCCGGTACGAGGTCCACACGCATGAATGCTCCCGTCGCCTTCCGCAAGACCAGTGCGATGGCGATCGTCAGTCTCGTCGCCGGCCTGCTCGGCTGGTCGCTGCTGCCGGTCATCGGCAGCGTCGTGGCGATCGTCACCGGGCACCTGGCCCGCGGCGAAATCCGCCGTCGCCCCGAAGCGCTCGAAGGCGATGGCCTCGCGGTCGCGGGTCTGGTGCTCGGCTATCTGATGGTCGCGATCGCGGTCGTCGGGTTCCTTTTCATCTTCCTGTTCTTCGGCGGCCTGCTGGCCTTCATCGCGGCGGCGTCCTGATGTACGCGAGCGCCCGTCCGCTGCTGTTCCGGCTCGATCCCGAGCGCGCACACGGGCTCACCCTGACGACGATGGACGCGCTGCACCGCGTGGGCCTGTCGTCGCTGATCGCGACACCGCCGCAGCCGCTGCCCACCGAAGCCTTCGGCCTGCAGTTCCCGAATCCGGTCGGCCTCGCCGCCGGGCTCGACAAGAACGGCGACCACATCGATGCGCTGTTCGCGCTGGGGTTCGGTTTCGTCGAAATCGGCACGATCACGCCGAAGCCGCAGGACGGCAATCCGAAGCCGCGCATGTTCCGGTTGCCGCGCCACCGCGCGCTGATCAACCGCCTGGGCTTCAACAACCAGGGCGTCGATGCGCTGGTCGCCAACGTGAGCCGCGCGAAGCGCGCCGGCATCCTCGGCATCAACATCGGCAAGAACAAGGACACGCCGAACGAATCGGCGGCCGACGATTACCTGTTCTGCATGGAGCGCGTGTATCCGCTGGCGGACTACATCACCGTCAACATCTCCTCGCCCAACACCGCCGGCCTGCGCGAACTGCAGGAAGAGCAGGCGCTGCGCCGTCTGATCGGCACGTTGCGCGACGCGCAGGAGCGACTCGCCGCGCAGCACGGCAAGCGCGTGCCGCTGCTGGTGAAGGTGGCGCCCGATCTGAGCGACGACGATATCGAGGCCGCGGCCCGGGTGCTGTCGGACCTGCACGTCGACGGCGTCATCGCCACCAACACCACGATCTCGCGCATCAGCGTGCAGGACGACCGCCGCGCCGACGAGGCCGGCGGACTGTCCGGCGAGCCGCTGATGAACAAGTCGACCACCGTGCTGCGGATGATGCGCACCCGCCTCGCCAGCGAGATTCCGCTGGTCGGCGTGGGCGGCATCCTGTCGGGCGCCGACGCGGTGAAGAAGATGGCCGCCGGCGCATCGCTGGTGCAGGTGTATTCGGGCCTGGTCTATCGCGGGCCGGCGCTGATCGGCGACTGCGTCGAGGCGATCCGCCGCCGGCGCGAAGCCCCGAGCCGCGGCAACCTGCCCAGCCTCTGATCGCAGTGATGTCCGATTCCTTCCGTCTGCTGCAGCCGGCCGATCTGCGCCCGCGCAACACCTTCGGCGTGGCCGCACGTGCGCGGCGGCTGATCGAGGTGCTCGATGCCGCGGCCCTGCCGCAGGCGCTCGCTGCGCTCGATGCCGGCACGCGCCCGCTGGTCATCGGCGGTGGCAGCAATCTGCTGTTCGCGGGCGACGCGGTCGATGCGCTCGCGATCGTCGATGCGCGCCGCAGCGTGGTCTCCGACGATGGCGAGCGCGTCGTCGTGCGCGCCGCCGCCGGCGCCGACTGGCACGGCTTCGTGCTGTGGATGCTGGCGCAGGAACTCGGCGGGCTGGAAAACCTCGCGCTGATTCCGGGCACCGTCGGCGCGGCGCCGATCCAGAACATCGGCGCCTACGGCGTCGAGGTCGGCGAGCACGCGGTCGCGGTCGAAGCCTTCGACCAGGACACGCGCAACTTCGTGCGGCTCGATCGCGACGCCTGCCGCTTCGGCTATCGCGACAGCATCTTCAAGCAGGTGCCCGATCGCTGGATCGTCACTGCCGTCGAGTTCGCCTTGCACCGCTTCGCCGAACCGGTGCTCGACTACGCCGGCCTGCGCGACGTACTGGCCGCGCGCGGCATCACCGCGCCCCGCCCGCTCGACGTTGCCGAAGCGGTCATCGACATCCGGCGCAGCAAGCTGCCCGATCCCGCGGTGATCGGCAACGCCGGCAGCTTCTTCAAGAATCCGATCGTGCCGGCCACGCAGGCCGCCGCCCTGGTCGCCGCGCATGCGGGCATCCCGGTGTTCGCGGTCGATGAGGGCCTGCGCAAGCTGTCGGCGGCCTGGCTGATCGATCGCTGCGGCTGGAAGGGCCATCGCGATGGCGACGCCGGCGTCGCACCCGGCCACGCGCTGGTGCTGGTCAATCACGGCAACGCGCAGGGCACCGAGCTGCTGGGCCTGGCGCGACGCATCGCGGCCTCGGTACAGATGCGCTTCGGCGTCGTGCTGGAACCCGAACCCAAGATCGTCGGCGCGGCGTGGTGAACGCACGCGCCCTGCTCCGCTGGCGACCTGCGACCGTACAGGGACAGGCGGCGCTGCTGATGCTCGGCAGCACGTCGGCGTTCGCGCTGATGGCGATCGCCATCCGCTACGCCTCGGCGACGGTGCCGACGACGGAAGTCGCGTTCTTCCGCAACTTCTTCGGCCTGCTCGCGTTGCTGCCGATCCTCCTGCGCAGCGGCACCGGCCTGCCGCGCACGCGCAATCTGGGCCGCTACGTGATCCGCACCGTGGTCGGGCTCGGCTCGATGCTGTGCGCGTTCTGGGCGATCGGCCACCTGCCGCTGTCGCAGGCGATTTCGCTCTCGTATGCAGCGCCGCTGTTCGCGACCATCGCCGCGGTGATCTGGCTCGGCGAGATCGTGCGCATCCGGCGCTGGATGGCGGTCTCCGCCGGGTTTCTCGGCGTGCTGGTGATCCTGCGGCCCGGCGTCGCGTTCTCGGCCGCGATGCTGGTGCCGGTGGTCGGCGCCCTGCTCGCGGCGCTGGTCGCGATCCAGATGAAGCAGCTCTCGAAGCTGGATCCGCCCGACACGATCGTCTTCTACACCTATCTGCTGTGGGTGCCGCTGTCGCTGGTGCCCGCCCTGTTCCAGTGGGTCTGGCCGAGCCCGACGGTCTGGTTGTGGCTGATCGCGACCGGTGTACTGGGCACGCTGGGACAGTGGCTGTGGACGCGTGCGTTGCGCCTGGGCGAGGTGTCCGCGCTGCAGCCGATCAGCTTCGTGCAGTTGCCGATCGTCGTGCTGTTCGGCTGGTGGCTGTTCGGGGAGGTCATCGACATGTGGACCGCGATCGGCGCGGCGATCGTGTTCGGCGCGAACGGCTACATCGCACATCGCGAGGCGGTGCTGTCGCGCCGCGCGGCGACGCAGCGCCCGGCCGAGGCGGCGAAGCCGAGCGAGTAACCGGCAATCCGGGATTGCGCGTTCCGGTGTGGGCGTGGCCTTCGCGATGCCTCACCCGGAACGCCCCGTCGCGGCCGGGGCCGCTCCCACAGGGGCGTCCCGCACGGGGACTCAGACGTCGTCTTTCGCCACTTCGCGCAGCTTGCCCTGGTGCAGTTCCATGACCCGGTCGAGCTTGCGCGCGAGCCGGCGGTCATGCGTCACCAGCACCAGGCTGGTGTGCTGCGCGCGGTTGAGTTCGAGCATCAGCTCAAACACCGTGGCCGCGGTGCGCTCATCCAGATTGCCCGTCGGCTCGTCGCCGAGCACGCAGGCCGGCTTGTTGACCAGCGCACGCGCGACCGCCGCGCGCTGGCGTTCGCCGCCCGACAGTTCGCCCGGCTTGTGGGCGAGTCGATGGCCGAGACCCACGGTCTCCAGCAGATCGCGCGAGCGCTTCGTCGCATCCGCATCGCTGGCGCCGTTGAGCAGCGCCGGCAGCATGACGTTCTCCAGCGCCGTGAACTCCGGCAGCAGGTGATGGAACTGGTAGACGAAGCCCAGCGACCGGTTGCGCAGCGTGCCGCGCGCCGCGTTCGACAGCGCGCTCATCTTCTGGCCGGACACGTACACCTCGCCCGCCGTCGGCGTGTCCAGCCCGCCGAGCAGATGCAGCAGCGTGCTCTTGCCGGCGCCGGACGCACCGAGGATCGCGACGGTTTCGCCGGCGCGCACCGCGAAGTCCAGACCGTCGAACACCGGTGTGTTCAACTTGCCCTCGGCGTAGGTCTTGCCCAGGCCTTCGGCCGCGAGCACGACGCTGTCGGGCGCGGTCGTGGGTGCAACCGGGATCGTGTCACTCATAGCGCAGCGCCTCCGCCGGTGCCGTGCGCGCCGCGCGCAGCGCCGGATAGATCGTCGCGACGAAGGCCATCACCAGCGCGACGGTGGCGATCATCACCACGTCGCTGACCTGCAGGTCGATCGGCAGGCCGGTCACGTAATAGACGTCCTCGGGCATCAGCACGACGCCGAACGCGCCTTCGATCGCGCGCAGGATGTGTTCGAGATTGAAGGTCAACAGCAGTCCGCCGGTGATGCCGAGGATCGTGCCGATCACGCCGATCATCGTGCCCTGCACCATGAACACCTGCATGACACCACCGGGCGTGAGCCCCAGCGTGCGCAGGATGGCGATGTCGGCCTGCTTGTCGGTCACCAGGCTCACCTGGGAAGCGACGAGGTTGAACGAACCCATGACGATGATCAGCGACAGCAGGATGCCGATCATCGTCTTCTCGAGCTTGAGCGCGCGGAACATGTTCGCGTTCTCGATGCTCCAGTCGCTCACCCGGTACACGCCGCCGAGCTTGTGCACGAGATCGCGCGTGACCTGCTGCGCGCGGTCCATATCGTGCAATTTCAGGCGCACGCCGGTGACGCCGTCGCCGATGCGCAGCAGCCGCTGTGCATCACTGAGATTGACCACGGCCAGGCGCCGGTCGAAGTCCTGGTAACCGGCCTCGAAGATGCCGCTGACGGTGAAGCGCTTGAGCTGCGGCACCGCGCCCATCGGGGTGACCTGGAAGTCCGTGGTGACGATGACGCTGTCGCCGACGCCCACGCCGAGCCACAGCGCGAGTTCGCGCCCGAGCACGATGTTGAACGTGCCCGGCTGCAGATCCTCGAGCTTGCCGATGACCATCGACGTGGTGAGGTCCGACACCTGCGCCTCGTCCTCGGGCACGATCGCGCGCACCGCGGCCGGCTCGTTGCGACGGCCGCGCAGCAGCGCCTGCGTGTCGACGTAGGGTGCGGCGCCGGCGACGCGGGGATCCTCGCGCGCGACGTCGACCGCGCGCTGCCAGTTCGACAGCGTGTCGCCGTCGGCACTGATCGTCGCGTGCGCGACCATGCCGAGCATGCGGTCGCGGATTTCCTTCTGGAAGCCGCTCATCACCGCGAGCGTGGTGATCAGCACGGTCACGCCGATGGCGATGCCGAGGATCGAGGCCAGCGAGATGAAGGAGATGAAGCCGTTGCGCCGCTTGGCCCTGAGATAACGCAGGCCGATGGCGGCAGGAATGGGTCTGAGCATGGACGTCCGGTCATGGGGGCCGCGGCGTCCGCGGCCCCCGGGCCGGTACGCCGCCCGCCCGGGGCGCCGCTATGGTGCCATCGAATCCGGTGTCGGTCGCGTCACGAGCGCGGATGCGGCCAGACGGAGTTCACGTCGCGCCGGTGGCGGCAGCGTATCGGGCCACCACAGCAGCCGACGCGCGCGGCGCCCGTCGCGCCAGCGCAGGATCGCCAGCGGTCCACGCCATTCGAGTTGCGGGGTGTCGAGCACGGCGTCATCGAGGTGCGCGGCGCCTGCGGCATCGATGACGAGCGCGCGTATCGGCGCGCGGCGCTCGACGGCGATGCGGTGCCCGGTCGCGGCGACGACCAGCGGCATCGCGCAGACGGTCGCGATCATCGGCAGTTCGGACAGCCACACCGCGATGCACGCACAGAAGCCGATCGACGCGAGCGCGGCCTGCAGCAGGTTCGAAGGCCGCCACACCAGCCGCAGCGGCAAGGGCTCAGCCGGGCGGGAGCTGCCGGATCGACTGTACGAGGGTGTCGAGCTGCGCATCGTCGGAACGCTCATGGCCGAGGAACCACTTCCAGAGCCTATCGTCCTCGCAATCCAGCAGCCGTCGGAAAACGTCGCGCTCGGCCTCGGTGGACGTCGCCCAGCAACGGTCGAGCCAGCGCTCGAACAACCGGTCGAGTTCGCGCATGCCACGTCGGCTGCGCCAGCGCAGGCGGCGAAGTTCGGTGGCGTCGTCGTGGGTCATGCGTTTTCCGATTCCTGACAGGCGACGCTCGAACCCGTCATTCCGGCGAACGCCGGAATCCAGTGTCTCTGCTTCGCGATAACGGTATCCGGGAACGCCCAAGACGCTGGATTCCGGCGTTCGCCGGAATGACGGATAGATATTCCGACAGAAACTGGCGTCGCCTCACGCCCGGTCGATGCAGCGCACCGACCAGGCGCCTGCCGATCAGCCGCGACGCGCCAGCATCAGCTGCTTGATCTCGCCGATCGCCTTCGCCGGGTTCAGACCCTTCGGGCAGGTCCGGGCGCAGTTCATGATCGTGTGGCAGCGATAGAGCTTGAACGGATCTTCCAGATCGTCCAGACGCGCACCGGTGTCCTCGTCGCGGCTGTCGATGATCCAGCGGTAGGCCTGCAGCAGCACGGCCGGGCCGAGGTACCGCTCGCCGTTCCACCAGTAGCTCGGGCAGCTGGTCGAGCAGCAGGCGCACAGGATGCACTCGTATAGGCCGTCGAGCTTGGCGCGGTCTTCCTTGGACTGCAGACGCTCGCGGTCCGGCGGCGCCGCGCTCTGCGTGCGGATCCACGGCTGGATCGACGCGTACTGCGCGTAGAAGTGGGTCAGGTCCGGCACCAGATCCTTGACCACTTCCATGTGCGGCAGCGGGTAGATCGGCACCTCGGCCTTCTTGCAGTCCTCGATCGCGCGGGTGCAGGCCAGCGTGTTCGTGCCGTCGATGTTCATCGCGCACGAACCGCAGATGCCCTCGCGGCACGAGCGGCGGAAGGTCAGCGTCGGATCGATCTCGTTCTTGATCTTGATCAGCGCGTCGAGAACCATCGGACCGCACTTGTCGAGATCGATCTCGTAGGTGTCCGTCGACGGGTTGCGGCCGTCGTCGGGGTTCCAGCGATAGACCTTGAAGGTGCGCGTGCGCTTGGCGCCCGTGGCCGGGAAGTGCCGGCCCTGCTGCACCTTGGAATTCTTCGGAAGCGAAAATTCTGCCATCTGGGTTCCCCGGCTCAGTAAACGCGTGCTTTCGGCGGCACGACTTCGACTTCGTCGTCGAGCGTGTACATGTGCACCGGGCGGTAATCGATCTGCGTGTTGCCGGCATTGTCGGCCCAGCACAGCGTGTGCTTGTGCCAGTTCTCGTCGTCACGGTCCGGGAAGTCCTCGTGCGCGTGCGCGCCGCGGGATTCCTTGCGGTTCTCGGCGGAGACGATGGTGACCAGCGCCTGGCCCAGCAGGTTCTGCAATTCCATGGTCTCGATCAGATCCGAGTTCCACACCATCGACCGGTCGCTGACCTTGACGTCGGCGAACGAGGCGTGGATCTCGCGGATCTTGTCGACGCCCTCGGCCAGCGTCTTGCTGGTGCGGAACACCGCGGCGTCGTTCTGCATCGTGCGCTGCATGTTGTCGCGGATCACCGAGGTCGGCGTGCTGCCGCTGGCGTTACGCAGACCGTCGAGGTTCGACAGCGCCTTGTCGCAGGCGTCCTTGGCGAGCGGCTTGTGACGCGCGCCCGGCTTGATCGTCTCGGCGCAGCGGTTGGCCACCGCGCGACCGAACACCACCAGATCGAGCAGCGAATTCGACCCCAGACGGTTGGCGCCGTGCACCGACACGCACGCGGCTTCGCCGATCGCGTACAGGCCCGGGACCACCGCATCCGGATTGCCGTCCTTCAACTGCACGACTTCGCCGTGGTAGTTGGTCGGAATGCCGCCCATGTTGTAGTGGACGGTCGGAATCACCGGAATCGGCTGCTTCTCGACGTCGACACCGGCGAAGATCTTGGCGCTTTCGGCGATGCCCGGCAGCTTCTCGTGGATTTCCTTCGGGTCGAGATGGGTCAGATCCAGATGGATGTGATCCTTGTGCTCGCCGACGCCGCGGCCTTCGCGGATTTCCATCGTCATCGAACGCGAGACAACGTCGCGCGAGGCGAGATCCTTGGCATTCGGTGCGTAGCGCTCCATGAAACGCTCGCCACTGGCGTTGCGCAGGATGCCGCCTTCGCCGCGCACGCCTTCGGTGATCAGGCATCCCGCGCCGTAGATGCCGGTCGGGTGGAACTGCACGAACTCCATGTCCTGCAGACCCAGGCCGGCGCGCAGCGCCATGCCGCCACCGTCGCCGGTGCAGGTGTGCGCGGAGGTCGCGGAGAAGTACGCGCGGCCATAGCCGCCGGTCGCCAGCACCACGCCCTGGGCGCGGAACAGATGCAACGTGCCCTCGGCCATGTCGAGTGCGAGCACGCCGCGGCAGGCGCCGTCCTCGTCCATGATCAGGTCGAGCGCGAAGTATTCGATGAAGAAGCGCGCGTCATGCGCGAGCGACTGCTGGTAGAGCGTGTGCAGGATCGCGTGGCCGGTACGGTCGGCCGCGGCGCAGGTGCGCTGGGCGATGCCCTTGCCGTACTCGGTGGTCATGCCGCCGAAGGGACGCTGGTAGATCTTGCCCTCTTCGGTGCGCGAGAACGGCACGCCCTGGTGCTCGAGCTCGATGATCGCGGGGATGGCCTCGCGGCACATGTACTGGATGGCGTCCTGGTCGCCCAACCAGTCGGAGCCCTTGATCGTGTCGTAGAAGTGGTAGCGCCAGTCGTCGTCGCCCATGTTGCCGAGCGCGGCGGAGATGCCGCCCTGCGCCGCCACGGTGTGCGAGCGCGTCGGGAAGACCTTGGTCAGACATGCGGTCTGCAGGCCCTTGTGGGCCAGGCCGAAGGTCGCGCGCAGGCCGGCGCCGCCGGCGCCGACGACGATCATGTCGTAGGTGTGTTCGGTGATCTTGTAAGCGTTGGTCATGTGGTTCTCAGCCCAGCAGTGCGATGCGCGCAATCGCGTACAGCGATGCGAGCGCGCCAGCGGCGCAGGCGAATGTGACGAGGAGCTGGAGGCTGACCTCCAGCGCGCGCTGGTGGATGTAATCCTCGATCACCACCTGCAGGCCGAGCTTGGCGTGCCAGAACATCGCGATGGCGAACAGCGCGAACGCGATCGCGTTGAACGGACGCGCGATGACCGTCTGCACGGTGACGAGATCGGCGCCGGCCAGCGACACCAGCGTGCCGATGAACCACGCGACCAGCGGCACCAGCGCCACGGCGGTGACACGCTGCCACCAGAAATGACCGGTACCGGTCTTGCCCGATCCGAGGCCGCGTGCGCGACCGACCGGGGTACGGAAATCAGGCCTCTGCACGGCCTGGTCCGGCGTCTTGGACTCGCTCATGCGCCACCCCGCAATGCAATGAACCAGATCACGGCCGTCAGCACGACGGCGAGCGTGATCACGGTGTAACCGGAGCGATAGACCTCCGGCAGTTCGAAGCCCATGCCCGCATCCCACATCAGGTGACGGATGCCGTTGAGCAAGTGGTAGACCAGCGCGAAGGAGAACGCGACGAGTGCGAACTTGCCCAGCGGCGAACCGAGGCAGGCCGATGCGCTCGCGTAGGCGTCGCCGCCCTTGGCGACCGCCAGCAACCACCAGGCGAGGCCGAATGCACCGACCGAGGCGATGATGCCGGTGACCCGGTGCATCAGGGACATCACCGATGTGATCTGCAGGCGATACAGCGTGCCGAGCATGAACGGTGACAGAGGACGGTTACGGTGTGCCATCGTTGTGGTGCTCTCCTCGCTGGCGGCGTCTCGCCGCGTGGCTGGTATTGCGGATCCGCCCGCCAGACACGACGTGACGGATCAAAAGTCGATGCAACGACCGTTCTTTTCCCAGTCGCCATACCGCGTGGGATCGAGGCCGTCGCGGCCTCCGATCTCTTCTGCGGGCGGCGATGCCGGAACAGGCATTTCCGCAGGCGTCGACGACGGTGTGTCCGCCTGCTCGCCTATGATGTCCGGATTGGTCATTCGTTCAATTTTAGTTCCCACAGGCATGTCAGACAAGCTGCAATCCACGCCCGCGACTGCATTCGCGCTTCCGGACATCGCATCGTTGACGCTGCGCGGACGCGATTGCATCGCATTCGCGCAAGCGCAGTTCATGAGCGACGTCGCCGCGCTCGGCGACGGACAGTGGCAGTGGAGCGGTTGGTTGACCCCGAAGGGCCGCGTGATCGCCCTGTTCGCCGTGCTCCGCCACAACGCAGAACAACTCGATTTCATCGTGCTCGATGCCGACGTGAATGCATTGGCGACATCGCTGAAACGCTACGTCTTCCGCAGCAAGGTCTCGATCGAGGTGCCGGACGACGTGTCCGCATCGGGGCGGTTCGCAGCGCCGTCGATCGCGCAGGGCGCGACCGCGGCGATCGGGACCACCGGCATCGAGCTGGACGTCGGCACGACGGCCGCACCGCGCACGCTGGTGCTGCGCCACTCCGCGTCCGACATCGCGCACGATGCCGAAGCGCAGCTGCGCTGGCGGGCGTTCGACATCGCCCACGGCCTGCCCCGCCTCGACGCCGACCAGCGCGAACAGTGGACACCGCAGCAGCTGTCGCTGGAACGCCTGCGCGCTTTCAGCGTCGCCAAAGGCTGCTACCCGGGACAGGAGATCGTCGCGCGCACGCATTTCCTCGGACAGGCGAAACGCGGCCTGGCTGTCCTGCGCAGCGCTGCCGGCGCCGCGCCGGGCGACAACGTGCGGGCCGGCGAGCAGGCGCTGGGCAAGGTCGTGTCCGTGGCCGGTGATCTCGCGCTGGCGGTGCTGCCGCTCGAGCGGCCCGGCGCACCGCTGCAGATCGGCGGGATCGATGCCGTCGACACACCGCTGCTGGATGGTCTCGCCCGCTGATCCCACGGGTGTTTTCCGGCCCACCGTGACCGCCATCCGGCTGTCGTGATCCGGCTGCTATGCTCGGCCGCGACAGGGGGCGCACGCGCCCGGGGGAATGTCGAAGCCGTCGCCGCACGGGCCGCAGCCGGTGTGGCGACATGGATCTGGGGAAGCATCCAAGGGGTCGTCATGAAGCACAGTTCGCTGTCCGCGGCATTCGCCGCGTCCGTTGTCGCGTGTGCACTCGCCGCCTGCGCCAGTTCAAAGCCGGCACAACCGCCCGCGCCGCCACCGCCGCCACCCGAGCCCACCGCGTTCGTCGAACAGCTCGATGCCGATGGTCTGTTCGCGTTCGGCAAGGCCGACATCCGCGACATCAGCCCCGCGGGGCGCGCGGCGCTCGATGCCCTCGCCGGCCGCCTGTCCGGCCGCACGCTCGATATCGTCCACGTGATCGGTCACAGCGACCGCATCGGCAATCCGCAGGGCAACCTGCGCCTGTCGAACCGCCGCGCCGAAGCCGTGCGCGGTTATCTGGTCGAACATGGCGTGCCGTCCGACCGCATCACCGCGGTGGGTCGCGGCGACGTCGAGCCGGTGACCGAGTGCACGTCCGAACGTGGTCAGGCGCTGATCACCTGTCTGGCGCCGAACCGGCGCGTGGAAGTGCGGGTGCGTTTGGCGGACTGATCCGATGGATGCGCGGACCGCCCCTCCCCCGCATGCGGAGGGGACGGTTCCACGCCCGTGTCGCATCGCCTGGAAGGGATCCCTCACACCATCGTCAATGCCGCCGCGACGATGTCCGCCTCCGACGGAATCACCAGGAACGCCGCGCCCGCCAGCGGCGTGAAGGTGTCGGCGCCCACCACGCGCCGCAGCGGCGTGTCTCCGAAGCCCGCTTCCGCGATCGCAGTGACGATGCCCTCGCCCACGCCCGCGCTGCGCCGCCCCTCGTCGACCACCAGCACACGTGCGCATTCGCCCACGTGGCGGGCGATCTCGCCTTCGTTGAGCGGCAGCAGCCAACGCAGGTCGACCACCCGCACCTTCCAGCCGCGTTCGGCCTCGATCAGCCGCGCCGCGCGCAGGCTCATCGGCACGCCGTTGCCGAAGGTCAGCACGACGAGATCGGTGGCTGCCGCGTCGTAGACCCGCGCTTCGCCGAACGTCATCGCCTCGTCCGGCGGCGGATACGCCGTCGACCAGGCACCGTCGCCGGCGGCGTACAGATCCTTGGTCATGTACAGCGCGATCGGTTCGAGGAACAGGCAGACGCGACCATCGACCTTTGCCATCGCAGTGAGCGTGCGCAGCATCGTCGCCGCGTCGTCGCCGCGCGAGGGACAGCCGACGACGATGCCGGGAATGTCGCGCAGCGCCGCGACCGAATTGTCGTTGTGGAAATGCCCGCCGAAGCCGCGCTGGTAACCCAGCGATGCGATGCGCACGACCATGGGATTGCGGTACTGGCCATTGCTGAAGAACTGCAGGCTCGCGGCCTCGCCGCGGATCTGGTCGCCGGCGTTGTGGAAGTACGCCAGGTACTGGATTTCGGGCAGCGCGAGCATGCCCATGTTGGCGAAGCCCTGCGCCAGGCCGAGAATCGTCGTTTCGTCGAGCAGCGTATTGAACACGCGCCGTCCGCCGAAGGCTTTCTGCAGGCCCTTGGTCACGGTGTAGACACCGCCCTTCTGCGCGACGTCCTCGCCGAACAGCAGCGTCTCGGGATACTTCGCGAACAGGTCGTGCAGCGCCTGGTTGATCTGCACCGCCAGATGTTTCGGCGGCTGGCGTTCGGGCAACGCGGCCTCGCTGCCGAAGGCCGCGTGGCGCGCAGCGGCATCAGGCGCACGCGTAGCTTCGGCGTGGACCCGTTCGGGCGAATACGGCGCGAGCGGTGCCATCACATCGTCAAGGCGTGTCAGCCGCGGCCGGCTGTCGGCATCTTCCGCCGCGGCGAAGCAGCGCACGCGCGTGGCTTCGTAGAGATCGAGCAGTTCGCGCTTCGACAGCAGTCCCGATTCGAGCGCGATCGCCGCGCTGCGCAACAGCGGATCGCTCGCCTCGACCGCGCACAGCTCCGCCAACGCGCGCCATTCGATCTCGAAGTCCGTGCCGGCGTGGCCCATGAGCCGGGTCGTGCGCAGATGCAGAAAGGTCGGCCGTCGCGTGCGTCGGCAGTGCGCGACGGCGCGTTCGACATCGCCATAGCCCGCGGCCAGATCCAGTCCGTCGGCGGCGAAATAGTCGAGATCGGGCCGGTGCGCGAAATTGCGCGCGATCCAGCCGTCTGGCGTCTTCACCGAAATGCCGATGCCGTTGTCCTCGCAGACGAACAGCACCGGTGCCGGGAGTTTCTGATACGCGGTGTACGCCGCAGCGTTGAACGCGGTCTGCGCGGTCGCGTGGTTGCTCGACGCATCGCCGAACGAGCACACGACGATGCTGTCGGCGGGCACCGGCAGTGCGTGACCAATGCGGCGCGCGTGCTCGATCGCGATCGCGGTGCCGAGCGCCTTGGGCAGGTGCGAGGCGATGGTCGAAGTCTGCGGCAGCACCCACAGCGGCTTGCTGCCCCAGACCTTGTGGCGGCCGCCGCTGGCCGGATCGTCCGCGCTCGCGGCAAACGACAGCGCCGAGTCCATCACCGGATCCATGCCCGGCACCTTGCGGAAGCGTTCGGCCATGAAGCCGCCGCTGCGGTAGTGCAGGAATGCCGGATCGGTATGCCGCGTGGCGCGCGCGACCATCGCGTTGCCTTCGTGGCCACTGGAACCGATCGTGTAGAAGACCTTGTTCTGCACGCGCAGCACGCGCGCCATCAGGTCCAGGTGGCGGCTGATCAGCTGCGACTCGAACAGTTCGCGAAAGCCGCGGGCATCGAGCGCGCTACCGGCGAGGATCGCCTCGCCGTCGGCCGGCGCCGCGTCGCGCGGGCCGTCCCATTCGCGGACGAACTGCTGGAAATTCGCGTCGCAGATCTCGGCGCGGTTGAGGCCCTTCATGCGGGCCGGGATCGGATCGGGAACGACTGCGAACATCGAGTCACCTTCAGTCCGGGGCCGCGAGCCTCGCGGCGTTGACCGGCGCGGGCGCCGGCATGTCGATGAAACCGGGCGTGCTGCGGACGCGCGCGAGCCAGTCGCGCAGCGCCGGATACGGGGCCAGGTCGAAGCCGCCGTCGGGCGCGACGGCGGTGTAGGCGAACAGCGCGATGTCGGCGACGCCATAGGTGCTGCCGGAAAACCACGCCACGCCGCCGGCGAGATGACCGTCCATCACGGCCAGCGCGCGGTGGCCACGCGCCTGCAGCGCAGGCAGTTCCGCGCGGCGCGGGGAGTCGGCATCGGTCCAGCCGCGGATGAACCGCGCGACCGCGATCGCCGGCTCGTGGCTGTACTGCTCGAAGAACATCCAGCGCAGCGCCTGCGCGTGCTGCCAGGGATCGCCCGGCAGCCACGGCGTGCCGGCGGCGAGAAAACACAGGATCGCGTTCGATTCGACCAGCACGCGGCCGTCGTCGAGTTCCAGCATCGGCACCTGGCCGTTCGGATTCTTCGCCAGAAACGCCGGCGTGCGCGTTTCGCCGCGACTGCTGTCGGTCTCGACCCACATATACGGCCGGCCCAACTGCTCCAGCAGCAGGCGCACCTTGTGGCAGTTGCCGGACGGCGAGTAGCCGTACACGACGGTCATGCGCGGTTCCCCCGGGCCGCCTGCCATTGCGCGCGCGTCTGTCCCCATATCTCTACCGGGTTGCCGTCGAACGGCGCGGGCAGCAGGCCCATGCGCAGGAAGCGCGAACCCAGCTTCTCCGCGACGCGCTTGGAACCGGTATTGGCCCGGTCGATGGTGTGGATCACCTCGTCCCAGTCCAGCGTGTCGAACGCCCAGTCGATCGTCGCGGCGGCCGCTTCCGGCCCGTAGCCCTGCCCCCACGATGCGCGCCGCAGACTCCAGCCCACCTCGGTGCCCGGCCAGTCGAACGGCTGCCAGGGCCCGACGCGGCCGATCCACTCGCCACTGGCTTTCTCGATCACCGAGAACATGCCGAATCCCAGCAACTGCCAGCTGCCTACCAGTCCCGCGAGGCTGCGCCACGCCACCGGCGGCGGCTGCACGCCACCGAGGTGACGCATGGTCTCCTCGTCACCGGAAAAGTCGGCATAGGGCTCGAAATCCTCACGCCGCGGCAGGCGCAGGATCAGGCGTTCGGTTTCGAGCTGGACATCCGGATACGACACGTCATGTCTCCTGGAACGTCGTGGCGGCAGCATTGGGTCCGGGCGTGCGCACCACGCCCGGCTGCCACGATCTCAGAACGCGTTGATGCCGGTCAGCTCACGCCCGACCACCAGCTGGTGCACGGTCTCCGTGCCCTCGTAGGTGATCACCGATTCGAGATTGAGCGCGTGCCGGATCGGGCTGTGCTCGGTGGTGATGCCGGCGCCGCCGAGCAGGTCACGCGCCTCACGTGCGATGTCGATCGCCATGCGGCAGTTGTTCCACTTCGCCAGCGACACCTGCGTCGGCTGCATGGTGCCGGCGTCCTTCAGACGGCCGAGCTGCAGCGACAGCAGCTGCGCGCTGGTAATGCGCCGCGCCCAGTCGGCCAGCTTGAGCTGCGCACTCTGCGTCGCCGCGACCGGACGTTCGAACAGGATGCGTTCCTTGGAGTAGTTCAAGGCTTCATCGAGACACGCGATCGCCGCGCCGATCGGCCCCCAGGTGATGCCGTAGCGCGCCTGCGTCAGGCAGCCCAGCGGGCCTTTGAGTCCCTTGACGTTCGGCAGGCGGTTCGCCTCGGGCACGCGCACGCCGTCAAAGTACAGCGCGCTGGTCACGGACGCGCGCAGGCTCATCTTGTGCTTGATCTCCTGCGCGGTGAACCCGGCGAAATCCCGCTCGACGAGAAACCCCTGGATGCCGTCTTCGGTCTGCGCCCAGACGATCGCGACGTGGGCCAGATTCCCGTTGGTGATCCACATCTTCGAGCCGTTGAGCACCCAGTCGTCGCCGTCGCGTTTCGCGTGGGTCTTCATGTTCGCCGGGTCGGAGCCGCCGTGCGCTTCGGTCAACCCGAAGCAGCCGATGACCTCGCCCTTGGCCATGTCCGGCAGCCAACGCCGGCGCTGCGCCTCGCTGCCGTAGGCGAAGATCGGATACATGCACAGCGAGGACTGCACGCTGGCGAAGCTGCGCAGCCCGGAGTCGCCGCGTTCGAGCTCCTGGCAGATGAGGCCGTAGCTGACCGAATTGAGCCCGGCGCAGCCGTATTCCTCCGGCAGCGTGGCGCCGAGCAGGCCGAGGCCGGCCATCTCGGGAATCAACTCATTCGGGAAACGTGCCTGGTCGAAGCAGTCGCCGATGATCGGCAGTACGCGCTCGTCGGTGAAACGCGCCACCGCGTCCTGCACCGCGCGTTCCTCGTCGGACAGCAGCGAACGCACGTCGTACAGGTCGTAGGGATGCAGGGCCATGGCGGATCGTCCCGGAGGGTGATCGGCCGATTGTATCGATGGCAACGGTCGCGTGCCGAGTCACCCCCGGACGTGTGAAGGGCCGGCATTCGCAGGCCCTTCGGGTCACGCGATCAGACGATGGCGCGTTACTGACGTGCCGCCGACGACGTCTCGGCCGACGTGTCCAGCGCCGCCGTCATGATGCGGCCGTTGATGACCGGCAGACGCTCTTCCGGGCGCTCGTCCATGCGGATCGTGCGCTCGGTGCCGTCGTAGACGTAGGTCACGTCATACCCGACCGTGCGCTCTTCGTCGCCCAGCAGGATGCGGTTGCCGGGCTTGGCGTCGGTGCGCATCGAACCGGTGGTGCCATCCGGATTGCGGTAGCTCACGTTGTAGGCCACGACGCGCGAGGACTGCGAGGAGTCCTGAACGGTGCGGCACTGGCGGTCGACGCGTTCGACGACGCGACCACCGACGTGGTTGCGGTCGACGCGGTTGCCGACGAAGCCGCCTGCCGTCGCGCCGGCTGCGGTCGCCAGCTTGCGGCCGTTGCCGCTGCCGATCTGGTTGCCGACGAGGCCACCGACCAGCGCGCCGACGACGGTGCCGCCGACATTGCCGTCGCGCTCGGGCAGACGCTCCTGTACCACGACGTCCTCACAGACCTCGCGCGGCGAACTGCTGGTCATGGTCTCGCGGATCGGCTCGCTGCCGAGCACCGTCGCGTAGAGCTGTCCGGTCTCGGTGATCGGGCGGACGTCGACGACATCCGCATAGTCGAGCGCATCGCGCGCGTCGCCGACGGGTTCACCGGTCTTCGCGTCGATGGCGCCAGCGACGTCCGCACCTGCGATCGGGTCGGCCGCGTCGCGGCTGTTGTGATACGCACCGACGGCCACGCCACCCACGAGCAGGGATGCCAATGCAATCGCGATCGTGTTGCTCTTCATCGCTCTCTCCTTTCGACCTGGACGGCCTGTTTCGTTCTTGGTGCCGATTGCAGCATCCACATGCTGAACAGCCGCCGGAAATTGGCCCGCCAGCCTGACGATCCGCTAAACCGGGGTTGCGGAATGGCGTGCTAGCGTCCATCTGCTGTCTGTCATCCGCCCCGGAGCCTGCCGTGCGCAATGTCCTGTCCGCCCCGCTCATCGCCTGGCTGTCGCGGCTGAGCTATCCGCGCATCTTCATGGTCACCGCCGTGTTGTTCGGGGTGAACCTGCTGATTCCCGATCCGATCATCCTGGTCGACGAGGTGCTGCTCGGTCTGGCGACCGTGATGCTGGCCAAGCGCAAGCGCACGCCCAAGCCGGGCGACGAAGCGCCGCGTCCGCCGCTCGATGGTGAGGCGCGCCGCTCCTGAACACCGCGATGCTGGTCGACAGCCACTGCCACCTCGACGCACCGGAATTCGATCCCGATCGCGACGCCGTGGTGACGCGCGCGCGGCAGGCAGGCGTCGCGCATCAGGTGGTGCCGGCGACGCATGCGGAGGCGTGGTCGAAGCTGCGCGAGGTCTGCGCGGCCGCGCCCGGGCTGCACGCAACCTACGGCCTGCATCCGACATTCCTGCCCCATCACCGACCCGGGCACCTCGATGCACTCGCCGACTGGGTGGACCGCGAACGGCCGGTCGCCATCGGCGAGTGCGGGCTGGATCATTTCGTCGAGGGTCTCGATGCCGACGCGCAGTTGCACTATTTCGAAGGCCAGCTGCGGCTCGCGCATGCGCGCGATCTGCCGGTGATCGTGCATGCACGACGTGCGGTCGAAGAGACCATCGGCCTGCTGCGTCGCTTCGACGGTCTGCGCGGTGTGGTCCACAGCTTCAGCGGCAGTCCCGAGCAGGCTGCGCAGCTCTGGAAGATCGGATTCCTGATCGGTCTCGGCGGACCGCTGACCTATGACCGCGCGAAGCGTCTGCATCGCGTGGTCAAGGACATGCCGCTCGAGCAGCTGCTGCTCGAGACCGACGCGCCCGACCAGCCCGACGCCGATCACCGCGGTCAGCGCAACGAGCCTGCCCGGCTGACCCATATCCGCGACGTGGTCGCGCAGTTGCGCGGACTCACGCCCGACGACGTCGCCGCGCAGACCTCGCGCAATGCGCTGGCCCTGTTCCGGATCGCGGCGTACTGAAGCGCGGGCTCAGGCTGCAACGTCGGCCGACGGCTTGAGCAGCAGCTCGATCGCGCGGCCCACGGCCGCGAACGCGAAAGCGCCGGTGATGTGAGTCGCGGCACCGAGCCCGCTGCCGCAATCCAGATTGAGGGCCGCATCCGGCCCCAGCTGCGGGCGGATGCCGCAGACCGTGCCGTCGGCCTGCGGATAGCGCACGTTCTCCAGCGAATAGATCGCCGACACGCCGAAGTAGCGCTTGGGTGTCTTCGGGAAATTGAACTCCGCGCGCAGCTTCTTGCGGATCAGCGCGAGCATCGCGTCGTGCTCGGTGCGCGACAGATCCCGCACGCGCACCAGGGTCGGATCTATGCGTCCGCCTGCGGCGCCCACGGTGATGACCGGCAACTTGCGCCGCCGGCACCAGGCGATCAGTTCGACCTTGCTGCGGAAGCTGTCGCAGGCATCGATGACGAGATCGAAGCCGCCGCCCAGCATGTCTTCCAGATTGGCCGGCGTCACGAAGGCTTGCACGGCATGCAGCGCCATCGACGGATTGATCGCCCGGCAGCGCTCGGCCATCGCCTCGGCCTTGTTGCGACCGTACTGCCCCGCGAGCGCGGGCAACTGGCGGTTGGTGTTCGACACGCAGATGTCGTCGGCATCGATCAGCGTCAGAGCACCCACCCCGGTGCGCGCCAGCGCTTCGGCGACCCACGAACCGACGCCGCCCAGACCGACCACCGCGACGTGCCGCTGCAGCAGGCGCGTGACGCTGCCCTGCCCGTACAGCCGTTCGATACCGGAAAATCGTGCGCGTGCGTCTTCGTCCATGTGCACAGTTTAACGGCGGCGGGCGGTGCACGACCGCGTGCTAAGGTCGCGCCGCCCAGCGCCCCGCCAGGAATCCGCGATGTCCACGACGCCTCCGACTGCGACACCCCCCCGTCCGCCGTCCTCGGCGGCTGGCTATCTCGTGGTGTTCGCGATCGGCCTGCTCGTCGGCCTCGTGGTCGTCGTGGTGTTGCTGCGCACACTCGACGCCCGCAAGACCTGGCAGGACCGGTATCCCACCGCGCTGATGCAGCTCTACCAGGCGCAGATGGCGCAGCTGTCCGGGAATCTGGCGTCGAACCGTTGCGCATCGAGCGACGCCCTGCCCCACCTGCAGACGATGCGCGCGCTGTCGAACGATCTCGAGGCGGCGTTCCCCGACCTGCGCGATCACCGCGGCTTCGTCGCCCATGCCGCCGGCACGCGTCGCACCCTCGATGCGGTTCTCGCGACACCGCCTGCGGACTGCGACGGATTGCGCACGACGATCGACGCGATCGGCGAGACCTGCGGCGCCTGCCATCAGGACATGCGCGGCTGAGCCGGGCTGCGCGGTCCGACTGAACGGGCGCTGCATGTTTCCGTGAGACGCCGTGGAATTGCTGCGGCATTCACGCGGCACTGCCTAGCGTTGCCGCGTCGGGTCGAGACACCCGCGCTCCCTACACATGCTGCAAACGCAACCGGAGGTTAGCCCCATGAAGACTGGTCTGATCGGAACCGCCGCACTGGCCGCATCCATTGCTCTCGCCGGCTGCGCGACCTCGCCCGGCTACGGCAGCGGCTACGGCAACAGCGGGTATGGCAACAGCGGCTACGGCCGTCCTGCGAACTGCTACGACTGCGGCACCGTCACGCGGATCGAAACCATCCGCGGCAACAACAATCCCAACATCGCCGGCCCGCTGATCGGTGGCGTCGTGGGCGCTGTCGCCGCGAAGGAACTCGCCCGTCGCAACACCGACAGCGAAGGCCGTCGCAACGTGGCGATCGGCGCAGGTGCGGTCGGCGGCGCGCTGGCCGGCAATGCGATCCAGAACCGCACCGAGGGCGGTGGCACCCACTACAACGTCCACGTCCGCATGCAGGACGGTCGCACCACCGTGCTCTCGCAGAGCGACATCGGCGGTCTGCGCGAAGGTTCGAACGTGCGCGTGCAGAACGGCCAGGCCTACGCCTACTGACCGGCCGGCAAACGCGCAAGAAAAAACCCGGCGCAAGCCGGGTTTTTTCTGGCTCGAATCCGTCGGGATCAGAGCGGCGTGACAGCGTCCGCCTGCAGACCCTTCTGGCCCTGCACGACCTCGAACGAGACCTGCTGGCCTTCCTGCAGCGACTTGAAGCCGGTGCCCTGGATGGCGCGGAAGTGCACGAACACGTCTTCACCGCTTTCGCGGCTGATGAAGCCGAAACCCTTCGCGTCGTTGAACCACTTGACGGTACCGTTTTCGCGAGTTGCCATGTTGCTCTCTCTCCCTGGAACGATTCGATAACTGATCGATGGAACGCCGGATGCGGCGGCTGGTTGCAAGGAGAACACGGGTGCGACGATGCAGCGGACCGGGTGGGACGAGCCAACACGAATCTACTTCACGCAGGGTCACGGTTCACGGTGACCTTGACAAACACAGCGATCGCAAAGTACCCCGCTGTTTATGAAAATGCAATCCGGGGTCACCCCATCTTTTCGCGACCGCCGGAACCGGGTTGCGACCCCGTTCCGAGGAGCTGCAACGTGGACCTGAGTGCCCTGTTCTATGTGCTCGCGGCACTGCTCGTTCTGGTCGGTCTGGCCGGTGTCGTACTGCCTGCATTGCCGGGCGTGCCCTTGATGTTCGCCGGCATGCTGCTCGCCGCGTGGGCGGATGGTTTCGAGCGTATCGGCGTCTGGTCGCTGGTCACGCTGGGAGTACTGACGGCGGTGTCGTTCGTGGTCGACTTCTGGGCGACGGCGGTCGGGGCGAAACGGGTCGGTGCCAGCCGGCTCGCACTCGTCGGCACGATCGTCGGCACCTTCGTCGGTCTGTTCTTCGGCTTGCCGGGACTGTTCGCCGGCCCCTTCGTCGGCGCCGTCATCGGCGAACTGATCAGTCGCCGCGATCTGCGGCCCGGTGGTCTCGGCCAGGCGACACGCGTCGGCATCGGCACGTGGATCGGTATCGCGATCGGCGTCGCGCTCAAGCTCGCGCTCGCGGTACTGATGCTCGCGGTCTTCGCATTCGCCTGGTGGTGGTGAGTGCACTATCGTCGCGCTTCAGCCCACGACGATCGCACGCCACATGCCCGATACCGCTTCGCTCGACCCTGCACCCAGGCGCCTGACCGCCGTGTTTGCGGGCGCACTGCTCCCGGTGCTGGCGTGTGCCTTCGCCGCTCCGATCCATGCCGCGCCGGCCGCCGCAGCTGTCGCCGCCGCGCCCTCCGCACCGGCAGATCCTGACGCCACGACCGCGACTGCAACCGCGCCGGTCGCGGTCGTCGAGGACGTGGACGTGCGCACCCGTCTCGACCAGGTCTACGACGAGGCCGAAGCACGCGTGCTGCGCCTGGTGGCGAACCTGCCGCTCCTGCTCGCCGCGGCACTGATCGTCTTCCTCGCCTCCTGGATCGGCGGCCTGGTGTCGCAGCGTCTGCACTGGCTGCGCCTGCGCACGCGCAATCCCTATCTCGACGGGCTGATCCGGCGCGCGGTGCGCACGGTGATCCTGCTGATCGGCATCCTGATCGCGCTGGATCTGCTCAATGCCACCGCACTGGTCGGCGCGATGCTCGGCTCGGCCGGCGTGCTGGGTCTGGCCCTGGGTTTCGCGTTCAAGGACATCGCCGAGAACTACATCGCCGGCATCCTGCTGAGCCTGCGCCGCCCGTTCGAACCCGGCGAGATGGTCAAGATCGACAGCTACGAAGGCAAGGTCGCCGCGCTCAGTGCACGTGCGATGACGCTGATCACGCTCGAGGGCAACGAGTTGCGCCTGCCCAATGCGCTGGTGTTCAAGGCGGTGATCCTCAACTACACCAGCAATCCGAAACGGCGTTTCGATTTCACCTTCAGCATCGATGCCAGCCAGTCGATCCGGAAAGCCCATGCGGTCGCGATGGCGGAGATCGCCAGCATCGACGGCGTGCTCACCGATCCCGGCCCGTCGTGGATGGTGGTCGAGTACGGCGCGAACGGTGTCGTGCTGCGTTTCTTCGGCTGGGTGGACCAGCGCCACAGCGATCTGGGCAAGACCCGCAGCGAGGCGATCCGGCTTGTGAAGGGCGCGTTCTGGCGCGACGGGATACAAGGGCCGAAGACCACGACACACGTGGTGCTGGCCCGGGAAGAGGACGCCGCCACACCGGCGGCCGTCGACCACGAGCCGGCCACCAGCGCCGGCGTCGATACCTCGGTCAACCGGGATATCGACCGCCAGGTCGCCGAGGTGCAGAGTACCGACGAAAGCAACCTCCTCACGCTCAAGGACGCGACCTGATCATGCGACCCGCTTATCTCCTTCCTGCCGCTCTGGCCGCAGCCACGGGCCTGGCCCACGCGCAGACGCCCGAGGTACCGACCGCCGCGCCGAACGCGCCCGCGAGCATGGACGCCTGTGTCGCGCTCGAACAGGACGCCCAGCGTCTGGCCTGCTTCGACGCGATGACCGGCCGCGCTGCACGTACGCCGCAGCAGGCCGATACCGAGGCCGCGGTGGCACGCGAGCTGCGCAGCAATCCGGCAGTGCGCGCCGATGCGCTGGCCGAAGGCACCGCCTCGCGCAGCCTGTATTCCCATGACGGTGGCGAGCGGCTGACCGATGCGATCGCCAATGCCGGCCAGGGTTCGCTGCTCGACAGCCGCTGGGAGCTGGCCAAGGATTCCAAGCTCGGCATCTTCAACCTGCGCGCCTACAAGCCGGTCTACCTGCTGCCTGCGTTCTGGACGTCGGACGTCAACCAGACGCCGTCCTCGCCCAACCCCGACAACACCGTCACCACACCGCAGGGCCTCGACAGCCTGGAAGCGAAGTTCCAGCTGAGCTTCAAGACCAAGGCGGTGGAGAACCTGTTCGGCACCAATGGCGACATCTGGATGGGCTACACCCAGAGCTCGCGCTGGCAGGTCTACAACACCGAGGAATCGCGCCCGTTTCGCGAGACCAACTACGAACCCGAAGTGCTGATGGTGTTCCGCAACGGCTACAGCCTCCCCGGCGGCTGGCACGGCCGTATGGCCGCGATCGGCGTCAACCACCAGTCCAACGGCCGCGGCGATCCGCTGTCGCGCAGCTGGAACCGGGTGATGTTCAACTTCGGATTCGACCGCGAGGACTGGGCCCTCGTGGTGCGTCCGTGGGTGCGCATCTCCGACGGCAGCGAGGACGACAACCCGGACATCGAGGACTACATGGGGCGTGGCGACATGACCCTGACCCACGTCCGCGGCGGCCACGTCTACACGCTGATGGGCCGGCACACACTGCGCGGCGGCGAGCGTTCGCGCGGTGCGCTGCAGTTCGACTGGGGCTTCCCGATCCACCGCAATTTCCGTGGCCATCTGCAGGTGTTCAACGGCTATGGCGAAAGCCTGATCGACTACAACCACAAGGCCACGTACGTCGGCCTGGGCATCTCGCTGCTCGACTGGTTCTGAAGCCGGTCCACTGACGGCCTGACGCCGTCGTCGCCCCACCCGGGCGGCGCCGGCGCGTTCTGTCCTATGCTCGGCAGCGTCTCCCGCCGCCCGGTGCCCGCATGGACGCTACCGTTGCCCGCCCCCGCCGCTCGTTCTTCGCCTACGCATCGGCTCTGCTGGGTCTGCTCAGCGTGTTCGGCGTGGTCTGCTTCCACTTTCCGGAACTGCTGACCAGCCGCGAGTTCCGCGCGGTCTACAACGAAGGGTTCGCCCGGCATCTGCTGCTGGTCGGTCTGGTCGCGGCCTTCATCCTCGGCACGCTGGCGATCCTGCGCGACCGCAACCGCCGCATCGCGACGGTCGGTGTCGGCAGCGCGACGCTCGCGGTGCTGCTCGGCGGGACCAACGTGCAGTTCGACAGCATCGGCGCGACGCCCTACTCGCTGGGCCTCGACTGGTTCGTGATCTCGCTGTTCTTCTCGGCGCTGATGTTCGTGCCGCTGGAGCGCTATCTCGGCAAGCGGCGCATGTCGCCGCTGCGCCGCGGCTGGCGCACCGACATCGCCTACTTCTTCATGAGCCACGTGCTCGTGCAGTTCATCCTGATCCTGGTCACCGCCTCCACCTCGACGATCGCCGGGCTCGCGGCATTCCCCGCACTCAAGGATGCGATCCAGTCGCTGCCGGTGTGGGCGCAGTTCCTGATCGCGGTCTTCGTCGCCGATCTCGCCCAGGCGCTGCTGCACCGCGCGTATCACAACGTGCCCTGGCTCTGGCGCTTCCACGCCGTGCACCATTCCAGCCGCGAGATGGACTGGCTGGCCGGCTCGCGCATCCATTTCGTCGAGATCGTGCTGACGCGCAGTTTCGTGCTGCTGCCGCTGCTGGTCCTGGGTTTCTCGACACCGGCGGTCAATGCCTACGTGATCCTGGTCGGCCTGCAGGCGGTGATCGCCCACGCCAACATCGGCGTGCGTTTCGGCTGGCTCGAATACCTGCTGGTGCTGCCGCGCTATCACCACTGGCATCACGCCCGGCAGCAGGACTACGTCGACGTCAACTACGCGATCCACCTGCCGCTGATCGACATGCTGATGGGCACGTTCAAGCTGCCGCGCGACCAGGCGCAGTGGCCGGAAGAATACGGCGTCATGAAACTGGAGACCGTGCCGCAGGGCATCGTCGAGCAGCATCTGATGCCGTTCCGGCGGAAGAAGACTTTCGACACGTTCGTGGACTGAGGTCACAGGGCATGACGCGCACGTTTCGCATGGCCACCCGTGCCGCTGTCTGCATGCTCTTTCTGTGGCTGCTTGCAGCCTGCGCGACCGAACCGCGCCTGCTGCTGCCGACATCGCCCGAAGGCCGTAGCTGCATCGCTGCGTGCGATGCGGTGCTGGCCCGATGTTCTTTCGATGAGACAAGCCGGGCGGAGAGCATCGCGCGAAGTTGCGACAACAGTGGTGCAGTGCAGACCTGTGTCGACCGTGCGGTCGACGATCGCACCGTGCAGGCCTGCGAGGCCAAGCAGAGCATGGGGGCATGCCAGGGTTCGGTGCCGAACACCGCGGATTGCCGCGAAGACCGCCTGATGTGCGCGCTGCAATGCGGCGCGAAGATGTTAGATCCCTGACCGTAAACGACGACGGCGCCCGCAGGCGCCGTCGTGTTTCGAACGTTCGAACGGCTCAGGCGATCTCGACCACCGGAATGCCGCCGATGCGTGCCTTCCACTCGCGCGGACCGGTCTCGTGCACCGAAGTGCCGGCCGAATCGACGGCGACGGTCACCGGCATGTCCTGCACTTCGAATTCATAGATCGCTTCCATGCCGAGGTCCTCGAACGCGAGCACCTTGGCGGCCTTGATCGCCTTCGACACCAGATACGCCGAGCCGCCGACCGCCATCAGATACACCGACTGGTGCTTCTTGATCGCTTCGATCGCGGTCGGGCCACGCTCGGCCTTGCCGACCATGCCCAGCAGGCCGGTCTGTTCGAGGATCTGGTCGGTGAACTTGTCCATGCGTGTCGCGGTGGTCGGGCCCGCGGGGCCGACGACTTCGTCGCGCACCGGATCCACCGGGCCGACGTAATAGATGAAGCGGCCCTTGAGATCGACCGGCAGCGTCTCACCGCGGTCGAGCATCTCGACCATGCGCTTGTGCGCGGCGTCGCGGCCGGTCAGCAGCTTGCCGCTCAGCAGCAGCACCTCGCCCGGCTTGAAGGTGGTGACCTCGTCCGGGGTGATCGTGTCGAGGTCGACGCGGCGCGCGCCGGTCGGGTTGTAGGTCAGCTCCGGCCAGTCGGCCAGCGACGGCGGATCGAGCATCACCGGACCGCTGCCGTCGAGGGTGAAATGCGCATGGCGCGTGGCCGCGCAGTTCGGGATCAGCGCGACCGGCAGATTGGCTGCGTGGGTCGGGAAATCCTTGACCTTGATGTCGAGCACGGTCGTCAGGCCACCCAGGCCCTGCGCGCCGATGCCGAGCGCGTTGACCTTGTCGTAGAGCTCGAGGCGCAGTTCCTCGGCGCGGTTCGACGCGCCGCGGGCCTGCAGTTCGACGATGTCGATCGGCTCCATCAGCGCTTCCTTGGCCAGCAGCATCGCCTTCTCGGCGGTGCCGCCGATGCCGATGCCGAGCATGCCCGGCGGACACCAGCCGGCGCCCATCGTCGGCACGGTCTTGAGCACCCAGTCGACGATCGAGTCGGACGGATTGAGCATTGCGAACTTCGACTTCGCTTCCGAGCCGCCGCCCTTGGCCGCGACGATCACATCCACGGTGTTGCCGGGCACGATCTTGACGTTGACCACGCCCGGCGTGTTGTCTTTGGTGTTGATGCGCTTGCCGGCGGGATCGGCCAGCACCGAGGCGCGCAGCTTGTTGTCCGGATGGTTGTACGCGCGGCGCACGCCTTCGTGGACCATGTCCTCGACGCCCATCGTCGCGTCGTCCCAGCGCACCGACATGCCCACTTCGAGGAACACGGTGACGATGCCGGTGTCCTGGCAGATCGGCCGGTGGCCCTCGGCGCACATGCGCGAATTGATCAGGATCTGCGCGATCGCGTCCTTCGCGGCCGGCGACGCCTCGCGCTCGTAGGCGGCGGCGAGGTTCTTGATGTAGTCGACCGGGTGGTAGTAGCTGATGTACTGCAGGGCATCGGCGACGGACTGGATGAAGTCGTCCTGGCGGATCGACACGGGTGTCGACGACACCGGGGATGCGGAATGGCTGTCGGTCACGGCTGGCTCGAAGGCTGGCGGAAAACCCCCCCATTCTAGGCTATCGGCCCGCAGGCACGTCCCGGCCGGGGCTGCAGGTCCGGCGCGCGCCGCGCACACTGTGCGCATGGACATCCTCGTACTCGTGCTGGATCTGGTCGGCACCTTCGTCTTCGCCCTCAGTGGCGCGATGCTCGGCGTGCGTCGCCGGCTGGACCTGTTCGGCGTGCTGGTGCTCGCCTTCGCCGCCGCGACCGCGGGCGGCATGACCCGCGACGTGCTGATCGGCGCCACCCCGGTTGCCGCCCTCAGCGACTGGCGCTATCCGGCGATCACGCTGGCCGCCGGCCTGATCACCTTCGTCTGGGCGCCGCTCATCGAGCGGCTGCAGCAGCCGGTGCGGATGTTCGATGCGATGGGGCTCGCGCTGTTCGCCGTCGTCGGCACGCAGAAGGCGCTGGATTTCGGCATCGACCCGCCGATGGCCGCCGCGCTGGGCATGTTGACCGGCATCGGGGGCGGCATCGCCCGCGACGTGCTGATGGCGCAGGTGCCGCTGGTATTGCGCGCCGAGCTCTATGCGGTTGCGGCGCTGGCCGGCGCGGCCGTGGTCGCCATCGGACACTGGCTGCAGTGGCCGCCCGCGCCCTGCGCGATCGCCGGCGCGCTGCTGTGTTTCGGCCTGCGGATGATGGCGCTGCGCTTCGGCTGGCAACTGCCGGTGGCGCTGCAGTCCGGCGGCGACGGCGAACCGCCCGACGCGATGCGCTGACCGTTGCAGCGGTCTGTCACGCACGCGCATACGATACCGGCCATGTCGACATCACCCCCCAAGCGCGCCGCCGCGAGCGCGCAACGCCCGAGCCTGCGCGAACGCTTCGACGCGATGCGCAATCTGCGGCCGTTCCTGAAGCTGATCTGGCAGACCAGCCCGGGGCTGACGCTGACCAGCCTGGGCCTGCGCCTGATCCGCGCGTTCCTGCCGGTGGTGATGCTCTACATCGGCAAGCTGATCATCGACGAGGCGATCCGCGTCGTCGGCGCGGGCGTGGCCTTCGACGATCTGGCCTCGGCCTGGCGCAGTGGCGCGCTGGACCATCTGGCCTGGCTGCTGGCGCTGGAATTCGCCCTGGCGATCGGCTCCGACCTGCTCGGCCGCATGGTGAGCTATGCCGACAATCTGCTGTCTGAGCTGTTCACCAACGCGACCAGCGTGCGGCTGATGGAACATGCGGCGACGCTCGATCTCGAAGACTTCGAGGACCCCGAGCTGCAGGACAAGCTCGACCGCGCGCGCCGGCAGACGATGGGGCGCATGAACCTGATGGGCCAGCTGTTCGGCCAGGTGCAGGACGCGATCACGGTGGTGAGTTTCGCGATCGGCCTGATGGTCTACGCGCCGTGGCTGATCCTGCTGCTGGCGATCGCGCTGATCCCGGCCTTCATCGGCGAATCTCACTTCAATGCGCTTGGCTACACGCTCAACTTCCAGTGGACGCCCGAACGCCGCCAGCTGGAGTACGTGCGCCAGACCGGCGCCAGTCTGGAGACCGCGAAAGAGGTCAAGATCTTCGGCCTGCACCGGTTCCTGATCGACCGCTACCGCACGCTCGCCGACGGCTTCTTCCTGGCCAACCGCTCGCTGGCGCGGCGGCGCGCGATCTGGGGCACGCTGCTGGCCGCGCTCGGCACGCTGGGCTACTACGTCGCCTACGCCTACATCGCCTGGCGCACGGTGCGCGGCGATTTCACGATCGGCGACCTGACCTTTCTGGCCGGCAGCTTCCGCCGCCTGCGCCAGCTGCTGGAAAGCCTGCTGGTCGGCTTCTCGCAGGTCGCCGGGCAGGCGCTGTATCTCGACGATTTGTTCTCGTTCTTCGCCATCGAACCTGAAATCACGTCCCCCGCCGACCCGGCGCCCTTCCCGCAGCCGATCCGCGAAGGCTTCGTGTTCGAGAACGTCGGCTTCCGCTATCCCGGCGCGGAACGCTGGGCGGTGCGGCATCTCGATTTCACCCTGCAGGCAGGTGAGGTGCTGGCGCTGGTCGGCGAGAACGGCGCGGGCAAGACCACGCTGGTCAAACTGCTGGCGCGGCTCTACGACCCGGACGAGGGCCGGATCCTGCTCGACGGGCGCGACCTGCGCGACTACGACCTCGATGCGCTGCGCGCGAACACCGGTGTGATCTTCCAGGACTTCGTGCGCTATCACCTGACCGCGGGCGAGAACATCGGCGTCGGCCGCATCGAGGCGATGGGCGACGATGCGCGCATCCAGGACGCCGCGCGCCGTTCGATGGCCGACGAGCTGATCGCCGGCCTGCCGGGTGGCTACGACCAGCTGATCGGCCGGCGCTTCAAGACCGGCGTCGATCTGTCCGGTGGCCAATGGCAGAAGATCGCGATCGCCCGCGCCTACATGCGCGAGGCGCAGGTGATGATCCTCGACGAACCCACTGCTGCGCTCGACGCGCGCAGCGAGTTCGAGGTCTTCCGACGCTTCAAGGAACTGTCGGAAGACCGCACCGCCGTGCTGATCTCGCACCGCTTCTCCAGCGTGCGCATGGCCGATCGCATTCTCGTGCTCGAGCAGGGCCGGATCGAAGCCAGCGGCACGCATGCCGAGCTGATGACGCAGGGCGGGCGCTACGCCGAGCTGTTCGAACTGCAGGCCGCTGGATATCGCTGAGGGCGACTGTGGGCGCGCGCTCGCGCGCGGTGGGGATTCCGGGCGATACCCCGTCGCACGCGAGCGCGCTCCCACAG
>JASCOC010000027.1 GCA_029959605.1 Lysobacteraceae bacterium PS02340 | reverse complement strand
CCGCCGCGGGGGGGGGGGGGCGCCCCCGCGGGGGGGGGGGGGCCCCCCCCGCCGCCCCCCCACCCCCATCCGCGCTGGGCGGGATGGGGGTGGAGACGGCGCGATGGACCGCGCCGTCGTGTCACACGATCAGATCGGAACGATCAGATCTTGCCGACGAGGTCGAGCGACGGGGCGATGGTCTTCTCGCCGTCCTTCCACTTGGCCGGGCAGACCTCGTTCGGGTTGGCGGCGACGTACTGGGCAGCCTTGAGCTTGCGCAGGGTCTCGCTGACGTCACGGGCGATCGCGTTGTCGTGGATCTCGAGGGTCTTGATGACGCCGTCCGGGTTGATCACGAAGGTACCGCGCAGGGCGAGGCCGGCTTCTTCGATATGCACGCCGAACGCGCGGGTCAGCTGGTGGGTCGGATCGCCGACCAGCGGGAACTGCGCCTTGCCGACGGCGGGCGAGGTTTCGTGCCAGACCTTGTGCGAGAAATGCGTGTCGGTGGTGACGATGTAGACCTCGGCGCCCAGCTTCTGGAACTCGGCGTAGTTGTCGGCGGCGTCTTCGACTTCGGTCGGGCAATTGAAGGTGAAGGCGGCCGGCATGAAGATCAGGACCGACCACTTGCCCTTGAGGCTCTCGTTGCTGACTTCGATGAACTCGCCGTTCTGGAATGCGGTGGTCTTGAACGGCTGGACTTCGGTGTTGATGAGGGACATGCAAGCTCCTGGACGGGGGAAGGCGGGCGACTCGAAAATCGCGGCCGGCGAATCCGGCTGCGCATAGAGTAGGCAACGTCTATCGATATGGGAAATCGATTATAGGAATTCAATCGATAGTCTTTGACTATCGATTTCGGTTCAGGAATAGACCGTAGGAAACGGTTCCACAGGGGCTTGCAATCGCTGTTGCGCTGCAGCAATATCGGGTCAACAGGCGTCGCGCAGCGGTTTCACGCGGCGCCAGCGGTCCTCCGGGGCTGCGTACCGGATTCCGTGTCCGTACCTCCCTCCCACACGTCCACGGAATTTTTGAAGGCGGCTTCGGCCGCCTTCATTTTGTCTGTTATTCGGCTTCGGTCGGATCCAGACCGATGAACGTCCGGATCGCCGGCAGCACTTCGGGGGCGCGTTCCGGGTCGTAGAACGCCGCAGCGGTGACGAAGTGGTTGCCGCCCGAGATGATCTCCAGCGTCGAAGCCACGCCCTTGCGGCGCAGCGCGAAGTCCAGCTTGCGGCTGTTGCCCACGTCGACCGTGCGGTCGCCGTCGCCGTGGATCAGCAGGAAAGGCGGTTCGTCGCCATCCACGAAGCGCACGGCCATCGCCTCGGGCCACTGGCTGCGTGGGCCGAAAATCTCCTCGAGCTTGCCGCTGATGACGAAATCGTAGGGACCCGACAGGCCGATCACGCCCGCCAGATCCTTCGGCTTCAGATCGACCGCGGCCAGGTGTCGCGCATCCGTGCCCAGCAGTGCGGCGATCTGCGCACCGGCCGAGTGGCCTGCGATGAACACACGCTTCGGGTCGCCGCCGTATTCGGCCGCGTGATCGACGGTCCAGCGCACCGCGTGCGCGGCATCGCCCATGAAGGCCGGGAAGCCGGCGGCCGGCCAGGTGCGGTAGTCCGCGACCACCGCGACGACGCCGTTCTGCGCCAGACGGCTGCCGACGAACCGGTACTGCGCGCGCGTGCCGTACTGCCAGGAGCCGCCATAGAAGAACAGCACGACCGGCGTATCGGGCGCGGCGTTCTGCGGGCGGTAGATGTCGAGCGCGAGCCCGCGTGTGGTGTCGTAGACCGCGGTGGCATCCGGCTGCGTGCTGTCGCGATTGACGAAGCCGAAGAACGCGCTCTGACAGCCCGACACCAGCAGGGCGAGCGTGGCGGCGACACAGGCGTGGATTGAACGGCGCATCGGTGATCTCCTCAAGGTGCGACACCATGCCCGGCCGGGGGCCGGCTACGATGTGAAGTCATGATTACGAATCGAAGTCCCGCGCTGGATGCACTGCTGCGCGACGCCGCCGCCCGCATCGACGCGACCGACGCGCGCTGGCTGCTCGCCCATGCCGCCGGCCGCTCGCAGACCTGGCTGTTCGCGCATGCCCGCGACCCCGCGCCGGACGGCGTGGCCGCACGCTTCGAATCGCTGGTCGCGCGCCGTGCCGCGGGTGAGCCCGTCGCCTATCTCACCGGTGTACGCGGCTTTTTCGGGCTGGATCTGGCGGTGACGCCGGCGACGCTGATTCCGCGGCCCGAAACGGAACTGCTGGTCGAACTGGCGCTGGCGCGGCTGCCTGCCGAACACGCGCGCGTCGTGGATCTCGGCACCGGAAGCGGCGCGATCGCTCTGGCGATCGCACGCGAACGATCCGACGCCGCGGTGCTGGCGACCGATGCAAGCAGTGAGGCGCTCGCGGTCGCACGCGCGAATGCGCAGGCGCTGGACGTGCCGAATGTGCGCTTCGCCCACGGCGACTGGTACGCGCCGCTGGACGGCGCGCGCTTCGACATGATCGCCAGCAATCCGCCCTACATCGAAGACAAGGACCCGCACCTGTCGCAGGGCGATCTGCGCTTCGAACCGGCCTCGGCGCTGTCGTCCGGCGCAGACGGTCTGGACGCGATCCGTGTGCTCGTCGCGGGTGCGCTTGCGCACCTCGCGCCGGGCGGCTGGCTGTTGATCGAACACGGTCTTGCACAGGGCGCGGCGGTACGCGCGCTGTTCGAACATGCGGGCCTCGTCGAGGTCGCGACCGAGCGCGATCTGGAGGCGCGGGATCGCGTGACGCTGGGCCGCGCGCCCGGGGCTCCGGAGGCCGGCTGATAGACTGGGGGCCGGTTTTTCCCGGATCCACGCGCATGCGCCAGCTCTATCCCGCCATCGAACCCTTCGACACCGGCACGCTCGCCGTCGACGACCGCCACACGCTCTATTACGAGCAGTGCGGCAATCCGAAGGGCAAGCCGGTGGTGCTGCTGCACGGCGGTCCGGGCGGCGGCTGCAGCCCGAAGATGCGCAGCTTCCACGATCCGGCCAAGTACCGGATCGTGCTGTTCGACCAGCGCGGCGCAGGGCGCTCGACGCCACATGCCGATCTCGTCGACAACAGCACCTGGGATCTGGTCGCCGACATCGAGAAGCTGCGCACGCACCTGGGCATCGACCGCTGGCAGGTGTTCGGCGGTTCCTGGGGCTCGACGCTGGCACTGGCCTACGCGCAGACGCATCCGCGTCAGGTCACCGAGCTGATCCTGCGCGGCATCTTCATGCTGCGCCGCTGGGAACTGGAATGGTTCTACCAGGAAGGCGCTTCGCGATTGTTCCCGGAAGCCTGGCAGCAGTACATCGCCGCGATTCCGGAAGGCGAGCGGGGTGATCTGATCGCCGCGTTCCACAAGCGTCTGACCAGCGACGACGAGGCCACGCGTCTGGCGGCCGCGCGCGCGTGGAGCGTGTGGGAAGGCGCCACGAGCTTCCTGCACATCGATGCCGATTTCGCCGACAGCCATGCCGACGCGCAGTTCGCGTTGGCCTTCGCGCGCATCGAGAACCACTACTTCACCAACGCGGGTTTCTTCGAGGTCGACGACCAGCTGCTGCGCGATGCCTACCGCATGGTCGACATCCCCGGCGTCATCGTCCACGGCCGCTACGACGTGGTGTGCCCGGTGCAGAGCGCGTTCGACCTGCACCAGGTGTGGCCGAAGGCCGAACTCGTCGTCACCCCGACCTCGGGCCACTCCGCGTTCGAAGCCGAGAACGTCGACGCGCTGGTGCGCGCGACCGACCGCTTCGCCTGACGCACGCGCCGCAGTCGATCTGCGGCGACGCCATCCCAACCTATCGACGCGCGACGGCCGGCCCGTCGCGCACAGGAAATTCCGATGTCTGAAGAAGAACTCATCGTCAAGGACAGCAACGGCGCCCGTCTCGCCGACGGTGATGCGGTCACGGTGATCAAGGATCTCAAGGTCAAGGGCACCAGCGTCACGCTCAAGCGCGGCACGCTGGCCAAGAACATCCGTCTGACCGACGACCCCGACCTGATCGAATGCAATGTCGAGAAGGTGAAAGGTCTGGTGCTGCGGACGGAGTTCGTCAAGAAGGCCTGAGCCGGCGCGCCTCCAGGCGCGCTCAATCCGCCGGCGAGCCGTCCGGATTGAAGTCGACCATCCACAGGCCGGCCCAGAGCTTGAGATCGAGCTCGAAGCCTTCCGCATGTTTTTGCATCAGCCACGCCGGCGCGGTCGCGCGTGGCACGGTGTGGACGATGATCGCTTCATCGTCGACGCCGCCGCCGTCACCGACCCGCGTCAGCTCGCGCGCACGCACGAAAGCGACGCGCTCGTTGCTCATGCCGGCGGTGGTCGGGCCGGTCAGCAGCACGTCGACGCGGCCGGCGGACCAGCCGGTTTCCTCGATCAGTTCGCGCCGCGCGGCGTCTTCCAGCGAATCGGCGGAGCCGCCGTCGCCGACAAGTCCCGCCGGCATCTCGATCGTGCGGGCGCCCAGCGGCACGCGGTACTGCTCGACAAACAGCACTTCGTCGTCGGGCGTCACCGCGATCACGAGCACTGCCATGCCGTTGCCGCCGTGCGTGCGTTCGCAGGCTTCCCATTTGCCGTGGCGGACCAGCCGCAGCCAGTCGCCCTGGTAGAGGACTTCGGTGTGATCGCGCATCGATGGATTCGTCATGCGCCGATGCTAACGCGGGTCCGTGACGACCGACAGCGCACTCAGGCCATCGCGGGCGGCGCGTAATCCAGGCCGGCGACGCTGTGCAACCGACGCCGCGTCAGCGGTCCGAAACGCAGGGCTTCGCACAGTGCGTGCAGCGCATCGGCATCGCCGGTGCGACGTGCGAATCCGGTGGTGCCTTCGCCGAGCGGCGCATCGCAGGCGATCGTCGTCAGCTGGCGGTACAGGCGCGCGGCATCGGCGTGCTGCCGCAATTTCGGGCCGACCTGACCGGCGCCGCGGAAACGCAGGAACTGGATCTCGTCGCTGCGTGCCAGCAGCGCGTCGAGCGTGCGGAAGTGATGCAGCAGACTCGCCGCGGTCTTGCTGCCGATGCCGGGCACACCGGGAATGTTGTCGACCGCATCGCCGCACAGCGCGAGATAGTCGGCGATCTGGTGCGCCTCGACGCCGTGGCGATCGCGCACGCCGGCCGCGGTCCAGCGCACGCCGCGCGCGTAGTCCCATTGTTCGTCCGCGCCTTCGAGCAGCTGCGACAGGTCCTTGTCGGCCGAGACGATGACGCCGTGATGCGCGCGCGCCCGACCGGCGACCAGTGCGCTGCCGATCAGATCGTCGGCCTCGTATTCGGTGTCGGCCAGCACCACGAATCCGAGCGCGCGGCACAGCGCCTTGCACTGCGCGAACTGGCGACGCAGTTCGTCGGGAGCGGGTGGGCGGTTCGCCTTGTAGGCGGGGTAGATGCGGTTGCGGAAACAGCTGTCGAGCGCTTCGTCGAACGCGATCGCGATGTACTGCGGATTCGCCCTCTCGACCAGCTCGGCGAGAAAACGCGCGAAGCCGTGCACCGCATTGGTCGGCCAGCCTTCGGCATCGCGGAACTCGTCGGGCATCGAGTGCCAGGCGCGGAACACGTAGAGGCTGGCGTCGACCAGATACAGCGGCGCGGTGGGCGGCGCTGGCGTCGCCTGCAGCGCCTGCGGTGGCAGGGTCACGGCGCGTGCCAGTCGGTCAGCAACGTGGCCGGGTCCGGACGCTCGCGTTCCGGCGCTTCGATGCGCGGCGTGCCGATGTGGATGAAGCCGGCGACGCGCTCGTTCGCATCGAGACCGAGCAGCGCCAGCACGTCGGGATCGTAGGCCGGCCAGCCCGACAGCCACGAGCCCCCGAAGCCCAGTGCCTGCGCAGCCTGCAGCAGGGCGAAGCAGACGCTGCCGGCGGTCAGCAGGCGCTCGACCTCCGGGATCTTGGTGTCCTGCGGATCGAGCACCGCGACCACGACGATCACCAGCGGCGCATGCGAGAACCGCCGGCGGTCCTTGTCCAGGGCGCCTTCGCCGATGCCGGGATCGCGTTCGAGCGAGCGCGCCGCCAGTCGTTCGCCGAGCACGTCGCGATCGGTGCCCGCGATGCGCAGGAAACGGAACGGCACGCGCTTGCCGTGATCGGGCACGCGCGAGGCCGAACGCAGCATGCGCAACAGGGTGGCGTCGTCCGGGCCGGGGGCGTCGAGCTGCTTGGCGGGGACGGATCGGCGTGCGTCGAGCGCCGCGAGCGCCTCGGGTTCAGTATTTGCGGAGATGGTCACAGACCTGCCGTGGGGGTTCGGGAATCTTATGCGAGGGGCATTACGCCCCTTCCCCCGATTCTCCTCCAAATGACGCATCACCACGACATCGGCGCCGGTTCCGGCTCGCGCGCGGGTCCTGCCCGCGACGCTGCGCGCGTCCTCGAGACGCTGCGCCACGACGCCGTGACTGCGTTGGGCGGTGTGCTGTCCGGGTTCTGGAGTGCGATCGAGGAACAGGTGCGGCTCGCCGCGCTCGCCCGCCACGACTACATGGTCGCGCAGGAAGAGCGCATGGCCGTGCTGGAGCTCAACCAGCGCGCGCTGGAACTCGCCACGCGCTTCCGCAAGGCGATCGAAACCGAATTCGACCAGTGGCTGGCCGACCGCCCGGCGCCGCCGGTGGCCGATGGGCTGTCGCTGATGTCCGAGGGCGAGCTCGAAGTGCATCTGGCGGCGCAGCAGATCGTCGAGCTGATGGATCACCAGTTCCTGCATCCGCTGGCCGCGCTCGGTGATCGCCTGGACGCGCTGGCCGCGCGTCTCGGCATCGAGGGCGTGCACGCCAATCCGCTGCGGCCGGAAGTGCCGGTCATCGCCTTCATGCGTCTGTTCAAGGCCGACGATCTGCCGGCCGGGCTGCGCACGATGGTGTTCAACCAGTTCGACAAGCGCCTGCCCGGCATCCTCGCCGAGGTCTATGCCCGGGCCAACGCATCGCTCGATGCCGCGGGCATCGGGCCGGGCGCCGTGTCGCCGCAGCCGCAACCGCAGGCCAGGCCGGTCGTGCATGCAGCGGCCCCCGTGCGCTCCACGCGCCACGATGCTGCCGGCGAGAGCTGGGTGCCCGAGGGCGGTGTGGTGGCGCATGCGGGGCCTGACACGCACGCAGCGACCGGCGGTGCCGACGCACCTGCATACGGGCCGCTGTCGGCCGGTCTGATGGACGTGCTGGCTGCCCACGGCCATGCACCTGCCGGTGCGGCTGCGCCACGTGGTTACCGGGATCTGGTCCGCGAGCAATTGCACCAGTGGCGCGAGCGTCGCGCGCACGACATGACACCGGACGCTGGCGCCGATGGCGCGGGCGGTCCGGTGCTGGGCATGTCGCAGCTGCTGAGCGTCGCGCGGATGCTGCAGGGCGACGATCCCGCGCCGTTCGCACGCGCGCTGGTCGGCGACGACCGCCGCCGTCTCGGTGATGTGATCCGCGACGAACTGCTGCGCGGCCTGCGCGAGCTGGGCGTCGATACCGAGCAGACGCCGCTCAGCCGCGAAGACGAGGACGCGATCGATCTGGTCGGCATCCTGTTCCAGGCGCTGTTCGACGCCAACGATCTGCTCCAGCAGGCCCGCGACATCTACGGCCGGCTGGTGATGCCCTATCTCAAGGTCGCACTCACCGATGACTCGATGTTCAACCAGCGCGCGCATCCCGCCCGCCGGCTGCTCGATGCGGTGACCGAGGCCTGCGACGGCAACGTCGGCGACACGCCGCAGGATCGGGATCTGCTCGACCAGGCCGGCCGCGTGGTCGACCGCGTCGTCGACGAATACGAGAGCGACCAGGCGGTGTTCGAGCTCGCCGCCGGCGAACTGCGCGAGCGGCTCGATCAGCAGCGGCGGCGCGCGGATGTCGCCGAGCGCCGCGCGGCCGAAGCCATCCATGGTCGCGAACGCCTGCAGCAGGCGCGCCGCAGCGTCGACGACATGGTCGCCTCGCGGCTGTCCGAGCGGCGGCTCACGGCCGCCGTCGCGTTCTTCCTCGATCGCCACTGGCGCCACCATCTCACCCAGACCTGGCTGCGCGACGGGCCGGACTCGGCGCGGCACCTGGCCGCGATCGGCATCGGCGACGCCATGGTCCAGGTCGACTTCGACGCCGCGCACGCACTCGGCACCGCGGTCGCCGACGAGCTGCTGGCGCTGCAGGTGCCGTTGGCCGAGTGCTATTCCAGTTGCGGCCTCGATGCGAATGCCGCGCGCGATGCGGTGGCGCGGATCATCGCCGCGCTGGCGCTGCCCGACACGCCGCGCAGCGTGCACGCGCCGCAGTCGTCCGAGGTCGAGGACGAGGCGCCCGATCCCGCCGTGCGCCTCGCAGGCGGGCACGATGCGCTGGATTTCGACCCGACGATCGCCGCACGCATGCGCCAGCTGCGCGTCGGCCAGTGGCTGCGTCTGGTCGACGACAACGGCCGCGAATCGGCGGCGCGTGTCGCGTGGATCAGTCCGCTGACCCAGCGCCTGCTGATCGTAAATCGCCGCGGCATCCGCCGCATGGTCGTGTCGCCCGAGGAGCTGGCCGCGCTGGTCGGCGCGGGCCGTGCCGTCGTGCGCGCGGTCGATGCGCCGTTCGACGAGGCGATGAAGCAGCTGTGGCAACAGCTCAACGCGGCGAACGATCCTGCCGGCGACGCTGCGACCGCCTGATCTGTGTGCGCTACCGTTAAGACGCGCTGACGGACCTTGCGTTATTGTCCGGCGATCTTATGGGGGACGGAGTGGGCGCGATGCCCGTGTCGACGCAAGGACCGGGCGATGCCCTGCGGACGGAAACGCCCGCGCAACTGATGGAAGGAATCCGTCGCGAGGCCACCGCGCGGCTGCTGCCGCTGCTGGGCGAAACCCTGCGCAGCGAACGTGCGCGTCTGCAGCGCGCCTGCGACGACGCGACCCAGGACAGCCCGGCGCGCGACGCCGATGCCGAGGACCTGACCAGCCTGACCGTGCTCGCCGCCGAACTGATCCAGCACGAGCACCGCTGGCAAAGGGCACTGGGCGAAGTGTTCGCCGCGTGGCCCGAACCACCCGCGTCGCACGCGCGCAGCGCGTTCTCGTTGTTGTCGGACGACGAACTGCAGGCGCAGCTGATCGGGCAGCCGGTTGCCGAGGCACTCGACCGGCGTTTCGAGAGCGTGCGCGACATCATCGATCGCCGGCTGCACACGCTGGCCGGTCGCCTGCAGTATCGCGGCCGGCCGTCGAATCCGTTGGCCGCGCGTTTCCTCGTCGAGAGTTTCCTGCGCGCCTTTGAGGCCGGCGATTGCGGCCGTCGTCTGCGTGCGTCGCTGCTGCGGCGACACGAAGCGCTGCTCGATGCCGAACTGGGCGGGGTCTACGCCTGGTGCAATACGCGTCTGGCCGAAGCCGGCTGCGCCCTGGCCGGCGACAGCGACCATGCATCGCTGATCGCGGGACTCGGCGGCTCGACGGACACCTTGCCGGCCAACAAGACCCGGATCTGGGAGCAGGGCAACGCCGTCGCGCAGGCGGGGGCGGGGGCATCGCCCGCCGCACGCGTTGACGCGCCGCGCGGCAATTTGCTGCGCCGGCATGCGCGGCGCCAGCGCGACGCGCGGCGCGCGGAGCTCGACGCCGCCGAACGCAGCTTCCGGCGTGACGAATTCCTGTCCACGCTCGCGCTGCTGCAGTCCGAACGCAGCCTGCCGCCCGGCGACACGCACGCGATCCGCCTGCGCGAGGGCCTGTATGCGGTGGCCGGCGGCCTGGGCATCGATCGCCACACGGTCGCCTTCGACGGCGAGCAGGACGAAGCGCTGATCCTGACCGGCGCGCTGTTCGACCTGATCGCCGCGCGCCATCAGCTGACCCCCGCCGCCCGCGAGCGTCTCGCGCTGCTGTCGGTGACCTGGCTGCATCTCGCGCTCGAGGATGCGCACCTGTTCGAGCCGTCGTCGCCGCCGGCGATGCAGCTGCTGTCGGCGCTGGTCGAGTTGTGGGACGGCGTCGATCCCGACGACCCGCAGTCGGTCGAGCAGCAGGCACTGGCCGACCGCGTCGCCGATGCAGTGCTCGACGGCGCGCAGGGCGATGGCCGGATATTCCCCGCGCAGCTGGCGCAGATCGATGGCGCGCTCGCCGCGAACCGTCGGCGCGCGGAGGCGGTGGAGCGTCGCACCTGGCAGGCCCTGCGCGGTCGTGAGCGGCTCGATGCCGCCCGCCGCCAGGCGCGGATCGAACTCGCGCGCCGGCTCGACGGCCGTCCGCTGCTGCCCTCGGTCGCCGGTTTCCTGGATGTCGAATGGCGCCAGGCGCTGGCGCAGTCCTGGCTGCGCGATGGCGACGATTCGGACCGCTATCGCGAAGTGCTGTCGCTCGGCGATGCGCTGGTCGAATCCGATGGACTGGCGGCGAACGATGGCGGCAGTGCGGTCGCCGATCGCCTGCTCGGCATCCTGCCCGCGCTGCGCGATTGCTGCGCGCAATGCGGCAACGATGCGAACGCCACCGAGGCGCGGCTGGCCGGCCTGGTGGCCGAGCACGCCAGCCCGACGCCGCGGCAGGTGCACCTGCCGACGCCGCCGAGCGACGACGACGTGCCGCTGTTGCCGGACGACGCCGATCCGCAGGCGGGTCTCGCCGACACCACGTTCGCCGAGGGACAGCGCTTCGTGCAGCCCGACGGCGCGGGCGTGGGGCGGACCTTGCGAATCGCGTGGCGCAGCTCGCTCAGCGGCGCCTGCCTGCTGGTCAATGCGACCGGCGCGCGCGAATTCCTGCTGATGCCGGCCGAACTGCACGCGATGATCGAGGCCGGCCAGTTGCAGGCGCGCCCGGGTGGCGGCGCCGTGTCGCAGGCGTTGGCGACGCTCGCGGCGCAGGCCAGCGCGGCCTGATCGATCCGCCGCCGGCGCGCGGCATGCCGCGACCGGCGACATGGCCTAGGATGACGTCGACTCCAGGGCGAGGACGATGTCGATGGCGGTGACGATCGGCGTGGCGCGTGAAACCGCGGTGGGCGAACGGCGCGTGGCGCTGACGCCGGAGACCTGCAAGAAACTCGTGGCGGCCGGCGCGCAGGTGCGCGTCGAGCGTGGACTCGGCGGCGCCGCCCATTTTTCCGATGCCGCGTATGCCGATGCCGGCGCGACCCTGGTCGACGATGCACGGGCCGCGCTGTCGGGTGCGGGGCTCGCGCTGTGCGTGCGACCACCGGAGACCGACCGGCTGCACCTTCTCGACGCCGGCACCGCGCTGGTCGGTGTGTTGCAGCCCGACGCCGATGCCGCACGCGGCGACACGATCGTGTCGCGCGGGCTGGTCGCGTTTCCACTCGAACGCCTGCCGCGCACGACGCGCGCGCAGTCGATGGACGTGCTCAGTTCGCAGGCCGGCATGGCCGGCTACAAGGCGGTGCTGATCGGCGCACAACTGGCGCCGCGCTTCTTTCCGATGCTGACCACCGCCGCCGGCACGATCCGGCCGTCGAAGGTGCTGGTCGTCGGCGCCGGCGTTGCGGGTCTTCAGGCGGTCGCGACCGCGAAGCGGCTCGGTGCGCAGGTCGAGGGCTTCGACGTGCGCCCGGAAACGCGCGAGCAGATCGAATCGCTGGGCGGGCGCTTTCTCGATCTCGGCGTCAGCGCCGCAGGCGAGGGTGGATATGCGCGCGCGCTGACCGATGACGAGCGGGCCGAACAGCAGCGCCGTCTCGGTGATCACCTCAAGAGCATCGACGTCGTCGTCTGCACCGCGGCGGTGCCGGGACGGCCCGCGCCGAAGATCGTCACGGCGGTGATGGTGGCCGGCATGCGGCCGGGCAGCGTGATCGTCGATCTGGCCGCGGAGAGCGGCGGCAACTGCGAGGCGACGCGGCCGGGCGAGACGGTGGATGTCGGCGGGGTCACCGTCGCCGGGCCACTGGATCTCGCGTCGATGGGCGCCACGCACGCGAGCGAGATGTTCGCGCGCAATGTGTTCAATTTCGTCCAGCTGTTACTGGTCGATGGCGCGCTGGCGCCCGACTGGAACGACGAGCTGCTGGCGAAGACGGTGTGGCCGGCGCGCGCTGCCGCTGAAGACGCTGCGGCCTGAAGTCCTCGGCTCCCTGACGTGTGAATTAGGGGAGCGACGGGTGTTGCTGCGCGCTACCCGTCCTGCGGATCACTTCGCGCTGCAATGATGCTGCGGGACTCGCCGCCCGTGTCGATCAGGGGCCGCGCGATTCGCGACGCGGTGGTGCCGGGTTTTCCGCGGCCCAGCGGCGACGCTGTTCGGGCGTCATCTGCTTCCAGCGTTCGCGCAGCGCTTCGCGCTCGGCGTCGGGCAGCGTGCGCAATTTGCTGTAAAGCGCGCGGGCTTCTTCGCGCTGATCAGGCGGCAGCTGCTTCCAGCTGTGCATGCCGTGACGCGCCTCGGCGCGTTCGGCCGGGGTCATCGACTGCCAGCGCCGCGCGTGCTCGAGCATCCGGCTGCGCTCCTGCGCATCGGCGCCGTTCCAGCGCTCGCGCACCGGGCCGATCAGCTGTTCGCGCTGCGCGGGCGTGAGCTGGTCCCAGGCCGGCGGCGGCGCGGACTGGGCGAGCGCAGCATTGCCGCATAGCAACAGCAACGGCAGTGCGGCGGCGAGTAAAACGGTTCGGGTCAGTGACATGGTCATTCCACGGCAAGCAGGGTGGATTCGTTGGCGGCGAGCCAGCGATAGAAGTCTGGGGATTCGTCGTAGCCGGCCAGCGCTTCATCGACGCCTTCGTCGATGTGCGCGGCCGATTCCGCGGCGGCCAGCACCGGCGTTGCCGTCGGCGCATCCGCGGCCGGCATCAGCATGCGTGCGCCGATCGCGAGCGCACACACCGCGGCGAATCCGGTCGCCAGCGGCATGCCCCAGCCACGTCGCGCGGGCGCGCTCGCCTGCGATGCGGCATGACGTGCGCGATGCAGGCGCGTGGTGGTCGCAGGCGTGATCGTGTCCTGCGCCCGGGCGTAGAGCGCGCGCAGCGCGGCATCGTCCTGCGGATCGTGCGACCGGTTCATCGGAATTCCTCCAGGTGCTTCTGCAGCGCTTCGCGAGCGCGGAACAGATGGGTTTTCACCGAGCCCTCGCCGCATCCCATGATGCGGGCGGTGGTTTCGACATCGAACTCTTCGAGCACGCGCAGCGAGAACGCTTCGCGCTGGCGCCGCGGCAGCTGCCGGAGAGCCTCCGCCAACCGGCTCCAGGCTTCGCGTCCATCGTGGTTGCGGGCCGGGTCCGGGCCGTCATCGGCCCAGTCGATCTCCTCGCCGTCCGGCGCGCGCGCATCGCTGAGCCAGCTCAGCCGGAACGTGCGTCGGCGCTGCACGTCGATGATCCGGCTGCGCAGCACGGTCCAGAACAACGGCGTCCATTCCGACGGCGGGCGATCGCGATACCCGAGCATCTTGATCATCGCGTCCTGGACCGCATCCAGCGCATCGTCGCGATGGCGCAGACCGAGTTCGGCGAAGCGGAACGCGCGGCGTTCGACGCTGGCGAGAAAGCCTTCCAGCGTCGTGGGTGGTGCGGGCATGGCGGCGTCGGCCGCGACGGTGGATTCGGTCACGTCGCCAAGCCTACCGTGCGCGATGTGCGCATGCGGGTCGGGAAAGTGGCTGCCATCCATCGTCGGGTCGTCGCCAGTGGCGGGGTGTGCACAGGTCAACGCGCGCCCGGCGTGGCGGTTGACGTGGCATGCGTCGGCCGGCTGGCGCGCCGTTCAACGGCGGTTATGATGCGGACGACGGGCCCGGGGAATCGCAATGATCGATGGTGTCGTGGCGCTGTACATCTTCATGCTGGCGGCGATCGCCGGCCACGTGATCATCTCGCGGGTGCCGGTGATCCTGCACACCCCGCTGATGTCGGGTTCGAACTTCATCCACGGCATCGTGCTGATCGGCGCGATGCTGGTGCTGGGCCACGCCGACACGACGCTGGAGAAGGCGATCGGCTTCATCGCCGTGCTGATGGGGGCGGGCAACGCTGCCGGCGGCTATGTGGTGACCGAGCGGATGCTGGAGATGTTCAAGCCGTCGGGCCGTCCGGGGAAGCCGGAGTGAGGGCCGGCATGGTGATGGTCTCTCGCGCAGGACATGTCGCATGAGCGGCCTGCAGTGGCTCGTCGCTGCCAGCTATTTCATCGCCGCCACGCTGTTCCTGCTCGGCCTGCAGCGCATGGCCTCGCCGCGCACCGCACGCTCGGGCATCCAGTGGGCCGGCGTCGGCATGGTGCTGGCGACCGTGGCAACGTTCTTCGTGCCTGGGCTCGCGAACATCGGCCTGATGCTGGTCGCGATCGCGCTGGGCACCGGTCTTGCGTGGGTGTCGGGCAAGAAGGTCGCGATCACCGACATGCCGCAGATGGTCGCGCTCTACAACGGCCTGGGTGGTGGTTCGGCGGCGGCGATCGGTGCGGTCGAACTGCTGCGCTGGTCGGCGTCCGGTGGCGCGCCGGCCAGGCTGTCGCTGGTGCTTGCGGTGCTGGGCGCACTGATCGGCGCGATCGCGCTTTCGGGCTCGGTCATCGCCTGGGCCAAGCTCGACGGGCGCATGGACAAGCGCTACGTGTTCCCGGGCCAGCAGCTCTTCAATCTGGCGGTGTTCGTCGGCGCGCTGATCGCCGGCGGGCTGATCGTGCACGCGCTGGGCGTGCCGGCGATCGTCGTGTTCTTCGTGCTGGCACTCGCGCTGGGCGTGCTGATGACGTTGCCGATCGGCGGCGCCGACATGCCGGTGGTGATCTCGCTCTACAACGCGCTGACGGGTCTGGCGGTCGCGTTCGAAGGCTACGTGCTGGGTAACGAGGCGCTGATCATCGCCGGCACCATGGTCGGCGCGGCCGGCATGCTGCTGACGCGGTTGATGGCCAAGGCGATGAACCGCTCGATCGCCAGCGTGCTGTTCTCGAGCTTCAGCGCCGGCGGTACCGCGGCTGCGATCGAAGGCAGCCAGAAACCGATCGAGGCCGCCGATGTCGCCGCGCTGATGGCCTATGCCGAACGCGTGGTCATCGTGCCCGGTTACGGCATGGCCGTGGCCCAGGCGCAGCACAAGATCTGGGAGCTGAGCCAGCGGCTGATCGAGCGCGGGGTCAAGGTGCGCTTCGCGATCCATCCGGTTGCCGGGCGCATGCCCGGGCACATGAACGTGCTGCTGGCCGAGGCCGGCGTGCCCTACGACCTGATCGTCGACATGGACGACGTCAATCCGGAATTTCCGAACACCGACGTGGTGCTGGTGATCGGTGCCAACGACGTGGTCAATCCGGTCGCGAAAACAGACCCGCAGAGCCCGATCTACGGCATGCCGATTCTCGACGTGGTGCTGGCGAAGAACGTCGTGGTGATCAAGCGCGGCAAGGGCACCGGTTTCGCCGGCATCGAGAATGCGCTGTTCTACGCCGACAACACCCGCATGCTCTACGGCGACGGGGCCGAAGCGGCCGGTGCGCTGGTGGCGGAACTCAAGGCGCTCGACGGCGGCCACTGAGCCGCCGCGCGATTCAGCGCGACGCCACCGCCGCGATCACGAGCGCGGCCCCGAGCCAGGCCAGGTCGACCGTCGAGTTGGCCAGCGTCGCCAGCGTATAGGCATGGTGCGGGCCGAGTTTGAGCAGCGACTCCCACGGCAGCATGCCCATCGGCCGGGCGAGCTGCGCGGCGACGATGCCGAAGTTCGCGATCACGATCGCCAGCACGGTGGCCACGGTGCCGGCGACCGCGCGCAACAATCCGGGGCGGGCACGGGCGAGGCGCAGCAGCCAGGCCGCGTCGAACGCGGCGATGACCGCCATCCAGCTCATCTGGGCGCCGCGCGCGTCGGCCAGCAGGATCCAGGCGGCAGCGATGCCGAAGCTGCCGAGCAGCAGCAGAGCGGTCGCCATCGGCCAGCGCCGGGCGCCCGCGGGGTGGTGCCTTGGCGGCATGGAAGGCTGCATCGCGGAAACGGCCGGCCAGCATACCGGCGCGCGGCGATACAATGACAGGCCTTGTCGTGGCCGCCCCTGGCCACCATCTGATGGTCCTATGTACTCCCGCAGCAGCGAACCCGTCCGTTTCGAGCGCGATTGCGCCGCCGTCCTCGTGCCGGCCGGCGAACACGTGACCCTGCCCGCGGGCAGCGCCGGCTACATCACCCAGGCGCTGGGCGGCAGCTACACGCTGTTCGTGGAGGGCAACCTGTTCCGGATCTCCGGCCGCGATGCCGACGCGATCGGCAAGGAGCCGCCGGTCCCGCTGGAGCTGCCTGACGGCGCCGACGATGCGGCGGTGGAGCGCATGGTCTGGAACCAGCTGCGGACCTGCTTCGATCCGGAAATCCCGATCAACGTCGTCGATCTGGGGTTGATCTACGAAGCCGACGTACAGCCGACCGACGATGGCCAGCGCCGCCTCGAGGTCAAGATGACGCTGACTGCGCCCGGCTGTGGCATGGGCGACATCCTGGTCGACGACGTGCGCAGTAAGCTCGAACTGATTCCCACGGTCGTCGAGGCCGACGTGGAACTCGTGTTCGACCCGCCGTGGAACCGTTCGATGATGTCGGAAGCCGCGCGCCTCGAAACCGGCATGCTCTGATCCGCTCGACGGATTGTTTGCCGCGTCAGCCGTCTTGAGCACGGCGTCCCGCGTCACTGCCCCGGCCGCCTGAGGCCGTTTCTGGACAACCGCAATCAGACCCTGCGAGCCGCTGCGTTCGCGGGTGCGCCGGCGCGTCTGCTGTCGTCCGGTGTCAGCGCAGACGCGCGAACGACAGGCAGGCCATTCCGGCCGCCAGCGTCCCGGTCCATTCAGCGTGCGTTCGGTCCCGGAATCGTGACCCACATCGTCGATATGTGACGGTCTACGCCATTTTTCATGGAAATTTAACGGGCTTCTGCGTTGCGGACCGGCCGCGCTGTCGCGTAGCGTCAGTTTGCGGTCAGTTTTGTCACGTCCGCATTCGTTGCGGAGTCGGCGTTGCCCGGAGTTCAGGCGGCGACGACGGCTCCCGATCTGCCGCTCCAGCGCGGCTCACCCACAGGTTTGGGGGTTATCGGATGTCGAATTACCCGCATCACGCGCCGCGCCGTCGTCTGCTCGTCGCTGCCACGTCCCTCGCGCTCGCGGCCCTGGCGCCGCTGTCGCTCAACGCCACGGACCGGCTCAACCTCGGCGGCCTGCAGTCGTCCGATACCCACGACCGCTTCATCGTCAAATACCGCGACGGCTCCGCGCTCCAGGCCGACCCGGCCGCGATCGACACCGCGCTGCGCGCCTCCGCCAGCCGGATCGCCGTCAGCGGCGGCGGCAAGCAACTGCGTCTCGAACACGTCCGGCGCATGGCGCTGGGCGCCGATGTGGTGCGCACCAGCCGCAAGCTCGATCGCGCGGATGCCGAATCGCTGATGCGCCAGATCGCCGCCGATCCGAACGTCGAATTCGTCGAAGTCGACAAGCTCAACCAGGTGTTCTGGACACCGAACGATCCGCGCTTCAGCAGCCAGTACGGCTTCGGCACCGGCGCAGGCGGCATCCGCGCGACGACCGCCTGGGACACCACCAAGGGCGCGGGAGCGGTTGTCGCCGTGCTCGATACCGGCATCACCAACCACAGCGATCTCAACGCGAACATCCTGCCCGGCTACGACTTCATCATCGACGCCGCGGTGTCGGGCGACGGCGGCGGGCGTGACGCGGATCCCAGCGATCCCGGCGATTTCTACAACGGTCGCGCGTCGAGCTGGCACGGCACGCACGTGGCCGGCACGGTCGCGGCGGTCACCAACAACGGCGTCGGCGTCGCGGGCACCGCGCCCGAGTCGAAGGTCGTGCCGGTGCGCGTGCTCGGCCGCGGCGGCGGTTACGACTCCGACATCGCCGATGCGGTGATCTGGGCGTCGGGCGGCACCGTCAGCGGTGTGCCCGCGAACGCGAATCCGGCCGAGGTCATCAACCTCAGCCTCGGCGGCGCCGGCACCTGCGGCAGCGCGATGCAGAGCGCGATCAACGGCGCGGTCAACCGCGGCACCACGCTCGTCATCGCCGCAGGCAACAGCAACGCCAACGTCTCGGGCTTCTCGCCGGCCAACTGCAGCAACGTCATTTCGGTGGCGTCGAACACCAGTACCGGCGCGCGTTCGAGCTTCTCCAACTACGGCAGCGGCATCACGATCTCGGCGCCGGGTTCGGGCATCGTCTCCACGCTCAACAGCGGCCAGACCACGCCGGGCAGCGAGAGCTACGCGACCTACGACGGCACCTCGATGGCGGCGCCGCACGTCGCCGGCGTCGTCGCGCTGATCCAGTCGGTCTCCAATCCCGCCAAGACACCGGCGCAGATCAAGACCCTGCTGACCAGTACCGCGCGTGCATTCCCGTCGACGCCGTCCCAGCCGATCGGCGCGGGCATCGTCGATGCCGCAGCGGCGGTCGCAGCGGCGACCGGCGGCACCGTGCCGAATCCCGATCCGGGCACCGGCGGCCTGCAGAACGGCGTGCCGGTCACCGGCGTGTCGGGTGCGGCCAACAGCGCGCAGACGTGGACGTTCACCGTGCCGTCGGGCGCCCGCAACCTGGTCATCGCGATCTCGGGCGGCAGCGGCGACGCCGACTTGTACGTGCGCCGGGGCAGTGCGCCCACGACGTCGACCTACGACTGCCGTCCGTACCGCACCGGCAATGCCGAGAGCTGCGCGTTCGCGACGCCGCAGGCGGGCACGTACCACGTGCTGGTCCGCGGCTACACATCGTTCTCCGGAGTCACGCTGCGCGCCAGCCACAACTGAAGGCGGGTTCGGGGAGTTCCGGGGGAGGAAGGGCAGGCAGCGGACATCGTGATCGTGATGTCCGCCGCCGGTGGAGCATGCCGCACGCGGTGTGCTCCGTTTTTATCTGTCACCACTGAGGGGTAGAGAACAGGATGAAGACTCTTATCGCATGCATCACCGCCGGCACGCTGTCGGTCGGTGCTGCCGCGGCGGCGACGCGCGACGCGCGACCGGCCGCGTTCGACAACCGGCTGCCGGCCGAACAGACGGTCGAACTCAAGCGCATGCCGGCGGTCGACGCCGCGCGCCTGCGCGCCGAGGATGCGCGCCAGGATCGCGCCATGGGCCAGCGCCCGATCCGCTTCGCGACACCGCACGCCGTCGACCTGACGCCGAACAACGCCGGTGACTGGGACGAGATCGCCGGCGGGAATCTGGTCTGGCGCCTGCGCGTGGAATCGAAGGACGCGCTGTCGCTGAATTTCGGCTTCTCCGAGTTCCATCTGCCCGAAGGCGCGCGCCTGCTGGTCTATCCCGAAGGCCTGTCCAAGAACGCCGATCCCGAAGCGATCCAGACCTTCACCTCCGCGCACAACAAGGCCAGCGGCAGTCTGTGGACGCCGATCGTGCCGGGCGACAACGCGATCATCGAAGTGGTGGTGCCGAAGGCGCGCATGGGTGAGCTCAAGCTGCGCCTGACCAGCATCAACCACGACTACGTCGGCTTCGGCCGCCTCGCCCGCGAAGGCGCGCTGGCCCAGACCAAGGGCGTGTCCGGCAGCTGCAACGTCGACACGGTGTGCCCGGACGGCGACGACTTCCGCGACGAGATCCCGTCGGTCGGTGCGTACTCGCGCTTCGGCACGTTCTACTGCAGCGGCTCGCTGGTCAACAACACGTCCAACGACCAGAAGATGTACTTCCTGACCGCGAACCACTGCGGCATGGGCACCGCGGATGCGGCGGCCAGCATCGTCGTCTACTGGAACTACCAGAACTCCACCTGCCGCACCCCCGGCAGCGCCGAGAGCGGCGCCAACGGCGACGGCAGCCTCGCGCAGAACCAGACCGGCGCCGTGGTCCGCGCGACCAATGCCGCGTCCGACTTCACCCTGCTCGAATTCGACGACGCCGCCGATCCGGCCTTCAACCTGAGCTGGTCGGGCTGGGATCGTCGCGATCTCGCACCGGCAGGCGCGACCGGCATCCATCACCCGCGCGTCGCCGAAAAGCGCATCACGCACTCCGACAACCCGCTGCGCGTGGAAGGCTATCTGGGCGCCAGCGGCAATACCCACCTGTGGGTGCAGTGGAACCAGCGCGGCACCACCGAAGGCGGTTCGTCGGGTTCGCCGATCTACAGCCCCGAGGGTCGCGTGATCGGCCAGCTGCACGGCGGCTACGCCTCGTGCACCACGACCGGCGCGGACCACGTCGACTGGTACGGCCGTCTGTTCACCTCGTGGACCGGCGGCGGCACCGCAGCGACGCGTCTGAGCGACTGGCTCGATGCGGCGGGCACGGGCGAGGAGTTTGTCGACACGATCGGCGCCGATGGCGGCGGCACCCCGGGCGTGCCGGTGGCCGGCTTCGACTTCACCGTCGACAACGACACGCTGACCGTGACCTTCACCGACACCTCGAGCGACGACGGCGAAATCGTCAGCCGTGCCTGGGCGTTCGGCGACGGCACCACCTCGACCGACACCAACCCGGTCAAGACCTACGATGCAGCCGGTGTGTACTCGGTCGCGTTGACGGTCACCGACGACGATGGCAACACCCGCACCCGCACCCAGCAGGTGGAAGTGGGCGACCTCACGCCGGATGCGACCGAACTGACCAACCGCACGCCGGTGTCGGGCCTGTCGGGTGCGGCCGGTGCCGAACTGCTCTACAGCATCACCGTGCCGGAAGGCGTCAGCGGTCCGCTGTCGATCACGACCTCGGGCGGCAGCGGCAACGTCACGCTGTACGTCAGCCAGGACGAAGAGCCGCAGGCCGATGCCTACGACTTCATCTCGCAGCGTCCGGGCAACAACGAAGTGGTGCGCATCGCCAACGTCGAAGCCGGCACGTACTACGTGAAGGTGGTCGGCGTGACCGCGTTCGCCAACGTCAGCGTGCAGGCGCGTCACAACCCGCCGAGCGAGGGCGGCGACGGCGGGCTGCGCAACGGCGTGCCGGTGACCGGTCTGAGCGGCGCGGCGGGCAGTCAGCAGTTCTGGACGATCCAGGTGCCGGCCGGCACCAGCAGCCTGCGCGTCGCACTGAGCGGCGGCACGGGCGATGCGGATCTCTACGTGCGCGCCGGCTCGCAGCCGACCACGACGGCGTACGACTGCCGCTCCTGGGTGGTCGGTAACAACGAGACCTGCACCATCAGCAACCCGCCGGCGGGCACGTACCACGTGCTCGTCAACGCCTACGCGACCTTCAGCGGGGCATCGCTGGTCGCGACCTGGTAATCGTCCGGACGTTCACCCCGGGCACGCCCGAGGTGGCGGCATCATCGCGGGGTCGCACGCAGACGCGTGCCCCCGCGGAGACCGCCATGCACCGTCCTCATCCCCACTTCGCGCGGCGCTTCGGCGCCGCGTTCTTCGTTCCGGCCCTGCTGCTGTCGGGATGCGCGATGGGCGGCGATCCGCCCGCCACCCCCTCCAGCGAGGTCAGCGCCATGCAGCAGCGTTTCATCGTCCGCTACACGCCAGGCAGTGCGCCCGAACGCGATCCGGCGCTGGTCGCCGACCGCATCGCCGAAAGCGCCCGCGGCGCGGGTCTTGTCGACGCGAAGGGGATGCCGGGCAAGGTGACCTGGCTGCGCCGGCTCGCCGTCGGCGCCGATGTCGTCTCGATCGATCCCGAGCTCGATGCGGCGCAGACGCAGCGGCTGCTCGAGGCGCTCAATGCCGAGGCCGATGTCGAATATGCCGAACCCGACGGTCGCATGACCATCGGTCCGGGGCCGGAGATGCGGATGCGCGGACCCGCGGTCGACTGAGCCGTCAGCCCAGCGGTTCGAAGCGGTTGGCTTCGACGTTCTTGCGGACCTTGAGCGGGTCCCAGATGCGGCCGTTCATCGCCACGTAGACGCCCGGCGGCTTGGACTGCACGGCGCCGACGGCGGTGCCGATGTTGAACTCCGCATCCGAGCCGCGGAACCGCGCCGGGCTCAGCGCGCCGGTCAGGATGATGGTCTTGTCGCTGATCGAGGACAGCACCTTGGCGGTCTCGACCATCGAGTCGGTGCCGTGGGTCAGCAGCACGTGCTGCGCCGGCTGCGCGGCGATCGTCGCGCGGATCAGTTCGCGGTCGTCGTCGGTGATGTGCAGCGAATCCTTGCGGATGATCGGAATCACCCGGAACCGGAACGCGACGCCGAGTTCCTCGAGCATGCGTCCGATCTGCGGATCGCCGACCTGAAAATCCGACTTGTCGTCGAAGTAGATCTTGTCGATCGTGCCACCGGTGGTGACGATCAGCAGTTCGTCCATCGTGATGCGGTCCTGCAGGGCAACGAATCGGGCCGCCCATGATACCGGCGCGGGCGACATCCGCCGCCAGCGCGTTCAGCCCCTGGGCGGACGACCCTTCGAGAAACGCGCGCGCATGCCGGGCAGGCTGGCCGAAAACACCACCGCCAGCGACAGCGCGATGCCGGCCCACGGCCACAGGCCCAGCTCGGGATGCGACCAGGCGTACATCACGCCGTGCGAGAACCAGAACAGCGCGGCGATGCCCGACCATAGCGGCGCGCTCGGCCGGCGCAGCAGCACCGCGGCGAGCAGCAGCAGCGGCGGCAGCACGAACACCAGCAGGGCCGCGCCGAAATGCGCGTCGTTGCGATACCAGGCGGCGTACAGCACGGCGATCAGCACCAGCGACGTCGCCAGCACGCGCGTGGCGGGCGGCCGCATCCCGCTCATGCGCCGAGCTTCGCGGCGAGCGCGGCGATGCGGCGTCCGAGCGCGCGCGCGAGCACGGCCTCGTCTTCGCTCGGCTGCGGATCATCCTGCTGTCCGGCGACGTGACTGGCGCCGTACGGCGTACCGCCGCCGCGCGTGGTGGTCAGTGCCGGCTCGGTGTACGGAATGCCCGCGATCACGCAGCCGTGGTGCAGCAGTGGCACCAGCATCGTCAGCAGCGTCGCTTCCTGGCCGCCATGCTGGGTGGCGGTCGAGGTGAACACCCCGGCCGGTTTGCCGACCAGCGTGCCGCTGGCCCATTCGGCGCCCAGTCCATCGAGAAAATGCTTCAGCGGCGCGGCCATGTTGCCGAAGCGCGTCGGGCTGCCGAGCAGCAGGCCGGCGCATTCGGCGAGATCCGCGCGGTCCACGTACGGCGCGCCGTCCTCGGGCACCGGCGGCGCCGCCTGCTGCGTGACCGCCGCCACCGGCGGCACCGTGCGCAGCCGCGCCTGCATGCCGTCGACCTCGCCGATCCCGCGTGCGATCTGCCGGGCGAGGCGGGCGACCGAACCGTTGCGGCTGTAGTAGAGGACGAGGATGTCGGGCATGGGGACGCCTGTTTGCGGGAAAGGAACGTGCAGGATCTGAAGCGTTTCGCGTGTGCAGCGGCAGACGTTCGAAAGCGTCGCGCGCTCTGCATTCTCGCGCAGTGGGCGATGCGTGGGGAGTCGATCGCGCCCGGCACGTCCCTGGATACCGTTATTGCGGCGAATGCCGGAATCCAGCGCCTTCCAGTCGGGCGCCCGCACTGTGCATAGAGCGAGCGCTGGACGACCCGCCATGCAGGTCGTGGAAACCCGGCTTCCGTCAGATGACGGCTGCGGTATGACGGAAAGACCGCGTCGGCACCAGGCCTTCATGCATCTCCACCGAGACCGCTTTGCTACGCTTCGCCGATGGAGCCACTCGCCACTTTCAACCGCTGGACCGACCGGATGGCGGACCGCGCACGCGCGCTGAGCTTTTCCCGCTTCCTGTGGCGTCGCTTCATCGACGACCGACTGTTCGAAGCCGCGGGTGCGCTCGCCTTCACCACCGTGTTCGCGCTGGTGCCGCTGTCGATGGTGGTGTTCGGCGTGCTGTCGGTGTTCCCGGCGTTCGGCCAGTGGCGCGACCAGCTCAGCGACTACATCTTCTCCAACTTCGTGCCCGATTCGGCGCGCGCGGTGGAGCAGGTGCTGCTGCAGCTGTCGACCAATACCGGCCAGCTGACGACGATCGGCGTGATCGCGCTGGTGATCTCGGTGCTGGTCACGCTGCTCAGCGTGGAGACCACGTTCAACCGCATCTGGCGGGTGAAGTCGGCGCGGCCCACGTTCGGGCGCTTCCTCGTCTACTGGACCGTGCTCACCCTGGGTGCGCTGGTGGCGACGGCGAGTCTGGCGGTATCGGCGCGGTTCTTCGCGCTGGAAATCTTCAGCACCGATTCGGGCCGTCTGCTGCGCGGGCTGATGCTGTGGGCGGCGCCGATGCTGATCGAACTCGCCGCGTTCACGACGATCTTCCGCGTGGTGCCGCACCGCACCGTGCAGTGGCGACACGCGCTGGCCGGCGCGACGCTGGCGGTGATGCTGTCGGAGGTCGTGAAGTGGGCGATCGGCCTGTACCTCGGCAGCTTCGATGCCTACGAGAAGATCTACGGGCAGATCGCGTTCCTGCCGATCTTCCTGCTGTGGGTGTACCTGAGCTGGGTGGCGATCCTGCTCGGCGCGTCGTTCGCCTCGTCGATTTCGGCGTTCCGCTACCAGCCCGCGCACATGCGCCTGCCGCGCGGTTTCGAACTCTACGGCCTGCTGCGCATGCTGGGCCGGTTCTCGGCCGCGCGCGTGCAGGGCCGCGGGCTGCACAGCGACGAGATCCAGGCGCTGGAGCCGATGCTCACCGACACGCTGGTGCAGCAGATGCTCGCGCAGCTGGAGGAAATCGCGCTGCTGCGTCGCGCCGAATCCGGTGAATGGATCCTCGCACGCGATCTCGACGGCCTGACCGTCGGCGAACTCTACGAAGCCTGCGACCTGCGCATCCCCGTCGCAGAAGCACATCTGCCGTGCCGCGACGATGCGCTGGGCGTGTCCGCCTCGGCCGCCCTCGACGAACTGCGCATTCCGCTGCGCGACCTGCTCAAGCGGCGGGTCGGCAGCCTCTACGACTCCCCGGAGATTTCCGCATGAACCGCCTCGCCTCCTGCATCGCACTCGTCCTGTTGCTCGCTGCCTGCAAGCCCGACAGCCAGGCGCCGGCCGATGGCACCACGCCGCCTGCCGCAACGCCGGCGCGCGCGCCGGCCGATGCAGCGCCGCGGCCCGAAGCGAAGACACATCCCGCGCTGAAGGTCGAGACGATCGACGGCGGCAGCTTCGATCTCGCCGCGCATCGTGGCCAGTGGGTGGTCGTGAACTTCTGGGCGACCTGGTGCGCGCCTTGTCTCAAGGAGATGCCGGAACTCTCGGCGCTCGACGCGATGCGCGAGCACGTGCAGGTGATCGGCCTCGCCTACGAGGAGATCGAAGCCGACGACATGCGCGCGTTCCTGCAGAAGCACCCGGTGGTCTATCCGATCGCGATCGTCGACACCTTCGACCCGCCGGCCGATTTCGACACGCCGCCCGGCCTGCCGATGACGTATCTGATCGGGCCCGAGGGCCAGGTGGTGGAGAAGATCCTCGGCCCGGTCACGGCCGAGCGCCTGGAAACGTTGATCGCCGGCGCGGGCGGGCCTGCAGTCGACGCCTGAGCGCTCAGTCCTCGAACGGCGCGAGCGGCGGCAGCACGTCGTAGCGCTCCGGACGCGGCGTGCGCTTGAGCTTGGGGAAGCGCAGTGACGGCGCATCGACGTGGCTGTCCGGCAGCCGGTCGAGCAGGTCGCGCAGCAGCGTCAGCCGGCCGCGGCGCTGGTCGTTGAAATCGACGAGCGTCCACGGCGCGTGCGGGGTGTGCGTCGCACGCAGCATGGTGTCGCGGGCCCGCGTGTAATCGTCGTAACGCGTGCGCGCGGCGACATCGACCGGCGACAGCTTCCAGCGCTTGAGCGGGTCGTGCAGGCGCTCGGCGAAGCGCGCTTCCTGCTGCGCCTGGTCGCAGCCCAGCCAGTACTTGAACAGCAGGATGCCGTCGTCGACCAGTTGCTGTTCGAACGCGGGCGCCTGGGCCAAAAACGTGTCGACCTGCGACGGCGTCGCATAGCCCATCACCGATTCCACGCCGGCGCGGTTGTACCAGCTGCGGTCGAACAGGGCGATCTCGCCGGCCGACGGCAGATGCGTCACGTAGCGCTGGAAATACCACTGGCCCGCCTCGCGATCGCTGGGCTTGGGCAACGCGACGACGCGACACTGGCGCGGATTGAGATGCTCGGAGATCGACTCGATCGCGCCGCCCTTGCCGGCGGTGTCGCGGCCTTCGAACAGCACCAGCAGGCGGCGGCCGCTGTGCTGCAGCCAGCGGGCGACCGCGGCGAGTTCGATCTGCATCGGTTCCAGAGCGGCCTCGTAGGCCTTGCGCTTGAGCGGTTTCATCGCGGGCTCCTGTGCGGTGGATCGCTAGTCGCGTGACTTGCGCGGTGGCGCCTGCGCCATCGTGCGCGCGACTTCCAGCAGCGCGCCCTGCTGGCGCGTGTTGAGCGTGCGGTATGCGGCGAGCAATTCATGTTCGCCCTTGGTGCGCGCCGGGTCGAGCGTGGCGGCGAGGGTCGCCAGCAACGCGCCGGCCGGAACGCCGAACGCGCGGGCCAGTGCATCGAGCTGCGCGCTGCCGGGTGTCTTTTCGCCGCGCATCCAGGCCGACACCGTGGCCGCACCGACGCGCGGAATCGCGGCGGCGATTTCCGCGGCGGTCAGGCCGCGGGCCTTGGCGAGCAGGCGCAGCGTCTGGTCGAGGGCCATCAGGCTTCTTTCAGGCGGGGACGGATCGTCGCCAGGTTGCAGGGTTTCGTGCGCGCGTCGAGCTGGTGGCGGACGATCTTCTCCCACGCCGTGCGGCAGGCCGAGGTCGAGCCGGGCAGGGCGAACACGAAGGTCGCATTGGCGAGACCGGCGAACGCGCGCGACTGCAGCGAGGACGTGCCGATCTCCTCGACCGACACCGCGCGGAACAGTTCGCCGAAGCCCGGCATTTCCTTGTCCAGCAACGGCAGCAGCGCTTCGGGGGTGGAGTCGCGGCCGGTGAAACCGGTGCCGCCGGTGACGAGGATGCCGTCGACCGTGGGATCGGCGATCCACTTCGACACCAGCGCGCGCATCGCGTAGCGGTCGTCGGGCAACAGGGCGCGTTCGGCGATCCCGTGGCCCGCGCCGGTCAGGGACGCGACGAGGTAGTCGCCCGAACTGTCGGTGTCGAGGGTGCGGCTGTCGGACACCGTCAGCACGCAGATCTGCAAAGGGATGAAATCGGTCTGGCTGCTCATCCGGCGAGGGTACTCCACCCGTGTCGACGGCCGCATCGGGATGCGCGGTCGCGGGCGTGCATCCACATGGCTCACTTCAGGCCGCGTTGCGACTCACTGCGCGGTCATGCGCGCCAGTTCGTCGGCCTGGTGTTCCTGCGACAGCCGCGCGATCAGGCCATCGAGATGGCCTTCGAGCACGTTCGGCAGGTCGTACAGGGTGAGGCCCTCGATCCGGTGATCGGTGATCCGGCCCTGCGGATAGTTGTAGGTGCGGATGCGCTGGCTGCGGTCGCCGCTGCCGACCTGCAGCTTGCGTACCTCTGCAGTCGCGGCGGCGCGGCGCTCGGCTTCGGCATCGGCCAGCATCGCGCGCAGGCGCTTCATCGCCTTGTCGCGGTTCGCGTGCTGGCTGCGCTCGGTCTGCGATTCGACGACGACGCCGGTCGGCACGTGGGTGATGCGGATCGCCGAGTCGGTCTTGTTGACGTGCTGGCCACCAGCGCCGGACGAGCGGAAGGTGTCGACCTTGAGGTCGGCCGGATTGAGTTCGATCGGCTCGCCCGCGTCTTCGATCGGAATGATCGCCACGGTCGCGGCCGAGGTGTGGATGCGGCCCTGCGATTCGGTCTCGGGCACGCGCTGCACGCGGTGCGTGCCGGACTCGAACTTGAGCCGCGCGTAGGCGCCGCTGCCGTCGACCGCGGCGATCACTTCGCGGAAGCCGCCGTGTTCGCCGGTGCTCGCCGATTCCACTTCAACGCGCCAGCCCTGCCGCTCGGCGTAGCGCTGGTACATGCGGAACAGGTCGCCGGCGAAGATCGCGGCCTCGTCACCGCCGGTGCCGGCGCGGATCTCGAGATAGAAACCGCCATCGTCGCGCGCATCGCGCGGCACCAGCAGGGCCAGCAGATCGGCTTCCAGCGTTTCCAGGCGCGCATCGGCGGCGGCGATTTCTTCCTCCGCCATCTCGCGCATGTCGGCATCGTCGAGCAGCGCGCGCGCGGCCTCGCGGTCATCCAGCGCGCGGCGCTCGTCGGCCAACGCACTCGACACCGGTTCGAGCTGGGCGAACTCGCGCGACAGCGCGCGGAACCGCGACTGGTCGGCGACGGTCGAGGGGTCGGACAGCAGGCGTTCGAGTTCTTCGCGGCGTTCGGCCAGCGCTTCGAGCTTACGGCGCAGGGTCGGCAGCATCGGGTGTCCGGGGCTCGGGGTCGGGCGGCAGCAGCGCATCGAGGCTGTCGGCCAGGGTGTCGTCGCCGCGCAGCGCGGCGTCGCGCAGCGCGGTAGTCGGCAGATGCAGCAGCCGGTTGGTCAGCGTGTGCGCCAGCAGTTCCAGCACCGCATCGGGCGACTGCCCGGCGGCGAGTTGCTGGCGCGCACGGGCGAGGGCTTCGCCGCGCACCGCTTCGCCGTGTGCGCGCAGGCGCTTGACCGGCGCCAGACGGCCGCGCGCGGCGTTCGACTCGCCGAAGCGGGTGACCTGCAGATCGATGATCGCGTCGGCATCGGCGGCGGCCTCGCGGCGGCCGCGACGGTTGTCGTCGAGCGTGCGTTCCAGATCGTCGACGGTGTAGAGGAACACGTCGCGCAGTTCGGCCACGTCGGGCGCGATGTCGCGCGGCACCGCAAGATCCATCAGCAGCATCGGCCGGTGCTTGCGCGCGGTGAGCGCAGCGGCGACCTGCGCGCGGCCGATGATCGGCGTGCGGCTGGCGGTGGCCGACAGCACGATGTCGGCGAGGAACAGATGCCGGTCCAGTTCGTCGAGCGGCAGCGCGATGCCGCCGTGGCGCGCTGCCAGCTCCTGCGCGTGCGCGTAGGTGCGGTTGGCGATCAGCAAGCGCTTGACGTTGGCCTGCGCGAGATGGCGCGCGGCCAGTTCGATGGTCTCGCCTGCGCCGATCAGCAGCACCGCCGAGTCGGCCGGCCGCGCGAACGATTCCTGCGCCAGACGCACCGCGAGCGACGCCACCGACACCGGGCTGTTGCCGATGCGCGTCTCGCTGCGCGCGCGCTTGGCGGTGACGAAGGCATGCTGGAAAACGCGGTTCAGTTCGCTGCCGAGCGTGCCGGCCGCGCGCGCGCTGGCCCAAGCCTGCTTCACCTGGCCGAGGATCTGCGGCTCGCCGAGCACAAGCGAATCGAGCCCGGTCGCGACGCGGAACAGATGGCGCACCGCGTCGGCGTCGCGATGCCGGTACAGATAGGCCTGCAGCGAACCGCCGGCCAGCGCTGCGTCGTCGCCCGGATGCGTCGCCAGCCAGTGCGCCAGCGCGCTGCCGTCGTCGTCGCACACGGCGTAGAGCTCGGTGCGGTTGCAGGTCGACAGCAGGGCCACCTCGCGCACGGGCGGCAACGCACGCAGCTGCGCCAGCGCCGCGTCGAGCGCGTCGCCGGCGAACGCCACCCGTTCGCGCAGGGCGACCGGCGCGGTCTGGTGGTTGATGCCGAGTGCGTAAAGGCTCATGGGCGGGTGTGCCTGTCGGAGACGCGATTCCGTTCAGGCGCTTGCGATAAGCTGCGGACGAAGGCGCCCATTTTACGGCCCGGTTGCCCCAGATGCCCGTTTTCTCTCCGCCCCGGACCGCGCGGCTGCGCGCCGCCCTGCTGGTGCCCCTGCTCGGACTGGCCTGCGTGGCCCATGCCCAACGCGGCGATCTCGACCGCACCGACACCCTGCACCAGGATCTGCTGGGCGCGACGCTCGCCGGCGAGTTCGCGGTGCAGGCCGGTCGTCTCGACGAGGCCGCCAACTGGTATCTCGACGCCGCCCGCCAGTCCGACGGTGATCCCGGATTGGCCGAGCGCGCCACCCGCATCGCCCTGCTGGCCGGCGACGACCGCCGCGCCGCGCAGGCGCTGGACCTGTGGCGCCGCCATGCGCCCGATTCGCTGCCGATGCGCGCCGCCGAGGCTACGTTGTCCCTGCGCGCGGGTCGCGACCGCGTCGCCCGCCGTCAGCTCGAAGCCCTGCTGCGCAGCGGCGATCCGGCCGGCTGGCGCCATGCCTTCACCGTGCTCGGTGGCGGCGCCCGCGACCAGGCCCAGGCCGCGCGCCTGCTCGGCCAGCTCGTCGACAGCGGTGCCATTCCCGATACGTTGCAGGCCTGGATGGCGTTCGGCGGCCTCGCCCAGCGGCTGGACCGCACCGATCTGACCGAACGCATCCTCGAGAACATCGTCGCGCGTTTCCCCGGCGAGCCCCGTGTCGCGCTGCTGCGCGCGAGCCAGTTGCGCGAATCCGGTCGCCCAGACGAGGCGCGCCAGGCGCTCGCCGCGCTCGGCGATGCCGCCTTGACCGGCCCGGATCTGCGCATGGGCATCGCCGGCGAGTACGAAGCGCTGGGCGATCTGGCCGATGCCGAGCGCACCCTCGCGATGGGGCCGCAGGACGGCCGCACTTACGTCCTGCGTGCGTCGCTGATGGCGCGCGCCGAGAACAAGGTCGCGCTCGCCGCGCTCTATGAAGAGGTCAAGGCCGTCGCGCTGACGCCGAACCCGGCGCAGCGTCTGCTGCTCGGCCAGATGGCCGAATATCTGGAGCAGTACGACGAGGCGCTGGACTGGTACCAGACCGTGCCCGGCGGCCCGGAGCGCGCGCAGGCCCTTCTGCGTGGCGCCCGCGTGCTGCACGAGCTCGGTCGCCGGGATGATGCCTGGGCACGACTGCGCGAGCTGCAGTCCGATGGCACGTCCGACGAGGACATGCGCCGCAACGCCTACCTGCTCGAAGCGGAACTCCGGCAACAGGGCGACGACCCGGCCGAACTCGACGTCTACAACCGCGGCCTGGCCGCGATGCCGGACGATCCGGCGGTGCTCTATTCGCGGGCGCTGATGTGGGAGCGCCGCGACGACATCCCGCGTGCGGAAGCCGACCTGCGCCGCGTGCTGGTGGCCGATCCCGAGAACGTCGCCGCGCTCAACGCGCTGGGCTACACCCTGGCCGATCGCACCACGCGCTACACCGAAGCACTGGAACTGATCGACCGCGCGCGCGTGGCCGAGCCCGACAACGCCGCGATCATCGACAGCTACGGCTGGGTGCTCTATCGCCTGGGCCGCAACGAGGACGCCCTCGTCGAGCTGCGTCGCGCGTTCTCGATGATGAAAGACGCCGAAGTCGCCGCGCATATCGGCGAGGTGCTGTGGGTGCTCGGTCGCCACGACGAAGCGCGCAAGTATTTCGACGAAGCCCGCGCGATCGATCCGGAGAACCGCTCGCTGATCCGCGCGCTGGAGAAGACCGGGGCATGAACATCCGGATCGCATGTACCGCGTTGATGGCGTTCGGATTGGCCGCCTGTACCAGCGTGCCGGTACGGCCGCCGCTGCAGACCGTCGATCTCGCGCCCGCCGCGCTCGCCGATGCGCAGGCGCGGCTCGCAGCGCGCGAAGCCGCAGTGCGTGCGCTGCCGCAGCTCGCGTTCAACGGTCGCGTCGCGATGTCCAACGGGCGCGACGGCGGCAGTGGTCGCATCGAATGGCTGCAGACCGGCGGCGATTACCGGGTGACCCTGAGCGCGCCGGTCACCCGGCAGAGCTGGCAACTGCAGGGCGGTCCGCAGGGGGCGCGCATCGACGGCCTCGACGGCGGTCCGCGCGAGGGTGCCGATGTCGCTCTGCTGCTGCGCGAGGCCACCGGCTTCGAAATTCCCGTCGCCGCGATGGCGGCCTGGGCCGCAGGCGCGCGCGCCGATGTCGCGGTGTCCGGCCCCGCCGAGGTCGCGTTCGACGCCGGCGGCCGGCTGGCGCGCGTGCAGCAGGACGGTTGGACGATCGATTACCTCGAATGGCAGCCCGACCCGGCTGCGGGCGCTGCGCCGGCCCTGCCGACCCGCATCAACGCCCAGCGCGGCGATGCGCGGGTCCGCCTGATCGTCGACAGCTGGATGTCCGCCGACACCACGGCTCCGCGCGCGACACCATGAGCGATGCGGACCCCGCCGGCGGCTGGTCGATCTGGCCGGCGCCGGCCAAGCTGAACCTGTTCCTGCGGATCACCGGCCGTCGCGAAGACGGCTACCACGCGTTGCAGACCGTGTTCCGGATGCTCGACTGGGGCGATACGATCCGCCTGCGGCCGCGCGCCGATGGCCGGATCCGCCGGATCGGCGACTCCGTGCCGGGCCTCGCCGAGGCCGACGATCTCGTCATCCGGGCCGCGCAGCTGCTGCAAAAAGAAGCGAAAGTGTCTTCAGGTGTCGACATCGCCGTCGAAAAACGGATTCCCTCGGGCGCGGGTCTCGGCGGTGGATCGTCCGACGCGGCTACCGTCCTGTGGGCGCTCGATCGCCTCTGGCAGCTCGATCTCGGCGAAGACCGCCTCGCCGCGCTGGGCCTCACGCTGGGCGCCGACGTGCCGGTCTTCGTACGCGGTCGCAATGCCTGGGCCGAAGGGGTCGGGGAGTCGCTGCTGCCGATCGACCTGCCGCCGGCCTGGTACGTCCTCGCTGATCCCGGCGTGCACGTGAATACCGCGGGTCTGTTCCAGGCCCCTGAATTGACGCGAAATGCTGCACCCGCGACAATGGCGGACTTCGTTTCAGGTGCATCGCTCGGCAATGCGTTCGAGCCGGTCCTGCGTCGCCGAGAACCCGCCGTCGAGGCGGTGTTCGAGGTGTTGGCAGAGGTCGGAACGCCACGCTTGACCGGGACGGGCAGCGGCTGCTTCGTCGAATTCGCCACGCGCGAATCCGCCGAAGCCGCGCAGGCGCAGGTCGCATCGCGGGTGTCGTCCCGTGTGGTCGGCGGCGTGGCGCGATCGCCGTTGCTGGATGCGCTCGAAGCGGGAGGTTGAGGGCGGTGGCTGGTGGGTGTCGATTCGCGGTGCATGCGCCGAGTCGACATCCACGAATCACCGCTTTCTAGGGGCGTCGCCAAGTGGTTAAGGCACCGGGTTTTGATCCCGGCATTCGCAGGTTCGAATCCTGCCGCCCCTGATACCCGTGCCGGATCCTGCGTGGTGATCGCCACGTGCCGGCATGGCCACTCCTCCATCCGCTCGGTCAGAGCGACGCGGAACCGCAGACATGAAAGAAGAACGCAATCTCCTGATCTTCTCGGGCAACTCGAACCGTCCGCTGGCCAAGGCCGTGTGCCGCGAACTCGGCGTGCGCCAGGGCAAGGCGCTGGTGTCGACGTTCTCCGACGGCGAAGTCCAGGTCGAGATCGAAGAGAACGTCCGCCGCCAGGACGTGTTCGTGATCCAACCGACCAGCGCGCCGTCGGCCGAGAACCTGATGGAACTGCTGGTGCTGATCGATGCGCTCAAGCGCGCTTCGGTGGCCAGCGTGACCGCGGTGATCCCGTACTTCGGCTATTCGCGCCAGGATCGCCGCCTGCGTTCGACGCGCGTGCCGATCACCGCGAAGGTCGTGGCGAAGATGGTCACCGCCGCCGGTGCCGACCGCGTGTTGACGATCGACCTGCACGCCGACCAGATCCAGGGCTTCTTCGACATTCCGGTCGACAACGTCTACGCCTCGCCGCTGCTGCTGGCCGACATCTGGCGCGCGCACGGCACCGACAACATGGTCGTGGTCTCGCCCGACGTCGGTGGCGTGGTCCGCGCCCGCGCGATCGCCAAGCGTCTCGACGACGCGGATCTGGCGATCATCGACAAACGCCGTCCGCGCGCCAACGTCGCCACCGTGATGAACATCATCGGCGACGTGAACGGCAAGACCTGCGTGCTGGTCGACGACATTGTCGACACCGCCGGCACGCTGTGCGCCGCGGCCGCCGCGCTGAAGGCGCAGGGCGCCACCAAGGTCGTCGCCTACTGCACCCACGCGGTGCTCTCGGGCGCGGCGATCGACAACCTCAACAAATCGCAGCTCGACGAAATGGTCGTCACCGACACCATTCCGCTGTCGGAGGCCGCGCGCAACTGCACGCGCATCCGCCAGCTCAGCGTCGCCGAGCTGCTGGCCGAGACGATCCGCCGGATCGCGTTCGGAGAATCGGTCAGTTCGCTCTACGTCGACTGACCTGCTGCAACGTCTCGTCTGGTCGCGGACGAGACGCTTCACCGCCGCGAGGCGGTTTCAATCCTGAAAAGTGAATACAGAACATGGCTACCACGCATGAAATCAAGGTGCAGCGCCGCGAAGACGAGGGGAAGGGTGCGAGCCGCCGCCTCCGTCTTGCCGGCAACGTGCCTGCCGTCGTCTACGGCGGCGACCTCAAGCCCGTCAGCATCGAGCTGAGCCACAACGACGTCTGGCTCGCCAGCCAGCACGAGTGGTTCTACGCGTCGATCCTCGACCTGAGCCTCAACGGCGACGTCCAGAAGGTGCTGCTGCGTGACATGCAGCGTCATCCCTTCAAGCAGCAGATCATGCACCTGGACTTCCAGCGCGTGAACGCGAACGAGACGATCCGCACCGCCGTGCCGCTGCACTTCCTCAACGAAGACACCTCGCCGGCCGGCAAGGCGGCCGACGTCGTGATCACGCACGAGCTCAACGAAGTCACCGTGACCTGTCTGCCGGGCGATCTGCCGGAGTTCATCGAGATCGATCTCGGTGCGATGGTCGTCGGCGACATCGTCCACCTCTCGCAGGTCAAGCTGCCGAAGGGCGTCGAGATCCCCGAGCTGGCGCTGGGCGCGGACCACGACGTCGCCGTCGTCGTCGCCAAGCACGGCCGCGTGGAAGCCGAGCCGGAAGACGAGACCGACGACGCGTCGGCCGATGTCCCGGCCACCAAGGCCGCGAAGGACGACGAGTAATCGTCGCGTGGGTGCGCCTTCGGGCGCGCCCGCGTTGCCGTCACGATGGCAGGACTGCGACTGATCGTCGGGCTGGGCAATCCCGGACCCGAGCATGCACGGACCCGGCACAACGCCGGGTTCCGTTTTGTCGACGAACTCGCCGCCAGGGCGGGCGCGTCGTTCCGGCTCGACAGCAAGCTGTTCGGCGAGACCGCGAAGGTCGACATCGCCGGCCAGCCGGTCTGGCTGCTGAAGCCGGCCACCTTCATGAATCTCAGCGGCAAGTCGGTCACCGCCGCGCTGCGGTTCTGGAAATTCGAACCCGAACAGGCGCTGCTGGCGCACGACGAACTGGATCTGCCGCCGGGGACCGCGCGGTTGAAGTTCGACGGCGGCCACGGTGGCCAGAACGGGCTGCGCGACACGATGCAACTGCTCGGTCACGGCCGTTTCCATCGGCTGCGCATCGGCATCGGCCATCCGGGCAGCAAGGACAAGGTCACGCCGTGGGTGCTCGGGCGTGCGAACGCCGACGACGACATCCTGATCGGCCGCGCGATCGACGACGCGATCGACGTGCTGCCGCTGGCGATGGACGGCAATTTCATGGATGCGATGACGCGGCTGCACACGCAGCGGTGAAGCCGTCAGGGCGCGCGTGGCGCGCTGTCAGCGCACCTTCGGTGCGGTCGGTCGCGTCAGTAACTTCGGCGCCATTGTCCGCCTGGCGATAGAATTCCTGACTCTTCCGGGCGTCTATTCGCAGTGTTCTCTGTTCGGCTGCTCCGCAGCTTCCACTGACGCAGGCGGCGCAGCCGCCGACTGACTCCCCTCACCAGCGGCGCAGCCGCCATCTGACGGACTCCACATGGGCATCAAATGCGGCATCGTCGGCCTGCCGAACGTCGGCAAGTCGACCCTCTTCAATGCGCTGACCAAGGCGGGCATCGCCGCGGCAAATTTCCCGTTCTGCACCATCGAGCCGAACGTCGGCATCGTGCCGGTGCCGGACCTGCGCCTCAATGCGCTGGCGGCGATCGTCAAGCCGCAGAAGGTACTGCCGACGGCGGTGGAATTCGTCGACATCGCCGGCCTCGTCGCCGGCGCGGCCAGCGGTGAGGGCCTGGGCAACAAGTTCCTGTCGCACATCCGCGAGGTCGACGCGATCACCCACGTCGTGCGCTGCTTCGAGAATCCCGACGTCATCCACGTCAACAACAAGGTCGACCCGATCGCCGATATCGAGACCATCGATACCGAGCTCGCGCTGGCCGATCTGGATTCCGTCGAGCGCGCGCTGCAGCGCGCCGAGCGGTCGGCCAAGACCGGCGACAAGGACGCGAAGATCCGCGCCGAGGTGCTGGGTCGCGTGCACAAGGGCCTGGCCGACGGCCAGCCGGTGCGCGCGCTGAAGCTCTCCGACGACGACAACGCGGCGATCCGCGACCTGTTCCTGCTGACCGCCAAGCCCGTGCTGTACATCGCCAACGTGCTCGAGGACGGTTTCGAGAACAATCCGCATCTCGACGCCGTGCGTGCACGCGCAGCGGGCGAGGGCGCCGAGGTGGTGCCGGTGTCGGCGGCGATCGAGGAAGAACTCTCGCAGCTCGACGATGCCGACCGCGACGCCTTCCTGGCCGATCTGGGTCTCGACGAGCCCGGCCTGAACCGCGTGATCCGCGCCGCCTACGGCCTGCTGACCCTGCAGACCTACTTCACCGCGGGCGTCAAGGAAGTGCGCGCGTGGACGGTCAAGATCGGCGCGACCGCGCCGCAGGCAGCTGCGGTCATCCACACCGATTTCGAGAAGGGCTTCATCCGCGCCGAAGTGGTCGGCTACGACGACTTCATCCGCTACAACGGCGAGTCCGCCGCGAAGGACGCGGGCAAGTGGCGTCTGGAAGGCAAGGAATACATCGTCAAGGACGGCGACGTGATGCATTTCCGCTTCAACGTCTGACCGGCCCTGTCGTCGGGCTTCGCGAAAGGCGCCTGCGGGCGCCTTTCGTGCGTCGGGGCGCAATGGATGCGCGGAAATTCGCACGCGGCCATGGCGCCGCGGCGCCGGGACGGTTAAGATGCGCGCCCGTCTGCAAGGTCATCGGCCAAGCGACGGGTCCGGTGAAATCCAGCGCCTTCCAGCGTTGACAGAACCGGGAACTGGCCCCAAAATCGCGGGCTGTTTTCACCGGCAACACGAAAGCGCCGGAGGGATACCCAAGCGGCCAACGGGGGCAGACTGTAAATCTGCTGGCTTACGCCTTCGGTGGTTCGAATCCACCTCCCTCCACCATCTTTCGAGTGCGGTGGAAACAAGTGCAGTGCGACAGGTTGTAATGCGGTATGCGGGTCCCGGTGCGGGAGTAGTTCAATGGTAGAACCTCAGTTTTCCAAACTGATTACGAGGGTTCGATTCCCTTCTCCCGCTCCATTGAACGTTTCAGGCGGTACCCTCAGTTCCACATCGTTGCTCACGTAGCTCAGTCGGTAGAGCACCTCCTTGGTAAGGAGGAGGTCGAAGGTTCGATTCCTTTCGTGAGCACCATCCTCCGCGGTTCCGCTTCCAGTGCGGATCCGACGCGGCACGCAGTCACCACCTCACCAGATTCGAGATTAGGCAGCCATGGCAAAGGGTAAGTTCGAGCGCACCAAGCCCCACGTGAACGTGGGCACGATTGGTCACGTTGACCACGGCAAGACGACGCTGACGGCGGCGCTGACGAAGATCGGTGCGGAGCGTTTCGGCGG
>JASCOC010000026.1 GCA_029959605.1 Lysobacteraceae bacterium PS02340 | reverse complement strand
AAACCCCCCCCGCACCCGCCCCGCCCCTCACCCGGCGCGCGGCCCCCCCCCCCCCCGCCGCGCCACGCCGTGTCACGAGCGGGCGTGTGGGACGCCGCTTATTCTTCTTCTTCGCTGCTGCCGGGCGTCTGACGCTGCGGCTGCTGATGCGTCGCATCGTCCTGACGATCGTTGCCCTGCTGACCCTGGTTGTTCGGGGACTGCGGCGTCTGCTGCTGATTGCTCATGGGAGGCTCCAACGGCGGGAATCGCCGTACGCGCACCCTCCGCCGGTGCGCGTGAGTCGATCGAGACGAACAGGCATTCAGTCCGCACGCGGCCTGCGCCGTTGCCATCGATACAGGCAGCTGTCTGCGCGCCACCTCAAATTGCCACGCTCATTTCACGACCACAGGCGCGCGATACCGATGACCCATCGGAGCTATCGCCATGCTGCAAAAATTCCCGATCTACAGTTATCTGTCAGCACGCGACGTCGCGCGTGCGCGCCGCTTCTACGAGGACACACTGGGGCTGCATGCCAGCGAGGAAAACGCGGGCGGCGCGACCTATCGCTTCGCAGGCGGCACCGCGTGCTTCCTGTATCCGACGCCGAACGCCGGCACGTCGAAGGCCAGCCAGCGTTCTGGCAGGTGCGCGACATCCACGCGGTGAAGCGCGCACTCGAAGCACGCGGCGTCGTGTTCGAACACTACGACCTCGACGACGACGACGGTGCGTGGGACGACGGGGTGTTCACCGGCGGCGGCGCGAAGGCCGCGTGGTTCAAGGACAGCGAGGGCAACATCCTCGCGCTGATCGAACCCGTCTGAGCGTCAGTCCCGCGCGGCGATCAGTGGCGACTGCGGCGGCGCCGCGTCCACCATGCGAATGCAGCGCCGGCGAGCAGGCTGCCAAGCGCCATCGACAGCAAACCGCCGATGCCGCGGGTCGCGTCGATGAGCACCGGCATCGGCGCGACCGCATCGACAACGCGCACCGCGGCGATCAGACCGACACCGGCAGCGAGCGCGTACACCGGCACGCGCGCCTGCGGCCAGGCGCGCACCAGCAGGGCGGCAACGAGAAACGCGGGCAGCCATGCCGCCAGCACGATGCCGGCGTAGGCCGGGCCGAAGCCCGCGAGATCCTGCAACGTGGTCGCGCCGCGCACCTGCAGCGGAATGTCGACATCCAGCGCCGCCAGTGCCTGCAGATTGAACTGCGTCTGCACCACGCTGCCCCACGCGGTGGCGAGCAGCAGGGCGGCGAGGAACGCGGTGATGCGCCGGCCCCATCCAATGGTGCGGGTCGTGCGGGACATCGTCATCGGCAAGGGTCATGCAGCATCATGTGACGCGATGATGCCGCAGTCGCGGCGCCGAATGTGGAGTGTGCATGTCGATCGCGTCCCCCTGCCCGCCGTTGTCGCAAGTGACATGCAGGCCGTTCGCGCGCGTCGGCATCGCCTGCATCGCGCTGCTGTCGATGCTGCTGTCCGGGAACGCCATCGCCGATACGCGCGATTACCGCGTGGAGACCGTCGCCGGCGGCCTCGACCATCCGTGGTCGCTCGCCTTTCTGCCCGACGGTCGCATGCTGGTGACCGAACGCGCAGGTCGACTGCGCGTCATCGAGCGCAACCGCGATGGCGCATCCGCATTGCGCGACGCGCCGGTCGACGGCGTGCCGCCGGTGCTGGCGATGGGGCAGGCCGGGCTGTTCGACGTCATGGTCGATCCCGGCTTCGCGAACAATGGTCTCGTCTATCTGTCGTTCGCGCACGGTACCGCGGACGCGAACCACCTGCGCATCGTGCGCGCGCGCTTCGACGGCACGCGCCTGCACGAGGTCACGCCGGTCTTCACTTCGCAACCGGCCAAGCGCGCCGGCCAGCATTTCGGCGGCCGCATGGCGCTGCTCGCCGATGGCATGCTGGTCACCGCGATGGGCGACGGCAATCTTGAGCGCACCGATGCGCAGCGTCTGCACACGCATCTGGGCAAAACCATCCGCGTGCACACCGACGGCCGCGTGCCCCGCGACAATCCCTTCGTCGGCCGGGACGGTGCGCTGCCGGAAATCTATACGACCGGCCATCGCAATCCACAGGCGATGGTGCGCGTCGGCAACCTGCTGTATTCGAACGAGCACGGCGCCAAGGGCGGCGACGAACTCAACGCGATCACGGCCGGCGCGAATTACGGCTGGCCGATCACCACCGACGGCGTCGACTACACCGGTGCGCGCGTGACGCCCTATCGCACCTGGCCCGGCATCACCGCGCCGCTGACGCACTGGACGCCGTCGATCGCGCCCTCGGGCATGGCGTGGTACGACGGCGCTCTGTTCCCCGCCTGGCGCGGCAGCCTGTTCGTCTCGGCGCTGGCCGAACGCAGCGTGCGACGCGTGCCGATGGCCGGCGGCACGCCGGGCACGCCGGGCACGCAGGACATCCTGTTCACCGAGCTCGGCGAGCGCATCCGCGATGTCCGCAGCGGGCCGGACGGCGCGCTGTATCTGCTGACCGACAGCGCGAGCGGGCGCGTGCTGCGGATCGTGCCTGCGCAGTGACGGCGCACGCGTCTGCGGCTCATTGCGCAGGCGGCGGCCCGACGTGGAACGGAAAGTTCGCGTACGCCGCATGACCCTGGCCGTCGCGCACTTCGACGAACAACCGGTAGGCGCCCGGCGTCGCGGGCGCGGAAAAACGCAGCATGCCGTCCGCATGTTCCGCCAGCCGCAACGACATCTCGGGCGGCAACGCTTCCGGATCGCCCCCGATCGACGTCGCCCGGCTCTCCTCGCGCACGATCCAGCGGTAGACGAGCCGATCGCCATCGGGATCGGTCGCGACCACCTGCGCGCGATGTTCGGCATCGGGCATCAGCACCACGCTGTCGGTGGCGACACGCGCGTCGATGCGCAGCGGTGAGATCGCCGGCGCACGATTCGCCGGCCAGTGCCCGGTCCACAGCTGCTGCATCGCATCGACGCCGGGCGTGGATTCACCGCCGGACAGGAACAGGCCGTACCAGGTCGGCGTGCGTTCCTGCTTCTGCCCCCACAGGAACACATAGGACCCGAGTCCCTGCGCGGCATCGGCCTCGATGATGCGCGTGTAGCGATCGACCAGCAGCGCCGCCTTGCGCGATGCGTCGTCTTCGACCGGCGCACCCCAGGACGTCAGCGGGCTTTCCCAGTGACCGGTCGGGCCCCATTCGGTGACGACGTAGGGCCCGGCCCAGCGCGCCGCCTCGAGCTTGCGTGGCAGATCGACGATGTCGCCGTAGAGCTGCACGCCGATCAGGTCCAGCGACGGCGCGCGCGTACGCAGCAGGTCCGCGAGCGCGGGGTCGAATCCCGCCAGCGGCGTCATCACCGGATGGTTCGGATCTTCGGCGTGGATCGCCCGCGTGATCGCCTCGACCGCATCCCAGACCCGCGGATCGCGGCCTTCAAGATTCAGTTCGTTGCCGACCACCCACATCAGCACCGCGGGGTGATCCTTGTAAGCACGCACCTGTGCGAGGAGGCGCGCCTGCTGCGCCGCGAGCGCAGCGGCATCGTCGAAGTCGAATCCGTGCCGTTCCTTGCCGACGTGCAGACCCATCGCAACCATGAGCCCGTTGCGCTGCGCCCGATCGAGCATCGCGCGCACCTGCGCGGCATCGTCCGCGGTATGCCAGGTCCGGAACGAATTCGCGCCGCGCGCGGCGAGCGCTTCCTGGTCGCCGTCCTGCAGCCCGGCGCCGCGGATGCGGAACGGCGTGCCGTCGACCTGCAGCTGATGGCCGTCCGCCGTTGCGACGATGCGGACGACCGCCGGGCCATCGGCAGCGGTCACGGACAGGCTGCTCACGCACAGCACCAGCACTGCGATCGCGCGCAATGTGTAGCGAGACATCACTCCGTTCATCGCGGACTCCAGCGCGCAGACGGGCGCAATCGCGCCACTCTAAAGGCGGAGCCGCACATGCCCGAGCCGCAGCGCAGCATGCGTCTCCGGATCAGACCGGAGCGGAATGACCCGGCGAAGACCTCAGACCTTCGGCAGCGACACTGATACCCGCGTGCCTTCGCCGAGTGCGGACTGCACGTCGATGCGGGCGCCCAGCACGTCGGCGGCCTGGCGCACGATCCACAGGCCGATGCCGAGACCTTCGGATGCGGCGTCGGCCTGGTGGAATGCGGTGAAGTAATCCTCGACACGGGTGGCGTCCATGCCGATGCCGGTATCGGCGACGACGATCTCGATCGCGTCGTCGTTCGCGCGGCACTCGACCGTCACACGACCGCCATCGGGCGTGTACTTGATCGCATTCGACACGAGATTGCCGAGCAGCGTTTCGAGCAGGCCGGCATTGGTGCTGGCGATGCACGGCGACGGGTCGACCACCAGTTCGATGCGCTTGCGGCGCGCGGCGCGATTCCACGCACGGCCCACTTCGCCCAGCACCGGCGCTAGGTCGGTCGGGCGCAGCTCCGGTGCCGCAGCGCCGCCCTTGCCGGTGGCGCCGGCGATCATGTCGCCGAACTTCTGGTTGATGTAGGCGATATCGTGCTCGGCGCTTTCCAGCCGGGCTTCGCGTTCTTCGCCATTGGCGACGCGCGCCTTGGTCAGCGCGTACAGCGCGGCGCGCAGCGGCCCCTTGAGATCGTGACCCGCGGTCGCGAGCACGCGGGCGCGATGCTGGTTCAGCGCCTGCGCCTCGATCAGCATACGCCGCAGTTCGAGCTGCGCCATCACCTGCCGCGCGAGCGCCTGCAGGGTATCGATCTGCGTCGCCGTGAGTTCGCGCGGCACGGTGTCGAGCACACAGACCGTGCCGAGCGGCAGGCCGTCGGGCGTCTTCAACAGCGCGCCCGCATAGAACCGCAGGCCCGGATCACCGGTCACCAGCGGATTGCTGGCGAAGCGCGCATCGGTAGTGGTGTTGGGGACTTCGAGAAAATCGTGTTCGAGGATCGCGTGCGCACAGATCGACGTGTCGAGCGGCGTCTCGCGCACGCCGAGGCCGATTTCGGACTTGAACCACTGGCGATCGGCATCGATCAGGTTGACCACCGAAATCGGCGTGCCACAGACGGCCGCGGCGATCCGGGTGATGTCGTCGAACACCGTCTCGGCCGGCGTATCGAGGATCCCGTAGCTGCGCAACGCGGACAGGCGCCGGGACTCGGCGTGGGCGGGCAACTTGGCGGCGGCCTGATGCATGGTGCGCTCCGAGGGGGTGGCGGATTCTGCCACGTCCGGCAGGGACGGCATGTGGTGCCGGTTTTTCGCGGTGCGGATCGCGGCACGGCATGACGCCACGACCACCCGTCCCGGCTACGATCGCCCGGACCGCCCCAGGCCCGGAGTGCACATGCCCGTCGTCCGCTTCGTCGTTCGCGCCGTGTCGCCGACCCGGGCGCCCGGTCGATGAGTGCCCTGCTCGCCTCCTGCCACTGCGGCGCGATCGAGATCGCCATCGACGTCGCGCCCACTGAGGTCACCGAGTGCAACTGCTCGCTGTGCCGCCGCTACGGCGTGGTGTGGGCCTACTTCGAAGCCGACCAGCTCACCCTGCCCGATGCGTCGTTGACCGGAACCTACGCCTGGAACGGGCGTCACGTCGACTTCCACCGCTGCCGGACCTGCGGCTGCGTGACCCACTGGACGCCGCGCGCCGACGGCCGGACCCGGCGCGGACTCAATGCACGCCTGTTGCCGCCCGAGGTGATGGCCGCCGCGCGCCTGCGGCACAAGGACGGCGCCAGCAGCGGCGACTATTTCGATTGAGCCCGGCGCGCGCGGCATCGGCGACGTCTGAGCCGCAGCTGTCGGTGGCGAAGGACGCGTGCCTCGACGGCCTGCCGAATGCCGCGTCCCGCGCTACGCTACGCACATGACGCAGACCACCCTCGATCAACTCAACGACCTGGTCGCCGAGGGCCGGTTGCGCAGCGCGCTCGAGACGCTGAACCTGCTCTCGGGCTGCCGCTTCACCGCGTTCTTCCGCTTCAGTGATGCGGATCTGCGCAACCTCGTGCTCATCGACCGGCAGGACCCCTACGCCCCGACGATGCAGGCGGCCCCGATCGACCAGACCTACTGCGTGTTCGTGCAGCAGTCGCGTGATGCCTTCCTGGTCACCGACGCTTCGGGCGACCTGAGACTGGAAGGGCATCCCAAGCGTCCCGTGGTCCGCACCTACGTCGGCTTCCCGGTGGCGTCGGGAGACGTGGTGTTCGGCACCGTCTGCCATTTCGATTACGAAGTGGTCGAGGTCGCGCCGGAGGTCGTCGCACTGACCCGCGCCTTCGCCGCCTCGTTCGAACCGCTCGGCGCGATGGCCGGCCTGCAGCATCTGCTGGATCGCCGGCTCGAATCGCTGCGGCTGATGAGCCACGAGATCCTGCTGGCGTCCACCACGCGCAGCGAGGCACTCGAGGCGTTCGAGGAATACGCGCAGCCGCTGCGCCAGGAAGCCGGCCGCCTGCTCGACCCCGACGTGGCCGCCGCGTTCCACGCCGACATCGACGCGCTCGCCACGCACTTCCTGTCGCTGGACGGATCCGCCGCCACGCCGCCGTTGCCGCTGCTCCCCATCGGCGCGGCGCCCGATCTGCAGCCCGCCGTCTAGACGCGCGGCATCGGACCACTGCTGCAGATGTGAGGAGCGCTGTCCGGGCCAGCTGCTAGGTTTCCCGATTGACCGGGAGAACATCTTGACCACTCGCGACACCGCGACTTCGGTGCTGGACGACCTGGACGGCGAGCTCGTCCGCATGGCCGACACCGGCGCCCCCGAGCTGTCCCGCCTGGCCGCATTCGCGAATGTGGCGGACGCCCTGCAGTTCATGATCGTGCCGGTGGACCGGCCCTGGTTCTTCGGCGCGTTGCAGATGCTCGTCGAGCGCCACCACCTGCCCGTCAAACGCCTGGACGCAGCGGCCGCGCACTGAGCGGACGTCTGGCAACGCCATGCGCCTTCACATAGGATTCACGCCAGAGGATGAGTCGCCCGGGGAGGGCGTCGTGGCCACCGGCGAACGCTTCTTCAGCCAGTCGGGCAATCTCGCCGATCTCGCGGTCGCCTCGGTGACCAGCACGTCGCTCCGCCATGCCTTCGACGATCTACTCGACGGTCTCAAGCGCAGCCTCGACGTCGCGCATGCGCAGCTGACCTTCGATCCGCAGGTCTCGGCCTGGTTCGCGCTCGAAGGCGCGCCGGAACCGGCGCCGGTCGACGACGGCGCGCCGGATCTCACCGTCGTCTGCCGCCAGGTCATCGCGCACAGCACGCCGATCGAGGTCACCGATCTCGCGGCGCATCCGGTGTTCGCCGACGAACCGTTCGTCACCCGCGCCGGGTATCGCTTCTACAGCGGTCTGCCGCTGCTGTCGGATTCCGGTCGCGCGCTCGGCGCGTTGTGCGTGCTCGACACCCGTCCGCGGGTGCTCGACGCCGACGCACGCGCCTTGCTGCACGGCGCGGTGCGCCAGGCCAGCATCCAGCTCGAACTGCGACGGGCGCTCGAGAGTGCGCGTCGCGCCAACCGCTATCGCTCGCGCCTCAACGTGCTCGCCACGCGCGGCTTCCGCGGGCCGCTGACCACCATCACCACCGTGCTCGGTGAACTGGCGGGTTTCACGCACTCCGCCGAAGAAAAAGAGTTGCTGGAACTGGCGCTCGACGCGGCGCGTACCCTGGAAACCGACTTCCGCCAGGTCGCCGAAGCCACTGCGGAAGATGCCGACCAGGACCTGCAACCCAGCGCGCCGGTCGCGCTGTCGCAGGTGTTCAACGATCTCGCGCACTCCATGGCGTTGCCGATGCGCGTGCACGGCACCCGGCTCGAAGTCGAGGCGACGGACGTCGTGCTGCACACCAATGCGCCCCTGCTGCTGCGCACGCTGTGCAGCCTCGTCCGCGTGGCGCTGGAGCGACGCGCGACGCTGGTGTACGTGCAATGCAGTCGCGACGCCGACGGCCTGCTGCTCTCGGTGCGCGCCCGCGGCGGTGGCGATCGCAGCGGCATGAACGACCTCGACGCGCGCGGCGTTGCCGAGGACCTCGCCGGCCTCAATCCGAACGGCTCGCTGGGCCTCGGCACCAGCATCGCCAAACGCAGCTGTGACGTGCTGGGCTACAGGCTGTCGGTGGAGACCGCGCTCGACATCGGCAGCGACTACAGCATCCGCATTCCGGCGACGCAGATCGTCGACTGAAGATCCTGCGACACGACGTCGCTCGCGGCGTCAGTCTTCGCGCCGTAACGCGGCGGGCCCGCGTGGCAGATGCGGCGACACCTTCGCCTGGAGCAGACGCACCAGCGCCGGCGCCATGAAATCGAAATCGTCCGGTATCTGCAGACAGATCACCCGCGCATGCCGCAGATGCGCCCGGAACCGTTCGCCCAGGCGCGCGCGATGCACACGCTCCATGACGAAGATCGTATCGGCCCAGGCCAGCAGTCCGGTGTCACCGGCACTTCGGCATCCGGGCTCAGGCCGGCCGATGCGGTCTCGACCCAGGGCCAGTCCGCAAACACCTGTTCGGCGGTCGGGCTGCGCAGCCGGTTGCGGCTGCAGACGAACAGGACGTGCCGGGTCAAGGTACGTCCATTCCGGGGCGGGCTTCTGCACCGGCCTGCGTCTGCTGGCGGCGCACCCAGGTCATGATCTCGCGGAAGGTCGCGGTCCAGTAGCGGTCGCGGTGCGCAGCGAGATGATCGAGCAGTTGCGCATGCGCCTCGCGCGACACGGCGAGATGCTCGGCGCCGATCCCGTGGAAAGTCAGGTTCACCATCGTGCCGCGGCGCGCGGCGTCTTCGACCAGCGCGATCAATGCATCGCCATCGAGACCGACCGGCGCCTCCACCGGCACCGCATGCGGGTCGAGGCTGCGCATGTCGGGCACGACGGCGCCGCCCATCACCTTGATGCCCACGAAGTCCGCGGCCAGTCCCGCCCCGTAATCGCCATCGCGCGCCACGGTGTCGCCGCAGGGCACGGTGAACGTCCGCGCCATCGCGCCGTCGATCGCCTGCAGCATCGTCGATGCGAGGCGCACCTGTTCCTGCATCTGCGCGACGGTCATCGCGTCGAGATCGTGTTGCGGTGCCACCCACGTGCGCTCCGGCTTCGACGCGGCGCACTGGTGGAACAGGCTGTGGTTGCCGAGCTCGTGCCCGTTGCGCGCCGCCGCGCGCCACGCGTCCATGCGCGTGCGCACCGTGTCGGATGACAGCGTGAGGTAGAAGCTGGCCTTCAATCCCCGGCGATCGAATGCGGGAATCGCCGTGTCGAGCTGCGAATCCAGCCCATCGTCATAGGCGAGACTCACCGCGGCCCGCTGGCCATCGGGCCACGCGAACGCAGCCGGCTCCGCTGCCGCGGCCGCGCACGAAGCCACGGCCAGAAGCAGCGCGCCTGCAGACCGGCGTGTCACGGCACCTGATCCGCACGCATGAAGTTCGTCACGTAGACGGGCGATCCGTCCTTGGACGTCATGCCCATCCGCGGGTCGACGAAGCTGTTGCGGAACCAGGGTTGCGCGAACATTTCGCCGAGCAGACGTTGCCAGTTCGCATGGGCGTCTTCCGTGCCCAGGCCCGGCCGTGCGACGACGACGATCTCGCAGACACGCGCACTGCAGCGCGGCGGCTTCATCTCCAGGCCGGTGTAGACGCCGCCGTGCGTGCGCACGAACGCGACCAGCTGCGCCTCGGCAGCGTCGGACCAGGCCGGATCGCGGCCCTCGTTGTCCAGCAGCGTGTACAGGTCATCGAGATCACTGTTGTGCAGTCGCATGTCGGCAATGACGTCCGCGGCGCGTTGCAGATTGGCGTCCGACATCGGCATCGGACCGGCGCCCGAGGATGGCGGCGCGATCCGTGGACCTGGATCGCGGGCCGAAGCTGCGGTGTCGTGGGCCATGGTCGCCATCGCACTCGCGGGCGAAGCCGCACCTGCCGCGGTCCCCGAGGGACGCGACACATCCCTGCTGCCTGCACCCACCTCAGCAGGCAGACGCACCGTGTCGCCCGGCGACGGCTGCCCTGCTGCGGGACGCCCCAGGTCCGCATCCGGCGTCCGCATCACCGCGTAGCACAACAGCGCACCTGCCGACGCGGACAGCGCGCAGCACAGCAACACCTGGATCGGCTTCATCCGGAGCTCCCTGCAGGACGTGTCCGCGCAGCGTAATCCGGTCGCGCGCACCGTGCATGCGGGACCTGCATCGCGCAGTCCGGCGCACGTCGTGATCGCTGTCGCGCACGGCGTGGCGGCAGTCGTCGCTGACGCTATCCCGGCGCAGACCGGTTCGGGCGCTCGATCCCGCGTGCCGCGCGTTCGACGCGGTGCGCTGACCGATCGAGCGCGTTCCGTGGCACGGGTCAGCGCGCCGCGACCGTCAGGACTGCAGGCTCATCGGCTTCTCGCCGCCCGGCGGCAGTCCGAACAGGCGCCTGATCCAGTTGAGGAACGCGCCGTAGGGGCGCCCGGACACCAGCATGATCGCCGTCGCGCCCAGCACGCCGAGCAGCAGGCCACGACCCGACGCACCGCTGATCGCGATGATCGCCGCGTAGATCGGCACCTGGAACGACACCAGCGCCAGGCTGTCCCACGCGGTACGCGACAGGCGGGACGGGCCGGCGCGTCGCATCAGCCAGTCACGCCACACGCCATAGGGTCGCGCCACCGGAATCATCAAGGCCGCGCCGAGCAGACGGGCATGCAGCACTTCGTCCCAGGACATACCGGAGACGAAGCGTTCGTTGAGTGCACCGGTCACGGTGAAGAACAGCACCAGCGCAGTGGTGTCGGCAAGAAACGCGCGCGTGCGTGTCGGTTGCGTGGGGGGCATGGGAGAGGGCCGTGCAGATCGAGGCAGGAACCGGCGCCGGCGTCAGCGGACCGTGGCAGCCGTGCGCCGCGTCCGGCGCGGCGGCGTTGCAGTGTGACATCGGCGGGGCGCCATCCCGTTTCACGTCGACGCCTTGCGCATGCCGAAACCGGTATTCGCAGCGTCCGCGCAGCCCAGCTGCCTGCAACCGTGACGTACCGTGCACGCGCCCGCTCTACAGTTGCGCATCCCTCCGGATGCACAGCCCATGCCCATCAACGACGCCACGACCGCCGCGCTGCAGGACCTCGACGTCAGCCTGTGCAACTACGGCGATTCCGAGGGCGACCGCCTGAAGAAGATCGCCGCACTCGCGAACATGGCGGTGCGCCTGCGCGAGAGCGCGCCAGCGGACGAGCGCGACTGGATCAACCAGGCACTGCACGCTCTGGCGACCAAGCATCGTGTGCCCGACGAGTGCGTCCTGCCGCATCCGGACTGATCCACGGCCTCGGGCGCGACGCACGCATCGCCCCCGGGACTGCATGACCTCCGATACGAGCGTCGATCGACGCGCAAAGTGCGCCAGCGCGCACATCGGCGCGAAGCCCGGTCGTAGGATGGAGTGCGTCCGTGGTGCATCCTGCATGCGACGCTCCTTCCGCTGGAACCTGGCATGTATCTCGAGAAATTCTTCGGCGCCGCACCTTCGCCGCATCCCTGCAGCGGCTGTGGCGGTGAAGACACGCTCGATTTCGAAGTCCGCATGGCGTTCCAGCCGATCGTCGATGCGCGCGACCGATCGATCTTCGGGTATGAAGCGCTCGTCCGCACCGAAGACGGCGGCGGCGCGGCCGAAGTCATCGCGCGGGTCACGCCGGCGCAGCTCTACCGTTTTGACCAGACCTGCCGGGTGAAGGCCATCGAGACCGCGGCGCGGCTCGGTCTGCAGCAGCGGTTGTCGATCAATTTCTTTCCCAATGCGGTCTACGAGCCGGCGACCTGCATCCGCCTGACGCTGACCGCGGCGCAGATGTTCGGCTTCCCCACCGACCGGTTGATCTTCGAGACCGCGGAATCGGAGCAGGTCCGCGACCACGCGCATCTCACGCGGATCTTCCGCGACTACCGCAATCGCGGCTTTCTCACCGCCATCGACGACTTCGGCGCCGGCTACGCGGGCCTGAACCTGCTGGCGGATTTCCAACCCGATCTGATCAAGCTCGACATCGCGCTGATCCGCGATGTCGACACCGACCCGGTGCGCACCTCGATCGCCCGCGGCCTCGTGCAGATCGCCGATGCAATCGGCTGCACGCTGCTCGCGGAAGGCGTGGAGACCGAGGCCGAATACCGGTGTCTGCGCGCGCTCGGCGTGCCGCTGTTCCAGGGTTACCTGTTCGGCAAACCGCAACTGGAACGCCTCGACACCGTGCCCGACGCGCTCTGGGACCAGTTGGAGCGACCCCTGGGCGCCTGAACGCCTTCAGGCGGGATCGACGGCGATCGCGTCACCGGGCGCGTCGTCGCGCGTCGACGCGACCTGACGGGCTGCCTCGATCGCAGCGACCTCTGCCACCTGCGGCGTCTCGAAGCTGTCGCCTGCCAGCACCGTGTCGATGGGCGCATCCGATCCGGCCACGTGCAGTTCGCCTTGCGCGGTCCACTTCCCGGGCTTGTCGGCCGTGGGCGTGACCCGTGCGGTGATGGCGTAACGGCCTTCTGTGTCCATGGCGTGCGCTCGGCCGAGTGGCGGGCCTGCAGCGTACGCGGGCGTCCTGCAGCGTCGCCTTCACCCGCGCGACCCGTCCTGACCCGCGTCGGGCGAGCATTCAGATTGCGGGGCCGTCATGACGGAATGCCCACAAACCCCGGTGCTAGAGTCGGCCACCGCCTCGCGAGCCCGTGTCGTGCAACTTGCCCAGCCGCGTGACCCTGCCACCTTGCGCGCCTATGAAGCGCTGCTGCAGTCCACGCCCGATCTCCTCTACGTGTTCGATCTGCAGCACCGGTTCGTCTACGCGAACGATGCGCTGCTGGCGATGTGGGGAATGCGCTGGGAAGACGCAGCCGGCAAGACCTGCCTGGAGATCGGCTATCCGCCTTGGCACGCGGCGATGCACGACGAAGAGATCGACCGCGTCATCGCCACCCGCGCGCCCATTCGCGGCGACGTGCCGTTCCAGCACTACGCGAAAGGCACGCGGATCTACGACTACATCTTCACGCCGGTGATTGGTGCCGACGGCGAGGTCGAGGCGGTCGCCGGCAGCACCCGCGATGTGACCGACCGGCGCGTGCACGAGGAACATCTCGAACTGCTGGTCAACGAGCTGAACCACCGGGTCAAGAACACCCTGTCCACCGTGCAGTCGCTGGTGCGCCAGACCCTGGGCACCGCGCAGGATCTCGACGACGGGGGCACGCGCATCGAGTCGCGCCTGTTCGCACTGTCGCGGGCGCACGATGTGCTCACGCGCGAGAACTGGCACAGCGCCGACATCCTGGACATCGTCGAAGGCGCCATCGCACCCTACGAGGCGGAAGTGGGCCAGCGCTTCGAATTGTCGGGGCCGCCCTGCCGCGTGAATCCGCAGCGCGCGCTCGCCCTCGCCATGGCGCTGCACGAGCTGGCGACGAATGCGGTGAAATACGGCGCGCTGTCGCGCGACGAGGGCGAAGTGCACATCCACTGGGACTGCACGCATCCCGGCGAAGGCGCCGCGATGGAGTTCACCTGGCGCGAGTGCGGCGGGCCTGTCGTGCAGGCACCGACGCGCCGGGGGTTCGGCTCGCGACTGCTCGAACGCGGCCTGCGCAACGATCTGGGCGGCGACGTCGAGCTCGCTTACGCGCCCGAGGGCGTCGTGTTCCGCGCCACCGCGCCGCTCGAATCCGCACCGACCGATACGCTGACCGAAGCCGAACTGGAAACGGAAGCCCGATGATCGGCACCGATGCCGCGATCCTCATCGTCGAGGACGAATCGATCCTGGCGATGCTGCTGGAGGATTTTCTCGGCGATCTGGGCTACGCCCCGCCGGCAGTGGCGTCCAACGTCGCCCAGGCGCTGCGCATCATCGATGCCCGCGACTTCGACTTCGCGATACTCGACATCAACCTCGGCGGCGAACAGAGTTTTCCGATCGCCGATGCACTCGACGTACGCGGCGTTCCCTACATCTTCATGACCGGCTACGGCGCTGCCGGCGTGCCCGAGCGGCTGCGCGATCACTACATCCTGCAGAAGCCCTACGGCGCCGATGCGCTGCAGAAGGCCCTCGCGAGCGGCGGCCGGATGGTCGACGCCGCGCGTGCACGCAAGTCGGGCGCTGGCGCCTGACGCGAACGTGCCGCGTTAGTCCGGGTAATCCGCAAGACGCGCACCGTCGATCGACACGATGCGATCGAGCCGCACCGGCCTGCCGCTGTCGAGCAACACGTATTCGCCATCGGGCCGGGTGACGATGTCACCGATGCGCGCCTGCACGCGCTCGATCGCATCGGCGGCATCGCGGACCTCCAGCGTCACCACCGAACGCCGCGTTGCCGCGGCCTCCAGCAGATCGTGGAAGTCGCAGCTGATCGGGCGGTAGGGCGTGTCGTCCATGCGATGTCTCCGCGAACCGGCTCAGTGCCCGCCCTGACGTTCTTCGGCGCGATCGCCGGTCTCGTCGCTCGACAGCTTCGACGGCGCCTCCTTACCGGGCGTTTGCGGCGGCGCCTTGTCCTGCTGCGATTTCTTCATGCTGTCGGGTGTCTGCGGAATGCTCATGGCGGATCTCCGTGGTGGGTCGGATCACCCTGCGCCCGGGCGGATCAGCCAGCCGTGATGCGCCGCGGCGCGGTCTAGGGAATCAGCCGCTGCGCGCGCAGCATCGCGAACAGGTCGAAGAACGCGTCGTCGCTGGGCTGGTAGTCCAGAAATCCCATGCGCCGGCTCTTGGACATGTCGGTCACCACTTCCAGCGGCCGGCCCAGATCGGCATCGGTGTGCCAGGGCGAGATCAGGCGCTGGATGTCGGCTTCGATCAAACCGTGCGCCGTCGCCAATCGTGTCCAAGCCTCGGCGTCATCGGCCATCTGCGCCTCCAGCGGTTGCAGCGTGCCGTCGAACGGCGCGGGTTCGAGTTCGAACCACTCGGCGATGCGGCCCCACATCCAGCGCCAGCGGAACACGTCGCCATTGACCACGTTGAAGGCTTCATCGGCCGCGGCCGGCGTGGTCGCGGCCCACAGCAGATGCTTCGCGAGCTGGCGTGCATCGGTCATGTCGGTCAGGCCTTCCCACTGCGCAGCCGAACCCGGGAAACGGAACGGCCGGCCCGTCGCCTTGCACAGCGAGGCGTAGACGGCGAGCGTCGTGCCCATGTTCATCGCGTTGCCCACCGCCGCGCCGATCACCGTATGCGGGCGATGCACGCTCCAGTGAAAGCCATCGCGCGCAGCGGCGGCGAACACTTCGTCTTCCTGCGCGTAGTAGAAATTCTCGATGTCGAGCCGTGGCTGCTCCTCGCGGAACGGCGTCTGCGGCAGCGCGCCTTTTGCGTACGCTTCGAACGGGCCGAGGTAATGCTTCAGCCCGGTCACCAGCGCGACGTGCCGCACCGAACCCGCCGGCTGCAGCGCATCGAGCAGGTTGCGCACCATCGCCGCGTTGACGCGGATATTCTCAGCCTCGTTGGCCTGCCGCGACCACGTGGTGATGAACACATGGCTGGGTGCGAGACCCGCGAGCGCCATGCGCGTGCCCTGCGCGTCGGAGAGATCCGCCGCGACGCCGTGCACGCGTGGCGGCAGGGCATCGGGCCGGCGCGCCAGTCCATGCACGTCCCAACCCGCAGCCAGCAACTGGTTCGCCAGCGCGCTGCCCACGATGCCCGTCGCGCCGACCACCAGGGCCTGCCCGGTCACGGGGTGCACCTCGTAGCGGTTTCCCGGACCCACGCCTTACGCGCCATCGTCTTCGTCCACGGTCCACAGGCTTTCCGGCAACGCATCGAGACGGGCCTCGGGAATCGGCGCGCCACTGCGATCGGACAGGCCATAGGTGCCGTCGTCGATCTTCTGCAGCGCGCGCTCCACTGCGGCGAGACGCGCGGAATTGTGTTCGATCAGCGCGGCATTGTTGTCGCGCAGGTTGGTCTTCTGCGCGTCGTCGCCCGAGCCGTGCGGTGCGTCGATCGCATCGGCCTGCAGCTCGGCTTCTTCGGCCGCGGACGCGACGTTGTCGGCGCCCAGTTCGTCGCGCAACGCCAGCAGGCGCGCCTTCTGTTCGGCGATGTAATCGGCTGACAACGCCGCGGTATCGTGGGCCATGGAGGAATCCGGTCGATGCAGAGAGAGCGGAGACCCTAGGCCACGCGGCGCTTCGTAAGCGTGAGCGTGTACCGCGCGCGTCAGGCGGCGTTGATCCTGCCCGACACCAGACGCCCCTCGTGAAACGTCGCGCGACGCGGTGAACAGCGCGCCACGACCTCGGCCGAACAGCTGGCCTCCGCCAGCACGAACCCCGCCGCATCCCCCATCTTCGGCCAGACGCGCGTGCCCGCGTCGTCCAGCGGCAGCACGTCGCCGGTCGCGATCCACAGCGAACGCGAGAGGCTGTGCTCGTCACTGCCCGCGTAGAGCTGCGCGTACAGATTCGCCTTGTCGATCATGTCGCCGGTGCCGAAGGGCGACCAGTGGTCGATGACGCTGTCCGTGCCCGACATCACACGCACGCCCATGTCGCGCAGGGCCTGCAGCGGCATCACCGAACGGCCGATCGGCACGGTCGATGCCACGTCGATGCCCTGCGCCGCCATCCGTCCGCCCAGCTCCGCCAGTGCGCCCGCGTCCAGCGTCGCCAGCGCGAAGGCGTGACTGAAGGTCACGCGCGACCTGAGCGGCGCGTTGGCCTCGACCGTCTCGACCATGTAACGCAGGGCCGCGACGCCCGACGGGCCGGATTCGTGCAGATGGATGTCGACGCCCTTGTCGTGATCGAGCGCGATCTGGAACATCGCGTCCAGCGAGGCTTCCATCGCACCGTCCACGTTGGTCGGATCCAGCCCGCCCACATGCGTGACGCCCAGCGCCATCGAGTCGCGCATCAGGCCGTCCACCTTCGAGTGCAGCAGGCCGTGCTGCGGAAACGCGACGATCTCGCAGTCGAACGATGCCTGGCGCTCGGCCAGCGCGCGATTCAGATGTTCCAGGCTCCGCAGTCCGCTGACCGGGTCGATGTTGCAGTGGCTGCGCGCCGTCGTGGTGCCGTTCGACAGCAGCAGCGCGATCAGCGCGTCGGCGCGCGCCTGGGACGTCGGCAGCAATTGCGGCAGCAGCGTTTCCTCGTACGCGATCATGTCCATGATCGTCTTGCCCTTGCGCGGCCGCGGCGCCTGCCACGGACCGCCGTAGAAGGTCTTGTCGAGGTGGATGTGCATGTCGCGCATCGGCGGCAGCGCCAGCAGTCCCTGCGCGCTGTAGCGCGGCAGGTTGCCTGCGGGTGCGTCGTGGATCGCGACGATGCGGCCGCCTGCGATCTCGATCGTCTGCAGCGCGGTTTCGGTGCCGACCACCACGCCGCCGTCGCGCGCGAAGCCGGTTTCCAGACGCACATCGGTCAGCAGGTAGTGGTCGTGGACGATGCCTGTCACACCTGCGGTGTCCGGTGCTCGCGCCTGCGCGTGCACGGGCAAAAATCCAAGGGCTGCGCCCGCCGTCATGATGCCGCCGCTGCGGCGCAGGAACTCTCTGCGGTTGGTCATCGGGTCCGATCCCGTGTCAGTTATCAGGACTGTAGAGCGGCGCCTCGGTATTCAGAAATTAAATATCTGGATACTTTGCATGCATGAACCAGATGATCGATCCACGCCTGCTACGCGCCTTCATCGCCGTCATCGATGGCGGCGGCTTCACCCGCGCGGCCGAGCACCTGAACATGACCCAGTCCACGATCAGCCAGCAGATCGCGCGGCTCGAGGACCAGCTTGGCCAGGCGCTGATCGACCGCGAGGCGCGCCCGGTGCGCATGACCGTCGCCGGCGAGCGGCTGTCCGGTTATGCCCGTCGCATTCTCACGCTGCAGGACGAAGCCACCCTCGCGCTGAGCGATCGGTCCGGCACGGTACCCGTGCGCATCGGCCTGGCGGACGACATCCTGACGCCCGACATGGCCGGGCTGTTCGCCACCTTCGCGGCTGCCCATCGCCACATCCGTCTCGACGTCACCACCGGTCTCAGCCGGAGCCTGACCGCGCGCTATCGCGACGGGGAGTTCGACATCGTCGTGGTCAAGGAATCCGCGCCGGCGCCCGACTGTCGCGTGAGTTTTGCCGAACCGATCGCATGGTTCGAAGCCACCGCGGCGGGCACATGGCCGGATCCGTTGCCGCTGGTGACGTTTCCGCCGGGCGGTCTGTATCGCGAGCAGATGTTCGCGCGCGCGGACGCCGACGGGCGGCGCTGGTATGTCGCGTTTTCCGGCAGCAGCCTGCGGAACGTGACCACTGCGGTCGAGGCCGGGCTGGGCATCTCGTTGTTGCCGGTGCGTGTGGCGACAGGCAAGCGGATGCAGCGCTGCCGGCTCTTCGGCGCCGAGCAGGCCATGGTCGTCTCGATGTACGCGTGGGAAGCGCAGGGTCCGTACGGACCGCTGGCCGCGGACATGCACGCCGTGCTGGAGTCCCGCTGAGCGGCGAAACGCAGTTCCGGCGTTTTCGACGGCCACATCCGGAATCCACCGTTCGCCGCCTACGCGATCGAATTCCCGGAAGCAGGTTTGCCCCGGTTGACCGACGTTGACGGCGTTCGGCGCACTGGCCGCGCTGGATCGGGCGCCACGATGGTCTCTGCTTCAACCGGGAAAACACCGCTCAGGCCCGTCGTACCGCCGTTTCCCTGCCCGGCCCGCAGCTCCGCCCGTCATCGGGCGCTCACAGTTCACAGACAAATCGAAAAAGTGCTGTAAGGTGCACCCACTGTTCAAAGCGGGATCACGGTACATCGTGGCTCCGATGCGGTTGATCACAGGTTCCAGGGCCGGCAACGGCCTCTCCAGACGATCCGCTCCATCGCTTCGCGTTACCCCTTGCTCGATACAGTCCCGGCACCGCACTTGCGGGCCGTGCATCCAATCACTGATCCAAGGAGTAACACCATGTCTGATCGTCAGATCGGTACCGTCAAGTGGTTCAACGACGCCAAGGGCTTCGGCTTCATCACCCCGCAGAGCGGCGACGACCTGTTCGTCCACTTCCGTTCGATCCAGGGCAGCGGCTTCAAGTCGCTCCAGGAAGGCCAGAAGGTCTCGTTCAAGGTCGCGCAGGGCCAGAAGGGCCTGCAGGCTGAAGAAGTCCAGGCCGAGTAAGTTCTACTCGACCTGTGCCGCGCAAGCGGCGCTGAAGAACCCGGGCGGAAACGTCCGGGTTTTTTTGTGGCCGCTCGCCAGGCACCGTGCGCCTGCTTCCATGACCCCGCGCGCGTGATCTGCCAGACTGCGTGCCCTTCGCGATCACCGGTACCGCACGCGTCCATGCGCCTGAACAAGCACATCAGCGACACCGGCGCCTGCTCGCGGCGCGAAGCCGACCGTCTGATCGGCGAAGGCCGGGTCACGGTCAACGGCATGCGCGCACGCGTCGGCGCGGAAGTGGGCGAAGGCGACACCGTCATGATCGACGGGCAGGCGCTGCTGCAGCGGACCACCGCGCCGGGCAAGCGGCGCCACGTCTACATCGCGCTGCACAAGCCGGTGGGCATCACCTGCACCACCGAGGCGTCGGTGAAGGGCAACATCGTCGACTTCGTCGACCATCGCGAACGCATCTTCCCGATCGGCCGGCTCGACAAGGATTCCGAAGGCCTGATCCTGCTGACCAGCAACGGCGACATCGTCAACGCGATCCTGCGCGCCGAGAACAAGCTGGAGAAGGAATACCTGGTCACCGTGAACCACGCGGTGAGCCAGGAGGTCCTGCGCGGCATGTCGCGCGGCGTGCCGATCCACGGCCAGACCACCCTGCCCTGCCGCACCAGCCCGCTGGGCAAGTTCGGCTTCCGCATCATCCTGGTGCAGGGTCTCAACCGGCAGATCCGCCTGATGGCCGCGCACTTCAAGCTGCGCGTGAAACAGCTGATCCGCGTGCGCATCGGCCCGGTCAAGCTGGCGCATCTCAAGCCCGGCCAGTGGCGCAATCTCACCGACGCCGAACTGCGCGGCCTGCTGCCCGGCCAGGCGGAATTCTGATGCGCAACGACCTGACCATCGCCGTCGGCGAGCTCTACCAGGCCATCCGCCACGAACACTGGCAGGGCAAGACCTACCGCCAGTTCTGGACTTGGTTCAACGACCGCTGCATCGAGATCGTTGGCATGGCGGAGACGGCGGACCTCGATGCGCTCGGCACCGCCCTGATCGACGTGCGCGATGTGATCGAAGCCGGTGGCTACATGGTGGGCTCGGACCGGCTGGACGAGACGATCGACGCGGAGATGTGAGTCTCGCCGGCTGTTCGACGCCGTTGTTCGCCGGACGCTCGCCGCGTCTACGACTTCGGCGGCCGCGGCATGTGGATCACGTGCGGGCGGAAGTTGAGCACAGTGCCGGGCATCGCGTCGGTCAGCAGGAACACGATCGGGACACCCGGTTCCGCGTCCTGGATCACGTCGGCGCTGAAGCCGTGCGATCGCAGTACGGTCGCCGCGTCTTGCGCCCGTGCGAGGGGATCGTCGGCGACCAGGCCGATGGCCGATGTCGCGCCGCGCAGCCTGCGCGTCACGCCGGGCGCGGACCAGTTGATGATGGTGCCGTCGAACAGGATCGATCGCAGCACGCCGTCCGTATCCACGCGGAAGCGTTCCCGCAGTCCGTTGCGCGCCAGCACGTCGACGATCGCGGTCTTGGCCTCGGGCGACGCGGCCGCGAAGATCCGTGAGCCGCCGTCGGGGAATGGCAATGGATTGCGGCCGTTCGCCAGCAACCAGGTCCAGACCGCGAGTGCGAGGAAGATCACGCCGCCGACCGCCAGCAGCCATTTCGGAACGAACATCGGTGTGCCCCTTCGCTGATCGCACTACGTCTGTTGGAGGAACGGCGTTGCCGCGCCTGAGCGGCCAATCGCCGACGTGGGTGCCACAGCCATTGCGCGCGTAGTGGCCGCGTCCGCAGATCGATCACGCCATCCGGCAGGGTGTCTTCCGGCGGACGCGCCGCGTGCATCGCCACGCTAGGTTGAAGTCCGTCCCCGCACACAGGCTCACCCGCATGCGTATCGCCCGATTCGTCGTCGCATCCGCGTTGCTGATGGCGTGCACGGTGGCGACTGCACAGACGCCGGATGCCGAACGCGAAGTGCGCGCCGCGGATGCCGCGTTCTGGCGCGCGTACAACGCCTGTGACATGCCGGCGATCAGCGCGCTGCTGACCGAGGACGTCGAGTTCTATCACGACAAGACCGGTCTCACGACGACGCGCACCGGCGTCGTCGACTCGTTGCGCAACGGCCCCTGCGCGACGCCCGACATGCGGCTGCGTCGCGAGCTCATCGACGACAGTCTCGCGTTCCACCCATTGGCTGACGGCTACGCGATCCTGTCCGGTCGCCATCGTTTCCACGTGCGCAGCGGCGATGCACCGGAGCGTCTGGACGGGCAAGCCGAGTTCACCAGTCTCTGGCGGCGCCACGATGGTCGCTGGCAGATGCATCGCGTGCTGAGTTACGCGCACGGGCCGGTGCCGTACACGCCACCCGCCGCGATTCCGTTGTCCGCGGCGACGCTCGCCGCCTGCGCCGGCCTTTATCGCTCGGCGCGCATCGGCGACATCACGGTCGTCGTCGAAGGCGATCATCTGCGACTGACCGCCGGCGACTTCGTGGTGACGCTGTATCCCGAATCGACCACCCGCTTCTTCGCACAGGAGCGGGATCTGCGCTTCGAGTTCGAGACCGGCGCGGGAGCAACGCCAAGCGCAATGGCCGTTTACGAAAACGGCGCACTCACCGAGCGCGCCGTACGGGCGCGATGAGCGCGCCCGATATTCCTGTCACGCGCGCTCACACGATCGGCGGCGGCTCCACCGGCGGTCTCTCGCCCGGCAACGGGCGCAGGGTTTCGGCCTCGCTCTCGCGCTTGTCGATGATTTCGCTGGCCAGCTTGTCGGCAGCCACGCGGTGCTGCAGCGACTTGCACAGCGCGATGCCGGCATGGGTCAGACGCACACCGTCTTCATGCTCTTCGACGAGCGCGCCTTCGAGCAGGCGCCGGGTCATCTCGGTCTCGACCGGCGTCGGATCGTTCGCTTCGCTGATCTGCTGCAGGACGTCGAGAAGCGCGAGGTCTTCCAACGGAATCGGGTCGATCATGGACGTGTCCGTCGGCTCAGAGGCCGGCAGTATGCGCCCGCACGCCGGCGAGCGGACGCCCGTTGCCGACCTGCCCGGAACCTATTCAGCGCCTGGCCCGGTCCGGATGTCGCCACGCGCGCACGCCCGCGCACGCCTTCATGACGGCGATCCGATCCCGCAATCGTGCCACCCGCGCGCTACGGCGCCGGGCGTGTCGCGTTCCAGTTGAACAGGAAGTTGCGGTGCTCGGCCCAGGTCTGGCCGCTGGCGGTCGCGCCGGCCAGGCACACCGCCGTGTGGTACGGGCCGGCGCCGTCCGTCGTGCGGAAACTCGCGCACAGCCGGCCACGGTCCTGCTTCCAGCGCCCGGCTTCGATCGCGCTGCCGTAGAAGCTGCCGCTGACCGTGCCGTCGGCCGCCAGCGACAGCTGCATCGGCTGCGAGTAGAGCTCGCCGGGCTTGCTGGACAGGTCGACGACCCAGGCGCCGTCCAGACCGGTGTCGGCGGCGGACGCCGGCACCGCAACGAGGCTCACGAGTACGCACAACACGAATCGACGCACGACGGTGTCCTCGATGCGGAAGGCCGGCCCGGCGCGACGCGATCCACGCCCGGCGTTTCCGCGGATCCTACGCCTGCCTAGGCCGCGCGGGCGACTGCCCAGGCGTCCGGCTTCGGCGCCCAGTCGCCCTCGCCGAGCACCGCTTCGACCAGGTGTTCGAGCGGATACCCCAACGTGTCGATCGCGGCGGCGCTGCCGGCATCGTCGCTGTCGGCGATCGCGGCGAACGCGCGGAAGGCGGCGTCGTCTTCGCGCGCCGCGAGTGCGGTGATCGCGCGCGCGAGATCGTAGGCCAGCTCGACACCCTCGCCCGCGGTGTGGAATGCGGCGCCGGACCAGAACGCCTGGATCGTCGCCGCGTCCCACCAGTCCGCATGGCGCGCGGCCATTTCGTCGGGGCGATACAGCGCCAGACGCGGATCGGCGAGTCGCGGCAGCAAGGTGCGCTCCACGTTCACCGCGAAGCCCTCGTGCAACCAGTCCGGCATCGGCAGATGCGCCAGCAGCGCATGCGTGAGTTCGTGGACGACGACCGCCTCCAGTTCGTCCAGCCCGTCGTGCCAGCTGGCGAAATGTCCGTAGCCGGCATTGATGAAGACGCCGCTCGACATCGGCACCGTCTCGCCCTCGCCCTGGTATTGCGACAGATAGGCGTAGTAGTCGTCCTGGCTGGCGAACACCACGACGACGTGGCGGCCATAGCCGGTCTCGCAGGCCAGCGGACCGAGGCTGCTGCGGATCGCCCGCAAGGCCTGCGTGCAACTGCGCAGCACCAGCGCGGACGCGCGCGCCGACTGCGCCGACAGCAACAGGAAATCCGTCGTACCCGTCTGCCGATAGCCGGCAGGCAACGCCGTGGCGAGCACGTCGAGCCAGTGCGCGGCGGCGGCATCGTAGTAGCCGTGCAGCAGTGTCTCGTCCGCGTCCTCGGGCAGCGCGGCGTCCATCGCCTGCCAGTCCGGCACGGGCAGCGCCATGTCGGCCCGCCAGTGCATCTGCACCGGCATCCGCGCGTGCGCGTCGCGCGTGTCCGGCGCCTCGTGCGCCTCAGGTGTCTTCTTTCCGAACAGCCAAGCGAGCATCCTGCTCCTCCCCGATTCCGTTGCGCATCGTCGCATGACGCGACTTGCATCTGCAGCCCGCGTCGCGCATCGCGCGCAGGACGGACGGACACGCCAGGCACCGCGGCCGATCCGGTCAGCCGGGTGCGGCACGCGCCCCGGCCCGCCGGTGACAGTTGAGCCCATAAAAAAATGCCGCACACCCGAAGGTGCGCGGCATTCTGATCCAGGCTTGAATCCACGACGCGCCGGGCGTCGGGCGAGTGACCCGATCCGCAGCGCCCGGGACTTACTGCGTCGTCACCAGATTGGTGGTCACCACGTCGGTCACGCCTTCGATCTCACGCGCGATGCGCGTTGCTTCGGTGACCTGCGAGGCCTGCTCGACCTGGCCCGTCAGCGTCACGACGCCATTGACGGTTTCCACGTCGATCTTCAGACCGGACACGTCGGAATCGGCCAGCAGCGAGGACTTCACCTTGGTGGTGATCCAGGTGTCGGAGCCCGGCTGGTCGGATTCCATGCCGGTGTTCATGCCGTTCGCCGAACCGTCCATCGGCGCGTCGGTGCGCGCAGCGCCCGTTGCGGTCGTGTCGGGCGTGGTAGCCGGCGTCGTCGCCGGCGGCGGGGTCTGCATCGCAGGATCGGTGGCAGGCGTCGTGGCGGCCTCGTCCGCAGTGCGGTCGTTCGAACAACCGACGGCGAGTGCAAGGACCGAGGACATCGCAATGGCGAGCGGAATACGGGTGATATTGGAAGTCATCTGAAGCTCCAGCGTCTGGGTGTGCCGAAGAGTGTCAACGGTGGGTGTCATCGGTCGCGTGACGGAATGACCCAAGTTTCGGAATCCCGGTTTACGTTTGTGAAACGCCCGCGAAGACGAGCCCGCAGCGCTTAGCAAACCAAAGCGCGCCGCATGGATGCGCTGATCGAACGTTAAAGCGAGGAGTTCCGGCGTGGCGGTCACTGCGCCGTGCAAACGGTCACTGGGCTGCGCACCACGATGGACCGGACGCGACCGGTCCATCGCAATGGGTGATCACTCGCCCTGACGCACGCCCTTCGCGGCGCGCTCGATCGCATCGGCGACCACACCCGGCTGGGTATAGAACAGCGCGTGGCTGGCCGATACGCGGGTGATGTCGGCGCCGATGCGTTCGGCCATGTGGACGAGCATGGCCTGGTCAAACGCCTTGTCCTCGGTCGCGATCACCGCCCAGCTGGGCTTGCTGCGCCACGCGGACTGCGTCAGCGGCGTGGCAAACGCGGCCATGTTGATCGGCACCTGCGAATCGCGCAGGAACGCCGCGTCGGCGTCGGTGGTGTCGTGCGCGAAGCCGGCCTTGAACTGCGCGGGTTTCACGATGCCGAAGCCGTCGGCCGCGGTGTCGATGACGAATTCCGGCGTCGGCGCGAAACCGGCGTACTGCTGCGCGGTGGTCTCGCCGGCGTCTGGCGCCAGCGCGGACACGTACACCAGCGCAGTCACCTTGTCGTGCACGCCGGCCTCGGTGATCACCGTGCCGCCCCAGGAGTGGCCGACGAGCACCGTCGGCCCGTCCTGGCGATCGAGGACGCGGCGCGTGGCCGCGACGTCGTCTTCCAGCGAGGTCAGCGGGTTCTGCACGATCGACATGCGGTAGCCGCGTGCGGTGAGCAACTCGTACAGCGGGCGCCAGCCCGAGCCGTCGGCAAACGCGCCGTGCACCAGCACGACATTCTTCGCATGGGTCTGGGTGGTCGGCGTCGCCGCATCACTCGCGTGCGCGCCGGACACGGCGCTGGCGGTCAGGGCGGCAGCAAGCACGGCGGTCTTGAGCATGGACATGGCAGGTCTCCGGTCGGGATGGGATGGCGGTCTGGGTGCGGCGGGATGTGTCGTTCGGCAGCACTACTTTTCCACAACCACTGGACTATGGGGAATTTAAAGTCCATATAATTTGACTATTCGTCCTGATCTGCTGGCGATCCCGGCCTGCTGCGGCGCACTGCCCGCGGCAGCCGGCGCGGGTCAGGCGGTGGGGACCGTGCCGCCGTCGATCGTGATCTCACTGCCCGACATCGCCGCCGCACGCGGCGAGATCAGGAATGCGATCAGATCCGCGACCTCCGCGGGCATCGCAGGCCGTCCCAGCGGAATGCCGCCCAGCGCATCCATCACCTGCTGCCGTGCGCCGGCGAGGTCGGTGTCCGCGCTGGCGGCGATCGTGCCGAGGAAATCGGTCGCGGCTTCGGTCTCCACCCAGCCCGGCGAGACGCGCAGCACGCGCACGCCCTGCGGCGTCACCTCTTTCGACAGCGCCTTGCTGTAGGTCGACAGTGCGGCCTTCGCCGCGGCGTAGGCGATGGTGGAATCGTGCAACGGCAAGCGGTGCTGGATCGAGGTCACGTGCACGATCACGCCCGTGCCGCGCTGAAGCATCTCCGGCAGCACCGCACGATCGGTGCGCACGGCCGCCATCAGATTGAGATCCAGCGCCTTGGCCCATTCCGCGTCGTCGAGTTTCGCGAAGCCGCCCGCGGGCGCCGACGATCCGCCGACCACATTGACCAGTGCATCCACACCGCCGAGATGGTCGCGCGCACCGGCCACCGCGCGCGCGACGCCTTCGGGCGTGGCGAGATCGACCGCGAGGTAGTGCACGCCGTCCACGGCCGTGTCGGGGATGGACCGGGCCGTCGCCACGACGCGGGCGCCCAGACTGGCCAGCAATGCAGAGACCGCGGCGCCCACGCCCCGCGTGCCGCCCGTGACCAGCACGCGTGTGCCAGAGAGTCGGAGATCGAAGCTCATGACGCGATCTCCAGCGACGCGATCCGGCCGCGCGCCAGGGTGAAGGTGTAGCGCAGGTCGATCGGGCTGCCCGGGAACGCGCCGGACACGGTGCAGGTCACGATATACGCGCGACCGTCCTGCGCCACGGTGTGCGGCCTGGCGATGAAGTCGTACTTCGCCTGCGTCGCCGACTTCCAGTCCGCGATCTGCGCGGGACCGCGATGGGTATGGCCTTCGTCGAGCACCACGCCGTCGTCGTTGAAGCAGCGTCCGACCGCCTGCGCGTTCTGGCGGTCGGCTTCGAAATAAGCGGCAATCGGTTCGGGGAGATCGAGGGTGTGCATAACGCGCTCCTGTCGGTTGGAGCGGTCATGCTGCGCCGCGTGTTCAATGCCGTGAATCGCCTATTATCGAATCGGCTTATGTCGAAAACGGTGCACAGTGCGCGGATCCGAATTCGCTGAACTCCGGGCCTTCGCGGCCGTCGTCGACCGGTCCAGCTTCGCCCGGGCCGCCGATCATCTGGGTCTGTCCCGCTCGGTCCTGAGCCAGATCATCCGGCAGCTGGAAGCACGCCTCGGCGTGCGCCTGCTCAACCGCACCACGCGCAGCGTGTCGCCGACGGAAGCCGGCAGACGCCTGCACACGCGCATCGCGCCGATGCTGCGCGACATGGACGAAGCGGTGGCCGAGGCGATGGGATCGAACGCACGCGCCGCCGGCACGCTGCGCATCAACACCTTCAGCATGGCGGCCGAGACCCTCATCGCGCCGCGGCTCGGGCGATTCGGCCGGGCGCATCCGGATGTCGTGCTCGACATCGTCATCAGCGACGGGCTCAGCGACATCGCCGCCGAAGGTTTCGATGCCGGCATCCGCGTGGGCGGTCGACTGGAGAAGGATGTCGTCGCGGTGCGGCTGACGCCCGACGTGCAGCTGATGGCCGTCGCCAGCCCCGACTACCTGGCGCGTCACGGCACACCCGTCACCCCGTCGGACCTGCAGCGTCACGCATGCATCAGGTTCCGGTTTCCCGGCAGCGGCAGGATCGCCGGCTGGGAATTCGCGAAGGCGGGCAAGCGGGTCGAGTTCCACGGCGACGGGCCGGTGATCGCGAACCACCAGAGCATCATTTCCGCCGCAGCCGTGGCGGGCCTCGGCATCCTCTACACCTATCACGACGACGGCGTCGCCCAGGCCTTGCAGGACGGCCAGCTGACACGCGTGCTCGCCGACTGGTCGCCGACGGTGCCGGGGCTGTATCTCTACTACGCCAACCGGCGCCACATGCGCCCCGCGCTGCGCGCCTTCATCGACTGTCTGCTGGATCGGGATCTCGAGGGTGCCGCGTCCCCGGCTGATGTCGACTGACGATGCCGGATGCAGGACGCCAACCGACCTTTCGCGCGTTCCCGCACAGCGCGTCGAACGGCGCTGGCACTGGCCTCAGGGCGTTGCGGGCGCCATCAGCAGCGACTCGTGCGCGAGTACGATCCGCCAGCCCTCGGGCAGCCGCTTCCAGATCGACGTGGCGAACACGCGCGCATCCGCTTTCGCGCCAGCCGGCGTCGTGCTGGTGACCTCCAGCGTCTGCAGCGTCGCCACCACGTCCGCACTGATCGGCGTGATCTGAGGCAGTGACGGCGCGCGGTACACCGCATCGGATTTGCCGTGGTCCCACCAGTCCAGCTGTGCGTCGCGAATGGCCTGCCAGCCGCGCAGCGTGATGTCGTCGAACACCAGCACGGTGTCCGGCTGTCTGGCGTACATCCGCATGAAGCGGTCCGTGTCGTGGGCATTGGCGGCCGCCAGCATCTCGTCGAGCAAGGGCAGCAGTTCCGCCTGCACGGTCGTCGTGGACGGCGCCGACGGCGCGGCCACCGCCAGACTCGACCACGCACACAGGACGACGAGACACGTTGCACCGGCCAGCCGGCGCAAGGCCGACCGCACACCGTGCCGCGGCGCACCCGCCCGGCGCGATTCGCCCGCTGGATTCAATCCGGACTCGACACCCATTTCCGACTCCTCACGCGCTGCACGCCCTGAAAGACTTCAAGCGCTGCAAACATCGAAACGCCCTCGATTCCATACGTCAGTAGCGGCCGGATCCGGCCGCTACTGACGCGAAGGGCACTCGACGCCGCACGTGCGTCGCCGGACTCAGGCGCCCAGCAGTTCGACGTCGAACTTCAGCGTGGCGTTGGGCGGAATGACGCCGCCGGCACCGCGCGCGCCGTAACCCAGACTCGCCGGAATGATCAGCGTGCGCTGGCCGCCTTCCTTCATGCCCTGCACGCCTTCGTCCCAGCCCTTGATGACCATGCCGCCGCCCAGCGGAAAGATGAAGGGCTCATCGCGATCCTTGCTCGAATCGAACTTCGCGCCCTGCACGCCGTTCTCGAACAACCAGCCCGTGTAGTGCACGGTCACGTTGCGGCCGGGCTGCGCTTCCTTGCCCGTGCCGACGACGGTGTCTTCGTACTGCAGGCCGGACGGCGTGGTGATGGAGGTCATGGCGGAATCCTTGTCGAATGCGGAAACGGGGCGCGCAGTTTAGCGGGCGGGTCGGCGTCCGACACTCGGAGATGGATTCTCACCCGCATTCCGATCAGAACCTGACACCGGCACCTCCACTGCAGTAGCACCCATCAAACGCTCGATTTCCTCGCGTTCCGACAGGGGACGCTGAAAGCCCGCCGGATACACAGGCTCAAAGCTGCCGCACTTCAGCAAGAAGATGCCCGTGGATCCTTGAGCAGCATTCGTGATAGCCCCCAGCTCGTAGTGCCACATCGTCCAAAGTGGCACGACAATGCGCGACGGAAGCGCCGCCCCCTTCGAGCGCAGCACGTCCTCGACCTCCAGATGGAACCGGATCTGGTTCTTCAAGCCCGGCCCGGTCCTGGCATTGCGATCCGCGACCGGTCGCCCCCGCGCGTTGACCATGCTCACTTGCTTCACCGTGGCCGCAACAATGCAGTCCGCTTCCTCCACCATCTCCGCCAGTGGCTTAGGTGGAGCGGACGTGCCCGCAGCAGGGCCTGAGAGAATCAGGCAGATCAGAATGAGTAGATGTTTCACGAGCAGATTTCCATGGCAAAGCACTTCTGGCCTGAGTCGCGGTGGGAAGAGCCAAAGTCAGATCGCCGCGAACCCAAAGGAAGTGAACTTGACACCGTTATCCCCGCCTGCGTCCACCGCTCTACCTCAGAAGTGAACTGCCCTCCTGATTCGAACTCGCGCTCAGGGCGGAGCAGCTGCTCCGGGCCACTCAGGTAGCGGCACCTCGCGGGCGCGCATCACGCCGTCGCGCACCATCCGATACACGTCCTCAATCAGGATGCCCTCGGAACACCAGACCTGACCGCGCGCGATGCGCAGATGTGGCAGCGTTCCGGCCTCGTACGAAACGCGCATGCTCGTCGGCAGCTCCGACTCACGCGCGATGGGCTGGGGAAATCGCAGCGCCTTGAGTTCCGGCGACGGCGGACCGTCCGGGTCGAATCGGATATCGCCACATGACGCCCACTGTTTGTCGGCAGTCCGATGCATCGGGATTGCCTGGTACTTGTGCAACCAGGGCGTGTCGCCCATCGCGACGAACAGCAGCGCGTAATGGAACCGGCCGAACGGCGGAAATCCGTAATGGTCGGCCACGGCGAACTCGAGCGTCGTGCCCGCTTGCGCGCCGACGATGTTCTGCACCACGCGATACCGGGCCTTGAACAGCTCATCCATCGTGATGCAGGTGAGTTCCCCGGTCTCGGATGCGGCCGCCCGGCACGGATCCGGCATCGGACGAATCGAAATGCGTTCTCCGACGAACACGGCGGTGTCGACGTCCCGCGCCGACCCATCGGGCGTGGCGATGGAGCAGACGAAGGCGGTGACCAGCGTCAGAAGGCATCTGGTTCGCACGGCGGAATCCCTCCTGATGTGCAGCGACGACCTCACTGTTTACCTGCACGCGCCCGCACGCGCATCAGTTTTCAGGCCCACCGCTCGTGCGGTGGGCCGGCAGGCCCGCTGCCGCGCTCGGCTGTTCGCCTTGGACGATCAACGCCTCGTCGAGCAGGTAACCATAAAACTGCAGCCGCCTGCGGAACTCGGCGCCGACCCAGCCGATCACCCAGAGGATCGCGGCCAAGATCGCGAAGAACGACATCCAGCCGGGCAAGGCCAGCAGATCGCGCCAGTTGCGCAGCACGACGAACAGCGACAACAGCAATGGCAGCAGACCGAGCCGCTCGACACCACCAATCAGCATGATCAGCCGCGACCCCAGGCGTTCGTACGCCATCCGCGCAGCGCGCGCCTGCGCTTCCAGCTCAGCTTTGGGGTACGCGGCAAGCCGTGTCGCCAGCGCACGGAACTCGCCGACATCATGGTCGACCTGTGCGATCAGCCCCTGCCGATGCGTGCGGAACTCGCGCCACAGCACGAAGACGTTGCGCACGAAGCCGGGCGCGAATCCGATCACCATGACGATCAGCCCGGCCTTCGACATCCAGACCATCCACTGCGCAGGCGTGAACCACTGGATCAACAGCGACGGCAGCAAGCCCAGCACGGCACCCAGAACGCCAATCAGCGTCCAAGGGCGAATCCACTGCGGCGTGTTGAGCGTCGCGACCGGCCCCTCGGGCATGGCCTCGATCTGAGCGTCCAGCAATGCAAATGTCAGGGGCGCCTGTTCCATGGCCTCGTCTCGTTTCTCAGTTCAAACAACCAAAACAAGTGAACCTGACCCCGTTACTTCCCGGATTTTGATCAAGTAGAGAATGCGTAACGTCTTAAGGATTGAAGCGGGGCCATCGGGCATCGCTTCGATGTGCGCATCCAATGAAGCAAAGCTCAGTGCGGGCGGTCGATCATCCATGCAGCGCACAAACCTACCCTCTGCCTCAAGCCGTCAGTTGCGACGGCGATTATTGAACCTGACCCCGTTATCTCGGCGTCCCGCAACGCGAATGTCAGGGGCGCCTGTCGCCACCGCTATCCGCTCGCAATGCAGACATTAGGCGCGCTCCTGCACCGACCAATCTTGCGAGCACAGCTAAATGCTCATCGATCCTCGGATCCACCTTCGTATTTTTATACTTTGCCCGATGGTCCGCCTCCCCCCAAACCTCCTCTAACAAAGACCTCACTTGAAGCTCGCAAGTCGCGACTGCATCCTTGCGAGGCTTCAGAAGATAATGCACAGAGGTGTAGTAGCTAGGCTTTAACGAACATTTCAAACCCAAAGACTCTAGAAAATCTTTTGACTCGGGGTCCCACGTATAAGCTTTCGGCTTCTCCGCAAACACCCAATCCTTTGCTTCTGCGTGTGCCTTGACAGCCTCATGAATTACAGATATGTCCTGCGGGTATAGATGTATTAACCTTACCGCGTAAAAATCCGTAATTTTCTTAAAAATGTTTAGGGAGTTTATATCGTCCCCCTCAGCACGCTTCCTCTTTATTTTATCAATAACACTTTCGTCAGACTTCGACCTGCGTTTAGCGGAGTGCACAACCGAAGCTACATTCTTATTCTTTAATAGAATAGCTTCGACTGAAGAACCAAAGCCCTCGAAAACGTTCTCGTGCGCTTTTGCCAACTTCAGCAAGGATTCGGGAGAATCACGGCGAGGACGCGAACTCACAGATCACCTAACCGGCCTAGGACGTCTTCAGCGAAGTCTCGGTATGCCGCTTTAGTATCTATATACTGATCCCGGTTCGGAGAAACACTAGACCGGTCTTCGGAGGAGAGCTGCGGGAGATCAGGCACTTGCCATATGGGGACCCTATACTTTTGGGCCATAGCTGGAATAGTCGAATGCGAATGCATGATCGAAACTCCACCTATCGGTCCAGAAACGTCGCCCTTCTGCAAGCCTTTCAAGGCTTCAGACGGAATGAAATCACGGACGGTCTTTGGAATTTGTTTCGCGTAGTTGTAGTGCGCCTTCGCCAGCTTCCAGCCATTAGCCGCGTCGCTTCGCTTTCGCGCGTTATATATGGTGAAACCAAGGAAGCGGACGGCCTCCGTTGGTAACCCTTTCGCGCGCCTTTCCCCAACGATCTTTTGAAGCAAGGAGAAGTCTTTTAGCCAGATGCTGAGAGATCTTCCGATATTCCTGATCCCATATAGCGAAAACATGTCTGGCGCACATGGAATTAAGAAGCTGTCAGCGGTGGATATAACAACCTTGTTAAGAATCCCCAATGCCGGCGAAGTGTCAATTACAACAACTTCGTATTTGTTCCTCTGTGCGTATGCCTCGATAACTCTACGAATGTTTGTGATAGTTCTTATTGCCAAGGGATCGCTTTGGTAGGTATCCGCCCAGCGACTGGCAACCTTGTTCTCAAACATGTGGATTGAGAGGCGCCCAGGAATAAGATCAAGATTTTTCGCCAACGACCGAGGCGGAGGAAGCTGAAGCGGCTCATCGACGCCGTCCTCGGCAGGCTTCATCAGAAAATGCATGGATCGAGTGGAGCCAAGAATCTTTTTCAGCTTTCCAGGAGCTGCATTCTTTAATGCTTCAGCATAATCCTCAACGAACTCGTCCTCCTCGTCCCAGAGCTTTTCTAGCTCTTCAACACTGTATCCAAATAGAGTGAGATTGGACTGTGGGTCCAGATCCACAAGTAATGTTTTCTTTCCAAGATCCGCTAATGCGCTTGCAAGATGGAAAGTAAGGGTGGTCTTTCCGACCCCACCTTTGTTGTTGAAAACCGCAATAGACTTCATGCAATTGAATCCTGTCTTAGATAATTTCCATGCTCACACTTGCAGCGAAGCTCACCCGCACTTCGAATACCCACAATTCAAACACGTCGCACACCCGTCCATCAGCACCAGCGCCTTCGTGCTGCACTTGTGGCACATCGTCGCGGACGGGGGGAAGCTCGCGCCGTCGCCGGTGATTTCGATGTCTTCGGGGTGATCGTCGGCGCTGCTGGGCGCGCGCGGCGCGCCGCTCACCTCACTGTTTTTTTTTGAGCCTTCGCGCTGCGCGATCTGCTTGCGCTTCTCGGCGATCAGGGCTTTCTGGGCGTCGGACATTTCCGGGTCGTGCATCATGCCGATCGACTTGAGGTGGTCCTCGACGATCATGCCGAGCTCGGCGACCAGCGACGGCATGTACACGCCACCGGCCTTGAAGTAGCCGCCCTTGGGATCGAACACGGCGCGCATTTCCTCGACGAGGAAGGTCACGTCGCCGCCCTTGCGGAACACGGCGGACATGATGCGCGTCAGCGCGACGATCCACTGGAAGTGGTCCATCGACTTGGAGTTGATGAAGATCTCGAACGGGCGGCGCTGTTCGTGCTCGGAACCGGCGTTGAGCACGATGTCGTTGATCGTCACGTACATGGCGTGTTCGACCAGCGGGGATTTGATCTTGTAGGTGCTGCCGATCAGGACGTCCGGGCGCTCGATGCGCTCGTGCATGTGGATGACGTCGGCCTTGGGCAGTTCCGCTTCGACGATCTCGCGCGGGACGGACGTGCCTTCGACGGGCTTGTCTTCCGGTTTGACGACGGCGTATCCGGTGATCTTGCGGTCGATCTTGACGGCCATGGCGGTGTCCTGGGTGGGGCGGTTGTCGGTGCGGCTTGGGACGCGTTCGGTGGCGACGGATAGCTGTCGCGACAGGTGTCTTTGAAAGGTAGGTGGCGGCTGGTTCGGAATTGGGACGTCGTTCTTCCCTCAACCCAACCCCTCTACCCCGGCGGGCACGTAGTCCCATCGGGAGAGGGGCTTTAGAACTGAGTGGTGGAGATCGGGACATCGTCCTTCCCTCACCCCAACCCCTCTCCCGGAGGGAGAGGGGCTTTGAGCGACCGCTCTCTCATGGAGAGCGCGGCTTTGAAGCAGATGGATCAGGCCTTCTTCGACGCGCGCTTGGTGGCGCCCTTCTTGGCGGCGACCGAACGCTTGGCGGTCTTGACCGTCTTCTTGGCGACGCCCTTGCGGGCGGCGACGCTGCGCTTGGCGGTCGCGGTCTTGGCGGCGGCCTTCTTGGCGACCTTCTTCACCGCTTTCTTGACGGTCTTCTTGGTCGCGTTGACCTTGCGGGTGGTCGCGGCCTTCTTGGCGGCGGTCTTGCGGGTCGCCGACTTCTTGGTGGCGGCCTTCTTCGCCGGTGCCTTCTTGGCGACCGACTTCTTGGCGACTGTCTTCTTGGCCGTGGCCTTCTTCGCGGCGGCCTTCTTCGCCGTCGTCTTCTTGGCGGTCTTCTTGGTCGCCTTCTTCGCGGTGGTCTTGCCGGCGCCCTTGCGCTTGAGCGCGGCGATCTCGGACGACGCGGCGGTCTTGGCGGCGGCCAGCTTCTTCTTCACCGCGGTCACGCGCTTGCTCACGGCCTTGCTCGCGGTTTCGGCGCGCTTGGTCGCGGCCTTGCGCACCTTGGTGACGCGCTTGGTGACGGTCTTCTCTGCATCCTGCGCGCTCTTCTTCGCGGATTTCGCGACAGCGTTCGCGCGTTTCTTGACCTCTGCGACGATTTCCTTCGCCTTCTCGGCGACGTCTTCGGCGGCGTGCGTCAGGGTGTCTGCAACCCCGTTTCCGTTACTCATTATGGGTGTCCTCGTCAGTGAACTTTACGGAGCACTTCGTCCGCGGCGGAAATGTAGCGCGAAGCCGGTGCACAGGGGAGCAGCAATTACGGATACGACGGTGATGCGACTGCACGAAGCGTCGCCGTTTTCGCGCCGGCGTTGCCGCCGACGCGTCGCGGCAATGCTCAGAACTTGCCGTAATACCCTTCCTTCAGCGCGTCGAACAGATTGGCGGCTGTGTGCATTTCGCCGTCGTATTCGATCTGTTCGTTACCCGCGACCTCCAGCACTTCGCCGCCTTCGAGCTCGAAGCGGTAGGTGGTGTTGGCGAGATCCGCTTCCTTGACCAGCACGCCCTGGAACGCGGCGGGGTTGAAGCGGAACGTGGTGCAGCCCTTGAGGCCGCGCTGGTGCGCGTAGCGGTAGATGTCCTTGAAGTCCTCGTACGGATAATCCGTTGGGACGTTCGCGGTCTTGGAAATCGAGCTGTCGACCCAGATCTGCGCGGCGGCCTGCACGTCGACGTGCGCCTTGGGCGTGATGTCGTCGGCGGCGATGAAGTAATCCGGCAGCTGCGCGTCGGCATCGTCCGAGTACGGCATGGCCTTCGGGTTGACGAGTTCGCGATAGGCCAGCAGCTCGAACGAGAAGACGTCCACCTTTTCCTTGGACTTCTTGCCTTCGCGGATCACGTTGCGGCTGTAGTGATGCGCAAACGACGGCTCGATGCCGTTGGAGGCGTTGTTGGCCAGCGACAGCGAGATGGTGCCGGTGGGCGCGATCGAGCTGTGGTGGGTGAAACGCGCGCCCGCCTCGGCCAGCTGGTCGACGAGATCGGGCGCGACCTCGGCGATCTTCTGCATGTAGCGCGAATACTTGGCGTGCAGCACCTTGCCGGGAATGTCCTGGCCGAGCTTCCATCCGTCGCGCGCCATTTCCGGGCGCTTGCGCAGCATGGCCGCGGTGACTTCGAAGCGCTCTTCCATGATCGGCGCCGGGCCTTTTTCCTGCGCCAGCGTCAGACCTGTTTCCCAGCCGGCGACGGCCATCTCGCGCGCGATGCGCTCGGTGAACTCGCAGGAATCGGGCTCGCCGTACTTCATCTGCAGCATGGTCACGGTGCTGCCGAGACCGAGGAAGCCCATGCCGTGGCGGCGCTTGCGCAGGATCTCGTCGCGCTGCTTCTGCAAGGGAAGCCCGTTGACCTCGACCACGTTGTCGAGCATGCGGGTGAACACACGCACGACTTCCTTGTATTCCTCCCAGTCGAAACGCGCGCGCTCGGTGAAGGGCTCGCGCACGAACTTGGTGAGGTTGACCGAACCGAGCAGGCAGGCGCCGTAAGGCGGCAGCGGCTGCTCACCGCAGGGATTGGTCGCGCGGATAGTCTCGCACCACCAGTTGTTGTTCATCTCGTTGACTCGGTCGATGAGGATGAACCCCGGCTCGGCGTAGTCGTACGTCGAGACCATGATCATGTCCCACAGGTGCCGCGCGCGGACCTTGCCGTAGACCTTGCAGGCGACGAGGCCGTCGTCGCGGGACACGTAGCCCTTGGTCTGCGGCCATTCGCGCCAGATCACCTGTTCGGCGTCGGCGAGATCGAAGTCGCCGGTTTCCTTCTCGTTGATCGGAAACACCAGCGGCCAGTCGGCGTCGGTGTCGACGGCTTCCATGAAACCGTCGGTGATCAGCAGCGAGAGATTGAACTGGCGCAGGCGGCCGTCTTCGCGCTTGGCGCGGATGAAGTCGCGCACGTCGGGATGGCTGACATCGAAGGTGCCCATCTGCGCGCCGCGGCGACCGCCGGCGGACGACACGGTGAAACACATCTTGTCGTAGATATCCATGAAGGACATCGGGCCGGAGGTGTACGCGCCGGCGCCGGCGACGAACGCCCCCTTGGGGCGCAGCGTGGAGAACTCGTAGCCGATGCCGCAACCGGCCTTCAGCGTGAGGCCGGCTTCATGGACCTTCTCGAGGATGCCGTCCATCGAATCGACGATCGTGCCCGACACGGTGCAGTTGATCGTGCTGGTCGCCGGCTTGTGTTCGAGCGCGCCGGCGTTGGACGTGATGCGGCCAGCGGGAATCGCACCGCGGCGCAGCGCCCACAGGAAGCGCTCGTGCCAGTGGCGCTGCTTCTCGACGGTGGTCTCGGCCTCGGCGAGCGCTTTCGCCACGCGCTGGTAGGTGCCGTCGATGTCGGCATCCACGGCCACGCCCTGCTTGGTCTTGAGGCGGTATTTCTTGTCCCAGATGTCGTCCGACGCGGGCTGCATCGGAATTTCCGGACCGGGATCGGACTTCACCGCCGCGAGGCGAACCGTGCTCATGCTGCTGTGCGCTCCTGGAATCGCGCCGGTGTGGACCGGTCGCCTGTCGTGTACGTGTTGCGGACGCGAGCGGACCGTCGGCGCATCAGGCGCCGTCGATCCGTGCGGAATTCAAAAGAATGATGCGGGTGCAGGCACAGGGCCGGTTGCGGCCTGGGGCCGTCTTCTCCGTGACGTTCGAACCCATCGCGTGCATCCCCTTTGCTGCGAAGTGCCGCTGACCGTTGAAAGCCCCACGTGTTGGGAATTTCCAACGCCGACACCCAATATGTAGTGGCGGCGACGGGGGTCCACGCTACGCCCGGACTCCGACCGGTGTCAACCGGAAATCCGGGCGACCGGCGATTGTCGGCAGGACCTATGACAGATGTCGCCGGCGGTATTCCGGCGCATCATCTGAATGCGGCTTTCAACACCGATTCAAATGCTGCGCGCCACACTGCTGGCCTCGCGGACGGCGCATCGAGGCCGTCTTCGACCCGAATTCCACGCTCCGGTGTCGATCATCCCGACCCACTGCCGACAGGGGACGCTCCATGCGCGCCAAGACCACACTTCTCGCCCTGACCTGCGCCGCCGCGTTCGGTGGCTTCGCCGCGACCGCGATCCGCGACGTGGTACAGCAACCCGCGGGCGCGACCCCCGCCACCGTGGCCGCAGTGCCGACGATGGCCGCCTTGCCGGCTGCGGTCGACGGCGCGCCTTTGCCGTCGCTGGCACCGATGCTCAAGACGGTGACGCCGTCGGTGGTGTCGGTGCATGCGAAGCAGCGCGTGCGCGTGAGCCCGTTCGGCAACGATCCCTTCTTCCGCCGCATGTTTCCTGAGCTCGACCAGGAGCGGATGAACGAGTCGCTGGGTTCGGGCGTGATCGTCGATGCGCAGCAGGGCTACGTGCTGACCAACCACCACGTGATCGAAGGCGCGGACGACGTGTCGGTGACGCTGGCCGACGGCCGCACGGTGGAAGCGGAGTTCATCGGCTCCGACGTCGACACCGATGTCGCGCTGATGCGGATCAAGGCCGACAACCTCACCGCGATTCCGCTGGCGCAGGACGCGAATCTGCAGGTCGGCGATTTCGTCGTCGCGGTGGGCAATCCCTTCGGCTTCGGACAGACGGTGACCTCGGGCATCATTTCCGCGGTGGGTCGCAGCAACGTGCCGGGCGTCGGCTTCCAGAACTTCATCCAGACCGATGCCTCGATCAATCCGGGCAATTCCGGTGGCGCGCTGGTGAATCTGCGCGGCCAGCTGGTCGGCATCAACACCGCGAGCTTCAACACGCGCGGCAGCATGGCCGGCAACATCGGCCTGGGCTTCGCGATTCCGATCGGCCTGGCCCGCAACGTGATGATGCAGCTGGCGACGACCGGCAGCGTGCAGCGCGGCACGCTGGGCATCGACACGCAGACGGTGGATGCGCGCATTGCGCAGGGCCTGGGTCTCGACACGCCGCGCGGCGCGGTGATCACGCGCGTTTATGGCGGCTCGCCTGCGGCACGCGCGGGTTTGCGCACCGGCGACGTGGTGGTGGCGGCGAACGGCGAGCGCATCGACAACAGCGAATCGCTGCGCAACTTCCAGGGTCTGCAGGCACTCGATACGCCGGTGACGCTGGACGTGTTGCGCGATGGCCGTACGGTGAAGATCGAGACGCGCCTGACCGCGCTGCCGCGCGATGGTGCGAGCGTCGATGCGCGTCTGACCGGCGCGATGTTCGCCGACCTGCCCGAAGCGCTGCGTCGCCAGAACCAGCGCGCCGGTGGCGTGCTCGTGGAGACGGTGGAATCGGGCAGCCGCGCGTTCCAGAGCGGCCTGCGCGAGGGCGATCTGATCCTCGCGGCGAACAGTGGCCAGTTCCGCGATCTCGCAGGTTTCCGCGACTCGCTGGCTGACCGTCCTGCCGATCTCGTGCTGCGCATTTCACGTCGCGGACGCATCGCCGACGTGATCATGCGTTGACTCAATCCCCCCGTGCCGCGCGCTTTGCGTGGCACCGTCCAACTGACAGGAGCACGACCATGAGCCCCACTTCGACCGACGCGGTGAAGACCCATCTTGGCGAGGCAGGTTCGCACCTTGCCCAGGCCGCCCGCGATGCAGGCGCCGCGGTCAAGAACGCCGCCAGCGTGGCCGGTGACGAGCTCAAGCTCGGCCGCGCGACCGTGAAGTCCGACCTCGCCGATTCCGCGATCGCCGGCGTCGCCGCGTTCGAGGAAGGTGGCACCGCCGCGAAGGAACAGTACGACGTGCTGCTCGACAAGGGCCGCGATCTGGTCGAGAGCGCTGCGGACCTGATCCGCGAGCGTCCGATCGCCGCATTCGGCACCGCGTTCGCGGCCGGCTGGATCATCGCCAAGCTCGCGCGCAGCAAGTAAGCGCGGCGTTTCGTGACCGAGCGCGTGACCGGGGAAGACCCGCGCGAGGAACCCGCCGGCAGCGCACATCGTGCGCCCGGCGAAGCACCGCACCTCGACGAAAGCATCCGCCGCATCCGTGCGGCGGCCACTGAAACCTTCAGCTCCGGCCTCGACAGCGGCCGTGCCCTGCGCAAGCTGGTCGCGGCCGACATGGCGCTGTCGCGCAGTGCCCTCGGGCGTGCGCTGGCATGGTCCGCCGTGTCCGTCGTGTTTGGCGCATCGGCCTGGCTGCTCGCGATGGGCGCTGCGATTGCATTGCTGCAGTCGTGGGGTCTGTCGTGGCTGGCGTCGATTTCGATCGCCACGTTGATCAGCCTGGTCGTCACCGCGATCGCCGCCTGGCGTGTCTCGGTGTTCTTCGACTATGCCGGCATGCATGCGACGCGTCGCCAGCTGTCGCGCCTCGGCATGTTCTCCGAAGCCGGACACGGCGATGACGACGACGAGGACGAGACGTCCCTGACCACGTCCGCATCCGACAAGGCGAAGGCGTCATGAATTTCGAAGGCCTCAAGAATCGCGTCGAACGTGCCGAGACGCTGGTCGACGGTCGCGTGGTGCAGACCACCGACCGCTACCGCGCATTGAGCACGAGCTGGCGCGAAGCCTGGACACCGCCGCGCATTCTCATCGCCGGTCTGGTGATGGGCTTTGCGACCGGTCATCTCGAGCCGCGGCGCGCGTTGACCAAGCTCGGCAAGCTGGGCGGTCCGAAGTCGATCCAGCTGCTCAGTGCATTGTCGGGACTGCTGACGTCGGTGCAGGCGACCGTGGCTGCGGCGACCGCGGAGAAAGCCGCCGAGACCGCGGACGACGCGGCGCAGACGGCCGACGCGGCTGCGGACAATGTCGCAGCCAAGACGGACGGCACGGCGGACACGCAGGCCGCCGCGGCTGCAGGCGCCGCCGCAGCGGCGCAGGTGGTGTCCTCGGGCGCCACGCAGACCCAGCGTGCAACGCCATCGGGTGTCACGCCCGAGACAGTCACGTCGGCACCGCGCACGGATCGCGGACGTCCCGATCCAGTGCTATCGGAGCAGCCGCGTCCCGCGGAAGCGGCGACCGAGCTGTCGGAATCCGGGCGCTGAGCGCCCGGTTCCCGGACCGCCAATGAGCACACCCATCAGTCCCCCGCCGGAGGACGACGCGCCGTTGCCGGCGCCGACACCGGTCACCCCGCGCCCGCGTGCATCGACCGCCGTCATCGTGCTGGCCACGCTCGCCGTGCTTGCGACGCTGTGGGCGGCGCAGACGGTGATCCTGCCGATTCTGCTGGCGGTGTTCTTCGCGCTGGTCGGCAATCCGGTGCTGCGCGCCCTGCGCCGGCTGTGGATTCCGCGCTTCGTCGGCGCCCTGCTGGTGCTGACGCTTGGCATCGCCGGCGCCGGCGCACTCGGCCTGCAGCTCTACGGCCCGGCCAGCGAATGGGTGCAGCAGGCACCGAAAACCCTGCGCACGCTCGCGCCGCGCCTCAAGGCGATGACGCAGCCGGTACACCAGGCCAGCCAGGCCGCCGAATCCTTCGCGCGCGCCACCGAGGACCGCCCGCAGCGCCGCGTGCAGCTCGTGCAGATCCAGGACAACAGTTCGTGGCGCACGATCGTCGCGACGCCGAAGATGCTGGCCTCGGTGCTCGCCGTCGTGCTGCTGACGTTCTTCTTCATGGTCTACGGCGAGAACCTGCAGCGGAACGCGATCGCGATGCTGCCCGATCGCCAGCGCCGCAAGCTGACCGTCGACATCATGCAGTCCATCGAGCACGAGATCTCGCGTTACGTGCTGACGATCTCGATCATCAACACGCTGCTGGGCGCGGTGTTTGCTGGGGTGCTGTTCTGGATGCAGCTGCCGCTGCAGGACGCCCTGCTGTGGGGCACGGTGGTCGCACTGCTGAACTTCGCGCCGTACGTCGGCCCGCTGATCGGCGTGCTGCTGATGCTGCTGGTGGGTTTCGTCAGCTACGACGGCACCTGGCCGAACGCGGCCTGGGCGCCGGTGATTCCGGCGGCGGTGTATCTGTTGCTGCACACGATCGAAGGCCAGTTCGTGACCCCGATCGTGCTCGGCCGCCGCATGGCGATCTCGCCGCTGATGCTGATCCTTGCGCTGATGCTGTTCGGCTGGATGTGGGGCATCGTCGGCCTGCTGCTGGCCGTGCCGCTGATCGTCTGCGTGAAGCTGGTGCTGGCGCGCGTGGAAGGCTTCGAAGGCTGGGCTCGCCTGCTCGCCTGACCCGTGCCGGCGCTGCCGGCCCGGGCCCGCTCCTCACCAGCTGAAACCGGCGCCTGCCGACACGCTGCTCTCGCCGCCGGCGACGG
>JASCOC010000025.1 GCA_029959605.1 Lysobacteraceae bacterium PS02340 | reverse complement strand
CCTGGCCGAGCGCCTCGGCCATTACCCGCGCCAGCTCTCCGGCGGCGAGCAGCAGCGCGTGGCACTGGCGCGCGCGTTCGTGACCCGTCCGTCGCTGCTGTTCGCCGACGAACCCACCGGCAATCTCGACACTGCGACCGGGCAATCGATCATCGAACTGCTGTTCGCGCTCAACGCCGATGCCGGCACCACGCTGGTGCTGGTCACCCACGACGATCATCTGGCGCAGCGCTGCAAGCGTCGCCTGCGTATCGACAGCGGGCGGCTGGTCGCCGACGAGGCGATGACCGCATGAGGACCGCCGCGCTCGCGTGGCGCCAGCTGCGCCGCGATTTCAAGGCCGGCGACATCCGCATCCTGTTCGCCGCGCTGGTGCTCGCCGTCGTCGCGGTGACGGCGGTCGGCTTCGTCACCGATCGCGCCGAGCGCGCGCTGGCGATCGAAGCCAACCGTCTGCTCGGTGGCGATGCGGTGGTGCGCGGCGATGCGCCGATCGAAGGCGCGATCCGCGAGGCGTCCAAGGCTGCGGGTCTGGAAGCCGTCGACACCATCGAACTCGACAGCATGATCCGCGTCGGCGCGGGCGACACCGCGACGTTGCAGCTGGGCGACGTGCGCGCGCTCGGCGACGGCTTTCCGTTGCGTGGCAGTTTCCGCATCGCCGGCGGCGATGGCGTCGAGCGCGATGCCGAGGCCGTGCCCGAACCCGGCACCGCGTGGATGAGCCGCGCAGGCGCCGACACGCTGGGCGCGTCGGTCGGCGACACCGTGTTCCTGGGCGACCGCAGCTTCCGCCTGACTGCGCTGGTGCTGCAGGAACCGGATGCGTCGATCGACTATTTCAACGTCGCGCCGAAGGTCTTCCTGCACCTGTCCGACCTGGAAGCCACTGGCCTGATCCAGCCAGGGAGTCGCATCCGTTATCGCCTGGTGATCGCCGGTGACGCGAACGCCGTCGATGGTTTCGCCACCGCCGCGCGCGCGAATCTCGGCCGCGGCCAGCGCGTGGAGACCATTGGCGACGCGCGTCCGGAAGTGCGCTCCTCGCTCGATCGCGCCGGCCGCTTTCTCGGCCTCGCTGCGCTGGTGTCGGTGATCCTCGCCGCGGTCGCCGTCGCGATGGCCGCGCGTCAGCATTCGGCGCGGCATCTGACGTCCGTCGCGGTCATGCGTTGCATGGGTGCGCAGCAGCGCACGCTGGTGGGCATCCACGTCGGCGAACTGCTGCTGCTCGGCGTGATCGCCTGCACGCTGGGCGTGGTCATCGCCTTCGGTCTGCAGTGGGGCATCGGCCGCTGGCTGGAATCGCTGCTGGGCCTGTCGATCCCGTCAGCCGGGCTGATGCCGGCGCTGCAGGGCTACGGCGTCGGCCTCGTCGTGCTGATGGTGTTTGGTGCGCCGCCGGTGCTCGCGCTGCGTCGCGTGCCGGCGTTGCGCGTGCTGCGGCGTGATCTCGGTGGCTTCGAGCCGAGTGCGTGGCTGGTCGGCGGCGCCGGGTTCGTCGGTCTCGCCGCGCTGCTGTGGTGGAAGGCGGGTTCGGCGACGCTCGGCGGCGCGATGCTCGCGGGCATCGCGGCGACGTTCGCCGTACTCGCGCTGTTGGCCTGGGGTCTGATCCTGCTGGTGCGCGCGTTGCGCACGCGGCTGCGCGGCAGCCTGCGCTACGGCCTCGCCAATGTGAGCCGGCGCGCCGGCACCAGCGTCGCCCAGGTCACCGCGCTCGGCCTCGGCCTGATGGCGCTGCTGCTGCTGACCTTCGTGCGCACCGATCTGCTCGACCGCTGGCAGCTCGCGATTGGCCAGGATGCGCCGAACCGCTTCATCATCAACGTGCAGCCCGACCAGCTCGATCCCGTGCGCGCCTTCATCGCCGATCAGGGCGTCGACGCACCGGTGCTGTTCCCGATGATCCGCGCGCGTCTGGTCGAGCGGAACGGTGAGCCGGTGCGCGGCGAAGACTATGCCGGGCGCAGCGGCGACGAGGCGCAGAACCGCCAGGCGCAACGTCGCGCTGAGCGCGAGTTCAACCTGTCGATGCAGAGCGATCTGCGCGACGACAACCGGGTCACCGCCGGCACGTTCTGGGGCGAGACCGCGCCGGCGACGCCGGAGATCTCGGTCGAGGAAGGCTTCGCGAAGGATCTGGGCTGGCAGCTCGGCGACCGCATCGTTTTCGACATCGCCGGCCAGCGGTTCGAGGCGCCGATCACCAGCTTCCGCAGCATCGAATGGGAAAGCTTCCGGCCGAACTTCTTAGTCGTCGCCTCACCCGGGGCGCTCGATGCGTATCCGGCGAGCCACATCACCGCGGTGCGCGTACCGACCGACAAACCGCGCTTCACCGCCGATCTGGTGCAGCGGTTCCCGAACCTGTCGGTGGTCGACATCGACGCGGTACTGACCCAGGTGCGCAGCACCGCCGACCAGGTGTCGACGGTGGTGCAGGTGGTGTTCTGGTTCTCGCTCGCCGCCGGCGTGCTGGTGCTGCTGGCGGCGGTCAGCGCCAGCCAGGACGAGCGCCTGCTCGAAGGCGGCGTGATGCGCGTGCTCGGTGGCAAGCGGGCGCAGCTGCGTCTGGCGCAGGCCTCGGAATTCGCGGCCATCGGTCTGCTGGCCGGCCTCGTCGCATCCATCGCGGCCTCGGTACTGGCCGGCGTGATCGCGGTGCGGGTGTTCGATCTGCCGTGGACACCGAACTGGGCACTGGCCGCGGCCGGCGGCGGTATCGGCGTGCTGATGACGCTGCTCGCCGGCTTGTGGGCGACGCGCAGGGTGCTGGATGCGCCGCCGTCGGTGACGCTGCGCGCGTTGCAGGAGTGATGACCATGCGCGCCCCGCAGCGAGTGCCGGGCGCGCACTGGGCTCAGCCGACGATGGTCTCCTCGGCCTCGAACCGCCGTGCGTACTCGCGCTCCTCGCTGACGCGCTGCACGTCTTCATGCGCGATGTCCGGCCCGCCGTAGACCGCGTAGACGACCTCGTCGTCGCGCCTGCCGATCGCGTGGAGGCGGTACCGCGACTGGCCGCCGCCGGTGTCGGGCGGGTAGCGGTGCGGCGGCTCGGTACCGTCGAGATCGAGCTCGCTGTTGTCGATCGTGCCGCCAACGAACAGGGCGTGGATGGGCATGGACATCTCCTCTGTGGGGGGCGCGGCCATCGTGCAGAGGGCGATGTTGCGGTTTCATCAATCTTGCGTTCGCGTGGCGTGCGGAGCCGGGCGCGGCCGGCGTACCGGTGGGGCCGGTAGAATCCACGGCCGTCCCACCCTGTCCGAACCGATGTCCGATCCTGCACTCGATGCCCTGTTCCTGCCGCTCGAACAGCGTCAGCTCGCCTGGCCCGACGCGGGTGCGCTGTTCCTGCGCGCGCGTCCGGGCGTGCCGACGACCGGTGGGCGCTGGCCGGGCCTGGTCTGCGAACAGAGCCTCAAGCCGCTGCACGTGGCCCTGCAGCGCGCCGGCCTCGAGGTGTTGCCCGGCGACGACGGGGATGTCGCATTGCCGCGCAGACCGCTGGTGCTGGTGCTGCCGCCGCGTCAGCGTGACGAATCGCGCGCGGTACTGGCGCGCGCGCTGCAGGCCGTGACACCGGGCGGCTGGGTGCTGGCCAGCGTGTCCAACGACGAGGGCGCGAAGTCCGCGCAGGACGATCTCGCCCGTCTCGCCGGCAACATCGGCGCGCTGTCGAAGCACAAATGCCGCGTGTTCTGGGCGCAGGCCGGCGACACCGTCGACACCGCACTGGTCGAGACCTGGGCCACGTTGGACCGTCCGCGCGCCGTGCTCGGAGGCCGTTTCCAGAGCCGCCCGGGCGTGTTCGCCTGGGACCGCATCGATCCCGCATCCGCGCTGCTGGCCTCGCACCTGCCGACCACGCTGGCCGGGCGCGGCGCCGATCTGGGCGCCGGCTACGGGTACCTGTCGGCCGAACTGCTGCAGCATTGCAAGGGCATCACTGCGCTGGACGTCTTCGAAGCCGAAGGCCGCGCGCTGACACTGGCGCGCCAGAATCTCTCCGCACTCGGCGCGGGCGCGACGCTGGCTTATCACTGGCACGACGTCACCACCGGCGTGCCGCAGAGCTATGACTTCATCGTCAGCAATCCGCCGTTCCATGCACACGGCCGCGAAGGCCGACCCGACATCGGTCGCGCGTTCATCGGTGCCGCCGCGGACGCGTTGAAGCCGGGCGGCGCGTTGTGGCTGGTCGCCAACCGGCATCTGCCGTACGAGGAAGTGCTCGATGCGCGTTTCAGCGAGGTCAACGAGGTCGCGTCCAGCGGCGCCTTCAAAGTGATCCACGCGGTGCGCGCCCGTGCGACGCCGGCGAGGCAGCGCGCATGAAGCTGGTCAAACTGCTCGCCAATCTCGGCTATGGCAGCCGCAAGCAGGTCGCGTGGATGTTCCGCGAAGGCCGGGTCACCGATGCGGCCGGCGATGTGCTGTATGCCGACGATCAGGTCGGCCATGCCGACGTGCGCGTCGACCGCGAACCGCTCGATCCGCCGCTCGGCCTGACGCTGCTGCTGCACAAGCCGCCCGGCTACACCTGTTCGACCAAGGACACCGGACGCCTGGTCTACGACCTGTTGCCGCCGCGTTTCCGGCTGCGATCGCCGGTGCTGTCGTCGGTGGGTCGACTCGATCGCGAGACCAGCGGCCTGCTGCTGTTCACCGACGATGGCCAGTTGCTTCACCGGATCATCTCGCCGAAGGCTGCACTGCCGAAGGTCTACGAGGCCACGCTCGCCGAGCCGTTGCGCGGCAACGAGGCCGTGCTGTTCGCCAGCGGCGCGATGCTGCTGGAGGCGGACAACACGCCGCTCAAACCCGCGGTGCTCGACGTGCTGTCGCCGACGCAGGCGCGACTGACCATCACCGAGGGCCGTTATCACCAGGTGCGGCGCATGTTCGCCGCGGTCGGCAACCACGTCGTCGCGCTGCATCGCAGCCGCGTCGGCGGACTCGCGCTCGATGATCTGCCGGAAGGCGAGTGGCGTGCGCTCGACGCCGCCGATATCGAGAGGCTGATGGCCGCCCATGGCTGAGATCGCGCCGCTGCCGTTCCGGCCCGCGGCGGTGATCTTCGACATGGACGGGCTGATGCTCGACAGCGAGCGCGCGATTCTCGAATCGCTGCGCGCTGCGGCACTCGATCATCGCGCAGACATCGATCCGGACTGGTGGCTGTGCCTGATCGGCCATACCGAAGCCGTGTGCCGTGCGCGCCTCGGCGCGCACATCGGCGACGTGGCGGCGGAGGCGTTGCTCGCCGACGGACATGCACGCTATGTCGCGGCCGCGGAGCGCGGCGTGCCGCATCGCCCGGGCATCGTCGCGTTGCTGGATCTGCTCGCCGCGCACGCCATGCCACGCGCGGTCGCGACGTCGACGCGATCACCGCTGGCGCAGCGCAAGCTCGAAGCGGCAGGCCTGCTCGACTATTTCGATGTGGTCTGCACCAGCAGCGACGTCGCGCAGCCCAAGCCTGCGCCCGATGTCTATCTGCTCGCCGCCGAACGTCTCTGCGTGTCGCCGGCGCAGTGCCTGGTGCTGGAGGATTCGCCAACCGGCGTGCGCGCCGCGCTCGCTGCGGACATGACCGCGGTGCAGGTGCCGGATCTGCTGGCGCCGGACGATGCCGTGCGCGCGCTCGGGCATCGCATCGTGGGGTCGCTCGAAGAAGCGCAGGCGCTGCTTGTGCCCTGGCTGGTGGCGGCGCAGCCGGACTGATCGACTACGACACCCGGGTCTGATCCCGCAACCGCGCCAGTTCGCTCGCGCGCTCGGTAGTCATCTGACGCCTGCAGTCGACCGACATCACCGTCGCCAGGGTGCCACCTTCCGGATCCGCCAGAAACGCGCAGTTCGCGTCGCGGTACTGCACCCACAATCGTTGCGCCGTGCGCAGTCGTGCCTGCTGTCGCGTCGTGATGGCGGCCAAGGTTCGCCGGTACTCGCTGTTGAGGCGCGCATCCTGCAGTGACGTCTCGGCATCGATGCAGTTGAGCATATCGACGGTCACACCCTCAGCCGCATCCATGCAGCGGGCGAAACCAGCAGACGCGTCGTCGGCGACCGCAGATGTCGCATGCGTCATGGCGAAGGCCAGCAGCACGACCGGGAACACGGTACGGAACGGGTTCGACATGCGGATGCTCGGCGGCGGCGGATTGCGCAGTGTGGGCACGCCACATGCGGACGACGTGAACGCAGGCGACATCCGGTCAGGCGTGCTCGCCGGTGTGGTCGAGCATGTCGCGCAGCATGTCCCGCACGTGCGCATCGTCGGCCTCGTACAGCACCTGGCGCGCCTGACGTTCGCCACGTACCAGCCGCGCGCCGCGCAGCAGTCGCAGGTGATGGCTGACCAGCGGCTGTGAGGCGCCGGTGCGGCGTGCGATGTCCCCGACCGCAACCGGGCCGTCGAGGCAGGTCAGCAACACGCGCAGCCGTGTGGGATCACCGAGCAGCTTGAACGTCTCGGCCAGGAGTGCCAGCCGCGCATCGTCGACGCCGCTCATCGGTCGGGCCCGGTTGGGTCTGGCGCGTGGGGGTGGGCGTGCGTGTCGTCGTGAGCATGGTCGTGATCGTGGTGATGTACGTGCTCGTGCGCATGCGCATCGCGCTTCCGGCGCTGCTCCAGCGCGCATTGCGCTTGCGGCACGTGCACGACCTCGACGGTGGCGTGGCCGATCGCGAACCGCTCGGCGAGCGCGCGTTTGACCGCCGGCACCACCTGCGCCGGCTGCGCGTCGTCGGCCAGCGTGAGTTCCAGCGTCGCCAGCACCTTGCCCGAGGTGATCGACCACACGTGCACGTGATCGATGTCGGCAACGCCCGGCACGGTCTCGCGCACGTGGTCCTGCAGCACGGCGATGTCGATGTCCGGCGGCACGGCTTCCATCAGGATGTCGAATGCGCTGCGCAGCAGCGCCCAGGCGCTGCGCAGGATCAGCAGGCACACCAGCACCGACAGGATCGGATCGATCGGCATCCAGCCGGTGAAGTGGATCACCAGCGCCGCGATGATCGCCGCGACCGAGCCGAGCAGATCGCCGAGCACGTGCACCGTCGCGCCCTTGATATTGACGTGCGACTGGTCGCCGCGATGCAGGATCCAGAACACCAGGCAGTTGACCAGCAGGCCGACCACCGCGACCGCGAGCATCGGCCCGGCCAGCACCTCGCCCGGACTGCGCAGCCGCTGGATCGCCTCCCACACGATCCAGATCACCAGCGCGAACAGCGTGACCGCGTTCACCAGGCCAGCCAGTACTTCGAAGCGCATGTAACCGAAGGTGCGCCGTGCATCGGACGCGCGGCGCCCGATGCGGAACCCCACCCAGGCCAGCAGCAGCGCGGCGGCGTCGGTCAGCATGTGACCGGCATCGGCGATCAGCGCCAGCGACCCCGACAGCACGCCCCCGACGACCTCGACCAGCATGAAACCCGCGGTCAGCGCGAAGCCGGTCAGCACCACGCGTTCGTTGGCGGCGGAGACCGAAGGCGCGTGGCCGTGTGCGTGGGTGTGGCCGTGATCGTGGTCGTGCGGCATGGGACGCAGGAGCGGCAGGGAGGATCGCTATTATATAAACATATTTTTATGTATTGATCGCGACGCTGTTCGAGTCCGTCAACCGGCGCATCGCACGGGTCAGGAATTCCCTGCATCGGTGCGGGCAGCGCGGCTTCCGGCGACTGCGTTACCCTCGACCCGATCGCGTATGGAAGCGCCGAGGTCGGAATGGACACGATGGGTCCGTCAGGTCGCCACGCCCGCAGATCGCCGTGGCGCAGCCTGTGCACGCAATGGTGGTGGGCCTTGAGCCTGGTGGCGTCGATCGTCGCCTTGTCCGGCTGTGTGCTGGCCTTGCCGCCGGCCGACCCCACGGGCGAACGCACCGCAGCCGCGCGTGTATTCGAAGATCCGAAACTGCAGGCGCTGGCAGTCGCGGCCGGCAGCGGCGACGCGGCTGCGGTCCGTCGCCTGATGCGCGATGAAGGCGTTGATCCCGACGGCGTGTTCTGGGGTCGCGACGGCGGGATTCCGATGCTCGCGTGGCCGATCTACCGCGGCAATCCCGACGGGCTGCGCGCGATGCTGGAGAGCGGTGCGGATCCGAACGTCTTCAAGACCTACGAGACGAAGGATCGCGGCACCCGCCGCCACAACAATGCGATGGTCTGGGCGGTCCGGCAGAACGACCCGATTTATCTGCAGATTCTGCTGGAACACGGCGGAGATCCGGACACACGCAATTCGAACCGCGAGGCGCTGCTGTTCCAGGCTTTCGTACAGGGCAACCAATGGCAGAACGTGCAACTGCTTGTGGAGCGAGGTGCGGACGTCAATGTGCAGGCGTCGCCTGGCAGCACGATCCTCACAACCTATACCGGTCTCGGCGGGTTTCGAATGGCGCATTGGTTGCTGGAGCGCGGCGCTGACCCTTCATTGCAGTTTTCCTTCAGCGAGCCGGTGCAGCGTGCCGACTCGCACGCCATCGAAGCAATCTTCTGGCACCCGGGAAATCCGACTGACCCGGAATGGCAGCGCAAATGCCAGCGCTGGTTGCTGGCGAATGGCTTCGAGCGTCCGCCGATGCCGGAGCACTTCCGGAAGATGCGGGCGACGTTCGGATTTCCAGACAGCGAAGATCAGATTCCGCTTCCCGACAGGGACGACGACGGAGGTGAAACATGACGACGCAGCATGCGGAACGCCAGCGTCTGCTGGATGCGTTGCGCTCCAGCGAATCGAGTGGCGCAGCAAACCATGTGGATCGCCTCATGGCGACCTACCGCGCGCAGGAAATGGCTGGGCTGTCTCACGACAGCTACGACGCGGCCCAGAGTGCGGGCGATCCACCGCCGGGCTGGTTGCGCGTCAGCGCAACGCCTCGCCTGCTGCGCGAGGTGCTTCCCGGGCTTCCACTGGACGATGGACGAATCCTGGATTTGCTGCATCCCGAAGAATCCGGGTTCCGGGCGGAGATCTACGTTCCGGACCCCGCTGTATTGGGACCCGATTTCAGACCGACGCTCGCCTTCAAAGGGTCGAGAGGCCATGTCGTCGAGAATGGCGAACTGCGGGATACATCTCTCGAGGATTTCGTCGGCAACAATCTGCCGCAGTCGATCGGATTAGAAACCGACTACTACACCCGCGCCATGGCGTTGGCAGAAATGCTCAAGCGCGCAGGACTCGATTTCGAGATCACCGGTCACAGCCTGGGCGGTGGCATGGCCTCGGCAGCATCGGCGGTAACAGGCATGCGCGCGGTCACCTTCAACGCGGCCGGGCTGCATCCGGACACCGCGCCCAACTTCCTGAAAGACAAGCCGGGAGCGCAGCTCTTCGACACCAGCGAAACCGTCACCACCTGGCAGGTGCATGGCGAAATCCTCAACGACGGTGTGCAGCAGGACGTGCGTGGCATGAGCGATCTGCAGCGCGAGCGGATGGCGATGCTGATCACCAATGGTGCAGCCGCTGTGCAAAGCACGCCGGCGGGCCGTGACTATCTCGAGCACAGGCTGCTCCCGGGCATCCCCGAATCGTCGCATCCCGCCGTGCGCGCATTGCTCGAAGCGCTCGAGCGCGGCGAAGCCGCGTCCATGATCCGGCACATGCCCGAGGCCGCAGGCAAACGCATGCCACCGCTGGTGGCGATGACGCATCACGAGCAGACGCTCGTCGCGCGCGAAGACCGTGCCTCGATGGCCGAGCTGCATCAGTTGGGCGGACCACTTCTGACCGTGCTGGCGATGGGCGCGCGCGGTGCGAACGCGGGTGCGCAGGCCGGCCAGGTTGTCGCCGACGGCGGGCGCGTCATCGGCGACGGACTCGTCGACGCCGGCGAGGCCGCGCGTACCGGAACGGCGCTCGCCGGTCTGCATATCGACAGGACCTGGCAAGGCGCCGGCGTGGTGGTGTCGCAGGGCACACGGGCGATGGGGGAGTTCACCGCACACGCGCGGATGGTGGGCGCGCAGGGCGCGGCGGCCATCGACCACGCGCAGGGCTGGGCACAGGCCACTGCTGCGAATGGCCGCGGCGCGCTCCTGCGCACCATGGGCGATGCAGCGGGCATGGTCTCCGACGCGTGGCGCGAAGGTCTGCACGTGCGCGCGGAACGCATCGAGACGGGCGGCGATGCCGCGCTGGACCGCAACCGACGCGAAGCCCACGCCGAGATCGAACAGGGGCGCGCCGCGGCGCAGGGCCGGCGCGAGATGGCCGGCGCCATCGCGGACGGCGTCCAGACAGGGACAGGTGCGGCCGGGACTTGGGTGCGCGATCGGCTGGTGTACGTCGGCGAACGGCTCGATGCCGGTTTCGAGGTCGCAGGCGCGCGACTCACGCAGGCGACGGCGCAGGCACCGACCGCCGGTGCAGGCCTCGGCGGCCTGAGCGGCGCGATCGTCGGCGGTGCGCTCAGCTACGACCCGCGCACATCGCGGGGCATCCAGAGCTGGTCCGGTGCGATCGAGCTGGTAGGCGAGGCGGGACCGGCGCTGTCGGAAGCGGTCGCTCGCCACGGCATGGCGTCGGCCGTGCTGCCGAGTCTGGAGCGCCACGTCGCCGAACAGGAGGCGGCCGCACGGGACATGCTGCTCGCGCATGAGCGCAAGGCCGAAGCGCCAACATTGCAGACGCAGTCCGCGCTGCTGTCAGGGGGTGCAGGCGCCGCGCTGGAGCGTCTGTTCTCGGCGGTCAGGCAGGGCGATACGGAGACCGCACACCAGGCGTCGTCCGCACTGATGGAGACGGCAGGCGCGCAGGCATGGCTGGCCGAAGGTCAGGCGCAACTTTTCGCGCGCGATCAGGCCGCGGCGCAGGCATCCGAAGCGGACCGACAGCAGGCGCCACAACCGCGGGCACTGCAGAGCCCCGCCGAGCAGAGCGCGCCGGCACATTGACCCGGCATCGCGGCGGTAACCAGGGACGCAACGCAGTCGCGCGCCCTGCCACCCTCAGTTCGCTTCGGTGAACAATCGCGCCCAGCCGGCATGTCCCAGCGTTTCGAGCGTGCCGAGATTGCGGTCGATGATGCGGTCCGGTTCCGGATACGCCGCCACCGCGCGCGCCACGCTGTCTTCGCGCAGCAGGTGCAGTGTCGGATACGGCGCGCGGTTGGTGAAGTTGCCGATCTCGTCGGGTGCGGTGCCGGCGAACTGGTAATCGGGATGGAAGCTCGCGACCTGCAGCACGCCATCGAGCTCCAGCGCTTCGACCAGGCCGTCGGCCTCGTCGAGGAAGTCGTTGTATTCGAGGAAATCGCCCAGCACCTGCGGATGCACGATCAGCGTCGTGTCGATCTCGCTGGCCGGCGTATCGCGCAGGCGCAGCAGTTCCTCGCCGAGTGCTTCGAGCAAAGCCTCGGGCGTCGTCGCGTCGCTGAGCACGAACCGCACCTGGTCCTTGACCACGACGGCCTTCGCGAACGGACACAGGTTCAGTCCGATCACCGCGCGCTCCAGCCACAGGCGGGTGTCGGCGATCGGGTCGGCGCTCGGGAACATGCGGATCAGTCGCGGAAGTTGTCGAACTGCAGCGGCAGCTCGAAATCCGCGCCGCGCAACAGGGCCATCGCCGCCTGCAGATCGTCGCGCTTCTTGCCGTTCACGCGCAGCTTGTCGCCGTTGATCTGGCTGTCGACCTTGAGCTTGGCCTCTTTCAGCGTGTTCTGGATCTTCTTCGCCAGATCGCGCTCGATGCCCTGCTTGACGGTGACCGTCTGCCGCGCGCCGGCGAGGTTGGTCTCGATGTCGCCGAACTCCAGACACTTCACGTCGATCTTCCGCGCGGCCAGGCGCTGGCGCAGGATCTCGGTCATCTGCTGGACCTGGAAGTCGCTCGGCGCCGACTGCTTGATGGTCGATCCGTCGAGTTCGTAGGACGCCTCGACGCCCTTGAAGTCGAAGCGCGTGGTCAGCTCGCGGTTGGCCTGGTCGACGGCATTGGTCAGCTCGTGGGTGTCGACTTCGGACACGATATCGAAGGACGGCATGGGGCACCTGCAGGTGGGACGAAGGCGCGCAGATTACCGCACCGGCGGTATGGGCGGTTCCGCCGATGCCACGCCAACATTGCGTGGGGGACCGCAAAATAATGGTTCCCACGACTGCCCATGACGAGGCATCCGCCATGCTCGAGACCCCCGCCTACGCCGCCGCCGACGCCACCACGCCGCTGGCGCCGACCACGATCCAGCGCCGCGCCCCGCGCGCCAACGAAGTTCTGATCGACATCGCCTTCTGCGGCGTCTGCCATTCCGATCTGCACTAGGTCCGCGACGAATGGGGCGGCTCGATCTTCCCGATGGTCCCCGGCCACGAGATCGTCGGCCATGTCGCCGAAGTCGGCACCGGCGTCATGAAGTTCAAGGTCGGCGACGCGGTTGGTGTCGGCTGTTTCGTCGATTCCTGCCGGTCCTGCGCGCAATGCCAGGCGGGCGAGGAGCAGTTCTGCGAACAGGGCATGACCGGCACCTACAACGCGATGGAACGCGACGGCAGCGCCCCGACCTACGGCGGCTACTCGACCCGCATCACCGTCGATCAGGACTACGTGCTGCGCGTGCCCGAATCCCTGCCGCTCGACGCCGCGGCGCCGCTGCTATGCGCCGGCATCACCACGTATTCGCCGCTGCGCCACTTCGGCGTCAAGGCCGGTGACGCGGTGGCCGTGGTCGGCCTCGGTGGCCTCGGCCACATGGCGGTGAAGTTCGCCGTGGCGATGGGCGCGCGCGTGACCGTGCTCAGCACGTCCGAATCCAAGCGCGATGACGCCCTGAAGCTCGGCGCGCACGATTTCGCCGCGACGCGTGACGAAGCCACATTCAAGACGCTGGCCAAGACCTTCGACTTCATCGTCGACAGCGTCTCCGCGCCGCACGACTACAACGTCTATCTGTCGCTGCTGAAGGTCGACGGCACGATGATCCTGCTCGGCGTGCCGGACCAGCCGGCACCGGTCGCCGCCGGCGCACTGATCATGCAGCGCCGTCGCCTGACCGGTTCGCTGATCGGCGGCATCCGCGAGACCCAGGAGATGCTCGACTTCTGCGCCGAACACGGCATCGTCTCCGACATCGAGCGCATCGGCATCGCCGACATCAACACCGCCTACGAGCGCATGCTCAAGGGCGACGTGCGCTACCGGTTCGTCATCGATACGGCGACGCTGAAGGGCTGAGAGCCCTGCACCTTCCCTCGCGAGAGGGGGATGAGAGTGGTCCGCTTGCGCGGCACCGCCGCGTGGATCGATCGAATGTCCGGCGTGCTTCGCCGGGCCGGGCAGGTCGGGACGGGGGCGAACCTTGCGTGCCGGCGCAATGCACCGGGCGCGCTCTCACCGACGAACTCGCACGAGGGGGCAGTGCCGAACTCGGGGTTCGCCCCCACCCAACCCTCCCCCGCAGTGCGGGGGAGGGCTTCAGCTGGCTGCTTGCGTAGGCGCAATGCTGATCGGCGATCGGCTGGATGGTGAAGAAAATTCAGCACGTCCCGGCTTAGCCCACCTCGGCCGCCCATGCGAGGATGCGCATCCGCACCACCGCCTCGCCCATCGTCATGTCCGCTTCTTCCGCTCCCACCGATGCCCGCGCCGCCGCGCTGTGGATGCTGTTCGCCGTGCTCGCGTTCGCCGGCATGGACGCGGGAATGAAGTGGATCGCGAACGACTATTCCGCGTTCCAGGTCGCGACCTTCCGCAGTCTGGCGACGCTGCCGCTGATCGTCGGCTGGCTGCTGCTGCGCGGGCGCGCGGGGAGTCTGTTGCGCATCCACTGGCCGCTGCACCTGCTGCGCGGGATCCTGGGCGTCGGCATGATCGCCGGCTTCGTCTACGGGCTGGCGCGGATGCCGCTGTCGACTGCGTACGCCATCGTGTTCGTGTCGCCGCTGATGGTCACCGCGCTGGCGGTGCCGTTGCTCGGCGAGAAGGTCGGGCCGCGGCGCTGGACCGCGATCGCGCTCGGCGTGGTCGGTGTGCTGGTCGTGTTGCGGCCGACCGGCGAGGGCATGGCGACGCTGGCCGGGCTGTCGGTCGTCGGTGGCGCGCTGTGCTACGCGATCGCCTCGATCACCGTGCGCAAGCTCGCGCAGCGCGACAGCCCCGAGGCGCTGGTGTTCTGGTTCCTGGTGCTGATGGCGGTGTTCGCCGGCGTGCTGGCGTGGCCGGACTGGCAGCCGCTGCAGCGCGAACACTGGTGGGTGCTCGCACTGATCGGCGTGACCGGTGCGCTGGGGCAGGTCGGGCTGACGCACGCGTTCCGGCTCGGCGAAGCGAGCCAGGTCGCGCCGCTGGAGTACACCGCGCTGCTGTGGGTGGTGCTGCTGGATCTGTTCGTCTGGCAGGTGCTGCCCGACGGCATGACGTGGCTGGGCGCCGGCATCATCGTCGCCAGCGGGCTGTACATGTTCCGCCGCGAGAAAGTGCTGTCCGATGCCGGGACGGTGGACGCCGAGATCAAGCGCCTCGACGGCACGCCGCGGCCCTAGGCGCCACTTTTTCATCGTGGTCGCGCGCTGGATCGCCGATCATGCCGCACTGGACACGCCGGAATCCGCGACACCGCCATGCCTCTTCTGTTGCTCGCCGTGGTCCCGCTCGCCATCTTCGCGTTGCTGCTTCTGCTGTGGCCGCTGGCGCTGTGGAACCGCTATCGCGTCGGCACCTCGCGCCGGCGTCCGCCGCGCTGGCTGACCCGGCTCAATGCCTGGCTGATTCCGGCATCCGCGCTGGTGTTCCTCGGCGGCATGGGCATCGCCCAGCTGTTCGTCGATCACGCGTTTCCGTACGCCGCGCTGGGCGTGCTCGCCGGACTGGCGCTCGGGGGTCTGGGCTGGGCGCTGACGCGCGTCGAGCATCGTCCCGGCCAGGTCTGGTACACGCCGAACCGCTGGCTGGTGCTGGCGCTGACGCTGGTCGTCGTCGCGCGCGTGTTCGCCGGTATCTGGCAGGCCTGGGAGCGCATGCGCGGCGACTACGCGGCGCTCGCGGCGTGGGGGCCGCTCGGCGAGCCGGCCGGCCTGTTCGCGGTCGCCGGGCTCGTGGTCGGCTATCACGCGATGTACGCGGTGCTGCTGCAGTGGCGGCTGGGGCGCTGGCTGTAACCGCCAAGCGTGCGCACCGTACGCATCGAAATGCCGCATAAAAAAAGACCCGCCGAAGCGGGCCTTTCCTGGTGCACGACTCTGGGGAGAGAGATCAGAAACGTGCGCCGATACCGACACCCACGGTCCACGGGTCGAGCTTCAGCTCCTGACCGGTGGACACGCCGGCCTGGTTCACATCGGCGCGGCTGCGCAGGTAACGCGCATCGGCGCGGGCGAACCAGGTGGGGGTGATGTTCATGTCGACGCCGACCGTGCCGATCGCGCCCTTCGGGGTGGACAGGCTGACGTGCTCGCCACCGGGGTTGAGGTCTTCACCGCTGATGTTGGAGTGGTGATAGCCCAGACCCACGAACGGGCGGAAGGTGTTGTCGGCCTGGCCGAAGTGGTACTGGCCGCTCAGCGCGATCGGCTGCTGCTCGACGGTGCCGACCTTGCCGGCGTCGTTGCGGACGCGGTGATCGAACTTGTCGAGCGCTCCCCACAGTTCGGCGCTGATGTTGTCGGTGAAGTTGTACGACACCGATGCGGTCGGCGCCGGGCCGCCGTCGACTTCGACGCCGTCGTTGGCACTGCGGTTGGTCGGCTCGAGCAGGGTGGCGCCGCCGACGACCGAGAAGCGCTTGCCGGACGCGGTGTCACCGGCGTCCTGGGCGAACGCGACCGACGAGACGGCAAAGCTGGCCAGGGTGGCAAAGGCAAGAACGCGCTTGTTGGACTTCAGCATGGGGTGTGCTCCTTCTTGAAGGCCGGACCGTGTGGCGGGTCCAGCGTTGCGGCATGTCGCGGCGTGCGGGGGCAGCGCTGCGACCTTCCTCTGCGGGAAGGCGGCGCCATGCTCGCAATCGAAAGCTGAATCCGCGATTTGCGATTTCTGAAGCGTTCGCAACGCTTCACGAGGTCTTCGGGAACCCGATTGCGTGGTTCATCCGCGAGTGCCTGCCGATGCGACTTCCGCGCGATGCAAGCGCCGGAAAATGCATGTACGCACGTCGAACGCCATGATCGCGACGCAGCGTTCCGTCATCGACGGCTGGCGCGCGCGCGAACGCGCTGCCATGCGCGTCCGTACGCGATGCAACAGTTGGCGCAAACCCGGCTGGGCCGCACAATAGCGGGTCACGAGATGCCCGGAGGGCCGCATGGCCGACCTGAAAGAAGCACGCGTTCCCGACATTGGCGGGTTTGACGATGTCCCGGTGATCGAGGTGCTGGTCGCCGTCGGCGATACGGTGTCGGTCGACCAGGGGCTGGTCACGCTCGAATCGGACAAGGCCACGATGGAAGTGCCGGCGCCGTTCGCGGGCGTGATCAAGGAACTGAAGGTCAAGGTCGGCGACACGCTGTCGGAAGGCGGCGTGGTCGCGATCATCGAGGCCGAGGGCGGCGGTGCCCAGGCGGAGACGCCGGCGAAGGCCGACGCGCCCGCGAAGACCGACGCGCCGAAGGCTGCCGACACGCCTGCCGCCGAAAAAGCCGCACCGGTCGCGCAGGCCGAGGCGCCGAAGGCGCAATCGGGCGGTGGCGGGACGCAGGAATCGAAGGTGCCCGACATCGGCGGCTACGACGACGTGCCGGTGATCGAAGTGCTGGTCGCGGTCGGCGACACGGTCGAGAAAGACCAGGGCCTGATCACGCTCGAATCGGACAAGGCGACGATGGAAGTGCCGGCCGCGGTCGCCGGCGTCATCAAGGAACTGAAGGTCAAGGTTGGCGACACGCTGTCGGAAGGCGCCGTGGTCGCGATCATCGAAGCCGCGGGCGATGCGCCTGCCGAGGCGTCCGCACCGGCCGCCGCGCCGGCCAAGGGCACCGATGACAACACGATCGAGCCGGTGGCGGCGCAGGCCAAGCCCGACAAGATCGCCGAAGCCTCGATCGCGCATCGCGCGCCGGGCGGTGGCAATCCGCCGGTGCGGTTCGATGCCGATGCGATCTTCCCCGACAAGGTGCCGTACGCCAGCCCGGCGGTGCGCCTTTTCGCACGCGAGCTCGGCGTCGATCTGACCCAGCTCAAGGGCAGCGCCAAGGGCGGCCGCATCCTCCGCGAGGATGTGCAGTCCTTCGTCAAGAGCGCGCTGCAGGGCGGTGGCGCGAAGGCCGCTTCCGGTGCGCCGGCAGCGGCGGGTGGCGGTCTCAACCTGCTGCCGTGGCCGAAGGTCGATTTCGCCAAGTTCGGCGAGATCGAGGTCCAGGAGCTGGGCCGCATCCAGAAGATCTCGGCGGCCAACCTCGCGCGCAACTGGGCGATGATTCCGCACGTCACGCAGCACGACGATGCCGACATCACCGACCTCGAAGCGCTGCGCGTGCAGCTCAACAAGGAAAACGAGAAGGCCGGCGTCAAGCTGACCATGCTCGCGTTCCTGATCAAGGCCTCGGTCGCGGTGCTCAAGCAGTACCCGCGTTTCAACAGCTCGCTCGACGCGACCGGCGAGAACCTGACGCTCAAGAAGTACTTCCACATCGGCTTCGCCGCCGACACGCCCAACGGCCTCGTCGTCCCGGTGATCCGCGATGCCGACAAAAAGGGCGTCATGGAGATCTCGCAGGAGATGTCCGCGCTGGCGAAGAAGGCGCGCGACGGCAAGCTCGGCCCGGCCGACATGCAGGGTGGCTGTTTCTCGATCAGCTCGCTCGGCGGCATCGGCGGCACCAGCTTCACGCCGATCGTCAACGCGCCGGAAGTCGCGATCCTCGGCGTGTCGAAGTCGGCGATGAAGCCGGTCTGGGACGGCAAGGCCTTCCAGCCGCGCCTGACCCTGCCGCTGTCGCTGTCCTACGACCACCGCGTGATCGATGGCGCCGCCGCGGCGCGCTTCACCGCGACGCTGGCGCAGCTGCTCGGCGACATGCGTCGCGTGCTGCTGTAAGCGTGCCGGTGACCAGCGACACCACGCGAGAGAAAGCGCGGCTGACCGTCCGCCATGCGACGGTCGCCGACATTCCGGCGATCGTCGCGCTGTCGGACACGGTCTACGGCGAGGAAGGCGGTTACACCGCCGAGATGCTCACCGGCCAGATCGCGCAGTTCCCGCAGGGCGTGTTCGTCGCGTGCTACGAGGACGTCGCGGTCGGCTACTGCGCGACGTTCCGGATCGACGAAGCGAGCGCCATGGCGCCGCACCGCTGGACCGAGATTTCGGGCGGTGGGTATGGCGCGCGCCATCTGACCACCGGCGACTGGCTCTACGGCATGGAAGTCTGCGTGGATCCCGCGTACCGCGGCCTGCGCATCGGCCGTCGGCTGTACGAACTGCGCAAGCGGCTGTGCCAGGAACTCGGTCTCAAGGGCATCGTATTCGGCGGTCGCCTGCCGGGCTTCTCGCGCCGCGCGAAGGCGTACGGCAACGATGCGCACGCGTATGTCGCCGACGTGCGCGCAGGCCGCATCCGCGACCGCGCGCTGAGCTTCCAGCTCAGCAACGGGTTCGAGTTCATCGGCCTGCTGCGCAACTACCAGCCGGCCGACCGCGAATCGCGCGGCTACGCCGCGCATCTGGTGTGGCGCAATCCCAAGATCGATCCGAACGTGCGCACCACCGGCACCGCGCGCCAGCTGCCCGATTCGGTGCGCGTGGCGACCGTGCAGTACCAGCAGCGCCGCGTGGGATCGTTCGAGGAATTCGCCACCCAGGTCGAGTACTTCGTCGACATCGCCGCCGATTACCGCGCCGATTTCGTCGTGTTCCCGGAGCTCTTCACGCTGCAGCTGCTGTCGGTGGAGAACAAGCCGCTGTCGCCGCAGGATTCGCTGCTCGCGCTGACGGGGTACACCGAGCGTTTCGCGACGCTGCTCAGCGAACTGGCGGTGCGCCACAACATCAACATCATCGGCGGCTCGCATCCCACGCGGACCAGTGACGGCCCCGACGCGAAAGTGCGCAACATCTGCTACGTCGCCCTGCGCGACGGCTCGCTGCACACGCGCGACAAGCTGCATCCCACGCCCAACGAGCGCACCTGGTGGGGCATCGGCGGCGGCGACAGCGCGCGGGCGATCATGACCGACTGCGGGCCGATCGGCGTCATGATCTGCTACGACAGCGAGTTCCCCGAACTCGGCCGCCATCTGGTCGACCAGGGCGCGATGATCCTGTTCGTGCCGTTCTGCACCGACACCCGCGAAGGCTATCTGCGCGTGCGCTACTGCTCGCAGGCGCGCGCCGTCGAGAACCAGTGTTACGTGGTGTTGTCGGGCAACGTCGGCAATCTGCCGGGCGTCAACAACTTCGACATCCAGTACGCGCAGAGCTGCATCCTGACGCCCTGCGATTTCCCGTTCGCGCGTGACGGCATCGCCGCCGACACCACGCCGAACGTCGAGCAGGTCGCGTTCGCCGACCTGCGTCTCAACGATCTCGTCGTCGCCCGCAACGACGGCACCGTGCAGAACCTCAACGACCGCCGCCACGATCTGTATTCGCTGACCTGGGCCCGCCGCCCGGCGTCGCGCATCGCGGCGTCGGACCCCACGCAACAGACTCCGGAGAACCCGTGATGGCCCAGACCCTCGAAGTGAAAGTCCCCGACATCGGCGGCTACGACGACGTGCCGGTGATCGAGGTGCTGGTCGCCGTCGGCGAGACCGTCGCCAAGGACCAGAGCCTGGTCACGCTGGAATCGGACAAGGCCACGATGGAAGTGCCGGCTTCGAGCGCGGGCGTCATCAAGGAATTGAAGGTCAAGGTCGGCGACACGCTGTCGGAAGGCAGCGTGGTCGCGGTGATCGAAGTCGAAGGCGCGGGCGATGCGCCTGCCGCCGACGCGAACGCCACCGCGCCCGAGAAGAAGGCAGACGCGCCGGCGAAGAAGAGCGACGCGCCCGGCAGCAATCCGCCGGTCGCGCGTTCACCCGCGGCGCCGGCCGAACCCGAAGCGGTCAAGGCCGCACCGTCGTCCGGCCGCCAGGCCGATGTCGAATGCCGCATCGTCGTGCTCGGCTCCGGCCCCGGTGGGTACACCGCCGCATTCCGCGCGGCCGATCTCGGCCTCGACACCGTGCTGATCGAGCGCTACGAGACGCTCGGCGGCGTCTGCCTCAACGTCGGCTGCATTCCGTCGAAGGCGCTGCTGCACGCGGCCGAGGTCATCGACCAGGCCAAGCACGCCAGCGACTACGGCGTCGACTTCGGCGCGCCGACGATCGCCCTCGACAAGCTGCGCGGTTACAAGGAAAAAGTGGTCGGCCAGCTGACCAAGGGCCTGACCGGCATGGCCAAGCAGCGCAAGGTGCGCGTGGTCACCGGCGAAGGCCTGTTCGTGTCGCCAAACGAGATCGAAGTCACCGGCAGCGACGGCAAGACCCAGCTCGTGCGTTTCGAGCAGTGCATCATCGCCGCCGGTTCGCAGGCGCTGAAGCTCCCCGGCTTCCCGTGGGACGACCCGCGCGTCATGGATTCGACCGACGCGCTGGAACTGGCCGAAACGCCGAAGAAGCTGCTCGTCGTCGGCGGCGGCATCATCGGTCTGGAGATGGCGACGGTCTATCACGCGCTCGGCTCGGAGGTGACCGTGGTCGAGCTCGCCGACCAGCTGATGCCCGGCGCCGACAAGGATCTGGTCAAGCCGCTCGCCGATCGCCTGAAGAAGCAGGGCGTGTCCGCGCACCTCAAGACCAAGGTCGTCGAAGCGAAAGCTGCCAAGACCGGTATCGACGTCGTGTTCGAAGGCGAGAGCATTCCGGAGACGAGGACCTTCGACCGCGTGCTGGTGGCCGTAGGCCGCACGCCGAACGGCGGCAAGATCGCCGCCGACAAGGCCGGCGTGCGCGTGTCGGATCGCGGTTTCATCGCCGTCGACGCGCAGATGCGTACCAACGTGCCGCACATCTTCGCAATCGGCGATCTGGTCGGCCAGCCCATGCTGGCGCACAAGGCCACGCACGAGGGCAAGCTCGCGGCCGAAGTCGCCGCCGGCGAGAAGAAGGAATGGGTGGCGCGGGTGATTCCGTCGGTCGCCTACACCGATCCGGAAATCGCGTGGGTCGGCATCACCGAGACCGAAGCCAAGGCCAAGGGCCTGAAAGTCGGCGTGGGCAAGTTCCCGTGGGCGGCCAGCGGTCGCGCGATCGGCATCGGCCGCACCGAGGGCTTCACCAAGCTGATCTTCGACGAGGCCACGCATCGCATCGTCGGCGCCGGCATCGTCGGCGTGCATGCGGGTGATCTGATCGCCGAAGCCGGTCTGGCGATCGAGATGGGCGCCGAAGTCGCCGACATCGGCCACACCATCCATCCGCATCCCACGCTCAGCGAATCGGTGGCGATGGCGGCCGAAGTGTTCGACGGCACGATCACCGACCTGTACATCCCGAAGAAGAAGTAAGCGCGCGGGACAGCACGTCCACGCCAACGAAAAAGCCCCGGCATGCCGGGGCTTTTCCATGTCCGCGCGCCGTGTCGTCCGGCGCGCGGATCGGTGCTTGCACTCAGAAGCGGAACGTCACGCCGGCCATCGGGCCGTGGACCTTCAGATCGCCGGTCACGTTGCCCGAGTACGGGAACGGACCTGCGTCGATGCCGTCCGGCGCGCGCGCGGTGCCGCGGTACTGGTCCTTGAGCTTCAGGCGGAACCAGTCGTAGCCGACGTGGATGCCGACGCGCTCGCTGACCATGTATTCGACCAGCAGGCCGCCGCGCTCGAAGTGGCCTTCCTCGTCGAGGATGTTGCCCCAGGTCGTATCCAGATACTGCGCTTCCAGACCGACGGTCCAGCGCTCGGCCGGCGTCCAGGTCAGGCGGGTGTGCAGGCCCGGCGACACGCCGTCGCGCTCCCAGCCCACGCTCTCGAATTCGGGATCCAGCAGATCGGTGCCGGTCGAGGCGCCGTTGGCGGTGGCTTCGAGCTTGGCGTAGGTCACGCCCAGGCCCAGGCCCCACTCGAAGCTGTCGTTCTTGACGACGGCGTATTCGTAATTGAGGTTCGCCAGGCGGAACGACAGGCGCCCGTCGATGCGCGCGCCCGGAATCTCGATCGCGTCGCCGCCCGGGATGATCGTGCCGGTGTCGAGCACGTTGCCGCCGTATTCCCAGGTTTCGTCGCGGCGGTAGTCGTAGAAATTGCCGATCAGTGCCTGGCGGTCGCTGATGCGGAAACCGATCGCGCCGCGCGGACGCCATTCGCGGCCGGTGTCGAAGCTTTCGTCGAAGCCGAAGGTCGCGGTGTCGCTGCCGTCGGTGACCGTGCCGTCGCCGGAGAAGCCCAGTTCGGCTTCCGGATTGAACGCGCTCAGGCGCAGCACGAAGCGGTCGTCACGGCTCTGCGCCTGCGCCGCGGTGGCGAAGGTGGCGAGGATGGCAGTGGAGAGCAGGGCAAGGGCGAAGCGGGACGCGGGTCGTGACATCGGGGAGTCTTCCTGGGAGAGGCGTGCGATGTTCGTTAAACCGCAGTCTTTCCGACGTGAAGTCGTCATGTGACCGACGTTCGCTTCCGTTCCCGACGCGAGGCGGGCGTGGCGCACAAAAAAAAGAGCCCCGGCGGGCGGGCCGGGGCTCGGGGTGACGATCTGCAGACGGGACCGACGAGGAAGGACGGCAGATCGGACACACAGATACGACTCGCCCGGCGGGCGGAAGTTCCGGCCGAACGCGAATAAATCCACGGAAAATTGTGAATGCGCAGTCGCCGGGGGCGCCGCCCGGGGCCGATGTGCGGCGGATTCCGAAACAGGACCTCCGCCGGTTGTGGGTCAAATGACGCCGCTGCTATACTTTTGCGGCTCGACGGGGCCGTTTCGACGCCCCCGTGTCCTCCAGACAGTGGAATCCTTTGAAGTGTTGACGTCCGTCGCAGTGGGTCGGCGGCTGGCACAGCGCGCAATCGCCTGGCAGGCGGTCGCAGTCGCGGTGACGGCGCTCGCCTTCCTCGCAAAGGGAGCCGACTGGGCGCTGGCGGCGGGTCTCGGCGGTGCGGCGATCGCACTCGGGGGCTGGCTGTCGAGCGTCATCGCGCTGGGGGGTGGTGCCAATCCGTCGACAGGCGCGCTCGCGCGGCTGCTGGCAGGGGTGGCGTTGAAGTGGGTCGTGGTGGTGGCGGTTCTGCTGCTGGGCGTGGGAATGGCGGGGTTGTCGCCGGTTCCGATGCTCGCCGGGGTCATCGTCGCGCTCTTCGCGCAGTTGCTCGCAATGTCCCGGCCTCTGGCCAGGCACTGAACCAATCACAGGCAGGGTTTTCGATCTTATGGCAGCTGATGCGGAACTGACCCCAACCAGCTACATCCAGCACCACCTGCAGAACCTGACCGCGTCGACCGGCGAAGGCGGCTTCTGGACGCTGCACGTGGACACGCTGATCACCGCCCTGCTGATGGGCGGCCTGATGGTGTTCGCATTCTGGATGGCGACCCGCAAGGCCACCGCCGGCGTGCCGGGCAAGTGGCAGGCGTTCGTGGAGATCTGCCTGGAGTTCGTCGACAAGCAGGCCCGCGACACGTACCACGGCTCCAGCAAGCTCGTGACGCCGATCGCGATCACGCTGTTCTTCTGGATCCTGCTGATGAATCTGCTGAAGATGATTCCGGCGGACTTCATCGCCAAGCCGCTCGAGCTGCTGGGCGTGCATTACTGGAAGCCGGTGCCGACCGCCGACGTCAACGCGACGCTCGGCCTGTCGATCAGCGTGTTCTTCCTGACGATCTTCTTCGCGCTGCGTGCCAAGGGCATCGGCGGCATGTCGAAGGAGTTCCTGTTCGCACCGTTCGGCAAGTGGATGGTGCCGTTCAACCTGATCCTCAACATCGTCGAGTGGCTGAGCAAGCCGATTTCGCTGGCGATGCGACTGTTCGGCAACATGTTCGGCGGCGAGATCGTGTTCCTGCTGATCTGGGTCCTCGGCGGCGCGAGCCTGCTGGGCGTGCTCGGCGGCGGCGTGCTCGGCCTGGGCTGGATGCTGTTCCACCTGCTGGTCATTCCGCTGCAGGCCTTCATTTTCATGATGCTGTCGATCGTCTACCTCAGCCTGGCTGAAGACGACCACTGATCGCCGGCATCACGTGACACCGCTTTCGTAACACCCCAATCCCTGGTTCCACCCTTACCAAGCAATCCGCTCCGGAGAAAACAATGGAAATCGCACTGACCTCGTTCGCCCAGATCCAGGCTTCGACCGTTCTGGCCATCGGCATCATGATCGGCCTGGCTGCGCTGGGTGCGGGTCTGGGCCTGGCCATCATGGCCGGCAAGTTCCTCGAGTCGGCCGCGCGCCAGCCCGAGCTGATCCCGGTGCTGCAGGTCCGCATGTTCATCACCGCCGGCCTGATCGACGCCGCGTTCATCATCTCGGTCGCAGTCGGCCTGCTGTTCGCGTTCGCTTCGCCGTTCATCGGCCCGGTCGCCGCGCAGCTCGCGGGCTGATCCAGCCGCCCGGCGTTCCGGTTGCGGTGCGTGCCTCGCGCATGACCGCACCGGTGGATGACAGGGGGCGCGTCCGCGCGCCCAACCCTTCACGACAGGCAGTCACAAGCCCATGAATATCGGTCTGACCCTAATTGCCCAGGCACTGGCGTTCGCCGGTCTGATCTGGATCATCGCGACCAAGATCTGGCCGCCGCTGCTCAGTGCCATCGAGGAGCGCCAGAAGAAGATCGCCGAAGGTCTGGCCGCGGCGGACAACAGCCAGCGCGCCCTCGCGCAGGCCCAGGAAACCGCCAACGAGGAACTCAAGGCCGCGCGTGCGAAGGCCAACGAGATCATCGAACAGGCCCACCAGCGTGGCACCCAGATCGTCGAGGCCGCCAAGGCCGAAGCGGTCACCGAGGGCCTGCGCCAGAAGGCGATGTTCGACGCCGAACTCCAGGCCTCGGCCACCCGTGCACGCGAAGAGCTGCGTCGTCAGGTCTCCAGCCTGGCGGTGACCGGCGCCGAGCGTCTGCTCAAGCGTGAGATCGACGCCAACGCCCACAAGGCGCTGCTCGACGAACTCGCCGCGGAGATCTGAGTCCGATGAGCCAGGCCATGACGATCGCCCGTCCGTATGCCCGCGCCGCGTTCGCGATCGCGCGTGACGGCGGCCAGTTCGCGCCGTGGTCGGACGCGCTCGCGTTCTCGGCCCGCGTCGCTGCCGATCCGCAGGCGGCCGCGCTGCTCGGCCACCCGGCGCTGTCGCACGACGATGCCGTCGCGCTGCTCGCACCGGAGGGCGCCGACGAGAAATTCGCCGGCTTCCTCACGCTGCTGGCCAGCAACGGCCGTCTCGCGCAGTTGCCGGAGATTGCCGGCCAGTACGAAGAACTGCGTGCCGAAGCCGAGCACATCGTGCTGGCGACGGTGACGTCGGCAGCCGAGCTGCCGGACGCAGAAGTGGAACAGATCCGCGCCGCGCTCAAACGTCGTTTCGGTCGCGAAGTCCAGGTCGAAACGGCCGTGGACGCATCGCTGATCGGCGGCGCGGTGATCTCGGCGGGCGACGTGGTGATCGACGGCTCGCTCAAGGGCAAGCTGGCGCGCCTGCAGTCCGCGCTGACGCACTGACACGATTTTCAATTGCAACGTCGGCGGCAACGCCGGCTCAAGGGAACCCCCGATGGCTACCACGCAACTCAATCCTTCCGAGATCAGCGAGCTGATCAAGTCCCGCATCGAGAAGGTCAAGCTGAGCGCCGAATCGCGCAACGAAGGCACCGTGACCTCGGTCGCCGACGGCATCGTGCGTCTGCACGGCCTGGCCGACGTGATGCAGGGCGAAATGATCGAACTGCCGAACAACACGTTCGCACTCGCCCTCAACCTCGAGCGCGACTCGGTCGGCGCCGTGGTGCTGGGTGACTACGAGCACCTGCGCGAAGGCGACGTGGCCAAGACCACGGGCCGCATCCTCGAGGTGCCGGTGGGTCCGGAAATGCTCGGCCGCGTCGTCAACGCGCTGGGCGAGCCGATCGACGGCAAGGGCCCGATCGACGCCAAGCTCAGCGCGCCGGTCGAGCGCGTCGCGCCGGGCGTGATCTGGCGCAAGTCGGTCGACCAGCCGGTGCAGACCGGCTACAAGTCGGTCGACTCGATGATCCCGATCGGCCGCGGCCAGCGCGAGCTGCTCATCGGTGACCGCCAGACCGGCAAGACCGCAATGGCGATCGACGCCGTGATCAACCAGAAGTCGACCGGCATCAAGTGCGTCTACGTGGCGATCGGCCAGAAGGCCTCGACCGTCGCCAACATCGTGCGCAAGCTCGAAGAGAACGGCGCGCTCGCGCACACCGTCGTCGTCGCCGCCACCGCGTCCGAATCGGCCGCGATGCAGTACATCAGTGCCTACGCCGGCTGCACCATGGGCGAGTACTTCATGGACCGCGGCGAAGACGCGCTGATCGTGTACGACGATCTGTCCAAGCAGGCCGTCGCCTACCGCCAGATCTCGCTGCTGCTCAAGCGTCCGCCGGGCCGCGAAGCGTATCCGGGTGACGTGTTCTACCTGCACTCCCGTCTGCTCGAGCGCGCCGCGCGCGTGTCCGAGGAGTACGTCGAGAAGTTCACCAATGGCGCCGTGACCGGCAAGACCGGTTCGCTGACCGCGCTGCCGATCATCGAAACGCAGGCCGGCGACGTCTCGGCGTTCGTGCCGACCAACGTGATCTCGATCACCGACGGCCAGATCTTCCTGGAAACCGACCTGTTCAATGCCGGCATCCGCCCGGCCGTGAACGCCGGTATCTCGGTGTCGCGCGTCGGTGGCTCGGCGCAGACCAAGATCATCAAGAAGCTCTCGGGCGGCATCCGTATCTCGCTCGCGCAGTACCGTGAGCTGGCCGCGTTCGCGCAGTTCGCCTCGGATCTCGACGAAGCCACCCGCAAGCAGCTCGAGCGCGGCCAGCGCGTCACCGAGCTGATGAAGCAGAAGCAGTACAAGCCGATGTCGATCGCGCACCAGGCGCTGACGATCTACGCCGTCAACGAGGGGTATCTCGACGACGTGCCGGTCGCCAAGCTGCTCGCGTTCGAAGAAGGCCTGCACGCGCACTTCGACAACACCGCGGGCGAGCTGGTCGGCAAGATCAACCAGACCGGCGGCTGGAACGACGAGATCGAAGGCGCCTTCAAGCAGGGCATCTCCGAGTTCAAGGCCACCGGTAGCTGGTAAGGCGTCAGAAGGTCAGGAGTGAGGGGGTCAGAGGTCGCGCGTTTCGCGTCCACTGACGTCTGAGCCCGCGTCGCGGGCGCTCCCTTCACCCCCTCACTCAAGCGAGCAAAGCGAGCGGATATGGCAGGCGGCAGAGAAATCAAGACGAAGATCAAGAGCGTGCAGAACACCCGCAAGGTGACGCGCGCGCTCGAGATGGTCTCCGCGTCGAAGATCCGCAAGGCGCAGGATCGGATGAAGGCATCGCGCCCGTATGCGAACGCGATGAAGCAGCTGATCGGGCATCTCGCCCAGGCCAGCTCCGAGTTCCAGCATCCGTACCTGGTCGAGCGTGAGGTCAAGCGCGTCGGTTACATCGTCGCGTCCTCGGATCGCGGCCTGGCCGGCGGTCTGAACAACAACATGTTCCGCAAGCTGCTCGGCGAGATCCGCGCCTGGCAGGACAAGGGCGTGCAGGTCGACGTGGTGACCATCGGCCAGAAGGCGACGGTGTTCTTCCGCCGCCTGAAGGTGGACATGGTCGCCAGCGTCACCCACATCGGCGACACGCCGGAAGTCGAACAGCTGGTCGGCATCATCAAGGTGATGCTCGACGGCTACACCGACGGCCGCGTCGACCGGGTGTTCCTCGCCTACAACCACTTCGTCAACACGATGACCCAGAAGGCCAGCTTCGACCAGCTGCTGCCGCTGCCGGCCGCCGAGGCGCAGGTGGTCAAGCACGACTGGGACTACATCTACGAGCCGGACGCCGAATCGGTGCTCGGCCACGTGCTGACGCGTTACATCGAATCGCTCGTGTACCAGGCGGTGATGGAGAACGTGGCTTCCGAACATGCCGCACGCATGGTCGCGATGAAGTCCGCGAGCGACAACGCCACCAAGCTGATCGACACGCTCAAGCTGGTCTACAACAAGGCCCGCCAGGCGGCGATCACCCAGGAAATCTCCGAGATCGTCGGCGGCGCCGCAGCGGTCTGATCCGTACGCGCACCAGAATTCTTCTAGAGGAATGCAGCAATGAGTCAGGGCAAGATCGTTCAGATCATCGGCGCGGTCGTCGACATCGAGTTCGCGCGCAACGAAGTACCGAGGGTCTACGACGCACTGAAGGTCGAAGGCACGGAGATCACGCTGGAAGTGCAGCAGCAGCTCGGTGACGGCATCGTGCGCGCGATCGCGCTCGGTTCCACCGACGGCCTGAAGCGCAACCTGATCGCGACCAACACCGACCGCGGCATCTCGGTGCCGGTCGGCCCGGGCACGCTCGGCCGCATCATGGACGTGCTGGGTCGCCCGATCGACGAAGCCGGTCCGGTCGAAGCCACCGACCACTGGGAAATCCACCGGTCGGCGCCGTCGTACGAAGACCAGTCCTCGTCCACCGAGCTGCTGGAAACCGGCATCAAGGTCATCGACCTGATGTGTCCCTTCGCCAAGGGCGGCAAGGTCGGCCTGTTCGGCGGCGCCGGCGTCGGCAAGACCGTCAACATGATGGAACTGATCAACAACATCGCCAAGGCGCACGAAGGCCTGTCGGTGTTCGCCGGCGTGGGCGAGCGTACCCGTGAGGGCAACGACTTCTACCACGAGATGAAGGACTCCAACGTCCTCGACAAGGTGGCGATGGTCTACGGCCAGATGAACGAGCCGCCGGGCAACCGCCTGCGCGTCGCGCTGACCGGCCTGACGATGGCCGAGTACTTCCGCGACGAGAAGGACGCGTCCGGCAAGGGCAAGGACGTGCTGCTGTTCGTCGACAACATCTACCGCTACACGCTGGCCGGTACCGAAGTGTCGGCGCTGCTCGGCCGCATGCCGTCGGCCGTGGGTTACCAGCCGACGCTCGCCGAGGAAATGGGCGTGCTGCAGGAGCGCATCACCTCGACGAAGTCGGGCTCGATCACCTCGATCCAGGCCGTCTACGTGCCCGCGGACGACCTGACCGACCCGTCGCCGGCGACGACCTTCGCCCATCTCGATTCGACGGTGACGCTGAGCCGCAACATCGCCTCGCTCGGCATCTACCCGGCCGTCGATCCGCTGGACTCGACCAGCCGCCAGATGGACCCGAACGTCATCGGCAACGAGCACTACGACACCGCCCAGCGCGTGCAGTCGACGCTGCAGAAGTACAAGGAGCTCAAGGACATCATCGCGATCCTGGGCATGGACGAGCTGTCGGAAGAAGACAAGCAGGCCGTGTCGCGCGCGCGCAAGATCGAGCGCTTCTTCTCGCAGCCCTTCCACGTGGCCGAAGTCTTCACCGGTTCGCCGGGCAAGTACGTCCCGCTGAAGGAAACGATCCGCGGCTTCAAGGGCATCGTCGACGGCGAATACGACCACCTGCCCGAGCAGGCGTTCTACATGGTCGGCGGCATCGACGAAGCGGTCGAGAAGGCGAAGAAGATCGCGGCCTGAGAGCCGTGAGGGCGTGAGGGTGTCAGGCGTCAGTACCTGACCTCTCACTTCCTGAGCGTGCGCCGCACGCGCCCGTTCTTACGCTTCACCCCTTACACGTCGAGCAGAGCGAGACCGCCATGACCACCACCATCCGTTGCGACATCGTCAGCGCAGAAGCCGAGATCTTCCACGGCGAGGCGACCATGGTCGTGGCCACCGGCGAGCTCGGCGAGCTCGGCATCGCGCCGCGCCACGCGCCGCTGATCACGCGCCTGAAGCCGGGCAAGGTCGTCGTGACCCAGGCCAACGGCGAAGTGCTCGACTTCGCGATCGGCGGCGGCATTCTCGAAGTGCAGCCGCAGGTCGTGACGATCCTGGCCGACACCGCGATCCGCGCCGACGACATCGACGAGACCGCCGTGAAGGCTGCCAAGGACGAGGCCGAGCGCATCCTGGCCGGCCGCGGCGAGGCGATGGACATCGCCGAGGCCCAGCAGAAGCTGGCCGAGGCCGTGGTCCAGCTGCAGGCGCTCGAGCGTCTGCGCAAGACCCTCAAGCACTGAGTCGTCGCATCACGCAGCATCTGGAACGCCGGCCTCGTGCCGGCGTTTCCGTGTCCGGGGCCGGCACATTCCGGTTTCCGCGGCCTGGCGCCACAATGGCCTCATCGACGGCGGCGGACGCGATGCGATGGGACGACACCTTCTGAAGGCCTGCGTTGCGGCGGCGCTGCTGTCGGCGGCGCTGTCCGCGTTCGCGACCGAGGCCTTGCGCCCGCGCGTGCGCGAGGCCGGCATCGTGATCGGCACGCTGCCCACGGGACCGCGCAACGCACTCGTCGACGTGCCCGGTGTGCGGGTCGGCCATGCCACCGTGATCGAAGGCGACGCGGTGCGCACTGGCGTAACCGCGATCGTGCCGCATCCCGGTGATCTCTTCCGCGAGCGCGTGCCGGCGGCGATCGTCGTCGGCAACGGTTTCGGCAAATTGCTGGGCGTGACCCAGGTGCAGGAACTCGGCGAACTGGAAACCCCGATCCTGTTGACCGGCACCCTGGGCGTCTGGCGCGCGGCCGATGCTCTCGTCGAACGGCAACTCGCGCTGCCGGGTATGGGACAGGTGCGCTCGATCAATCCTGTCGTCGGCGAGACGAACGACGGTTACCTCAACGACATTCGCGCGCGCCCGCTGCAGGCGCGGCATGTGTTCGAGGCGCTCGACACCGCCTCCACCAACAACGTCGACGAAGGCAGCATCGGTGCCGGTACCGGCACGATCGCGTTCGGGTGGAAGGGCGGCATCGGCACGAGTTCGCGTCGGATCGCGCCCGACACCGGCGGCTACACCGTCGGCGTGCTGGTGCAGAGCAACTTCGGTGGACGCCTGACCGTCGCGGGCGTGCCGGTGGGCGACGCGCTGCCGGATCCGCAGGCCTACCTCGCACTGGCACCGGAGGTGCCGCCGCCTTTGACCGGTGACGGCAGCATCATGATCGTCGTCGCGACCGACGCACCGCTCGACGAGCGTCTGTTGCGCCGCCTCGCCACGCGTGCATTGATCGGACTCGGCCGTACCGGCGCATCGATGAGCAACGGTTCGGGCGATTACGTGATCGCGTTCTCGACCGCGCCCGGCGTGCGCCGCGCATTCAGTGCAGCGACGCATCGCGTCGAGCTGCTGTCCAACGACGCGATGACGCCGCTGTTCGTCGCCGTGGCCGATGCCACCGAGGAGGCGATCCTCAATTCGATGTTCCGCGCGACCACGGTGTCGGGCCATCAGGGCACGGTGCGCGCCCTGCCGCTGGATCTCGTGCTGCCGATGCTGCGCCAGTCGAATGTGCAGACCCCCGCGACGCCATGACGCGAGCGCGTGTGGCGCGGCTTCGCGTCAGCGCTTGTAGATCCAGTACCGCGACAGCACGAAACCCACCGCGCCCAGCGCCAGTTCGATCGCCGGCTTCGCGACCCATACCCAGCGCAGGCCCAGCACGTCGTCGATCTGGGTCAGTGCCCAGGTGCTGAACAATGTCGTCGACACCCACATGATCATGAAACGCTGGAACTGCGTCGTGCCCACCGTGTTGCGGTCGTCCGCGAATGTCAGCTTGCCGTTGAGCCAGAAGCCGATCAGCGCTCCGGTAATGCGGCCGATGACGTTCGCCGGCGCCACCGGCAAGCCGAAGTGGGTCAGGCTGACGACGACGCCCCAGTCGACGAGCCACTGCAACAGGCCGATCGCCAGGTAGTCGCGCCCCTGTCGGGTCAGGCTCATCGCAGGTTCGACTCCGTGAATCGGGCAGGCCGTCGGGCGGCGGACGACGGCATCCTACCCGCGCCGCCGTTAGAATTTCCGCATTCCACGCAGAGTTCTCCCATGACCGCACCCCTGCACGTCGTCATCCTCGCCGCAGGCGAGGGCAAGCGCATGAAATCGTCGCTGCCCAAGGTGCTGCAGAAGATCGCCGGGCGGCCGATGCTGTGGCACGTCATCGAAGCCGCGCGTGCGCTCGAGCCGGCCGGCATCCACGTCGTCTACGGCCATCGCGGCGAGCAGGTGCAGGCCGCGTTCGCCGACCAGCCCGATCTGCACTGGTCCGAGCAGCGCGAACAACTCGGCACCGGTCACGCGGTGCGCCAGGCAATGCCCGACGTGCCCGACGGCGCGCAGGTGCTGGTGCTCTACGGCGACGTGCCGCTGCTGCGCGCCGAGACGCTGCGTCATCTGGTGTCAGTCGAAGGGCGGCTCGCGGTGCTGGCTGCGCAGCTGGAGGATCCGACCGGCTACGGCCGCATCGTGCGCGATCCCGAAGGCCACGTCGGCGCGATCGTCGAGCACAAGGATGCGAGCGACGAGCAGCGCCGCATCGACCTGGTGAACACCGGCATCCTCGCCGCCGAAGCCACGGCGCTCAAGGCGTGGCTGACGCGTCTGTCGTCGGACAACGCGCAGGGCGAGTACTACCTGACCGACGTGTTCGCGATGGCCGCCGACGAGTACAGCGCCGCGCAGATCGTGCTGGTTGCCGATCCGCTCGAAGCCGAAGGTGCGAATGATCCCTGGCAGCTGTCGCAGCTGGAACGCGCGTGGCAGCTGCGCGCGGTGCGAGCCCTGTGCGTGGCCGGTGCGCGTTTCGCCGATCCGGCGCGCGTGGACATCCGCGGCGAGGTCACCGTCGGCAGCGACGTCGAGATCGACGTCGACGTGATCTTCGAAGGGCAGGTCGCACTCGGCGACGGCGTACGGGTGGGGCCGTTCTGTCGCTTGAAGAACGTCGGCCTGGGGGACGGCACCGAAGTGCGTGCGCACTGCGATCTCGACGGTGTGCGCGCGGAAGGCGCGGTCACCATCGGCCCGTTCGCGCGCCTGCGGCCGGGTACCGTGCTCGCCGACGGCGTGCACATCGGCAACTTCGTCGAGACCAAGAACACGACGCTGGGCGTCGGCAGCAAGGCCAATCATCTGACGTATCTCGGCGATGCCGAGATCGGCGCCGGCAGCAACATCGGCGCCGGCACGATCACCTGCAACTACGACGGCGTGAACAAGTCGAAGACGGTGATCGGCGACCGCGCCTTCATCGGTTCGAACGCCGCGCTGGTCGCGCCGGTGCGCATCGGCCACGACGCGACGACGGCGGCCGGTTCGGTGATCGTCAACGACGTGCCGGACGGCAAGCTCGCCGTCGCACGCGGACGGCAGACCGTCGTCGAGGGCTGGGCGCGACCGAAGAAGCGCTGAGCCTCACTCCGCGCGGCGGTAGCCATCCGCGGTTGGCGACCAGCGATAGAGATCGCCGCCGCGACCGCCGCGCTCGCGCAGACGCAGATCCTGGTGGCCGTGATGCGCGCGCGGTTCGACGATGAGCACGCCGGCCCATTCCTCGATGTCGTGCTCACGGGTACCGTCGTCGTTCCAGCTGCCGGCGATGTCGCGGTACATCGACATCGCCGCGCCGAACACCTGCTTCAAGGTGTCGCCGCGCAACTCGAACAGATACAGCGCGGAATAAAAAGCGCCGCCGCCGGCGTAGCCTTCCGACCAGCCGCCACGCAGACCCAGCGCGGGTGCTCCATTCGACAGACGATAGGCGGCGAGGTCGAAACGCTCCCAACGTTCGGGGATCGCCGATGTGCCAGCCTCTTCCATTCGCAGTGGCTGCTCGCCATCCCAGGAGAGCAGCGGCCACGCGATACCGTCGTCGAGTCGCAGGCGCGCGACGAGCTGCGCATCGCCCGCATCGCTGACACGCAACACACCGAGCACCTGCGCGGTGTCCCCGGTCTCGCAACTCGGCTCCGCGGGCGTGCTGCGCGGCGCATCGTCGCCATAGCAGACGAGTGCGACCACATGACCGGGATGCTGCACCCAGCGTCGCGCGCCGAGCAGCACGATGCGGCCGTCTGCGACATCGGGGACCAGCAGCCGACGCAGCATCCCGGCATCGAGGCCGGCCAGCTCGCGGGTGCCGAGATGATCGGGCGCCGGACGACCTTCCATCTGTTCGGCCCAGACGGCCTTTGCTTCCGGACTCGTCAGCAGGCCGGGCACCGCGTCGAGACTCTTCGCGCGTTGTGCGAATGCGGGTGCAGTCGCCAGACACAGCAGAAGCAGCGCGAGCGTGCGGAGTCGGAATCGCATCGGGAATCGCCGCGGAACGGACCTTCGATTCTGCCCGAACGTGGCGCCTGCGACCGGGATGCGGATCAGTCCGGCAACACCAACGACACGCAGAGTCCGCCACCCTCGCGGTTGAGCAGGGCGATGCGGCCGCCGTGCGCTTCGGCGATCTCGCGCGCGAGCGCCAGGCCGAGACCGGTGCCGTTGCGCTTGGTCGAATAGAACGGAAGCAACGCGTTCGCGAGCACCGCCTCGTTCATGCCGGGTCCGCGGTCGAGCACGTCGATGCGCCAGCCGTCCATGGCGCGTCGCAGTCCAAGCGTGACGGCGGCGGGATCGCCATCGGCTTCGTGCGCATTGCGCAGCAGATTCAACAGCGCCTGTTCGACCTGGGCGGCATCGAAGGACGCGGTGAAAGCGTCGTCGATCGGACCGGCATCCACGAACGGGACCTGCGACCGCAGCTGGTCGAGAAACGCGCGCCAGCGGATCGGTTCGCGGCGCGGCGACGGCAGCTTGGCGAAATGCGCATAGCCGCGGATGAAGCCTTCCAGATGCCGCGCGCGCTCTTCGATCGTGCGCAGCGCGTCGGGCAGTCGCGCGGTCTGCCCGCGACGCAGCAGTTCCGCGCCCGAGTGCGCGAGCGAGGCGATGGGCGCCAGCGAGTTGTTGAGTTCGTGGCTGATGACGCGGATGACCTTCTTCCAGGTCTGCACTTCCTGGCGACGCAGTTCGGTCGTCATCTGCCGCAGCAGCAGCAGTTCGTGGCGGCGGCCGTTCAAGCGGAAGTGCCGGCGCGACAGGTGATGGATTTCCTCCGACTCGCCATCGCCGATGGTGAACAGCCCATCGCCGCCGCGTGCGAACGCATCCGCGAGTGCGGGCGGCGCGTCGGCCAGCAGGGCGGAGAACATCTGGCCTTCCAGCTTGCGACCGCCACCGAGCGCGCGGCGCGCGGCGAGGTTGGCGTGCACCACGCGATCGGCGGGATCGAGCAGCAGCATCGCCACCGGCGTGTTCTGCACCATCGTGTCGAGCAGCAGTTCGCGCTGGACCAGCGACAGCCGCTGCGCGCGCAGCGTCTCGCCGAGTTCGTTGTGCGCGGCGACGAGGTCGCCCAGCGCACCGCGCCCCTGCCATGTCACACCGAAGCCGTAGTCGCTGTCGCGGTAGCTCGCGACGGTACCGGCGAGTGCGCGGAACAGCGCATGCGACGGCGCGAATGCGCGCTGCAGCAGCCAGACCAGCGACGGCACCGTGCACAGCGTGGCGGCAGCGACCGCGAGCCAGGGCGCCCACCAGCGCAGCAGCATCACCGCGATTCCCGCGCCCAATGCGACGTGCGTCAGTGCGATCGCCATGACCACAGCCGTCAACGGCAGCCGCTGTTGCCAGCGCATGTCAGTCGCGACGGATGCCGAGGCGGTCGAGGCGCCGGTACAGCGCCTGCCGCGACAGCCCGAGTTCGCTGGCCGCCTGCGCCAGCACACCGCCGCTGCGCGCGAGTGCCGCTTCGATCTCGGCGCGATCCGGCTCGTAGGTATCGGCATCGACGGCCGCTACCGTTGCAGCCGGCAGGGCGAGATCGCGGGCATCGATCTGCGCTTCCCGCGCCAGCAGTTCGGCGCGCTGGATCACATTGCGCAGTTCGCGCACGTTGCCCGGCCAGCCGTGCTGCAGCAGGGCGCGTTCGGCGCCGGCCGACAGCGGCTTGCGACCATCGAGAAAATGTCGCGCCAGCGGAAGGATGTCGCGCGGACGCTGCGCGAGTGGCGGCAATCGCAGTTCGATGCCGTTGAGCCGATAGTAGAGATCTTCGCGGAACCGGCCGTCGGCGATCATCGCCGGCAGGTCGGCATTGGTCGCACTGAGCACGCGTACCGACACGCTGCGTTCGCGATTGCCGCCGAGCCGTTCGAACCGTCCGGTTTCGAGGACGCGCAGCAGCTTGACCTGTCCCGCGGGCGGCAGCGTGCCGACCTCGTCGAGGAACAACGTGCCGCCATCGGCCGCTTCGAATTTCCCCTCGCGCGCCTTATTCGCACCGGTGTAGGCACCGGCCTCCGCGCCGAACAGCTCCGCCTCGATCAGATCGTTCGGCAAGGCGCCGCAGTTGACCGCGACGAATGGCCCCTCGCGCACGCCGGAGTTCGCATGCAGGATTTCCGCGTACTTTTCCTTGCCGGCGCCATTCGGCCCGGTGATCAGCACCGGCAGATTCGAACGTGCCACCTGCAGCGCCAGCGACAGCGTGGTCTCGCTGGCCGGATCGTCCCAGACCAGGCCGCGCAGATCGCGGCCCTGCGCGAGTGCGTCGCGTCGGCGACGGTCGTCGCGCGTGCGTGCAGCCAGCGCCCGGCGCGTCGCGGACAGTTCCAGCAGGGTGTTCACGGTGGCCAGCAGCTTGCCGTCGTCCCACGGCTTGCCGAGGTAATCGGCCGCGCCCGAACGGATCAGTTCGACCGCCGATTCCAGGCGCGTCCACGCGGTCAGCAGCACCACCGGCAGATCGGGATCGAACCGCCGGATCGCGTCAAACAGCGCGATGCCTTCGTCGCCGGACGTGGTGTCGGCATGGAAGTTCATGTCCTGCACGACGAGATCGATGCCGCCCGCCTGCAGCCGGGCGATGCCGGCCTCGGGCGTCGCCGCGTGTTCGCAGGCGATGTCGTGCAACGAGAACAGCACCTCCAGCGCGGTGGCGACGGCGGGGTTGTCGTCGATGACGAGGATCGTGGGCATCAGGCGCTGGATATCCGGTGGGGACGTGTGAGGTCGACAGGCATGGTCGTCGCCGGCTGCGATGGACGCAACCGGCGATGCAGGGACGCGCGCACTCAGATACTGCGCGTCGCCACGGCCGGCGGCACCGACGCCGCGCGTTTCGCCGGCCAGTACACCGCGATCTGCCCAAGCAGCCACAGCACGATGGCGCCGATCGGCAGATACATCAGCGGCAGGCGGCCCAGCTCGTAGCGGGACATCAGCAGCTGGTTGAGACCGTACGCCAGCAGCATGCCGAGCACGATGCCGATCGTCGCGAGCAGGAAGTTCTCGACCTGAAAGTAGCGCAGGATCTGCCCGCGCGTCGCACCGAGCGCACGGCGGATGCCGATCTGCTTGTTGCGTTGCTGCACCCAGAAGCTGGCCAGGCCCACGATGCCCAGCGCGGTGACCACCAGCAGCGCGAAGCACACCACGACCAGCAGCATCGCCATCGCGCGATCCTCGCGGTAGTACTTCTCGCGCAGATCGGTCATCAGGTCGGCATTGACGGCGACGCGGTTCGGATCGATCTGCTTGAGCGCGGCGACCGCGGCATCCAGCACCTGCCGGCGCTGCGACGGATCGGTCCGGATCACGTAGTTCATGCCGTTGGAGTCGTCGCGGATCGGGAACAGCATCGTCGAATCGACGCTGCCGTTGCTGTCGTTGGGCAGGGCCAGCGTCTCGACGACGCCGACGATCCGGATCGGCGCGTTGCCCCAGCTGTAGAACTGCTTGCCGACCGCGTCTTCGCCCGGGAACAGGCGCTCGGCCATCGCCCGGTTGATGATGGCGGCGGGCACGCCGACCCCACCACCTTCGCGCGAGACGTCGCCCATGTCGACGAACTCGTCGGGATTGAACTTGCGTCCGGCAATCAGCTGCAGGCCGAAGGTGTCGATCAGGTCCTCGGTGCCCAGATACGGGGATGCAAGCAGCGTGTTGTTGCGCTGGTCGGCGTTGAGCCGCACGCCGCTGGTCGAACTGCTGTTGCCGTAGGGAATCTGGGTGACCGCGGCGACGTGGCGAACCCCCGGTAATGCGCGCAGGGCGGCCAGGTCTCGCTGGATGCCGGCCTTGCGGTCCACGTCGGCGGTTTCGTCGATGCCGGGCATCTGGATGCGCAACAGTTCGTTCTCGACCGTGCCGCTGGGGCGAGACATGTGGTCGATCCGGCGGTCGATCAGATAGATCGCGTTGCAGATGATCGCGCAGGCGAGCGCGATCTCGATCACGATCAGTGCGGCCGCGGTCTTGTGCCGGCGCAGCGTCGAGAAGATGGGGCGGATGTCCATGGAAGTCCTCGAGGAAGTCTGTGTCACTGCGACTTGAGCTGGATCGCCGGCGTCACCTGCATCGCGCGCCACGCCGGCAGCAGGCCGGCCAGCAGACTCGCGACGATGGACAGGGCGAAGGTCGTCAGCAGCATCGTCAGGTCGAGCTTGGCGAGTGCGGCGTAGCTGCTCGGGTTCTGGCGCACGGCCCACAGGCCGAGCAGGGCGAGGCCGAGGCCGACCACGCCGCCGGCCACGCCGATCGCGCCGGCCTCGATCAGGAACTGGGCGAAGATCGCACGGCGCGAGGCACCGAGCGCACGGCGCACACCGATCTCGGATGCACGACGCAGACTCTTGGCGAGCAGCAGGCCGACGGTATTGACCAGGCACACCAGCAGGAATCCGATCGCGAGCCACAGCTGCAGGCGCACGTCGCTAGGCACGACCTGGTTATGGTCGAGCAGCGTCGGCACGTCGCGCAGACGGATGTTGTTCGGGCGTTCGAACCGCCCCGCCGCGCGCTGCTGGTCGGAATAGCTGTTCAGATAATCGCGATACGCAGCCGCATCCGCGGGCGACCGCAGCTCCACCCAGTACTGCAGCCAGGTGCAGGGCGCGTTGAGCGCATTCGGATCCGTGCCCGAGTCGCCCCAGCAGCTCATGCTGCCCATGCGCGAGAGCTTCTGTTCGATCGCGGCCGAGAACGGCACGAATACCGATTCGAGCGTATTGAACCTGTCCAGCGACAGGTCCCAGAATCGCGGCGTCGGCATCCAGGGGCCGAGCACGCCGATCACGCGGAAGTCGGCACCGTTGACGCGCAACGTCTTGCCGGTGCTGTCGCCACCACCGAAGACCTTCTGGTTGGTCTCGGCCGAGATCACCGCGACACGGGCGCGAGCGGCGTCGTCTTCCGCGGTCCAGGCCCGTCCGTAGGCGAGCGGCACGTCGAACATCGGGAAGAAATCCGCCGAGGTGTAGCGCGCATCGGTGAAGAACGGCGTGCGTGCACCATCCGGCGCGATGGCGACAAAGCCGCCGCTCATCATCGCCTGGCGCGTGCCACGTGCTTCGCGCAGCAGCGTTTCGGCATCGAAGCGCGTGATGTTGGTATCCGGCTCCTCGCCGGCGACGTAACCGTCCATGCTGGCCGCATCGAGCTGCACGGCGAACAGGCGATCACTCTTGCCGGGAATCGGATCGCCCGACAGCACGTGGAACACTGTCAGTGTGGTCATGCTGGCGCCGATGCCCAGCGCGATCGCCAGCACCATCAGTGCGGTGAGCACCTTGCTGTTGCGGAAGCTGCGCAGCGCGAGCTGCAGGTAGTAACCGAACATGCCGGATCTCCTCAGGCGTCTGCGGGAACGCGCGACGCGGCCGCCGGCGAGGGCGCGGCGTGCAGCGCCTGCAGGTCGGTCGCCATGCCGTCGACGATGTGCACGTTGCGATGCGCGCGCGCCGCGAGCTCGGGATCGTGCGTGACCATCACGATCGTCGTGCCACGCGCGTTGATGTCCTCCAGCAGCTCCAGCACGCTGCGCGCCATCTGCGAATCGAGGTTGCCCGTGGGTTCGTCGGCGAGCAGCAGACGCGGGCTGCCGGCGAGCGCGCGGGCGATCGCCACGCGCTGCTGCTGACCGCCCGACAGTTCGGCCGGAAAGTGCTTCATGCGCGAGCCCAGGCCGACCAGCGACAGCGATTCCTCGATGCGCAGACGGCGATCGGCCGCAGCCATGCCGCGATAGCGCAGCGGCACGTCGACGTTGTCGAACAGATTGAGATCGGGAATCAGGTTGAAGCCCTGGAAGATGAAACCGATCTTCTCGTTGCGCAGCTTCGAGCGTGCATCGTCGTTGAGCCCGCGCACCTCGACACCGTCGATCCGGTACTCGCCGCCGGTGAAGGTTTCTAGCAGGCCGGCGATGTTGAGGAAGGTCGTCTTGCCGGAGCCGGACGGACCGGTGACGGCGACGAACTCACCCTCGGCGACATGCAGATCGAGCGAGCGCAACGCATGGGTTTCGACGAGTTCGGTGCGGTAGACCTTGGCGACCTGGCGCATGTCGAGCATGGGAATGTGTCCTGTGACGTGAGACTGGGAAGAGAAGGCGCGTCGCGCTCAGCGGACGCGGAACAGGGTCGGCAGGCCGTGGTCGGCGATGCGTCGGCGTGTGCGTGCGAAGGCGGGCATGCGCGTGCCGGGCGACATGTCGGCGGGAATGCCGGCCTCGAAGACGGACGACAACCGGCGCGGTACGGCGCTGGCGAGTTCGTCGGCGGTCCAGGCGACGGGAAACGGGCCATCGATGCGTGTGTGCATGATCAGAGTCCGGAGATGCGGATGCGGTCCGCGTTGTCGAAGAGATCGGTACCGGCGACGACGACGCGCTCGCCGGGTTGCAGGCCTTCGACGATTTCCACCGCCGACAGGCTGCTGGCGCCGGCCGTGATCGGCCTGCGTACCGCCGTGTTGCCATCCATCACATACGCCGCGCTGCCGCCCTCCTGATCGAGGAAGGGACCGCGCGCGACCATCAGCACGTCCTTGCGGGTGTCGAGCAGGATGCGCGCGGTCAGGCGCTGGCTCTGGCGCAGGCCCGGCGGCTGGCTGTTCTCGTCGAAGCGCAGGCGCGCGACGACTTCGCCGTTGACCACTTCGGGCGAGACCGCCGACACCTTCGCCGGATACGTGGTGCCGACACTGCGCAGTTCGGCCGGCATGCCGATCTCCAGATCGCGCGCGAAGCTTTCCGGCACCTTGATCTCGACCTCGAACACCGACAGGTCGACGACCGAGAGCACCGGCGCGTTCGCAGCGACGTTGCTGCTCTGCACCGCCTGCACCTGGCCGACGATGCCGTCGAAGGGTGCGCGCAAGGTCAGCGCGTCGACCTGGCGACGCATTTCCATCACCACACTGCGCTGGCGCTCGGCGACGAGTTGCTTGTTGCGCGTGTCCAGCCCCGCGCCGCGGCCCTGCAGGCCGAGATCCTCGGTCGCGGACGCCACACCGATCTCGGTCTTCTGCAACGTGTCCTGCGCGCGTGCCAGATCGACCTGTGCGACCGCGCCGCCTTCGTAGGCGCGCTGATAGCGCTGCAGATCGCGCTCCGCCGCAGTGCGGTCGATCTGCGCCTGGTCGAGCACCTTGCGCGCTTCGGCGCGGCGCAACTGCGCATCGAGCGCCGCGCGTCCGGCCTCGGCTTCGTAACCGGCCAGCGTGGCCTCTTCCTGCGCCAGCTTGCTGCGCAGCTCCGGGCTGTCGATCTCGGCCAGCGCCTGGCCCTTCTCGACGCGGTCGCCTGCGACCACTTTCAGGGTCAGCGTGCCGCCGGAGATCGCATACAGCGTCGGGCTGTTGGCGGCGATGACCCGGCCCTCGGCCGCGATGTCGCGGACCAGATCGCCGCGGGTCACGTCGGCGAAGCGCAGGCGCTGCGCATCGACCGACTGCGCGCCCGAGGCCCAGCCGGTGAGCAACCAGGCGACAGCGCCGATCAGCAGCAGGCCCGCGACACCGCCGATCAGCCAGGGGCGGCGGCGCGAAGTGCCCGAGCGCGCATGGACGGTGTCCTGCCCGGCGGTGTCGCGGATGCCGGCAGGGCGGGGGGGCGTATTGGAAGGGGTGTTGGACATGCGGACGATCTCTTGCGGATACGCCCTGTAAAGCAGATGCCGTGCCAATCTCAAGTTATTGATTTCGATGGATTAATTTCCCACGTCCGGCGTCCGCACGCCGTCCGGACGTCCGCGGCGGACGGCGGACCGCGAGAATCGAGCGTCGGGTAGTCGCGTTTGTGGTGTCGGGCGTCGATGCGTTGCGGGAGAGGGCTGGCGTACTTGGACGCCGTCTTCGCGGGTGGCTGTCCGTCTCCGTGAGGCAAGAGCTGCGTTGCCGACCGCGTGGGCAGTGCTTGGCCGCTGCGCCCGTCGTGCAGCCGGGCGAAACCGCGGCGCAGTCCATTGCGCAACGGTCTCCCACACGCGCTGCTGTCTCTCCTGGGTGCGGGGCGCGGACAGGAAAGTGGGCCGCCGGATTCGGGCGAGAGCGCCACGCGCTGAACGTCCCGGATATCGACATGAAGCGGCGGTGGGCCGCGCCGCTAGAATGGCCGTCTCAACAGATAGGAGCTGGCCGGATGTGCGGAATCGTCGGTGCGATCGCGGGGCGTGACGTGGTGCCCGTCCTCGTCGAGGGCCTCAAGCGGCTGGAGTACCGCGGCTACGATTCCGCCGGCATTGCAGTCGTGACCTATGGCGCCGTCCGTCGCGTCCGCCGTACCGGTCGCGTCGCCGAGATGGAAGCGGCCGCGCGGGCGGACGGCCTGCAGGCCGGGCTCGGGATCGGTCACACGCGCTGGGCGACGCACGGTGGGGTGACCGAGACCAATGCGCACCCGCACATCAGTCACGACAGCCTCGCTCTGGTGCACAACGGCATCATCGAGAACCACGAGTCGCAGCGCGAACGGCTCACCGCACTCGGCTACGTGTTCGAATCGCAGACCGATACCGAAGTCATCGCGCACCTGATCCATCACCACCAGTCGCAGGGCCTCGATCTGCTGGCCGCGCTGCAGGCGTCGGTCCGGGAGCTCGAAGGCGCGTATGCGCTGGCCGTGATCGACAAGGGTGATCCCGACCGCATGGTCGTCGCGCGCATGGGCTGTCCGCTGCTGGTGGGCCTGGGCGAGGGCGAGAACTTCGTCGCCTCCGACGTCTCGGCGATTCTGCAGGCCACGCGCCGTGTGATCTTCCTCGAGGAAGGCGACACCGCCGTCCTCACCCGTGCCGCGGTGCAGGTCTACGACGACAACGGCGACAACGTCACCCGCGACGAGCATCTGTCGGATGTCTCGCTGGCGTCGCTCGAGCTCGGTCCCTACCGCCACTTCATGCAGAAGGAAATCCACGAGCAGCCGCGCGCGCTGGCCGACACCATCGAGGCGATCATCGATGCGGCCGCGTTCGAGCCCACGCTGTTCGGCAAGGATGCGGGCGATGTGCTGCGCGAAGTGGAAGGCGTACAGATCCTGGCCTGCGGTACCAGCTTCTATGCGGGATCCGTCGCGCGTTACTGGATCGAAGCGATCAGCGGCCTGCCGTGCTCGGTCGAGATCGCCAGCGAGTACCGCTATCGCAGCGCGGTCGCCAATCCGAAGCATCTGATCGTCACGATCTCGCAATCGGGCGAAACGCTCGACACGATGGAAGCGCTGAAGTACGCGAAGTCGCTGGGCCATACGCGCACGCTGTCGATCTGCAACGTGCCCGAGAGCGCGATCCCGCGCGCCAGCGGCCTGGTCTTCTACACCCGTGCGGGCGCCGAGATCGGCGTGGCGTCGACCAAGGCGTTCACCACGCAGCTCGTCGGCCTGTTCGCGCTCGCAGTGACGTTGGCCAAGCTCAATGGTCGCCTCGATCCGGCGCAGGAAGCGGGCTACATCGAGGATCTGCGCCAGTTGCCGGGCAGCGTGCAGCACGCGCTCAATCTCGAGCCGCAGATCACGTCCTGGGCGGAGAAGTTCACGCCCAGGCACCACGCGCTGTTCCTGGGCCGGGGTGTGCATTACCCGATCGCGCTGGAAGGCGCGCTCAAGCTCAAGGAGATCTCTTACATCCACGCCGAGGCGTATCCGGCGGGCGAGCTCAAGCATGGCCCGCTCGCGCTGGTGGATGCGGAGATGCCCGTCGTCGTGATCGCGCCCAAGGACGCGCTGCTGGAGAAGGTGAAGTCGAACATGCAGGAAGTGCGCGCCCGCGGCGGCGAACTGTTCGTGTTCACCGATGCAGACAGCAACTTCAGCGCCTCCGAAGGCGTGCACGTGATCCGCACGCCGCGGCACGTCGGCGTGCTGAGTCCGATCGTCCACACCATCCCTGTGCAGTTGCTGGCGTATCACACGGCCCTGTCGCGAGGCACCGATGTCGACAAGCCCCGTAACCTGGCGAAGTCCGTCACCGTCGAATAGCGCCATTGCGGGCGTCGCCCTGAACAGGCGGCGCTGTTTAACGGTCTGATACGGAAATCCGTGTCAGCCTCTTTTCAAACCGGTTTCATCTATGCATAATTCGCGCCCCGCACGGCGGGCTGCTCTTCGGAGCGGCGGGCCAAACGGGACGAGAACGACAACAGCCTTCACGCGGTGTTGACAGACTCGAAAGTCGCGGTAATATGTGCGGCTCGCTTCAACGAAACGCCTTCGGGCCGGACGGGGAAGCCGCTTCAAAGTCACCCTCGACGAGGTG
>JASCOC010000024.1 GCA_029959605.1 Lysobacteraceae bacterium PS02340 | reverse complement strand
CGGGGGGGGGGGGGGGGGCGGGGGGGGGGGGGGGGGGGGGGGGGGGGGGGGGGGGGGGGGGGGGGGGGGGGGGGGCGGTGAGCGATGTGTTGTGTCGCCGAGAGCGCCCTCACCCCAACCCCTCTCCCTGAGGGAGAGGGGCTCAAGGGCCAGTCGGTCGCGCGGGGTGCGGGCCGCCGAAAAGGCGAATCCCGGTGACCCGGGAAACCTCAAGTCCGCTCGGCCCGCCGATGCACCCACCGGTACAACACCGGCAACACCAGCAGCGTCAGCAGCGTCGACGAGACGATGCCGCCGATGACCACCGTCGCCAGCGGGCGCTGCACTTCCGCACCCGCGCCGACGTTGAACGCCATCGGCACGAAGCCGAGCGAGGCGACCAGAGCGGTCATCAGCACCGGACGCAGGCGCCCGAGTGCGCCTTCGACGATCGCGGTGTGCAGATCGAGGCCGTCGTCGCGCAGCTTGCGGATGAAGGTCAGCATCACGAGGCCGTTGAGCACGGCGACGCCTGACAGCGCGATGAAGCCGACACCGGCCGAGATCGACAGCGGAATGCCGCGCGCCGCGAGTGCGAGTACGCCGCCGGTGAGCGCGAGCGGCACACCGCTGAAGACCACCAGTGCATCGCGCAACGAGCCGAACGCCATGAACAGCAGTGCGAGGATCACCGCCAGCGTCAGCGGTACGACCAGCGACAGTCGCTGGCTGGCCGACGCCAGTTGTTCGAACGTGCCGCCGTAGTCGATCCAGTAGCCGGTCGGCAGCGTCACCGAACCGGCGACTGTGGTCTGCAGCTCGCCGACGAAGCTGCCCAGATCGCGTCCGCGCACGTTGGCGGTGACGACGATCCGGCGCTTGCCGTTCTCGCGGTTGATCTGGTTCGGCGCGAGCTGCGTGCCGATCGTCGCGACCTCGCGCAGCGGTACCGTGCGGGGCGTGCCGCTGGCCCAGCTGCCGCTGCGGTCGGACTCGTCGGCGCTGTCGGCTGCCGTGCCCGCGAGCGGAATCGGCAGATCGGCGAGTGCGGCAGGATCGCCGCGCAGCGACTCGGGCAGCCGCACGACGATGTCGAAACGGCGGTCGCCATCGAAGAGCTGGCCCGCCGTCTCGCCGCCGATCGCCGCGGCAACCACGCGCTGCACGTCGCCCGGGTTGAGCCCGTAGCGCGCCATCGCACGTGGATCGGGCGCGATCTCCAGCAACGGCAGGCCGTCGACGGCTTCGATGCGTACGTCGGCGGCGCCGTCGATGCCCTGCAGCACGCGTTCGATGTCGGTGGCGACCGCCTGCAGGCGCTCGAGGTCGTCGCCCTGGATCTTCACCGCCACGTCGCTGCGCACACCGGAGATCAGTTCGTTGAAGCGCATCTGGATCGGCTGGGTGAACTCGTAGTTGTTGCCGGGCAGGGTCTCGGCGATGGCTTCGAGCTCGCCGACCAGCGTGGCGCGTGGCTTGCGCGGATCGGGCCAGTCCGCGCGCGGTCTGAGGATCAGGAAGGTGTCGGCGACCGACGGCGGCATCGGGTCGTTGGCGACTTCCGCGGTGCCGATCTTCGAGAACACGCGTGCGACCTCGGGCACCTGCAGCAGGCGGCGTTCGAGCGCGCGCTGCATCGCCACCGACTGTTCGATGCCGGTGCCGGGCACGCGCATCGCATGCAGTGCGATGTCACCCTCGTCGAGTCCGGGAATGAACTCGCTGCCCATCCGCGTGGCCAGCCAGCCGCAGGCCAGCACCAGCACCAGCGCGCCGCCGACCAGCCAGCGTCCGTGTCGCAGCGCCCAGTCGAGCGCGGGCGCATAGCCGCGACGTGCGGCGCGCATCACCCGGTTGTCGTGCTCGGCAACGCGGCCGCGCAGCAGCAACGCGATGGTCGCCGGCACGAAGGTCAGCGACAGGAGCATCGCGCCGGTCAACGCCAGCACGACGGTGATCGCCATCGGGTGGAACATCTTGCCTTCCACGCCTTCGAGCGCGAACACCGGCAGATACACCGCGGCGATGATGCCGAGCCCGAACAGGCTGGGCCGGATCACCTCGGCGCTGGCCGAGGCCGCGACCGCGTGCCGCTCGCGTGTATCGAGCAGGCGGCCGAGCCGCTGCTGCGCTTCGCCGAAGCGACGCAGGCAGTTCTCGACGATGATCACGGCGCCATCGACGATCAGCCCGAAGTCCAGTGCGCCCATGCTCATCAGATTCCCGGACACGCCGCCCTGGCGCATGCCGATGACGGTGAACAGCATCGTCAGCGGAATCACCAGCGCGGTGAGCAGCGCCGCGCGCACGTTGCCGAGCAGCAGGAACAGCACCACGATCACCAGCAGAGCGCCTTCGATGAGGTTTTTGGCGACGGTGCGGATGGTGCGGTCGACCAGCGCCGTGCGGTCGTAGACCGCGACTGCACGCACGCCATCGGGCAGGCTCGCATTCGTCGCCTCCAGCCGCTGCGCCGCGGCCTGCGCCACGGTGCGGCTGTTCTCGCCGAACAGCATCAGCACCGTGCCGAGCACGACTTCCGCGCCGTTCTGCGTGGCCGCGCCGGTGCGCAGTTCGCGGCCTTCGCCGACGCTTGCCACATCGTGCACATGGATCGGCACGCCATCACGCCGCGCCATCACGATGTTGCCGATCGCCTCGACATCGGCGACCTGCCCCGGCACGCGCACCAGCAGCTGCTGGCCGTTGCGCTCGATGTAGCCGGCGCCGACGTTGCGGTTGTTGTTGGCGACCGCGGTGACGACGTCCTCGAACGTGAAGTCGAGCGCGACCAGCAGCGCGGGATCGGGCGTGATGTGCACCTCCCGCGCGAAGCCGCCGATGGTGTCGACCTCGGTCACGCCGCGCACATTGCGCATCTGCGGCCGCACGACCCAGTCCTGCAGCGTGCGCAGATCGGTCGCGGTGTAGGGCGTGCCGTCCGGCTTGCGCGCATCCGGCTCGGCCTCGACGGTGTACATGAAGATCTCGCCGAGCCCGGTCGCGACCGGGCCGAGCGACGGCTGGACATCGTCCGGCAGCAGCCCCTGCACCTGCTGCACGCGCTCGGCGACCTGCTGCCGCGCGAAGTACAGATCGGTGCCGTCCTCGAACACGACGGTGACCTGCGAGAGGCCATACGCCGACAGCGAACGCGTGTAGTCGAGCCGCGGCAATCCCGCGAGCGCGGTTTCGATCGGGAACGTGACGCGCTGTTCGGTTTCCAGTGGCGAATAGCCGGGCGCCGACGTGTTGATCTGCACCTGCACGTTGGTGATGTCGGGCGTCGCGTCGATCGGGAGTTTCGTGAAACTCCAGCTGCCGACGGCGACGAGCAGGAGCGTCGCGGCGAGTACCAGCCAGCGATGGCGGATGGAGGCGTGGATGAGGGACTCAAGCATGCGGGTGGTCCCCGCTTGCGATCAGACGTGACTTCGCAGGCACCCCTCCGATCCCGGCAACGTCATTCCAGCGGCTTTCAACAGACGTATGTCTGATCACGCCGAAATCCATTCTGATGCTGGCGGAATGACCTGAAGACCGGCTTCGGTTCGCTCCCAGCGAAGATGGATTCCCGCTTTCGCGGGAATGACGGGGAAACGGCAACCCGCGAACGGGTCCGAACGCACGGCCTGCGTCGGAGGTGACCTCAATGCGCATGACCCGCCCCCGCCTTCTCCAGATCCGCCTTGATCGTGTAGCTCTGTGCGATCACCACCTCCTCGCCCACCGCCACGCCCTCGACGATCTCGACCTGGCGCGCATCACGCCGCCCGAGCGTCACCGTGCGTTTCTCGTAGCGATCGCCCTCGCGCACGAACACCACGTCGCGACCGTCCATCTGCTGCAAAGCGGTCAGCGGCACGACGAGATCCGCCGGCTGCGTCGACACGGTGACCATCGCGCGCACGGCCGAGCCGGGGCGCCACTGGCCGTCCGCGTTGTCGAGCGTGGCGCGGGCGATCGTGCTCTGGCTCGCGGTGGCGGTGCCGGGCAGCACGCGATCGATACGCGTGTCGGCAGTCGCGCCGTCGCCGAGGCGGCTGATCGTCACCGGCGAGCCGGCGGCGAGATGCTCGGCATCGCGTCCGAAGACATGCAGGTCGACCCACAGCGTCGACAGATCGGCGATCTCGTACAGCACCGCGCCTTCGCCGGCGCTCTGGCCGACGGACGCGTTGCGCGCGAGGACGGTGCCGGTGATCGGCGCGGCGACCGTATACGTCGACAGGCTGAGATTGCTCTCGATCGTCGCCAGCGCCTGGCCGGCGCGCACGCGATCGCCGACTTCGGCGTGCAGCCGGCGGATCGGCCCGGGGAAGCGTGCGGTCACGCGGGCGTTGCCGCTTTCCAGCGTGGTCAGCAGGCCCTGCACTTCGTGCTGGTCGGCGATGGTGCCGGCCGCGGCGGGCGCGACGCGGATGCCGACGTCGTCGGCGATGTCGGCTGCGATGGTCGTGGCGTCGTCTGCATGCGCCTCGTCTGCGTGCCCGTCATCGGCGTGCGCGTCCGCGGGTGCATCGGCAGGCGCATCGGTCATGTCGGCGGCAGGCGTAGTCGACGGCGCGTTGCACGCGGGCAGTCCCAGCAGCAGGACGAGCGCGAGCGAAGCGGCAGTGACACGGTGGAACGTCCTCATCGGGCGTCTCCTTCGAAGGGGGCGGGCGTCGCATGCGCGACGACGAGGGACTGGCCGGTCAGGCGCTGCAGTTCGATCAGGGCGATCTGCGCGGCTTCGGCGGCGTCGAGTTGCTGGCACAGCGCATCGCTGCGCGCGTCCTGCAGTTGCGACCATTCGAGATACGACACCGCGCCTGCGCGCCACGCGCGCTCGGTGGCACTGGCGGCGCGATCCAGGCGCGGCAGCACGTCGCGCGCGAGCAGCGAGACCACCGACTGCGCGACGCGATAGCGGCCGTGCGCGTCGGCCAGCGTGGCCTGCAGCGCACGGCCACCGGCATCGCGCTCGATCGAGACCAGTGCGAGTTCCGCCGCTGCGGCGCGGATCGCCGGCTGCGCACGCGCGCGACTGCCCAGCGGCACGACGAGGCCACCGACCAGCGAGGTGTCGCCGTTCTCGCGCTGATGGCGGATGCCGGTCTGCCAGCCGATGTCCGGCGTGGCGTCGCTGCGCGCGAGCTGCAGCCGTGCTTCGGCGATGCGTGCCTTGTCGTTGAATTGCAGCAGCTCGGGTGCGCGTGCGAGCAGGGCGCGCAGCGTCTCGAAATCGGCGATGTCGGGCAGCGCCAGCGGATCGCTGTCGGCGACGTCGAAACCACCCTCCGGATCGCCCCACAGCATCGACAGGCTGCGCTGCGCGGTCTCGATCTCCAGTCGCGCATTGGCGGCCTGCAGTTCGGCCTGCGCCTGCGCCGCCTGCGCGGTCAGCACGACCGCTTCGGGCGAGGCGCCGGCGGCGAAGCGCTGGCGCGCAGCAGCCACGAAGCGCGTGCGCTGTGTGACATCGGCCTGTGCAATCGCCTGGCGCCGCATCGCGACGACGATTGCGAGATGGCGACGCGCGGTGTCGGCCAGTAGATCGACGCGTGCGGCTTCGCGCTGCAGGGCCAGCGCATCGATACGGGTCTGCGCGAGCGCGCGGCGTGCGTCGGGCTTGCCGCCGCGTTCGAACACGCCGGCCAGCGTCAGCGTGGTCTCGAGTGTGCGCACGGGCGCATCGCGGCCGAGGTTCTCGATCTCGATGCCGGCTTCCAGCGGCGGTCGCAGCGCGGCGACCTCGCGTTCGGCATCGAACACCGCGCGCTGGCCGTCGAACAGGCGCAGATCGGGATGGGCATCGGCGACACGCGCGAACGCGTCATCGAGGGTCAGGGCCTGCGCGCTGGCGCGCACGGGTACGGGCGCCGACTGCGCGGCCACGAGGCACGGCGCAGCGGCGAGGGCGGCCAAGGCCGCCAATCGCAACAACATGGGAACGCTCCAATTCCGGGATAACGAAAAGCCGGCCTCAGGCCGGCGCGCGCGTCATGCGGAAATCGGCGGGCGCAGCAGGGACTCGGGCACGCGTGCGGGCGCGGATTCGGACACGGGCAATGCGGGGTGCAGCATCGCCAGCGGTGCCAGCAGCGATGCCACCGGCGGGAGCGCGGGCGTATGCGCGCCACAGGTGGCGCAATGCGCGACCGCGTGCAGCAGGTCGCCGCCGTCCTCGTGCGTGTCGGATGCGTGGTCGTGCTGCTCGGCGGTCTCGCCGTGCGCGGCCTCGTAGGTATTGCCCATCGCCACCAGCACCGGCGCTGCCATCAGCCCGAACACCAGCAGCGCCAGCAGCAGCCGGCGCGACCAGGACAGGGAGTTGGCGAAGCGATGCATCCGCGCAGCCTAGGCGCTGCGCACGGCGTTACACAATTCCAGCACACGCGTGCGCAGCGCGGTGGACCGTTCGTGGCGCTTTCTGCGTTGGATGGGAAGCGGGTCGGATTCGCGCGCAACCGGCCGCCCACCATCGCGCTTTGCGCAGCGACCGAGAGACCGCCATGACCCGATCCCGACTGCGACATGCCGTGCCCGCGTTCGCGCTGGGTGTGCTGTGCCTGACGGCCGCCGCCGCGCCACCGCCGACCGGCAGCCGTGAACGCGATCCGGACATCGCCGACCGCCTGCCGCGACCGGAGGTCCCGGCACTGCGCCGGGTCTGCGCGCAGCCGTTCGAGAACCGCGGCACCTTCGTCATGGGCGCCAACGTCACCGGCGCCGGCGCGTCTTCGGCCTTCGTGCCCGAAAACCGGTACCTCGAAATCCGCCAGGTCCGCGCCACGCTGGGGGGGCCGGGACTGGCGGCCGGCGATCTGGCCGCCAGCGTGGCGGGCGAGAGCGGCTGGTACGACATGCGGTTGTCGAACAACGCCGTCATCTGGACCGCTGCCGCGGACGGTCCGCTGTATGCGGACCGCGGCAGCAGGATCAAGTTCGTGGCGTATCGCAACAGCGGCAGTGATCGCGCAGTGACCGGCGATTACGTGATCCGCGGCTGTCTGGTGGACCGCGTGCCGCAACGGATCACGCGGCCCGACATCGATGTGCCGCGCCTGCCGAAGAAGCGGCTGACGCCACGCGAGCCGGTGGAGATGACGCCTCAGGCGCGCTGCGCGCGCAGGCGCTCGAGCACGCCGTCGAGTGCTTCGAGATTGCCGTAGTGGATCACCAGCCGGCCCTTGTTGCCGCGGCCGTTGGCGATCGACACGCGCGTGCCCAGCGTTTCCGACAGTTCGTTCTCCAGCGAGACGATGTCGGCCTGCGGGCGCGCCTTGTTGCGCGCGACGGTGCGCGTGTCGCCGCCCGGCACGCGACCGGCGGCGAACTGCTGCGCGCGGTGTTCGACTTCGCGCACCGACCAGCCGTGCTCGACGGCGTCGCTGGCGAGCTTGCTGGCGAGTTCGGGCGAGAGCGTCAGCAGGGCGCGGGCGTGGCCCATTTCAAGCTGCCTGGATTCGACCAGGATGCGGATCGCCGGCGGCAGTTCCAGCAGACGCAGCAGGTTCGACACCGCGGCGCGCGAGCGGCCGACGGCCTCGGCGGCCTGGGCGTGGGTGAGGTCGAATTCGTCGATCAGCCGCTGCAGCGCCTGCGCTTCTTCCAGCGGGTTGAGGTCTTCGCGCTGGATGTTCTCGATCAGCGCCATCGCGACGACCGTGCGGTCCTCGACGTTGCGCACGACCGCCGGCACTTCGCTCAGGCCGGCCTGCTTCGACGCGCGCCAGCGCCGTTCGCCGGCGATGATCTCGAAGGTGCGGTCGGGGCGCTCGCGCACCACCAGCGGCTGGATCACGCCCTGCGCCTTGATCGACTCGGCCAGCTCGGTGAGCTTGTCGGCGTCCCAGTGCTTGCGGGGCTGGTACTTGCCGGCGCTCAGCGCATCGATCGGCAGCACGCGCAGCGTGTCCTGCTCGGTCGCTTCCAGGCTGGCCGGCGCCTCGGCTGCGGCCTTCGGGCCGAGCAGGGCTTCGAGGCCGCGGCCCAGACCGCGCTTCTTGGCGGGCGTCTTCGCAGCGGTCATGCCGGCGTCTCCATGGCAGTGGCGTCCTGGTGGGGCTTCTGTGCATCGCGTTCGCGCTGGCGGCGGATCACTTCACCGGCGAGACCGAGATAGGCGATCGCGCCGCGCGAGCCCTTGTCGTAGCCGACGATGCTCTGGCCGTGGCTCGGCGCCTCGGCCACGCGCACGTTGCGCGGCACGATGGTGCGGAACACCTTGTCGCCGAAATGGTTCGTCAGCTCGCCCGACACGGCATTGGCGAGGTTGTTGCGCACGTCGAACATCGTGCGCAGCACACCCTCAACCTCGAGCTTCGGATTGAGGTTCTGTTTGATCGCATCGATCGTCTGCAGCAGCGCGGTCAGACCTTCGAGCGCGTAGTACTCGCACTGCATCGGCACGAGCACCGAATCGGCGGCGGTCAGCGCATTGAGCGTCAGCAGCGACAGCGCCGGCGGACAGTCGATCAGGATGTAGTCGTAACGCGCGCGCAGCGGTTCGAGCGCGCGCTTGAGGCGCTGCTCGCGATCGTCGGCGCCCATCAGTTCGAGTTCGGCGGCGGTGAGATCGGTGTTGCCGGGAATCAGGTCGACCTCTTCCTCGGTCTGCACGATCGCATCGCCGGCTTCCACCTCGCCCAGCAGCACATCGCAGGTCGAGACCGGCACCGCGCCCTTGTCGATGCCGCAGCCCATGGTCGCGTTGCCCTGCGAATCGAGGTCGACCAGCAGCACACGCTTGGGCGTGCGCGCGAGCGCCGCGGCCAGGTTCACGGCCGTCGTCGTCTTTCCGACGCCGCCCTTCTGGTTGGCGATGGCGATGATGCGGGCCATGGGCTCCGTGCGAGGTTCAGGAAGGGGATCGGCCACCGCGGGCGGCGGCCGGACCGGGGATTATGCCCCCCAAGGGTCGCTTGGGGACACCGATCCGGTCGCGCGTCGGCATCACCGGGGCGAAGCGGTTGCAGATGAACCGGGGATGCGCGGCCGGGTGTCGCGGATGTCCCGCGTGCGCTGCGGGACAGCCGCTCAGGCGCGTGCGACGACGACCAGGTGCCGTTCGGCGTCGAGGCCGGGCACCTCGAGCGGGGTGACCGTGTCGAGCCGCCAGCCGGCCGGCAGCGCGGCGATCTCGTCGGCCGGGTGCACGCCCTTCATCGCCAGCAGGCGGCCGCCTTCGGCTTTCGGCAGATGGCCGCCGACGGCGAGGATGTCCGGCAGCGTGGCCAGCGCGCGCGCGGTGATCGCGTCGAACGCTCCGGGCCGGTCGACGGCTTCGATGCGCGATTCGGCGACGTCGGCATTGGTGAGTTTGAGCTGCCGCACCGCCTCGCGCAGGAAGCGCGCTTTCTTGCCGTTCGACTCGACCAGGGTGACGTGCAGGCCGGGCAGCGCGATCGCCAGCGGAATGCCCGGCAGGCCGGGGCCGGTACCGAGATCGGCGAGCGTGGCGAGGCCGTCGACGTGCGGCACCATCGCCAGCGAATCGAGCAGATGCCGCACCACCATCTCGCGCGGATCGCGCACGGCCGTCAGGTTGTAGGTCTTGTTCCAGCGCACCAGCAGTGCGAGATAGGCGAGCAGCGGGTCGGCCAGCGTCGGCGCGAGGCCCAGCGTGCGCAGCCCGGCGTCGAGTTCGGCGCGCAGCGCGGTGTCGTCGGAGAGTTCCATGGCGCGCATTGTAGAAGCTGGTGCGGCGCGTGGTTCGTGGATCGAGCCGGATGACCGCGTCCTCGCGTGCGCTTGCTGAGCGCGGGCGTCCAGTGGGCTCGAACGTCCAGATTGCAGTGCGCCTCATCCTTCCCCCTCTGGGGGAAGATGCCCGGAGGGCGGATGCGGGTGCTTTCAGGGTGTTCCCGGTAAAGCTTCGGCCCTCACCCGACGCGCTGCGCGCGCCGACCTCTCCCAGAGGGAGAGGTGCAGATGCGTTGGCAGGTCGGGAGACGACCTTGATCGCAAATCAGATCTGCGAATCAGCAATCCGAACGCCCGCTCACTCCACCCGCCGCCACGCCACCGTCGCCAGATAGCCCGGCAACGGCGCGAACGCATGCAGATGCCAGTCCGCCGGTGTGCCGAGCGCGGGATCGCAGGCGACCAGCGCCCAGCCATCGTCGCGCGCGGCGAACTCCAGCCGGTCGAGCCCGAACGAGAGCCCATGCCCGTGCGCTTTCAACACGGCTTCCTTCGCGCACCACAGCTGCACGAAGGCGGCCTCTGCATCGTCGGGGGCGCGCGTCGCCAGCGCCGCTGCTTCGCCCGCAGTGAAGAAACGCTGCGCCAGGGCCATCGCCTGTGGCCGGGGCCGCATCCATTCGATGTCCACGCCCACCGCCACGCCGTCGCCCAGTGCGACCAGCAAGGCATCGCCGCTGTGGCTCCAGTTCGCGTCGAGGCCCGGATGGCCGGGCACCTGCAGCTGCGGGCGACCGCGCGCGTCGCGGTCGAGGACGAGGTCGGATCCGGGGCGGCCGAGCGTGTCGGCCAACCAGCGGCGCACCAGGGATTCGGCGGACTGGCCGCGGCGGTAGTCCCGCCACGCGATGCGCACCGCCCCGGCGGCCAGACTCATGGTTTCGCTGAACATCCCTCGCTGAACATCCGAACTTGGCATCCCGCAGGCCGTCCAGCGTAAGCTAAAACCGCTGTTCCGCGGGCCGGACACGGCGTACGGAACAATCTTCGGAGTCGCAACACGATGTCGGCAGTGGGTGTGGAACAGGGCGCGTCGCGCATCGATGGCCTGCAGGGCGCAGGCGAGCACCGGCCGCTGGTGGGCGGCGATCCGTCGCGCGCGATCGCGTTCGGCGCCGGCGGCGTGGTGACGCTCGACACCTTTCTCGCGCACGTGCGCGGCGTCGCCGCGCTGCTGCCCGATGCGCCGTTCGCGCTGAATCTCTGCGAAGACCGCTACCGCTTCCTCGTCGCGTTCTGCGCCGTCGCGTTGCGCGGGCAGACCACGCTGCTGCCGCCGGCGCGCACGCGCGGTGCGATCGACGACGTGCGCGCGCGGCATCCGCACAGCTACTGCATCGGCGATCGCGACGACTGCGGCTGCGATGCGCCGCACGATGTCGGCCACGCGCCCGCGCCGCCGCATTACGTGCGCCTGCCCGATGCGCTGCCGACGCGCGATGGCGACGTGCCGCAGATCGCGCTCGACGCGCTGGTCGCGATCGGGTTCACCTCCGGCAGCACCGGCGTGCCCGGCGCCAATCCCAAGACCTGGGCCACGTTCCACGCCTGCACGCTGCAGAACCTCGCCGCGCTCGCCGATCTGCACGGCGCGGCCACGCTGCCGGTCGTGGCGACCGTGCCGCCGCAGCACATGTACGGCATGGAGCTCTCCATCCTGCTGCCGCTGCTCGGCAATGTCGCCGTGCACGGCGCGCGGCCGTTCTTTCCCGAAGACATCGCGGCTGCGTTGCGCGATGCACCGCGTCCGCCGTTGCTGGTCACCACGCCCGTGCATCTGCGTTCGCTGGTCGAATCGGGCGTCGCCCTGCCGCCGCTGGCCGCGATCGCCACCGCGACCGCGCCCCTGCCGCAGACGCTTGCGGCCGAGGCCGAAGCGCGGTTCGGCTGCGAGGTGCGCGAACTGTTCGGCTCCACCGAGACCTGCATCTTCGCGCGCCGCCGCACCGCGCTCGAGCAGGCCTGGACCCCGTTCGACGGCGTGCGTCTGCAGCCCGTGCCCGACGGCACCCTCGTGCACGCGCCCCATCTGCCCGAGCCGCGGCTGCTGGCCGACATCGTCGAACTCGATGCCGCGGGCCGGTTCGAATTGCGTGGCCGTCAGGCCGACATGATCGAGATCGCCGGCAAGCGCGCCTCGCTCGCCGACCTCACCCGCCGCCTGCTCGCCATCGACGGCGTCCGCGACGGCGTGATCTGCCAGAGCGCCACGCCGGACGCCACCGGCGTGCGCCGGATCATGGCCGCGGTCGTGGCGAGTCCTGCGCTCGACGATGCCGCGCTGCTGGACGCGCTGCGGGCCAGCATGGATCCGGTGTTCCTGCCGCGCCGCATCCGCCGCGTCGACGGGTTGCCGCGCAACGAGACCGGCAAACTGCCCCGCGCCTCGCTGGACGCGCTGTTCGGTCCTTCGGCCGGCTGAATACCGACATCTCCGTCACGGACCGGGCCGGATGCTGGCGCCGGCCTTCGGGCCTGCACGCGCCACTTCCCGATTTCCCGAGTTCCGCACTGGAGCATTCCGCATGAACTTCCTCATCTACATCATCGTCGGTGGCATCGCCGGCTGGCTCGCCAGCATCCTGATGCGCACCAACGGGCAGCAGGGCATCCTGCTGAACATCGTCGTCGGCATCATCGGTGGCTTCATCGGTGGCTGGCTGCTGCCGATGCTGGGCGTCTCGCTCGGCGCAGGCTGGATCGGCTTCCTGCTGACCGCGCTGATCGGCGCGATCATCCTGCTGGCGATCGTCAACCTGTTCCGCCGCGGCAGCGCGCGCTGATCGCAGACCGGATCGACGTGACGGAAAAGGCCCGGCATTGCCGGGCCTTTTTTCGTTTCAGGATGTCGACGCCGACGGCATCGGAGCCGCGGCAGCGCCGCGCGACGCGTCAGTCCGAGAGGGTGACCCAGGCCGGCGCATGGTCGCTGGGGCGGTCCCAGGTCCGCGGTTCGCGATCGATGCCGGATGCGACGGCCTGATCCCGCAACGCATCCGACACCAGCGTCAGATCGATCCGCAGGCCGAGATCGCGGCGGAAGCCCGCCTGGCGGTAATCCCACCAGCTGAAGACACCCGCGTCGTCGTGATGCAGGCGGAACGCATCGTGCAGACCGAGGCCCAGCAGGCCGCGCAGGGCGTCGCGCTCGGCGGTCGAGGTCAGGATGTGGCCGTCGTTCCAGACCGCGGGGTCGTGCACGTCGCGGTCGTCGGGGGCGATGTTGAAGTCGCCCAGGACGACGAGCTTCGGATGCGCGGCGAGTTCGCGCTGCACCCACTCGTGCACGGCGGCGAGCCAGCGCAACTTGTAAGCGTACTTGTCGGTACCGACGTCCTGGCCGTTGACGACGTAGAGGTTGATGACGCGCACGCCGTCGATGGTCGCGGCGATCACGCGCTTCTGTTCGTCCTCGAATCCCGGAATGCCGATCTGCACGTCGTCGAGTGCGCGGTCGCGGGCGAGCAGGGCGACGCCGTTGTAGGTTTTCTGGCCGGCGAACACGGTGCGGTAGCCGAGCGCGGCGAGCGCGGTGTCGGGGAAGCGCGCGTCCTCGAGCTTGGTTTCCTGGATGCCGACCACGTCGGGTTGCGCATCGCGCAGCCATTGCTCGAGGTGCGGCAGGCGTACGTTGAGCGAGTTGACGTTCCAGCTGGCGATCTTCATCCGGGAATTCTAGCGTCCGCCGCGGCGTCGTTCGCGCGCATGCGCAGCGTGGCGGTGGTGCCGCCTTCGGGCGAGGAGCGGATGTCGAGCGCCCAGCCGAGGTGTTCGCAGACGCGCGCGATGAGTTCCAGGCCGATGCCGTCGCCGGTCGGCACGCCGGCGCGTGCCATGCGCGAGTACACGGCGCTGATCTGCTCGGGCGTCATGCCGTGCCCGGGATCGCGGATCACGACGGTGGCACCGGCGCGCAGTTCGACGTCGATGCGGCCGCCGTCGCTGTGTTCGATCGCATTGCGCAGCAGATTGCCGACCGTCGCGCGCACGACCGCCGGTGGCGCGAGCAGGGTGCAGGGCTGCGGCGCATGCAGCACGATCTCCAGTGCCTTGTCGCGGGTGAGATGGCGGTGGTCGTCGATGATCGCGGGCAGCAACGCCGACAGTTCGATCGGCTGGCCGGCCTGCAGCAGGCGCGCGGGATCCTTCGCCAGCGCGAGCAGCAGGGCGATCATCCGGTCCATGTCGTCGGCGGTGCGCTGGATGCGGCGCAGCTGGTGCGCGGTCATGGCCGGCACGTCGGGCGGCGCCAGTGCGAGTTCCGCGGCGCCGGACATCACCGCGATCGGCGTGCGCAGTTCGTGGCTGGCGGTGTTGATGAAGGCGCGCTCGCGATCGACGAACTGTTCGTTGCGCTGCAGGTAGTCGTTGAGCGCGTTGGCGATGACCAGCAGTTCCGAACTCGCTTGCGTCTCGGGTACGATCCGCTGGCCGGTGCGGTCGGGCGACAGCGCGGCGATGTCGCCGGCGAGCGTGGTCAACGGCCGCAGGGTGCGGCCGAGGCCCAGCGCCATCAGTCCGCCCATCACCGTGACCAGGATGACCGACGAGCCGAGGATGAAGAGCGTGAGCCGGTCCTCCTCGCGCTCCATGTCGGTGATGTCGAGGGTCAGCACGTGGCGCACGCCGTCGACGTGCTCGACCAGCACCAGGATCTCGGTGCCGTTCGGCAGCTCGACCTCGTCGTGGATGCCGTCGGGCAATGCCGCGGTTTCCGGCGGCGCGCCGCCGTTGACGTACAGACGCAGGTTGTCGGAATCGCTCCAGCGATACGACGGATCCGCCGCGCTGCGTTGCAGATGATGGGTGAACTCGGTGCGCAGCATCGAATCCCACAGCAGGCGTTCGGCGTACTCGTTGACGAGAAAGCCGTGCAGCGAGACGCCAGCCGCCAGCAGCAGCGCGTAGACGGCCAGCCAGTACAGGATGCGGCTGCGCAGACTGCGTGCGCGGCTCATGCCGGCGCGCCGGTGTCGGCGGGCGCCGCCAGCCGGTAGCCGTAGCGCGGCAGGGTCTGGATCAGCTTGATCGCGAACGGGCCGTCGACGCTGCGGCGCAGTTCGTAGACATGCGAGCGCAGCATGTCGCCATCGGGCGGCGCGTCGGCCCACAGCGCGTGCTCCAACTGCTGGCGTTCGACCGCGGCGGGACTGGCCTGCATCAGCACTTCGAGCAGCTTGCGGCCCGCGGGGTAGAGATGCAGCGGCTGGCCGGCGCGGCTGGCTTCGAGCGTGTCGAGGTTGAGGCGCAGGTCGTGCACTTCCAGCGTGCGCGCGCTGCGGCGGCCGCGCGCACGCGCCAGCACGGCTTCCAGGCGCACTTCGAGTTCCGGCAGTGCGAAGGGCTTGGTCAGATAGTCGTCGGCCCCGGCGCGGAAGCCGGCGATCTTGTCGGGCAGTTCGTCGCGCGCGGTGAGCATGATCACCGGCGTGTCGATCGCGTGTTCGCGCAGGCGCTGCAGCAGCGCGCGGCCGTCGAGGCGCGGCAGCATCCAGTCGAGAATGATCGCGTCGTAATGCTGGGTCACCGCGAGGTGCAGGCCGACGATGCCGTCCGGCGCGGCGTCCATCTCGTGGCCGCGCGGCTCGAAGTAGTCGAACAGGTTGCCGACCAGGTTGCGGTTGTCCTCGACCACCAGCAGTCGCATCGGTTCTCGTCCTGGGCGCACGGCTGTGCCGGTTGATGATACGGCGCGGCGGGGCCGCGTTCCGACAGGCTTCCGACATGCCCGGATCGATCCTGTACGGGCCGCGGATGGCGCGGCGTGTGGATCTGGACATGACGCTGCGGAACGCGATGACGCGCCTGAAACCGGTGCTGGGCATGGGTGTGCTCGGCCTCGTCGTGCTCGGCGTGTCGCGGCTGGGGCTGGCGGTGTGGCAGCGGGCGGCCGTGAACGAGGTCGACGGCTGGGCGCCCGTGCTGCTGCAGGGCCTACGCGTCGACATCGCCAGCCTGTGCCTGCTGTTCGCGCCACTGGCGGCGCTGCTGCTGCTGTTGCCCGCGGCGGTCTACGACGCGCGCTGGGTGCGCCGCGTCGCGGTGGGCTGGCTCGCGCTCGCGACGACATTGCTGGTCTGGCTGGAGCTCGCCACGCCCGGCTTCATGGCCGAGTACGGCCTGCGGCCCGACCGCGTGTTCGTCGAATATCTGGTCTATCCGCGCGAAGTGCTGTCGATGCTCGCCGAAGGCCGGCCGCTGGAATGCATCGGCGTGCTGCTGCTGACCGCGGCGGCCGCCTGGGCCAGCCTGCGGCTCGCGCGACGCGGATGGCCGACGCAGCCGACGCCCGCCGGCGGCGCGGTGCTGCGCGTCGGCCTCGCGGTGCTGGTGCTGGGCGTCGGCGCGCTCGGTGTGCGCTCGACGCTGGGCCATCGGCCGATGAATCCGGCGATGCTGGCCTTCAGCACCAATCCGACGGTCAATGCGCTGCCGCTGAACTCGTTCTACTCGCTGGCGTTCGCGATGCGCGGCTGGCTGCAGCACGAGGAGACCGCCGAGTCCCTGTATGGCGAGCTGCCGGCGGACACGGTGCTCGCGTCGGTCCGGGCGGGCACCGGTCTGCCGGCCTCGGCGTTCACCGATCCGGCGTTGCCGACGCTCGCCGCGCGTAATCCGGTGTGGCGCGGCAAGCCGAAGAACCTGGTGATCGTGCTGGAGGAAAGCCTCGGCGCGCAGTTCATCGGCAGCCTCGGCGGGCGCCCGCTGTCGCCCGAGTACGACCGCCTCAGCGCGCAGGGCTGGGCCTTCGAACGGCTGTACGCGACCGGTACGCGTTCGGTGCGCGGCATCGAAGCGGTGGTCGCCGGCTTCGCGCCGACGCCGGCGCAGGCGGTGGTCAAGCGCGCGCGCAGCCAGCAGGGCTTCTTCACCCTCGCCGACGTGTTGCGCCGGCGCGGCTACGACACGACGTTCTACTACGGCGGCGAAAGCCACTTCGACAACATGCGCGGCTTCTTCCTCGGCAACGGTTTCGGCCGCGTGGTCGAGCAGCGCGACTATCGCGCGCCGGCCTTCGTCGGCTCTTGGGGCGTGTCCGACGAGGACCTGTTCGCGCGCGCCGACGAGGAGTTCGCGCGCCTGCATGCCAAAGGCAAGCCGTTCTTCGGCTTCGTGTTCACGTCGAGCAACCACGATCCCTTCGAGTTTCCGACCGGCCGCATCACCCCGTTCGAGCAGCCGCTGCAGACACGCAACAACGCCGCGAAATATGCCGACCACGCGCTGGGCGGCTTCTTCGACAAGGCGATGGCCAGCGACTACTGGGACGACACCGTGTTCCTCGTCGTCGCCGACCACGACTCGCGCGTGTTCGGCCGCGATCTGGTCCCGGTCGACAATTTCCACATTCCCGGCCTGATCCTCGGCGCCGGCATCGCGCCGCGTCGCGACGACCGCATCGCCAGCCAGATCGATCTCGGGCCGACGCTGCTGTCGCTGATCGGCATCGCCGATGCCACGCCGATGACCGGACGCGATCTGGCAGACCCGGCGATGCGCCTGCCCGGTCGCGCGCTGATGCAGTACGACCGCAATTTCGCGTGGCTGCAGGGCGACGACGTGGTGGTGCTGCAGCCCGACAAGGTGCCGAGCCAGTACCGCTACGTGCCGGGCCAGGGCCGCCTGCAGCCCGCGGCGCTGTCGCCGCTGCTCGCGCGCGAGGCGCATGCGCAGGCGCTGTGGGGATCGCTGGCCTATGCGCGTGGCTGGTATGGATTGCCGCGGGTCAACGCGCGAGAAAATCCACCAGCTTCGCGATACGTGCATACGGCGGTCGCAGCCAGTCGGTAACCGCGACGCGCGACTGCCACAGCACCGGCAGCGCCTTGGTCATCGCGTCGAACCCGGCGCGGCCGTGATACGCGCCCATGCCGCTCGGGCCGACGCCGCCGAACGGCAGCCGGTTCGCGGCGAAGTGCAGCAGGGTGTCGTTGACGGTCACGCCGCCGGCGACGGTGCGGGCGAGGATCGCCTCGGCCTGGGCGCGATCGCCGAAGGGATACAGCGCCAGCGGCCGGTCGCGCGCTTCGACGAAGGCGATGGCGTCGTCGAGCGAGTCGTAGGAAATCACCGGCAGGATCGGCCCGAAGATTTCCTCGCGCATCACCTCGCTGTCGTCGCCGGGTTCGACGACGAGTGTGGGTGCGAGCGCGCGCGCGCCTTCGACCTCGAGCAGCGGCAACACGGTCAGGCCGCGTGTGCGCGCATCGTCGAGCAGGCCGGTCAGGCGCGCATGCTGCGCATCGCTGACGATGTGCGTGTAATCCGATGCCCGGGTGCCGGCATCGGCATAGCGGGCCTGCACCTCGAAGCGCAGCGCCTCCAGTAGTGCATCGCGGCGTGCGGCATCGACCAGCACGTAATCCGGTGCGATGCAGGTCTGGCCGGCGTTGAACAGCTTGCCGGTGACCAGCCGCGACGCGGCCTTGTCGAGTGGATAGCCGGGGCAGACGATCGCCGGCGATTTGCCGCCAAGCTCCAGTGTCAGCGGGGTGAGGTTCGGCGCCGCCGCGGCCATGACCTTGCGGCCGACCGCGGTCGAACCGGTGAACACCAGATGGTCGAACGGCAGGCCGGCGAACGCGGCGCCGATGTCGGCATCGCCGAGCGCGACGGCGACGCGGTCGGCCGGAAAGACTTCGGCCAGCAGCGAACGCAGGAACGCGCTGCTGCGCGGCGTGTGTTCCGACGGCTTGAGATAGACGTGGTTGCCGGCGGCGATCGCGGTCGCCAGCGGAATCAGCGCCAGATTCACCGGATAGTTCCAAGGCGCGATCACACCGACCACACCCAGTGGCACCGGCCGCACTTCGGCGCGCGCCGGCCACAGCTTCCAGCCGGCACCAACGCGACGCGGGCGCATCCAGCCGCGCAGATGGCGGCGCAGCGCATCGATCTCCGACAGCACGGTCATGCCGTCGGCGATCAGCGATTCGGAGCGCGCGCGATGGCCGAAGTCGGCCGAGATCGCGTCGGCCATTTCGTCCAGACGTCGCGCGAATGCGGCGCGCAGGCGGGCAAGATCGTCGCGGCGCTGCGCGGCATCGGGTCGACGGCTGCGCCAGGCCGCGCGCAAGGCATCGAGCGTCGGTCGCAGCTCGGCGACCGGTGTCGCGGCGGGTGTCGAATCGGTCTGGGCGGTGTCCATCGCCGCAGTGTAGCGTCGGCGTCGCGGCATTCCGGCAGGGCCGCAGGTAGACTCCGGCGATGGACTTGAGACCCTATCGGAACACCGCCCCGCGCCTCGGCGCGCGCGTCTACGTCGACCCGGCGGCAACGGTGATCGGCGATGTCGTGCTCGGCGACGATGTGTCGGTGTGGCCGGCGACGGTGATCCGCGGCGACGTGAACCACGTGCACATCGGTGCGCGCACCAGCGTGCAGGACGGCACCGTGATCCACGTCAGCCATGCCGGCCCGCATGCCAAGCGCGGCGGCTTCCCGACATTGATCGGCAGCGACGTCACGATCGGCCACAAGGCGGTGATCCACGCCTGCACGATCGAGGACGCGGCGCTGATCGGCATGGGCGCGCTGGTGCTCGACGGCGCGGTGGTGCGCAAGCACGCGTTCGTCGCCGCCGGCGCGGTGGTCTCGCCGGGCAAGGTCGTCGGCGAAGGCGAACTGTGGGTCGGCAATCCCGCGCGCTGCGTACGCACGCTCGACGATGCGCAGATCGAAGGCCTGTACTACAGCGCCGCGCATTACGTGCGTCTCAAGGATGAATACCTCGCCGCGCTGGCGGGCTGAGCAGCGCAGGGGCAGGCACGACGCATGACGCACCGGGACGACGCGCACTCGCGCATGACCGCACGGAGCCGCGGCGCCTGATGCTCGATACGGTCCGCGAGGTCCACACGCCCGAGGGCGTCGCGCTGCGCCTGCCGGCCGCCGGCCCGGTGCCGCGCGCGGTGGCGTGGCTGATCGATCTGGCGATCCGCGGCGCGCTGCTGATGGCGATCTCGATCGTGCTCGGCATGCTCGGCAAGTTCGGCTCCGGCCTGTACATGATCGTGCTGTTCGTCGTGTTCTGGGGCTATCCGGTGGTCTTCGAAGCGCTGTACGGCGGGCAGACGCCGGGCAAGCGCGCGCTGAGCCTGCGGGTGGTGTCGGCCGACGGCGCGCCGATCGGCTGGATGGCGAGTTTCGTGCGCAATCTGATGCGCACCGTCGACATGTTGCCCTTCGGCTACGGCGCGGGTCTGGTCGCGAGCCTCGCCGATCCCTGGAGCCGGCGTCTCGGCGACATGGTTGCCGGCACGCTGGTGATCCATGCGCCACGCGAGCGCACGCGCATCGACGCGTTGCAGATCGCGCCGCAAGCACCGGCCGCGCCGTTGCAGGCGCACGAGCAGATCGCGGTGATCGCATTCGCCGAGCGCGCGCACGCGCTGACCGGCGAACGCCAGCAGGAACTGGCCGACATCGCCACGCCGGTCACCGGCGCACGCGGCGAGACCGGCGTGCTGCGATTGCTGGGCGTGGCCAACTGGCTGCTGGGGCGGCGCGCATGAGGCAGGACGCCTTCGTCGCCCGGCACGAGCCCGAGTGGGACGCGTTCGAGCGCTGGCTCGATGCGCGCGAGGGCAGTCCGCGCCGCGCGCGTGCGACACGGCGCGACTGGGACGGACTGGTCGACGAGGACGTGCCCTCGCGCTATCGCCGTCTGTGCCAGCAGCAGGCACTCGCACGTCGGCGCGGCTACAGCCCGCAGGTCACCGCGCGGCTGCAGGCGCTGATGCAGCGCGGACACAACGTGCTCTATCGCCCGCCCCCGCCGCCGTGGCGGCGCGCACTGCGCTTCCTGCTCGCCGATTTCCCGCGCCTGGTGCGCGCGCAACGCGGCTGCCTGTGGGCCGCGCTGGTGCTGTTCGCGGTGCCACTGGTGCTGATGTTCGTGCTGATCCAGCAGTGGCCGGAGCTCGCCTACGGCGTGATGTCGCCTGAGCAGCTGGCGCAGATGGAGGGCATGTACGACCCGGCGCGCGCGGCCGAGCGTTTCGCACGCGAGAGCCAGAGCGACATGGAGATGTTCGGCTACTACATCTGGAACAACGTCAGCATCGGCTTCCGCACCTTCGCCAGCGGTCTGCTCGCCGGTGTCGGCACGATCTTCGTGCTGATCTTCAACGGCATTTTCATCGGCACGGTGGCCGGCCATCTGCAGGCGATCGGCCACGGCGGCCCGTTCTGGCGCTTCGTCGTCGGCCATTCGGCGCCGGAACTCACCGCGATCGTGATCGCCGGCGCCGGCGGTCTGCGGCTCGGCCTCGCGCTGGTCGCGCCGGGACAGCTGCGCCGTGTGGACGCGCTGGTGCAGGCGGGTCGCGATGGCGGCCGGCTGTGTCTGGGCATCCTCTTCATGCTGGTGTTCGCGGCGTTCGTCGAAGCGTTCTGGTCGTCGACCGGTGCGATTCCCGATCCGATCAAGTTCGGTGTCGGTGGGGGCCTGTGGCTGCTGACCGGACTGTGGCTGTGGCGCGGTGGACGCGGAGTGGCCGATGCGCGTTGAGACCGTGCAGGTGGAACTGCGGCCGCGCACCGCCTGGGAGGCGATGGAGCTCGGCAACGCGCTGGTGCGCCGCCACGCGCTCGCGATCTGGGGGCCGTCGCTGCTGCTCGGGCTGCCGGTGTTCGTGGTGCTCAACGCGCTGGGCTGGGCGATCGACCAGCTGTGGCTGTCCGGGCTGCTGCTGTGGTGGCTCAAGCCGGTGTTCGATCGCATGCCGCTGTTCGTATTGTCGCGCGCCGTGTTCGGCGCGGCGCCGGGCATGCGCGCGACGCTCGATGCGCAGTGGCGCTGGGGTTGGCGGCCGCTGATCGGGCATCTGACCTGGCGCCGCTTCAGTCCCTGGCGCGCGGCGACGCTGCCGGTGGATCTGCTCGAAGGTCTGTCCGGCGCGCCGCTCGCGCAGCGGCGACGTCTGCTCGCCGACGGCATCGGCGGACACGCGCTGCTGCTGACCGTGATCTGCCAGTTGTTCGTGGTCGCGCTGCTGCTGTCGCTGTCGACGCTGGTGCTGATGTTCGTGCCCACCGAGCTGCTGTCCGAATCGGCGCGCGCGATGTGGGCGCTGGTCTCCGAGCAACCGCCGCGCTGGGTGCAGGTGCTGGGCAATCTCGCGTTCTGGATGGCGATCGGGCTGGTCGAGCCGTTCTATATCGGCGCCGGATTCGGTCTGTATCTCAACCGTCGCACGCAGCTGGAAGCCTGGGATCTGGAGATCGCGTTCCGGCGCCTGCGCGCACGTCTGGCGCCGGCCGCGACGCTGGTGCTCGGGCTGCTGCTCGCCGGCCTGATGCTGGCGCCGGTCTCCGGACAGGCGCAGGACCCGGCGACCGCCGGCGACGACGGCACGCGCGAGATCAATCCGACCAAGACCTGGCGGCCTGGCGAACGCAAGCAGGACGTCGCGCAGGACGAAGCGGCGCAGACGCCGACGCTCCCGCAGGTCTTCGGACGCCTCAAGGACGGCGCCGCGTTCCAGCGCGCGATCGAACGTGCCTATGCCGATCCGCTGCTCGACAACAAGCGCGAGGTCATGCGCTGGCAGCGCAAGGACGCGGACGAGGACAAGAAAGACGACACGGCCCCGCCAATACCGAACACCGGCCTGCTGGCGGCGATCGGGCAGGTTTTCGCGCTGATCGCCGAGTACGGTCTGTGGCTGGTGCTCGCGATCGTCGTCGGCGTGCTGGCCTGGACCGCGCGCCGCTGGTGGCCGTGGATGCGCGACACGCTGGGACCAGTGCGCGAACCGAGCGAGATCGTGGTCGAAGCTGCACCGCTTCCGCCGGAAAACCTGCCCGCCGATCTGGTCTCCGAAGTGCGACGGCTGTGGGCCGAGGGCCGGCATCGTCGCGCGCTGGCGCTGCTGTATCGCGGCGGCGTCGAGGCGATGGTCACGCGCGCCGGCGTGACCCTGGTGCCGGGCGCGACCGAGGCGCAGGTGCTGCGCGGGTCGCGGCGCCTGCCCGATGCCGAAGACCGCGATGCGTTCGCCGAGATGGTGCGCGTCTGGCAGCGCGCCGCCTACGGCCAGCGCCTGCCGGATGATGCCGGCCTGGATGCGCTGCTGGCGCGTCTGGCGCCGCGTTTCGGATGGTCCGCCTGATGCGCTGGCCCACCCGCATCGCCCTCGCCGCACTCGGCGCGTTGATCATCGCGCTGGGCGTCGCCTGGTTCCTGCACACGCACGAGCGCGTGGCCGACACTGTCGATCTGCCGCCGCGCGGCGAGGCCGCCTACAACCCGCTGTACGCGTTGCGCGAAACGCTGCGCGCCGATGGGGTGGAGGCGCGTTCGCGTCAGCGTCTGCAACTCTCCAGCGTGCCGCTGGGACCGCGCGACACCGTGCTGCTCTACAGCGAACCGCGCACGCTGCTGCCGTCGGAAGTCGAAGCGCTGCTCGGCTGGGTCCAACAGGGCGGACATCTGCTGGTGCGCACGCCGTTGCCACGCCGTCGCGCGGATGCCGCGCGTCCCTGGGATCTGCTCGAACGCCTCGGTGTGCACACCGTCGACGGCCGCACGCAGTGCGAACCGCTGCTGGTGACCGGGCAGGGCGGCCATGTCGAGTTCTGCAACGGCCGCCGCTTCCTCGTCGATACCGAGCCGCTGCTCGAATGGGGCGACAGCGGCGAGGACGGTCTGGTGTTCGCGCGACTGGCGCATGGCGCCGGCAGAGTCGACGTGCTCGCCGACTTCGATTTCATGCGCAATGCCGATCTGCGCGAAGTGCCGCATGCGCTGCTGACCCGGCAGCTGCTGGCGCCGAACTGGGGCGCGGGCACCGTGCATCTGGTCTACGCCGCCAGCGTGCCGCCGCTGTGGTACCAGATCCTCACCCGCGGCTGGATGGCGTGGGGGCCGTTGCTGCTCGCGCTGCTCGCCTGGTTGTGGATGCGCACGCAGCGGCTCGGCCCGGTATCGCCGGCGCCGCCGGTCGCACGTCGCGCGCTGCTCGAGCACGTCGCCGCGAGTGGCGAACACCTCGTGCGCTACGGCCGCGCGCCGCTGCTCTACGACGCGGTGCGCACGGCGTTCCTCGATCGCCTGCGCCGGCGCGATCCACTCGCCGCCGCGCTCGAAGGCGAGGCTGGCATCGAGGCCATCGCCGCGCGCACGGGCGTGTCGCCACGCGATGTCCGCCAGGCGCTGCAGGCGCCCCGACCCGATGATGCGACGGCGTTCCGCCAGCGCATCGCCCGATTGATCCAGATGCGCAACCACCTGTGAGCCCGACCATGACCGAACTCCCCGTGCCCCCGTCCGCACCGATCACCGGCGAGGCCCTCGCCGCGCGCGTCGCCGCCGTGCGCGATGAAGTCTCCAAGGCCTTCATCGGCCAGCCCGAGGTGCTCGACCAGATCCTGGTCGCGCTGCTCGCCGGCGGTCATGTACTGATCGAAGGCGTGCCCGGCCTCGGCAAGACGCTGCTGGTGCGCGCGCTGTCGGCGGTGCTCGGCTGCAACTTCGCGCGCGTGCAGTTCACGCCCGACCTGATGCCCAGCGACGTCAGCGGCCACGCGGTCTGGGACACCAAGAGCGAGACCTTCGTGGTCCGCCGCGGCGCGATCTTCACCAATCTGCTGCTGGCCGACGAGATCAACCGCGCGCCGGCCAAGACCCAGTCCGCACTGCTCGAAGCGATGCAGGAACAGCAGGTCACCATCGAAGGCCACAGCTTCGAACTGCCGCCGCCGTTCATGACACTGGCGACGCAGAACCCGGTGGAACAGGAAGGCACGTATCCGCTGCCCGAAGCGCAGCTCGACCGCTTCCTGCTGAAGGTGCTGATCGACTATCCCGAACACGCCGATGAAGTGGCGATGGTCACCGCGATCAGCAGCGGCAAGGTCGCGGCCGATTTCGATCTGTCGCAACTCGCGACGGTGCTGCAGCCGGGCGAGATCGTCGCGCTGCAGCAGGGCACCGCGGCGACGGTGGTCGATGCGGCCGTGATCGATTACGCGGTGCGCATCGCCGCGGCGACGCGCAAGTGGCCGGGCATCGCACTCGGCGCCGGCCCACGCGGCAGCCTCGCGCTGGTCCGCGCGGCGCGTGCGCAGGCGGTGCTGTCGGGCCGCGACTTCGTCACACCCGACGACATCCGCGAGATCGCGACGCCTGCGCTGCGCCATCGCATCGCGCTGGCGCCGGAGCTGCAGATCGAAGGCCAGGACGCCGACCAGGTGCTGCAGGCGCTGCTGGCCCGCGTGGAAGCGCCGCGCAAGTGACCCATTCGCGACGCCCGCACATGAGCCGCCACGCATGAGGCCGACGCTCGCCCTCGTCGTGCTGCTCGTGGTCTGGGGACTGGGCGGTGTCGCTGCGTCGCTGTGGCCGGTCGCGGTGCTGCCGTGGAACGTGTTCGGCACCGCGCTGTTGCTGCTGTCGATTCTCGATCTCGTGCTGCTGTTGCGGCGTCCGACGCCGGATGTCGTGCGCACGATGGCCGAGGCCTGGCCGATCGGCATCGCGCGGCCGGTGTCGCTGCAGATCGAAGGCGGCCCGCAGGTCCAGCATCTCGAGGTGTTCGATCTGCACCCGCCGGGCTGGCGCGTCGATGGCCTGCCGCGACGCCTGCGCCTGGCACCGGACACCGTGTCGCGCGTCGACTACACGCTGCAGCCCGACATGCGCGGCGCGGCGGTGTTCGAAGGTGTGCAACTGCGGTTGCGTTCGCCGCTCGCGCTGTGGCGGCAGCGGCGCGACGCCGGCACGCGCCATCAGGTGCGCGTGTTCCCGAACTTCGCGCCGCTGACGCGCTTCGCATTGCTCAGCGCGGATCGCGCCTCGCGGCTGGTCGGCGCGCACATCAAGCGCCGCCGCGGCGAGGGCACCGATTTCCATCAGATGCGCGAGTACCGCGTCGGCGACAGCCTGCGCCAGATCGACTGGAAGGCGAGCTCGCGCGCCCGCAAGCTGATCTCGCGCGAGTACCAGGACGAAAAGAACCAGCAGCTCGTCGTCGTGCTCGACACCGGCCGGCGCATGCTTGCCCAGGATGGCGCGCTGTCACATTTCGACCACGCACTCGATGCCGCGCTGGTCGTGTCCTATCTCGCACTGCGGCAGGGCGATGCGGTCGGTCTGTTCGCGACCGGCGGCGAGAGCCGCTGGATGGCCCCGCAGCGCGGCATGGGCGCGGTCGACACGTTGCTGCGCATCAGCCACGACCTGCAGCCGCAAGCGGTCGCGACCGACTATCTCGCCGCCGCGACCGAGCTGTCGCTGCGCCAGCGCCGCCGCGGCCTGCTGATGCTGGTGACCAACCTGCGCGACGAGGACATCGAGGACGTGCTGGCCGCGGTGCGCATGCTGCAGAAACGGCATCTGGTGATCGTCGCGTCCCTGCGCGAACGTGCGCTCGACGAGGTGCTGTCGACCGACGTGCACGACCACGACGACGCGATCCGCGCCGGTGCCACGGCCCGTTACCTCGCCCAGCGCAAAGCCGCGCACGACGCATTGCGCAACCACCGCATCGCCGTGCTCGACGTCACCGGCGAAGAACTGCCGTCCGCGCTGGTCGAGCGCTATCTGGCGGTGAAGCGGGACGGCTTGCTGTAGAGGACGCTCGACCTCCGCCCGCAAGCGGGGATGGCTCGAAGTCAGGCTCCTTTCACCCGCTGTGAATGGAATCCCCGCTAGAAACAGATCGCGCGCACCGGACGCTGCGCAGGGGGAGTGATCCGGGGCCGCGCGATGCCAGCCATCCGACGAGGCCTTGCCATGCACAGCCACACCCCTGTGACTCCGCCCGCGGCGCGTCTGCCGCGTCTCTTCCGTTCGCTCGTTCTGCTCGGTGCCGCCGCGCTGCTGTCCGCGTGCGCGGCGACGGTGCAACGGCCCGCTGCCGCGCCCGTCGACCCGGTTGCGATCAACGGCGACGTGCGCCAGGTCGTGCTGGTCGTCGAAGGCAGCGACACCGCGCGGGCGCAGGAGGACTGGGCGGAGTTCCGCGCCCTGTGGAACGACGCGATCCGCACGTCCGCCACCGCCGCCGGCATCCAGGGCAGCGTGCGCGACAGCCGACCTGCGTCGCTGGACCCGCCGGGTGTGGTCGTGGTGGTGCGTGTCGACAGCTTCCGCTACGTCTCCACCGGAGCCCGCTACGGACTCGGCGTGATGACCGGCAATGCGCACATCAAGGCCAGCGCGCAGTTCATCGAAGTGCCCGGCGGCAAGGTTGCGGCGACCCGGACCTACGACACTGCGTCGAGCGCGTGGCAGGGCATCTTCGCGCCGATGACGGTCAAACAGGTGCAGGCGATCACCGATCAGATCGTCGCCGAAGCGCGCGGCGGCTGACCCACGCCCGCCACACGATCGACCGGCGTACAGTGCGCCTGGGCGGTACGCCGCCGGGGCCATGGGCCGGGAGGATGCGATGGGGGAGCGCGATGCAGGAGCAGGCGCCGGGCATGTCGGTACGGGCGGCCGCGCATCGCTGCAGCGCATCCTCGCGCGGGTTTCGCGCGAGGCCCTGCAGGACGGCGCGCTCGACGGCGTGATGCAGCGGATCGTGGACGTCGTGGCGGCGGAACTGCCGGTCGCGGTCGTCAGCATCATCCTGCTCGACGAGGCCGGCGAAGCATTCGTGCAGGAGGTCTCGGCCGGGACCATCGATCTGTCGCCGATGACCTGGCCGTGGCCGCTCAGTGTCGGCGCTGCAGGCCGCTGCGCGCGTCTGGGCGAGCCCCAGCTGATCATGGATGTCGATACCGACACGGATTATCTCGCCGGCAATCACGAGGTGCGCTCCGAATATCTCGTGCCGATCCGCCACCGTATGCGTCTGCACGGCGTGCTCAATGTCGAGAGCGCCGATTCCGCGTTCTTCGACGACGACATGCGCGAGGCCTTCGACGCGATCGCCGACCAGATAGCCGGCGCCATCCACTTCGCGCGCATCGCCGCAGCGCTGGAAGTCGCGAATGCGCGGCTGCAGCAGATGTCGATGGTCGACGGCCTGACCGGCATCGCGAACCGGCGTGCGTTCGACCAGGCGCTCGACGCGATGCTGCGTCGCTTGCGACCCGCCGGCCAGTCGATGGTGCTGCTGCTGGCCGACGCCGATTACTTCAAGGCGCTCAACGATGCGCTGGGGCATCTGCACGGCGACGAATGTCTGCGCGCGATCGCCGGCGTGTGCGCGGCCGCGGCGGCGGACGCCGACGGCCTGGCGGCGCGTTTCGGCGGCGAGGAATTCGCGGTGCTGCTGTCCGGCCACGATGCGGACCAGGCCTGGCATGCGGCGGAATCGCTGCGCACGCGCATCGAGGCGTTGGCGCTGCCGCATCCCGCGTCGTCGCTGGCGCAGGTGGTCACCGTCAGTGTCGGCGGCGCGGTATCGGGGCCGGACGACACGCGCGAGGCGAAGGCGTTGATCGACGTGGCCGACCGCGCGCTCTACGTCGCGAAGGCGTCCGGGCGCAATCGCGTGCAGATCTGACGCGCCGCGCCGCGCGTACGCTCAGGCGCCGACGCGCGTCCGTACAAGCCCGACATCGCGCACGGGGCGCACTTCGATGCTGCCGGTGCGCGCCCACGGGAACTCGCCCGCGATGCGCAACGCCTCTTCCTCGCTCTCGGCCTCGATGAGGTTGAAGCCGGCGAGCATTTCCTTGGTCTCGGAGAACGGACCGTCGAACACCTGCGTGCGACCGCCGCGCGTGCGCACGGTCTTGGCGGTGCTCGCATGTTCGAGCTGCTGGAATCCGAGCAGCGTGCCATCGGCCTGCAGCGCGTCGGCATGCTGCAGGCAACCACGCATCATCGTGTCGTATTCGCCCTCGGCCAGACCGTCGAGCAGGGTGTCGTCGGTGTAGATCAGCAGCAGGTACTGCATCGGGCGCGTCCTCGGATGGGCGGGTCAGGCTTCCAGATGGAAGTAGGGTTCCACGGTGCCGCGCAGCTTGACGGTTAGCGGTTGGCCCCGGCGATCGAGCGCGCGGCCGGCAGCGACGCGGATCCAGCCTTCGCTGACGCAGTATTCCTCGACGTCGCGACGTTCGTTGCCATTGAAGCGGATGCCGATGCCGCGATTCATCGCCGCCTCGTTGTAGTGCGGGCTGCGCGGATCGTTGGAGAGATGGTCGGGCGGCGTATCGGTCATGGCGTCGGATTGCGGTGTGGAAACTGCGCGCAGGATACCGCCGCCGGGTGCCGGCTTCACCTACGGCGCCTCGCCGCGTCCCTGCCGGCGCGCATTCGCGATCACCGCGCGCACGAGCGCACGATCGTGGTGGCGCGAGATCGGCATCGCACCCAGTGCGATTGCACGCGCGCGCATCGCCGCGGTCACGTCGTAATGCGCGCCACTGGTGCGGTCCTGGAATGCGCGTCGCGGCATGCCGAGCAGCGCGGCGAAGGCATGCAGTTCGTCGAGCGTGTCGGCGAGCAGATGCGCCCAGCGCTCGCCGCGCCAGGGATGGACCGCATCGTCGACGTAGACGGTCATGAACGCGCCTGCACATCGGCATCATCGCCGTTCATGGATCATAGCGCCCGCATGTGGCGACGCATGCCTCGGGCCTTGCGCCCGGCCATCACAGTTTTCTCCCCGCCGTGCTTTCGCCTGCAGACGTTTCGTCCGGCGGATGGAGGCGCGTGCGCGTTGCATATCCGTGGACGCGTGAAAACCCCTGTTTTCAAGCCGTTTTCTGCAGTTTTTGAAACGTCGCGCATTTGGGGGTTTGTGCGGAAATCGTTAAGATGGCCGGTCTGCATTGCGTTTACGAATTATCGAGGAGGGCAGACCCGTCGTGATTTCGCGCGGTTTCAAGTGGTTGTTGTGTGGTGTTTTCGTGGCTGCGGCGCCCGCAGTGTCGGCTGAAGAAAGTGCCGACGAGACACCCGGTTTCGAACTCGGCGGCGCGGTCCGCTTCAATTACGGGTGGCTCGATTACGGCCCCAGCAGCGGTCCCGAACTCGAACTGCTGCGGGTCGATGCACGCGGCAACGCCGGCCCGGCGTTCTTCTCGCTGCAATACCGCTGGTACGACGGATTCGACGCCGTACACCACGCCTACGCGGGCTGGAAACTCGAGGACGGCCGCGACGGCGCCACGTCCGACATCCGCGCCGGTATCCAGCAGGTGCCGTTCGGTCTTCTGCCCACCGCCTCGCACAGTTTCTGGTTCGGTTCGGGCTACTACCTCGGCATCGAAGACGATTACGACCTCGGTCTCGTGTGGCAGCGCCAGTCCGGCGCGCACCAGTGGCACGCGGGTGTGTTCGCGGGCGACGAGTACGGCACCGGTGCGAACTTCGACCGCTATTCCTTCGACGTCGCGACGACGGACGACCTGCCCTACCGCGAGCGCGAACGCGGCATCGTGCGTTACGAGCACACCAGCGAAGCCGACGGGTGGGAAACGACCTGGGGCGCATCGGCCTTCGCCGGACGCATCGAGAACCGCGTCGACGGCGGCAAGCACGACCACACCGGCGCCGCCGTGCACGGGCAGTGGGTGCGCGGTCCGCTGACGCTGCAGGCGCAGTGGGCGCGCTACCGCTACGACAATCCGGAATCGCGCATCGCGATGTCGGCTTTCATGTTCCCGTTCGAGATCGCCTCGCAGGCCGACGTGCCGACGTTCAACGTCGCCTACGACGTGCAGCGCACCGGCTGGTTCGACAGCATCACCTGCTACAACAACGCCAGCGCGACCCTGCCGGTCGGCCACGATCCCGGTTTGCGCGATTCGATCCAGAACGTCACCGGCTGCAGCTTCGGCAAGGGCGTGATGCTGACCTATGTCGACTGGATCGCCGGCAAGAACATGTGGTTCGCCGGCGGCCCGGGCATCGGCGTGCGCGATCCGGCCAACGACGGCTGGCATTCGCGGCTCAACGTCAACGTCGGCTTCTACTTCTGATCCACGGCCGGGCGCTGCCCGGCCGCATCGATACGCCGCCGGACGCCGGCGGTTTCACCTGGACGCGGCAGCTTCTGATCCACGCTGTCGCCGCGCTGTCGCGTCCTGCCATGAGGACTTTCCATGAACGATCCCACCGTGCGTCCGGACACTGATCCGGCCGCGCCGCCAGAACGCTGGCACTCGCGCATTCTCGGTCCCGTGTTCTATCCCTCGGCGCTGATCGTGCTGGCGCTGATCGTGATGTCGTTCATCGCCCCCGAGGCGATGGAATCGATGTTCGGCCATGCCAAGACCTGGGTCGCCGACGAGGCGGGCTGGTTCACCGTGTTGACGGTCGCCGGCTTCCTGGTCTTCATCGTGGGCATCGCGATCAGCGGCTTCGGCCGCCTGAAACTCGGCCCCGACCACAGCAGTCCCGATTACAGCTACGCGACCTGGTTCGCGATGCTGTTCGCCGCCGGCATGGGCATCGGCCTGATGTTCTTCGGTGTCGCCGAACCGATCATGCATTACGCCGAACCGCCGGTCGGCGATGCGCAGACGGTCGCCGCCGCGCGACAGGCGATGCGCATCACGTTCTTCCACTGGGGCATCCACGCGTGGGCGATCTACGCGGTGGTCGCGCTGTCGCTGGCGTACTTCGCGTATCGCCACGGCCTGCCGCTGCGCATCCGCTCGTCGCTGTATCCGCTGATCGGCGATCGCATCCATGGCCCGATCGGCCACGCGGTCGACACCTTCGCGGTGCTCGGCACGATCTTCGGTCTGGCGACCTCGCTGGGTCTGGGCGTGATCCAGATCAACGCCGGTCTGAACTACCTGTTCGACACGCCGGTCGGCACCACCACACAGGTGATCCTGATCAGCGTGATCACACTGATCGCGACCGGTTCGGTCGTCAGCGGTCTGGACAAGGGCGTGCGCCGTCTGTCCGAGCTCAACATGATCATGGCGGTGGCGCTGCTCGCGTTCGTGCTGATCGCCGGCCCGACGGTCTACCTGATGCAGACCTTCGTGCAGAACACCGGCATGTACATCTCGAACGTGTTCGCGATGACGTTCAATCTGTACGCCTACGAATCCCGCGGCACCTGGCTGGGCGGCTGGACGCTGTTCTACTGGGGCTGGTGGATCGCCTGGTCCCCGTTCGTCGGCATGTTCATCGCGCGCATCTCACGTGGCCGCACGATCCGCGAATTCGTCGTCGGCGTGCTGCTGGTGCCGCTGGGCTTCACCTTCCTGTGGATGACGATCTACGGCAACACCGCGCTGCACATGGTCATGGTCGACGGGGCGACGCAGCTCGTGGATGCGGTGGCAGCCGACAGTTCGGTCGCGATCTTCCAGTTCCTCGAGAACCTGCCGTTCTCGACGATCACGTCAGGCCTGGCAACCGCGCTGGTGGTGATCTTCTTCGTGACTTCGTCCGACTCCGGCTCGCTGGTGATCGACATGCTCACGACGAAAGGCGAAGAGGAATCGCCGGTGTGGCAGCGCATCTTCTGGGCGCTGGCCGAGGGCATCGTTGCGATCGCACTGCTGCTCGCCGGTGGTCTGGCCGCGCTGCAGGCGGCGACGATCGCCTCCGCGCTGCCGTTCACCGTGGTCATGATCCTGATGTGCTGGGGCATGGTGCGGGCGATGCGCCTGGAAGTGGTCAAGCGCACGAGCCTGCGCGACGCGCGCGTCGCACCGGTCGGAATCGGCGCGGGCGGCGACTGGAAGGCCCGTCTGCGCTCGCTCGCGCATCATCCGATGCAGAAGGAAGTGCTCGCATTCCTGCAGACGCAGGTCAGACCCGCGTTCGAGGACGTGGCCGCGGAGCTGCGCAAGCAGAACCTCGAAGTCGCGGTCGAAGAAGGCGACGACGGCCGTGTCTGGCTGCAGGTCGGTCACGGCGAGGAGATGGACTTCTTCTACTCCGTGCGCCCGGTGCCGTACGAGCCGCCGAGCTTCATGTTCGAAGATCCGCGCCGTCGCCGGAAGGAGACCGACCGCTTCTACCGCGGCGAGGTGCATCTGCGCGAAGGCGGCCAGGATTACGACGTGATGGGCTGGCGCAAGGACGAACTGATCCACGACGTGCTCGACCAGTACCAGCGGCATATCCACTTCCTCAACGTGGTGCGTTGAGAGCGCATCGCCTTCGGTGCGGATGCATCGGAGGCGGTGACTGACGCGGTGACATCACGTGTCAGGTGGACCTGAGGATGAAAAAGGCCGCGTGTTCGCACGCGGCCTTTTCTTTTTGCCATTCGATGGATGCTGAGGTGTCGGCTGGCTTCTGCTTCTGCTGTGTGCGTTCATGCTTTGGCTTTGGCTTTGGCTTTGGTTTTGCTTTGGCTCCCCGCTTTTGACTTGAATCGAGCCGTAAAGCGAGCCGAGCATCGCAGGGCGGCGGGGTCGAAGAGCAGCCCGTGTCTGAGCGCAGCGAGTTTGGGCTGCGGAACCGTGAAGGTCCCAATGTGCCCCGCTGCCCGAGAAGCGCAGGGGACCGCCGCGGCTGTATTGCGGCGGATCGCGTCCGGCGAAGACGGTTTTGCTTACTTTTGACAAAAGTAAGCCGCGCGACAGCGCGGAAGCCCTGTACTTGATCTTCGCTCCTGCGGTTGATTCTTTGCTTCGAATATCAAGGTCGCAAAGCGACGAGCGGAGAAGCCCGAGCAAGTACAGGGCTTTCGCCCGCTGCGCGTGCGAGTCCCTTTTGGATGGACCCAAAAGGAACCAAAAGGTCCCTTCGCCGGACGCGAGCCGACGCGATGAAGCCGCGTCGGTTCCCTCCGCTCCTCGCCTGACGCGGCACGCAGCCCAAACTCGCTGCGCTCAGACATGGGCTGCTCTTCGGCCACGCCAGGCTCCGGTGCTCGGCTCTCTTTACGGCTCGATTCAAGTCAAAGGCTGAAAGCCAGAGCCAGAGCCAGAGCCAGAGCCAGAGCCAAAGCCAAAGCCAAAGCCAAAGCCAAAGCCAAAGCCAAAGCCAAAGTCAGAGCAGAACCAGAGCCCAAGCCCAAGCCAAGGCCGAGCAGAAGCAGCAGCCGAACGAAACAGAACGAAGCCGGAGTGCGTGCCGACGTCAAATCCAAAGCGGGCAGAGAAAGACGCGCGAACCGCGGCTGACATGCCTGGACACGCGGAGATCACGACGACGGCAATCCGATCGTGAGGCGCCCGGAGCCTGCGTGACGTGCGTCCTTATCAACCCGAAACCGCTCCGAATACGCAACAAAAAAGCCGCGCAATCGCGCGGCTTCTTCAAGTCCACCAGACCCTCAGCGCTGCGCGATCGCAGGCCGCAGATCGCGTCGGAGCCAGTCGTCGATCAGCTGCTTCTCGTAGCGAAGCGCATCGCTGTTCATAGCCGAGCCCGCCCGGTTGAGAAACCCCATGTCGCGCAACTCGCGCGGGCCTTCGGCAATCACGGCGCCGCTGGGGTCGCGCAGCACGAAATCGAGGTCGATCCGCGGCGGGTAGTGATCCTTGATGATGCGCACATGGTCGAAGCGCGGGCCGTTCCACGGCTCGTACATGCCGGCACGGCGGATATCGCGGATGGTCACGTCGAGCGTGCTGCCGGCGGGCAGTTCGCGTTCCGCACGTTGACGTACGTACCGTGCGATCTGCTCGACCCAGTCACCGCGACGCGCTTCCCACCGGTTGCCGCTGAGGCGGATATCGGAGAACGCTTCGGGATCGGTCCACTGCACCGCGACCGGACTGTCACCGGTCAGGCTGCGCGGCAGCTCGGGATCGGTGACGTTGTTGCCGGCGAGCGCCGGCATCGCAAGGGCGCTCAGCGCGGCGGCGAGCAACAAGGGCAGGGATCGGCGGTTCATCGCGGGTACTCCCGACTGCGGGCGGTGCGCGCAGGATGGATGACTGGAATTCGATCATGCGCCGGGTGGGCTTAACCGGCAATCAAGGTATTCGGGCGGTTCAGTCCAGCAGAAACGCATGCGGGCTCGCGCGGAAACTTCGCAGCGAAACGCGTGCAGCCATCAGATAGGCCGCCGTCAGCGTGATCCAGAGCGCTGCCCAGACAGCAGGGGACGATTCCACCGGAAGCGGGATCACGGCGACCATCGCCGACGCGATTCCAGCGATCAGCAGCGGCAGCAGGATGAAGAATGTACGCATGCTCGCGACGTCCATCCGGGTGAGCGCGATCGCGCACAGCAGCACGCTGCTGGCACAAGTGCCGGCCAGTACACCCAGCAGGAGCACGACATGCGGCCAGGCGATGCCGCGGATCCAGGCCAGAAGCAACACGCCTGCGAGCGCGAACAGCATCAACTGCCCGAGCCGGACCATGACGCTGCGCAGCAGTCGCGTGGCGGCTTCGGCCGGCGTGCCCAGTCCCGGCAACAACGCCAACTCGGCCAGTTCACCTGAGACGCGACGACGTTGCCGGTCCAGCCGGAGGGCCAACGTCCAGCCACCCGCGAACAGGCCGAACAGCGCGCCGATCAGCAGCGCGTCGCGCACCATCGGCGTGTCGCCGCGGAACGGAATCACCAGCACTGCGATGACACAGAGCGCCAGCAGCGCCCACTGCTTCAGCACCGCTCGCCGCGCGATGTATCCCATCGGGCCGGCCAGCAGCGTGTCGATCGCCGCGCCCGGCGTGTGTGGTCCGGCGTGCTCCGGTCGAGGCAACGCGACCAGCCATCCCGTGTGCACCTGCGGCGCATCGGGGCTTGCGGCGATCTTCGAGTCGGTCCACGCCACCATGCCGCCGGGCGCCTGCAACATCACCGGACGACGCCAGGCAGGAATGTCCGCCGGGTCGGACGTTCGCATGATCGAGCGGACGCACGCGGCCAGCACCAGGACGCCGATGACGGCGGCCGCCAGCAGATGCGGGGTGCCCATCGGCGGCAGGACGCTTGCCAGCACCCGCGACAGCCCCGGCAGGGTCAGCAGGGCCACTGCGGCAGGCCAGGGCAGCACAGCGAACAACAGGCCGCCGAACATGCCCAGCGCCGCCGCACCCAACGCGGTTGGAAGGGGGACACCCAGCGCGAGCAGGAGCGAGGCCGGCAGCAACAGGGTCACAACGGCGGCGCCTGCCAGGGCAGACAGCACTGCAACCGTGATTCCGGGCGTGCGCAGACCGGCGGCCTGCGACTGCATCAGCAGCAGGCGTGAGAGCCAGCCGCCCCAGATCGAGAAATTGGCAATCAGGACGAAGAACGCCAGCCCGTTGGCGCGTGAGGCTGCGTCGTCGGACGGAACGAGAACGCCCAGCAGGGCGGCCGACGCCAGCAGCACGACGTACACCGCGAGCATCCAGAACCGGTGACGCAGCGTGGTGCAGGCGCGCAGCGCGGCGATCGCCGGTCCCAGGCCGGTGGACCACGGCTTCGGCATCACGGCGGCGTTCATGCCGACACCTCGATGAAGAGATCCTCCAGCGGCAGCGCTTCGGCGCGGACGCCGGGCACCTGCAGCAGGTCGGGCCAGGGCGCGTCTTCACCGCGCAACACCGTGATCGACAGGCCGCCGTAGGGATGCGGCCGTCGCGACACTTCGCCGGGCACATCCTCGCGCAGCTGCACTGCAACCGACTCGGGCACGTGCAGGCGCAGGTTGCGTTCCTTGAGGCTGTCGAGCTCGCTGTGCAGGAGCAGCTGGCCCTCGTGCAGGAACGCGACGTGCGAGGCCACGCGTTCGAGGTCGGACACGATGTGGGTCGAGAACAGCACCGTGGTGCCGGACTCGCCGGCGCGCGAGGCGATCTCGCGCAGCAGTTCGCGGCGGCCGACGGGATCGAGCGCCGATGCGGGTTCGTCGAGCACCAGCAGTTCCGGACGCGGCGCGAGCGCGCGCAGGATCGCCACGCGTTGTCGCTCGCCGGGCGAGAGCTTTGCGAGCATGCGGTTGCGCGGCAGCTGCCAGCGATCCAGCGTGGCGTCGACGTAGGCGGCGTCCCAGCGCGGATAGAAGCGGCCAATGAAATCCAGCATCTCGCCGACCTGCAGCCACGCCATCGCCTCGGGCTGCTGCGGCACGTAGCCGAGCCGCTGCTTGATCGCATCGGTCAGGCGCAGCGCCGGCACACCCCAGACGCTCGCGTGGCCGGCGTCGGGTTCGATCAGACCGAGCATCGCGCGGATCAGCGTGCTCTTGCCGGCGCCGTTACGACCGATCAGGCCGAGCACGGCGCCGGGCTCGATCGCCAGCGAGACGCCGCGCAATACGCTGCGGTGGTCGTACTGCTTGATCAGGCCGTCGACGGCGAGCGGCGCCGTGGTGTCGATGAGGGGCAGCGAGCGTTCGAGCATCGCGTTCATTGCGGATCCTCCGTGAGTCGGGACTTGAGTCGGTCGAGCAGGGCATCGGCCGGCAGTTCGAGTTCGCGTGCCTGGCGTGCCAGCGCGTCGAGTGCGGGATCGATCAGTGCCCAGCGCGCGGCAAGATCGGGTGGCGCGGCGAGATCGGCGACGACCATCCCCTTGCCGCGCAGCCGCAGCAGCACGCCTTCTGCTTCGAGCTGGCTGTAGGCCTTGGACACGGTCATCGGGTTGATCGCGTGCAGTCCGGCCACATCGCGGACCGAGGGCAGGGTCTCGCCAGGTCGCAGCACCCCGCCCGCGACCAGCCGCCGGATCTGACCGGTGATCTGCCGGTACAGCGGCTCGGCGGCATTGGGCTGGATCGAGAGCAGGCTTGCGTCCATGTGTATCAATACAACAATACACTTTGCCCGGTGTCAAGCGCGGCCGTGCGGCGCCGACGCACCCGCAAAAAAAGGGCCGCTCCAACCGGAGCGGCCCTGGCGCGACATCGCGTGCCGTATCAGCCCTTCACACACACGACCTGCCGAAGCGTGTGCACGATTTCCACCAGGTCGGACTGCGCGGCCATGACCGCCTCGATGTCCTTGTAGGCAGCCGGTGATTCGTCGACCACTGCCGCATCCTTTCGGCATTCGACGTGCGCGGTCGCCTCCCGGTGCTGCGCCAGCGTGATCTGCTGGCGCGCCGCGGTGCGACTCATGGCACGGCCGGCCCCGTGGCTGCAGCTGTGGAAGCTGTCCGCGTTGCCGAGCCCGCGCACGATGAAGCTCTTCGCGCCCATGCTGCCGGGAATGATGCCGAGCTCGCCGGCCTTCGCGCTCACCGCGCCCTTGCGGGTCACGTACAGATCCTGGCCCGCGTGGGTCTCTTTCTCGACGTAGTTGTGGTGGCAGTTCACCGCCATCTTCTCGAGCTGGAACTTCGGCAGACGGTGGCGCAGTTCGGCGAGCACCCGCGCCATCATGACCTCGCGGTTCTCGCGGGCGTAGTCCTGCGCCCAGGAAACGGCTTCCACGTAGTCGTCGAACAGCGGCTCGCCTTCCATGAAGAACGCGAGGTCCCTGTCGGGCAGATGGAAGCCCAGAACGCGATGCGCCAACTGCTGGCGCGCCTGCTCGATGAAGTAGGTGCCGATCAGATTGCCGGTGCCGCGCGATCCCGAGTGCAGCATCACCCAGACGGCGTCCGTTTCGTCGAGGCACAGCTCGATGAAGTGGTTGCCGCCGCCGAGCGTGCCGGTCTGGCAGCCCAGCTTGTCGGTGCGCACCTTGCGGTGCTTCTGCTTGATCACGTCGAGCCGCTCCACCAGCCCCGACTGCGCGATGCGCGTGGCGATGCCGTCGGGCAGCTTCCAGTGCTCGCCACCACGGCCGTTGCCGACCGGCACCGAACGCTCGATGCCCGCGCGGATCTGCGCGAGGCTGTCGGGCAGGTCGTTCGCGCGCAGCGTGGTCCGCACCGCGGCCATGCCGCAGCCGATGTCGACCCCTACCGCGGCCGGAATGATCGCGCCGCGGGTCGGGATCACCGAACCCACGGTCGCGCCCTTGCCGAGATGCACGTCCGGCATCACCGCGACCCACGGCCCCACGAACGGGATCGATGCGATGTTGCGCAGCTGGTCGTGCGCCCGGTCTTCCAGCGGCACGCCGCGCACCCAGCCCTTGATCGGCGTAGCACCCTCGGCATGCAGAAACTCGTATCGCGTGTTCATGCTTCTTTCCTTCTCGTTCCATCGAAATCCGCGCGACGCGTCCGTGCGCCGCGCGGGGTGAACTACTTCATCGTCACCAGTTGCTTCAGCACGCCGTCCAGGCCGCCGAACACGGTGAGCTTGTCGATCTTCTCGGTGACCTTCTCCAGCGCCTCGAGCTCCTTGAGTCGCATGAGCGTCGGGCTCTCCTCCACGAGCTTCGCGGTGTTGAGCAGGGAACGCGTGGCGTTCGCCTCCTCGCGACGGCGGATCACGTTGGCCTGGGCCGCCTTCTCCGCCTGCACGACGCCGTTGAGGATCTCCTTCATCTCACCCGGCAGGATCACGTCCTTGACGCCTACGCCGAGCACTTCGACGCCGAGTCCGCCGACCTGGCCGCGCACGTACGCGAAGATGTCGGCATCGAGCGAGGCCTTGTCGCCGAGCAGTTCGTCGAGCGTCCTCGACGCGACCACCTTGCGCAGGCCGTACTGCAGCTCGCGATACAGGTGCTCGCCGAACTTCGCCACCTTCGTGCGCGCGGCGACCGGGTCGGTCACGCGCATGCTGGCGGCGAGGTTCACGCGCAACGACACCCTGTCGCGCGTGAGCAGTTCCTGGCCCGACACTTCCACCGACTGCACGCGCAGCTCGATCACCTCGGCGGTCACGTTCTTCTGGAAGTTCCAGAAGGCGTAGGCGCCCGGGCCCAGCGTGTCGAGCAGTTGGCCGTCCACGAACACCAGGCCGGCCGATTCCGCCGGCACGTCCAGCACGACCGCGACCTTCGACAGTGAGCCGAGCTGGCGCAGGCGGCGCATGACGTCCGCGCGCACGGCGAGGCCGTCGGCGAGCGACACGCGCTCGACGGCGATCTCGACCAGACCGCGCCAGTACAGGCGGCGCGAACCGGGCGGCAGCACGTCTTCCAGTTTTCCGCGCTTGGACACCAGACCGACTTCGTCGGCACCGATGTCGGCCTGCACGAAGTCCGCGTGCAGCGCCGGCCCCAACCGGGCGATCAACGCGTCGACGTCGTGACCGGCGTACTCCGGCGCTGCAATGTCGAACGTGCGCACTTCGATCCGCTTGAGGGGATCGAACATGCGATGCACGCCGGGCCCGAGCACACGCTCGAACTGACGGTTGCGATACACCAGGCCGCGCTCGCCGTCACCGATCACGACCCGCCTGGTCCAGAACATGCTGTGTATGGTCACGGCACTCTCTCCTTGTTTTCTTGGCGCTGGTGGTCCGATCCGTCGAGTGGTGCCGCCGCGGTGGATCGGATCCCGCGACGGCCATGCGTGCACATCGCACAGGAATGCGCGCGATGGAGCGGAGTGAACTCCGCGAAGAAGGTGGACACGGCCCTGGCAGCGCCGTCGCGGAGCGGGCGTGCTCCCGGCGCGGAGACACGGTCCGGACGCCCGCGCCGCGATGGAGTGCGGTTGCGTGCGTTGCGAACCGGTCCGCGCGCCTCGAGGACGCGGGCCCGGCGACGGGTCTGCTGCGGTGGTCCCGGCATGGCGACATGCCGAAGCGTGTCGAGGACCGCACGCCGCGCAGACCGTGTCCTGGTGTGGAACTCGCGTTCCGATGTCATGACGTGACAGGTCATGGTGCTTGGAGCGGGAGTCGAACCCGCGACACTCGGTTTACTAGACCGATGCTCTCCCTCTGAGCTATCCAGTGATGGACGAACCGGATTCGAACCGGTGACCTTCGGCTTGCGCCGCTGCTCTCCCTCTGAGCTATCGCCCGCTTCCGGTCCATCGCCTCGCACGCGCCGGCATACGCCGCGGCAGAGCCGTGCGCACCGGATGGACTGCAACTCCATACCGCTGGCCCGTGGTTGTCGATGTCCCGACCGATGCCATACGACATCGATTCCTGAAGCAGGACCGAACTTGTCCGCCGCCCGTGCCCGGCATCGGGGCACAGCGTTCCACGCCATTTACTGGCGAACGCCTCGCAGCTGGATTCCCATAATCGGAGCCTGGATTCCGGATGCCTCGGGAAGATAATGTCGGTCCTGCGGATTCATTGAACTCGCTTTTGCGAACGCGCAAACGAAAAACGCCCCCGGCTGTATGTCCGAGGGCGTTCGCGTGCCTCGGAGATCGGGGTGGCCGATCTCCATGGACGTGGAGATCAGTCGGGAATACGGTCCAGTCCGGCCTGCAGTGCAGGCTTCGCGCACGCTTCCGCTGCGCGCTGGAAGCGCGGGTGGCGAAGCATGAGGGCGTGTGCGCGTGCGGTTTTCATGGGAGGTCCGTTGGAAAACGTTCCGGTTTGAAGGATCGGCGCGCACGATACATCGACTTTATCGGCCGTGCAAGGTTAATCGGAAAATAATCCCGCGAGCCGACGAGCGGTCGAATATCGGGAAGCAGCGGAAGGCGCGTGTTGACGCACCGCGCGGGGTCGGCGCGTTAGGCTCCGAACATGTACGCACGTCGCCTCACTCCAATCTGGTTGGTCGGTCTTCTGGCTTGCTCCGCCGTGCAGGCCGCTGACGCCACGCTCGACACGCTGGCTGCCGCCGCGCCGGCGCTCGATCGCAAGGTGCTGTCGCTCGCGCTCGATGCGCGCGCGTGTGCGGCGCGCGATCACAAGGTCGGGCGCCGGCTCGCGGTCATCGACTACTCGCGTCCGTCGACCGACGTGCGCATGTGGATCTTCGACGTGCAGACCGGGCGCCTGTTGCATGCCGAGCACGTCGCGCATGGACGCGGCAGCGGCGGCAACGTGCCCACGGTGTTCTCCGATGTCGAAGGCAGTTACCAGTCGAGCCTCGGCCTGTTCTCGACGGCCGAGACCTACACCGGACAGAACGGGTACTCGCTGCGCCTGGATGGGCTCGAGCCCGGCATCAACGCGCGTGCGCGCGAGCGGTTGATCGTCATGCACGGTGCCGATTACGTGGATCCGGACCAGGCGCGTCGGCAGGGTCGGCTCGGGCGCAGCTGGGGCTGTCCGGCCGTACGCGATGAAGTGGCGCAGGCGGTGATCGACGATCTCAAGGACGGCCAGCTGCTGTTCGCCTACGCCGACGATCCGGCATGGCGGCGCGACTCGACGCTGCTCCGCTGCCCTGCACGCTGAACGGTCCGCGTGCGGCTTCACGCGGTTGGCGCGCGCGCGCCGCGAGCATGCGGCACATCGAGCCCAAGGAACGACGCCATGCCCGCCCACTGGATCCGCACCGCCCGCGCACCCGTCTGCGCATTCGCCATGCTCTTCGTCGCAGCGCCTGCGTTCGCGCAGGATGCGCCTGCACGCGAGGGCACCGCGCAGAGTGCCGAGTCGTCGGCGGCACTGACGCCCGAATCGGTGAACGCAGCGGACATGGACGCCGGCGATGCGGCGATGCTGCGCACCCAGGTGCTGCTCGATCGCGTGCATTTCTCGCCAGGCGAGATCGACGCGCGCGGCGGCACCAACACCACGCGTGCGATCGCGGCGTTCCAGCGTTCTCGCGGCATCGAGGCAAACGGTACGCTCGATGCGCGCACCTGGGACGCGTTGACCGCTGACGCTGCGCCTGCGCTGCTCGCGCACACGTTGACGGCCGAGGACGTCGCCGGCCCGTTCGTCGCAGTACCCGACGACATGATGGCGCAGTCAAAGCAAGACGCCCTCGGCTTCGAGAACGTCGTCGAAGCGCTCGGCGAACGTTTCCATGCATCGCCCACGCTGCTGCGCCGGCTCAATCCCGGCAGCGACTTCAAGCCCGGCACGCGCATCGTCGTGCCGAACGTCGCCGAGGCCGCGCCGCTGGCCGAGCCTGCGCGCGTGGTCGTGAGCAAGTCGGATTCGGTGGTGCGTCTGGTCGATGCCGGCGGCAAGGTCTACGCGCAGTTCCCCGCGTCCACCGGCACCGAGCGCGATCCGCTGCCGATCGGCGAATGGAAGATCGAAGGCGTCGCGATGGATCCGACCTTCCACTACAACCCGGACCTGTTCTGGGATGCCGATCCTTCGCATGCGAAGGCCGCGCTGCCGGCGGGCCCGAACAATCCGGTCGGGACGGTGTGGATCGACCTGTCGAAGCCGCATTACGGCATCCACGGCACGCCCGAGCCGCAGAACATCGGCAAGACCCAGTCGCACGGCTGCATCCGCATGACCAACTGGAGCGCGCGTCGCGTCGCCGATGTGGTCAAGCCGGGCACGGTCGCGCTGCTCGAGGAGTAAGCCATGAAACGGCCGGGAACCTGGATCGCGTTGATTGCGGTGCTGCTGCTGGCCAATGTCGCGTGGTTCATCTGGCAGGGCGGGCCGCTGTTCGAGCGGGGCACGAGCCGGGGGGATGACGCGGTTGAAGCGCCGCCTGCGCAGACGGGTCAGAGCGATGTAGCGGACCGGGTTGCGTCTCCACGGGCGACTGCGGCGGTGATCGACGCGCCGGCCGCGGCGCCGCCGTCAGGCCAGCCGGCACCACAGCCCACCGCCGCACCCGTCGTGGGCGCGCAGGCGTCCGAAGGTCTGTTGCTGCCGGTGCAGGGTATTGCCATCACCGACATCCACGACACGTTCGGCGATGCGCGTGGCAGCGAGCGCCAGCACGAAGCGCTCGACATCATGGCGCCGGCCGGCACGCCGGTGCTCGCGGCCGCCGACGGCACGATCGAGAAACTCTTCACCAGCGATCGTGGTGGATTGACGATCTACCAGTTCGAGCCCAGCGGACAGTTTTCGTACTACTACGCGCATCTGCAGGCCTACGCGCCGGGCCTCGCGGAAGGTGCGACGGTGAAGCGCGGCGATGTACTGGGCACGGTCGGCAGCACCGGCAATGCCGATCCTGCCGCGCCGCATCTGCATTTCGCGATCTTCCGGCTGACGCCCGAAAAACAGTGGTGGACCGGGACGCCCGTCAATCCGTATCCGCTGCTGCGTGCGGCGGACGGCACGGCCGCGCCGTCCCGATAAGCCGCACCGATCGCGCAGAAAAAGGCGGCCCGAGGGCCGCCTTTTCCATGGCTGCGAAACGGAACGCCCGTTTCGCACTCCGTGCGTCCGCCGTTACGGCATCAGCACCGTGTCGATCACGTGGATCACGCCATTGCTCTGACGCACGTCGGCCGTGGTCACGCGGGCCACGTCGCCCTTGGCATCGGTCAGCGTGACGGTGTCGCCGTCGAGTTTCGCAGTCAGCTCGGCGCCTTCCACGGTCTTGAGCTTGGCGCTGCCGCCACCGGCCTGGATCTGCTGGACCAGCGCAGCCGCATCGACGTTGCCCGGCACCACGTGATAGGTCAGCACCTTGGTCAGGTCGGACTTCATTTCCGGCTTCAGCAGGCCGTCGACGGCGCCGGCCGGGAGCTTTTCGAACGCGGCGTTGGTCGGCGCGAACACGGTGAACGGACCCGGGCCCTTCAGCGTGTCGGCGAGGCCGGCGGCCTGCACCGCGGCGACCAGTGTCGTGTGGTCCTTGGACGTCGCGGCATTGGTGACGATGTCGCGGTCGGCGAACATCGGCGCGCCGCCGACCATCGGGTTGTCGGTCTGCGCGGTGGCATCGGCTTCGGCGGACATCGCCGGATCCGTGGCGGTGGCGACCGGCGGTGCGGTGACCGGCGCTTCGGCAGGCGGCGTCGTCGTGGCGGCGGTGGAATCGGTGGCGGCGTCCTTCTGGCATGCAGTGAGGGCAGCGATCGAGGCGAGCAGCATCGTGGCGAGCAGGGTGCGCTTCATGGTGGTTTCTCTCAAAGTCGTCCGGAGACGGTGAGGTGACCCGCCGCACGATGCGACGGATTCACCCCTCTCTACGCGCACCGGAGGCCCGCTGGATGCATCACGCGATCCTTACATTTGCGGCGTCGCGAGCCGCCTGCGGCACCTGCCCGTTCAGTCCAGCAGCGGCTGCAGCGCGGGCCACACGTGGTCGAGCAGTTGCACCTGCACCGCCGCGGTTGGGTGCAGGTTGTCGTCTTGGAAATTCGCGCGATCGCTGGCAATCGGCTCGAGCAGGAACGGCAGCAGGGCGGTGTCGAAGGTCTTTGCCAGCAGACGGTAGTTGGCCTCGAAGCCGCGGGTGTAGTCGGCGCCTAGGTTCGGCGGCATGCGCATGCCGACCAGCAGGACCTTGGCGCCCACGTGCTGGGATGCCCCGATCATCCGCGCGAGATTGCGCCGCGCATCGGCCAGCGGCAGGCCGCGCAGGCCGTCGTTGGCGCCGAGCGCGATGATCACGATGTCGGGCTGCTCGCGGACCACCGTCGCCGCGATCCGCGACGCACCGCCCGCACTGGTCTCGCCGGAGATGCTCGCGTTGACCACGCGCCAGCCGGGCGCCTCGCGCTGCAGGCGCTGCTGCAGCAGCGACACCCAACCTTCGCCGGCGGACATGCCGTAGCCCGCGGAGAGTGAATCACCCATGACCAGAATGGTCTTCGCGTCGCCGGCGGGCGGCGCTGCAGGCGACGCCGACTGCGCCTGTGCTAGAACGGGCAGGGCCAGCAGGCACGCCATCATCCAGCGCATCCACCGCGCTTGCATCGGGCGGCGCGCGGCCGCAGGTCCCTCAGTCATTCCCACATCTCCGGTCGGTCCGGCGACGCCGCTGCTTGGCGACGCGCGCGGCGCTGGTTCGAAACATCGAAGGATATCTATGCACGACGGCACCCCCACGCAAGATGAAACCGCACGCGCCGGTCATGCACTCGACGTCACGGCGCTGGGCAAGCGGGTCGAGCTGCCGTCGGGCGAGCTGACCATCCTGCAGGACGTCGCGTTCCGCATCGGCCACGGCGACACTGTGGCGATCGTCGGCGCGTCGGGTTCGGGCAAGAGCACGCTGCTGTCGCTGCTCGCCGGTCTCGATACGCCGAGCACCGGTACCGTCGTGCTCGACGGCGCGCCGATCTCGACGCTCGACGAGGACGGCCGCGCGAAGGTGCGCGGCGAGAAGGTCGGCTTCGTGTTCCAGAGCTTCCAGCTGCTGCCGTCGCTGACCGCGCTGGAGAACGTGATGCTGCCGCTGGAGCTGCGCGGCGATCGCGAGGTCGAAGCGCCGGCGCGTGACGTGCTCGCGCGCGTGGGCCTGGCCGAGCGCCTCGGCCATTACCCGCGCCAGCTCTCCGGCGGCGAACAGCAGCGCGTGGCACTGGCGCGCGCGTTCGTGACCCGTCCGTCGCTGCTGTTCGCTGACGAACCCACCGGCAATCTCGACACTGCGACCGGGCAATCGA
>JASCOC010000023.1 GCA_029959605.1 Lysobacteraceae bacterium PS02340 | reverse complement strand
CGGCGAGCAGCCCCCGCCGCCGGGCCCCCCGCAGAGGTGTCAGCGCCTCGGCGCGACGATCCGCCACCCGCTTCAATCCCTGTCGCATGCCGTCCCCCTGACTGGCCTACGTCACCGCTCGCGCGCCGTCTTCCCGGGCACGTGAACCCGGTCCCACTCAATGCCCTGTCCGGTGACTGGCCTTACTCGGCGAGCTTGCGCTTGACGCTCTCGATCGCCTTCGACTGCACCGGATCCTTCGGATCGGCCACCGCAAGAAAATCCAAGAAAAACTGCCGCGGAGGCGAGTCGCCGAAATACTCGCGCCGTGACCACTCCCACAGGTGCGCACGGCCGTCGCGGGGAAACTTCGCCAACAACGTGTCGAGGTACGGCCCCGCCTTTGCCATTGCGGCGTCGGCCGGCAAGCCGGCATCGAACATCCACATCGTCACAAGTTCGCGGAGCACGGTCTGTTCCTGGCGTACGTCGAGGCGGGCGAGCTGATAATGACGATCCGCCTGCTCGAACCTGCCCACGTTGTAACTCGCGGCGCCCAGCAGATAGTGGCCATACGCGCTGTCGGGATCGCGTGCGACGGCATCGGTGATCGTTGCGTACGTCCATTCCGGCTCCACGCGCAGCAGCCTGCTTGCCACTTCACGCGCCTGCCAGGGCGTCAAGCGTTCAAACCGCTCACGCTGCAGCAACAACGCAAGTCCCTTGACGTCATCGACCGGCGACCTGTCGGATCGATGCATGCTCAGCTGCGCTGCACGCGCGAGTGCGTCCTCGTTGGATGCGATCCGCGTTGCCACGTCGGCGATATCCGCCGCCTGCCGTGTGTAGCGATTGTTGGCAATTTCCCTGAGCGTCAGCTCGTTGTAAGGCTCGACCAGCGAGTTGGCCAGCAGCGGAAATGCTGTGACCCGCGGTGCCAATGTCTCCGCATAACGCTCCATCTCTGGCACCGAACCACCCCATCGAGGCTGCAGCGCCCTCATTCGTGACACCGCGACTTCCGCGCATGCCGGGCCCGCAAGCTGAGCGCGCGCGAATGCCCAGGCCTCGAGGTCCGCATCCGACACGGCTTTCGCAATCTCCATCATGCCGATGTAGGCGTGTGTCAGATCAGGATCGAGCTCAACGGCTTGACGGTAGAACGGGATCGCCTTGATGAAACCGGCCCGCATGCCGGCGAACTGCGCCGCGCTCGTCTGAGGCGCCAATGCAGTGCCGCGTGCCTCCCACCCCTGTTGCGCGAAATGACGCCCACGCGCCATGGCGGCATACGCGCTCTGCGGCGCGGCATCCACCCAGCGCGATGTCAGCTGGTCGCGCGTCACCGCGGGCATGTCTGCCAGATCGTGGAAGAAGGTATGCACGCGCTCCGCGTCTTCGCGCTGGCCGTGCCCGGCGGCCATCTCAGCCATCAGGCGTTCAAGCGTCTGCACGTCACCCGCGTCGAGCAGCGCCGCTGCCTGCACAGGCGAGGGTCCTTCGGAAAAGTGATACCGGCAGTGCGCCGCCGCGTGACCTTCCGGCCATTGATTGTCTGGCAGGTCGGGCCATGCCAGGCATCGTGCCAACGGCGCCTCGATCTGCCGGGCCTCGCGCACGCCAATCAGGTAATCGCGCCATGCACCGGGCACACCGACGAACTGCGCATCGCGCGGCGTGTCGGGCATCGCAGGCAACGCCTGCGGACCGGCGAATGCAGGTCCGAGCGTACCAACCATGAGCACAACGCTGGCCAATGCAATCTGTGCGATGCGTGCAAAGCCAGCCCGGGATCCGGATGGACTGCACGTGAAAGCAAGCCGTTCATTCATGCGCTTCAATTCCATTTATGAGAATTCCTTGAAACCCGCTTCCTGAGCGGGCGTCCATCAGCGGGCGACACATCCACGCTCGTGACGCGCTTTCCCCGTAGCCCGGTCAGCTGATGCACCTCGCTGTGCGCCACCTTGTAGGCGTTCCAATGCTTGATCTGCACCAGCACGATCCGACCCTCTCGCTGCGGTTTCGGATCGGAGCCGCCATCGAACCGTCCAGCTGTCGCGCCCGTCCCCACGTGCTCGACCTGATAATCCGCCTCGCGGTAACACGCGGCGAGCAGATGCTCCAGCCGGTCCCGCCGCACCCCTGTCAGCACATCGTCGCGACGACGCGCCACCCGCTTCAATCCCTGTCGCACGCCGCCCCCTGACTGGCCTACGTCACCGCGCTTGCGCGGCGTCATCCTGGTTGAACGAAATCAGGGCGGGATCCCCTCCCGCACCTTTTCACGAATTGCGGCTGATTCTACTCAATCAACAACCGTAGCGAGAAGCTGCCCGGCTCTCTGTCGAACAGGGTCTGTCGAACGTGTCGAACGGGGGCAGGTTCACTTCCTACAACGGGGTGCTCTGCGTTGACGATCACAAGTATGGCCGCACTGATAGGCCTCGCGCCTGCAAGCGGACACGCTGGCTGGCATGGCTCGCCTTCCGCGTCTTGATCTCCCAGGCATTCCGCAGCACATCGTGCAGCGCGGCAACAACCGGCTGCCCTGTTTTCTTGATGATGGTGATCGCCTGCGGTATCTCGAATTGCTGCGTGACGCACTGCACGCCACCAGGGTTCAATTGCATGCGTACGTATTGATGGATAATCACGTCCATATGCTGGCAACACCGTCCGACGTCGGCGACATCGGACGCTGCATGCAACGGCTCGGACGCCAGTACGTCGGCCTCTTCAACGCGCGCCATCGCAGGACTGGCACCTTGTGGGAGGGGCGCTACAAGGCCTGCCTGGTCGACAGCGAGCGCTATGTGCTCACCTGTCAGCGCTACATCGAACTCAACCCGCTACGCGCCAGAATTACAGATGACCCGGCCGCATACCGCTGGTCAAGCTGCGCCGCGCATCTTGGGGAGCGCACACGCCCCCTTCTGACCCCCCACCCAGCGTGGCAAGCTTTGGGCAGAGACCCCGCCACGAGAGCCACCGCTTGGCGCCACCTATTAGATGAGGCGATCGGCGATGAGGAAATGACGAAGATCCGGCGCTATCTCCAACAACAACGCGCTTGGGGACGCGACGACTTCCAAGCGATGGTCGAAGCCAAAACGAAGCGCTTTGCCTGCATCCGCGACGCGCATCGGCCTAGAAATCCAATTAAGTGAACCTGACCCCGTTTTTCGATACACGTCGTTGTGCGGTACTTGGCAGGCGTTCCAGTGCTTGACCTGCACCAACAGCAGCCGCCCGTCGCGCCGAAGTTCCAGATCGACACCGCCATCGAAGCGACCAGCCGTCGCGCCCGTCCCCACATGGGTGACCTGATAACCCGCATCCCGGTAGTACGCGGCGAGCAGATGCTCCAGCCTGTCCCACCGCACCCCTGTCAGCGCATCGTCCCGGCGATGCGCCACCCGCTTCAGTCCCTGTCGCATGCCGTCCCCCTGACTGGCCTACGTTGCCGCTCACGCGGCGTCATCCTAGATAAGTGAACCTGACCCCGTTATCGGCATGCCTACGTGCTGATGACCAACCACGTCCACCTGCTTGTGACGCCCGCCGAACCCGGTGGAGCCTCGAGGATGATGCAGGCGATCGGCCGACGCTATGTCGCCTGCTTCAACGCGCGCTACCGGCGTACCGGCACGCTCTGGGAGGGCCGGTTCAAGTCCGCGCTGGTCGACAGCGACGCCTACGTCCTGGCCTGCTATCGCTACATCGAACTCAATCCCGTGCGCGCCGCCATGTGCGGCGCGCCGGGCGAACACCCTTGGAGCAGCTACCACGCCAACGCGCTTGGCCGGCATGATCCGCGACTGCGTCCCCACGCCTCATGGACCGCACTGGGCACCACGGACGAAACGCGTCGAACGTCCTACCGCGAGCTGATCGCCGCCGGCATTTCCGATGAACTGCGCGACGCCCTTTCGCTGCACACGCGCCAGCAGAAGCCGTGGGGCAGCGACCGCTTCCGCAAAGAGATCGAAGCACTGACAGGCCGCGCGCTTCAAGTCAGGTCGGCGGGGCGACCGCGTATGCCGGAAACGTCAGCTGGAAATGGAACCTGACCCCTTTTTTCGCGATCCGCGAATACCTGCAACAACAGCGCGCCTTGGGCCGCGATGATTTCCGCGCCATGGTCGAAGCCAAGACGAGACGCTTCGCTGGCGTACGTCCTGCTCATCGACCAAGCAAGGCGGATAAGTGAACCTGACCCCGTTACTGGGTGGACACGGACGCTCGCGCGCCCAGCAGGTGCTTTCAGGCAGAGACCACGTTCATGCCATCGTAGTCGGCGATCTCGAACTGCTCGGCTATCGCATAAAGCGCTTCTACCCTCGCCTGCAGCGATTCAGGGGTGTGCTGCTCCAGCTTGTCCACCTGCAGGTAGAAGAACGGATCCTCTTCGTCATCCGGCTCGGTGACGCCGACCACCGTATAGCCCAGCGACTCCATGTGCCGCGCCACCGGAAGCAGCGCACTGCCATCCTCGTCGACGAAGAAGAACGACCAGCGGCAGACCTCGTCGATGCTCCAGTCCTTGCCCGCCTCGATGTTCTTCTGCCGCGTATCGGAGAAGAACGCCTGCATCATTTCCACTGTAATCATGAAACCGGGCACGCCGTGTTTGCGCCTGGATCTGGCGCAGGGCGAGTATCGGGCATCGGCTGATGCCTGCCTACGGGGGCTTAGCGGGTGACATTGTCGCAACCGGCTGGGGCCCACCGTTCCTCAAGCCCGGGAAGTGGGGCTGACTCACGACCGAGCGGGTAAGTGAACCTGACCCCGTTAGCCGCCCGTTTCCAGTCATTGCACTAAATATTGAATTCTGACTTTACTCTTTTCATGAAAGTACGAAAACTCAACACAGTTGTTATCGCACCTCTTGCGTTATCACGGCTTGAGAAGAAACCCTCATAAACACGCCTTAGCGCTTTAGTCTGATAATCAACTCTCCATGAAGGCAGGGCTCGCCAATCAACCGCCCATCGTTTTATCATTAACTCAAAAAGTTCATTATTAGCAGCCTGCACCAATGTCGTACAGATAGCTCCAGCCTCCTGAACAGTGGCGAACGTAGGGCTCACCCGCATACTCGCAGAGGTCGGAGACAACCCGAGCTTCAAAGCATTCTTACCCGACAAAACAAGTCCAGAATGAACCACGCCATGCCTGATCTCGCATAACTTGTCGTACTCGCCGAGCATGCTCTTCCAAACGCCACCAGTCTTAACTTGATATCCAATGAACTTCTGAAAAGTATCGCTAATATTCTTCCCAGAGGAGAACGCTATGAAATCAAATGCCGTACGGCTATGTATGCCCGCGCCACTCCACAGATATGACCCTAACTGAACCTTCTCTTCAACCGCACTGTTCTTAGCAACAGGGCAAACCTCGAGGATAAAGCCGAGAACATTTCGAAAGTAGTTCTCTGTGGCGGAGATGAGACCGATATAAAGGAGCGCTGAAACCCGATCATCATAGTCGATAAAAAAATCTGGCCCGATACTAACTAATATCGGCTCAGCGGCTGAATAGTAATCATCGATAGCAGACAGGGGTGGAGACGCCACCCCGCTAATGAATGCGGATACGTCCGACAGCGGTACGGCGCCGGAAGACTGGGAGACAGAGTTCTTCCATGTCATTCAACGAACTCCTCCGCCAAACGGACAATACGCTCAGCCCAAATTGGACCCACCCGATCAACGCGACGCAGCTCCTTATGTTCTTTATCAAGAAGGATATCCTTGATTTTCCTTATCGAAGACTGTTTCTTTATCTTCGCGACGCGGGTAGTAGTGAGGGGAAGCTCAGAAATATCCGTTGTAATTAGCTGCTTATATGTTGACGATAGCGTTAACTTTGAGCCGCAAGACGAGCAAAATCTGGCATCCTTGTTTCGCCGAGGTTCGCCACAGACCGCGCAAGGCGGGAGTGATAGCTCAAAGAGAGTTGCAACATCTTGGCCGCCAGTTAGAGACGAAGGACTTACACGTGTAAATTCATGCGCATCCCTATGCAAGAAGGCGTCCACATAGTCAGACATATTTACAGACTTACGACCTAGTAGCGCGTTCGCACTTATTAGAGCGCTGTAATGAATGACAAATATCTCGAAACGACCTTTCTCGCCCCGGCTAACCGCACCCTTAGAAATACACAAACCAGCGTACTGCAGGAGCCCAAAAAACCTAACAAGCTCCGGACTCATATCGGAACTATTTATAGCAATCGATACACTTTGTTTTCTTACAGGCTTCTCTCGGTTATATGCTTTAATTAGATCAACAGCATCTACCAGCACCGACTCTCCGTGCTCAATGAAATTTCTGTAGGTTGGAACCTTGCCAGATAACGAGCGGAACAGTTTAAGCGTGTTCTGATAATGAGCTTTGACTGCAAGCAGAGACTCGCGCCGCTTTAGTCCAGATACACCATCAGAACCATCATCACTAGAGTAGATAAGTGTTTGCAGAATACCCAAGAACGCCCTAGGTATACCGAAAGCCGCATAGCAAATGAAATCCAGAAGAGTGTCGTCAACGTAGAGGCTAGGCACATCCGCCGGCGGAAACCTTGTTTCCACAACTCTTCGCATGAACTCACGATAGCCCTGCCTATCGGGCTTAACCCATACGTCAATCTCCTCAGCATCATGACCAACATGGAATGAGGACGAATAGGTTGTAACTCCCGGATATATTGCTGCCTTCGGGGAAACCTCCCTAGTTTTTACCTGACGGAAGAAATCAAAAAAATCACGCTGCTGGTCAGCAGAGAATGCGTGCGCGGCATCATCAAGAAGGAGCACACATCTCTGCCGACCTGTCCTCTCAAGCAAGCGAAGAATATCAATCTCAAGCCGGTGGACGGAAAGATCCAGCCTTCCCAACTCCGAAAAGTTCGACATCTCCAGAGCCGAAACTTTATCAATGGTCTCGCGCCTCGAAACTGAAAGCTTCTCGGAAACGCCGAGGGACTCCAGAGACTGGTAAAGACCCTGATAGACCCTCAGTAGAATCCACTGATTGAACACGTACGTACCTTGGTCGCCCTCGGCGTACAGCGGCTCGATGACAAGAGATCTTTTGAAGTTAACGTAAACAGGCATCGCCACATCGGACTGAAGCATCTGGTTATAGGCCTTCAGCATCAATGTAGTCTTGCCACAACCCCTAGGGCCTGTAATGAGCTTGGCGCCCCCCTGAGTGAGCTTACGTAGAATCGCTTTCTCGTCAGGATGGTCAGCACCCCAATCTTTGAACGACTGACCGTCCAAGTATTCGGCCTGCTCAATGAAGGTCTCAGGTCTAACTGCCATCGCATTCTCGATGATTAACTGATAGTCGAATTAATTAATTTTAATTGAACAACATATTCAAGAAGCCGCACCGATCACATATTCCTACGATATTCCCCACCCACGTCATACAGTGCGTGGCTGATCTGCCCCAGGCTATGCGTCTTCACCGCTTCCATCAGCGCTTCGAACACGTTGCGCCTCTCCCGCGCAGCGTTCTGAAGATACGCCAGACCGTGACCGTCGTGGACCATCGGTGCCTGCTCGTCGGCGTCAGCCTGATGGGCGTGTGAGGTCTCGCCCTTCGGCGCGAGGGCATTGCGGCCTTCCTGCCAGTTGCGGACGTTCTCGATCTGCTGGCCCTTCTCTTCTTCGGTGCTGCGGATCAGTTCGATCTCGGTGGCGATCTCGCCGGCGTGTTCCTTGGGCAGGAACATGTTCACGCCCACCAGGGGCAACGAGCCGTCGTGCTTCTTGTGCTCGTAGTACATGGACTCTTCCTGGATCTTGCCGCGCTGGTACATGGTGTCCATGGCGCCCAGCACACCGCCGCGCTCGCTGATGGCTTCGAACTCCTTGTAGACGGCCTCTTCCACGATGTCGGTGAGGTAGTCGACGGCGAAGCTGCCCTGCCAAGGGTTCTCGATGAAGTTGAGCCCCATTTCCTTGTTGATGATCATCTGGATGGCGACGGCGCGGCGCACGCTTTCTTCCGTGGGCGTGGTGATGGCTTCGTCGTAGGCGTTGGTGTGCAGGCTGTTGCAGTTGTCGAACAGGGCGTAGAGCGCCTGCAGCGTGGTGCGGATGTCGTTGAACTGGATCTCCTGCGCGTGCAGGGACCGGCCGCTGGTCTGGATGTGGTACTTCATCATCTGGCTGCGTTCGTTGGCGCCGTAGCGCTCGCGCATGGCGCGCGCCCAGATGCGGCGGGCGACGCGGCCGATGACGGTGTATTCGGGGTCCATGCCGTTGGAGAAGAAGAACGACAGGTTGGGCGCGAAGTCGTCCACGCGCATGCCGCGCGCGAGGTAGTACTCGACGATGGTGAAGCCGTTGCTCAGGGTGAAGGCGAGCTGGCTGATCGGGTTCGCGCCGGCTTCGGCGATGTGATAGCCGGAGATGCTGACCGAGTAGAAATTGCGGACCTTGCGATCCACGAAGTACTGCTGGATGTCGCCCATCATCCGCAGCGCGAACTCGGTGCTGAAGATGCAGGTGTTCTGGGCCTGGTCCTCTTTCAGGATGTCGGCCTGCACGGTGCCGCGCACGGTGGCGAGGGTGCGCGCCTTGATCTCGGCATACGTTTCGGCGTCCACCATCTGGTCACCGGAGACACCCAGCAGGCTCAGGCCCAGGCCGTCGTTGGTGGGCGGCAGTTCGCCGTGGTAGCGAGGGCGCTCGCGGCCTTCGAAGAGCTTGGCGAGACGGCTTTCCGCTTCCTGCCAGCGGGCGTCGTCGGCCTTGAGGTACTTCTCGATCTGCTGGTCGATGGCGCAGTTCATGAACATCGCCAGGATCATCGGCGCGGGGCCGTTGATCGTCATCGACACCGACGTGGTGGGCGCGCACAGGTCGAAGCCGGAATAGAGCTTCTTCATGTCGTCGAGCGTGGGGATGTTGACGCCCGAGTTGCCGATCTTGCCGTAGATGTCCGGGCGCGGCGCCGGGTCTTCGCCGTACAGGGTGACGCTGTCGAAGGCGGTGGACAGGCGCGCGGCCGGCTGGCCGACGGACAGGTAGTGGAAGCGGCGGTTGGTGCGCTCGGGCGTGCCCTCGCCCGCGAACATGCGGATGGGGTCTTCGCCGGTGCGGCGGTACGGGTACACGCCGCCGGTGTATGGATAGCTGCCCGGCAGGTTTTCCTTGCCGAGGAAGGTCAGCAGCTCGCCCCAGCTCTTGTAGGTGGGCGCAGCGATCTTGGGGATCTTCTGGTGGCTCAGCGAATCGCGGTAGTTGTCGACCTTGATCGACTTGTCGCGCACCTGGTACTCGGTGAATTCGTCGGTGATCGATTTGAGGCGCTGCGGCCAGTCGCGCAGGAGTTTCAGCGATTCGCTGCTGAGGGCCTGGATGGCGTCGTTGTAGCGCTGGCGCAGGGTGAGGAGGGAGCGGTCGACGGGGTTGGCTGCGAAAGCCCCGCCCTCACCCGCACCTGCGGTGCGACCTCTCCCGGAGGTGCTGATTTCGCGCGCGGTGCGACCGCGCTCGGAGGGAGCGGTGTTGGGGTCAGGCGCGGTGCCGGACTGCACGGGGTCGGCGGGGACTGCGGGGGATGGGCTGTCGACGACGGCGGCGCCCTCACCCGCAGCTGCGCTGCGACCTCTCCCGGAGGGAGAGGTGTTGGCATCACGCGCGGCGTGCAGATCATCCGAGTGGTAGAGATCGAGCGCCTTGGGCAGCTGGGCGTCGCCCAGTTCCTGCAACGCCTGCCACATGGCCTGGGCGCGGTCGGCGGCTTCGGCCTGGCGCTCGATGTCGCTGTTGATGCGGCGGCCGGATTCGGCGATCTCGGCCAGATAGCGCACGCGCGCGCCGGGGATCAGCACGGTGGCGCGCGGCTCCTTGAGCGAGGTGTCGAGGCCGGGCTGGAAGCTGCACTGCCCTGCGTTGCCGGCGCCGGTCTTCTCGCGCAGCAGGCGGCACAGGTTGTCGAACATCCAAGTCACGCCGGGATCGTTGAACTGGCTGGCGATGGTGGGATACACCGGCACGTCGGCATCGGCGGTCTGGAACGCGACGCGGTTGCGCTTCCACTGCTTGCGGATGTCGCGCAGCGCGTCTTCGGCGCCGCGCTTGTCGTACTTGTTGAGCACGATCAGCTCGGCGTAATCGATCATGTCGATCTTCTCGAGCTGGCTGGCCGCGCCGTAGTCGCTGGTCATGACGTACATCGGGAAATCGACGAGATCGACGATCTCCGAATCCGACTGGCCGATACCGGCGGTCTCGACGATGACGAGGTCGTAGGCGAGGCTCTTGAGGAAGCCGATGCAGTCCTTGAGCACCGCATTGGTGGCGACGTTCTGGCGACGCGTGGCCATCGAGCGCATGTAGACGCGATGGCTGCGCAGCGAATTCATGCGGATGCGGTCGCCGAGCAGCGCGCCGCCGCTGCGGCGACGCGTGGGATCGACCGAGATCACCGCGATGCGCATCTGCGGGAAGCTGGCAAGGAAGCGGTTGAGCAGTTCGTCGGTGACCGAGGACTTCCCCGCGCCGCCGGTGCCGGTGATGCCGATGACGGGCGTCTTGCCGCCGGCCAGCTGCCAGGTCTTGCGCAGTTTGGCGAGTTCGCCCTCGCCGATGCTGCCGTCTTCGAGCGCGGACAGCACGCGACCCAGGCCGATTTCGTCGTCGATGTCGGGCGCGTGGCTGGAATCGTCACGGACGGCGGCATCGCGGGCGCTCGCGGCGCGGTTGACGACGTCCTCGATCATTTCGACGAGGCCCATCTTCATGCCGTCGTTCGGGTGATAGATGCGCTCGACGCCGTAGCCCTGCAGCTCGCGGATTTCCTCGGGCGTGATCGTGCCGCCACCGCCGCCGAACACGCGGATGTGGCCGGCGCCGCGTTCTTTGAGCATGTCGACCATGTACTTGAAGTACTCGACATGCCCGCCCTGATAGCTCGACAGCGCGATGCCGTCGGCGTCTTCCTGCAGCGCCGCGCGCACCACGTCCTCGACGCTGCGGTTGTGGCCCAGATGGATGACCTCCGCGCCCTGCGACTGGATGAGCCGCCGCATGATGTTGATGGCCGCGTCGTGCCCGTCGAACAGGCTGGCGGCGGTGACGAAGCGCAGCGGGGACGATTCGGGCTGACGGTCGGGAAGCTGGTTGGCCGGCGTGCTCATGGCGCGCTCCTGCGGGGACAAAAGATGCGTCGATTGTAGCGGTGGGCGGGGAGCTGTTTCGGCTGAAAATATGCTGCGGTGCGGCATTTTTCGGGGTGTGGGGTGTTCGGCTGGTCGGGCTGGAGCGCAGAGTCGCTGGGCCCCGGCGTGCGCCGGGGCGACGGGGTCGCTTGGGTTGCCGCAAGTGCTGCGAGTGGTGGTTGTGTAGCTGCATGCGGATGCTGTGAAGCAGCTCTTACAAACGCTCTCACAAGCTCGCGCGTTAGTGGTCGCGGCGTACAGGAGCCCAGGAGCTGAAGATCAAAATGGGCCCCAGCGTGCGCTGGGGCGACGGCTGAAGATGGCTAGCGCGTTGCCGTCATCCCAGCGGAAGCTGGGATCCATTTTGATTTTTCCGCAGATCTCTCGCCGACCAAGTGAGAGACGGTATCTCAGCACCCCGTCGCCCCGGCGCACGCTGGGGCCCAGCGACTTCCGCACGGACATGGAGCGCCGCCACCCTTTCCTGCCGTCGACACCGTCAGGCGCAGCATCCAGATCCGCCTCTCGGAGCGCTTCCATGACCCCACTCGACAAGCCCCTCAAGCGCGAAGTCCGCATCGGCGAAGACGCCTACTCGCTGACCATCGATCCCGACGGCCTGAAGCTCGTCCTCAAGGGCAAGCGCAACGGCCTCGAACTGCGCTGGACGGACCTCGTCAGCGGCGATGCCGCGCTGGCGACCGCGTTGCAGGCGTCCCTCGACACGCCCTGATCCATCGGCTCAGAACAATCCCGCCTGCGCCGGCGGATAGACGAGGTCCGGGCCCGCGGGCCGCGCATCCGGATGCATCACGTGCGGCTGCACCTTGCCGATGTCCAGGATGTGGCAGACCCCGACACCGCGATGGGTCAGCAGATCGGCGATCAGGCGCCGGTGGCAGCCCCACCACAACGCCTCGGCGCACATCAGCGCGGTGCGGCGTTGCGCGGCGACGGCGAGCGTCTGCGACAGACCATCCGCGAATTCGTCGCTGGTCATGTGATCGGCATAGCCCTGGAACGCGGCGCTGCGCCAAGCGCCGTTCGGCGAGTTGGGCTGCGCGCGTCGACGACCGCCGAGTTGCGGCAGCCAGTAGTAGTCGATGTGCGATGCCGACAACTGCTCGGCCATCGTCTCGCTGGCGAACCATGGATAGCGACGTGATCCGGGAAAACGCCGCACGTCGACGATGGCCTCGATGCGCCAGTGGATGAGCAGTGCGAGGAAGTCGTCCCAGGACCGCGTCGAGTGACCGATGGTCCGGAGGGTGTCGACGTTGGGGCGTGGAACGGGACTGGGCACGGCGAGGCTGATCTGCGGCGGGTGTGCCATTTCACTCGAAGGTATGTCTGGCGGGCGTCAGTCGAATGGTGTGCGATGGCCCACGTTGATAAGCGGCACCCCGCCAGGGCGGCCGAGTTCTTACCGCAGGCGGCGCGCCGATGCATCTGCGATGCCTCGAAACACGAAGATCAAGATGGGCCCCAGCGTGACCAGACATGCGTCTGTTGAAGCCGCTGGGGTGACGGCAAGCAGAAACCGGGACTCCTGTGACTTTGAGCAGACGAACGTTCGGTCTGTCTGCAAGCGCTTTTGAACAGCCGAACGGCTGACCGTCCATTTTGGAATCCACGCGTAAGGCTCGAACACCAGGAATCCACTTGGAGTTAGCGCTGATCGAGTCTGTCCGTCTCGTCATCCCCGCGACGGCGGGATCCAGAGGCGCTCAGTCCATTGAGAGCAGAGGCACTGGATTCCCGCCTTCGCGGGAATGACGAATTTTCAGCCCTTGCATCAACCTCCCGTCGCCCCGGCGCAGGCCGGGGCCCAGCGACTTCCGCACAAACTCGGACCAACCAAACAATCACCGCCGCCCCACCGGCTCCAACGCCTCACTCAACCGCGCCCGGCAATCCGCCAGTCCCGACTCCGAGCGATGAATCCGCACCGGCGCTGTGGTGCTGCGCTCGCCGAGGATCCGGCACAGCGTGGCCTGCAGCGTCGCGCTGTCATCGTCGAAGCCGCCATGGCTCGTCGCAGCACTGCCATCTGCCGCATGCGTGGGATCGCCCTGCACCGGGGCCTGGATCCAGTCGAGCTTGCCGGTCGCCAGCAGGTCGCGGATCGCGCTGTTCGATTCGATGAAGCGCGCCATGCCCAGCAGCGGTGTGCCGTTGCGGTACTCGCGGCGTACCCAACTGCGGGCGCGTTCCTCGAACGCGTGGGCGACGAGGTACAGCAGCGACTTGTTGTAGACGCGGGCGCAGTGGTCGTCCTGTTCGGCGCGGTCGCTCAGGGTGAAGAGGCCGGCGTGCGCGATCTTCCCCGAAGCGAGCGCGGGCGCGAAACTCTGTTCGAACAGCGCCATCGTCATCGCCGGTGCCCACAGGTTGAGGCTGGCGATGCGCTGGCCGATGCCCTGCATGCTCGCGGCCGGGCCGGTGGACACGAGACCGTCGGCGGTGAGCAGTTGCGCCAGCGGCGCGAGCAGGATCGAGCCGGCGCTGTGGCCGACGAGGTGCAGTTCGACGGTGGGATCAGCCTGCATCCATTCGCCGAGCAGACGTGCGACTTGGGCAGCGCCGCCGGCTTCGGTGAGCTGATCGCCGTTGCGGATGACGGCCGTCGTCGCGAGCAGCGCGTTTTCCTTCATCTCGTTCCACATCGCCTTGCCGCCGAGTGCGCGCGCCAGCGGTTCGATGGTGTCGTCGATGCGGTCCAGCAGCACGCCCTTGGCCTTGTCCATCAGGCCTTCGCTGCGCGGGCGGACGGCGTCGCGCAGGATGTTGCCGAGCGTGCTCCAGAAATCGGTCTTCCAGACGAAGCACAGCGGATAGATCTGCTGCGGCAGCATCAGTTCGCGCAGATCGGCGACGCGCTGGATCGCGGCCTGCTCGGGCACGAGGCCGCCGTGCGCGTAGAGCATCACGCGCTTCTTCGGCCAGCTCTTCGTGATGCGCGGCAGATCCTCGCGGATGAGGTTGCGCACCGCATCCTGGCTGGTGCCGAAGCGGCCGCTGGTGCGCAGGCGGCCATCGTTGCCGAGGCTCACGATGTGCGGGCGCAGGTCGGCCTGCGAGTAGCCGTTCGACTGCCGCGCCAGCGCCGAGTTGCTGGCGGCCACGGCCTGCACGCGCTGCAGGCGCACCGGCACGGCGAGGCGCGCGGCCCAGACATCGGTGCCGCGCTGCAGCCATTCGTCGTAGCTGATCCAGCCGAAGCCGCGCTTGCCCCAGCCGGTGCCCCAGGAGTTCTGGATCCAGAAGCCGTCGCGGTCGTAGCCGACGATCGCGAATGCGTGATAGCCGGCGATCGGCTGCTCGGTCCATTCGATGACGCCCGACTTCGGCGGCGACATCCAGTCGGCATGCACGGCGGCCGAGGCGTAGAGCACGCCGACTTCCGCGAACGCGGCGTGCATCGCCACGAGGTCCTTGTGATTGACGCGGTAGTAGGCCCCGAGCGGATGTTCCTGCGCGGCGCGCGCGCGTTCTTCGGTGTAGACCTCGTGCAGCGGGCCGGTTGTATCGGGCCAGCACTCCTCGGCGCAGACGCCGTGGCGGTGCCAGCCCTTCATCGCACCGCGGCAGCTGGAGCCGTCGTAGTCCTCGCCCTCCCACTCGTCGTAGCGGCGGGCCATGTCGTAGAGCATGCGCGTGCTCATGCGCAGCGTGACCGGGTCGGGCCGTCGGCGTCGCAGCAACGTGTGCGCGACCGTCGCCAAGCCGTAGGCGGTGCAGGCGCCCTCCTCGCCCTGGTCGAGCACCGGCACGCGCAACGCGACGAAGCGCGACAGCGGCATCTCGCTGGGCACATCGACCAGCGTGGGTTCGAACATGCGGTCGCGGAAGTCCGCGGTGTCGGGGCGTGCGTCGAGCAGACGCGGGGTGGTCGCCTTGCGCGCCGCGCTGCGCGTGGTCTTCCTGGTTGCCATGAAGCCTCCGTGGTTCGCAGATATCGAACGCGCCCGGACCTGCCGGGCGGACAGCGACGGATCCCCCGCCGCAGTTTGCACGGATCGATGACGGTCGCGATGGCGTCCAGGCTGCGCCCGCGCGGTCGCAGCCGCCGCGACCGGCCGTGCGAAGACGCGCAGGCGGCGCATCTGCGATGCTTGTCCCGATAACCTCGAGCCCCTGCACATGAAGAAGCGCGTCAAGAAGCTGATCGGCTGGGGACTGTTCACCTTCCTGGTGATGGCGGTGAGCAGCATCTTCGTGGCCGACCACCTGCTGCCGCCGGCAACCGGGAGGCCGAGCCAGATGCTGCCGCTGTCCGACGACGCCACGCCGCTGGACCGCGAACTGGCGCCGCTGCTGGCGCGCCACGCCGGCAAGACCGGCGCGATCATGCTGCCCGACGGCGTGGACGCCTACGCCGCGCGCGCGATCTCCGCGCGCCAGGCCGGGCGCAGTCTCGATCTGCAGTACTACATCTGGCACGACGACCTGACCGGCCGGATGCTCGCCAACGAAGCCTGGAAGGCAGCCGAACGTGGCGTGCGCGTGCGCATCCTGCTCGACGACATGGGCATCGGAAAAATGGACGCCACGCTGCTGGCGATGGACTCGCACGAGAACATCGAACTGCGCGTCTACAACCCGTTCCGCAACCGCACCGGCGTGATGCGCCTGCTGGAAATGGTGCAGCGCGCCTGGGGCGTGAACCACCGCATGCACAACAAGGCGTGGATCGCAGATGGCCGCGTGGCCGTGGTCGGCGGTCGCAATGTCGGCGTGGAGTACTTCAGTGCGGCCGAGGAGTTCAACTTCCACGATCTCGACATGGTGCTGTTCGGTCCGGCCGTCGCCGACGCCAGCGCGATCTTCGACGACTTCTGGAACAGCGAAGCGGCGATCCCGATCGAGGCGCTGAACCGCAAGTCGAAATCGACGATCCGCGCGGTGCTGGCGCGGATCCAGGAAGAAGCGGGCAGCGCAGAAGCACGCCGCTATCTGGACGCGATGGAACTCTCCCCGAGCGTGCGCGGCTATTTTTCGCAGGGGCTGACGCCGATCTGGAGCGAGCGCATCCAGATCCTGTCCGACCCGCCGATCAAATGGCGTGGCGACGATCGCGAGGACTGGCTGGTGGAGCGTCTGGTCGGCGACATCGTCGAGGCCGACCGGTCCGCGCTGCTGATCTCGCCCTATTTCGTGCCCGGTGTGCAGGGCACGAGCGGACTCGTCCATCTCGCCCAGCGCGGCGTGCATGTGTCGGTGGTGACGAACTCGCTGGCGGCGAACGACGTGGTCGCCGTGCACGGCGGCTATGTGCGCTACCGCAGGACGCTGCTCGAAGGCGGCGTGCATCTGTTCGAAGCCCGCAGCCAGGCGGAGGCGAAAGCCGCGAGCAGCCTGTTCGGCAGCAGCGGCGCCAGCCTGCACACTAAAGCGATCCTGGTCGACGGGCGGCGCGGCTTCGTCGGTTCGTTCAACCTCGACCCGCGCTCGGCCAATCTCAACACCGAGATGGGCGTGCTGTTCGACGACCCTGCACTGGGCGCCGCGCTTTTCGAGGAGTACCGGCATCTGACCGCGCCGGGCATGAGCTACTGGGTCTACCTCAACGGCGAAGGCGACACGCGCTGGCTCGATCGCGCCGAAGACCCGCCCGTCCCCCTGAAGCGGGAGCCCGACAGCACCCGTCTGCAACGCGTGAGCGCGAATGTGGTGCGCTGGTTGCCGGTCGAGTCGCAGCTGTAGCGCTCGCCCTGCCGCTTGAAGCCCTCCCCCGCTTGCGGGGGAGGGTTGGGGTGGGGGCGAACCGTCAGGCTGTGCGAGCCGCAGACAGGCGAGTTGGAAGGACATCGTCTTCCTATAAGGGCGTCGCCAATTTGCGCTCGTCATCCCGGCGAACGCCGGGATCCAGTGACTTGATAGCCGGTTGCAGCAGCCGAGCGGTGTTTGAGTAAGGCGGCAAGGCTGCCCGCAGATTCGTGAGGTCAGCAGAGTGAAAGCCGCTGGATGACCAGCGCTACGCGCTGTTGTAGAGCCTTTCCGGCCTTCGCCGGGATGACGGCTTCAAGCACATCGCGACCCAGACGGCTTTGCGGTCAGCCAGATCTCTAGCGAGCCGAGCGAACAATGCCCAACCCCCCGCAACCACTTGATCCTGAAGCCCTTCCGACCCGGCAGTTGCACCTTCAACCAATTGCCCGGACAGGGGCGTAAAATGCCGCGGTCACTCACACCCTGCGGCCCTGCCGGACCCATCCGGTCGCCTAGACCGACCCGCACAGCCCCCACGCCGCCTCCTGCCACCAGACGTCGGGCCCAACGCCCGTGACGGAGTTTTGAATGATTTTCGAGCACCTCGACACCTACGGCCACGAGCAGGTCGTGTTCTGCCACAACAAGGACGTGGGTCTGAAGGCGATCATCGCGATCCACAACACCGTGCTGGGTCCGGCGCTGGGCGGCACCCGCATGTGGCCGTACGACTCCGAGCAGGACGCGCTCAACGACGTGCTGCGCCTGTCGCGCGGCATGACGTACAAGAACGCGGTCGCCGGCCTGAATCTCGGCGGCGGCAAGGCCGTGATCATCGGTGACCCGGCCGCCGACAAGTCGGAAGGCCTGTTCCGCGCGTTCGGCCAGTTCGTCGAGTCGCTGGGCGGCCGTTACATCACCGCCGAGGACGTCGGTATCGACGTCAACGACATGGAACTCGTGTATCGCGAGACCCAGTTCGTCACCGGCGTGCACCAGGTCCACGGTGGTTCGGGCGATCCGTCGCCGTTCACCGCCTACGGCACGATGCAGGGCCTGCTGGCCTCGCTGAACCGCAAGTTCGGCAACGAGGACGTCGGCAACTACAGCTACGCCGTGCAGGGCCTGGGCCATGTCGGCATCGAGTTCGTGAAGCTGCTGTCCGAGCGCGGCGCGAAGGTGTTCGTCACGGACATCAACAAGGACCGTTTGGCACGTGCGGTCGGCGAATACGGCGCCGAGGCCGTGGGCCTGGACGAGATCTACGATGTCGACGCCGATGTCTACTCGCCGTGCGCGCTGGGCGGCACGGTCAACGAGAAGACGCTGCCGCGCCTGAAGGCCAAGATCATCTGCGGCGCGGCGAACAACCAGCTCGCCAACAATGCGATCGGCGACGAAGTGGAGAAGCGCGGCATCCTCTACGCGCCCGACTACGCGGTCAACGCGGGCGGCGTGATGAACATCTCGCTGGAAATCGACGGCTACAACCGCGAACGCGCGATGCGCATGATGCGCACGATCTACCACAACCTGACGCGCATCTTCGAGATCTCCGAGCGCGACGGCGTGCCGACCTACATGGCCGCCGACCGCCTCGCCGAAGAGCGCATCGAAACGATGGGCAAGCTGAAGCTGCCGCTGGGCCGCGCCCAGCCCCGCTTCCAGGGCCGCGTGCGCGGCGGCTGATCCGGCCGTCTCGCAGCTGTCATGAAAACGCCACCTTCGGGTGGCGTTTTTCGTGGCGGGACGCGTGTGGCTTGCCGGATCTGGCGATGTCGACCCGCGCATACGCTGCATCACAATCGCCGGTGTAGGCTGACGCGCCGGCGTCGCGCGACGCCATCCTTCCGGAGAGTTCGATGCTGCGTTCGTCCCGTTCCCGTGTCCTCGTCGTCGCCATTGCCGCGTTGCTCGCACCCGCGTTCGTGTCCGCCCAGCAGTACGACTATGAGCGACAGGAGACGTGGCAGTACCCCGCGTCGCTGGGCCAGTCGCCGATCGACATCCAGCGCACCGTCGCGACCGAAGGCGACATGGAAGAAGCCCAGGCGATCGAGCTGCGCGACACCGAAGCTGCGCTGCGGGTCGTGGACAACGGTCACTCGGTCGAAGTGGAAGCGCACGGCCCGGACGCGTTGATCCGCGGACGCCATTTCGAACTGATGCAGTTCCATTTCCATGCCGCCAGCGAGCACACGATCGACGGTGAATCGTTCCCGCTCGAAGGCCACTTCGTATTCAAGGCGAAGGACGGCCGTCTCGCCGTGGTCGGCGTGATGTATCGCGAAGGCGACGCCAACAAACTTGCCGGCGAAGTGCTCGAAGCGCTCGGCGATGCACGCGAAGGCGAGATCGAGCGGGAGGACATCGCGATCATGCTGCCGCGCGACAAGAGCTATCACCACTACCTCGGCTCGCTCACCACCCCGCCGCTGACCGAGAACGTCGAGTGGTACGTGCTGGACACGCCGGTGACCCTGTCCGCCGCCCAGATCGCCGGCTTCAATGCCCGCTACAGCCACAACAACCGCAAGGTCCAGCCGCTCAACGAACGTCCGCTGATCCATTACGCGGCGCATTGATCCGGTTTGCAGTTCTATCCCCGGTGACGGCGAGGCGAGGCGTTCGTAGCGCGCTCCAGCAGCACCTCTCCCTTCGGGAGAGGTCGACGCGCAGGGCGCGTCGGGTGAGGGCCCGAGACCGATAAAGAATGCGCGAGTTGCGCCTCCGACAGATCGTGAAAACTGCATCGGCAAGATCGCCAGCGAAGTCACGACGCTGTTAGCTCGCTTGCCCTCACCCGGCGCGCGGCGCGCGTCGACCTCTCCCAAAGGGAGAGGTGCTGCAGAAATTCCGTGTGCAGCACAAATACAGTACCGCCGCACCCTCGAAGAAAAGGCCACCCGGAGGTGGCCCTTTCTTCGGCGCAATCGGAACTAGAACCCGACCGCAACCCGCATCGACGCCATCCGGTCGCTGCCTCGCGGCCCGAAACGCTGATCGACGCCCAGCAGCATTCGCGCGCGCGGCGTCAACCACGATTCAAAGCCGAGACCCACGAGCCCACCCGAGCGCGCCGGCGCGAAGCCTGCGATCGGCGCCCACGCCTCGATACCGGTGAAGCTCGCCTGCAGATCGAATCCGCTCGACGACAGGGTCTGCTGCCATTCGCCGTATCCGTGCAGCGAGAATCCCGGCGCGTCCCAACGCGCGCGCAAGCCCGCGATCGCCTGGCTGCGCTCGACATCCCAGCCCGCGCTGCGCAGGCCGAAGCCGTCACCGCCGCGTTCGTCGAACCCGTCGCTGCGCAGCCGCACCTGCTCGGCGCCTACGTACGGACCGAATGCGGTCGAACCGAGCCGCCACTGATGGCCCGCCTCCACCGCCGCCTGCGTGTAGCTGCCGGCGTAGCGCGTCGACACGCCCTGCCAGTCCGCACCCGCGAACAGCTGGCGCTGCATGTCGCGATCGAAACGACCGCTGCCGAGCTGCGCCATGACGTAGCTGTCGCCGAAGCTGCGCGCCAAGTACGCCTGCGCCTGTGTCTGCCGGTCGCGATTGCGATCGCCGCGCGCAGCGGCCATGCCATCGCCGCGCAGCTCGCCGAACGCGAACCCGGCGACCAGTCCGTTGCCGAGCAGATGATCGCGGCCGATGCTCCAGCCATCGACGCTGAAGCCGTCACGCGCGAAGCCGCCGCTGCCGCCCTGCCCCAGCGATGTCTTCCACACGCCCGCCGCCGCATCGCGCGCCGCCAGCTCTCCCACACGCGACGCGATCGCGCGCCGCCCCATGTCGACGTTGTCGAACGTTGCCGTCAGCGCCACCGCATGTTGCGCGCCGGACATGCTGTCGAGCGCGGCGATCGCCGCGGCCTCGCTCTGGATGCCCTGGAATGCACCGGCCGCGCGGACGAAGCCATCGGCGATCGGACCGTCGCCCACCGACGACTGGCCATCGATCTGCGAGAACGCGCCTTCGACGCGCTCGGCCGCGCCCATGGACTGCGGTGTGATGCTCGTGAACGATGCCGCCGCAGCCGTCACGTTGAGCCGGATGACATCGATCCAGGCAAGATTCGTGTCGTAGCGCAGATTGCCTTCCAGGAAAACGCCCGGGCCACTGGTGAGACTGCCGAAAAACCCGGTCACGCCGCCCGCCGCCTCGACAACATTCTCGCGTCGTTGCGTCGTGTAACCACTGACGATGCCGGTCACCTGCAGCTCGCCGGCGAGGCTCGCGGTACCGGTCACCTGGAGTGGCGCGCCGATCTGCCAGGCGAGGCGCCCGCTGGGTCCCTGCTGGAAATTGCCGGCGATTGCGCGTGCACGCGTGTTGCCCGTGACCGCGAACGTGCCGTTATTGACGAGGTTGCCGCCGACCCGCGCGCCGCCGAACTGCAGCGCCGCGCCGGATGCGACGGTCGCCGCGCCCGGAATCGAGGAGGATTCGAACGCCAGCGTGCCGCCTTCGGCCCGGGTTGCGCCGCCATATCCGGCTGCACCGCTGAGCTTCAACGTCCCGCCGCCACGCTTGATCAGCCCGCCCGCACCCGTGATGTCGTTGGCCCAGGTCGACGTACCGCTGTTGAAGTTCGCGGTGACGTCGCCCCAGTCGAACTTCGCCGGGCCGCGCACGGCCTTGCCCACATTGAGTACGCCGTACCCGAACACGGGATCCACCCCCGGCGCGCCGATGTCGGTCGCAGTGCCGAGAATGGTCTGACGCACGAGATCGTTGTCGAAATACGGGAATGCCTCCCACACGAGCGCGGCTGCACCCGAGACGAGGGGGGCTGCCAGCGACGTGCCGCTGTAGCGGTAATAGGTGGGCGCGTCCGGTGCATCGGTGGTGCCGGTGACGATCACCGTGCCCGGCGCCACCAGGCAATATCGCATCGCAACGCCACAGGCGTTCGAGTAACTCGCCAGTTGCGTGGTGCTGTTCTCCGCGAGCGCCGACACAGCGAGCCAACCGCGCTCGAGGTCTGCTGCAGGCGTGGTTCCGCTGGTACCGGCTTTGCTCGGCAGCGCCGCGGTGTCTGACGGATTTGCGAATCCGGAGTTGCCCGAGGCGAACACCACCAAACCGCCGTGATTGACGATGAACGGCCGATACTCGGCGGCGATCTGGGCAGTGACGGCCAGGTTGGTCCAATACAGCCCACCCCAGGAATTGTTCATGACCTTGACGTTCCGGCTGATCAGGTCGCCATGGATCGCGGTCAACCCCAACGGACCATTGATTTCATTGCCTCCGCCCGTGCCGTCATCCTCCGGCGGCTTGTCGCTGATGATCCGCGCGGAGACGATCTCCGCGTTCTGCGCCACGCCGCCCGGCCATGTCCCGAAGGGACGGCCCGCGGCGGTTTGCGCGACAGCCGTGCCGTGGCCGACGACATCGTCCACCGACAGGTTGTTGCCGGACGCCCCGATGTACGTCAGGTTCGCAACCACCCGGTCACGCAAAGCCGGATGACTGCGGTTGACGCCGCTGTCGAGAAAGCCAATACGCACCCCGCGTCCCGTGAACCCGGCATCGTGCGCAGCGTAGGTATTGGTGTCAGCCAGATGCCGGCTGTACGCCGGATTCGGCGGCTGCACGACCGTGGGTGGTGGCGTGGTCGGCGGTGGCGCCAATGGCGGCGGCGTGGGCATCACGAGACCACCGCCCGATCCCCCGCCCCCGCACGCGGCGAGCGCTGTTCCCAGCGCACAGGCCAGCAAGGTCCGTGGTGTGTTTCGCGCGCCTCTGCGCGCCCTCTTCGCATTCGACATCCGTTTTCCCTCGTGATCTGCGGCCCGCGTGTCCGCATACACCCCTGTTACCGCATCTATACCCGTGATCCGCAGACGGCGCCATCGGGGAATCCTCCAGGCGCGCGACGCCGCCGCGCGCCGGGTGCGATAATCCGCGGACCATGCAGTTCACCTATTGGAGTCACCTCCCCCATGACTGACATCGTCATCGTCGGCGCCAAGCGCACCGCCATCGGTTCCATGCTCGGCCAGTTCACCGGCGTTCCCACGACGACTCTCGGCGCGACCGCGATCACCGCTGCGCTCGAACACGCCGGCGTGTCGCCGGATCTCATCGACGAGGCCATCATCGGCTGCGTGCTGCCGGCCGGCCTCGGCCAGGCACCGGCGCGCCAGGCGTCGCGGGCGGCGGGCATTCCCGACAAGGCCGGCTGCGTGACCATCAATAAGGTCTGCGGCTCGGGCATGCAGGCGGTGATGTTCGGCCACGACCTGATCAAGGCCGGCACCGCGAAGTTCGTCGTCGCCGGCGGCATGGAGTCGATGACCAACGCGCCGCACCTGCTCAACGGCTCGCGCACCGGCATCCGCTACGGCAGCACCGAAATGCTCGACCACATGGCGTGGGACGGGCTGACCAATCCCTACGACGGCAAGTCGATGGGTGTGTTCGGCGACGTCGCCAGCCACAAGTACGGCTTCAGCCGCGAGGATCTCGACGCCTACGCGATCGAGAGTGCGACCCGCGCCAAGCACGCGATCGAATCGGGCGCGTTCAAGGACGAGATCGTTCCGGTGACCGTGGCGTCGCGCAAGGGCGACGTGTCCTTCGATACCGACGAACAGCCGGGCCGCATCCAGACCGACAAGATCCCGACCCTGCGCGCCGCGTTCGGCAAGGACGGCGTGCTGACTGCCGCCAGCTCGTCGAGCATCTCCGACGGCGCCGCCGCGCTGGTGCTGACCTCGGCCGACGAGGCCGCCGTGCATGGCCTCAAGCCGCTGGCCCGCATCGTCGCCCACGCCCGCCACTCGCACGAGCCGGAATGGTTCACCACCGCGCCGGTCACTGCGATCCGCAACGTCCTTGAGAAGGCCGGCTGGTCGATCGAAGACGTGGACCTGTTCGAGGTCAATGAAGCGTTCGCCAACGTCGCGATGGCGCCGATGAAGGATCTGGGCATCCCGCACGACCGCCTCAACGTGAATGGAGGCGCACTGGCGCTCGGCCATCCGATCGGCGCGAGCGGCGCGCGCCTGATCGTCACGCTGATTCACGCACTCAAGGCGCGTGGCCTAAATCGCGGTGTGGCAACGCTTTGCATCGGGGGCGGTGAAGCGACGGCAATTGCCGTGCAAATGGCGTGAACTTCGGATAACGTGTTTTTTACGAAAATACCACGCACGTCCCGCTTGACAGCCGTCAGAGGCTTGTCATCATGTCGGCGGCGCGCATTAAGCGCGTTGCCCAAACTTTCAGACGAGGAAGACACAATGACGATCAACAAGGCTCTGCTTGCCCTGGCTCTGGGTATGGCACTGGCTGCTTGCAGCAACGCCGACCAGGCCAACAGCTCGGCTGAAGGCGCTGCTGAAGCAGCTGCCGACGCGCAGGCTGCTGCCAACCAGACGCAGGACCCGGCCGTTGCCGACACCGCGCAGGTTGCTGCTGACGACGCCGCTGCTGCTGCTGACGCCGCTGCCGACGCTGCTGCCCAGGCTGCCGCTGCCGGTACCGACACCGCTGCCGAGCACGCTGCCGACGCCGCTGACCACGCAGAGACCAAGGCCGAAGAAGCCAAGGACGCTGCTGAAGAAGTCGCGCCGTAATTTGCTTCGATGGCCCCGTGCCATCGGTAGTGGATTTGAAGGCCGCCGGGATTTCCCCGGCGGCCTTTTTCATGCGCGACGTTCTGCCCCGTCACCGCAGAACGGCGATTCAGCGGAGCGTCGGCCATCGCGCCCGGCGTTTGCGCGGCCCTCACGCCGGCGCATTCAATCTGCGCGCCGTCCGATACCTCACAGGAGACACGCCATGCATTTCAAGCCGATGACCGCGATTGCCGCCGCCACGATTTCGCTGGCACTTGCCGCCTGCAGCAACTCGAACGATGCCGAGCGCGAGCGCGCCGAAGCCGCGGCCGCCACCGAGAACGCCGGCCAGGCGATCTCCGACGCCGCGTCGGCCACCGCCGATGCCGCACGCGCCACCGCCGACGCGGCCGCCCAGCACACCCGTGATGCCGCGCAGGATGCTGAAGTCGCTGCGCAGGATGCCGCGCGCCGCGCCGATGCGGCTGCCGACGAAGCGGCACGCGCGACCGGCCAGGCGACGCAGGAGGCCGGCCAGGCGATCGAGAATGCAGGCGAGCGCGTCGAAGAGCGCGCCGATCGCTGATCGCATCGACCGGTGTCACCGGAAAGCCCGCCTCATGGCGGGCTTTTCTTTTGGGCAGCAGGCGGACGCATGCCGCGCGTGGCAGTGCCTGGGGATCGCGCGGACTTCTGTCTCGCAACCATGGGCTCTCCGATCTCTTGCAAGACGGGACGCCCACATCTCGCGTAACGCTTCTTGAACATGCGGCAAGTCCTTGCCGCGTCTCGAATCCGCTCCGCCGGTCACAGTCGGCGGTCGTCGATTGCGTGCTAAGGTCGGAGTCCGCGTTTGCCCACCGCGGCGGCGTGGAATTCCCCTGTTCGAGCGGTCCTTTTCCGCTCTCCTGTCCATTTCCGAGGTAACGCGCGACATGGCCATTTTCCAGCAGTCCGGCACCGCCAAGAAGGATTCCCCCGCTTTCGGCACAGACGCGCCGCCGCCCGCGCCGGCCCGCGAGACGCCGCCACCCGCAGTGGCGGATTTCCAGACCGCAACGCCGCCTGCGCCGCCCGCAACCGCAGCTGCGCCTGCACCGGCTGCAGCGCCGGCACCCGCGCCGCGTGCCGCCGCGCCGGTGAGCAAGGAATCGATCATCGCCGCCGACCTCACCATCGAGGGCAAGATCGAAGGTACGGGCGATGTGCGCATCGCCGGCCGCTTCAAGGGCGACGTCAACGTGCAGGGCAATCTGACCATCGAACACGGCGCCAAGCTCAACGGCGGCGTGCGCGCGCAGCAGGTGCTGGTGTCGGGCGAACTCGAAGGCAACATCGAGTCCGCGTCGCTGGTCGAACTGCGGGATTCGGCGGTGCTCACCGGCGATCTCAAGGCCGGCTCGCTGACGGTGGCGTCGGGTTCCAAGATCCGCGGCCACATCGAATGCGGCTGGGGCGACGTCAAGCCCGGTCCGGCGCCGGGCGGCAACGCCAAGGACAAGGCCGCCAACGACAAGTCCAGCGACTGACCGTGAGCAGTCGCCCGGGCGCGGCAGGTGCCACGCGCACCTGCCCGCACTGCAAGACCGTGATCCTGGAGAGCGCGTCGCGCTGTCCGGCGTGCCAGCATTTCCTGAAACTCGACGCCGCGCCCGGTTCGCCGATCGTGGCGCGCAACACCGTGCAGCGCGAGGACACCACGACCGCGCTGCAGGTCGAGGGGCGCATCCGCCACCCGTCGGAGGGCGGCGCCTGGGAGTATTCGGTCGTGCTGGTGATCCGCGACGAGGACGGCAAGGAACTCAACCGTCAGGTCGTCGGTGTCGGCGCATTGCTGGTGGGCGACGAACGCACCTTCAGCCTGTCGGTGGAAGTCACGCCGACCAGTGACGTGCGTCGTCCCACGCGTTCGCCTCTGAGCCGAGGCCGCCACTAGCGTCTCCGCACCGCGCGCGGACCGAGGTCCGCGTCGCGGGCGTCGATGGGAGTCAATCTCGGCGCAGTCGTGCTTCGCGCGTCTCGCTTCAGTCTCGTCGGGATCGCAGCAGACCGCTCAGCGCTTGGGCGGACTGCAGCTGTTGCAAGCGCCGCACGTGTTCGCCGCGATCGGCGCCGGTGCGATGCGTTTTCCCAGCGCGCGCATCCACGTGGGGCGGCCCTCGCGCATCAGCGGCAACGCGACTGCGATGCGCAACCGTCGCGCCGCGTCCGGCGCCTGTTTCTTCAGCACGACCCACGCGCTGAGCAGCACCGCCAGTGCGACGACGATGTACTGCAGCAACAGTCCGGCGGTCATCGTCGCGATGCTCAGCCTGCGCCCAGGGCGCGGGCGATCTGGTAGGTCAGCAGCGATGCGAGATACGCCAGCGCGAACAGATACCCGGCGTTGAGCGCCATCAGCTTCCACGAACCGGTTTCGCGCTTGATCGTCGCCCACGTCGACAGACACTGCGGCGCATAGATGAACCACACCAGCAGCGACAGGCCGGTGGCCAGCGACCAGCCGTCGGTGATGATCGGCGTGAGCGCCTGCGCGGCCGCGGCGTCATCGGCGGCCGACAGGGCGTACACCGTCGCCAGGGACGCGACCGCGACCTCGCGCGCGGCGAGGCCCGGAATCAACGCGATGCAGATCTGCCAGTTGAACCCCAGCGGCGCGAACAGCACGGCCAGCGCATGTCCGATGCGGCCGCCGAAGCTGTACTCGATCGCCGCGCCGGTCGCGCCGTCCGGCGGCGCCGGGAACGACAGCAGGAACCACAGCAGCACCGTCAGCGCGAGGATGATCCCGCCCACGCGCTTGAGGAAGATCATCGCGCGTTCCTTGAGCCCGATCGCGAGATCGCGCGGATGCGGCAGGCGATACGAAGGCAGCTCGAGCAGCAAGGCGTGCTCGCTCTTGTCGCGCCGCCACTTCTTCATGACGTACGACACCGCGAGCGCGCTGAGGATGCCGGCGAGATAGAGCGCGAACAGCACCAGGCCCTGCAGGTTCAGCACGCCCCAGACCGTGCGCTGCGGAATGAAGGCACCGATCAGCAGCGCGTACACCGGCAGCCGTGCCGAACAGGTCATCAGCGGCGCGACCATGATCGTCGCGAGCCGGTCGCGCGGATCCTGGATCGAACGCGTCGCCATGATGCCGGGAATCGCGCAGGCGAAACTCGACAGCAGCGGAATGAAGGAGCGTCCCGACAGCCCCGCGCCCTTCATCGCGCGGTCGAGCAGGAACGCGGCGCGCGGCAGATAACCCGATTCTTCGAGCGCGAGGATGAAGAGGAACAGGATCAGGATCTGCGGCAGGAACACGATCACGCCGCCGAGGCCGGCAATAATGCCGTCGGCGAGCAGGCTGGTCAGCGGCCCGGGCGGGAGTGTCGTCGAGACCCAGGCGCCGAGCGCGGACGTGCCGGCATCGATCAGATCCATCACCGGCGTCGCCCACGCGTACACGGCCTGGAAGATCAGGAACATGATCGTCGCCAGCGCCAGCAGGCCGAACACCGGATGCAGCAGCCAGCGATCGAGCGCGTCGTCGATGCGCGCCGTGCGGCGCGGCATCGTCACCGCGTCGGCCAGCAGCGCACGCGTTTCCGCGTGCAGGTCGAGGGTGGCGTCGCCCACCGGTGGCGTCCGCGGATGCGCGGCGACTTCGGCCAGTCGCTGCAGCAGGGCCTGCGCGCCATCGCGGCGGATCGCGACGGTCTCGACGACCGGCACGCCCAGCTTCGCCTCCAGCGCCGCACGGTCGATCCCGATGCCGCGGCGCTGCGCGGCATCTGCCATGTTCAGGGCCACGATCATCGGCACGCCGAGCGTGCGCAGCTCCAGCACGAAACGCAGATGCAGGCGCAGGTTGGTCGCGTCGACCACGCACACCAGCACATCGGGCGCGGGCTCGCCGGGATAGAAGCCGCGGCACAGGTCGCGGGTGATCGCCTCGTCCAGGCTCGCCGGCTGCAGGCTGTAGGCGCCGGGCAGATCGAGCAGCGCCCAGCCCTCCCCGTTCGGCCCGTGCATGCGGCCTTCCTTGCGTTCGACCGTCACACCGGCGTAGTTGGCCACCTTCTGGCGGCTGCCGGTCAGCAGATTGAACAGCGCGGTCTTGCCGGCATTGGGACTGCCGACCAGGGCGAAACGCGGTGCCACGCGCGCGGTACTCATGCCGCAGGCGCCGTCCGCACGCGCACCCGCGCCGCTTCGCTGCGACGCAATGCGAAGCGGGTGTAGCCGATCTGCACCAGCAGCGGATCTCCGCCGAACGGTCCGGCCGCCATCACCTCGACCGGCTCGCCCGGCACGAAGCCGAGCTCGCCGAGCCGGCGCGCGATGGGGTCGACGGCGCCGACGGTGTCGATGTCTTCGACGAGGGCAGGCGTGCGGCGCGGCAGCTGGCAGAGATTCACAGGGCGATCTGGTATCGAGAATGGTTCGCAATTCTACGCCCGGGACCGGCACTGGAGACCGGGTCGTGGCAGGACGTTGCGGATCCAGTCCGTTTCGCCATCGGAACGCCGCACCCGTCGTCGACGCACGGCCGGGATCGTCCGACGGTGAACGGCATGGCCGATCACCCGGGGATCGCCCGTTCTCCTTGCACGACATGGATCACGACGCCTGCACGCCGGACACCACGCTCGTCCCGGACCGGGCGGCGAACGTGTGGACGTTTCGGCGCGACGGCGCTACAACCCATGTCATCTCCCCTGCATCCGGAGTGGCGCTCGCGCCGCGCACATGACGCACCGCTCGGGCATGGGACACACCGGATTGCTGGAGCGCGGAGCGCTGGCACTGCCCGACGCGTTGTCGCTGGCGGCCGACGACCCCGATCTGCCCGACGATGTCCGCGCCCTGCTCGCCCGCGCACGCGATGGTCTCGCGGCCGCGCGTGCCGAGGCCGACGCGGCGGCGCTGCGTTACCACGCACTCTTCGATGCGGTGCCCGATCCTGTCAGCATCCTCGACGCCGACGGCATCGTGCTCGACCTCAACCGCGCCGGCGAGCAGGCCTATGGCCGGCCGCGGTCCGACATCGTCGGCCAGCCGATCGAAGTGCTGAACCCGGATCTGCCGCGCGACCACCTCGCACCGGTCTGGGACGCCGTGCATCGCGGCCGCACCTACGTCATCGAAGTCACCAACATGCGCGGCGACGGCTCGCGCTTTCCGGTCGAGGTGCACACCGCGGGCTTCGAACACGATGGTCGGCCGTGCCTGGTCGCGGTGGCCCGCGATCTCAGCGAGCGCCGCGAGGCCGAGGTGCGCTACCGCGAGCTGATGGACGTCATGGACCGCGGCATCGCGATCCACGATGTGTCCGGCCGCTTCGTCTACGGCAATGCCGCGGCGCTGCGCCTGCTCGGCATCCGTCAGGGCACCTCGCTCGGCGACATGTCCAATCTCGGCGAGTGGGTCGCGATCGCGCCCGACGGCGACGAGATGCCCTGGGATGCGCTGCCGCCGGTGCGCGCGCTGCGCGACGGCCGCATCGTCGAGAGCACCCTGGTCGGCCTGTACCACCGCATGCGCCGCGAGCTGTACTGGCTGATGGTCTCCGCCGTGCCGCAGTACCCGCCCGGCGGTGATCGGCCGCACCAGGTGCTGTCGCTGTTCTCCGACGTCAGTGCGCTCAAGCGCGACAGCGCGATGTTCGACCGTGTGCAGGCGCTGGCGCACATCGGCGGCTGGGAGCTCGATTGCGGCACCGACCGGCTGTACCTCACTGCCGAAGCCGCGCAGATCCTCGATCCCCACCAGCCACCGCCGACGATGGAGGCACTGGTGGGGCTGCTGCAGCCCCACGACCGCAGCCGCCTGCGCGATGCGCTCGGCGCGGCGATGCTCAACGCGGCAGGCTTCGACATCGAACTGCAGGGCCTGCGCAGCGACGGCAGCGCGTTCTGGGTGCGCGCCATCGGCGGGCCGCGCCAGGGCGATCCGGCGACCTCGCGGCTGACCGGCACGCTGCAGGACATCGCGCGCGACAAGCACGACGAAGCGATCCTGCGGGCGCAGGCGCGCACCGATCCGCTGACCGGCCTGCTCAACCGCGACGCGATCCTGTGCGAGCTCGAGGCGCGCATGGCCGATCCCGCGCGCGCCGGCGTGGCCGTGCTCTACATCGATCTCGACCGCTTTAAGTTCGTCAACGATGCGCTGGGCCATGCCGCCGGCGACGAGCTGCTGATCGCCGCCGCGCACCGCATCGGCCAGGCGGTCGGTGCGTCGGGCAGCATCGCCCGCTTCGGTGGGGACGAGTTCCTCGTGGTCTGCGATGCCGGCGCCGGCGCCAGTCATGCCGAGGGCGTCGCCAATGCGATTCTCGATGCCTTCGGCGACGGTTTCCGGTTCGACAAGGAAGAATTCTCGATCACCGCGAGCATCGGCATCGCGCGCGCGCCCGACGACGGCGACCGGCCGCAGACGCTGATCCAGAACGCCGACGCGGCGATGTACGAGAGCAAGCGGCGCATCCGCAACGGCTGGCAGCTGTTCACGCCTGCGCTCGCGCAGACCCAGCAGGACCGGCTGCGCGTGGAAACGCATCTGCGCCGCGCGATCGACAACGACGAGTTCCATCTCGTCTACCAGCCGCAGGTCGATCTGCGCAGCCGGCGCGTGATCGCCGCCGAAGCGCTGATCCGCTGGCGCAACCGGCAGCTGGGCGAGATGCGGCCCGACCACTTCATAGACCATGCCGAGAGCACCGGGGACATCGTCCGCATCGGCGCGTGGGTGCTGCGCGAGGCCTGCCGGCAGAGTGCGGCCTGGCGCGATGCCGGGCTCGGCGTGGTGCGCGTGGCGGTGAACGTGTCCTACCGCCAGTTCCTCGGCGACGATCTCGCCGCGCACGTGCGCGACGTGCTCGCGGAGTTCGCGCTGCCGGGCAGCGCGCTGGAACTGGAGTTCACCGAGCGCGTGTTGATCGAGGATGCGCCCGACACGCTGCGCACCTTCGCCGCGCTGCGCGACATGGGCGTGCAGCTGAGCATCGACGATTTCGGCGAGGGCTACAGCGGTCTGAACTATCTGCGCCGGCTGCCGATCCACGGGCTCAAGCTCAGCCAGCTGTTCGTCGGCGGCGTGCCGGGCGACCGCTCGGACGTCGCCGTGTGCCAGGCGGTCGCAGGCATCGCGCGCAGTCTCGGCCTGGGGCTCGTCGCCGAAGGCATCGAGTCCGAAGCGCAGCGGCGGTTCCTGCTGGATCTGGGCGTCACGGTCGGCCAGGGCTTCCTGTTCGCGCCGGGACTCGCACCGGACGAATTCTCCCGGCGCCTGCACGGCGCGCCCGCCGCGTCCGTCTGAACACGCCCATCGGCGCCGGCCCGACCGGCGCACGCGGCCGGCCGGTTAAACTGCGGGTTTTCCGTCCAAGGATCCGCACATGACGCCCGATTCCGTCCGCGCCCTCGTCACCGGTGGCGTCTCCGGCCTCGGCCTCGCCGTGGCCCGCCATCTCGTCGCCGGCGGCGGCAAGGTCGTGCTGTTCGACGTCAACGACGACAAGGGCGCCGAAGCGGTGGCCGCCCTCGGCGAAAGCAATGCGCGCTATCTGCGCACCGACGTGACCGACGAAGCCGGCGTGGTCGCGAACGTCGCCGCTGCGCGCGAGTTCCTCGGTGGACTCAACGTCGCGGTGAACTGCGCCGGCATCCTCGGCGCCGGCCGCGTGCTCGGCCGCGAGGCGCCGATGCCGCTGGAGACCTTCAGCCGCACGGTCATGGTGAATCTCGTCGGCAGCTTCAACGTGGCCAAGGCCGCGGCGGCCGCGATGCAGGGCAACGACCCGGGCGAAGACGGCGAGCGCGGCGTGATCGTCAACACCGCATCGGTCGCGGCGTACGAAGGCCAGATCGGCCAGGCGGCGTATTCGGCGTCCAAGGGCGGCGTGGTCGCGATGACCCTGCCGATGGCGCGCGAACTCTCGCGCTTCGGCATCCGCGTCAACACGATCGCGCCGGGCATCTTCTGGACGCCGATGGTCGACGGCATGCCGGAGGAGGTGCAGCAGTCGCTGTCGGCCTCGATCCCGTTCCCGTCGCGCCTGGGCCGCCCCGAGGAATTCGCCGAGCTCGTCGCCTATATCGTCGGCAGCCGTTACATCAACGGCGAAACCATCCGCCTCGACGGTGCGGTGCGCCTCGCGCCGAAGTGATGCGCACGGCTATTCGGACATTGGCGAGCGTGTGTGGGCTGGCTGCGCTGCTGGGCGGCCTGCCGGTGGCCGCGCGCGAACCCGCGCCGACGGCGCTCGCCGCTGCGCTGATGCCCGCCGGCTACACGGCCGTGCCCATGACGCGGCATGGCGATTCGCATCTGACCGTCGACGTGCGCGTCAACGACGTAGCCGGCACCTTCATCCTCGACACCGGCGCAGGCCGCACTGTCATCGACCGCGCGGCGCAGTCGCGCTTCGACGAAGGGCGTGACGTCATGGCCGGCGGCCAGGCGACCGGCGCCGGCGGCACGGGCATGGCGATCAGCGCCCTGCCCGGCAACCGCCTGCGTATCGGCGACTACCGCGACGATGCGTTCACCGTGCATTTCCTCGCGCTCGACCACGTCAACGCCGCGTTCTCGCAGCGCGGTGAAGCGCCGGTCGACGGCGTGATCGGCGCCGACATCCTCGAACGCGGCGGCGCCGTGATCGACTATCCCAACCTGCGGCTCTATCTCCGCACCCCAGCTGCCGCGGACGCGGCGGCGTCCTCTCCATCCAGCAGCGAACAACGATGAAAGCCTACGACGTCAAGAAAGGAAACGTGATCGAACATAACGGCACCGTCTATCAGGTGCGCGACATCGAGCGCAGCGCGCCGCAGGGTCGCGGTGGCGGACTCAAGATGCGTTTCACGCTCTACAGCGTGCCGGGCGGCAACAAGTTCGACCTGAACATCGGCGGCGACGACGATCTGAAGGAAGTCGAGCTGCAGCGCCGGCAAGCGACGTTCTCGTACAAGGACGGCGATGCGTTCGTGTTCATGGATGACGAGGACTACACGCCCTACACGCTCGACGCCGACGTCGTGGGCGACGCCAGCGGCTACATCACCGATGCGTTGTCGGGCTGCTACGTGCAGATCATCGACGAGCAGCCGGTCGGCTTGCAGCTGCCGCCGAACGTGGTGCTGGAAGTGATCGAGACGCCGCCCGAACTGAAGGGCGGCACCGCGACCAAGCGTCCGAAACCGGCAAAGCTCAACACCGGCATCGAAATCCAGGTCCCGGAATACATCACCAACGGTGAGCGGATCCTGGTCAGCACCAGCACCGGCGAATTCGGCGGTCGCGCGGACTGAAGACACGCTGTTCCGGTGCGCTCCGTCAACGGAGTGCACCGGGACCGATTGACCGTGACGCCACGCGCGTGCGGTGCGTGACGTCATGACGTCTCAAGGATCGAGAGAAGCCGACCAGCAGCGTTCGCAGGATGGATAGAGCGCAGCGAAACCCGTTGCTGCCCACTCAGTCCAGCTGCAGCCCACCGGCCTCCCGATGCAGTATGCGCAGCCGCGCACCCAGCGCATCCACATTCCGGTCCAGCGCCGCGATTCGCGCCTGTGCATCGGGCGCCAATGCCGCGCGCGCTTCATCTTCCAGCTGCCCACGCAGGCCGCGCAGGCCTTGCACGCGCATCGCGACATCCTCCTGCAGCAACTCGCGTTCCGCCGCCTGCGGCAACCCGTATCCACTCGGCAGCAACTGCGCCGGCCGACTGAGGCTGTTCCCCGCCGCCAGCACTGCACGCAGCGTCGCGATGGCCGGCGCCGCATCGGCCGCGCGCCGCGGATCGAGCAGCTGACGCTTGAGCACATCGCGCAACCGCAGTTGTTCCCGTCGCCGCGCGGCGTGTTCGAGCACCAGCAGCGCCGCGCCATCGCGCAACTGCGCGTCCGCGAGCCAGGGCGCGCGCGCATCCGCCGACAGGTCCAGCCAGTCGTCGACGCGTGCGACCGGCAAGGACTGCGCCGCGCGTGCGACGTCCAGCAGCGCCTGGTATTCCGCATCCGCGGACGGAAAGTAGTAACCGGCACGCACCGCATCCGCGCGCTCGAGCACGCGCTGGTCCGCATCGCCACTGCGCACGAGTTTCCGCAGCAAGCCGGTCGGCGTGATGCTGCGCAGCCGTGCGTCGGCCAGACGCGGCACGCCAGTCTGCAGCAGCTTCCAGGTCTCGACCGCGCAGTTGTTGCCGACGAAGTAGTAACGCCCGTCGTAGCTCCAGTGCAGGTTCGCGGCTTGCGTCAGCAACGAGGCGATTTCGTCCGGCGACAGCTGCAGGGGAATCGACTGCAGCCCGCGCAATTCGATGCGCGTGTACTCGTCGATCACCTGGTCGAGCGGCAGCACGAACAGCCGCGAGGGATAACGTCCCGTCAACCCGCGCAGGCTGGAGATCTGCACATCGTCGACGAAGGCGCGGAACGACAGCACGCGGTGATGCGCGAGATCGAGGCGGCAGTCCGGCCCCGGCGCGCGGCCGGGCGCGCAGATCACCAGCCGCAGCATGCTGTGGCCCCAGCGGCTCATCGGCTGGGCGTTGCCTTCGGCGAGCAGGTAGTCGACGGCATGGACGCGCGCCGGATCCAGCGCGAGCAGCGGCGCGGCATCTAGACCCGGCTCGGCTTCAACGAAGGGCAGATCCGGCGCGCAAGCAGCCTGCGGCGGCGCCCAGTCGAAGTGCGCGGCGAAGTACGCATGGAGCGCGGGGCGCCGGCAGGCGTACTCGGTGTCGAGCAGAAAATGTTCGAGATTGACCGCGACGAATTCGGCGGGCGACGTGCGCTCGTACTCGTCGGGACTGCGGTCGCGCATCGCGTTGTCGCGCACGCGCAGGCCGAAGCGCAGCGGCCGCTGCGGCCAGCCGGCGAGATCGAGCAGGCGTGGATCGCGCGACAGGCCGCCATGGCTCGAGCGGTCGTAGCGATGTGCGAACTCGTGCAGCAGCGCGGCACGCAGGGGCGCTGCGGCCGCGTCATCCAGCAGTGCGCGGCGCAGCCGCAGATGCGGACCGAAGGTGCGGCCGTGAACGTCGTCGGGCAGATCGTCGCGCCAGTCGATGACGACATCGAGCGCGGGCGCGTTCCGCCAGCCCGGCGGCAGTCGTGCCTGCGCGTCGGCGATCGCGGCATCGGCGCGCGTCGACTCGGCGGGCGTCAGTGGCGCGCCAGCCGTCTGCTGTACGACCGACCAGCCGGCCGCCGACGCGACCGGCGCCAGCAGCGAGGCGACAACACACAGGGCGGCACGCAGAGGCAAGCGCGCCCGCCGGATCAACGTGCCAGGATCGCCTGGGCGAGTGCGAGGTCGGACGCATCGCGCGCGGCGCTCTGCGTCTCACGCAAATGGCGCAATGCCGCTTCCAGACGCGCGCCGCGGATGCGGCCGTCGCTGGCGACGAAACCGGCGGCGTCTTCGCGCGCCTGCAGCACCACCTTGTCGTCGCCGGACGAGCTGCCCGACGACGCCGACGACCCGCCGGACGACGCGCCTGCGCTGGTGCCGGCGAAACTGCCGGCGAAGGCCGACGCGGACAGCCCGGTCAGCAGAAGAACGAATGCGGTACGGACCATCATGCGGGGCATCTCCGAACGGGAACGGCAGCCGACACTCTAGCGTCGGCGTGTTGCAGCGGGCTGAACCGGACTCAATCGAACAGCTTCCCGGGATTGAGGATGCCGGCCGGATCCAGCGCATGGCGGATGCCCCGCATCACGGCGATCTCCGCCGGGCTGCGCGTCGATCCCAGATAGGGCTTCTTGACCAGGCCGATGCCGTGTTCGGCCGAGATGCTGCCGCCGTGTTCGGCCAGCGCCGCCGCCAGCAGCTTGGTCACGCGCTCGCACTCGATGACGAAATCGGCGTTCGCCATGTCGTCCGGCTTGAGTACGTTGATGTGCAGGTTGCCGTCGCCGATGTGGCCGAACCAGACCACGTCGAACTGCGGGTACTCGGCCGTGAGCAGCGCCTGCGTGCGCGCCAGGAACGCCGGCATCGCCGAGATGCGCACCGACACGTCGTTCTTGTACGGCACATGCGGGGCGAGACTTTCGGTGATGCCCTCGCGCAGACGCCACAGCGCCCCGGCCTGGGTGTCGCCGTGGCTGATCACGCCATCCTCGACCCAGCCCTGTTCCATGCAGTATTCGAACGCCGACAGTACCTGTACCTCGCCGGCCTCGCCTTCGCAGGCGAACTCGGCGACCACGTAATACGGATACACCGCCTCGAACGGCGGCTGCGCGCCATGCGCGACGACGTGATGCAGCGCGCGGTCGGTGAAGAATTCGAAGGCTTCCAGCGGCAGGCGCGACCGCAGCGCCTGGAAGACTTCCATCAGCACCTCGAACGACGGCAGCGCGAGCAGCATGACCCGCGTCTCCGGCGGCGGCGGCGCCAGCCGCAGCGTCGCCTCGACGATGACACCGAGCGTGCCTTCGGACGCGACCACCAGGTGTCGCAGGTCGTAGCCGCTGGAGTTCTTGACCAGGCCGCGGTTGAGGTCGAGCAGGTCGCCGGTCGCGGTCACCAGCTTGACCCCGGCCACCCATTCGCGCGTGTTGCCGTAGCGCACCACGCGGATGCCGCCGGCATTGGTCGCGATGTTGCCGCCGATCGAACACGAACCGCGCGCGGCGAAATCCACCGGGTATTGCAGGTCGTGCGTGCGCGCGGCCTCGTGCACGGCTTCCAGCGCGATGCCGGCCTCGACCGTCAGCAGGCGATCGGCCGGCTCGAAACCGAGCACCTTGTTCATGCGCTGCAGGCTCAGCACCAGTTCGCCGTTCGCGGCGACGGCGCCGCCCGACAGCCCGGTACGACCGCCCGAGGGCACTACCGCCACGCCTTCCGCGTGCGCCCAGCGCATCGTCGCCTGGACTTCTTCGACGTTGGCGGGCAGCGCGATCGCCAGCGGCGCCGGCGTCCAGCGCCGGGTCCAGTCGACACCGTAATGCGCGAGATCCGCAGGCTCGGTCAGCAGGCGCAGGGCGGGCACGGCGGCCTGGAGACTGGAAACGCGGGAATCGGACATCGTCGGGGGCCGGTCGAACGGGATGCCAGCGTGCCAGCGCGTCCGGGACGCGTCCAGCGCTGCGGCGCAACACGCCCGGCGCGATTCTGGCACCATGGCCCGCGCTGTCCCCCACGCGCGAATCCAACCCGATGAAGACCTCGTTTCCCCGGCAGGACATCCGCGTCCTGCTGCTCGAAGGCGTCAGCCAGAGCGCCGTCGACACCTTCCACGCCGCCGGCTATTCGCAGGTCGAAGTCCACCCCAAATCGCTGCCCGAAGACCAGCTGCGGGCGAAGATCGCCGACGCGCACATCATCGGCATCCGTTCGCGCACGCATCTGAGTGCCGACGTGCTGGCCGACGCGCGCCGGCTGATGGCGATCGGCTGCTTCTGCATCGGCACCAACCAGGTCGACGTGGAAGCGGCCGAGCTGGCCGGCATTCCGGTCTTCAACGCGCCCTACTCCAATACGCGTTCGGTGGCCGAACTCGTCGTCGCCGAAGCGATCATGCTGCTGCGCGGGATTCCGCAGAAAAACGCGGAGTGCCACCGCGGCGGCTGGAGCAAGTCGGCGCTCGGCAGTCACGAAGCGCGCGGGAAGACGCTGGGCATCGTGGGCTACGGCCACATCGGCACCCAGGTCGGCGTGCTCGCCGAATCGCTGGGCATGCAGGTGCTTTTCCACGACATCGAAACCAAGCTGTCGCTGGGCAATGCGCGCAGCGCGACGAGTCTGGAGGACCTGCTCGCGCGCAGCGACGTGGTCACCTTGCACGTGCCGGAGACGCCGTCGACGAAGCTGATGTTCGGCGCGGCCGAGATCAACGCGATGAAGCCCGGCGCGCATCTGATCAACGCCTCGCGCGGCACCGTCGTCGACATCGACGCGCTCGATGCCGCGCTGCGCAGCGGCCAGGTCGGCGGCGCTGCGATCGACGTGTTCCCGATCGAGCCCAAAGGCAACGACGACGCGTTCGAATCGCCGCTGCTCGGCCACGACAACGTGCTGCTGACCCCGCACGTCGGCGGCAGCACGCTGGAGGCGCAGGACAACATCGGCATCGAGGTCGCGGCGAAACTGGTGCGCTACAGCGACAACGGCAGCACGCTGTCGGCGGTCAACTTCCCCGAGGTGACCCTGCCCGAGCACATCGGCAGCCACCGCCTGCTGCATCTGCACCGCAACGTGCCCGGCGTGCTGTCGAAGATCAACGAAGTGTTTTCGCGCGAGGCGATCAACATCGACGGCCAGTACCTGCGCACGAATGCGAACGTGGGTTACGTGGTCATCGATGTCGCCGCGACCGAAGAACAGGCTGCGCATCTGCGCAGCGAGCTGCAGAAGATCGACGGGACGATGCGGACGCGCGTGCTGTATTAGCCGTCAGCACGCGCTGCGACGGGTTTCGCTGCGCTCTATTCGTTTTGCGGAGCGATGCTCAGGCCGCCGGCACGTCCAGCCAGCGGCGTGCCATCCGACGCAGCGAGGCGTCGTAGGCCTCGCCATCGGCGACGTCGCGCAGCGGCACCCAGGCCAGCGCGTGGGATTCCTCGCTGACCGCGAACGTTTCGTCGCTGCCTACGCGCACGACGTAGCGCACGTCGTAGTGCCAATGCCCGGGCACGCCCTTGTGTTCGGGAATCCAGTGCCGGTCGAGATCGAAGATGCCCGGCTGCACGGTCACGCCGACCAGTCCGGTTTCCTCTTCGGTCTCGCGCAGTGCCACGCGCGCCAGATCGCGGTCGCCGTCGGCGTGTCCGCCTGGCTGCAGCCACATGCCGAGCTTGCGGTGATGGGTCAGCAGCGTGCGCGTGCCGTCGCCGCTGACCACCAGCGCCGAGGCGGTGAAATGACCGGCCAGTCGCGCGCGCTCGAACGGATCTTCGGCATCGCCGAGCAGATCGCCGAACTCTCCCGCCAGCGCCTGCTGGGCAGGCTGCAGGACGCCGAAATCGGCGAATGCGCGGGCCAGTGTCTGCACCGCGGTGGGCAGGACGGACGGGCGTTCGAAATCGGGCGTGGACGGGTTCGACATCAGGGAATTTGCTGCAGCGCGGCGTGACGGGAGCGGCAGCATCGGCGTTCCCGCGCATGCGCACAAGCCGCCGTTGTGTTGCTTGTGCCGGAACGCAGCGTTTGGCATGGTACGGCGATTGCCGCGTGGCCGCGGGGGACTCGACGGCACGTCCGTCAGTCGTCGCGGACCGCACCGAACGACCAACCGGGGACACCGATGTTCAAGAACCTGATGATTACCAAGCCGATCGCGGCACAACCGCGTGTCGATGCGGGCGAGCCGGTCGAAGGCAGCCTCGGCGGCGAAGTCGGCTTCAAGCGCACACTGACCGCCAAGCATCTGGTGATGCTGGGCCTGGGCGCGGTCATCGGCGCCGGCATCTTCGTGATCACCGGGACCGCGGCGGCCAACCATGCCGGCCCGGCGATCATGCTGAGCTTCGTCATCGCCGGCTTCGCCTGCGCGATGGCGGGCCTGTGCTACGCGGAGTTCGCGGCGATGATCCCGGCCTCGGGCAGCGCCTACAGCTACACCTACGCGACGCTCGGCGAAGCGCTGGCCTGGTTCGTCGGCTGGAGTCTGGTGCTCGAATATCTGTTCGCCGCGTCCACGGTCGCAGTGGGCTGGTCGGGCTACACGGTCAGCTTCCTCGACAGCCTCGGCGTCCATCTGCCCGCGGCATTGACGCAGGCGCCGATCAACTTCTGTACGCACGAAGCGGCCGTGGCCGGCGCGTGCGAGTTCGGCAAGTTCGTCACCACCGGCGCGCTGTTCAACCTGCCTGCGGTGCTGATCATCGGCGCGGTCGGCATCCTGTGCTACGTGGGCATCACCCAGTCGGCGACCGCCAACGCGATCATCGTGTCGATCAAGGTGCTGGTGATCCTGCTGCTGCTGGCCTTCGGCGCGCAGTACGTGAACGCCGAAAACTGGCTCCCCTTCATCCCGGACAACCAGGGCGGCGACCGCTTCGGCTGGGAAGGCGTGCTGCGCGGCGCGTCGATCGTGTTCTTCGCCTACATCGGCTTCGACGCGGTCTCGACCGCGGCGCAGGAGGTCAAGAACCCGCAGCGCGACATGCCGATCGGCATCCTCGGTTCGCTGTTCCTGTGCACGCTGATCTACATCGCGGTGTCCGCGGTGCTGACCGGCATGGTCCCCTACACCACGCTCGGCACGGCCAAGCCGGTCGCGACCGCGCTCGAGGCCTATCCGGCGCTGGCCTGGCTGAAGACGCTGGTCGAGATCGGCGCGATCGCCGGTCTGACCACGGTGATCCTGGTGATGCTGATGGGCCAGCCGCGCATCTTCTTCTCGATGGCGCAGGACGGTCTGCTGCCGCGCTTCTTCGGCGCGATCCACAAGCGTTACCGCACGCCCCACAAGGGCACCGTGCTGGTCGCGCTGATCGCGGCGGTCATGGCCGCGTTCCTGCCGATCCAGCTGCTCGGCGACGTGGTCTCGATGGGCACCCTGGTCGCGTTCGCCACCGTCTGCCTGGGCGTGATGGTGCTGCGCCGCACGCAGCCGAACCTGCACCGCCCGTTTCGTGTGCCGGCCGTGTTCCTCGTCGGCACGCTCGGCGTGCTGGCGTGCCTGGGCCTCGTCGCGACGATGCCGCTGCTGAACTGGATCGTGCTGCTGGTGTGGACGGTTATCGGCTTCACGATCTACTTCGTCTACGGCTACAAGCACAGCAAGCTCCGTCAGCAACTGCCGCCGCGCTGATCCGCCCTCGACACACGGCCCGCCTTCCGCGGGCCGTGTGTCCATGGCGCCTCCCGACCTGCGGCCGCTCGCGCCGCCCTCCACGCGGATCGCACGATGTCCACGACTTCCACGGCCAAGAAAATCGGTCCTGTGCTGGCGACCTTCATGGTCGCCAACAACATGATCGGCTCCGGCTTCTTCCTGCTCCCGGCCACGCTCGCGCGCTCGGGCGCGGTGACCGTGTTCTCGTGGCTGATCGGCACCCTGCTCGCGGTCGCGCTCGGCGGCGCGTTCGCGCGGCTCGCGCGGCAGTACCCGGATCTCAACTCGCCGGACGATTACATCCGCCCGAGCCTCGGCCGCGACATGGGGTTCCTGGCGACCACGCTGTACTGGCTGTCGTCGTGGGTGGGCAACAACGCGATCGCGGTCGCGGCGGTGGGCTATCTGGTGATCCTGCTGCCCGTCGCCGAGACGCCGGGCGTGCAGCTCGTCGGCCAGGTGCTGCTGATCTGGTCGATGTTCGCGCTGAACCTCCTCGGTCCGCGCAACATCGCGCGCTTCCAGTCGTTCTGCGTCGTATTCGGCCTGCTGCCGGTCGCGGCGATCCTGATCGCCGGCTGGGCCTATTTCGATCCGGGCATCTACCGCGCCGGCTGGAACGTCAGCGGCCAGTCGGATGCGGCCGTGGCGATCGGCTCGCTGGCGACGGTGTTCTGGGCCTTCATCGGTCTGGAAACCGGTGCGATGGTGGCCGGCGTCGTGCGCAATCCCGAACGCAACGTGCCGATCGCGACGCTCGGCGGCATCCTGCTCGCCGGCGTGGTCTACATGGTCTCGTCGGTGCTGATGATGGGCATCGTGCCGGTCGAGGAACTCGCGAGCTCCAGCGCACCGTTCGCCCTCGTCGCCGGGCAGATGTTCGGCCTCTGGGCGATCCCGGTGATCGCCGCAGCCGCTGCGCTCAAGGCCACCGGCACGCTCGGCGGCTGGATGCTGGTGACCGGCGAATCCGGCGCGCGCGCCGCGCAACGCGGGTTCCTGCCGGCGATCTTCGGCCGTCTGCTGAAGAACGGCGCGGCCGGCCCCGGCCTGTTGATCGTGGTGTCGTCGATGACGCTGATCGCGTTCATCACCGTGACCGACACCGTCGGCAGCCAGTTCGAAACCATCATCAACATGGCGGTGACGCTCGTGGTCATGGCCTATGCCGCCGCCGGCCTGAGCCTGATGCTCGGCAACCGCCAGCATCCGGCCGGGCGACGCGAACGTCTGCTCGGCATGGGTGCGCTGATCGCGTGCGGCCTGCTGGTCTGGTCCACGCCGATCGACACGCTGATGGGCGCGGCGATCATCGCGCTGCTGGCATGGGCCGGGTATCGCGGTTTCTCCTCGCGTCGTCGCGAAGCGCCGCCCGCGCCATGAGCGACCGGCGCGACGACTTCTGGTTTCCGGCCAAGACGTTCGGCTACGGCTGGGGGCTGCCGCGGCGCTGGCAGGGCTGGGTGGTGCTGCTGGTCTACGTCGGCACGCTGATCGGCTGCGCCGCACGCTTCCCGCCGGGCGACGCGCCGCTGGCGTTCGGCATCTGCGTCGCGGTGGCCACCGCGTTGCTGGTCACGGTCTGCGCACTGAAGGGCGAACCGCCGTCCTGGCGCGGCAGACGCTGACGCCACACGGGCGCGTTAGAATCCGCGCCATGTCCGATACGCCCACGCCCTACGACGTCCATCGCCTGCGCGAACTCGCCGGCGAGCTGATCGTCAACATCCGCGAACTCGCCCAGTCCGGCTGGACGCCCGCCACCAGCAGCAACTTCTCGCGCCGCCTCGATGACCGCCATGCGGCGATCACCGTCTCCGGCCGCGACAAGGGCAAGCTGAAGGAAGACGACATCATGGTCGTCGACTTCGAGGGCCGCGCCGTCGGCAGCGAGCACCGCCCGTCTGCCGAAACCCTGCTGCACACGCAGCTGTATCGCCGGTTCCCGGAGATCGGCTGCATCCTGCACACGCATTCGCCGACCCAGACCATCGCCTCGCGGCTGTTCGCCGGCGACGGCCACGTGCGCCTGGAAGGCTACGAGCTGCTGAAGGCCTTCGCCGGCAACAGCACGCACGAGATGGCGGTCGACGTGCCGGTGCTGCCCAACAGCCAGGACATGACCGTGCTCTCGGCGCAGGTGGAGTCGCTGCTCGATGCAGGCCCGATGTGGGGCTATCTGATCGACGGCCACGGCCTCTACGCCTGGGGCCGCGACATGGCCGAAGCGCGCCGCCATCTGGAAGCCTTCGAGTTCCTGCTGCACTGTGAACTCGAGCTGCGCCGCCTGCGCGCATCGCACTGAGGCCGCCGGCCGCACCAGCGGTGGAACGACGGCGTTCCGCCGCGGTCAACGTTGCGGACGGACGGCTTTGCTAGGCTGGACGGCCCCGCACGCGCCGAGCCAGACCGCCATGAGCCGCCTCCGCATTTTCGATGCCACCGCCCCCGACACGCCGCTGTTCGACAGCCGCGACGGCGACGCGATCGCCCGCGAGCTGCAGACGATCGGCGTCACCTTCGAACGCTGGCAGGCCGCCAAGCCGGTCGGCGCCGGCGCCTCGCAGGACGAGGTGATCGCCGCCTACAAGGCCGACATCGACCGCATCAGCGCCGAGCGCGGCTTCAAATCCGTCGACGTGATCAGCATCGCGCCCGACAACCCGAAGCGCGAAGAACTGCGCGCCAAGTTCCTTGACGAACATTTCCACAAGGAAGACGAGGTGCGCTTCTTCGTCGACGGCTCGGGCCTGTTCACCCTGCACGTCGACGGCAAGGTCTACGAGATCGAGTGCGTCAAGGACGATCTGATCGGCGTACCCGACGGCGTGACCCACTGGTTCGACATGGGCAGCGAACCGCGCTTCGTCGCGATCCGCTTCTTCGAGCAGCCCGACGGCTGGATCGGCCATTTCACCGGCTCGGACATCGCGCAGAAGTTTCCGCGTTACGAGCCCGGGTCGCGCTGATCGCGCCGGTCTGCGCGCATGACTCCGGCGTCGCCGGGACGCAGGTTCGCTTTACACTCTGACGCCCACGACCACCGGCTGACGCGCGGATGATCCTGACCGACATCGAAGGCACCACCAGCAGCATCTCGTTCGTCAAGGACGTGCTGTTTCCCTATGCGCGCCGTGCCCTGCCCGGCTTCGTCGCCGCGCATCGCGATGATCCCGAGGTGCGCCGCTGGCTCGACGTGGTCGCGACCGAGCACGGTGCGATCTGCGACGACGCAGTGATCGTCGAGACGCTGCAGGGCTGGATCGACGCCGACAGGAAGCACACCGCGCTCAAGGCGCTGCAGGGCATGATCTGGTCGGCCGGCTACCAGGACGCCGACTTCACCGCGCACATCTATCCCGACGCCGCTGACGCGCTGCGCCGCTGGCATGCGGATGGCGAAACGCTGGCGGTGTATTCCTCCGGCTCGGTGCCGGCGCAGAAACTGTTCTTCGGACACAGCGACGCGGGCGATCTGACCGGGCTGATCTCGAACTGGTTCGACACCGAGGTCGGCGGCAAGCGCGAGGCCGAGAGCTATGCGCGCATCGCCGATGCGCTCGACGCCGCGCCGGCGGAAATCCTGTTCCTGTCGGACGTCGTCGAGGAACTCGACGCCGCGCGCGATGCCGGCATGCGCACCGTGCTGGTCGACCGGCTCGACGATTATCCGCAGCCGCGCGATGCAGCGTCCGCGAACGGTCACACGCGCGTGACTGCGTTCGATCAGATCGACGCGATCCGCTGACATGCGGCCGGCGTCCGGTCGGCCCATGCTTCGACACTGGATACAGACGACGGCGTTGCTGTGCCTGCTCGCCTGCGCACCGCTGCAGGCGGCCGAACCGCTGGCGACGCGCGATCACGCGCTGATCGATGCCGCGGTCGCGGCCATGCCGGTCGGCACCGGCGATGCGCCGGCGCTGTACGTCGTCGGCATGGCCGGCGATGCCGGCGAAGACGTGTTCCGCAACGAGGTGCGTTTCCTCACCGAGCGAGTGGCGCCGCGTCTCGGCGCAGGTGCGCGTGCACTCGCGCTGGTCAACCACATCGACAGTCTCAAGGGCGCGGGCACCCCGCTCGCGACCCCGGCGAACCTGCGGCATGCGTTGTCCTCGATCGGTGCGCACATGGACCGCGAGCGCGACGTGCTGCTGCTGTATCTGACGATGCACGGCGCACCCGATCACGCACTCGGTCTGTCGCTGCCCGACGGCAGCGAGGACACGATCACGCCCGAGGCATTGCGCGCGGCGCTCGACGCCTCCGGCATCGTGCATCGCGTGGTCGTGATTTCGGCCTGCTACTCGGGCGGCTTCGTGCCCGCGCTCCAGGATCCCGACACGCTGGTCCTGACCGCCGCGCGTCCCGATCGACCGTCGTTCGGTTGCGGCAGCGAATCGACGATCACGTTCTTCGGTCACGCCTGGCTGCTCGACGGGCTCAACGCGGACCGCGATTTCGCGAACGCGTATCGGCTCGCGGCTCGGGCGATCAAGCAGCGCGAGCGCAAGCTCGGCTACGAACGCTCGGGGCCGCAGATCGCAGCCGGCGCGCGCATCGGCGAGACGCTGGCGCGGTGGCAGGCCACGCTGCCGGCAGACCCACCGCCCGCGGTGTATCCGTACCCGATCGCGCCCTGAGCGAACGTCGCAACGCCTGCCGAGCAGACCCCAGACGCAGCCCTTCCGCAGGCGGGGGGGGGGGGGGGGGGGGGGGCGGGCCGCGCCGCGGCGGCCCGCCCCGCCGCCCCCCCCCCCCCCC
>JASCOC010000022.1 GCA_029959605.1 Lysobacteraceae bacterium PS02340 | reverse complement strand
CTCTGGTCGCGCGCTGCAGACCAAGAAGCCCCTCTCCCTCTGGGAGAGGGGTTGGGGTGAGGGCAGCAGGTCGCACGGTGCGCGGTCAGCGCGATCTCGATTCCGCTCTGTGTCATCCAGAGCGGAACGATGGCAATGATGGGTATCGCTGCGCTCGACCCCTCCTACGAAGCGCGATGCACCCTCAACGCCGCAGCGCGATCTCAGGCACGTGCAACTCGGTCGACAGCGCCAGATGGTCCGAAAACGCGGCCGGCAGCGCCTTCATGTCGGCGCACTTGAGATGGCCGGTGACCAGGATGTGGTCGATCGCCTTCTGCGGGCGCCAGCTGGGGAAGGTGTGCACCGCGCACGCCGGCGGCTGCAGGCCGGTCTGGCGATAGAGCACCGACATCTCCGGGCGGTCGGAGGTGCAGTTGAAGTCGCCCATCAGCACCGCGTGCGGGTGATCGGCCAGGACTTCGGCGATGAAGGACAGCTGCGACAGCCGCGACTGCGCGCCCAGCGACAGATGCGCCACCGCGACCACCAAGCCCTCGTCGCCTTCGCCGAAACGGCTCAGCAGCACGCCGCGGCCGGAGATGCGGCCGGGCAGGGCGTGGTTGACGACCTCGATCGGTTCCAGCCGGCTCAGCAGGCCGTTGGCGCTGGATGCGACCGCACCCACGCGCCGGTTCGGCTGGTGGGTCCAGTACTCGAAGCCGCCGCGTTCGGCGAGGTAGTGCGTCTGGTTGGTGAAACCGGAACGCCAGCTGCCCGGATCGGCTTCCTGCAGACCCACGATGTCGTGGGTGCCGGCGAGCGTGGCGATGGCGTCGAGCGCCGTGCGCTTGCCGGCCGGCAGCACGTGGGACCAGCTGCGCGTCGCGTAGTCGCTGTAGCGACGCGTGCTGGAGCCGGCCTGGATGTTCGCGCTCAGCAGCTTGAGCGTGCGCGATGCCCCGGCGGGCTGCGGATCGGAGTTGTTCACAACGTCGGACGCTTACTGCGCCGCGCGCTCCATGGCGACCAGGTGGTCGGTGATGCGCAGGATGTCTTCCAGCGACTTGCCGCCGATCACGCGGTACTTGCCGTTGACGATGATCGTCGGCGTGGCATTGACGCCGCTGCGGACGGCGAACTGGCGGGCACGGCCGAGGTTGGCGTTGACCGCGAAGCTCTGCATCGTGCTGGTGAAGCGCTGCTGGTCGATGCCCAGCGTGCCGTAGAACGCGGCGATCGCGGCGGCGTCGGCGTTCGGGCGCAGTTTCTTCTCGAGGTGGATCGCGTTGAACGTGGCGTCGTGGGTGCGCGCGAGCGTGCCCATCGTCTCGGACGCGAAGAAGGCGCGCGGGAAGGCGTCGTTCTCGTCGAACACGGCCGGCAGCGCGACGAAGTTCACGTCGCCCGGCAGGCGCGCCTTCCACGCGTTGACCAGCGGTTCGAACGCGGCGCAGTGACCGCACCAGTAGGCGAACACCTCGGCCACTTCGATCTCGCCCGAGGCGTTGGCGAACGGCTGGCCGCCCTGGATCTCCACGTAATCGGTGCCGGCGACCGGGGCCGCACCCTGCGGCGCGACGACGGGATTGCTGTTGGCGGCGGGCGCCTCGGCCTGCGGATCGGTCGGCGCGGCAGCATCGCCGACCGGCGCGGCATCGGCAGCGGGCGCCGCGGGTGCGGTCTGTGCCGGCGTCGTGGCCGTCGCGTCCGGCGCGGCGGCAGGATCGGGCTGCTGGCTGCAGGCCATGAGCAGGATGGGCGCGAGCATCAGGAGCAGGGTGTGGCGGATCTTCATGGTGTCTCTCTCGAAGGAATTCGTTCGATGGGCGGTGCGTGTCAGCGCTGGGCGCGTTCGCGTGCGATCAGCTGGTCGGCGATCACCAGCAGATCCTCCAGCCGCCGTCCCATCACCCGGTAACGGCCGTTGATGATGAGCGTGGGCGTGCCCTCCAAGCCACTGCGCACCGCGAACGCCCGCGCGGCGTTCAGCTTTTCGTCGGTCGCCGGACTCGCCATCGCTGCCGCGAAACGCGCCTGCGAGCGGGCGCCCTGGGTGACGTAGAACGCCGCGATCGCATCAATGCTCGCACCGCTGCGCGGCAGGACCGATGTTTCGTGGACGGCCGAGAACACCGCGTGATGGCTGCGCGCATCGATGCGCTGGGCCTGGGCGACGAAGAAGCCGCGGGCGAAGTTGTCGCCGGCCGAGAACGCCGCCGGCAGATAGGTGAAGCGCACGTCGCGCGGCGCCTTCGCGCGCCAGGCATCGACCTGCTTCTGGAAATGGAAGCAGTGCACGCAGCCGTAGGAGAAGATCTCGACGACCTCGATCTTGCCGTCGAGCGGCTGCCAGGGCTGGCCGTCGGGGATCAGGGCGTAGTCGAGGCCTTCGACCGGGGCGGCGGTCTGCGCAGTCGCCGGCAGCCAGGCGGATGCGGCGAGCACGGCGATCGCGAACAGGTGGCGCCAGGCGCGGGGCGGGGACGGCATCGTCGGGTCACTCCGGAATGCGGACGCCGTGCAGGCGTCGGCCCGGGCGCGCGTTAGCGCGGGGGCCGCCATCGGCACGGCGAAGAGAAGGGATGTGCGGGTTCAAATCGACAGGGTGCCGGATGCCGGCACCGGGCCGTGCATCACGGCGTTTCGGGCGCCGGTGCGGGCGCGGGCTCGGCGGCAGGCGCCGGCTCCGCGGCTTCGAGCGCTTCGTCGGCGGTCGCATCGGTCGCCGGGACGGCCTGTTCTTCGGCCGGCACCGCCGGCGCCGGCATCGACGCGGCCTGGGCCTCGATCGCGGCCAGCATCGCCGGGTCGGGACGTGCATGCAGACCCTGCATGTAGCTCGACACCGCTTCGATCTCTTCGTCGGTCAGCGACTTGGCGACCGCGGCCATGACGTTGAACAGATGCTTGTCGTCCTCGCTGGTCTGGCCTTCGCGATAGGCGTAGAGACGACCCGAGCTGTACCAGGCCTGCTGGCCACCGACGTGCGGATACGCCGGGCCCGGATTGCCGCTGCCCGCCGGGCCGTGGCAGGCCATGCAGGCCGGAATGCCGCGCTCGGTGTCGCCGCTGCGGAACAGCTTCTGGCCGACCTCGAAGAACTTCATGCCCTTGTAGGGGCCGGCCTCGACCACCGCATCGTCGGCGATGCCGGCGCCGCTGGTCTGCTGGGCGAAGTGCGCGCCGAGATCGCGCATGTCCTGCGCGCTGAGCGGCATCGCGAAGGGCTGCATGATCGCGTTGACGCGCTCGCCGCTCTTGAACAGCGCGAGCTGGCGGGCCATGTAGCGCTCGCTCTGGCCGGCGATGCGCGGGTAGAGGCTGGGGTCGGCGTCGGCGTTGCCGTCGAGGCCGTGGCACGCGGCGCAGGCGCCGGCGAGCTGGGCACCCTTCTGCGGATCCCCGTGCGTGGTCTTGGTGAGTTCCGCGACGGCATTGTCGTCCAGGTCACGTGTTTCCACTGCCGGCGCGTCCGGCAACGGCTGCACGGTGGACTGCGCGAACGCGACGGCGCCCACGGCAATGACTACAAGACCGGCGATACCAATGGCGCGAGCGTGGCGCATTGCTGGGCTCCGAGATCTTTCAACGCCGGTCCGACAGGTGCCGGCCGCGAGTCTCCGGATTATGTTGGCCCGCACCGGGCGGGTCAAACCGCGCGGGCAAGCCGGCGCCGGCCGTGCCAAGCTATTGCGATGTCCAATCCCTTCGCACGCGCCAAATATCTGTTGGCCGCCCACACCCCGCAGCAGCTTCCGGCCGACGGCGGGTACGAGGTCGCGTTCGCCGGCCGCTCCAACGCCGGCAAGTCCAGCGCGCTCAATGCGCTGTGCCAGCAGAACGCGCTCGCGCGCGTGTCCAAGACCCCGGGCCGTACCCAGCAGCTGGTGTTCTTCGACTTTCCGCCGTACGACAACCGCTTTCTCGTCGACCTGCCCGGCTACGGCTACGCCAAGGTGCCGCGGGATCTGAAGGCCCACTGGCAGGCGTTCCTCGCCCAGTACTTCCGCGAGCGCGAAGCGCTCAAGGGCCTGGTCGTGGTGATGGACATCCGCCATCCGCTCAAGGAATACGACCGCCAGATGATCGCGTTCGCGGTCGAGCACGGCATGCCGGCGCACGCGCTGCTGACCAAGGCCGACAAGCTCGGCCGCGGCGCGGCAGGCAACACGCTGCAGGCGGTGCGCAAGGAACTGCTGGCGCTGCACGGCGACAAGGTCAGCGTGCAGGTGTTCTCCGGCGAGACCAACATCGGCATCGACGAAGCGCGTGGCGTGATCGCGCGCTGGATGGAGATCGGCCCGCGCACGCCCGTGCGCGCGTCCTGACGTCGACCGCCGTGCACGGCCCGCAGCGCGGGCCGCCGACCGGCCCCCATCGCGCATCGCTGGAACGCTGGCGTCGCACCGGCGGCACGCCCGTTGCGCGGGTCCGCGCTTATAGTGCGCGCTCGCGATTCCGGATCTGCCGGGCGCCCCCTTTTCCGCAGAGCGGTCCATCGCATGTCCAGCCCCAGTCACGTCGAAGACACCCCGATCACCGACCGCGCGCAACTGGTCGAGGTGCTGGCGTCGGGCGAAAAGCCGATCGAGCACTGGCGCATCGGCACCGAGCACGAGAAGTTCGGCTTCCGTCTGGACGACCTGCGCCCGCCGACCTTCGACGGCGCGCGCGGGATCGAAGCCCTGCTCACCGGCCTGACCCGCTTCGGCTGGGCGCCGGTGGACGAAGGCGGCCGCACGGTCGCCCTGCTCAAGGACGGCGCCTCGGTGACGCTGGAACCGGCCGGCCAGCTGGAACTCTCCGGCGCGCCGCTCGAACACATCCACCAGACCTGCAGCGAAGTCGAAAGCCATCTGCGCGAAGTGCGCGCGGTGGCCGACGGTCTGGGGCTCGGATTCCTCGGCATGGGCTTCCAGCCCAAGTGGTCGCGCGCCGACATGCCGTGGATGCCCAAGGGCCGCTACCGGATCATGCGCGACTACATGCCCAAGGTCGGCGATCTGGGCCTGGACATGATGACCCGCACCTGCACGGTGCAGGTCAACCTGGACTACGCGACCGAAGCCGACATGGTGAAGAAGTTCCGCGTGTCGCTGGCGCTGCAGCCGGTGGCGACGGCGCTGTTCGCCGATTCGCCGTTCACGGAAGGCCGTCCCAACGGATTCCTGAGCTACCGCTCGCAGATCTGGACCGACACCGACGCCGACCGCACCGGCATGCTCGATTTCGTGTTCGAGGACGGCTTCGGCTACGAGCGCTACGTCGACTATCTGCTCGACGTGCCGATGTATTTCTCGTACCGCGACGGGACCTACCACGACGCCAGCGGCCAGAGCTTCCGCGACTTCATGCGCGGCGAACTGCCGGTGCTGCCCGGCCAGCTGCCGACGCTGCGCGACTGGAACGACCACATGACCACCGCGTTCCCCGAGGTGCGTCTGAAGAAGTTCCTGGAGATGCGCGGCGCCGACGGCGGTCCCTGGGGCCGGCTGTGCGCGCTGCCGGCGTTCTGGGTCGGCCTGCTGTACGACGATGCGTCACTCGATGCGGCCTGGGATCTCGTGCGCGACTTCTCGATGGCCGAGCGCAACGCCCTGCGCGACGACGTGCCGAAGTTCGCGCTGAAGACGCCGTTCCGCGGCGGCACGCTGCGCGATCTCGCGGTCGAGGCCTTGAAGATTTCCGCTGCCGGTCTGCAGCGTCGCGCGCGGACCAATGCGCGCGGACAGGATGAGCGCGTGTTCCTCGAGACGTTGATCGAGATCGCCGAGTCTGGCGAGACGCCCGCCGAGCGCAAGCTCGCGCTGTATCACGGCCCCTGGCAGGGCGACATCGACCGCGTGTTCCGCGAGTTCGCGTACTGACGCACGCCTTGCACGACAGTCACGCGGGGCTTGTGTAACGTGGCTGGATGAACGCCCACGACGACCTGCCCCCACCGCTGCGCGAAGTCGGTTTCGCGAAGACCGACACCCTGCTCCGCGACGACGTGCGCCGCCTCGGCGCGATGGTCGGCCACATGCTGTCCGAACAGGTGTCGCCTGCGTTGCTCGACCAGGTGGAAGCGGTCCGCCGTGCGGCGATCGCGCGCCGCGAAACCGGTGCGCCGGTCGACATGCTCGCCGACGGCCTGGCCGATGTGTCGCTCGACGATGCCGATGCACTGGTGCGCGCCTTCGCCGCGTATTTCGGCGCGATCAATCTCGCCGAGCGCGTGCATCGCATCCGGCGCCGTCGCGATTACCAGCGCACCGGCGACGCGCCGCAGCCCGGCGGGCTGGAAGCGGTGCTGCACGAGCTGAAGGACGCCGGCGTCGACCTGCCGCAGCTCGAAGCCGCGCTCGCACGCCTGCACATCGAGCCGGTGTTCACCGCGCATCCGACCGAAGCCGTGCGCCGCGTGCTGCTGGAGAAGGAACGCACGATCGTCGAGCGCCTGATCGCCGACATCGACCGCGAACGCACGCCGACCGAACGCCGCGCCGACGATGCCCGCATCGTGCTGGCGCTGACCTCGGCCTGGCAGACCTCGGAATCGCCGGCGCGCAAGCCCACCGTCGCCGACGAGGTCGAGCACGTCGGCTATTACCTGTCGAACGTGCTCTACCGCGTGCTGCCGGTGTTCTACGAGGCGCTCGGGGACGCGATCGAATCGGTCTACGGCGCGCGCCCGTCGCTGCCGCAGGTGCTGCGCTTCGGTACCTGGGTCGGCGGCGACATGGACGGCAATCCGAACGTCAACGCCGACACCATGCGCGCCGCGCTCGGCGCGCAGCGCAGCCAGGCGCTGGCGCAGTACCGGCGTGATCTGCGCGGGCTCGGCAACGTGCTGACCCAGACACTGGGCCGCGCGACGATCGACGAGGCGATCACCGCGCGCGTCGACGATTACCGGCGGCGCCTGCCCGACGCCGACGCCGCGCTCAACCCGCGCCACGCCGACATGCCCTATCGGCGCCTGCTCGATCTGATGCAGCTGCGCCTGCGGCTGACCGATGCCGACCATCGCGCCGGCTACGCCGACGCCGACGCGTTCCTCGCCGATCTCGTGCTGATGGATACGAGCCTGCGCGGCAACCGAGGCGACCACGCCGGCCTGTTCGCGCTCGAACGCCTGCTGTGGCGCGCACGCACATTCGGCTTCCATCTCGCCGCGCTCGATCTGCGCCAGGACTCGGCCGTGCACGACGAGGTGCTCGGCCGCATCGACGACAGCGACTGGGCCGCGCTCGAGGTCGAGGCGCGCGTGACGCGTCTGCACGCGATGCTCGATGCGCCGCCGAAAGCCAACGGCGCACTGTCGAACGAGACCGTCGCCTCGACCCTCGGCGTGTTCGATGCGGTCACCGATCTGCGGCGCAGCCATGGCGCATCCGCGACCGGCCTGTACATCATCTCGATGGCGCGCAGCGCCGCCGATGCGCTCGCGGTGCTGGCGCTCGCCCGCATCGCCGGCTGCGTCGAAGACAACCAGGTGCCGCTCGACGTGTCGCCGCTGTTCGAAACCGTCGACGATCTGCAGGCCGCGCCGGCGGTGATGCGCGCGCTGTTCGACGATCCACGGTATCGCGCGCACCTGGCGTCGCGCGGCGAGCGCCAGACGGTGATGCTCGGCTATTCCGACAGCGCGAAGGACGGCGGCCTGCTGGCCTCGCGCTGGGCGCTGCAACGCACCCAGGTCGAACTGACCGCGCTCGCCCGCGAGGCCGGCGTGCGCATCGTGTTCTTCCACGGCCGCGGCGGCTCGGTGAGCCGCGGAGGCGGCAAGACCGGACGCGCGATCAACGCCGCGCCGCGGGGCTCCGTCGACGGCAGCCTGCGCGTGACCGAGCAGGGCGAAGTGATCCATCGCAAGTACGGCATCCGCGCGCTGGCGCTGCGCAATCTCGAACAGTCGACCGCCGCGGTGCTGCAGGCCACGCTGCGCCCGCGTGCGCCCGATCCGCGCGAGGACACCTGGCGCGCGATGGCGACCGATCTGGCCGCCGTCTCGCGCGCGAACTATCGCGCGCTGGTGCACGAACGCGACGACTTCCCCGACTACTTCCGTGCGGCCACGCCGATCGACGTCATCGAACGCCTGCAGATCGGCTCGCGCCCGTCGCGCCGGCGCGATGGTGGCATCTCGAACCTGCGGGCGATTCCGTGGGTGTTCGCCTGGGCACAGAACCGGTCGGGCCTGACCGGCTGGTACGGCCTCGGCACCGCCCTGCAGCACGGCATCCAGACCTATGGTCAGCAGGCGATGACCGAGATGGCGCGCGACTGGCCGTTCTTCAGCGCCGCGCTCGACGACGTCGAAATGCTGCTGGCCAAGACCGACATCGCGATCTTCGAACGCTACTCGCGCCTCGCCGGCGACGCGCACGACGCGTTCTTCCCGGGCATCCTCGACGAATGCCTGCGCACCCGCGACGCGATCCTGCTGCTGAAGGAACAGGACGTGCTGCTGGCCGACGACTACCGGCTGCAACTGTCCATCCGTCTGCGCAATCCCTACGTCGATCCGATCAGCCTGCTGCAGGTCGAACTGCTGCGCCGCTGGCGTGCGACGGATCGCGAAGACGAGGCCCTGCTCAGCGCGCTGGTGTCGACCGTCAACGGCATCGCGGCGGGCATCCAGAACACGGGCTGACGTGCCGACGGGCGTCGTACACTTGTCGCGAAGCCCGGCGCACACTCCGCTTTCCGCAACGGGAGCATTCCGATGGCCGCAGACGACCTCGTCCTCCACACCAATCCCATGTCCCGCGGCCGCATCGCGCGCTGGATGCTCGAGGAAACCGGGCAGCCGTATCGCGTCGAGCTGGTCGGCTTCGATGGCGGCAACCGTTCGCCCGAATTCCTCGCGGTCAATCCGATGGGCAAGGTGCCGACGCTGGTGCACGGCGGTGTCGTGGTCACCGAGGCGGCGGCGATCTGCGCCTACCTCGCGGACGCGTTTCCGCAGGCCGATCTGCTGCCCGATCCCGTGCCCGCGTCGCGCGCGGCGTATTTCCGCTGGCTGTTCTTCGCCGCCGGTCCGGTCGAGGCCGCGGTCACGGCCAAGTCGCTCGGTCTGCTGGCGCCGCCCGAGCGTTCGATGATGGTCGGCTACGGCAGCTTCGAGCAGATGGTCGACGTGCTGGAGCAGGCGGTCGAATCCGCGGCGCCCTGGATCACCGGCGCGCGCTTCACTGCCGCCGATGTCTACGTCGGCAGCCAGATCGCCTGGGGCCTGCTGTTCAAATCGCTGCCGGCGCGCCCGGCCTTCGTCGCCTACGTCGAGCGGCTGCAGGCGCGGCCCGCATGGCAGCGCGCCAATGCGCTCGACGACGCGGCGATGCCCAGGCGCGATTGAGTCCACGGCGGCGCCGAAACGCCGCTGTCACATAGTCCCGGTGCAATGCCCTCCGCCATGGATGGCACGGGTCCGCGCGACGGCTGTCGCCGCGTGCCCGTTTCTGCACTGTCGTCCCCCGGTCAGTCAGCTCTGCCGCCTCACGACCCGGGAACTGCCATGTGGATGTTCGCGTCTCCTCTCCAGCGGCTGCGCGCATGAGCGCCGTCGCCATTGCCACCGACGATGTCGTGGTATCCGCCGCCATGGCGGGGTTCTCGATGGTCTACCAGCCGATCGTGCGGCTGCAGGACCATCGCGTGATCGCGCACGAAGCGCTGATGCGGCCCGACGACGGCAGTTCGCCGCTGCTGCTGCTCGACCGCGCCCGCGCCGAAGACGCGCTCGGCGAGCTGGAGACGCGCGCGGTGCGCAGCGCGGCCGCCGGTTACGACTTCGCCGGCGGCGGCCTGCTGCTGCTCAACCTGAGCGCGCACGCGATCCTCGGTGGCAGCACGCGGCCGCAGCAGGTGCTTGAGGCGCTGCAGGCCGGCGGACGCGATCTGCGCAACTACGTCGTCGAGATCACCGAGCGCGACATCGTCGAGGACTGCCAGCAGCTCGCGCATGCGATCGGCTATCTGCGCGCGGCCGGCGTGCGCATCGCGCTCGACGATTTCGGCAACGGGCATTCCAACTTCGAGCTGTGGCACGAGCTGTCGCCGGAGTTCGTCAAGATCGACCGCTTCCTCGTCCACGGCCTGGCCGACAGCGCAGGGCGGCTCAACATCCTCAAGGCGCTGGTGCAGGTGGCCGACGGGTTCGGCACCGAACTGATCGCCGAAGGCGTCGAGCGCATCGAGGATCTGCGCGTGCTGCGCGATCTCGGCATTCCGCTGGTGCAGGGGTATTTGCTGGGGCGGCCATCGGCGGCGATCTCGCGCACGGTGTCCGATGCGGTGCGCGCGACCGCCGACGACAAGATCCAGGTCTGGCCGCGCGACGACCGGCCCAGCGCGTTCCGCCGCGTCCTCGCCGAACACATGCTGATCGAGGCGCCGAGCATCCGCGATTCGGCGACCAATCACGATGCCGAGGTGCTGTTCCGGCAGAACCCGCAGCTGACCGCGATTCCGGTCGTCGATCGCGACGATCTGCCGGTCGGCCTGATCAACCGCCGCGCGTTCAACGAGCAGATGGCGATGCCGTTCGCGCGCGAACTGCTCGGCCGCAAACCCTGCACGACGCACATGAACGCATCGCCGGTGCTGTGCGACGTACGCCGCAGCGTCGACGAGATGTCGCAGATCCTGCTCGGCGAGGACCAGCGCTACCTCTACGACGGTTTCATCATCACCGACGACGGCCGCTATCGCGGCGTGGGCACCGGCGAGGTCCTGGTGCGACGCGTGACGGAGCTGCGCATCGATGCGGCGCGGTACGCCAATCCGCTGACCCAGCTGCCGGGCAACATCCCGATCACCGAGCACGTGCGACGGCTCGTCGAGACCGGGCAGGGCTTTGTCGCCTGCTACTGCGATCTCAACCACTTCAAGCCCTACAACGACCAGTACGGCTATTTCCTCGGCGACCGCATGATCCAGCTGGTCGCGTCCACGCTGCTTCGGCATGCCGATCCACGCTGGGATTTCGTCGGCCATGTCGGCGGCGACGATTTCGTCATGCTGATGCAGAGCGACGACTGGGCGCTGCGCTGCGGGCGCGTCGTCGGCGAGTTCAATGCCGCGGCGCTGGCGCTGTTCGATCCCGAGGACCGTGCGCGCGGCGTGCTCGAAGGCGAGGACCGCAGCGGGCGCTACACGACGTTCCCGCTGACCACGCTGACGATCGGCATCGTGCAGGTCGCCGCCGGCGAGCGCAGCGGCGCCGAGGACATCGCATCCAGCGCGGCGCGCGCGAAACGCGAAGCCAAGCGTCGCGGCCTGTCGGTGCACGTGCTGGAACGCTGACGGTTCAGCGCAGACGTCGTATACTCCCCCAGAGTATCGAGACGACGCTGCCATGCCGCATTCGCCCGAAGAGAAGAAGCGTGTCCTGCTGCGCGTGCGTCGCATGCGCGGGCAGCTCGACGCGCTCGAGCGTGCGCTCGAAGCCGGCGCCGACTGCGGCCCCGTGCTGCAGCAGCTCGCCGCCCTGCGCGGGGCGGTCAACGGGCTGATGTCCGGCGTACTCGAAAGCCATCTGCGCGAGGAACTCGGCCAGCCGGCCGACTCGCCCGAACACCGCCGCGCCAGCGTCGACGATGCCGTCGCCCTGGTGCGGACCTATCTCAAGTAAGCCTCGTTTTCCGGGAGTCCATCATGAAGTCACGTGCCGCCGTTGCGTTCGCCGCGGGCGAACCCCTGAAGATCGTCGAGATCGACGTCGCGCCGCCGCAGGCCGGCGAAGTGCTGGTGAAGATCACCCATACCGGCGTCTGCCACACCGACGCGTTCACGCTGTCGGGCGACGATCCCGAAGGCCTGTTCCCGGCCGTGCTGGGCCATGAGGGCGCGGGCATCGTGGTCGAAGTGGGCGAAGGCGTGACCTCGGTGAAGCCGGGCGATCACGTGATTCCGCTCTACACCGCCGAATGCGGCGAGTGCCTCTTCTGCAAGAGCGGCAAGACCAATCTGTGCGTCGCCGTGCGCGCCACGCAGGGCAAGGGTGTGATGCCCGACGGCACCACGCGCTTCTCCTACAACGGCGAGCCGGTCTACCACTACATGGGCTGCTCGACCTTCAGCGAGTACACCGTGGTCGCCGAAGTCTCGCTGGCGAAGATCAATCCGGATGCGAATCCCGAACACGTCTGCCTGCTCGGGTGCGGCGTGACGACCGGCATCGGCGCGGTGCACAACACCGCCAAGGTGCAGGAAGGCGACAGCGTCGCCGTGTTCGGTCTGGGCGGCATCGGTCTGGCGGTGATCCAGGGCGCGCGCCAGGCCAAGGCCGGCCGCATCATCGCCGTCGACACCAACCCGTCGAAGTTCGAACTGGCGAAAGAGTTCGGCGCCACCGACTGCATCAACCCGAAGGATTTCGACAAGCCGATCCAGCAGGTCATCGTCGAGATGACGACCTGGGGCGTCGACCATTCCTTCGAGTGCATCGGCAACGTCAATGTGATGCGTGCCGCGCTCGAATGCGCGCACCGTGGCTGGGGCCAGTCGGTCATCATCGGCGTCGCCGGTTCGGGCCAGGAAATCTCCACGCGCCCGTTCCAGCTGGTCACCGGCCGAAAATGGCTCGGCACCGCGTTCGGTGGCGTCAAGGGCCGCACGCAGCTGCCGGGCATGGTCGAGGACGCGATGAAGGGCGACATCGAGCTCGCGCCCTTCGTCACCCATACGATGGGTCTCGACAAGATCAACGACGCCTTCGACCTGATGCACGAAGGCAAATCCATCCGCTCCGTGGTGCACTACTGATGACTGATTTCATGGACACGATCGCGCTCGAAGCGGCGATCGAACATCTCGACCTCGAACAGGAACAGCGCGATGCGATCGCGCAGCTCGACGACGGCGATCTCGAACAGATCGACCAGGCCATCCTGTCGGCGCTCGACAGCAGCTGGAAGAAGGCGGGCTTCATCGCCTCCGGTGTGATGATCGCCGCGCCCGACGAGCACGAGGAACTGCCGGAGGTGCTCTACACGATCCGCATCCGCGCGCTGGTGCAGGCCGGTCGTATCGAAGGCAAGGGCGATCCGCAGGTGCTCAAGACCTTCGAGATCCGTCTGCCGCAGGGCGGCCGCTGACGTGGCACTCGAGCGCGTCGAACACCGCGCCTGCTTCGGCGGCTGGCAGGACGTCTACGAGCACGCCTCGAAGACGCTCGGCTGCACGATGCGCTTCGCGGTCTACCTGCCGCCGCAGGCCGAACACGCGAAACTGCCGGTGCTGTACTGGCTGTCGGGCCTGACCTGCAACGAGCAGAACTTCATCACCAAGGCCGGCGCGCAGCGCTATGCGGCCGAGCACGGCGTGATCCTCGTCGCGCCCGACACCAGCCCGCGCGGCGACGACGTCGCCGATGCCGACGGCTACGACCTCGGCAAGGGCGCGGGCTTCTACGTCGATGCGACGCAGTCGCCCTGGGCCACGCACTACCGGATGTACGACTACGTCGTGAAAGAACTGCCGGCGCTGGTCGAGGCCGAACTGCCGGCGAACGGCGCGCGTGCGATCAGCGGTCATTCGATGGGCGGCCACGGGGCGCTGGTGATCGCGCTGAAGAATCCGGGGCGCTATCGCAGCGTGTCGGCGTTCTCGCCGATCGTCGCGCCGAGTCAGGTGCCGTGGGGCGAGAAAGCCTTCGGTGCGTACCTCGGCGACGACCGCGCCGCGTGGCGCGCCTACGACGCGACGGCGCTCGTGGCACATGCGACCGAGCGCCTGCCGTTGCTGATCGATCAGGGCGATGCCGACGAGTTCCTCGACGGCCAGCTCAAGCCGCAGCTGCTGCAGGCCGCGTGCGAGGCCGCCGGGCATCCGATCGAACTGCGCCTGCAGCCGGGCTACGACCACAGCTACTACTTCATCCAGAGCTTCATCGGCGCGCACATCGCGCATCACGCCAGGGCGCTGCACGCCTGACGATGTCCACGCTGCAGCTGCGCGAGGCGACGATCGACGATCTCGCGCTGCTGCGGCGCTGGGACGAGGCGCCGCAGGTCGTCGATGCCGATCCCCACGACGACTGGGCCTGGGAGACGGAACTGCTGCGAAGGCCCGACTGGCGGTTGCAGCTGATCGCCGAAGTCGACGGCCGTCCGATCGGCTTCATGGAAATCGCCGATCCCGTGCGCGCCGACGACGCCTACTGGGCCGACTGGCTGGCGGCGCATCCCCACCATCCCGCCCGGGTCTCGCGCGCGATCGACATCTGGATCGGCGAGGCCGACGCCCTGGGCCAGGGCCATGGCACCCGCATGCTCGAAGCGGCGCTGGTGCGTGTCTTCGCAGTGCCCGGCGTTGCCGGCGTGCTGCTCGATCCACTCGCGTCGAACATGCGGGCACGCGCGTTGTACGCGCGCCTGGGTTTCGTCGATCTGGGACCGTGGCGGTTCGGCGACGACGACTGCCGCGTGCTGTGGCTGTCGCGCGCCGACTGGTCGCAGCGGTGAGCGCGCCGACACCCGCGATCCGGACGGCGACGTCGCGCACCGCGCTGCATGCTAGCGTCGCGCTACATGCGTTCCGGGGCGAAGACGATGTCGATACGAAGGATGTGGCTGCTGTGCTGGCTCTGCCTGCTGTGCGCACCGTTCGCGGCAGGCGGTGCCGTCCTGGGGCGCGCCGCAGTCGAGCGCGGTCGACACGCCGCCTGAAGCGCTGAAGCCCGGCGCGTGGATCTGGGCGGGCGACGATCCCGCACTCGGTCCGATGGTGATGGTCGTCAGCCTCGACGAGCAGCGCGGCTACGTCTATCGCAATGGCCTGCGGATCGCGGTGACCACGGTCAGCACCGGCAAGCCCGGGCACGCGACGCCGACCGGCGTGTTCACCATCCTGCAGAAGGATCGCGACCACCACTCGAACAAGTACAACAACGCCGCGATGCCTTACCAGGAGCGGCTGACCTGGGACGGCGTCGCGCTGCATGCCGGCGGCCTGCCGGGCTATCCGGAATCGCACGGCTGCGTGCATCTGCCGACCGAGTTCGCGCGTCGTCTGTTCGCCGCGACGACACTGGGCATGACGGTGGTCATCGCCGAGGACGGACACGCTTCGTCCGATGCCGTGCACCCCGGCCTGCTCGCGCCGGTCGACCCCACGAGTGGTGCCTCGATCGCTGCCCTGCCGCTCGACGACGGTCAGCCCTGGCGCTGGACCGCCGATGACGCGACGACCGGTCCGCTGTCGCTGGTGCTCAGCCGCAGCGACCAGCGCCTGATCGCACTCGCCGACGGGCGCGAGGTCGGGCGCGCACGGATCGTCGTGCCGGCGGCGGCGGCCGCGCCGCGTGGCACCCATGTCTACGTCATGGGCGCCGGCACGCTGCCGGTGCATGTGGACGGCGTGCCCGATGGACAGCTGCCGGCGTGGCAGTCGATCGCGGTCCCGGGCCGCGAGGCCGATGCCGGCCAGACGCTCGATCCCACTCTGCTGGCCGGCGTGCAGGTACCACCGGGATTCGTCGAACGCGTGCTGCCACGGTTGCATCCCGGCACCGTGCTGGTGGCGACCGACGCACACGTTTTACCGGAAACCACCGGCCGTGGCCATCGCGTGCTCGACGCGTTGCCGCCGGCGCGCTGATCGCCGATCGCCGTGGCTCAGTCGCGCAGACGGAAATCGGTATAGGCGAAGCGCGCGTCGCGCAGCACGGTCGCGCCCTGCACCAGCGGGAGCGGCGCCGCGAACATCGGGCCGTCGTAGACACAGGTGTGGAACTCGCCGTGCTCGCCGCAGGGATCGATCTGCGGCGGCAGCGCATCGAGCAGGGTGCCGTCGAAGACGTGGCCGGCGAAGCGCGCGTCGAGCTGCGTGGTGTCGACGCAGCACAGGGCTGCGCACAGGCCCTGCTGCTGCATTTCGCGCGCGAGCATCGACGTGTCGCTGCCGAACAGCGGGAACAGCGCGTCCCAGTCCAGCGTCGCGCACTGCGCCTGCCGCCACGCGCGGATGTCGTCCAGGAACAGATCGCCGAACGCGACCGTGCGCAGCGCGGGCCAGCGCGTACGCGCCGCGTGCAGCGCGCCGGCGAATGCGGCCTCGTAGATCGTGTTGTCCGCAGCCTTCGGGATCCGCGCCTCGATCACCGGCAGATCCGCGGCGCGCGCCTGTGCATGCAGCACGTCGACGCGGATGCCCTGCATCGAGATGCGCTCGAATCCTTCGGTGATCGTCGTGACCAGCCCCACGACTTCGACGTCATGGCGCTGTCGCAGGACGTGCAGCGTCCAGGCCGCGTCCTTGCCGCCGCTCCAGGACAGGAGCACCGGCGTGGGCATCGCGGCCACCTCAGCCGGCGCGGACGTCGCGCAGTTCCCAGGCGCTGCCGGCGAGCAGGCGCAGGCGGTGCTTGAGCACGGTGCTGGAAATCGAGGTGTTCACGACCAGATCGACGCCCAGATCGCGGTCTTCGCCGCTGACCTGCGCACCGGGATCGGTGATGCCCAGCGACGGATCGACCTCGTCCGGATCCGGCTGCTGGTCGCGCCAGCGGGCGAACAGCGTGTCGCCGCGCAGGGCGTCCTGCAGTTCGGCCGCGATGCCGGCGGCGCCCTGCGCACGGAAGGCGTGTTCCCCCGAGGCGCGGGCCTGCTCGGGTTCGGGCAGTCGGATCAGATAGCGGGTGCTCATTCGGCGTCCATTCGGCAAAACGGGAAGGCCGTCAGCCTAGCAACCGGGCGTGTTAGAAATCCGTCATGCGGGGCGCACGGCGCGACGATCGGCGCGTCGCGCGCGGCAACATCCGCGCAAGCGCAGGTCAGGCGAACGTATGCGGCGGTGCCGCGAAGCCCAGCGTCAGCGAGCCCGAGCCCACGTTGACCATGCCGGTCAGGCTCATCACCGTTTCGAAGCGCTCGACGTGATGTTCCTCGCACGCAGCCACGAGTGCGGCGTAGCCGGGCAGGGCGCGCATCTGGTCGAGCTCGCCGCCGTAGCTCAGGCACAACGTCGGGGTGAGCAGGCCGGCGCGCACGCGCTCGACGGCGAAGGCGAACAGTTTCTCGGCGGCGGGTTCGAACCCGCGCACCTTGCCGACCGGGCCGGTGTCACCGCGGTGGCAGTGCAGGATCGGCTTGATGTCGAGCGCGCCGCCGATCAACGCGGCGAGCAGGCTCACGCTCTTGTCGCCGCGGTGCTTGATGCGCGCACGCAGGTAGCCGAGATCGCGCGGCACCATGTAGGCGTAGCTGCGTTCGGCGAGGAATTCGAGACGGCTGCGGATCTCCGGCGCGCTGGCGCCTGCATCGCGCAGGCGCACGGCTTCCACCGGCAGGATGCCTTGGCCGGCGAACACCTGCTGCGAATCGACGATGCGCAGCGCGAACGGCGTGGTGCGGCCGACCTGTGCGCGGATCGGCTTGTATTCGTTGAGGATCGCGAAGCTCGCGTGGGTCGCGTTGTCGTGGATCTGGCTGCGATGGCGCGTGACCGTCAGGCAGAACACGTAGTCGTAATCGATGACCAGCTGTTCGAGGAACAGCGCCTTAATCTGATCGGCCGGAAACGCCGAGGTCTCGGCGGTGTGCCGGCCGGTGACGTGGCTTTCGATGAAGTCCAGCGTCGCGCGTTCGTCGCGCAGGTCCACGAAGGCGGACTGGCCGATCTTCACCGTCACCGGCAACAGATGGATGCCGTGTGCAGCCAGCCACTCCGGCGGCAGATCACAGGCCGAGTCGACGACGATTCCGATGCGCATGCGCCCTCCCCATTTCTTTCGCGTGGCCGGCGCCCATCTGTGCCGACGGGTCGCGGGTCGGGCGCGCGTCGCGCCCGGAGGCACTTTACGCGATCGGCGTCGTGGCCCGCATCTCAGCCGCGCATGGCGCCGACCGGCAGCTGCGCGAGATGTCGCATCTCCGGCGTGTCGAGCAGGGCGGGATCGGCGAGCGCCGCGAGGGCGAAGTCGTGCGCGTCCTCGCCCCAGAACAGCGCGTCACCGACGCGCAGCGTCGGCACGCCGAACACGCCGACGGCGATCGCCGCATCGGTATTCGCGCGCAGGCGTGACTTGACCGTGGGCGCTTCGACATCAGCAGGCGAGAGATGCGCCGCGGCCAGCACCGGCGCCAGTGCTTCGACGCTGTCGCCGGGCTGTCCCCGCGCCCAGATGTGCGCGAACAGCGCGTCGATCACATCGGGGTCGGCATCGGCGGCGGTTGCGGCGCGCAGTGCCGCGATCGGGTTGAACGGATGCGCGGGCGGAAACACCAGCCCAATGCCGTCCCGTTGCGCGCGCCAGGCGACGTGCGGGTAGGTGAAGGTGCGCTTGGCCGGAATCTCCGCCGGCCCGCGATTGCCGATCGCCGACAGCACCGCCGCGAACAGAATCGGCACCGGGCGGATTTCGTGCGTTGCGAGCAGTGGTCTCAGCCGGCGCCACTGCAGATACGCGAAGGGTGAGACAACGTCGAAATACCAGATCGCAGGCATCGCAGGCGCCCTCGTCGAATGCGCCGGTTCCAGCGCGTGGCGCTTACTCCACGCCGCCGCCGATCCCGATCGCCACCATGTAGATGATCAGCGGCAGCACCACGATGGCGACCACGGCGCCGAACAGGAACACGCGGCGGCGTTTGGTCATTGGCGGCTTTGGGGTCTTCTCGTTGGAACTCATGGTGGGGATCCGGGCAGGCGGGAGCGCTCGATCCTAGGCATCGGCATGTGACGCGCGTGACGTGCAGCCCGGCGGCGCCTGCGCGGGCCTGCCCGTCAGCTGCCGGCGCGCCGGCTCGCCGCCATCCGCTGGGCGCCGAGGAAGGCGCGCATCGAGGCCGGTTTCACCGGCTTGGTCAGCACGCGATAGCCGCGGATGCGCGCGGTCTGCTTGAGGGTATCGCTGCCGTCGGCGGTCAGCAGCGCGCCGGGCACGTCGGGCGCGATGCCGCGCAGCGCGTCGAGCGTGTCGAGGCCGTCGAGCCGGTCGTGCAGGTGGTAATCGACCAGCATCACGTCGGGCGATTCGTCCATGCAGGCGATCGCCTCGTCGATGGTCTTCGCGCACAGCGGCTCCACGCCCCAGCGCCGCAGCAGGGCGCGCATGCCGGCGAGGATGTCGTCGTCGTTGTCGACGCACAGCACGCGCAGGCCGTGCAGCGATTCGTCGTGCAGCGGCGCCGGCGCGGCGGTCGGCGGCAGGCTCGCCATGACGCTGCGCGGGACGGTGATCGAGAACATGCTGCCGCGGCCGACGCTGGAGCGCGCGTCGAGCGTGTGGCCGAGCAGACGCGAGATGCGCTGGCAGATCGACAGGCCCAGACCCAGGCCGCGACCGTCCCAGTCGAAGTTCTGTTCGTAGCGGTGGAACTCGTCGTAGATCTGGCTCATGTGGTGCTCGGGAATGCCCGGCCCCGTATCCCAGACCTGCAGCGCGACCTGGTCACCTCGGCGCCGCGCCGACAGCACGATGCGCCCCGTGCGCGTGTAGCGCAGCGCATTGGCGAGGAAGTTCTGCAGCACGCGGCGCAGCAGCCGGCGATCGCTGCGTACCGCGATCGGCAGTGCGTGCAGGCGGATGTCGAGCTTGCGTGCCTTGGCCATCGGCGCGTACTGGCCGGCGAGCTGGCGCATCAGTTCGGAGACGTCGAGATCGGTGATCTCGGGCTTCAGCGCGCCGGCATCGAGACGCGAGACGTCGAGCAGACCGTCGAGCAGCTCCTCGGCCGCGCGCAGCGAAGTGTCGACGCGTTCGGCCAGATGCTTCTGCTCTGCGCCGTCCTGCGTTTCTCGCAACGCCGAGGTGAACAGCCGCGCTGCATTGAGCGGCTGCAGCACGTCGTGGCTGACCGCGGTGAGGAAGCGCGAGCGCGACTCTTGCGCGGCTTCCGCCTCGCGCGTGCGGTCGGCGACGCGCTGTTCCAGCGTCTCGTTGATGTCGCGCAGTTCGCGTTCCACGCGCTTGTAGTCGGTGACGTCGCTGTAGCTGGTCGCGTAACCGCCACCCGGTAACGGCTGGCCGCGCAGTTCGATGACCTGGCCGTTGCCGAGCACGCGCTCGGACACGTGCGGCGAACCGGCGCGCATGTAGGCGATGCGCTTGTCGATCTCGGTGTCGATGTCGATGACATCGCGCGGCCCGAGCTCGCCGCGCTCGGCGTTGTAGCGGATCAGGTCCGCGACCGGACGGCCGACGTAGAGCATGTTGTCGGGATAGCCGAACAGGCGCTGGTAGCTGCGGTTCCACGCGACCAGCCGCATCGTGCGGTCGACCACGCTGACCCCGTGATCGATGTTCTCCAGCGTCGACGACAGGACTTCGCGGTTGAAGCGCAGTTCCTGACCGGCCTCGTCGAGCATCGCGACGACCTCGTCGACCTCCATGCCCGAGCCCTTCAGCGCGCTGGTCATCAGCAGGCGTGCCGACGATGCACCAACGGCTGCTGCAAGCTGGCGTTCGGTGAACTGCAGCCAGGTGCGATCGGCCGGCGCATTGAGCGCGAGTGGCTTGCCCTGCACCTGCGCGTGTTCGTCGAAGGCCGCGCGCGCGGTGCGTTCGCCGACGATGCGGCCGGTCAGCGTCAGCAGATCGGGAATGCCGACGTTGCCGCTCCAGTCCTCGGACGCGAACGTGCGGCGCTCGGCGTAGGGATCGAGGAAGGGCGCTGCGCGCAAGCGCTCGTCGAGCGTCGGCCGCCAGCGCGCCGACACCAGCAGCAGCGCACCGACGTTGAGCAGCAGCGACCAGAACGTGCCGTGGGTCAGCGGATCCCAGCCCGCGAGTCCGAACAGTGCGTGCGGCCGCAGCCAGTCGATGCCGAACGGACCGGTCGTCAGCCACTGCGGATCGAGCCAGCCCGACTGCGTGAGCGTCGGCAGCAGCAGCGTGTAGGTCCACACGCCGAAGCCGATCAGCAGGCCCACTTCCACACCACGCCGGCTCGCGCCGCGCCAGTACAGACCGCCGATCAGCGCCGGCGCGAACTGTGCGACGGCCGCGAACGCCATCAGGCCGAATGCTGCGAGCGTGGTTTCGGTGCCGCTGGCGCGGTAATAGCCGTAGGCGAGCGCGGCGAGCAGGACGATCGCGACGCGGCGGATCCACAGCACAGTGCGCGCGACGTTGCCGCCGTGGCGCTCGGCATAGCCGCGGCGCAGCAGCAGCGGCATCACCAGGTCGTTGCTGACCATCGTCGCCAGCGCGACCGAGGACACGATCACCATGCCGGTCGCCGCCGAGAAGCCGCCGATGTAGGCGAACAGCGCCAGCGAATCAGCATTCATAGCCATCGGCAGCGCGAGCACGAAGCTGTCCGGCGCCACCGGTCCGTCGCGACCGAACAGCGCCACGCCGGCGCTCGCGATCGGCAGCACCATCAGGCAGATGATCACGAGGTAGCCGCCGAACAGCCAGCGCGCACGGCGGATGTCGCGCACGTCGCCGCATTCGACGATCGCCACGTGGAACTGGCGTGGCAGACAGATCAGCGCCGCGAACGCGAGCAGACACTGCGCGACGAAACTGCTGGGCGGCGCGTTCTCGACCAGTGCGTGCGTCGCCTCGACGAGCTTCAGGTCATTGCTGTCGAACCACGCGATCGCGAACACACCGACCGCGACCAGTGCGACCAGCTTGACCAGCGATTCCAGTGCGACCGCCAGCATCATGCCGGGCCGATGCTCGGTGGCATCGACCTGGCGCGTACCGAACAGGATCGCGAACAGCGCCATCAATGCGGCGACGTAGAACGCCGGGTCGCCGAACGGGGTCACCGGATCGTCCGGCCCGCCGAGCACGCCCAGGCTGATCGCCACCGCCTTGTACTGCAGCGCCAGATACGGCACCGCGGCCACCAGCGCGATCAGCGCCACCATCGCCGCCAGCCGCTGCGAGCGGCCGTAGCGCGACGCGATGAAGTCGGCGATCGACACCGTGTTCTGCGACTGCGCGATCAGCGCCAGCCGCTCGAGGATGCGCCAGCCGAACAGCAGCAACAGCAGCGGCCCGAGATAGATCGGCAGATACCCCAACCCCTGCCGCGCCGCCGTACCCACCGCGCCGTAGAACGTCCACGACGAGCAGTACACCGCCATGCCGAGGCTGTAGACAGCGGTGCGCAGCCACGGCCGATCCGGGGACAGCGGACGCCGGTCGCCATACCAGGCCACGCCGAACAACAGCGCGGCATAGCCCAGCGACACCAGCAGCAGTACCCAGCCCGGCAGCATGCCCGTCCTCTCGATCCGAAGCGGCCGAGTGTACGGGGCGAGGGGCGGGGCGTGGGCCGGAGGTCCTTCCGCTGACGTCATCCCGGTGCTGCCGTCGGTCGCGCTCTTGCCTTTGTCTTTGCCTCTGCCTCTGCCTCTGCCTCTGACTTTGCCTCTACTTCTGCTTGTGCGTTGGCGTTTGCTTCACCGCCGTCATTCCCGCGAACGCGGGAATCCATTCTGTCCTTGTGTTGTCCTGGTTCGGACTCCGACTTCGACTCCGACTCCAGCTTTGGATTCGGCTTTGGCTTTTGCTTTGGCTTTCAGCCTTTGACTTGAATCGAGCCGTAGAGCGAGCCGAGCACCGGAGCCTGGCGTGGCCGAAGAGCAGCCCATGTCTGAGCGCAGCGAGTTTGGGCTGCGTGCCGCGTCAGGCGAGGAGCACAGGGCACCGATGCGGCTTCATCGCATCGGCTCGCGTCCGGTGAAGACGGTTTTGCTTACTTTTGCCAAGACAAAAGTAAGCCGCGCGACAGCGCGGAAGCCCTGTACTTGATCTTCGCTTCTGCGATTGATTCTCTGCTTTCGCCCCGAACATCGAAGCCGCAAAACGACGAGCGAGGAGCCTCAAGCAAGTACAGGGCTTTCGCCCGCTGCGCGTGCGAGTCCCTTTTGGATGGACCCAAAAGGAACCAAAAGGTCCCTTCGCCGGACGCGATCCGACACGGCTGCGCCGTGCCGGTCCCCTGCGCTTCTCGGTCGACGGGGCACGCAGCCCAAACTCGCTGCGCTCAGACATGGGCTGCTCTTCGACCCCGACGCCCTGCGATGCTCGGCTCGCTTTACGGCTCGATGCAGATCAAAGGCGCAAGACAAAGCGAAAGCAAAAGCCAAAGCGAAAGCAAAAGCCAAAGCTGAAAAAGCCGACAAGCAGAAGCGAGTGTCGGCTGACGTCAGGCCTGCGAAGGCGCCAGCAGATCGGCGTAATGCCGCGCAGCCACGTCGGGATGCGAGCGCAAACGTCCTTTGAGCGTGTTCTGGCCGACCTGGTGGAACAGCGGATTGTGCGGGTCACGGGTATAGCCACTGGCTTCGCGGGCGAGCTCCGGCGGCAGCGTCAGCGCCGGGACCGTCGCATCGAGACGTGCACCGAGGAAGAACGCGGCGGAGAGACGCTCCACGCCCGGCGGCGGGCTGCTGACGCGATGCACGGCGGCTTTCAGATACCCGTCCGATGCCAGCTCCAGCAGCTCGCCGATGTTGACGATGTAGGTGCCTGGGCGCGGGATGGCGTCAATGAGGCTGCCATCGTCGAGTTCGATCTGCAGACCACCGACGCCGTCCTGCAGGATCAGCGTCAGCAGTTCGCTGTCCTTGTGCGCGCCCACGCCCTGGTCATTCTCCAGCCGTTCGCGGCCGGGGTAGCGGATCAGTTTCATCAGCTGGTAGGGCTGGTCGCGATAGATCGGTGCGAATATGTCGCGCGGCTGGCCGAGGACTTCGGCGCAGGCCTGCAGCAGGCGGAGCAGCACATCAGTGACGGCGTCCTGCCAGGCCAGCACCACCGGGCGGAACTCCGGCAATGCCGCGGGCCACTGGTTGGGGCCCTGCAGGCGGGTCCACGCCGGCACGCCGGGCGCCTGCGGCACCACCTCGCGTTCGGCGCCGATGTCGATCTGTTCGCGCCAGTCGGCCTTGCCACGCGTCAGTTCGGCGCCGACCTGGTTGTAGCCGCGGAAGTGCGGGGAATGGACCATCGCGATGGCCTGCTTGTCCGCGTCGGGCAGCGCGAACAGCGCCCGCGCCTGCTGCAGCAGTGCGGCGTCGAGCTCGGGCGGCACGCCGTGGTGACCGACGTAGAAGAAGCCGACCTCGCGTGCGCCCTGGCGCAGCGCCTGCAGCGCGACGACGCGATCGCCGGGGTCGCCGGCGTCGAGTTGCGACAGGTCGATCAGCGGCAGCTGCCGTTGGGTGGTGGACATGGTTCCATCCTCGGGGACAGACACATTGGAAAACGGGTGACGCGACCGCGCGTGCATCGCGTCGGCGTGCTCGACGATGAAAAAAGGAGACCGGGTGGTCTCCTTTCTTCGTCCGTCCGAGTCTCGCGCCGTCAGTACTTCGGCACGCCGCCATCCACGCTGTCGCTCCAGGCATCGATGCCGCCGGCGACGTTGTAGACGTGGGTGAAGCCCTGGTTGCGGAAATGCTCGGCCGCCTGCTGGCTGCGGCCGCCGTGGTGGCACAGGAACGCCAGCGGGGTGTCCTTGGGCAGCTGCTGCAGACGGGTGATCGCGTCGCCGTCGAGCACCTCGAACGGACGCGCGACGCTGGCGGTGGCGCGTTCGTCCGGCGGGCGCACGTCGACGAGGGTCAGCGTGCCGGCGGCGAGGCGGTCGTTGGCGTCGGCCGGGCTGATGTCCTGCACCGGCTTCGGCGCGTTCGGGTTGTCGATGACCAGACCACGGCCGCGGATGTCGTCGGCGAAGTCGATCGTCATGCCCTTGGCGCGGCGTGCGCCGGCGAGGTCGAACTGCACGTCGATGCCGTCGGCCTGGGCGATGATCGCCGACGCGCTGCGCGGCGCGAGCTGCAGGCGGGTGCGGAAATTGCCGTCGATGTCGACCTGCAGCACGTAATCGCCACCGGCGTCGCCGACGGCCTTGGCGATCATCTCGCGCGCGGCGGGGGTGATCGAGATCGACGGCGGCGTGCGGTCCGGCGGGGCGACGCCGAACAGGCCGTGCAGCTCACCGCTGCCGACCATCTGCTCGATGATGTCGCTGCCGCCGACGAGTTCGCCGTCGACGTAGAGCTGCGGGATCGTCGGCCAGTCGCCGTAGACCTTGATGCCTTCGCGGATCTCACCGTCCTCGAGCACGTTGACGGTCGCGTAGTCGATGCCCACCGCTTCCAGCGCGGAGATGGCCTTCGCGGAGAAGCCGCACTGCGGGGTCGTCGGCGAGCCCTTCATGAACAGCACGGCCCGGTTGCCCTGCAGCAGGGTTTCGATGCGGGTGCGGAGAGCGGGGTCGAGGGACATGGCATGGATCCGGTGTGCGGGAACGACCCACATGGTACCGCGCGGCCTGCGATGCAAGCCCGCAGGCGCCGCCCGCGGTCCCGGAACACCGCGTTGCGCGGCGGTGCCGATGGCATCATGCGCGCCATGTCCGTGCATCGCCCGCCCCGTCGCCCGCAGCTGTGGCTGCCGCTGCTGATCGCCTCGCAGCTGCTGATCGCGCTGGTCTGGTGGCAACTGGGCTGGGCGATCGGTCTGCCGCTGCTGCTGGCCAGCCACGCGCTGTGCCTGTGGGGTGTGCTGGCGCCTGCCTCGCGGCTGTACGGGCCGGTGCTGACCCGGCTGCCGGGCGAGGGCGTGTGGCTGACGATCGACGACGGCCCGTCCGACGACACCCCCGCGCTGCTCGATCTGCTCGATGCGCACGACGCGAAGGCGACGTTCTTCCTGGTCGGTGCGCGCGCCGCCGAGCGACCGGATCTCGTGCGCGAGATCGCCGCACGCGGCCACGGCATCGGCAACCACAGCCAGACCCATCCGCAGGCGATGTTCTGGGCGCTGGGACCGGCGCGGATGCGGCGCGAGATTCTCGACGCCCAGCGCACGCTGACCGGTGTCATCGGCCATGCACCGATGTGGTTCCGTTCGGTCGTCGGTCATACCAATCCGTTCGTGCACGCGCCGCTGCGGGATGCAGGACTGGCGCGCGTCGGCTGGAGTGCGCGCGGCTTCGATGCGGTGAAGGCGGACGTGGAAGACGTGGTTACGCGGATCGATGCCGACCTCGCGCCCGGTGCAATCGTGCTGCTGCACGAGGGCGCGAAGCATGGCCGCAATGTCGCGATGGTCGAAGGCGTGCTCGCGCGGATGCACGCGAAGGGATTGCGGGCGGTGCTGCCGGATCAGGCGCTCTGACGGTCTGACGGTCTGACAGTCAGGCGAGGCAGGCAGCGATGCGTGATGGGTTTAATCGTCCTGCGCAGTTGCGATGCGGGCAGGGTCGAATCTGACCTGTAGCGCGTGCTCCCATCCCTCACCCCAACCTCTCCCATGGGGAGAGGGGCTCGAACCGCACGATACGGACGTTTGTAGGATGGGTAGAGCGCAGCGAAACCCATCGTAGAGCAGTCGCGAACGGCATCGAATAGCGCGAAATCCCGCTTATTCCGCCCGCAGCCAGGCCAGCACGGCACCAATGTCATCGGCTTCGAGAAGCAGTTCCGCCACCGCATGTTGACCCGTGGCCGCCGCGGTCGCGGCCAGCGCGGCGCTGCACATCAGTTCGCTCCAGTCGGGCGCGGCGACGAGGCCGGCGAGCAGCGGCAGGCGCGACAACGCGGTGACGTAGCCGTCGATCAGATGCTCCGGAATCTCCGCGTCGTGCGCGGCGCGGGCGAGTTCGATGCTGGCAGGCAGCACGAAGTGACTCGGCGTCGCGCGTTCCGGTGCCTCGGCGAGGATCGCGACGATGTGCGGAACGGCGGCGAACGAGGCGGAGAACACGCGGCCTTCGTTGCACAGCGATTCCCACAAGGATTGCCACGGTTCGCCGAGACAGTCGTCTCCGCGCGCGCCATCGAGCTGCGCGAGCAGGGCGGGAATGCCGCGCGCATCGCCCTGCGCGCAACGCAATGTGGTCCACGACGGATCGTCGAGCGCCAGCATCGGCGCATGCGGCAGGCCGTCGCGGGCGGTCACGTGCGGATGCCGGTGATCAACCAGTTGTTGAACGGCGTGTCGCCGTACAGCGGGCGCAGCGTGGTCTGCAGGCCGGCACCTTCGAGCTGGCCGCGCAGGCCGTCGGCGGTCGGGTAACTCTTCGCGCGCTCCTGCATCCAGCCGGCGAAATTGGCGAGGCGATCGGTGATGCGCGTGGTGCGGCTGCGCGAACTGTCGTCGGCGAGGCCACTGCGGATCACCAGACGCGCGCCCGGCACCAGCATCGCGATCACGTTGTCGAGCAGCTCGCGCTGGCGTTCGGGCGACAGGTACTGCAGCACGTCGAGGATGGCGACGCTGCCCTGGTGCGCCGGCAGGCCGACGCCGAGATCGAGCACGTCGAGCTGCACGTCGGCGAGTCCGGCGCGTGCGGCGACCTCGCGGCCGCGGCGGATCTTGGCCGCGTCGATGTCCACGCCGGTGAACGGCAGCGCCTGGCCATCGGCGCGCAGCGCATGCGCGAGCAGGCCCAGGCCGCAGCCCAGATCGAGCACCGGCGCGGTCGTCGGGCGCAGCGCCTGCAGCACACCCGGATACAGCGGATCGGTGCGCAGCTTGGTCAGCGTGTAGTAGTAGTCGTAGCGGTTGCCCAGCACGTGCCTGGGCAGGAACGCGCGCGCGATGTTGCGGGCGTCCTCGGGCGGATACGGTGCGGTGGAGAGCGGCGCGGTGTCGGAAGTGGTCGCAGTCATGCCCGCGACAATAAGCCGCGCGCGACCGGCAACGCCAGCTGCATCCACTCGGTATGCAGCGCGGCCGAGGGATGCAGGCCGTCATCGGCGAGCATGTCTGCCTCGCCGCCGTGCGCGCGGCTGACCGCTGCGATGTCGACGAAGGCGACGCCGCGCGCGGCGCAGATCGCGGCAGCCGCCGCGTTGTAGGCGTCGAGTTCGCGCGCGATCGCGGCGACGTCGCGCCCCGAATGCGCACCGAACGGCGTGACGCCCCAGTCCGGAATCGCGAGTACGAACACACGCGACGCATTGCCGCCGGCGAAGCCGATCGCGCGCTCCAGCAGTGCCGAGAACGCCGGGCCGTACAGCGCGACATCGCGGCCGCGGTACTGGTCGTTGACGCCGATCAGCAGGCTCACCAGATCGAAGGGGCCGACCGGCGCCGCGGCATCGATCGCCGCGTCGAGTTCGTCGGTCGTCCAGCCGGTGGTCGCGATGATCTCGGGCGCGTCGAGCGCGATGCCCGCGCCGCGCAACGCATCGGCCAGTTGCACCGGCCAGCGGTCTTCGGCGGCGATGCCTTCGCCGATCGTGTAGCTGTCGCCGAGCGCGAGATAGCGGCGCGGTGCGGTCATCCGGCGACGCGGGCCTGGCGCTTGGCCAGCGGCACGACCTTGCGCGCGTCGGTGATCTGCCGTTCCAGCACGCGATGGATGCGCGCGAACACCTCGCGCAGCTGCGCGGGCTCGGGCAGCAGGGTCACGCGGAAATGGTTGCGATAGGGCACGTTGAAGCTGTTGCCCGGCACCACCAGCACACCTTCGGCTTCCATCAGTTCGAGCGCGAATGCGTGGTCGTCGAAGCCCTGGCTGAATTCCTCGGCGATGCCGGGAAACGCGTACAGCGCACCGGCCGGGGCGACGAGGCGCAGGTAGGGGCTCGCGTCGCAGGCCTCGACCACCGCGCGGCGCGCCTCGTGCAGACGGCCACCGGGCGCGCACAGCGCGCTGATCGTATCGATGCCGGTCAATGCGGCTTCGATCGCGAACTGGCCCGGCACGTTCGCGCACAGGCGCAGCGCACCGAGCAGGTCCATCGCATTGCGGAAATCGCGGCTGCGCGCCTCGTCGCCCGACAGCACCGCCCAGCCCACGCGCCAGCCGCAGGCGCGGTGCACCTTCGACAGGCCACCGAACGACACGCAGGGCACGTCGCCGGCGATCGGCGCGATCGGTTCGAACGGCGCGTCGTCGTAGGTGATGCCGTCGTAGATCTCGTCGCACAGCAGCAGCAGCTCGTGCTTGGCGGCGATCGCGACGATGCGCTCGAGCAGCGCACGCGGATACACCGCGCCGGTCGGATTGTTCGGATTGATCAGCACGATCGCGCGGGTGCGCGGCGACACCAGCGCTTCGAGTTCGTCGGGATCGGGCAGGAAGCCGTTGCCTTCCTTGCACTGGTAGAACACCGGGCGACCGTCGTTGAGGATCGTCGCCGCCGACCACAGCGGATAGTCGGGCGAGGGCACCAGCACTTCGTCGCCGGGATTGAGCAGCGCGCGCAGGGCGATGTCGATCAGCTCGCTGACGCCGTTGCCGACGAACACGCGATCGGCCGACACGTCCCGCGTGCCGCGCGCGGCGTGGAACGCGGCGATGGTTTCTCGCGCCGCCGGCAGGCCCTGCTGGTGCGTATAGGGATCGGTGTCGTGGATGCGTTCGGCGATCGCGCGCTGCAGATGATCCGGCGCGCGGAACCCGAACGCGCCGGGGTTGCCGATGTTGAGCTTGATCAGCGTGCGGCCCTGGCCTTCGAGTTCCCGCGCGCGCCGCGCGAGTTCGCCACGGATTTCGTAACGGACTTCGGTCAGGCGTTCACGGATCTTCAAGGGGGCGGACATCGGCGGCGCTCGGCGCGGGAATGTCGCGCGATGCTAGCGGAAAAGCCGGGTGAATGCGGCCCGCGCCGACGAGTGGCGGGCCCCACCGGTTCGCGCCTGCACGCCCGGCGCCCGTAGAATCCGCGGCATGACGACCGCCCGACGCAGCGCTTGAACCCCGCCGATCCGAGTCCCCCGGACACCGCGCTGCGCGCGATCGGCTGGCCCTTCGACGGTGCGCCGTCGGGTCCCTGGGCCGAGGTCATGATCACGCATGCACAGGCCCGGCCGATGCGCGTGGTCGAGCAGCACCGCTCCGGTTATCTGGTCGCCGGTGCGCCGGGCGAGGCGATCGCGGTCGAATCGCTGCCCGACTGGCTGCGCCGCAGCGGTTACCGCAAGGGCACGATCGCGCCCGAGGACCGCGCTGCGGTCGGCGACTGGGTGCTGGTCGAGGACGGCCAGCGCATCGTGGCGATGCTGCCCCGACGCAGCGCGATCAAGCGCGCCGCGGCCGGCGAGCACTACAAGCAGCAGCTGATCGCCGCGAACATCGACACCGTGCTGGTGGTCTGCGGCCTCGATGCCGACTTCAATCCGCGCCGCATCGAGCGCTATCTGCTGCTGGTGCAGGGCGGCGGCACGCCGGTGATCGTGCTGACCAAGGCCGACAAGCCCGAGGCCGACATCGCCGCCGCCGTGGCCGCGCTGACCGAGATCGCCGGGCTCGGTGTCGCCGTGGTGCCGGTCAATGCGCGCGACCACGACAGCGCCGCGGTGCTGCATCGCTGGCTCGGTCCCGGCATGACCGCGGTGCTGGTCGGCAGTTCCGGCGCGGGCAAGTCCACGTTGACCAACAGCCTGCTCGGCGTCGAACGCATGAAGACCGCCGCCGTGCGCGAGACGGACGACCGCGGCCGCCACACCACGACCCACCGCGCGCTGATTCCGCTGCCGTCGGGTGCCTGCCTGATCGACACGCCTGGCATGCGCGAGCTCAAGCCGACCGGCGAAGAGGATCTGTCCGAAGGCGGATTCGCCGACGTCGAAGCGATCGCGGCGCAATGCCGCTTCCGCGACTGCACCCATGGCGACGAACCGGGCTGCGCGTTATGGGACGCGGTCGACGCGGGCACGCTCGATCCGGGCCGTCTGGGCAGCTACCTGAAGCTGCGCGACGAACTCGCCGGCGCCGCGGGGCAGCTCGCGACGCGCATGGCGCAGAAGGTGGAGAGTCGGCCGTCCGGGAAGAAGCCGGGGGCGAAGACGGGGGGGCGTCCGGGGGTGAAGCCGGCGAAGCGCGGGTCGGACTGGACCAAAGAGGAGTAGGGCGATGTTTACAGCGCGCCATTCGCTTTCGTTCTGAAGCATCGCGAGGCGTCGACCCCCACCCCAACCCCTCTCCCGGAGGGAGAGGGGCTCAGAAAAGCAGGCGCTCGCTCGTGCCGGGCCCCTCTCCCCTTGGGAGTGGGGGTGAGGGCCGACGGTCGCATAGGTCGCCCGACACGCGCGCTTTTAGCCGTCCCGACATGCGGCGCTTCCCGAACCAGACGTCGGCCACTTTGAGTCCCCCGCATCAATCCGCTAGCGTGACCACACCGCCTGCCGGAGTTCCCGATGTCCGACGCCATCGCCCATCACGCGGCGCTCGATGCGCGCATGGTCGTGGCTGCGCGCGGGATCCGGGTGCTGAGTCTGGCGAGCTGGCCGTCCGGTGCACAGCAGTGCTTCCTGTCCGCGTTCGCGGCCGGACGCCGGGAGATGCCGGAGATCGTGTATCCGGTGCTGGAATTCTCTGACATCCGCCGCGAACTCGCCGCGATCGGCGCGGCTGCCGATCCGGATCATCCGCTCGGCGCCTACATCGTCGAATCGACGCAGGCCTGGGACGCGGCCACGCAGCTGCTGGAATCGCTCGGCACCGCAGCCGCCGGCGATCACGCGATCGCACTCTACGGGCGCCCGGATGCGGCGCTGCCTGGTGGTGCGCTGACGACCTGCGATGCCGCGCGGCACTTCATCCACATCGCCGACGAACTCGATCCCGGCCTGCTCGCCGATGTCGAACATCCCACGCTCGACGCCGCCACGCTGCAGGCGCAGTTGCAGACTGATCTCGATGCGTACTTCGGCACACGCGTCGTCGCGGTCGAACTCGATCCGGGCATGATCGCCAAGGCCGCGGCGGGCGCGTATCGCTTGCGTCTGCGCAGCGACGCGCGCTATTCGATCCACGACCGCGAACAGCTGCTGCAGCACGAGGCCTTCGTACATTCGCTGACCGCGCTGAACGGCCGCGAGCAACCGCTGCTGCCGAGTCTGGCGATGTCGTCGCCACGCACGACCTGCACGCAGGAAGGACTGGCGGTGTTCGCCGAACAGATCACCGGCAGCATCGACATCGGCCGCATGAAACGCGTGAGCCTGCGCATCGAGGCGATCGCGCGTGCACTCGACGGCGCCGATTTCCTGCAGGTATTCGACTACTTCCACGACGCGGGACAACCGGCGGCGGAAAGCTTCGCGTCCGCGCAGCGCGTGTTCCGCGGCGTGCCGCTGAACGGCGGGCACGCCTTCACCAAGGATGCGGTGTATCTGCGTGGCCTGATCGACGTGCACACCTTCTTCCGCCAGGCCCTGGCCGCGCAGCGTCTGCCGCTGTGCCGGCATCTGTTCGCCGGCAAGATGACGCTCGACGACGTGCGACGGCTGTCGCCGCTGTTCGACGACGGCACGCTCGCACCGCCGCGCTGGTTGCCGCCGTGGCTGGAGCGCACCGGCGGCCTGGCCGGCATGCTCGCGTTCTCGCTGTTCGCGAACCGGATCCGGATCGACCAGTTGTAGGCGATCGGATGCAGTGATGGATTTCGCTGCGCGCTACCCATCCTGCGAAGCGCTACGGATTCGGTGAACCGCTGCAGATGCGCACGGAACCGCAGGAGGGGTAGCGCAACGCGAAACCCGTCGAAGCCTTCGCATCAACGCTCGAACCGCGGCGGCGTCACCGTCGAATGCAGCAGGCGCACCGCATTGCCGAGCGTCACCGGGTCGGCGCCCGACAGCAGCGCCTGCAGACGCGGTCGATCCGCATCGAGACCCGGCACCAGGCCCACCCAGGCATTGCGGCCGCTGTCCTTGGCGGCGTAGAGGCAGCGGTCGGCGATCGCGGTGGTCTGCTGCCAGTCACCGAGCGTCGGCCACGCGGTCGAGAACGGCCAGGGCGCGAATCCGATCGAACAGGTCATGCGCAGCGACGCGCCGTGCGCGAGCGCGATCGGCGTGTCGGCGACGGTGCTGCGGATGCGTTCGGCCAGCCCGGCGGCGGCATCGGCATCGTCGAGCCGCGCGACAAGCATGAATTCCTCGCCACCCCAGCGCAGCAGCAGATCGCCGTCGCGGGTCAGGGCGCGCATGCGCGCGGCGAACTGCACCAGCGCTTCGTCGCCGGCCTGATGGCCGTGGCCGTCGTTGATGCGCTTGAACGCATCGATGTCGAGCATAAAGAAGAACAGCGTGTCCGAGCCGCGCCGCCCGGGCGCGTGCACGGCTTCGCGGGCCAGCCATTCCTGCAGCTCGCGACGGTTGGGCACCTGGGTCAGCGGATCGAGGCGCGTGGCCGCGTCGAGCTGGGCGTTGCTCTGCTGCAGCTGCCGGTTGGCCTGCTCCAGCTGTGCGGTGCGCTCGGCGACGGTGCGGTTGAGCAGTTCGACGCGCTCACGCTCGCGCTGCACCGCGCGCCGCGTGCGCCGCACGAAGAACGCCACCGCCAGCGCCGCCAGCACCGCGTACAGCACGTAGGCCAGCGGATGCCGCCACGGCGGCGGTGGCATCGCGATCGTCAGCACACGCGATTCGCCGAACTGGCCGTCGCGACCCGCGGCCTGCACTTCCAGCCGGTAGTGGCCCGCCGGCAGATGGTTGAGCGAGAACTCGGTACGCGCCTGGTGCGGATAGATCCAGCCGGTGTGCAGGCCGTCGACGCGATAGCGCAACTGCGCGGCCGCCGGGGCCAGGAAATCGATCGCCGTCATGCCGATGGTGAAGACGCTGTCCTCCTCGCCCAGGTCGATGCCGGGCGTGTAGACGATATCGGTCTCGGTGCCGCTGCGCGCGTCGGTGTCGGACTGGCGGCTCAGCAGCTGCAGGCTGGTCAACACCGGATGCGCGGGCGCGCTGCGACGCGGCAGCTGCATCGGCGCGATCACGTCTACGCCCATCGTGCCGCCGAAGTACAGCAGGCCGTCGCGGCCGCTGAACGCCGAGCCGCTGTTGTATTCCTGGTTGCGCAGCCCGTCGCGGCGGCCGAGGTTCTGCACGATGCCGCTTTCGGGGTCGTAAACGCTCAGGCCGAGATTGGTGCTCAGCCACAGTCGCCCGCCGATGTCGGGCAGGATCCGGTAGATCACGTTGTTGGTCAGGCCGTCGCGTTCGGTCAGCACCGACGACACCCCGGTCGCGCGATCGATGCGGTACAGGCCGGCGGCGAACGCGCCGACCCAGATCGCGTCCGCGTCGCCATGGATCGCCCACACCGAGCGGTGCATGCCCGCGCCGGCGGGTTGGACCTGCGCGAACACGCCGTCGTGCAGCCGCCACAGGCCGCGCGTATTGGTGCCGATCCACAGGCTGCCGTCCTGGTCGCGGTGGAGCACCGTCACCACGTCGCCGGCGATCGCGGCGAAGCGCGGATCGGCGTCGATGCGTCCGTCGCGCAGCTGCATCACGCCGCTGCGCGTGCCGATCCACAGCGTGTCGTCTTCGGCGAGCAGGGCGTCGATGCGTGCATCGGGCAGGCCGTCGAGCGCATCGACGCGGCCGTCGGCATACAGACGGCGCAAGCCGACCTGGGTGCCGATCCACCAGCCACCGTCGCGCGCGGGTTCGATCGCACGTACCGACAGATCCGCGAGTCCGGGGACCGGGCGCCAGTCCGCACGCGGGCCGTCGCGCATGCGCAGACCGCTGTCGGTGCCGATCAGCATGCGCGCGCCGTCGCGGCGGATCGCGCGGACGCTGTGGCTGTCCCAGTCGTCCATCGTGCCGACGCCCGCGCCGTCGTGACGGATCACCGAGGCCAGCGGCCGCACGCGATACAGGCCCGAGGTATAGGTGCCGATCCACCACGCGCCGGTCTCGCCCTGGTGGAAGCTGGTGATCGCGCTGCGCGGCGGATTGTCGAAGCGCAGGCGTCGCGGCCGGTCACTGCCGGGCGCGAGCTGCACCACCGCGCCGTTGCCGTAACCGGTCAGCACGCGGCCGTCCTCGAGCCGGATCATCGCGGTCGCGTCGACGCTGGCCACGCCGAGCGCGGCCAGCGACCAGTGCCGCTGCAGGCGCGCGGCGGTATCGAGCCGGAACAGGCCGGCGTCGGCGGCGAGCACCCACAGGCCCTCGCGGCCGGCCTGCAGGGACACGCACCGCTTCGCGCCGGGCAAGGCCGGCAATCGCACCAGGCCGTCCGCCTCGACCGACCACAGGCCGCACGCGGCATCGAGCGCGACGGGACGCTTGCGCGCCGCCGACCACGCGAGGCCGACGATCTCGCCGGTCGCGCCCAGCCGGCGTGCGCCGCGGATCTCCGCGTCGACGTGATCCACGCCGGCCTCGGTCCCCAGCCACGCGCCGCCCGCGGGATCGAGCAGGATGCGCACCACGCGCGCATGCGACAGCCCGTCGTCGACGCCGAGCCGGCGCTGCGTCCACGTCGGCAGGTGCACGACCTCCAGACCGGCGTCGTTCGTGCCCAGCCACATGCGCGTGCGCTGCGGCTCGAAGGCGAGACTGTCGATGCTGCTGCTGACCAGATTCGCGCCGCCGACCGGCTGGTCGGGCAGGTTGCGATATGCGCGGAAACGGTGGCCGTCGAAGCGGTTGAGCCCGTCCTGCGTGGCGACCCACAGGAAGCCCTGGTCGTCGCCGGTCATCGCCGAGACCGTCAGCTGCGACAGGCCTTCGTCGAGGCCGTACATCTCCAGGCTCAGCGGCGGATCGTCGACCGGGTCGGGCACCTGCGCCGAGACGGTGAACGACGCGCACGCCAGCAGCGTCGCGCCGAGCAGTCGCGTCGCCAGACTGCGCGCACGGCCCGCCCTGCCGACGCTGCACGCATCGACACGCACTGGCTGGCACGCACGGCGCGCGCTGGCGACGGCTCGGTTACGCAATCGGTGTTCCCCCTTTGCATAGTGTGCCTGCGAATTCCATGCCAGCGTGACCGGCGTCGCATTCCGCCGTCCATGCCAGACTGCACGCCATGGACGCCGCTCCCACCATCCTCGTCGCCGACGACCACCCGCTGCTGCGCGCCGCCGTGCTGCATGCGCTGCGCGACAGCCTCGGCCAGATCCGCGTGATCGAAGCCGCCACCGCATCGGCCCTCGAACCCGCACTCGACGCGCACCCGGACATCGAACTGGTGCTGCTGGATCTGACGATGCCCGGCGCGCGGGGGCTGTCGTCGCTGGTCTGGCTGCGCGGTGAGCGGCCGGAACTGCCGGTCGTGGTGATCTCGTCCAACGACCACCCGCGCACCGTCCGCCGCGTGCAGCAGTTCGGCGCCTCGGGCTTCATTTCGAAATCCGCGCCGGCCGAGTCCATCGGCCAGGCGGTGGCGAACGTGCTCGACGGTGGCAGCTGGTTCCCGCCGCTCACCGCGGAGCGTTCCGAAGAGGACGCGCAGCTCGCCTCGCGTCTCGCCCAGCTCACCCCGCAGCAGTTCCGCGTGCTGCTGGGCATCGCCGACGGGCTGCTCAACAAGCAGATCGCGCATCAGCTCGGCCTGGCCGAGAACACCGTCAAGGTGCACGTGACCGCGATCCTCAAGAAGCTCGAATGCCACAGCCGCACGCAGGCCGCGGTGCTGGTGAAGGCGTTGGAGCGGGAGGATGAGGCGTAGTCGCCTCAGGGATCCAGATGCCGTCGCCCAGCGAAAGCTGGGGCCCATTTTGACGTCCGCTCGAAAAGCCAAAATCAAGATGGATGACCAGCCATCCGGCTGTTGAAAAGCGTTTCCAGCTTTCGCTGGGATGACGAGGGATGCATCTAGCGGCGTGCGGTAAGTGCCGTTCCACCACCTCGGCAGAGAGCAGTTCTCCCTCAGTACCCCCGCAACCGCATCTGCATCATCAGCGCCCGCAATGCCGGCGGGCGCACCGGTTTCGGCAGAAATCCCTGGCCCGCATCGCGCGCCTGCGTGCGCAGGGCGGGGTCGGATTCGCCGGTGACCAGGATCGCCAGCGGCACCGCGCTCCAGCGGTCGCACAGCGTCTCGAACAGGCTCGGGCCGTGGTGCTCGCCCATGCGCACGTCGAGCAGCACGAGGTCCGGCGCTTCGCCGCGCACGGCCGCGGCCAGCGCGGCGTGCGGGCCGTCGGCGAGCGGGACCTCGCAGTACCAGCGCTCCAGCAGCTGCCGCGTCGCGGCGCAGGTCTGCGGATCGTCATCGACGACCCAGACGCGGCAGCCGCGCAGCGGGGCGTCGTCTTCGGCAGGCACGCCCGGCGCCACGGGTGCGACGACCGGCTGCGCGGGTGCGTCGGTCAGCGGCACGGAGACGCGGAACACGCTGCCGGTGCCGGGGCGCGAGCGCAGATCGATGCGGTGGCCGAGCAAACGTGCGATGCGATCGACGATCGCCAGCCCCAGGCCTGCGCCGCGGTCACCGGCATTACCGTCGTCGAGGCGGCGGAATTCCTCGAAGATCTCGCGCTGCCGGTTCGGCGGAATACCGGGGCCGGTGTCGTGGACTTCGATCCACAGCCGGTCGCCGTCGCGACGTACGCCCAGCACGATACGGCCGCGCGCGGTGTAGCGCACCGCGTTCGACAGGAAGTTCTGCACCAGCCGCCGCAGCAGCGTCGCATCGCTGCGCACCCAGGCGCGCGTGGGCACGTGATCGAAACGCAGGCCGCGCGCCTGCGCGAGCACGCCGGTTTCGCGTGCCAGCCCGTCGAGCAGCGGACCGAGCGCGACTTCGCGGACGTCGGTGCGCAGCGTGCCGGTTTCCAGGCGCGAGATGTCGAGCAGGCTGGCGAGAATGCCGTCCTGCGCCGACAGCGCGCCGTCGATGTTGTCGGCGAGGCGCCGCGTCTCGTCGTCGCGCAGGCGCGCGCGCAGGCCGGCGGCGAACATGCGCGCGGCATTGAGCGGCTGCAGCAGGTCGTGGACCGCAGCGGCGGCGAAGCGGCCCTTGTAGCGGTTCGCGGCTTCGGCCTCGGCGCGTGCCTGTTCGAGATCGGCGGTGCGCTCGGCGATACGGCGTTCCAGCGCGTCGGCCAGCGTGCGCAGTTCGCGTGCGGTGGTCTTGTAGGTGGTGATGTCGGCGTAGCTGGTGACGAAGCCGCCGTCGGGCAGCGGGTTGCCGCGGATCTCCAGCACCGTGCCGTCGTACTTCTCGCTCTCGCGCATGTGCGGCTTGCCGCTGCGCAGATGTTCGAGACGACGTTCGATCGCCTCTTCCACCGGCCCCGGACCGAGCAGTCCGCGACGCGCGTTGTAGCGGAACACCTCTTCGATCGGTGTGCCCACACGCACCAGATCCGGCGGAAACCGGAACAGTTCGATGTAGCGCGCATTCCACGCGACGATGCGCAGCGCCGCGTCGATGATCACCACGCCCTGCGGCAGATGCGCCAGCCGCCGGCTCAGGCCGGTGTCGGCTTCCTGCGCCGCGGCAACCAGACCATCGCGCGCGCTGCGCAGTTCCTCGGCGTGATGCCGCACCAGGGTTTCGAGCTCGTCGCGGCTGCGCCGGCGCAGCGCACCGAGGCGCACGCGCTGCTGCAGGAACAGGGTGAGGAACACCAGCGCCGCCCACGACACGCCGGCGATCGTCGCCCACTCGCGTCCCGCAGCGGCGATCGGCGCGGCGTCGTGCAGCAGATGCAGGGTCCAGTCGGTATCGGCGACCGGCGCGCGCTGCCACAGCCACGTACCCGGCATCGCCGGCATGTCGACGCGCACCACCGCGCCGTGCGCGCCGGCATTGCGCAGCACCTGGCCGGCATACGCGCGCAGCTGCTCGCCTTCGTACTGGCGCGTGGCCACGAGTTCCTGCCGGGCCTCGGCATCCAGCGGCGCGAGCACGCGATAGCGCCATGCCGCGCGGCTGGCGAGGAACACCACGTCGTGCGCATCGCTGGCCAGCACCAGATCGCCGTCGTCGGGCCAGGTCTGTTCGATCGCCGCCAGTTCGATCTTGATCGCGATTACACCGACCGCGCGGCCGGCATCGTCGCGTAGCGCTTCGGACAGGAAATAGCCGGGCACCGACGTGGTCACGCCGATGCCGTAGAAGCGCCCGCGGCCGTCGCGCAGCGCCTGCTGCACGTAGGGACGGAACGCGTAGTCCTCGCCGACGTTGCTGCCGCCGTCGCGCCAGTTGCTCGCGGCGATCGCGATGCCGCGTGCGTCGATCAGCGTCAGCGTGGACGCGCGCGTGGTGCGGTTGGCTTCTTCGAGGCGCTGGTTGAGCCGCGCCTGGGTGTCGGCGTCGACCGGTGCGGCCACGGCGGCGCGCAGGTCGGGATCCAGCGCCAGCACCTGGGGCAGGGCGCGGTAGCGTTCGATGCGCTGGTTGAGCGCCTGCGCCTGCAGGTCGAGCTGTTGCGCGGCCTGCGCCGATTGCGCGTCGAGCGCGCGCCGGGACCCTTCGCGATAGCCGAGGCCGGCAACGAGCACGAGCCCGCCGCAGGCGATCAGCACGGTCAGCAGCAGGCGTCGCAGGCGCGGTTGCGTACGCATCACGCGGACTCAGGCGCCAGGCATCGCGGACGCCGCAGGGGCGCGGCGTCCGCGCACGATCAGAAGTGCACCTGTGCGCGCACTTCCACGATCTCCGGACGGCTGGTCGCGCCGTTGCGGGTGGCGTTGGCGCGCACGTAGTTGGCCTGCAGCTTCACGTAGGGGGTGAGGTACCAGTTCGCGCCGAAGGTCCAGTCGTGCTGGCGGCCGCCGTTCACCGGGCCGTCGTCGAGATCGAGCGTGCTGTAGCGCGCGGCCAGTTCCACCGCGCCGTAGCCGTTGGCCGGCTTCGGGTTGGCCACGTTGCCGCCCGAATACACGCGGCTTTCGCCGGTCAGCAGCCAGCTTGCGGCGAGATACCCGCCCTCGGCGGTGTAATCGGACAGGCCGTTGTCGCGGGCGATGTCGGCGCGCAGCAGTTCGCCCTGCATCGACACCGGACCGTTGATCCAGATGCCTTCCAGACCGGTGCGCTGGATGTGATTCACCGGCGCCAGGCTGCCGGTGTCGACCAGACGCACGTCAGTGAGGTTGGTGCCGGGACGTGCACGCAGGCGCGCGGTCGGGTCGAACTGCACACCGCGACCGTCGGTCCAGCCCTGCGGTTTCTCTCGCGAGGCGGCGATGCCCAGGTGCAGCACGTCGCCGGCGGCCTTGCGCGGCGTCCACGCGGCGCGCGCGGCATAGGTCTGGCCGGGGTTGTCGCCCTGCAGATCCTGACCGCCGTAGCCGCCGACCTGGAACAGCGCCTTGTCCTGCTCGAGCGTCCACTCCACACCGGTGCGGCGGCCCTGGTAGATCGCCTGGATCGGCGACGCCAGTTCCATGAACGTGCCCGCGCGCGAGCTGGTCACGCCTTCCAGACCCACCGGCACCTTCATGTAGCCGATGCGCAGCTTGCCGAGGTCGCGGTCGAAGAAGTGCTTGCTGTCGAACCGCACGAACACGTCGAGCCAGCTCTTGGACTCGAAGTCGAAGTAGACCATCGCGTCCCAGACGCCGGCCTTCTTGACGGTCGCGCCGAACTCGCGGCGACGCAGGCCCTCGTTGTCCTCGAGGCGCGGGTGGCCCGCGAAATCCGCGCTGTCCCAGGCGAAGTTGCCGGTGAGCGCGACTTCGGTCTTGTCGGAAAACGTGAATTTCGGCGGCCAGGCCTGCGCGCCTTCGGCGGCGAGAACGGGCGTGGCGGCGGTGCAGGCGCACAGCACCAGAAGCGGGGGAAGAACGTTGCGCATGGAATCCTTGGGGAAGCGGCAGGCGGACGCGGGGGCGGCCGGCTGCGGTGGGGGGCGGTCGCGCGCGGGCGCGCGACGGGAGAAGTCTAGGACGGCAACGTCTCGCGGGCACGTGAGCTAATCCGAAAGGATTAGGAATGCGCTCTTTAACACCAATGCGCTATCGGCAGCGTCGACGCGCCCGCGTACAACGCATCGCCTGCATCCACATCCGCTGGATGCGCACACCCGGTACGCACCCATGCACGCCATGCCTTCCAATGTTCCGGCCGCGCCGCGGCTGCCGTGGTACCGCCAGCTCTACGTCCAGGTGCTGATCGCGATCGCACTGGGCGCGCTGCTCGGCCATTTCGAGCCGGCATTCGCCGAACAGCTCAAGCCGCTCGGCGATGCCTTCATCAAGCTGGTCAAGATGATCATCGCGCCGGTGATCTTCCTGACCATCGTCACCGGCATCGCCGGCATGACCCATCTGCGCACGGTGGGTCGGGTGTTCGCCAAGGCGATGGTCTACTTCCTGTTCTTCTCCACGCTGGCGCTGGTGATCGGCATGGTCGTCGCGCACGTCGTGCAGCCGGGCGTGGGCATGAACATCGATCCGGCCTCGCTCGACACCGCCGCGGTCGAGGGCTACGTGCAGAAGTCGCACGAGATGACGCTGACCGGCTTCATGCTCGACATCATTCCCGGCACGCTGGTCGGCGCCTTCGTCGACGGCAACATCCTGCAGGTGCTCTTCATCGCGGTGCTGTTCGGCATCGCGCTCGCGCTGGTGGGCGAGAAAGGCAAGCCGATCCTGTCGTTCCTCGAAACGCTGACCGTGCCGGTGTTCAAGCTGGTGCACATCCTGATGAAGGCCGCCCCGATCGGCGCGTTCGGCGCGATCGCCTTCACCATCGGCAAGTACGGCCTGTCGTCGCTGGCGAACTTGGCGTGGCTGGTCGGCACGTTCTACGTCAGCGCGGCGCTGTTCGTGCTCGTGATCCTGGGCGCGGTGTCGCGCGCCTGCGGCTTCTCCATCTTCAAGCTGATCCGCTATCTGAAGGCCGAACTGCTGCTGGTGCTCGGCACGTCGTCGTCGGAATCCGCGCTGCCGTCGCTGATGGAGAAGATGGAGAAGGCCGGCTGCCAGAAGTCGGTCGTCGGTCTGGTCGTGCCGACCGGTTACTCGTTCAACCTCGACGGCACCAATCTGTACATGACGCTGGCCGCGCTGTTCATCGCCCAGGCGACGAACACCGAACTGACGCTGTGGCAGCAGGTCACGCTGTTGCTGGTCGCGATGCTCAGCTCCAAGGGCGCGGCCGGCGTGACCGGCGCGGGCTTCATCACGCTGGCCGCCACGCTGTCGGTGGTGCCGACGGTGCCGGTCGCGGGCATGGCGCTGATCCTCGGCATCGACCGCTTCATGAGCGAATGCCGCTCGATCACCAACTTCATCGGCAATGCCGTCGCCACCGTGGTCGTCGCGCGCTGGGAAGGCGCACTCGACCGCGACCAGCTGGCTGCCGCGCTCGATGGCAAGCCGCTGCCGGTGGCCGCCGCGCCCGATCCAGCCGCAGGCCCGGGCGACCGCGGCGTGCTCGCGCTGGACTGAGGGCGCGCACGCGGCTCGACACGATTCACACGCAACGCCCTGGGAGGGGACCCATGACGACACGACACCGCTGGGCCGGCCTGATCGCCGGCCTCCTCCTCGCCTGCACCGGCCTGGCACATGCCCAGGCCGGCACGCAGACGCTGCACTTGTGGCCCGACGGCCATCTGCCGCAGATCGTCAGCGGCCCGGAACTGGTCGGCAACGAAGGCAGTTCGATGGGCGCGGTCACCCGCGTCTCGCAGCCGCGGCTGGAGATCCACCGCCCGGCGAATCCGAACGGCACCGCCGTGCTGATCCTCGGGGGCGGTGGCTACTTCCGCATCCAGGTCGGCACCGCGGCGCGTCCGATGGCGCAGTGGCTGGCATCGATCGGCGTGACCACGGCGGTGCTGTACTACCGCATGCCGGTCGACGGCTGGCCGGCGTCGGCGCCGTTCGCCGACGGCCAGCGGGCGATGCGTCTGCTGCGTGCCAACGCCGGTGAACTGGGCATCGATCCCACGAAGATCGGCGTCATGGGCTCATCGGCCGGTGCGAACCTCGCCGGCATCCTGTCGACGCGCTTCGACCACGACTTCTATCCCGCGCTCGACGCCAGCGACCGCCTGCCGTCGCGTCCGGATTTCCTGGCGATGCTCTACCCGGTGGTCACGCTGAAGCCGCCGTACGACACCACGCGCAGCCGCCGCGAACTCGCCACGCAGCCCGACGCCGTCGAGGCGTATTCGGTCGAAGGCCACGTGCGCAGCGACATGCCGCCGGTGTTCCTCGCCCACGCCGCCGATGACCGCATCGCCGACGTCAACCACAGCCTGCTCATGTTCCAGGCCGCGCGCGCGCAGAACGTGCCGGCGGAACTGCACGTCTTCGATCGCGGCGGCCACAGCTGGGGGCTGGGCAAACCCGGCACGCAGGTCGCGCAGTGGCCGCGCCTGTTCGTGACCTGGGCGCGCGCGAACGGCTTCATGGCCGCGCCGCCGGTCAGCCTGCAGCCGCTCACCGGCCAGACCGCGCCGCTGGCACCGCTGCCGGTCGAAAGCGACGACGCCGATCTCGAAGAAGACGGCGACTGAGCCGTCCACGCCTTTGCATCCGTTCCACGGGAGAGACCACCGAATGAATCGCACACACCCCCGCGCGCTGGCTGCCGGCGCGCTGCTGGGCCTGGCCACGCTGCCCGCCCTCGCTGCCGACACCGCCACCGAAACCGAACTGCGTGAATTGATCCGCCTGCAGGCCCAACAGATCCAGCAGCAGTCCGCGCAGTTGCAGGCGCTCACCCAGCGCCTCGACGCGATGGGCGCACCCGCCGTCGCCGCTGCGCCCGCCACCGCGCCCGTCGACGGCGTGCAGGCACAGATCGACGCCGCCGTTGCCGACACCCGCCAGGACGACATGGCGATCCTGCAGGCCCAGGTCGCGCAGCTCGCCGCGAGCGGCGGCACCGGCGGCGGTGGCGGCAACGTCAGCTGGCGCCGCGGCGGCCCCGAGTTCCGCAACAGCGACCGCAGCTTCACCTTCAATCCGCGCGGCCGCGTGCTGGTCGATTTCTCGTCCACCCACGGCTCGGACTTCGACAGCCGCAACATCACCGGCACCAACCTGCGCCAAGCGCGTCTGGGCGCGCAGGGCAGCATCGGTGCGCTGGGCTACAAGATCGACGCCGAACTCTCGAACAACACCGTCAGCCTGTCGGATGCCTACCTGAGCTGGGACACGATGCTCGGCACCATCCCGACCGAGTTCTACGTCGGCAACAAGCTCAAGGACCGCGCCATCGATTCCAGCACCACGCTCACCCGGACGCCCTTCATGGAACGCAACGCGGTCGCCAGCGTCGGCATGCCGGCCAGCGGTTATTTCGGCCTCGGCGTGCAGATGAAGATGATCGGCCAGAACTGGCACACCACCTTCGGCATCACCGGCGACGACGTCGGCAATACCGGCACCGAGACCGATTCGCTGACCTATTCGTTCCGCGGTCACGTGAACCCGATCAAGCGCCCGTCAGGCTTCCTGCATGTCGGTGGCTGGTACGTGCACGAGGACTACGGCGTCGACACCAACCGCATCAACCGCACGCCGCGTGTGGCCTCGCGCTTCAACGACAACGTGCGCGTGTCGGCCAGCGCGATCAACGACGTCACCGGCGAGCAGGTCTGGGGCGCGGAGCTCGGCGGGACCTGGCGCAACGTCTGGGCCTTCGCCGAGACCAGCGAGACCACGCTGCGCTCGACCTCGGTCGGCGAAATCGACCAGAAAGCCCACTCGGCCTACGCCGGCTGGCTGATCACCGGCGAGAAGCCCGGCTTCAGCGCCCGCTCGGGCGTCTGGGGCACCACCCGCGTCGCGCGTCCGGTCACCGACGGCGGCATCGGCGCCTGGGAACTGGCCACGCGCTACGACAAGTACGACTTCACCGACGCCGCGCGCGGCGGCGAAGGCGATTCGTGGACGCTGGGCCTGAACTGGTACCTCAACAACTGGTCGCGTGTGATGTTCAACTACGTCCGCTGGAACACCGACAACCAGGTCGGCGCCTATGCGGGCATGGATTCGGGCAACACCTTCAACATCCGCACCCAGGTGGTGTTCTGACCGGCCATTCCGACCGGTCCTGAAGCGGACCACACGCCCCCGTCCAGGGGTTTGCGCGGGGCGGGGTTAGAATCCTGTCCCGCGTCATTTTTTCCCAGAGTAGATCCCCCGACGATGTCCAACGACGAATTCCGCCAGGCCGCCCTCGACTATCACCGCGCGTCGCCGCCCGGCAAGATCACGGTCAGCGCGACCAAGCCGATGCTGACGCAGCGCGATCTCGCCCTGGCGTATTCGCCGGGTGTCGCCTACGCCTGCGAGGAGATCGTCAAGGATCCCAACGCCGCCAGCGAGCTCACCGCGCGCGGCAATCTGGTCGCGGTGATCTCCAACGGCACCGCGGTGCTGGGCCTGGGCAACATCGGCGCGCTGGCCGGCAAGCCGGTCATGGAAGGCAAGGGCGTGCTGTTCAAGAAGTTCGCCGGCATCGACGTGTTCGACATCGAAGTCGACGAGACCGATCCCGACAAGCTGGTCGAGATCATCGCCAGCCTCGAGCCGACCTTCGGCGGCATCAACCTCGAAGACATCAAGGCGCCGGAGTGCTTCATCGTCGAGCGCAAGCTGCGCGAGCGGATGAAGATTCCGGTGTTCCACGACGACCAGCACGGCACCGCGATCATCGTCGGCGCGGCGATCGTCAACGCGCTCGAGATCGCCGGCAAGCGCATCGAGGACGTCAAGTTCGCCACCACCGGCGCGGGCGCCGCGGGCATCGCGTGTCTGGACATGCTGGTCGCGCTGGGCCTCAAGCCCGAGAACATCCTCGCCTTCGACCGCGACGGCGTGATCCACACCGGCCGCGACAATCTCGACCCGGACAAGGCGCGTTACGCGCGCGACACCGACAAGCGCACGCTGGCCGAGATCCTCGTCGGCGCCGACGTGTTCCTGGGCCTGTCGGCCGGCGGCATCCTGAAGCCGGAAATGGTCGAGGCGATGGCACCGAACCCGGTGATCCTCGCGCTGGCCAATCCGTATCCGGAAATCATGCCGGAGGACGCCAAGCGCGTGCGCCCGGACGCGATCATCGCGACCGGCCGCAGCGACTATCCCAACCAGGTCAACAACGCGGTCTGCTTCCCGTACATCTTCCGCGGCGCGCTCGACGTCGGCGCCACCGGCATCAACGAGGCGATGAAGCTTGCCTGCGTGCACGCGATCGCGCAGCTGGCGAAGGAAGAAGCCAGCGATCTGGGCAGCGCCTACGGCGAGGAGATTCCGAGCTTCGGCCGCGAGTACATCATTCCGCGCCCGTTCGACCCGCGCCTGCTGACCATCGTCGCCCCGGCCGTCGCCGAAGCCGCGATGGCGTCGGGCATCGCGCTGCGCCCGATGGAGGACATGCGCGCGTATCGCGAGAAGCTCGGCCAGTTCATCCACCGCACCGGTCTGGTGATGAAGCCGGTCTACGACCGTGCGCGCGGTGACCGCCAGCGCATCGTCTATGCCGAAGGCGAGGAAGAAGTGGTGCTGCGCGCGGTGCAGACCGTGGTCGACGAAGGCCTGGCGACGCCGATCCTGATCGGCCGCCCCGACGTCATCGACATGCGCATCAAGCGCCTCGGCCTGCGCCTGGTCGCCGGTCGCGATTTCGAACTGACCAACATCAACGACGATCCCCGCTTCAACGAGTACTGGCAGCACTACCACGCGCTGACCTCGCGTCGCGGCGTGACCCCGGATTCGGCGAAGAACCTGCTGCGTTCGCGCCCGACGCTGATCGCCGCGATCATGGTCGACCGCGGCGAAGCCGACGCGATGATCACCGGCATCGTCGGCCGCTATCACAAGAAGCTCGGTTACGTGCGCAGCGTGCTGGGCCTCGACCCGGGCCTGCAGAGCACCTCGGCGATGACCGGCGTCGTCAACGACCAGGGCCTGTGGTTCTTCGTCGACACGCACGTGCAGCCCGACCCGACCGCCGAGCAGATCGCCGAGAGCACGATCCAGGCCGCGTTCCGCCTGAAGCTGTTCGGCATCGAGCCGAAGATCGCGCTGCTGTCGCATTCCAACTTCGGCAGCCACGATGACCCGAGCGCCCGCAAGATGCGCGAAGTGCACGACATCCTGCGTCGTCGTGCGCCCAAGCTGGAGTTCGACGGCGAGATGATGGGCGACACCGCATGGGACGAATCCCTGCGCCGCCGCATGCTGCCCGACACCACGCTGAGCGGCCGCGCGAACCTGTTCGTGTTCCCGAACATCGACGCCGCCAACATCACCTACAACATGATCCGGGTGATGACCGGCGGCGCCGCACTCGGCCCGATCCTGATGGGCGTCAACAAGCCCGCCCACATCCTCACCCCGTCCGCCACCCCGCGCCGCGTCATCAACATGACCGCGATCGCTTCGGTGGACGCGCAGATCCGGAAGGCGCAGCTGGCGGAGGGTTGACCGTCGTTCGTGCGGGCTCTTCGATCGTGCGTATGACCTGCCCCTTCCCTCGCATGCGGGGCATTGCGCCCTTTACGGGTGGAAGGCTGGGATGGGGGCAAACGGTCTGGTCGCGGCGGAGCTGATTGGGGCCGTTGCATCGATCTCGCTTCGATCGGCTGATGCGACGCGCCCGCCCTCACCCCAACCCCTCTCCCGGGGGGAGAGGGGCTAGAAAAAGCAGCACGCTCGCGTGATCGAGCCCCTCTCCCCCCCGGGAGAGGGGGTGGGGTGAGGG
>JASCOC010000021.1 GCA_029959605.1 Lysobacteraceae bacterium PS02340 | reverse complement strand
GCGGCCGCTGACGGGCGAACTCGCGATGGACACCGCCGGCCGGGAGGCGCGACTCGACCGCCACGTGGCGGCCTTCGTCGAAACCGGCGCGCGCCACGACCAGGTCAGCCGGGTCGCCAACCGCTCGATCATTCTCGATCTGCACAGCGGTGCGCTCGACGACGACGCGATGGCGCGATTGGCGCGCCGTCCCTACGTCGCCCTGTCGCCCGATGCCGTCAGTCTCGTCGGCTACATGGGCCTGCAGGCGGCGCGCGGCGCAGTGCCCGACCACCGGATGCGGCTGTGGATGCCGCTGCTGCTCGATGCGCTGCTCGGCGACGACGCCGGGCCGGTCTCCCGGCTCGCGCGCCTGCAGGCGTTCGTCGAGGCGGAACCAGGGCGCGCCTGGACGGTGGCGTCGATGGCCGGCCGGATCGGCGTCAGCGCGAGCCGGCTGCACACGCTGTTCCAGCAGGAACTCGGACAGACACCGCGGGCCTGGCTCGCCGGCGTGCGTCTGGCGCGTGCGCGCCACTTGCTCGCGCAGACCGCATTGCCGATCGCCGAACTCGCCGGCCAATGCGGCTACGCCGACCAGAGCGCACTGACCCGGGCGATGCGCCGTGCCACCGGCACGACGCCGGCGCAGTGGCGGCGCCAGACGAGAGCCCGGGCCTGAAACACGCGAGTCCCGGTCAAGACGGCAGCCGGTACGAGGCCTACGCTGCACCGGCATCGCGGAGACCGGCATGTCGGGCACACACAGCAACACCCTCGTCGGAATCGCCTGCGGCATCGGCGCGGGCGCGCTGTGGGGGCTGGTGTTTCTCGCCCCGGAACTGGCGCGCGACTTCGCACCGCTTCAGCTTGCGATCGGGCGTTACCTGTTCTACGGCCTGTTCTCGGCGCTGCTGCTCGCGCCGGTCTGGCGCGGGCTGCGCACGCGGCTGACGCGCCACGATGGCTGGGTGCTGGTCTGGCTCGCGCTGAGCGGCAACGTCGTCTACTACGTGCTGCTGGCGAGCGCGGTACAGCTAGGCGGCATCGCGATGACCTCGCTGGTGATCGGCTTTCTGCCGGTGGCGGTGACGATCATCGGCAGCCGCGACCGGGGTGCCGTGCCGCTGCGCCGGCTAATGCCCTCGCTGCTGCTGTGCGCCGCGGGCGCGCTGTGCATCGGCTGGCAGGCGCTGTCGATGCCTGCCGACGGGAATGTCGGCCGGCAACTGTTCGGCCTGCTGTGCGGCATCGGCGCGCTCGCCTCGTGGACCTGCTTCGCGGTGACCAACAGCCGCTGGCTCGCGCGCCTGCCGCAGGTGTCGGTGCACGAATGGAACCTGCTCACCGGCATCGTCACCTGCGCGCTGACGCTGCTGCTGGTGCCGCTCGCGCTGCTCTTGCATCGCGACGCGCACGCGCCGTCGGCATGGCTGTTGTTGCTCGGCGTCTCGGCCGGTGTCGCGCTGTTCGCGTCGATGCTCGGCAACGCATTGTGGAACCGCATGAGCCGGCTGCTGCCGCTGACGCTGGTCGGCCAGATGATCCTGTTCGAAACCCTGTTCGCGCTGGTCTATGCCTTTCTGTGGGAGCAACGCCTGCCGACGCTGCTGGAAACGATTGCCTTCGCGCTCGTCGTCGCCAGCGTCGCCAGTTGCCTCGCCGCCCACCGCAACCGCGCTGCGCCGATTGCGACCGGCAGCATCTGAGCGCGCGCGACGACACCGGATTCACTGCCGCGCTGGCATTGATCCGGTTCGGTCCGCATCCGCGGACACCGGATGGAAGCTCCCGATGGCACTGATCCACTCGATTCTGATGGGCGCCGTGGCCGGCATGCGCGCGATGACGCCGCTGGCCACGGTCGCCAACGCGGCCTGCAACGGCACCCTGCCCCGCGGCAACGGCGCGCCGCGTCTGCTGTCGAACCGGCTGGCCTCGACCGGCGCCAAGCTGCTCGCCGCCGGCGAACTCGCCGGCGACAAGATGGAACACGCGCCGGACCGCATCGTGCCGGCCGGCATGCTGGCGCGCATCGTCACCGGCGCGATCGCCGGCATGGCGCTGGCGCCGCGCGAACAGCGCCCGCTGGCGGCCGTGCTCGGTGCCGGCGCCGCGGTCGGCATGGCCTACATCACGTTCGATCTGCGCATCCGCGCGATGCGCCGGTTCGGGCAGAAGACGACGGGCGCGGTCGAGGATGCGATCACCGTCGGCAGCGCCACGCTGATCGCTCGCAGCGCGGCGCCGAAGAAGCGCCGGGGTCTGCTGCGCCGTTGATCGATGCGAAGCGCGTCACGACGCGCTTCCAGGTCAAACCGTGTGCCGTGAAGCATCGCGGGATGCACTGTTAGCCTTTGCGCGTGCGCATGGGAATCCGCACTGCGCAAGTCTCAACATCCGCGAACGGGCACCCCTACAATGCGCGCCCCCCGGTCGTGGTCGTCCCGCATGCACATCGTCGTTCTCGAAGAACTCAAGGCCTACATCGATCCGTTGACCACCGACGAGTACGAGGCGCTCGAGCGCAGTCTGCTCGCCGAAGGGTGTCGCGATGCGCTGGTGTTGTGGGGCGATGTGCTCGTCGACGGCCACAACCGCTACGGCATCTGCCAGAAGCACGACATCCCGTTCAACACGATCCAGAACACGCGCTTCCAGTCGATGGAGGACGTGCATCTGTGGATGATCGAGCAGCACCTCGGCCGTCGCAGCGTGTCCGACTACCAGCGCGGCGTGCTGGCCCTGCGCAAGCGCGACATCGTCGCCGCGCGGCAGCAGGCGCAGCGCATTGCCGCGCTCGAGACTGCACCCGCCGAAGACGCGCCGGTCGAGGACACCGACGATCGCCCGCCATGGGACGACGCGCCCGCGCAGGTCAGCCGCGCCGACCTCGCGCGCGAAGCCAAGCTCAGCAGCAACCAGGTGGCGATGATCGAGCGCATCCACGCCCAGGCCACGCCCGAGCTGGTTGAAGCGCTCAAATCCGGCGCGATTTCGATGAGCGCGGCCGCGGCCGTCGCCAGCCTGCCGGAAGACGAACAGCGCAGCGCCGCCCAGGCCGGCAAGGCCGAACTCAAGCAGGCCGCCAAGCGCGCCCGCGATGCGAAGAAGCGCCCGAAGCCCGGCAGCGACGGCGAGACGACTGACGACGGCGGCGCGCCCGCACCCGATGCGAAGGCGTTGCAGCGCCGCGTCACCGAGCTGGAACGCGAGAACGAAGACCTGCGCGGCCAGATCGAGACGCTGCAGAACCAGATCGTGCGGCTGCGCGGCTGACGGACCAGCGCGTTCGCGCATCCACGGCTTGCGCCGCGCCACTCCGCGGGCGGGTTTCCGATCCTGAATGGCGAAACTGGATGCGACCGCCTCCCGGATGAGACACTAGGCCGCTCAATCCAAGGGAGTTTCCGTGGCCAAGCCCAACTATTCGTTCGAAAAGCGTCAGCGCGAACTCGCCAAGAAGAAGAAGCAGGACGAGAAGGACGCGAAGAAGCGCGCCGAACGCGAGGCTGCCAAGGGCACCGCAGAACCGGAACCCGAATCCGGTTCCGAGTCGGCCTGATCGCAGCGCCGGGCGGCACGCGCCGCCCGGTCCGGCCTGCAGGCCGAAAATTTCGCGCCCGGACGGCGATGCCCTCGCCCGCGCGCAGGTTTCCATCGACAATGCGCGGCGAATCGCCGGGACCGTACCGGCCGACGGACCGCTTCGACACGCATGCGAACTTTCGTACTCCGGGCACGCGCCGCGCCCACCGACAGCCAGGCATTGCTGGCCGCCATCGGTCAGGACGCACACACCGAGATCCTCGCGCACACGCTGATGAACGCCATGTTCGTCGCGCAGTCGCACCGGCCCGATGTCACGGTCTATCTGGTGCTGGAAAGCACCCGCGATTTTTCGCGCACGATCCGTTTCGAAGTCAACGCGATGCACGACATCGGCGGCTTCGACGAGCGCGCGTTGCTCGGCAAGATCGCCAACGCGCTCGATGCCTCGCGCGGGATGGGCAAGGACGAAACGCGCCCAGTGGAATCGGGTGTCGAAGTCCGCACCACGAGTTTCGAGCGGCTGGTGCAGGTGCTGTCCGAAGACCACCAGCTGTTCCTGATGGACCGCAAGGGCACGCCGATCCGCGAGCAGGCGTTCGCGGGCAATCCGTGTTTCCTGCTGACCGACCACATCCCGATGCCGAAGAAGACGATTCCCGGCCTCGAGCGCATGGGCGCGCGGAAGATCGCGCTCGGCTCCAAGATGCTGTTTGCCTCGCAGTGCGTGGTGTTGATCCATTACGAGCTGGATCAGGGCTGAGGCGGGATTCGTCTTGTCCCGCTCTCCGGGCCACAGCGGGTGCCTAAGGGTGAGTAAGAGTGCCTATCGGGCCGTTTCAGCAGAGCCCGCCCTCACCCGACGCGTTTCACGCGTCGACCCCGGATCGAGTCCGGGGCAGGCTCTCTCCCGAAGGGAGAGGTGCTTGCTTCCTGCATAAAGAGAGACGTGCTCGTATTCTCCAGATTGGCGGCATGACACGAGTCGGGTCTCACGAGACACGCTGGCTCCGGGTCAGACACCGCCGAATCAGCCGCCGCGCACCCGCATCGTCAGGCCCTTGAGGAAATTGCGCAGCAGCTGGTCGCCGCAGGGGCGGAAGTTGCGATGGCCGGCCTGGCGGAACAGCGCCGACATCTCGGGCTTGGAGATCGGGAAGCCCGCGTCGGCGAAGATCTGGTGCATGTCGACGTCGGTCAGTTCGAACGCGACCCGCAGTTTCTTCAGCACGACGTTGTTGCTGATGCGCGCTTCGACCGGGCGCGCGGCCTGGCGTTCGTCGCGGCCGCGGCGGTGCACGATCAGGCCGTCGAGCACGTGTGCGAGCACGCTGTCGCTGCAGGCCACATGGCCGGGCTCGTCTTCCTTCAACAGCAGCGGACGCACGTCGTCCTTGTCGAGGGCGAAGTCGGGATCCACCAGCCTGGCGAGATCGACGACCTTCTGGTCGCTCAGGTCGAGCATGTAACGGATGCTGCGCAGGACGTCGTTGGTGATCATCGATCCAACAGGGCGGTTCGGAAGAAGCGCAATTCTACCGCTGTCGGTCGGCGCGCCCCCGAACGCGTTGCAAGCGTGCATGCAATCGCGCGTGCAGACGTCCGGGGCGCAGCGGCTGGCACATGTGCAGCAGCCGCCGTGATGGGGGCCCTCAGCGCACGCGATCGAACCGGAACGTGCGCATCACCGCCTTGCCGTCGGCGCCGAAATGCACCGCGGTTTCGATCATCTGGTCGCCGTCCGGCGTGACCGCATAGATCCGCGTCGAGGCCGGCACACCCTGCTTCGCCAGCGCCATCGTCAGCACATCGCCGGTGGGGCGTTTGACCGCGATCGCGTCGGCTTCCAGCGTGTCGCCCTCGATCGGCACCGTGCTGCCATCAAGCGGCACGGTCGCCGAGGAGATGCGCGCTGCGCCTTCGGCCGGCACGATCTCGACCCGGATCGTCAACGCGCCCGCCGCGGCCTCGTCGAGCGCCACCGTCACCCGCTGCGGCCGTGCCTCGGGCGGCATCGGCAATTGCGTCACGTCGACCGACCACAGGCCGAGCAGCCGTGCGCCGTCGTCTGCCTGCGCCCATGCCGGCATCGCCAGCGCGATCACCGCCGCCATCCATACACCCGCCATCGTCTGTCGCATCGCCAGGCACTCCGGTTCGAAAAGGTCAGAACGACGCGGACCGCGCCGCAGCCGGCCCGCCTTCGTCGCATCATCCATCCAATTGCCACGCCAGCGGTACCGCGTCCGCCGAACGCGCCGATCTGCCCCGCTCGCTACACTGCCCGCCCCGATCACGGCGCTACCCGATGTCCGCCCCCGTCCGACTGGCCAAACGCGTCTCCGAACTCGCCCGCTGCTCGCGCAGTGAAGCCGAGCAGTACATCGAGGGCGGCTGGGTGTCGGTCGATGGCCGCGTCGTGGACATGCCGCAGCACATGGTGACCACCGAGGCCGTCGAACTCGACGCCGCCGCGCGCCTCGCCGTCGCCGAGCCGGCGACGATCCTGTTCCACAAGCCGGCCGGTCTCGATGCATTCGCCACATCCGACGCCGCGCTGGCCTACGTCGATGCGAGCACGCGCTGGCGCGAAGACCCCACCGAGGTACGCCTGCTGCAGCGGCACTTCCATCGACTGACGCCGCTCGCGCCGCTGGAAGCCGACGCCAGTGGGCTGATGGTGCTGAGCCAGGACGGCCGCGTGTGGCGGCGCCTGACCGAAGACCTCGACGGCATCGAGCAGGAGTTCGTCGTCGAAGTCACCGGCGAGATGCCGTTCTACGGCATGCAGCGGCTCAAGCATGGCCTGCAGTACGACGGCCACACGCTGCCGCCGTGCAAGGTGAGCTGGCAGAACGAGGTGCGCCTGCGCTTCGCGATCAAAGGCGTGCGGCCGGGCCAGCTGCGCGACATGTGCGCGCAGGTCGGGCTCGGCGTGGTGTGGATCCGGCGCCTGCGGATCGGCCGCGTGTCGCTGGCGAAGATGCCGGTCGGCGCATGGCGCTACATGCCGGTGGAAGACCGCTTCTGATCGCAGCGCGTCGTTGCGCGTGTCCGGCTGGGCCGCGCCTGCGACGCCCCGCGATTCGGCCTGGCGCGTGCGCCCGAGCGGCACGCCATCCCGTTCCGTCTGCGACCGCAGGCACGCGCGCGACAGGCGCCTGAATGCAGGCGCAGTCCTGCCCGCGACGCTTCACCCGCGCAGTCCCGGCTGCCGGTATCGTCGGATCTCCCACGTCGACCGAAGCGCCGCCATGTCCCATCAGCACAAGAGTTCTCTGCGGCAGGCCAATGCGGCGATCGCGCGCGGCGACATCGACGGATTCCTGGCGTACTGCACCGACGACATCCAGTGGACGACGGTCGGCGAGTCCACGCTCGACGGCAAGGAGGCGGTGCGCGCGTGGATGACGGACGCCTACGTCGAGCCGCCGGTGTTCACCGTCGATCACCTCATCGCGGAAGAAGATTTCGTGATCGCGCTGGGCAGCATCACCGTCAGAACGGCGGACGGCACCGAGACGCGTCACGCCTACTCCGACGCATGGCGCTTCCACGACGGCAAGATGGCGGAGCTGCGTGCGTTCGTAATCTGAAGGTTCTGGATGTCCGCGACGCATTCGCGGATGCAGACGAGATGCAGAACGCCGCCGGAGATGGAGATCGCCATCACCGGCGGCGTTTTCGCATGCGTCGTGACAGGCCGTCAGTCGTCGACCGTGCAGCCCAGCGACACGCGTGCGTGCGGATAGCCGGTGTCCGGATCGACCCACACCTCGAGCACGGTGATGTCCTGGTCGGAGCGGCCCCAGCTGCGATAGCACTGCTCGTCGGCGTCACGCCAGGCGTTGTCGATCGCCTCTTCGCTGCTGCGGCCGTACGACTCGCCGATCACATCGAAGTGATGGCGCGCTGCGGATGCGGTCGTGCTGGCAGCCACCGTGGTCAGCAGCAATACGCCGGACAAGGCCCACTTCTTCATCGGAAACTCCACGCGTCGGGAAGGAACCCGGACCTTTCCATTCCGATGCGACCGTGGTGTTAAGCACCGGTAAGACGCGCGCGTTCGAACGCGACGCGATGTCCGTTCCGTGACCGGGACCGCTTTATGACGTTCCGGTGTCGCCGTCGCGTCGCGCCTCAGCCCGCCGCAGGCGCCTTCGGCGGTGTCCGCCGGCGCGCAGCGGGCTTCTTCGGTGCGGGCGTCTCGTCCGCGTCGGCTTCCACGTCGCCGTCTTCGTCCTTCGCCGCCGCCATGGCCTCGGGTTCGAGTTCCTCGACGCTGCGGTTGAGTCGCAGGAACGCGCCCCAGCCGACCAGCAGCAGGGCCGCGGTCGCGCCGATCGCCGCGGCGTACGGCAACTGTTCCGGCGCTTCGTGCAGCAGGCGGAACACCGCGACCAGGGTTTCGATCGACAGCGCCACCACCAGCACCACCATGAAGCGCGACAGGAACCGGCGCACGCGCGTCGGCCCGCTGATCTTGACCTCCCGCCGCACCTCTTCCTCGAAGACCGTCTGCGCCAGTTCGAACGCGACCAGCGCGATGGTCACGATGCCGATCGCGTCGAGGACGGAGTCGAACCGTCCACGCAGATCCATCGACTGCGACGGCACCAGCGCCTGCCACATCTCGATCGCCGCCAGCCCGACCAGCGCGGCACCGGCGAACAGGAACAGGGCGATCACGGCGAGATAGCCGGCGGCGAAAAGGCGTTCGATGAGGCGCGTCATGGGCGGCGACTCTCGCTGTTCTTAACCCGGGGCCGCGTGAAGATCATTCGCGACACCCGGGACGATGTCGGTGCACCGCCGAGGCGGCGGTGCGGCTCAACCGGAAGGCGTCGCATCCTGCGAGCGCTGCGGTGTGTCGACGAGCTTGTCGACCGGGTAATCCATCGCGCGCGCCCGGTCGATGAGCCGGCTGCGGATCTCCGGATCGAGCTGCGGTTCGCGCGACAGGATCCAGAGATAGTCCTTGCCCGGCGAACCCACCATCGCCCAGCGGTACTCCGCTTCGTCGAGGGCGATCACCCAGTAATCGCCCCACACCATCGGCAGCCACGACAGCCACTGCGGCGCGAACCGCACTTCCAGTGTCGAGGTCCTGCCGTCGACCACACGCGCGACGCCGCGTGCTTCGTTGAAGCTGCCGTCCTTCGTGCGGCAGCGGTTCACTACGCCGACCGTGCCATCCGCGTTGACGGTGTACCGAGCGGTCGTGTCGGCGATGCATTTGCGCTGGAAGAACATCGGCAAGTGCGCCTGCTCGTACCAGGTGCCGGCGTAGCGCGCGAGATCGACGGCGGCGACGGGTGTGTTCGGCTCGGGCGGCGGGCGCGCAGCGTCGGCGGCGGCAGGTGCGGACAGGCCCGCGGCAATCAGTAGGGGAACAATCGGCAGACGCATGGAGCCACTCCGGATGCAAAGCGCGATTCTCCGATTGCGTGGCGTGCGGGCGACGTGAGGCGCTGCGATCCAACGCGCCCTTTCCTGAACAGGGCGCGCGCGATTGGGAACCAGTTGCTAAATGACATCCATTCGCATCTAATGCACGCGCAGTTTCATTGACGCCCGCGGAATGGGCGCGGTGCCGGACCCCACGCGCCAACGCGCTGCCGCCGAGGTCCGACGCCGGATCTCCGGTTGGATTCCGCCGGACTGCCCGTCCGGACCGTGTGCCGCGCCCCGAGAGGAATCGCGCCGCGTCCGTTTCATCCGTCCGTTTTCGAAGGCCCAGATTTCCATGCTCCGTTCGCATGCCGTCGCGTCGCGTTTCCGCTCCGCCCGCAAGACCTCCCCGCTCGCCTGCGGCATTGCGCTCGCGCTGTGTTCGGCCGCCGCATTCGCCGAACCGCAAAGCGCCGCCGCGACCGCATCCGGTGCGAGCGCGACCGATCTCGACGCGATCCTGGTCGTCGCCCAGCGCGCGGGCCGCGTCAGCAACGGTGCGACCAACCTCGATCTGGACATCAAGGACACGCCGCAGTCGATCAGCGTCGTCAGCAGCGAACAGATGCAGCGCTTCGGCGCCGACAGCCTCAACGAGGCGCTGCGCCTGGCGACCGGCATCCAGGTGGAGGAATGGGAAACCAACCGCAGCAACTACACCTCGCGCGGTTTCGACATCGCCAACACCCAGATCGACGGCGTCGGCCTGCCCAACGGCTGGGGCATCGTCACCGGCGCGATGGACACCTTCGGCTACGAGAAGCTGGAAGTGATCCGCGGCGCCAATGGTCTGCTGACCGGCGTGGGCAATGCAGCGGGCACGATCAACTACGTGCGCAAGCGCCCGACCAACCAGGCCGAGGGCTCGGCCGGCATCAGCTACGGCTCCTGGGGCACGACACGCGGCGAGGTGGACTACTCCACGCCGTTCACCGACGACGGCACCTGGGCCGGCCGCATCGTCGCCGCGCACGAGGAAGGCGATTCCTGGCTCCGCGACAAGGACGACCGTCGCGACTTCGTCTACGGCGTCGTCGACGGCCAGATCGGCGAGAACGGCACGCTGACGCTCGGCTATTCGTGGCAGGACGCGCGCACCAACGGCAACATGTGGGGCGCACTCGGCTTCATGTACAGCGACGGCACCCAGGCGCGCTGGGACCGCGGCGCGTCGACAACGCAGGACTGGACCTACTGGGACACCACCAGCCAGACCGCGTTCGCCGAGTACGTGCACCAGCTCGGCGCCGACTGGCAGTTCAAGCTCGCCTACAACCACCGTGATGTGCGCAACGACGACCGCCTGTTCTACGCGACCGACTTCAACGGCACCGGTCTCGAGCCGGGTACCAATCTCGGCCTGTACGGCTATCCGTGGGGCGGCGAGGACGAACTGAAAGCCGATCTGGTCTCGGCCACGCTCAACGGCCATTTCCAGATGTGGGGCCGCGACCAGGAAGTCATGCTCGGCGTGGGCTGGTCGCAGAGCGAGAACATCAACTCGCAGTTCGCCGGTGCACTGTGCAGTGGCGCGCCGTGCGGCTACATCGAAATGCCCGGTTTCCCGTGGGCGGGCAACGTGGTGCCCGAACCGCTGTGGGGCGACAGCTCGGTCTACAGCACGCTCGACGAACGCCTCAAGCGCGCCTACGGCGCCACGCGTCTGTCGTTCACCGATCGCCTCAAGGCCGTCGTCGGGTTCAACTACGCCGAGTACCACCGCGACGGCGCGAACTACGGCGTCGCGTTCGACCAGACCGAAAGCGAGACCAGCCCCTACGCCGGCCTGACCTACGATTTCAGCCCGAACGTGCTGGGTTACGTCAGCTATTCCGACATCTACCAGCCGCAGAGCCAGTCGGATGCCGACGGCCGCTATCTCGATCCGACCAAGGGCGCGAACTACGAAGTGGGCGTCAAGGCCGACTGGCTCGACAAGCGCCTGCTGACCACGCTGGCGGTGTTCCGCGCCGAGCAGAGCGGCCTCGCCACCGGCGCCGGCTACAACGACCAGGGCCAGTTCTATTACGAAGGCGTGGACGTCGAATCGAAGGGCGTGGAGCTCGAAGCCACCGGCCGCCTGAGCGAACACGTGGACCTGGTCGCCGGTTACACCGCGCTCAAGCTCACCGGCGCCGATGGCGACGATACCTATCGCTGGGTGCCGCGCCGCACCGCCAACCTCGTGCTGAGCGCACGCGTGCCCAGCTACACCGCGCTGTCGTTCGGCATCGGCGGGCGCTGGCAGAGCGCGATCTCGAACGTCGAGAGCAACGGCTTCACCGTGCGCCAGGACAGCTACGCGGTGTTCAACGGCTTCGTCGGCTGGGATTTCCAGCCCAACGCCACGCTGCGTCTCAACGTCAACAACGTCGGCGACGAGACCTACATCAACACGCTGCGCTACAGCGGCTACTACGGCGCACCGCGCAACTACACGCTGAGCCTGAACTACCGCTTCTGATCAGGATGTGCTGATCCACGTGCCCCGCTTCCCCGACACCGCAGCCGCCATGTCCAACGCCGCCATGTTTTCGTCCCCCGCCCCGCGCCTGCGTATCGCCGCGCGCATCGGCGCCGCCGTGTTCGGCGGCTACGCGTTCACCTGGGGCTTCATCGCCGCGGGCGCCGCGCTAATGTTCAAGGCGGGCATGGATTTCCACGACGCCGAGTTCCTGGCGAGCGCGCTCGGCCTGCTGGTGTTCCTGACGGTGTTCCTGTGGACGTTCGCCACGCGCCGGCTCGTGCTGGCGTGGGGCGTGTTGGCCGGCGGTGGCGCACTGCTGGCGGGCGTCGCCTCGCTGGTCCAGGCGAGCATCGTCTGATGGCAGCCCAGAGCATGGTGACGCAGAGCTTCCGCCAGGCGATGGCGTGGCTGCACACGTGGTTCGGCCTGGTGCTCGGCTTCGTGCTGATGGCCGCGTTCTTCTTCGGCGCGCTGTCGGTGTTCGATCGCGAGATCGACCGCTGGGCGATTCCGTCCACGCGTTTCGAACCGCAGCCGATGCCGTCCTTCGAGCAGATCCTGCGACCGGCGTTCGAACGCATGCAGCCCACGCAGCAGGCGATCGATGCGATGCGCCCGCGCGTCGACGGGCCGATGCCCGAGCACTTCGACACCGTCGCCAACTGGAGCGCCTACACCACGCATCGCGATCCGGTGCTGGCGCTGTTCGCCGGTTTCCAGGTGCCGGGCGCGCAGGATCCCGACGAGGCGATCTTCGCCCTCGGCACCATCGATCCGCGCGGCGGCACCGCGCTGCCCGACGACCGGCTCAAGATCGGCAGCGGCTTCTTCTATCCGATGCACTACAGCCTGACGCTGGACTGGAAGAATCTCGGGTTCTGGATCGTCGGCTTCTCGGCGCTGGTGATGCTGGCCGCGCTGGTCAGCGGCGTGGTGATGCACCGCAAGTTCTTCCGCGAACTCTTCACCTTCCGGCCCGGCAAGGGCGGTCTGCGCAGCGTGCTGGACCTGCACAACCTCACCGGCGTGGTCGCACTGCCGTTCCACTTCTTCTTCGCGTTCACCGGTCTGGTGATCTTCTCGGCGACGTATTTCTTCCCGGTCGGCCACACCCAGCTGCACGACCTGCACGATCTGCATGCCGCGACCGAGGCAAGCGAACTCGGACTGCCGCACCAGCGCGCCGGTGTGCCGGCGGGCCTGGCGAACGTGGACGCGATGGTCGCCGAGGCGCAGCGCCGCTGGGCGGCACGCGACATGGCCGGCGATGTGGGTTTCCTCGTGCTGCAGCACGTCGGCGACGCCAACGGCTATGTCAGCGTCTACCGCGCGGGTACCGATCGCATCGCGCTGGTCGGCCAGGGCATCCACTTCAAGGCCTCCACCGGCGAACTGATCCGCGAAGATCCCGTCGCCACGCCGGTCGGCAAGGTGGCCGAGTTCCTGACCGGTCTGCATCTGCAGCATTTCCGCCATTGGCTGCTGCGCTGGCTGTACGTGCTCGGCGGTCTGCTGGGCGCGGTATGCATCGCCACCGGCTTCGTGTTCTTCGTCGAGAAGCGCAAGCGCCAGCATGCGAAACAGGGCAGCCAGGGCGCGCGCATCGTCGACGCGCTGGCGGTGACGATGATCACCGGCATGGTCGCGGCGACGCTCGGCATTCTCGTCGCCAACCGCCTGCTGCCGGACGGTCTGCCGGCGCGCGGCGACTTCGAGCGCTACGCGTTCTGGGGCACCTGGGCGCTGGCGCTGCTGCATGCGGGCCTGCGCAGTGCACCGGTCGCGCGTGGTCTGGCGAACCCGGCGTGGCGCGAGCAGTGCGGCGCGATCGTCGTGCTGGCACTCGCGGCCGTCGGCCTGAACTGGATCACCACCGGCGACCATCTGCTGCGCACGCTCGGCGCCGGCTACTGGCCCGTGGCGGGCCTCGATCTCGCGCTGCTGGCGACCGCCGCCATTGCCGGCGGTACCGGCCTGCACCTGCGCCGTCGCGCCGCCGCAACCGCAGACGTCGAACACCCGCGCCGGGAGGCCGCCCATGCATGAGGCCTCGCACGCAGCCTGGCTGCTGACCGCGGCCCTGCTCGCCAGCCTCGTCGGCATGGCCTGGCTGGCACTGGCGATGCCGGCGCACGGCCAGCAGGTGTGGGGCGCGCCGATCCCGCCTGCACATGCGCGCGTGTTGCGCCTGCTGGGCGCGGTCGCCCTCGCCGCGTCGCTGGCGCTGTGCCTAGCGAGCGATCACGCCTCGATGGCCGCACTGGTCTGGGTGATGTCACTGGCCGGCGGCGCATTCGCGACCGCGATGGCGCTGGCCTGGCGTGCGCGCTGGCTGGCGTTGCTGGCGCCATGGATCGGCATCGCCAATACCGCCGCAACGCCCTGAGCCCGCGCACGCCGGCTTAACCGGTCCGGTGGCCTGCTGGATGCACCGTCCACGAGGGTCCTGGCCATGATTCCGAAGAACACGATCTGCCTGTGGTTCGACGGCACCGCGCTCGACGCGGCGACGTTCTACGCGGAGACGTTTCCCGACAGCGCAGTCAAGGCGGTGCATCACGCGCCGGGCGATTACCCCGACGGCAAGGCCGGCGTGCCGATCACGGTCGAATTCACCGTGTTCGGCATCCCCTGCCTCGGGCTCAACGGCGGCCCGCATTTTCCGCAGACCGAAGCGTTCTCGTTCCAGATCGCGACCGACGACCAGGCGGAGACCGATCGTCTGTGGAACGCGATCGTCGACAACGGCGGCGCGGAAAGCGAGTGCGGCTGGTGCAAGGACAAGTGGGGCGTGAACTGGCAGATCACCCCGCGCGTGCTCACCGAGGCTTACACGAGTCCCGACCGCGCAGCGGCCAGTCGCGCCTTCGACGCGATGATGACGATGAAGAAGATCGACGTCGCCGCGATCGAAGCGGCGGTCCGCGGCTGAGGCGGACCATCGATCGATTGGCGGGGGGGGTGGGGCGCACCCCCCCCCCCCCGACGCGGGGGGCCGCGGCGGCGGCGCACCAGCGAGCGATGGGCGCGCGTGGCGCGCCCCCCCCACCGCGCGCGATCGAGGTCTCAGGGCGATGTTGCCTGCGCCCAGCCCCACGCGAACGCATCGGCGAGTTCCGCCACCTGGCTGTCCTGCGACGAGCCGATGCCGTGGCCCTGCGCGGTATCGACGCGCAACAGGATGTCGCGCCGGTCGCCGAACTTCGCGCTCGCACGCGCGGCGAACTTCGCCGCCATCCACGGCACCACGCGGGTGTCGTTCATGCCGACGGTGATCAGCGTGTCGGGCAGATCGCGCGCGTCCTCGAGCATCACGTAGGCGTCCTGCGCGAGCAGCGCCTTGAATCCGGCCTGCGTGCGCGGGTCGCCCATCTCGGCGAACTGGTTCGGCCCGTTCGGCGCGGCTTCGAGACGGCTCGCATTGAGCACGGCGACGCGCGGCATCAGGCCGGCGAACAGTTCGGGATGTTTCATCGCGGTCGCCGGCGCCAGCAGACCGCCGGCACTGGTGCCCATGACCAGCGTGGTCGCCGGCGACGCGACGCCAATGGCCTGCGCCTGTTGCGCGCATGCGGCCAGATCGTCGTGCGCGTTCGGCTTGTGCGCCTCGCGTCCGGCGTCGTGCCAGGCGCGGCCGCGTTCGCCACCGCCGCGCGTGCCGCAGAACACGAAGGCGCCGCCGCGCTCGACCCAGGGCGACAACAGCGGCGAACTCAGCGGTGACGTGGTCAGCACGCCGCAGCTGCCGTAGCCCTCGACGAACGTGGGCACCGGCACGTCCGCCGCGCCCGGTTTGCGCAGCACGACCATCGGCACGCGCGTGCCGTCGCGACTCACGGCTTCCTCGCGCGTCGCGACGAAGGCCTGCGTCGGCGCCCAGGTCGCGGAATCCAGACCGAGTGCGTCGATGCGTGCACCCGTCGCGCGGAACGCGCGCGTGGTCGTGGTCCAGCCGCGCAGGCCGAACACCATCGCCCCGCCGTCGCCATCGGCCGAGGCGTCCAGCAGCTCGCTTTCGAACGGCAAGGCGACCGCCTGCGGTGTGCCGTCGCCGCCTGCGAGATACAGCACCTGCGAGACGCCGTCGCGTGTGCCCATCACGTAGAGGCCGTCGCGCGTGGCAACCAGATCCGACAGGATCAGATCGCCTGCGGGCATCACGGTCTCGATCGTGCCGATCGCATCGCCGGTCACCTTGCGGCGGTAGAGCGCACCGTTGGACGCCTCGCGGGTGCTGACGAAGTAGTAGTCCGTCTCGCCGACCAGCGCATCGGTGGCGAGCTGGTCGCTGTAGTCCGCCAATGGCCGCCACGTCGGCGTGCCCGCGCGCAGTGCGGACAGCGAGGTCAACAGCACGCGCGCATCGGCGCGGGCGCCGAAGCCGTAGCCGAACACCAGATCGCCGCGGCCCGGCCCGATGATCACCGGGAACTCTTCCGGCGCGAACGTCGGCCCGCCTTCGAGGCGATTGCCGAGGCCGACGCGCTCCACCGCGCCCTGCGGCGTCAGCGCGACCACCATCGCCTGCGTGTCCAGCAGCGGATCGACGCCGCTGTCGGGCGCGTGCGTCATGCGCGTGTAGGCGACGAGATCCGGCGCGAGCCAGAACAGCTCGAAATCGCCGAACGTCATGCCGTCGAGTCGATAGCGCTCGCGTCCGTCGGCGACATCGAGGATCGCGAAGCGCCCGAGTTCGCCACCGCCCTCGCCCACCATCACCGCCACCAGGGTGCCGTCGGGCGACGGCGCGTAGCTGGCGATCGCCTGCGTCGCGCCTGCGCGGCTTGAGGTATCGAGCAACACGCGCTCGCCGGCGCCATCGCGCACGACCAGCTTGGGCACGGCCGCGCCCGGATCGCGCTGCAGGAAGAACAGGTGACCGCTGGCGGATTTCGTGTCGCCGTACGACACGCCCGCGCGCGTCGCGGCCTTGAGCAGGGTCTCGAACGCCGCGCGCTCGGGCAGCGCATCGAGCCGCGCACGCGTTGCTGCGCCAGCTTCGGTCATCCACGCCTGCAGCTTTGCCGCCTGCGCCGGATCTTCCATCCAGCGATAGGGATCGTCGATGTCGTGCCCGAAGCGGTCTTCGACGAATGCTTCGGTCGGCGCCGGCGGCAGAGGTGCGGCATTGGCGATGGCGGCGCCCAGCAACAGCGGCAGGATCGAGAAGGCAGCGTTCACGCGTTGGACTCCTGCAGCGCCGCGATGGCGTGCTCGACTGGAGACAAACGTGGGAGACGTCGCCGACCGGACAAGTGCGGCCGCGACGCGCTAGCCCACGTAGGCGAACACCGCGTACTCGAATCCGTTGAACGGAAAGCGGGCGACTTCCCGCATGCCCATCTTCAGATGGGCGCGCAGCGAGGGCGTGTTGTCCGTGCGGATGAAGAGCACGCCCTCGCGTCCGGGTTCCAGCACCCGCAGCGCATCGAACATGCGTTGCGCAAGACCCTGCCCGCGCGCGTCTGCGTCGACGCAGATCGGGCCGTAGACGTAGGCATCCGGCGCGCCCGGATAGGCCGCGAACATCGCGCGCACGATCGCCAGATCGGCATTCATCGCCCGATCCGTCGTCAGTAGGAAGCCGACCACGCGCGCTCCCCGCCGCGCGACGATCAACGGCATCGCCGCCATCATCGCGACCACGCGTTCCGGGGGCAGACTGGCGGCCAGCGTGCCGCCGCGCGCGATCTGGTTCCCGGCCTGCAGCGCGAGGATGCCGTCTAGGTCGGACGCATCCGCGCGGGTCACACGGGTGGTGTCGTCGGTCATCCGGAAGCCTGTGCGCGCAACGCGTCGAGCGGTTGCGTTCGAGAATAGCAACGCACCCGGGGGTCGCGTGATCCCGTTATCGGGAAGATCTGCAGAACGCAGAACGGGCGCAGATCACCGCGCCGTTTCCTGCTCACCAGTATTGGAATCGGACCTGGCGCCGCGGTGATCCGTATTGCGCGGGCTGCACGTGCCCTCGTAGATCGCGGGTGAAAGACCAGTCCTCGCGGTGGACGGCCGACCATCGATCGGTATTGCTTTCCCGCGGCTCACCTGATTTCGCGACCCGGGTCTTGCCGGCGCCGTCATCCCGGCAGAAGGCGCGCTGTATCGGGCGCTAGTGCCAAAAAGCGCTAGCGGTCACACAGCTGGCGCTGCGCCGCCGATCCGATGGCAGGTTCGAACCGGTTTCTCCGTTCTCCCGGAAGTCGCGCGGCCTCTCGCCCTTCGATTTCGCACCCATCTGCCGGAGCGCCCCGTGTATCCACCCGATCGCCTGACCGCGTCCACCATCCCCGGCGCCGCGACTTTGCCGCGCCACCGCACCGTGTTCTTTCCGGCCATGGCGCTGCTGCTGCTCGCCGCCGTGTTCGCAGGCTTCTGGAACACGTTCTTCTTCCGCAGCGCGGCCGAGGGACCGCTCGCCCTGCATTTGCACGTCCACGGCTTCGCGGTGACAGCCTGGTTCGTACTGTTCGCGACGCAGAGCCTGCTGATCGCCAATGGACGCGTGACGCTGCACCGGCGGCTCGGTGTGCTGGGTGCAGTCGTCGCGCTCTGCGTCGTTGTGACTTCGTTGATCACGCTCGTGCAGCTCGTGCACAGCTGGCGCGCTCAGGGCGTCGATGTCGAAGCGCAACGCCCGCTGCTCAGCCTGATCATCTGGGGCGATGCCGGTGCGCTGACCGCCTACGTCGTGTTCCTCGTGCGCGGCCTGCTGCTGCGCCGGCGCGCCGAAGCGCACCGGCGCCTGATGCTGCTGGCCTCGCTGGCGATCATTTCCCCCGCCCTGATCCGTCTCGCCGACTTGCCGCTGTTCGGCGGTGTCGACGGCGTCCTGATCACGATCGGCGGCCTGCTGGCGCTGGCCATCGTGCTGGTGGTCTACGACCTAGCGACCCTGCGCCGCATCCACCGCGAGACGCTGTGGGGCGCACCGTTCTTCCTCGTCGTGCATCTGGCGCCGGCGTTGCTGATGCCGGGCACCGCAGCGGATGCGTGGCTCATGGGTCTGGTCTGGTAGGCGCGAGCACGGCTGCCGCAACCCGCCGTTGCCCAATGCTTCCGGTCAACGGCTTTCGAAACGCACCACGGAGTTCGCCAGTGCATTACTACGGCAAGTATCGCGGCGTCATTGTCGACAATCGGGATCCGAGCGGCCTGGCTCGGCTCAAGGTGTCGATGCCCGCCCTCGCCGGTACAGCACGCATGGACTGGGCGCTCCCGTGCCTGCCGCCTGGTGTGCCGCCGCTGCTGCCCGAGATCGGCGACACGGTATGGATCGAGTTCGAAGCGGGCGACATCAGTACGCCCATCTGGTGCGGTGTGTTCTGGACGGCGCAATCTCGTCCACCCCCAATGCCTGCCGCCGCGCCACCTTTCGACACATGGTCGGTCCGCACGTCCGAAGGCGCGATCATCGAAATCGGTCCAACCGGCATCGTGCTCGACAACGCCCAAGGCGCGCGCATGACGCTTGCCGGACCGGTGGTGTCCATCAACCGCGGCGCGCTGGAGATCGTCTGATGGGACAGCCAGTGCTCACATCCGCGGCCATTGTGATGTGCGTGCACGGTGCGCAGGCGGCTGTCTGGAACTCAGCCGCGCGCGTGCGGATTGCAGGCTCGTCTGTCCTGTGCACGAGCGACGCTGCCACCCTCAGCGCATGCCCGGCTCAACCGCCTTGCCTCGCGCTGCATCTGGCGGGCGCCAATCGCGTCTTCGCCTCCGGACGCGCGCTTGCGATCGGCGTGTCTCCGCTCCAACACCGCCCGACCTCACAGGGCCTGGTCGTCCATACCCAGGAACGGGTGCGCGTGATCTAGACGTCCCGCCCCGCACACCGCATGACGACCAGCACTAGCAACCTCTTACGGTCGCGACGCTATGATCCGCCGACATGGCGGGCACCCTGCCCGGCCACGAACTGAAGGGAATTGCCATGGGTCTCGTACAGGCGGTGTCGGGTGCGGTCAGCGGCGTACTGGCCGACCAGTGGAAGGACTTCCTGACGGTGCCGACCGGTCTGCCGTCGACGGCGGCGCTGTTCGCGGCGGTACCGCAGGGCACGAATGCCGGACGCGGGTCCAACACGCGCGGCTCGTCGAACATCATCAGCAACGGCTCGAAGATCGTCGTGCCCGAAGGTTACGGCCTGCTGCTGTTCCAGGACGGCGCGATCACCGGCTTCGTCGCCGAGCCGGGCGGTTACGAGTGGCGCTCGGACGACATCAATTCGCAGTCGATCTTCGCCGGCGACGGCATCGTCAGCCCGCTGATCAGGCAGAGCTGGGAGCGCTTCAAGTTCGGCGGCCAGCCGGGCGGCCAGCAGGCGGCGTTCTTCGTCTCGCTCAAGGAGTTGCCGGACAACCGCTTCGGCACGCAGTCGGAGATCTACTGGGACGACGGCTTCCTCGGCACGCAGGTCGGCGCGCTGACGCGTGGTTCCTACACGCTGAAGATCGTCGACCCGATCCTGTTCGTTAAGAACTTCGTGCCTGCGAGCTATCTCGCGCCGGGCCAGGTGTTCGATTTCACCGACATCGACAACGCGGCGGCCAGCCAGCTGTTCAACGAAGTCGTGAGCTCGCTCGCACCGGCCTTCAGCCTGTACACGAACGATCCGGGCAAGGGCAATCGCATCACCAAGCTGCAGCAGGATTCGCTGGGCTTCGCGCAGAGCCTCTCCGCTGCCGTCGAACAGGGCTACCAGTGGAAGTCCGACCGGGGCCTGGCCATCGTCAAGACCGCCATCGTCTCGATCGAATACGACGCCAACACCCGCGAACTGCTGAAGACCGTGCAGCGCGCCGACGCCCTCGCCGGCTCGCGCGGCAATTCCAACCTGCAGGCGAGCGTCGCCCAGGGCATGCAGTCGGCCGGCGAACACAGCGGCGCGGCAGGTCTTGTCGGTCTGGGTATGGCGTCGGGCATGGCCGGCGGCATCGGCAGCCTGCAGCAGCCGGCCACACCGGCTGCGCCGGCGGCGGACGATCCGGTGGCCAAGCTCAAGAAGGCCAAGGAGATGCTCGACCTCGGTCTGATCACGCAGGACGACTACGACGCGCTCAAGGCCAAGGCGCTCGGCCTGTAAGCCGCCTGAAGCACCGCGCCCATGTCCGATACCAAGTTGCCGCCGCCGTTGCCGGTGCGTCCCGTCGACGGCCCGGGTTCGCCGCGTGACGTGCCGCCGTTGCCGGGAACGTCGCCGGTCGATCCGGCCACGCTGCCCGACCCGATCCGCGACGAACTCGAAGCGCCCGATCCGCTGGCGATCGTCACGTCCGCCGACGAACTGAAGGACGGCCTCAACCGCTGCCCGAAATGCGGCGCGACCGACATCCGCCAGCGCGCCGGCACCGACATTCTCGTGTGCCTGTACTGCCGCAATGAATGGCATGGCGAGCGCGTGGAAGAAGCCTTCGGATTCGGCGAAGGCATCGCCGATCTGCGCGGCACCGTCATCGCATCCGGCGCACGCGACATCGCCGCCGATGCCGCCAGCCTGATGACCTTCAAATGCGCCGGCTGCGGCGCGGAAGTGACGGTCAACACCGAAAGCACGATGACGGCGCGCTGCCACTGGTGCCGCCACGTGTTCGGCGTCAACGAGCAGATCGCCAACGGCGCGGTGCCCGATGCGGTGCTGCCGTTCCACATCCGCAAGGACGACGCCGTCGCGCGCATCCGCCAGTTCGTCGACAAGCGGCGGCTGTTCGCGCTCAAGGCGTTCAAGGACGAGTTCACGCCGGAGAATGTGGTCGGCGTCTACCTGCCCTACATGATCGTCGACGGCAGCGCGAGCGCGTCGGTGGCCGGCAAGGGCGAGATCAAGACGCGCCAGTACACGCGCGGCACGGACAACAACAAGAAGACTTACTACGACGCCGACGTCTTCCAGGTCGAGCGCCACGTCGAGTTCACCGTCGACGACCTGCCACTGGAATCGTCCGCCGAGCGCGGCAACCTGGACGTCAACGTCAACACCAACAACATCATCAACACGATCCTGCCGTTCGACACCAAGAACGCGGTGAAGTGGAACGCGTCCTACCTGTCGGGCTTCACCTCCGAGAAGCGCAACAGCAACGTGCAGCAGCTGCAGCCGCGTCTGGAAGACCAGCTGCTGTCGATCGCGCGCGCGCAGGTGGAAGGCACGACGCGGCGGTTCGATCGCGGCGTGCGCTGGGAGCAGGAACAGCTCGACGTGCACGGCACGCGCTGGGTCTCGATGTACCTGCCGGTCTGGCTGTACTCGTATCACCAGCCCGGCCGGAACGGCGGCCTGCTGCACTACATCGCGGTCAACGGCCGGACCGGCGAAACCATGGGCAGCGTGCCCGTGCAGCAATGGAAACTGCTGCTGGCCGCGTTGACCGCCGGCACCTTCATCGAGGGCATCGCGATCATGATTCTGGTGGGCATGTCATGAGCGACGACAGTGGACTGTGGCTGCTGCTCTCCGGCCCCGCCGGTGCGACCGCGCTGTACTGGGCGCTGTACCGGTTCTACCGCAACACCGACAAGTCGCACGCCTTCGAACGCGAAACCAGCATCGACGCCAAGCCGGTGACCGGCAACGACGCGAAGGTCGGCACCATCACCGGCACCCAGGCCACGCGCATCCAGGGCGACAACGTGGGCGCCTACCGGGCGCGGGTGCGGCGCGTGCCGAGCGAAGCGCGCAACGCGGACGACGGGCCGCCCGAAGGCTAGCGCCCGGGTCACCCGTGCGTGAGTGTCACGGGTGCTGGATCTCCGGACGACGGGAGCGTGGCATGGCGTATCGCATCAGACGCAAGGATTCGAAAGCGCAGACGTCGCTGCGCCGCATCGCGCGCGAGCAGGTGCAGGCGGCGATCCGCAGCATCGACACGGCTGCGGTCGACACCGCAGGTGCCATCCACGACGTGCGCAAACGCATCAAGAAGATCCGGGGCCTGCTGCGTCTGGTGCGTCCATCGTTCGACGGATACCGGGCCGAGAACACGGCCTTCCGCGGGATCGCGGCGCCGCTCGGCCCGAAGCGCGATGCCGATGTACTGATCGGGACCTTCGAACGCGTGGCCGCGCATGCCGGGCCGGCGCACGCGGACGCGGTCGGGTCCGTGCGACAGCTGCTCGTGCAGCACGGCAAGGCGGTCGAGACTGCACACGATCCCGACACCCTGCTCGATGCGGCGAGATCGGAACTGCAAGCGGCGTTGCCGCGCATCGCGACCTGGCGGCTCGCCGATGACGGATTCGAGGCGTTCGAGGCCGGCCTGACCTCCAGCTACCGTCGTGCCCGCAAGGCGATGCGCGCGGCTGGCGGGGCTGGCGACGACGAGGCCTTCCACGACTGGCGCAAGCGCACCAAGGACCACGCCTTCCACCTGCGCCTGCTGCAACCGGTGTGGCCCGGCCCGATGCGCGCGATCCATGTCTGCGCCGTGGAACTGGGCGACACGCTCGGCCTGCATCACGACCTCGCGGTGCTGGCCGACCACCTGCATGCGATGACCGGCGTGGACGCCGGAATCGTGGCTGCACTGGAGGCGCCCCTCCGGGCACAGCAGCGCGCACTGGCGCGTCGCGCGCACGCGTTGGGCACGCGGCTCTATGCGGAATCGCCCGCGCAGCTCGCGGGCAGCTGGCGTCGACGCCATGCGGCGTGGCGTAGCGGCATCTGAGCGCATGCGCGTGATACGCGCCGGCATCGGTCGCGTGCAGCCGAGAACGGGATGTTCACCGGTGCGGCTTAGGATACGGCGGTCCGCGAACCGGCCATTGCCGCGGTGTCGCGACGGGATACCGGATCACCACCACCTCAAGGAGATGCCATGAAGCACGTGCACATCGTCGCCCTCGCCGGCTGTCTGCTGGCCATCAGCCCGCAGGCATTCGCCGAAGTCGTCAACCTGACCAACAGCGCCGACGGGGCGAATCGCGACGCCGGTCTCGCCGCGGTCAAGCAGAAGCTCCAGGACGCCTGCACCGACCGCAAGGGCACGCCGGATGTCGATTCGTTCGAGGTCGTGTTCGAGCGCACCAGCGAGAATCCCGACGTCCCGAAGCCGTACTACGTGGACGGCAGGATGAAGTGCGAGCTGCCTGCGGGCTGAGTCATCGCACGCATCGGAGCCAGAAAAAAGCCCCGCACTGCGGGGCTTCTTTTGTGCGGATCACGGCGGATCAGCGGCGCGCTGCGAAGAACGCGACCAGATTGCGGAACGCACTGAAGAAATACAGTGCGTAGCTCGCCTGCTCGACGTAGCCCAGATGCGGCGTCGCGATCACCGCATCGTTGTGCAGCAGCGGCGAGGTCGCCGGCAGCGGCTCCTGCTCGAACACGTCGAGCGCCCAGAAGCCCGGTCGGCCGGCCTGCAGCGCGCGCTCGACTGCGCCGCGTTCGACGAGTTCCGCGCGGCTCGTGTTGACCAGCAACGCGGTCGGCTTCATGCGCGCGAGGTCGTCACCGGTGACGATGCCGCGCGTCGCATCGTCGAGCCGCAGGTGCAGCGACAGCACATCGGCCTGCGCGAAGAAGGCCTCGCGCGATTCGGCCACGGCGACGCCGTCCGCGAGGGCCCGCTCCCGACTGCCGGCCCGTCCCCAGACGCGCACCTGCATGCCGAAGGCCCGGCCGTAGCCGGCGACGAGCCGGCCGATCCTGCCGTAGCCCCAGATCCCGAGCACATCGCCACGCAGCGTACGGCCGATGCGCTCGAGTCCGGGCTGCGTCACACTCGACTGCCACACGCCGGCCTGCAGTTGCGCGACGTACTGCGGCACGCGGCGATAGGCCGCCATCACCAGTGCCCAGGTCAGTTCGGCCGGCGCGGTCGGATCGCCCTCGCCTTCCAGCACGGCGATGCCGCGCGCCGCGGCCGCGGCGAGATCGATGTGCCGACCGGCCTTGCCGGTCTGCGAGATCACCTTCAGCGCCGGCAATCGCGCCAGCAGTGCGGCGTCGATGTGCGTGCGCTCGCGGATGAGCACGACTGCATCGAAGCCGGCCAGCGCGTCCGCCAGCGCATCGCCTTCGAGTGTCCGGTTGAACACGGTGACGTCGTGTCCATCGAGCAGCCGGAAGCAGTCGAGCCGGCGCACGGCGTCCTGGTAGTCGTCGAGGATCGCGATCTTCATGCGCGCGCGCCTGCGATCGGCCTGGACAGCGCGAGCGCGCGGATCATGCGTAGAGCGCCGCGTAGCCGGCGCGATCGACCTGGCTCAGCCCCAGCCGGTCGAACTGGTCCCACATGCCCTGCCAGCGGCCGGCATCGCGCTGCACGGGGCCGACCACGCGCGGACAGGTGTCGGCGATGATCGCGTCCATCAGCGCGGTGGCTTCGGTGCCGCTGTAGGCGTACCAGAGGGCAGCGGCCTGCGCGGGATCGTCGCGGCACAGCGTCGCGCCCTGCCCGACCAGCCGTGTCACGGTCGCCACCACGTCGGCATGTTCGGCGAGGAACGCCTGCGAGGTGAAGAGTTCCAGCGCCGAGAAGTTGTGCAGACCCACCTCGTGCGTGGCGATGAAGTGCGTGTCGAGCCCCGCGAGCCGTGCTTCGACACCTTCGAAGTTGGCGAAGCACAGCCACGCGCCGTCGAAGCCCGCACGCAGGTTGGCGAGATGCTCGAAGCCCGCGCTCTCGATCACGACCTGCGACGCGTCGAACGCCGCGCCCTGCTGCACGCACCAGCGCGACAGGATCTCGACGGCGATCGCATCCGTCACGCCGCCCGCGACCGGCGACGCCAGCCGGACCGTGCCGCCTTCGAGAAGCCGCTGCCCGGCCGCGCGTTGCAACAGGATGCCGCCATCGGTTTCGAAGAAGCAGCCGAGCGCCTTGAGGCCGGGGCGGTCCGCATCGATCATGTGCAGCGGCTCGTTGCACGCGAACGCGACGTCGCCGCTGACCGTCGCCGCCAGTCCGTCGTAGTGATCGTCGGGTACCAGCAATTCGAGTTCGAGGCCCGCGTCGCGATACCAGCCCAGCTGGATGCCGGCGATCAGCGGCAGATGGTCGGGATTGAGGAACCACTCGAGGGACAGCTGGAGCTTCATCGGGACGACTCGGTCGAATGCGGGCTGCACAGACTAGACGACGGTGCGTCCGTGGGCAGCACGATGACGATGCGGGATGACATCGGGACCGCCGTGACGCCTCCGCGCCGCGCGCTCAATCGTCCCGCGCGAACCGGATCACCAGGCCCGCGCGATCGTCCGTCGCCCAGATCGCGCCATCGTGGGCGACCGCCAGACCCACCGGCGAGCCCTGCGGGCGCACGCCGCGCTTCAGGCCCCAGCCCGGCGTCAGCACCACCGGCGTGGCCGCAGGGCCGGCGCCGTAGGCGCGCATGCCCTGCCCGTAGACCGGAAAGCGCGGATTGGCATCGGGCGTCGGCACGCCGCGCGCATCGACCGCAAAACTCGCGATGCGGCCGCCCACCGAGCGATGGCCGTGCCAGCTCATCAGCAGCCGTCCCTGCAGCGCGGGAAACATCGCGCCCTCGTACCAGAGCATGTCCAGCGGCGCGGCATGCGGCGGCAGCAACAGCGCAGGCGCGGTGTACGCGTCGGAACGGCACCAGTCGGCCCTGTCGCGCCACGCGGGCGTGGCCTGCACGGTGTCGGCGCAGTAGGGCCAGCCGTAATGGCGGCCGGTCTCGATGATGTTGAGTTCCTCGAACGGCGACCAGCGGCTGTCGAAGTCGTAGCTGTTCTCGCCCTGCAGCACGGTGCCCGAGGAATGCACCGCGAGCGCCAGGGCGTTGCGCAATCCACGGGCGAAGACGGTGTAGTCCGAGGACCAGCGCCCGTCGCCGTCGTAGGGATACCGGCGCAGGCTCGCGGCATCCTCGGCGCCCTCGCTCTGTGCGCACAGGCCCGACGCCGTTTTCGCATCGGCGCCGGTGCACTGATCGCTCGGCGCGCCCACATTGACCAGCAGGTCGCCATCGGGGAGGAACACGAATTTGGACAACGGATGGCGATGCACGTGCAGGCGGTTGTCGGGCAGGTCGCTGATCACGTCTTCGATGGTGTCGCCCGGCGTCTCCGCATCGGGATCGAAGCGGACAATGCGGCTCATCTCGCCGACGTAGACGCGGCCATCCGGGCCGCGTGCGATCGCGTGCGGCAGATGCAGGCCGTCGAGCACAGGCTGCACCTCGACCGCGCCATCCGCGCCGGTGCGCAGCCGCCACACCATGCCGCGCGTGCCGTCCCAAGCGCCCAGATCGGTCACCAGCCAGGTGTCGGCGTCGAGCTGCAGCAGCGAGCGCGGCAGCCGCAGCGTGCGCGACGGCGCCACCGTTGTCGGCCCGACCACCAGTCCCGCGCACATGCCGCGCATCGTCTCGATGGCGAGGCGCGGATAGCCGCCGCAGGTGCCCGCTTCGACCACGTGGCGCTCGCGCGCGGCGCAGGCCAGCACGGGCAAGCCGCACAGCACCAGCAGCATGCAGACACGCAAGGTTCGCAGCACGTCGATTCCGGGCATCGTGGATCCGCGCATTGTGGGCCAGACGCTCGATGGAGACGCCGGCGAGGACGTGCCCTCTCGCCGCGTGGTTGGTGCGTGGAGCGGCGCACGTCCGCGCCGCATCCCGTTCATGCCGCGACAGTGCGCGATCAGCGCTCCAGAACCCGGGCGAGCGCTTCGTCCTTCTCCTGCCAGATCGCGTTGATCCATTGCTGGAACCGGGCGCGTTTGGCGCGATCCTCACTGTCTCCGCTGCGGAGAATATCGTGGGGCATCGGGCGTTGTTTCACGTCGATGTGCACGGCGGGCACGCGGCCTGCCAGCAGATCGACCATGGTCGGGCGACCACCGGGGTAGGCGATCGTCACATCGATGATGCCGTGCAGGGCATCGCCCATGGCATCGAGCACGTAGGCCACGCCGCCCGCCTTGGGCTTGAGTAGATGCCGGTACGGTGAATCCTGGCGCGCATGCTTCTCCGGAGTGAAGCGCGTGCCTTCAACGAAGTTCATCACCGACACCGGGATGTCGCGGAACTTCTCGCAGGCCCGGCGCGTGGCCTGCATGTCGCGGCGTCCCAGCTCCGGGTTACGCGCGATCTGCGCGCGCGTGTGGCGGCCCATGAACGGAAAATCGAGCGCCCACCACGCCAGACCCAGCAGCGGCACCCAGAACAGTTGCCGCTTCAGGAAGAACCGCATCAGCGGAATGCGCCGGTTGAACACCTTCTGCAGCACCACGATGTCGACCCAGCTCTGGTGGTTGGCCAGTACCAGATAGTGTCCATCGGCCTGCAGCCCCTCCAGGCCGGTGACCTCGAAACGCGTCCCGCTGTAGCGGTCGACCAACCAGGTGTTCACCGCGATCCAGCGCTCGGTCAGCCCCGTGAGGACCGAATTGCAGGCCAGGCGCAGGCGCGCGGACGGCAGCACCGCCTTGACCAGAGCGGCCGCGAGCAGCAGCGGCACGTGTACGACGGTGTTGGCCACGACGGCCAGAAAGATCAACGCAACGCGGAGCGAGGTCATCGGACGGGACAATTCGAAGAAAGGACAAAGGAGAGCGAAAAATGGCCCGACGTCGCGCGATCGCGCCGCCGGCCGGGCGATCAGCCGTAGAAATCCACGCCGATGATCTTGCAGACCTCTTCCTCGTTGTACCCGTGGAAGCGGCGGCCGCGCGTGGTGTGCGTGCGCGCGAACAGCTTGCCGTTGGCGTCGCTCCGCTCGCGCTTCTCGTTGAGCAGCCATTTGGCGTAATCGTGCGTCAGGTTCCGCTCCCGGGTCGGGTCGCGTTTCATTCGGGCCATCGTCGACATCCTCAGGTCTGATCCGCAGGCGCCCTGGCAGGCGCGTGCGGCGCACAGGATACGCGGCTGGCGCGTGCGTGGCGTGGCCGGGCTGCGTGCGCGACGCGCCCGGCAGACCTGCGCCGGTGACGTCCGCAGCGGCGGATCGCGAGTCCCGGCATGCGGGTACGCACACGCCTGCGGCGCGCGGCGGCACCCGAAGCGGTCTGGAGACAGTGCGCGTGCGGTCAGGGCATCAGATAGCCGGTGACATCCTCGGCCTGCCGCGCGCCGTCGATCGCGAGCAGATCCTTGAGGATCGCAGTGTGGCCCGCGCCGGCGATCACCACGACGCGATGACCCGGCGCCGCGGCTTTCTGCACGTTGGCGTACATGCGGAAGTTGCGATGCCACCAGCTCGCCGACGCATCGGCGCCGACGAAGCTGCCGCCGGCGTCGACGGCGTTGGTGAACAGGTAGAGATCCTTGTTCTCGCGATCGCGTTCGGCATCGTTGGTCAGACGCAGCAGCTCGTGCAGCGGCAGCGTGGTCTGCTCGCGGGTCGTGCGCGCCGACAGCGCTGCGAACACCGCATCCATGGCGACCTTCTGCGCCGGCGCATGCGCATCGACGTACGCGAACAGCGGTTCGCCATTCCAGTGCACGTCGCCCTCGTCGAAACAGGTCACGCCCGGCAGGCCCGCCGCCTTCGCCACACGGAACCCGATCTGCTGCGTCTCGTCGACACTCAGCGCTGCCGTTCCGTCGCGCCACGCGGCGTAGGCGGCGTCCTGCGCCGGTTGCGCGGACGGCTCGCACTCCACCAGCACATCAGTGGGATGGAACGCCGCGATGCGCGTCGCCAGGCCCATCAGATACGCCTGGTTGTCGTCAGTCGTGACGTCGACGACCTCCGACTTGACCACGTCCAGGCCGGGATTCTCGAAGTGGAACACGCCCAGCATCATCACCTTGGCCGGTTCGGGCGACGGCGCCGCCGCATGGGCGTCCGCGCACACTGCGGCGGTGGCAAGCAGGAGTGCGGCACACGGCAATCGGCATGACATCGGGCAGCTCCGTCGGCGGCACCGGCCCGGCTGCACTGTGCAAGCGGGTCCGGCGAGGCTCCAACGTACGGCGCGCGCCCGGACTGCGCACATGCCGGAAGTCGCGAGCCCCAAAGGCATGGAATGACACGGCTACTCCGGACGGTCGATCGCATCTTCGGTCCGTCAGACGATCTCCTGACGTCGCAGCTGGCGAAGACCCAGCTGGAACGCCACTGCGCCGATCACCGGCGACAACAGGACCGCCAGCCGCTGCGCCTCGACGGTCTGCGCCGTGATCGACACCGTCGGGTAACTCCAGGGCACCCAGACCCAGAGCCTGGTCGCGGCGAGTTCCATGCCGACGAACGTGGCGACCACCGCGATCGACAACGGCGGTACGAGACTGCGGAAGTGCCAGGCCAGACCGTGCTGGATCGCCAGCATCGGCAACGCCGCCGCGGCAGGCGCCCACAGCACGCGCCACGAGCGCAGGTCGAACGCACCCGTCAGGTCGTAGCCGGCCAGGCCGAACGCCCAGAGCGCGAGCACGATCGATACCAGCAGGATGACGTGGGCGCACAGCGTCAGTGCGATCGCCAGCAACGCCTTGGCGATGTAGAGCGTGTCCACACCGATCGGCAGGCTGAGCATCAGCCGCCATGTCTGATTGCGATGCTCGTGGCCGTGGATGAGGCTCGTGGTGAGCGCGACGAACAGCGGCAGCATGAAGTAGGCCCAGGTCGACACGACATCCGACCAGAACCGCGCCATGTCCGCGCCGGTCATCTCCGGCGGGTCCCACGCCCGCAGCGTCATCAAGAACATGAAACCCACGATCGCCAGCGGACAGACCAGGGTCATCACGAGCACGAGCGATCGCCGGATCTTCAGCAGCTCGACCAGAAACAGCTGACCGATCATGGCGCGTCGCCCTCGGCGCCCGCGGTCTCCAGGAACCATTGCTCCAGGCTCGGTTTGCGGTGTACCGATTCGAACAATGTGAGGCCCGCGTCCACCAGCGTGCGATGCACCTGCCCGGCAGCCTCGCGTGTCACCTCCGCAATCGCGACGCGCCCTGCCCCGTCCACCACGGCCGCGTGACCACCGGCCTGCAGCACGGCGGCTGCGCGCGCCGGCGCATCGACATCCAGCGACAGCACACTGGGCAAGGCACGGTTGAGATCGCGGATCGACGCCTGCAGCTGCACCGAGCCGGATCGCAGCACCGCCATGTGGGTCGCGGTCTTCTCCACCTCGTCCAGCAGATGGCTGGAGAAGAAGATCGTGCAGCCGGCGCGCTCGGGCAGTGTCGACAGCAGACGGCGGATGTCCTGCATGCCGTCCGGATCGAGGCCGTTGGTCGGCTCGTCGAGTACCAGCAGGCGCGGCCTGCCGACCAGCGCAAACGCGAGCGCGAGCCGCTGCTTCATGCCGAGCGAGAAGTGCGCGATGCGCTGACGCCGATCAACTTGCAGTCCGACGACGTCCAGCACGCGGCCGATCTCGGTGGCGGGCAGACGCTTGAGCCGCGTCGCGATCGACAGGAATTCGTGGGCGGTGAGATTGGGGTATGCGCTGGGGGCTTCGATCAGGCAGCCCATGTCGGCGAGCACCTGTTCCCGTTCGCGCCGGATGTCGCGGCCCAACACCTGCACGCTGCCGGCATCGGCATGCGCGAGACCGGCGATCAGGCGGATCGTCGTCGACTTGCCATGGCCGTTGTTGCCGAGAAACGCGAACACGCTGCGTTCGGGTACCTGCAGATCGAGTTGCCGCAGCACAGGGTGGTGCCCGAAGGACTTGTCGACGGCACGCAGTTCGATCGCAAGCGACATGGAGGCACATCCTTCCGTGGACACGACAGATCAGAGGCCTCACGCATGCGAGGCACCAAATCAGACCGTGCGTGCGGGATTTGGTTCATCGCGTGCGGCATCCCCGTCTGCAGGTCCGTCTGGACACACGTCGATGACGCATCCACTGGAGGCGTGCAATCCGCAGATCGATGGGCGAGTGCACAGTTGCAGAACCCACCTGCGCCAAGCGCCGGGGTTCGATCGATACAGGAGCCGCAGGTGCTCTGATGGATGCCGAGTCGACATCCGGCGCGTCAATCCGGCCGAGTCATTGCAGCCTCAACGCGTTCGCAACTGGCGCCAGCGCGCCGGGTTCCACTCAGCGATCGCCTTCGCCGCTCCAGTCGTAGGAGATCGAGGTCGAGCCGTCCGCATTCGTTCGGACCTGCACGTCTTCAATGCCGTCCTTGCTTTCCAGCTGTTCGACGATCGCATCCGCCAGTGCGGACTGCTCGCCTGCAGACATGTCCGCAGGCAAGGTCAGCTCGCCACGCTGGCCGAGGTTCTCGTGGTTCACAGCGGGATCGGTGCGGATCGCGAGATTCCAGAACTGCGTTTCATTGCCGGTGCTGGTGAAATACACCTCGCCGGTCTCGGTGTTGTAGATCGTCTGCGACATGCCGATCTGGTTGTCGCCATTCGCGGCCGAGTAGTACCCGTCGATCTGTTCGAGCTGATCGCCCAGCGCGCCACGATCGCCGGCACCGTTGGTGTACAGCGCGATCTCGCCCCCGAATGCCCCGCCTACGCCGTAATCCCCCTTCCACAGCTCCAGCCGGTATTCGACATCGCCGACGGTGAAGATCATGACGCTCTCGTCGAGATCCATGCCGAGTCCCTTGCCGGCCTGGTCGTAGATGTCGTGGAAACCGCCGTAGCTCTGGATCGACGTTTCGTTGGTCGTGTAGATGTCGTTCTGCGCATCGTATTCGAAGCCGAACGCCTGTCCCACCGGCCCCGCGATCCAGCGGTTGCCCATGGCGATGTCCATCGCATTGCCGATCGCGCTCTGCAGGCCCGGCACCTGCGCCGTGACGTCGGAGACCTTCGGCCCGTCCGGACCCAGCAGCCAGTCGACGAAGCCGGCTGGATTCTGCTGCAGCTCATGCTGGATGCGCACGGCCTCATTGCGCCCGTGGAGTGCCAGATTCAAAGCCACCGCGCCGGGACCGCCGGCCTGGTGGACGGCGGCGCCGACTTCGAAAGCGGGCGCCAGTACTGTCGCGGCGACTGTGGCCGGAAGCAGGTAGGCGTCAACGGCGTAACCCGAAGGATCCGACGCCAGCGACTGCACGCCGCTGACCACCGCGTCCTCCACCATCTGTCCGAAAGCCTCGCCCAGCGCATCGATCCTGGGCTGGACAGCGCTCTGGTAGGTCTGGGCAGTCGTCTGGACGAAATCACGGACGGCATCGACGATCGCATTCATGGGGACGGTCCAACAGACGGCGACACGTCGAGCGTAGCGTTGCGCGCGACGGTGCATCACTCGGGCGGACCCTAGACCGCCCGAGTGATGCATCTTCCGCCCCGTCGCGTCCGGCCAGTCAGAAACCGCTGGTCGACACCGGCGCTTTCAGTTCCAGCGTGAAGTCGGTCGGTGGCGTCTCGCCCAGCAGATGCTCGACGAAGTAATCCCACATCCGTTGCGTGTAGTACGCGTCGGTCCGGAAAAAGCCGTGGTCGCGGTTCGGCAGATACAGCAGGTCGTACGGCTTGTTGGCCCTGGTCAACGCGTCGATCAGCTGCAGGGTGGTGGTTGGTGGCGCGTTCTCGTCGAGCTCACCGTAGACCAGCAGCAGTTTGCCTTTGAGCTGCGACGCCAGCGGCAACGAATCGAGCGGCGCGTAGTTCAGCGGGATCGCCTGCGGATCGGGCGCGGCCACGCGCCCATTGCCGTAATCAGGTGCCGGAAACAGGCCTTCGACCGAGTAGAACCCCTGGAAATTGTGCGGGCCGGCAGAGGAGACCGCGACCTTGAAGAAGTCCGGATAGCTCAGGATGCCGCGCGCGGACGTGTAGCCACCGAACGAATGGCCGTAGATGCCGACCCGGTCGAGATCGAAGTTGCCGTAGCGCGCGGCAAGCTGGCGAATGCCGGCGACGTGGTCTGCAAGCGCAGGTTCCGCGAATGCCTCGTAGCTGAAATTGTTGAAGGCCTTGGAGCGGCCGGGCGTGCCGCGTGCATCGATGGTGACCACGATGAAGCCGAGTTCCGCCAGGCTGGCCCGCGCACGCGGATTCAACGCGGCAACGGCGTCCTCGTAGGCCGGCGCAGCGTTGATCACCTGGGGCCCGGCATAGATCGCATCGATCACCGGATACTTGAGCCCTGGCTGCATATCGCGCGGGAAGTAGACCGAGCCCCAGATCGGCGTGCGGCCATCGGCGGACAGCAGCTTGACCCGCGTCGGCGCGCGCCAGCCGGCGTCGATCAGCGCCGACACGTCAGCGGTTTCCAGCGTACGCACCACCTGGCCATCCGCCGCCGAACGCAGCACCGTCACCGGTGGCTGTTCGAAGCTCGACCAGGTGTCGACCAGCCATTTCCCATCGGGCGACAGGCCCGCAGTCGAACCGGAGTCGGGAACGCCATTGCCGATCGGCGTACGCCCGACGGCGTGGACCCCTGCTTCCGGCGTGAGCAGTCGCGCCGCGCCGCCATCGAGCGATACCGCGTGCAGATGCACCTGGTACGGATCAGGATCCGCATCGGTGCCGCCTGCAGTGAAGAACAGGTGTCGCTGCGCCAGGTCGACACCGATGAGGTCGCGGACCGTGCGCTGGCCACTGGTCAGCTGGCGCGTCAGCGCGCCGGTCGCGAGGTCGTACAGATAGAGCTGCCCCCATCCGTCGCGTTCGGAGAACCACACCGCTTCGTTGCTGTCTTCGAGAATCCGCACGTTCGGCGGGCTGTAGACGAAGGCATTGAAGCGACCGATGCCCTGCATCTGCTCACGCACGACCAGGCGCACTGCACCTTTGGCCAGATCGATTTCCGCCAGTGCGATCTCACTTTGCGCGCGCGTCGCGGCGAGGCCCCAGGCGCGTCGACCGTCGTGGGACCAGTGGAAAACGGTCTGCGCGAATTGCCAGCCATCCGGCAGCCGCACGGCTGTTGCAGCCCGGGTCGCGACGTCCAGTACCACGACCTCGGGCATGCCGCGTTCGGCATCACCGAGCAATGGAATCCGCGGTAACCAGAGCTTCGGACCGTGGCTGCCGTCCTGCGGCACGGATTCGACGAAGGGATATGGCCGCACATTGCGCTCGTCGACGCGCAGGCTGATCAGGCGCTTGCCGTCTGGCGACCAATTCAGCCCGGATGGCGGCAGCGGCTGGCGCGCACGCATACGCGGAATCGCGAACAGCGACGTGCCCGGCGGCGTGCCGTACGCAAAATGTTCGACGCCATCGTGGGTCAGTTGCACCGGCTCGGCGGCGTCGCGCGACTGCAGCCACAGGTTGTGCTCGCGCACGACTACGCCGTGCTCGCCGTCCGGCGACCACAGGACACCAGGCGTCGCAGGCACTGCAGTACCGATGCAGACGTAATCCGCCAGCATGCAACGCACGCTGCGACCCGCGAGTGTGAGCGTGACATCCGTCGCGGTGATGCCGGTCACCGGCAGATCATCGGGCAGCGCGGTGCCATTCACCGCGCGCACGGCCGCCTCACGCAGGCGTCCTGCATCGAAGGCGGGCACGCGTTCACCGGTCGATGCGGTGACGATCACCCATTCCACACCATCAGCGCCGTCGCGCCGGTACCAGAAGCGGTCGCCACCCTCGATCCAGTGCGGCACGACGCGCGCATTGCGCATCTCGCCGGCGAGGTTGCCGTCGAGCACACGCGCAGCTCGGGCATAGGCGTCCGACATCTCTGCTTGCGAGTGCGATGACGCCGCTGCGCCCACCACGGGCAGCAGAACGAGCGCGATACAGGACACCATCGAACGGAACATTGCTGACGCCATTGCGCGGAATTCCCGGTAATCAAGGGTGTCCGGCACCGTAACCGAAAGCGGGCATGCTGCGATGTGCCGAACGTACGACATGCGTGGTGTCTGCATGCCTTGCAGCAGCAGGGCACGCCGCGACGACGTGCGGTGTGATCCCTCTACCCGCGCGCACTTTTGTCAGGATGCTCGGCTTGGCTATGCTCCGCACGACCACGCCGCACGATAACGCCATGTCCCGTCCGCATCCGCTGCATCCCCTTGCCGCCCTGACGTGCCTGCTGGCGTGCGCCGTCGCGCTGCCCGTGCAGGCCGCGCCCGATCGCGACGGCGCGGTTCGCGTCTTCGAGACGGCGGACACGCTGTGCGAGCGCGACGGCGGTGCGCTGTGGGGCGAATCGCTGTGCGGCCCGATCCTCGTCGTCGATCCCGCGGATCGTGCGGTCATCGCGAACCGCCAGGATCCCGGCGGCGTGCTCGTCGAGCAGGAGGGCGTCTTCGTCGGCACGTTGCCGGAGACGGCGATTCTCGCGAATACGCGCGTGGAGTGGTCGGGCTCGGACTGGACGCAACTGCTGTGGCCGGTGCCGCTTGAATCGAGCCTGCTGCGCGTGCTGCTGATGCACGAGATGTTCCACCGCATCCAGCCGACGCTCGGCCTCACGCGCAAGGAAGCCGGCAACCGCCATCTCGACACGCGGGACGGCCGCTATCTGCTGCAACTCGAATGGCGCGCCCTCGCCCGCGCGGTGCTGGCGGTCGACGCCGATGTCCGCCGTGCGCACGTCGGCGATGCGCTCGCGTTCCGCGCCGAACGCCGTCGCCTGTTCGCCGATGCGGCCGCAGAGGAAGCGGCGCTCGAAATCAACGAAGGCATCGCCGAGTACACCGGCGTGCGCCTGGGCCTGGCGCGCGACGAGGAGCGCCGCGCTTTCGCCGTCTTCGACCTCGCCCGGTCCATCGGCGCACCCAGCTTCGTGCGTTCGTTCGCGTATGCCAGCGGTCCGGCCTACGGACTGCTGCTCGACGACGCCGATCCCATGTGGCGCAGCCGACTCGGCGCGGATGCCGACCTCGGCACCCTGCTCGCGCAGGCGCTCCGCATCGACGTCGCGTCGCTCGCCGATCTCGATGCCCGCCAGCGCCGTTACGACGCCGATGGCAGCCTGCGCAGCGCTGAGGACACGCGTGACCGGGAGCGTCTGGCCCGGGTGTCGCACTGGCGCGCGACGCTCGTGGACGGCCCGGTGCTCGTGTTGCCGCTGCAGCACATGAATCTCCAGTTCAATCCGCAGACGCTCGCCGCGCTCGACGACGTCGGCACCGTCTACCCCACCCTGCGACTGACCGACACCTGGGGCGCGCTCGACGTCGTCGAGGGCGGCGCGGCGCTGATCCACGCCGATTACACGCGTGCGACCGTGGCGCTGCCGCGCAACGGGGATGGCAGACGCGGCGAAGGCTGGACGCTGACCCTGGCGCCGGGCTGGACCGTGACGCCGGGACCGCGCGCAGGCGACATGACGCTCGTGCGCGAGGCGTCTGCATCGTCTCCCTGACCGGGTGCAGGTACAGGCGCAGCCGGACGTCGCAGGCGCCCTCGCGAACTTGACGCATCGCCGATGCGACATTCCAATGTGTCCGCTCTGTTGTCCGTTCCGTCCCGCCGGTTTTCGCACCGCGCCTTCTGGAGACGCCATGCGCGAGACCCGCACACTTCCGCATTCCGGCCTGCGTGGCCGACTGCATGCCTTCGTCGTCCATCCGCGTGTGCAGGCGGGCATCCTCGCGCTGATCATCATCAACGCCGTGCTGCTGGGCCTGGAAACCTCGCCGGAGATCATGGCCGCGGCCGGCGATGTGATCCGCGCCGTCGACACCGCGATCCTGACGGTCTTCGTCATCGAGATCGCGATCCGCCTGTACGTCCACCGTGCGCAATTCTTCCGCGATCCCTGGAGCCTGTTCGACTTCGCCGTCGTCGCGATCGCGCTCGTACCGGCCACCGGCCCGTTCTCGGTGCTGCGTGCATTGCGTGTGCTGCGCGTGTTGCGCGTGCTGACCATCGTGCCGTCGATGCGCCGCGTGGTCGGCGCCCTGCTCGGCGCCGTGCCCGGCCTGCTGTCGATCGGCGCGGTGCTGTTGATCATCTATTACGTGTGCGCGGTGATCGCGACCAACCTGTTCGGTGGCGCCTACCCGGACCGCTTCGGCACGCTCGGCCGCTCGCTGTATTCGCTGTTCGAGATCATGACGCTCGACAGCTGGTCCACCGGCACGACGCGTCCGATGATGGCCGAGTTCCCCTACGCCTGGGCGTTCTTCATTCCCTTCATCCTCGTCGCCAGCTTCACCATGCTCAACCTCTTCATCGGCGTCATCGTCGATGCGATGCAGACGGTGTCCAAGGCCGAGCACGACGACACGCTGGATGCGATCGACCGCACACAGGACCGCATCGAAGCCGAGCTGCAGACGGAAGTGCGCGCACTGCGTGGCGATATCCGCGAGCTGCGCGCCCTGCTGGAGACGCGCGGATCGAAATAGCGCGTCGAAGTTCTGTCGATCGCGCGCGCGTGGACGTGGCCGCGTCGTTATCGTCGCCTTGGGCTACCCTGCCACGCCTGTCCGCAACGCTGAATCTCATGACCCGCCGATCGCTCCGCCACATCGCCTGCCTGTCCGTCCTGCTGCTCGCCGCCTGCGGTAGCCCGCCGCCCTACACCGGTGGCGACGTGCCCGAACTGCAGCGCATCGACGTGACGGCGGGCGACGGCGCGCCTGCGGCAACCGGCGATACGGTCACCGTGCACTACACCGGCTGGCTCTACGACCAGAACGCCACCGACAAGCGCGGCGCGCAGTTCGACAGTTCGCATGATCGCGGCCAGCCTTTCGTGTTCGAACTCGGCGCTGGTCGCGTTATCCGCGGCTGGGATGAAGGCGTTGCCGGCATGCGGCCGGGCGGTACGCGCGAACTGCACATTCCGGCGTGGCTCGGCTATGGCGACAGCGGCGCCGGTGGTGTGATTCCGCCGGGCGCGTCACTGGTGTTCGAGGTGGAACTGCTCGACGCGCGCAAATAAGCGACGTGCGCATCCGCACGCGCTTGGACCTCGCGGTCTTCAGCGCTTGCGGAACACCACCGCGTGCTGCCACGGCAATGTGTCGGCGGTGCGCTCCCAGACCAGCGGGTGCAGCGCCGCTTCCTTGCGGATCTGCGCTTCGCTCATCTTGTGCAGCGGCTTGATCGGCACGTCGTCGTCCTCGGCGCGGTATTCGACGAACACCAGTCGCCCGCCGGGCCGCAATGCGCGCACCAGCGACTGGAGCACCTCGTGCGGGTATTCCAGCTCGTGGTAGACGTCCACCATCAGCGCCAGATCGATCGACTCAGGCGCGAGTCCGGGATCGGTGGCGCTGGCCTGCACCGGCACGAGGTTGTCGAGTCCCGGCTGTGCGGCCAGCTGCGTGAGCATCGCCACCATCTGCGGCTGCACGTCCACCGCATAGATCTTGCCGGCGGGCGCCACCATCGGCGCCATGCGACGCGCGTAGTAGCCGGTACCCGCGCCGACATCCGCGATCGCCATGCCCGGCCCAAGCGCCAGTTCCTGCAACAGCAGGCTGCCGCGCTCCTCGCGCTCGCGTTCCTCGCGCTCCAGCCATGCGGCGCCCTGCCAGCCCATGACGGCTGAGATCTCGCGGCCCTGGTAGGTCTTGCCGATACCGTCCGCGCTGCGTCGCACGGAACCGTACGTCGGCGCGTTTTCAACAACGGCTGCGGTGGCCGGTGTTGCGGTCGACTGCGCAGGCGGCGGCGCAGAGCACGCCGGCCCCGTGCACACCATCAGCGTGAGTAGCGCGAACGTCGGGATAGGGCGCATGGCAGGGTTCCGGTCAGCTGCGGCGATGCCGAGGATTCGAGCCTGCACCTCCCGCCGCCATCGCGCGGTGATGCCGTTTGCGTCGCTCACATGCCGCTCGCCGCGCGGATCCACGCCGGCGCAGCACCGGCGGGATCGTCAGTCCTGTACCGCCAAGGCCGGCGTCGCAAAGCCGAGGCCGGCGTCTGCGCCGTCGTAGAACGCATCACTGCCGACGTGCGCGCCGCCGCCGGCCGCCGCCGCTGCGGCTTCGTCGCGGAATTCGCCGGCGATGCGGGTGATCTCGTCTTCGATTTCAAAGAAGGCATCAAGCACGGCCGGGTCGAAGGTCGCGCCGCGCAGCTCGCCCATCATCGCCATCGCCTGGGCGTGGGGGAACGGCGGCTTGTAGCAGCGCCGGTTGACGAGCGCGTCGTAGACGTCGGCCACCGCCATGATGCGGCCCGACAGCGGAATCGCCGGACCTTTCAGGCCGGCCGGATAGCCGGAGCCGTCCCATTTCTCGTGATGCGTGGCGGCGATCTCGGCCGCCACCGACAGGAAGTTGTCGCCTTCGATGTGGCGCGACGTGCTGAGGATGATCGTGCGGCCAAACTCGGCATGCCGGCGCATCAGCACCCATTCGGCTTCGGTCAGCGGGCCCGGCTTGAGCAGGATGTGGTCGGGCACGCCGACCTTGCCGATGTCGTGCAGCGGCGCCGACAGGAACAGCAGGTCGATGTAGGCATCGGTCAGCACGTCGGCGTAGCGGCCGGTGTCGCGCAGGCGCTGCGCGATGGCGCGCACGTAGTGCTGGGTGCGCTTGATGTGCGCGCCGGTTTCGGGGTCGCGCGTTTCGGCGACCGCCGACATCGATTCGATCGTGACCTGCCGCGCGTTCTCGAGCTGCCGCCGCCAGCGCCGCGCATGGCGCTGCTGCGCCCAGAACCGGATCACGGAGGCCGCGATCAGCACGGTCGACCCGACCAGCGCAGGCGCGGCAACGGGCAGCACGAGACCGAAGGATTCGAAACCGGCGAACGCCAGCGCGCCGAGCGCGAGCATCACGCCCAGCGTCACGATCGCCACCGTCAACAGGCTGCGCCCCGCGACGAGCAGACCGCCCTGCAGCAATGCGATCACCAGTCCGAGCGCGAGCGCCGCGCCAGCACCCCACTCCGGCAATCGCAACACGCGCCCATCGAACATGTTCTGCATCAGCGCCGACTGCACTTTCGAACCCGAGAACGCGCGACTCAAGGCGGTGACGTGGCGATCGCCCAGGCCCACGGCCGACGACCCGATGACGACCACCTTGCCGTGCAGATGCTCCGGCGCGAGTCGTCCCGCCAGGACGTCGACGGCCGAGACGCTGGCGTAGTCCGAAGGCGGTCCATCGAAGCGCAGCAGCGCATCTCCGCTGCGATCGATCGGCACCACGTGCGATCCGATCACGAGCGAGGGGCCATCGCGACCGGTCACCACTTCACCGGACGACACGCCCAGCGCCTGCATCGTGGTGGCCAGCGCGAGGCTCGGGTGCAGCACGCCGCGATACTTGATCAGCAGCGGCAGGCGTCGCAGTACGCCATCGCCGTCGACCTGCATGTTGACGAAGCCGCTGACGCGGGTCTGCGCACCGATCGCGCCGACGTTGTCGAGCACGCCATGCGCGCGGTCGAGCGCCAGCGCGTCCAGCGCGCCCTCGAAACCCACGCCCGGCCGCGTGGGCGTGGTCTCGCCGGTGGCGTGATCGAAGTAGAAGTAGCGCGCGCCGACCACGCCGGCATCGGACATCGCCTGGCCCAGGTAACCGTCGTTGTCGAGCAGGCCGTCGGGCACACCGGTGATGGCGACATCGATACCGAAATCACGCTGGAAGGTCTTCTGGATGTCGGCCAGCGACACCCGGTCCGCTTCGGGCAACAGCACGTCGAGCGCGATCGCCGACGGGCGTTCGGCGGCGATGCGCTCCACCAGCGCCGCGAGGCGGTAACGCGGCCACGGCCACTGGCCGACGGCCGACAGGCTGACGTCGTCGATGTCGACGACCACGGTGTCGGGCGACGACACGCCGGTCGCGGTCGCGCGCATCAGCGTGTCGAGCGCCGCGTTGTCGAGCCGTTCGACCGGCGCGGCGCGCAGCAGTCCCGCCACGCCGATCGCCACGGCGATCAACACGCCGAGCACCAGCAACAGCAGGTCCTGCCGGCGGCTCTGACCGGCCGCGATGCCCGGCGGCTGGGCGCGCGCGTCTACGCGGCGCATCGCGCGAACTCCAGGCACCTCACTGGCCGGATGACCGCTTCCGTCACAGGATCATGATCTCCGCGCGACGGTTGCGCGGCTCGGGCTTGCCGGGCGGCGTGGGCACCAGCGGTGACTTGTCGCCGAACCAGTCCAGCTGCATCGGCAGCTCCGGATCGATCTTCCGCAGCAATGCCGCCACCGCGCGTGCGCGTTCGGCCGAGAGCTGCAGGTTGTACGCGGGTGCGCCGGCGGAATCGGCATAGCCAAACACCGTCACTTCGGTCGGCAGGCGGTTGCGCACCGCGGCCAGCACCTCGGGCAGCTTCCGGCGGGACTCGGGCGTGAGTTCCATGCTGTCGAACAGAAAATTGAGCACGAAGCTCAGCGGCGGCGTGGGCTGTGCATCGAGCAGGGCGCGGTGTTTCGCCTCGAAGGCCTCGCGCGAGTCGGCCTTCGCCTGCGCGGGCGCGGCCGACGTGCCGGCGTCGACGCGGCCGTAGGCCTGGTCGAGCCGCTGCTGTCCATGCGCGTTGTGCACCACCACCGCGCCGACCTTGCCGTCCTGGTCGGGCAGCAGGGTCACGCGCGTCGGCGCGGCGGAACAGGCCGACAGCAACGCGGCCACCGACAGCAGCGCGAGTGCGCGCCAGACACGCTTCATCACGTCAGTCCGCCTCGATCAGGAAGCGCGTGCCGCGCACGCCCACCGTGGCCTGCGGCGTTTCCACCTTCACCGACTCCGGCGCCAGGCGGCCGATCTTGCCGGACTCGTAGATCGCCGAGCCCTGCCCCATGTAGACCGAGAACGCGTAGCGGTTGGCCTTCGGCTCGAACACGTAGTCGCGCACGTGCACATCCGCGCCGCCGCCGAGGGTGAGCATGGTGCCGTCGCGGAACACGATCGATGCCGTCGCACCCGGCGCCGTCACGATGCGATCGGCCACCTGCAACTGCGTGCCGGCTTCCGCGGCGCGCGTAGCGCTGGCCTGCACGATGCTGACGCTGCCGGACACGCCCTTCACCAGCCCCACGTGCAGATCCGCCGCGGCAAGCGGCGACGCGCTGCACGCCAGCCATGCGGCGGCCAGCAAAGCCCAAATCTTCGACATCGGCGTTCCCCTGTTCGTGTGTACACCCGGTCGGGCGGCAGCGCGCCAAGCGGTCCCGCGTGGCCCGTTCCCCGATGCCACGCAAGACCGTTGTGAAGTCATTAACGGCCGCGGAGCCGGATGCTACAGAGGCTATTTGTGATGATCATTTCACCGGGAGGTGCAATCGCTGAATGGCCTGCCCGGGCGTCGGATTCGGCTTACGCGTGCATCGCCGACGCGCGCAGGCGCGTTCAGCCTGCGCACCGTCAAGGTCCACGGGTCGGCGACTCGATGCAGAACGCGCGAGTCCTTTTTGCACCGAACGCTGGTGAGGCGCCGGACTCCGCGTCGCCGGCGCCACCGCCACTCACCGCGTCCCCATGTCGTCCAGCCAGCGCATCGCATCCTGCGTCCACCGGTCGCTGTCCGTGCCTTTCCGGCGCACGCCGAACGCGTGCCCGCCGGCCTCGTAGCGGATGAGCGTCACGTTCGCGCCGACTTCCCGCAACGCCTGGTCGTAGACCTCCGAATACTCGACCGGGTCGACGGCATCGTCCTTCGCATGTATGAGCAACGTCGGCGGCACGGCCGCGGACACCACGATGTCGGTATTGAGTGCACGCGCCGCGGGCGAATCCTTGGGCCGCAGGTTCTTGTGTTCCATCGTCATGTGTCCGGCGTAGACCGGGATCGCGAAGTCGGGTCGCAGGCTGACCGCGTCCGCGGCGTCGGCGGGTGCGTACGTGCGGGATGCGAACGCCGTGCTCGACAGCACGGCGAGATTGCCGCCGGCGGAGAATCCCATCACGCCGATGCGGTCCGGATCGATGCCCCACTCGGCCGCGTTATGGCGGACCAGCGACATCGCCCGCTGTGCATCCTGCAGCGCCATCGGAATGGCCGGCGACTCGTGCCGCTTCGTCACCGGGTTCCAGTTGCAGCCCGTGTTGGGCACGCGGTACTTCACCAGCACGCAGGTGATGCCGGCATCGGTCAGCCACTTGCAGACATCCGATCCGTACAGCCCCAGGCTGCTGTTCGGGCCGATGCCCAGCGCCTTGTAACCACCGCCCGGAAAGACGAGCACGGCAGCACCCGGTACACGCGCCGCCGGCCGGTAGACGAGCATGCTGGGATGGGTGAGCGCCCACGACTCGTGCGCCAGCGCTTCGATCCCCGCCTGCAGCACCGACGAATCGTCCGGCCACAGCGCCACCTCCCGCCAATACGCCATCGACGGCGCGGCTGCCTGCGTGCCGTTCGGCGCCGACACTTCAGCTGAAGGCGCAGCCGGTACCGCCTGCGCTGTGCCGTAGACCGGCAGCACGCTGGCGAGCATCGCCCCGCCGAACGCGAGCAGAATCCGGATCGCTCGTTTCATTGCGCCCTCCTTTCGCCACCGGACACGCAGGCCCGGCACCATTACTGCCCCGCCTCGGAAACAGTGATCCCCAAGGCCTTGCTCTTGGCTTCGTACATCGCGGCATCCGCCGCGCGCAGATAGGCGTCGCTGGTCGCCAACTGGGGATGGCTGCTCACCAGTCCGATGCTGGCGCTGCTGTGCACGGCGGTCGCGCCGATCGTGTAGGGCAACGCGAGCGCCGACGCAATCTGTCGCGCCCGTTCGGCTGCCCCGGCGGGATCGACGGACTCCAGCAACACGATGAACTCGTCACCGCTCATGCGCGCGACCAGATCGACCGCGCGTACGCAGCTTTCCAGCCGCCGCGCGACCTGCTGCAGCAGCTGGTCACCGACGTGATGGCCGTGGGTGTCGTTGACCGCCTTGAACCCGTCGAGATCGAGCATCAGCACCGCGAACATCGTGGTGTGGCTCTGCGCCGCTGCGCCCTCGCCCGCAGCGAGTCCTTCGCGGTGCAGCGCGATCGCGTGATCGAGACGATCGCGGAACAGCGGCCGCCCCGGCAGATTGGTCAGCGCGTCGTAGGAACTGCCGCGTTCGGCCAGATCGCTCAACGAGCCCGCCATGCGTACGGCGATGCCGTCCTCGAACCGGGCGACGCCGCGCCAGTTCACCCACACCAGACGCCCCGAGCCATGCCAGGCGCGGAAGTCCACGGAGAAGTTCGGGCTGTCCCCGGCCAGATGCCGGCGGTAGGCCGACTCCACGCGTGCGCGATCGTCGGGATCGATGCGCGACTGCAGGAAGTGCCAGCCGTCCGCGTGGACGGGGCCGGTCGCGTCCAGCCCGAGGATGCCGTTGAAGCGTCCGGACACGTGCAGCACATCCGTGCGCAGATCCCAGTCCCAGATGCCGTCGTTGGACCCGCGCGTGGCCAGCGCGTAGCGCTCGTCGGAGCGCAGCAGTTCGAGTTCGGCCTGCTTCTGCCGGGTCACGTCGATCATCAGGCCGATCATGCGGTTCGGGCGACCCGCTTCCACCACCGTCCGGCACAGGTCGCGCACCCAGACCACCTCGCCCGAGCGCGTGATCAGGCGATAGCTCATTTCGTAGGCGTAGCTGTGCGTCGCGTCGTAGGCGGCGTTGTCGATCGCCAGTGCCGCCTGCAGATCGTCGGGATGCACGCGCGAGCGCCAGAAGCCCGGGTCGGCGCGCCACTGCTCCACCGTGAAGCCGAACAGGCGTTCGACCTGCGGACTCAGGAACGTATTGCCCACACCGCGCTCGGCCTCCCAGACCACGCCGTCGATGGTCTCCAGCAACCGCAGAAAGCGCTGGCGCACTTCCACCAGCACCTGCTCGGTGACGTCGGCCACTTCGATCAGCACGCCCTGGCGACTGACCACCCGATCCGCCGCGTCGGTCTCGGGCTGCAACTGCAGCCGCATCCATCGATACGCCCCGTCCGCGAACCGCAGCCGGAACACCGGCATGCCGGAGCGCAGCGTCGGGTTGTCGTCGGGATGCACGAAATCCAGCAGCGAGCGGCCCAGCGCATCGGCAACCGCGTGGCCCGTCAGCGTCTGCCAGGCAGGATTGAGATACGTCACCGTCCAGCGCGCATCCGTCTGCACGACCGCGTCGGGCAACAGACGCAGCAGATGCGCGGACGGCGTGGGATCGGCAGGCATGGGCGCGCTATGGTCACCGAAGGACGCACGCCCGGTCCAGCGACACGCATCCGGGAACCGTGACGCCCGAGATCCACGCAACCGGGCTGATCCGGGTTTACGCCGCAGATCATGTCTCTGCCCCACAAGCGCGTGCGATCAGGTGCGCGTTTTCTCGAGCCGCGCCTTCAGATCCGCGAACGGATTCGACGTCGCCGCTGCGGGCGCATCCTCCGCGTTCCGTGCGCTCACGCCGGTGTGGTCGAGCTGACGGGAATGTTCGTTGTCGTGGCAGTACACGCACAGCAACTCCCAGTTGCTGCCATCGGCCGGGTTGTCGTCGTGGTTGTGGTTGCGGTGATGCACCGTCAGTTCGCGCAGATTGACGCGCGTGAACTCGCGCGCGCAGCGGCCGCAGATCCACGGGTACATCTTCAGCGCCCGCTCGCGATAGCCGTTGTTGCGCTGCTCGGCACTGCGCCGGGCCTCGGCCACGATGCGATCGAGTTTGCTCTGGTCTGGCGTCGTCATGGGTGGAGTCTAGCGCCACCCCGCAATGCCGCCGGGTTCATCAGGCCGGCGACTTGCACTCACTCGTCGCGCTTGGACGCCTCGCGACTCTGCGCGAACTCCGGGAAGGTCTCAGCCACCGAATCCTTGTCCGGCAGGATGTAGAACACGCCGCCCTTCTCGAATGTCGGCTGGACAACCAGCTCGTAGAAGCCGGTGTCGACGTTGATGCAACCGTGGGTGACGCGGTTGTCGTCCGGCGTCGGCGATGCGAGGCGTTCCCCGCGTCGCTCGGCCGGCGTACCGCTCGCGGTGGGGTGCAGCGAGACCGCCGAATCGTAGTCCACCCAGAGCACACGCCCGGCGTCAATCGACGGGCCATAGCCGCCCACGAAACGACCGGCAGGCGTGGTGCGATCGCGTCCCGGAATCTCGCGCAGCGCAAGACCGGCAATGCCGGGCGCCGCATGGTCGCCGACCGCCGAGCCAAACAGCCCGGGAGCTGCGCCTCGCAGCTTGCCGTCGCCACCGAACACCAGCACCTGCGCGGCGGCCTTGTCCATCACCATGAACGGATAGCCGTGGTTGTCATTGGCGGCGATGACCCAGCCCGCCAGCTCGATCACGGTGTCGGACACCTCTTGGCCTGACGGAAGCTGGTCGACCGAAGCGACCGGTTGCGTCGCGGGCTCCTCGGCCATCGCCACGCCAACGCTGGCGGATGCCAACGCAAGCAGCAGCGCACCGTGCAAGACCCGCATCGCAGCGTGTGTGGACCTGGCGATGGGACAACTCCTCGAAAAGAACGGGTGACACACCGGGACCCGTGGCCAGCAGGCCAGCGGGTCCCGGTCCGATCAGATCAACCGCGCGGCGTGCGACGCGGCGCCGTTTCGAGCTGCTGGACGCGACGTTCCATCGTATCCAGGCGCTGATTGGCCTGCGTCGCCGACTGGTTGGCGGATTCCGCGCTCTGGGCCGCACCCTGCACCCGCGAGTCGAGGGTATCGAGGCGCGTATCGATGCGTGCGAAGTCGTCCTTGTAGGTGGCGCAGCCACCGAGGCCCACGGCCGCGACCAGCGCCACGCCGACCATTTGTGCCGTCCTCTTATGCTGTTGGATGAGCGACATTTCAGTTCTCCTGCTTCGGGGGAGACCGGAATATAGCGGCGTTTTTGCTGCGGAAACCGTGCGTCTTCAGGCGAGATTGGAGTACGTAGACGGCCTGTGAAATACGCTGACTTACGCACCTAGGGCGTGCCCTAGATGACGGAAAGATCTGGTTGTGTCGCGGCTTGCGCACAGAGAGCTGGCGATGCCCTTCTAGATCGACTGATGTCGCTGCTGGCGCGGCGTTATCGTGTAAGTAAACTTGGCACCGTTAACTCCGGCAGCGCGCCTGCGGCGGCGACGACTTCCGCGCCATGGTCGAATCGAGACCAGACGCTTCGCTCGCGTCCGCCCTGCCCATCGAGCAAGTAAAACGGATAAGTAGACCTGACTCCGTCACTGCTCGGCCTTCACCATTCGTGTCACGCGTACCGCCGCCGAACGCGCCCGAATATCGCCACTGCGCAAGCAGCGGCAAACAGTAGTCCGATGGTTGGCGCCAGAGCTTCGTAGATCCAGTACTCCCGGTAAGTGAGGAAAACCTCGGTCTTTTTGACCAGGATCGGATACAACAGGCCGGAAGCCTCATCGGCGACGCGACTCGCATGTTGGAGATGGAATCTCTCAAGCTCCATCCTGTAGTAGGCGGCGCACACACCAGCACCGCCGAGTAAAAAGGGAATCCAGAAGTAAAAGCCGCTTCCGTGCAACTCGTTTGATTTCTTGCTTCGCATCTCATCTACTTTATTGATGTGTGGGCACCTTGAGAAAACACCCCGGCTGCGCACGGCCCGGCGAATCGCCGGCTAGTCGTCTGCTTTGGCGATGCGGCCGTCTTCAACTTTCCAGAGGCCGTTCTTGACGGTGGTGACATAGAACGGCTTGCCCTTCCAGAGACTCCAGAACACATGGATCTCGGTCGGAGTCGGGTCGAGCAGATGCGTGACGATCATGGCGACCGCGTTGGGTGCTGGATTGAGATCAATGCAGCTCCGCGTGTAGGGGCGCCACGCCGTCACCACATCGCCCTCCGTCTCCACACGGGTCGAACCGCCCAGCCGCACCGCGCCTTGCGAAGGTCGCGGAATCAGAAAGACGACCCATTGCGCTTCCACGCTCGACGGCAGCACCACCGTGTCGTAAGCGTCCCCGCATCGCGGCGAATCGAAAGCCAATGCCGTCGTGCGGGCCTGCGCGGCCGCTCGCTCATTCGAGGACAGCTCGGCCGGAGCCGGCAGTGCCTCGATTGGCGCCGCGAGTAGGCCGTCGGTCGAGACCGCTGCGCGATAGAGCGCAGCGGATGCGTCATCCAGCACGGTGACGTGGATCTGACCGCCATAACCAAGGGTGATCTCGCCTGCCACGCGATCGTCATCGCGCATGGTCTGGTCGGCATCCATCGCCACGCGCACCGCTTCGATCGCGCGGTAATGCGTGTAGATCGTCCGGCCTGACGCTTCAGCCGATGCATTGGCCTCTGCGTCGCTGATCTTCGAATCGTCGCGGGCAAGCGCAGGCCAACACACCAACAGTGCGCCGAGCAGTATCACCTTGGAGGCATGTCGGTAGGCGGATGCACTGGTCTGCCCGAAGCAGGACCACCGCTTCACTCGGGCAGCCTCATGGACTGGCTGCGCATCGGAAGTCGATCGCCGTTCTTCTCAATGATGGTCCAGCCATCGATCTGAGACGCCTCGAGCACCGTCACCTCGCGCTGCAACCCCCACCAGCTGGTCCGGGTGACCAGCACACGACCCGAACCTTCAAACAGAAGATCGCTCGATCGCCACGTCGAGGTCAGCGCAATCAGGCCGGCGGCTAGCAGCACGATGAAAATCGTGCCGATCAACGTGTCGAAGAATTTGCCGATGGCGCCACGGCTCTCCGTGGACGGGGATGCTGCGATGTGACCCTGCTCTGCATGTGCGTTCATTGCGTTTCCTGATTGAAGTGCTGTGATGCGCCCGGTGGGCCGAAGGCGCGGAATCCGTTCTCACATTTCGGGTGTCGAAGCGCGCAGCACCTCCATCGCGGCATCTGCCTTGCGCTGCGACTCGCGGACATTCGCGAGGCTCGGCTTCGGGCGTGCGGCGTGTTCGGCGCAGCGGTCGACACTGGCACCGGTGCGCGGATCGTGGTCGATGCAGAAGCTCGCGACTGCGGGCGTGGGCGCGACGGCCGAGCGCGACGGCACGAACTGCGGCGCAGGTGCGGGACGCTGGATGGCCGCCGTCGCAGGTCGGGCGACGGCCTGCAGGCTTTGGTCGAGATTCCGACTGAGCGCCTGGATCACCTGGTACGCGACCAGCAGCATCACGACGAGGGCAAAGCCCTTCAGCGCCAGCGTCGCGGCGGTAGCTTTGGCCCAGGACGTTGCCGCCTTGCGACCAGCCGGCAAGGCGCGATCCATGGCAGCGTGCAGCAATTGTTCCCCGACCTGCGCGGCCAGACTGTCGGCGGTGCGCGTCGCGAGCGGCGCTTCCGGCAACGGCCCCAGCATTGCGCGGAGTTCGTCGCCGTCAATCAGCTGCACCAGCCCGTTGCGGGTCGCGGCCTCGATCGCAGCCTTGGTGAACTCACCGCTGGTCACGAGGATCGCGGCATCGGCGCGCGCGTTGACCATCAGCCCGATCAGCTGATGCACCTCGTTGTGGGGCACCTTGTAGGCGTTCCAGTGCTTCACCTGCACCAGTTCGACCCGCCCGTCGCGCTGCAGCTTCAGGTCGACACCGCCATCGAAACGTCCGGCTGATGCGCCCGTCCCCACATGCTCGACCTGATAACCGGCTTCCCGGTAATACGCGGCGAGGAGATGCTCCAGCCGGTCCCACCGCACCCCTGTCAGCGCCACCTCGCCCCGCAGCCCCCCCCCCCGCCAAACCAGTCGCAAGCCCTCCCCCCCAC
>JASCOC010000020.1 GCA_029959605.1 Lysobacteraceae bacterium PS02340 | reverse complement strand
TTGTTTTAACCCCCCCCCCCCCCGGGGCGCGCGGGGGGGGGGGGGATTCCGGGCGATACCCCGTCGCGCGCGAGCGCGCTCCCACAGTCGACGCAGTCGTGAGTCACCGTTGACGTCGGCTTGCGTACGCTGCCGGTGACCAATGGAGTGCACCGAATGACCGACACCAGCCGCGCGCTTGCGCGTCATGCGCAGATCCTGCGATTCCTGATGAAATATCGCAGCGCGGGGGTGTTGTCGGGTTTCGAGTTCGATCCCGCCACGGCCGATGCCGCGCTCGAAGGCGAGCCCGGCAAGCCGGAAGCTTTCGTCGACGACCTCGAAGCGCTCGGCCCGACCTTCATCAAGATCGGCCAGGCGCTGTCGACGCGCCCGGACATGGTGCCGCCCGCCTATCTCGCCGCGCTGGAGCGCATGCAGGACGACGTGGCGCCGCTGCCGTTCGACGTCATCCACGACGCGGTCGAGGACGCGCTGGGCGTGCGCATCAGCAAGATTTTCGACAGCTTCGACGAAACGCCGATCGGCGCCGCCTCACTGGCACAGGTGCATCGCGCGACGCTGCGCGACGGCCGCAAGGTCGCGGTGAAGGTGCAGCGCCCCGGCATCACCGAACAGATCCGCGACGATCTCGACACCCTCGCCCGGCTGGCCGGCGGCGTCGACCGGGTCACCGAGGTCGGCCGCCGCATCCGCTTCGCCGACTGGGTGCACGAGTTCCGGCGCACGCTGCTGGCCGAACTCGACTACCGCGTCGAGGCCGAGAACCTCGACCGGTTCGACGCGCATTTCGTCGCCTATCCCGCGCTGTTCGTGCCCAAGCCGATCTGGGATCTCACCCGTGCGCGCGTGCTGACGATGGAACTGGTCGAAGGCACCAAGGTCACCGACATCACCGGCCTGCAGCGCACCGAGCGCGACATGGCGCCGCTGGCGACCGAACTGTTGCACGGCTATCTCGACCAGGTGTTCGTGCACGGCGAAATCCACGCCGATCCGCATCCGGGCAACCTGCTGTTCACCCGCGACGGGCGCCTTGCATTGCTCGATCTGGGCATGGTGGCGCACGTGCCGCCGCGCACCCGCGAACGCCTGCTCAAACTCCTGTTCGCGGCCGTGGATGGACGCGGCGAGCAGGTCGCGGCCGAAGGCATCGCGATGGGCACGCGGCTGGAGGATTTCGACGAAGGACGCTACTACCGCGACGTCGGCCAGCTGGTCGCGCGCTACGCCGCGCAGTCCGGCGCGACCGGGCAGACCGAAGGCCGGCTTATGCTCGATCTCGTGCGTCTCGCCACGTCCTGCGGCCTGCGCACGGCCCCAGAGATGAGCCTGCTCGGCAAGACGCTGCTGCACCTCGAATCGGTGGTGCAGGCGCTCGACCCCGACATGGACATGAAGCGCGTGGTCGAAGACCACCTCAACAACATGATGCGCCAGCGCCTGCGCAAGTCCCTGTCGCCGGCCAATCTCGCCAGCGAACTGATGGACATGCAGGAGCTGGTGCGCGATGCGCCGCGCAAGGTCTCGAACGTGCTGTCGCTGCTGTCGGAGAACCGCCTGCGCGTGCGGCTGACCGGGCTCGAGGAATCGCACCTGCTCGAAAGCCTGCACAAGATCGCCAACCGCATCGCGGCCGGCATCGTCACCGCGGCGCTGATCCTGGCCTCGGCGATGATGATGGACAACCCGGGCGGCCCGCGGCTGTTCGGCTATCCGGCGATCGCGCTGCTGCTGTTCCTCACCGGCGCCGGGCTCGGTATCGCGATCGTGCTCAGCGCCTTGCTCGGCGACAAGCGCGCCAAACCGAACGAGGAACGCGGGCCGAACTAGGCCCACCTGGCGGCTAGCACCTGCGCGCGCGGCGCGGGTGGAACGCCATGTCCGGCGCGCTCGTCGCCTGCAAAATGAGAACCGGTCTCATCGCTGGTATCATGCCCGGCTTTCCCGCGTCGCTTCCTCCGCATATGTCAGCCGCCTTTGGCACCGAAACGGTGCTGGATGTCCGTCACTGGACGGACGCCTACTTCAGCTTCACCACCACCCGCGACGACGGCTTCCGCTTCGAGAACGGCCAGTTCGTGATGATCGGGCTGGAAACCGAAGGCAAGCCGATCCTGCGCGCGTATTCGATCGCCAGCGCGAACTGGGAAGAGCAGCTCGAGTTCTTTAGCATCAAGGTCGACAACGGCCCGCTGACTTCGCGCCTGCAGCACATCCAGCCGGGCGACCAGGTGCTGATCGGCCGCAAGCCGACCGGCACCCTGCTGATCCACGATCTGCACCCGGGCCGGAACCTGTATCTGCTGGGCACCGGCACCGGCTTCGCGCCGTGGCTGTCGGTGATCAAGGATCCCGAGACCTACGAGCGCTTCGACAAGGTCATCGTGACCCACGGCGTGCGCACGCCGCAGGATCTGGCCTACCGCGACTACATCGTCAACGAACTGCCGCACCACGAGTTCCTCGGCGAGCAGATGGCGAAGCAGCTGCTGTACTACCCCGCGGTCACCCGCGAGGACTTCGACTTCAACGGCCGCAGCCACCGCGGTCGTCTGACCGAACTGCTCGACAGCGGACGCATGGCATCCGACCTCGGCCTGCCGCCGCTCGACCCCGAACACGACCGCGCGATGATCTGCGGCAGCCCACAGATGCTGGCCGACTTCCGCCAGCTGCTCGACGCCCGTGGTTTCGAAGCCGCGCCGCGCATCGGCACGCCCGGCCAGTACGTCTTCGAGCGCGCGTTCGTCGAGAAGTGATGCGCGCGGCGCGCGCGCCGCGTGCCGCGCATCGGTTTCGAGCCCCTCTCCCCCCGGGAGAGGGGTTGGGGTGAGGGCGAACGCCCAGTGACCTCACAGGTCAGCGATGGGATTCGCTAGAACTCCACCCATCCCACGCCCCCTCACCCCAGTGCCGCCTCGATCGGCTTGCGCAGGCTTTCCGGCTTGGCCGACGGCGCGAACCGGTCGACGACCTGCCCGTCGCGGCCCACCAGGAATTTGGTGAAGTTCCATTTGATCGCGCGCGTGCCCAGCACGCCGCGCTTCTGCGCCTGCAGCCAGGTCCACAGCGGATGCGCGTCCGGGCCGTTGACGTCGACCTTGGCCGACATCGGAAAATCGACCGCGTAGTTGAGCGCGCAGAAATCGCGGATGACGGCCGCCGTGCCCGGCTCCTGATGCCCGAACTGGTCGCAGGGAAAGCCCAGCACCACCAACCCCTGGTCGCGGTAATCGCGCCACAACTGCTGCAGGCCGGTGTACTGCGGGGTGAAGCCGCACTTCGAAGCGACGTTGACGATCAGCAGCACGCGGTCGGCGTAATCGGACAGCGGTTGCGGCGAACCGTCGAGGCTGGTGGCCTGGAAATCGAATGCGCTGGTCATCGCGGCTCCGGCAGGAAAACGGATCGCCAGTCTGACCGACCGGTCCGTCTCGCGCGACACATCCTTCGCAATGCGGCGCAGCTTGCGCGCGTAAGCCCTTGTCGCACCGTGGAATCGCGTGTCCGGACTTCCGGCATGGGCCACGTCCACACCCGATCGGCTAGCCTAGTGGGTCATGTCACCGGGAGAATCCCCTTGCTGAAGCACCCGCTCGCCGTCGCCCTGTGCGCGGCCCTCGCCGTGTCCGCCCTGCCCGCCTTCGCGCAGACCACCGGCACCGCCTCCGCCACGCCCGCCGCGAGCGCCCAGCGCACCGCCGACAACCCGCTGTTCGTCGAGAGCACGCTCGATCTGCGCTATCCGCACTTCGACCAGATCAAGGACGAGCACTTCGGTCCCGCGTTCGACGCCGGCATGGCCGAAAACCTGCGCGAGATCGAGGCGATCGCCAACAATCCCGAAGCGCCGACCTTCGACAACACGATCATCGCGCTGGAGAAGTCCGGTGAAGTGCTGTCGCGCGCCCGCGGCATCTTCGGCAGCCTCAACGGCACCGACACCAACGATGCACGCAAGAAGATCGACGCCGACTACGCGCCGAAGTTCGCCGCGCACCGCGATGCGGTGATGCTTAACCCGAAGCTGTTCGCACGCGTCGACACGCTGTTCAAGAATGTCGACTCGCTGGGTCTGGACGCCGAGGGCAAGCGCCTCGTCGAGCGTTACCACACCATGTTCGTCCGCGCCGGTGCCAACCTGACCGAAGCGCAGAAGCAGGAAATGCGCCGCATCAACGCCGAGTCGGCGAAGCTCGGCACGACCTTCAGCCAGAACGTGCTCAACGAAGTCAACGATTCGGCCGTCGTCGTCGACACCGTCGAGGAACTCGACGGCATGAGCGAGGCGCAGATCGCCGCCGCGGCGGATGCGGCGAAGTCGCGTGGCCTCGAAGGCAAGTACGTCATCACCCTGCTCAACACCACCGGCCAGCCGCCGCTGCCGCAGATCAACAACCGCGAACTGCGCGAGCGCGTGCACAAGGCGTCGGTCGCCCGCGGCAGCCGCGGCAACCAGTACGACAACACCGAGGTCATCTCGCAGATCCTCAAGCTGCGCGCCGAACGCGCGAACCTGATGGGCTACCCGAACCAGGCCGCCTTCATCCTCGAGGATTCGACCGCCGGCACCGTCGAGGCCGTCAATGACATGCTGGGCCAGCTGGCACCGGCCGCCGTCGCCAACGCCAAGCTGGAAGCCGCCGAACTGCAGGCGATGATCGACCGCGAACAGGCCGCCAAGGGCGAGCCGACGTTCCAGCTCGAGCCGTGGGACTGGGCCTACTACTCGGAGAAGGTCCGCCAGGACAAGTACAGCTTCGACGATGCGCAGCTCAAGCCCTACTTCGAAATGAAGAACGTGCTGGAGAACGGCGTGTTCTTCGCCGCGACGCAGCTCTACGGCATCACGTTCAAGGAACGCACGGACCTGCCGAAGTACCACCCCGACACCTGGACCTACGACGTCTTCAATGAAGACGGCAGCCAGCTCGCGATCTTCATCTTCGACCCCTATGCGCGTCCGTCGAAGCGCGGCGGCGCGTGGATGAACTCGTACGTGTCGCAGTCGGAGCTGGACGGCACGCTGACGGTCACCGCGAACCACCAGAACATTCCGAAGCCGCAGCCCGGCCAGCCGACGCTGCTGACCTGGGATGAAGTGACGACGATGTTCCACGAGTTCGGCCACTCGCTGCACGGCATGTTCTCGGACGTGAAGTACCCGTTCTTCAGCGGTACCAGCGTGCCGCGCGACTTCGTCGAGTTCCCGTCGCAGGTCAACGAGATGTGGGCGGACTGGCCGTCGATCCTCGCCAACTACGCGAAGGACTACCGCACCGGCGCGCCGATGCCGGCCGAGCTGCTGGCCAAGGTGCAGGCCGCGGCGAAGTTCAACCAGGGCTTCGCGACGACCGAGTACCTGGGCTCGGCGATGCTCGACCAGTACCTGCACCAGTTGCCGGCCGACCAGCTGCCCGATGGCTCCGAGGTCATGGCGACCGAGGCCGCCGCGCTCAAGGCTGCCGGCCTCGATTACGCACCGGTGCCGCCGCGCTACCGCACGCCGTACTTCAGCCACATCAACGGCGGTTATGCGGCGGGCTACTACGCCTATATCTGGTCGGAAGTGCTCGACGCCAACACCGTGCAGTGGATCGAGCAGAACGGCGGTTTGACCCGCGAAAACGGCGACCGCTTCCGCAGCACGCTGCTCTCGCGCGGCGGCAGCAAGGATGCCAAGCAGCTGTTCATCGATTTCACCGGCCACGAGCCGCAGATCGAGCCGCTGCTGATCAAGCGGGGTCTCGCGCCGGATCCGAAGGCCGCGGCGAACTGACCGCTCACCGCACCATGTGACCCGAAACGCCCGGCCCTGCGCCGGGCGTTTCGTTTGCGGTCTTCGAACATGCGCATTCCACGGCGCACACGTCCGCCGCACACCCGGCCTGTAGCATGGGCCGCATGTCCGCAATCGTCCTCGATACACCCGATGCCACCACGCGATTGCGCGACTGGCTGGCCGGCTTTCAGCGTGTGTTCGTGCTCACCGGCGCGGGCATCAGCACCGGTTCGGGCATACCCGATTACCGCGATGCCAACGGCGACTGGAAGCGCGCCGCCCCGGTGACCTGGCAGGCATTCACCGGCGATCCGGCCGTGTACCGTCGCTACTGGGCCCGCAGTTTCGTCGGCTGGCCGAAATTTTCGGTCGCACAGCCCAACGCCGCGCACCGCGCCCTGGCGATGCTCGAACAGGACGGGCCGGTCACGACACTGCTGACCCAGAACGTGGACGGCCTGCACCAGCGCGCGGGGAGCCGACGCGTCATCGATCTGCACGGTCGGCTCGACCAGGTGACCTGCCTGTCCTGCGGGCACCTCACGCCACGCGACGTCCTGCAGCCGCGGCTCGTCGCCGACAATCCGCACTGGCATCCCGGCGACGCGGCGATGGCGCCCGACGGCGATGCCGACATCGCGGCCGCTGCGGAGAAGATCTTCGTCCCGCCGCGCTGCCCGCTGTGCGACGGCATGCTGAAGCCGGACGTCGTGTTCTTCGGCGAGAACGTGCCGCGCGCGCGCGTGCAGGACGCGCAGGCGGCGCTCGGCGCGAGCGACGCGATGCTCGTCGTCGGCTCGTCGCTGATGGTCTATTCGGGATTCCGCTTCGCGAAGATGGCGGCCGATGCCGGCCTGCCGCTGGCGATCCTCAACGGCGGCACCACGCGCGCCGATGCCCTCGCGACCTTGCGGCTGGACGCGGAGATCGGCGCGACGCTGGGCGCGCTTGCGCCCTGAGGCTCAGGCCTGGACGAACAGGTCGCGGTAGGCCGGCGCCACGTGCGGCAGCAGCACCGCGGCCGGCACATCGACCGTCTGCACGCCGTCCGAGTACGGCCCCACCTGATAGGGCGGAAACACGAACCGCAGGCCCGACAGCTTGCCGCCGGGGCCGGGAATCGGCTCGAACTGCTGATAGTTGGCGACGTCCGGGCCTGAGCCCTCGTCGATCATCTTGCCGGCCGAACGCATCTGGCGGCTGCGCTCCTCGGGTTCGAGCTCGTCGGCGTCGATGCGTTGCGACAACGCTGCGTGCAACTGCTCGCGCACATAACCGGAGATCGCCTTCCAGTCGCCTTCGCCGGACAAAAGCGCCTCGGCGGTCAGCAGCTTCTGCTCGCGCACCAGCCAGACGAAGCGCTCGATCAGCGGATTGTCGTGCGCGCCGCCGGTATAGCTGCTGCCGTCGGCCGCGATCGCCAACATGTCCGGCGAGTCGACCAGGGTGCTGAAGTTGAGCGACAGGTCGTACATCGTCCCCGGCTGCAGCTCGGCGCCGCCGACCGCTTCCATCAACTCGTCGCGCGCGGCCTGTGCGTAGCGGTGCAGTTCCGCGGCGAGCCCGGGGTACTTGTTGGCCTCGGGCGAATAGCTGATGCCGACGATGAACTTCGGGTCCATCTCGACGACGTCCTTCAACTCGGGCGTCGTCTCGTCCAGCGGCTGCACGGCCTCGGCGGGCGGCGGCGTGTCCCCGGCCGCGGACTGCGCAGGTGCCGGCACGTCACGTTGGCATGCGGAGAGCGCCAGGGCCAGCAGTGGCAGGCAATACAGGGACCGGATCGGTGCGGACATCGTCGCTCCAAATGACGTGGCGAAACGAAAAACTAATGGGCGTGCCGTGCGATTGTCGTGACGGCATGCGCCTGCGCATCGCGCATACGAAAAGCCCCGGACGTTTCCGTCCGGGGCCGGGTCTCGCGGAAGGCGGGGCGTCTTAGACGGCCTGCACTTCGTCGGCCTGCAGGCCCTTCTGGCCCTGGACGACCTTGAAGGTCACCTTCTGGCCTTCCTGCAGCGACTTGAAGCCGGTGCCCTGGATCGAACGGAAGTGGACGAACAGGTCCTGGCCGCTTTCCGGGGTGATGAAGCCGAAGCCCTTGGCATCGTTGAACCACTTGACGGTGCCGGTCTGACGATCGCTCATGGTGTTACTCCTTGAATCAGTTTTAATGGGAACACGGCACCCGCCGACGCTGTGGTCCGGATGCCGCGACTGTCGAGCAAGGGGTAACGCGAAGCGATGGAGCGGATCGTCCCGACCGGCGAACCGGGCGTCAACATGGATCTACCGCATCGGAGTCACGATGTACCGTGATCCCGCCTTGAACAGTTCGCGCACGATACCGCAATTGAAAAAGAAAAGGTGAATGCGGGAATGGCCCTTAGTGGCCCCCTTTTCCGCCTGTCCCGGGGTCCTTTTCGGCGGCCAGATGACGGGTCGCATACCAGCATTCGGAGGCCACCTGGAGGCCTCTGCTTCCGGCATGCGCGACCGCTGCATCGACCAGGGCCGCCCCGTATCCGCGGCCGCCGAGCGCACCGGGCACGATGGTGTGCAGGATGGTCAGAACGCCTTGTTTTTCGCGGAATTCGAGATGCGCGACCTGGCCGTCAACGCTGATCTCGAACAGGTGCCGGGCCGCGTCCAGACGGATCGGTGGGTTCAACATGGATGATCGTCCTACTTCAGATTCGGAAATTTCCGACCCCATGCTGACACGTCGTGCGCCGCGGGTGCCCCCCGCGGCGCCGCTCGGTCATGACGCGGCGCGTCACGATTCTGCGCCGAAGACGTCAGTCGAAGTGACGTCGGCGGTCATCCCCGGGCACGCGGGGTCGAGGAGAGGTTGGCACGGGACGTGCTGAGTCCGGGGGATACAGGGGAACGCGCAGACATGGACACACGACGCACCGATTTGAGGGAAGCCATCGAGCGGCTGTACGAACTGACCCGCCTCGACCAGACCGGGTCCAGCGAATTCGAGCAGCTGGACCATTTCATCCAGCAGCGCCTGCTGGATACCTACGCCGAAGTCCCCGACGTCGCGTTGCGCGTCGTGGCCTGAGCCGGAGATGCAGCGGGCGCGCGCCCGAGCAGACACGCGCCCTGACTGATCAGTCGTTGCGGTGGTCGCGCTTGCCCTGGTTGCGGCGGTCGCGCGTGCTGATGCTGCCGTTGATCGACGCCTGACGGGTCTCGGCCTCGTGCAGCGCCAGCGCCTTCGAACGCGCCTGCGGTGACTGGTAGCCGGGCGCGTCGACGGCGGCGCCTTCGTTGCCGATCGTCTCCCAGTGCTTGCCGGCCTTGGCCTCGGCCTCGTGCTGCTCGAGCAGCTTGCGGGTGTTCTCGAGCGCCTGTTCCGGCGTGATGCCGCGCTTGGCGCGACCGCCGGACTTTCCGGTCTTGCCCGAAGGCGCTTCGACCTTCGCTGTCTTCGTCGCAGTGCGACCCGCGGGCTTGGCCGCTGAAGCCGGTTTCGCAGACGCGGACGCTTTGCCAGCGGCTTTCTTCGCAGCCGGCTTCTTGGCAGCCTTCGGAGGCGCTGCTGCCGTGGTCTTGCTCGACACCTTTCTGGCTGTCTTCGTGGCGGCTTTGTTCGCGACCTTGTTCGTAGCCTTCGCCGCGGACGCAGGCGTTGCGGCCTTCTTCGCAGTCGTCGTCTTCTTCGCGGGCTTCGAAGTCTTCGTGCCCACCGACTTCGCGGCCTGCTTCGTGGTCTTGCCGGTGGCCTTCGCGGCCTTCGCAGGTGCGCGCTTCGGCGCGGCCGTCTTCGCCGGCTTGGACTTTCCGGTGGCCTTCGCGGTCTTCGCGGCCTTGGCGGCGTCGCGCTGACGGGTTTCGAGACGCGACAGGATGTCGGCCAGCAGTTCGGCCTTCTCACCCGTACGTGCATTGGCCAGTCCGGTACGGCCCGATTTGCTGCCGCTGGTCTTGCGGGACGCCAGGCGTTGACGCTTTTCCAGATCACGCGCGCGATCGCGCGCCGTGCGTGCACGTGAGACCAACTGCGTCAGACGCGCGTCGCTGTGATCGCGCAGGGCGTTCGCACGACTGTCGTCGTAGAGGCCCATTTCCGTCTTGTTGAGCAGGGCGGTGGCTTTCGCTCGCGTAACTGCCATGAGGCGCACTCCGTGGTTGGACGTGCAGCCAGAATTATCATGCGTTACATGCAGATGCGGTGAGAGCGGTCACCGGGAAACACGTACTCAGAACGACGGCGACATCAGCCGATCGAGGAACACGCCGATGATCCGCGGCTCCATGATCACGGTGAACAGCATGCCGTAGCCCGCGCCCCACAGATGCGCACTGTGGTTGACGTTGTCGCCGCCGCGCTTGTCCATCCAGATGCTGTAGCCGATGTAGCAAATGCCGAAAATGATCGCCGGCATCGGAATGAAAAGCACCAGCAACAGCTGCCAGGGATTGATCAGGATCGATGCGAACAGCACCGCCGACACGGCGCCCGACGCGCCGAGGCTGCGGTAGTTCGGATCGTGCCGGTGCCGCAGGTACGTCGGCAGGATCGCGACCAGAATCGCCGAGACATAGAACAGCAGGAATCCGACCGGCCCGATGTACGGCGCGAACGCGCGTTCGATGCCGGCGCCGAAGAAGAACAGCGTGATCATGTTGAAGATCAGGTGCTGCCAGTCGGCGTGGACGAAGCCGTGCGTGATCAGCCGGTCGTACTGCTTGTGCCGATCGATCGCCGGCGGCCACAGGATCAGGCGTCCGAGCAGCTGCGGTTTTTCGAAGGCCTGCCACGAGACCAGCACGGTCATGGCGATCAGGACGAGTGTGACGGGTCCGAAGTTCATCGAAGATCCTCCGCGTCAGGCGACGCGGTAGTTGTCCTGCATGGGATAGCGGCGCGCGTAGAGTCCGAACGCCAATGCCGCGACGAATGCGAAGGCCGCGAAGAAGAACATCAGAAAGGCGTTCTCGCTCATGCCGGTCGACGCGATGTACGCCGTCACCGCATCGTTGCGTACGCCCGCGTTGGTCAGCAGCACCCACAGGCTGCCGAAGGTGCTGGTGAGATACCACAGCGCCATGATCACGCCCTTCATCGCCTGCGGCGCCTGGCTGTAGGCGAACTCCAACGCGGTTGCCGACACCAGCACTTCACCGAAGGTCAGCAGCAGATACGGCAGCGACTGCCAGGCGAGCGACACTTCCTGTCCGCCGTCGAGCCACAGCTGCAGACCGCCGGCGACGATCCACGAGGTGCCGGAGATCGCGATGCCCCAGCCCATGCGCCGCAGCGCGGTCGGCTCGAACCCGAGCTTGCGCAGCGCGGGATACAGCACGAGGTTGTTGAACGGGATCAGCAGCATCACCAGCAACGGGTTGAGCGCCTGCATCTGCGCGGCGTCCTGGATCAACCAGCTCGGCCACCACGCCGAGGCGTGCGGAATCACCATCTCGCGGCCCTGGATGATCCAGGTCGAGGCCTTCTGGTCGAACAGCGACCAGAACGGCGTGACCAGCGCGAACACGATCAGGATGCGCAGCACCGCGCGCACGCCGTCGACGGCCGCATCGGGGTGCAGGCCGCGCGCACGCTCGAGCTGCAGCGACGCGCCCCAGCCGCCCAGCGCGATGATCACGCCCAGCGCCAGACACGCGGTGATGACGAAACCGAAGTCGGTCGGCCACCACGACAGCGACACCGTCGCCGACAGCAGCCACAGCGCCAGCATCACCACGGCCGACACCACGCCGACCATTGCCACCGCCAGACCCGGACGGCCTTCGCCCGCGTGGCGCGCGCGCAGCGCGGTCTTGACCACTTCGAAGAAGGCGTGCGGATCGCGGCGCGCCGGCGGCACGTTGACGTAGTCCTTGCGGCCCAGCCAGAACACGAAGGTCGCGATGAACATCAGGATGCCCGGGATGCCGAACGCGACGGCCGGCCCGTAATGGCGCAGGAACAGCGGCGCCAGCAGCGAAGCGAAGAACGAGCCGAAGTTGATGATCCAGTAGAAGGCGTCGAAGACCACTTTCGCCTTGCTCTTGTTGGTCTGGTCGAACTGGTCGCCGCAGAACGAGACCACCAGCGGCTTGATGCCGCCCGAGCCGAGCGCGATCAGGAACAGACCGGTGTAGAACCCGGTCGCGTTGTTCTCGAAGGCGGCCAGGCACGCGTGGCCGGCGCAATAGATCAGCGAGAACCACAGGATGGTGTGGTACTTGCCGAAGAAGCGGTCCGCCAGCCAGCCGCCGAGCAGCGGGAAGAAGTACACGCCGATCACGAAGGTATGGAAGATGTCCTTCGCCGCCGCATCCCGGTCCGCGCCCTGCGGCAGGTAGCCCAGCAGCACCGAGCTGATCAGGAACGGCACCAGGATGTTGCGCATGCCGTAGAAGCTGAAGCGCTCGCAGGCTTCGTTGCCGATGATGTAGCCGATCTGGCGGGGCATCGGTCCACTGGTGGTCTGCGGTGTCGTCGTCATCGGCGCGTCGCGGCTGTTTGAAGCCGCACAGACTACCCGATCGCGGCCCGTCGCCAGCCGCTTGCACGCCACGGATGAGGCAAGTGCCGGGCCTGCGCACGCCACGCACTTGGGCCTGCGCGCGCCGGGCGGCATCATGGCGGATCGCCTGACCGGACTCCGCCATGCCGTTGCCCCGCCTGCCGCTCGCCCTCGCCCTGCTGCTCTCCGCCCTGCCCGCCGCGGCGGCCGTCGATCCGCGCATTACCGTCGCCGAGCGCAGCGGCTTCGTGGAAACCGGCCGCTACGACGAAGTGATCGCCCTGTGCGAGACCTTCGCGCGGCTGCACCCGGACGCGGTGCGCTGCATCCGCTTCGGCACCTCGCCCGAAGGCCGTCCGATGCAGGCCTTGGTCGCCAACCGAAGCGGCGCGCTCGATCCCGCAGCCGCACACGCGGCGGGCGTTCCGGTCGTGCTGGTCCAGGGCGGCATCCATGCCGGCGAGATCGACGGCAAGGACGCGGGCTTTCTCGCGCTGCGCGAACTGCTCGACGGCAGCGCCGCACCCGGCGCGCTCGACGATGCGGTGCTGGTATTCGTGCCGGTGTTCAGCGTCGATGGCCACGAACGCTTCGGCGCGTGGAACCGGCCCAACCAGCGCGGCCCGCGTGAGATGGGCTGGCGCACCACCGCGCAGAACCTCAACCTCAACCGCGACTACGCCAAAGCCGACGCGCCCGAGATGCAGGCGATGCTGGCGCTGGTCGAGGCCTGGGATCCGATCGCCTACGTCGATCTGCACGCGACCAACGGCGCGCAGTTCGAGCACGACATCTCGATCCAGGTCGAGCCGGTGCACGCGGGCGATGCCGCGCTGCGCGAGGTCGGCCGCACGTTCCGCGATGCGGTGATGGCCGATCTCGCCGAGCAGGGCTCGCTACCGCTGCCCTACTACCCCTCGTTCGTCGAACACGACAATCCGGCATCCGGTTTCGAGGACGGCGTGTCGCCGCCGCGGTTCTCGACCGGCTATTTCCTGCTGCGCAACCGGATCGGCATGCTGGTCGAAACGCACTCGTGGAAGACCTACCCGGTGCGCGTGCGCATCACCCGCAACACCGTGGTCTCGGTGGTCGAGCAGATCGCGCAGCATGGCCGCGACTGGATGCGGGTCGCGCGCGAGGCCGACGCCCGCGCGGCCGCGCTGGGTGGCACGCGCGCACCGCTGGCATGGAAAGCGACCGATGCCAGCCACACGGTCGATTTCCGCGGCTACGCGTATACGCGCACACCATCGGAGATCTCGGGGCAGCTGATGACCCGCTACGACGAGCGCACCCCACAGCTGTGGCGGGTGCCGATGCGCGACGAGATCGTGCCGAGCGTGGAGGTGGAGGCGCCACGTGGCGGCTACATCGTGCCGGCCGCGCATGCTGACGGCGTCGGCGCAAAGCTCAGACAGCACGGCATCGCGTTCAGGCGTATCGGCTGCGCGCGGATGCACAGCTTCGAACTCTGCGGCTTGCCCACCCGGGTCGAGAATGCCCAGGTCTTCCGGGCCAGCGTCGCCACGCCGGCAGCGCAGTCTGTCGAGGGGCGGCAGCGTCTGACGCTGGACGGGCGCTGGAAGCCGGAAGCGCAGTTCGTGTACGAGGGTGCGCTGTTCGTTCCGATCGCCCAGCCGAAGGCGCGCCTGGTGATGGCGCTGCTCGAGCCGCAAGCGCCGGACTCGCTTGCAGCATGGGGCTGGTTCAACAACCACTTCGAGCGCAAGGAGTACATGGAGGACTACGTGGCCGAAGAAGTCGCGCGCGAGATGCTGGCGCGCGATCCGGCGCTGCGCGCCGAGTTCGAGGCCAGACTCAGCGACGACGCCGCATTCGCATCCAGCCCCGAGGCACGCCTCGATTTCTTCTATCGCCGTCACAGCGCCTGGGACGACCGCTACAACCTCTATCCCGTGATGCGCGTCGACACCGTGCCCGCCACCGGAGACACCACGCCATGAAGCACCTGCTTGCCGCCCTGCTCGCCCTCTCGCTCGCCGCCTGCGCGTCCTCGTCGCCGCGCGATGCCACAGCGCCCGAGCTGCGTGTCGCCACACTCAACATCTACCACGACAAGGCCGAGTGGCCGAAGCGCCTGCCGTTGATCGTCGAACAGCTGCGCGCGCTCGATGCCGACGTCATCGCACTGCAGGAAGTGCTGCAGACCGCGGACCTGCCGAACCAGGCGCAGACGCTGGGCGACGCGCTCGGCTACTCGGTGCAGTTCGTCTCGACCGATCCCGAAGGGCAGCCGCATCGCTACGGCAACGCGCTGCTGACCCGGCTGCCGGTGCAGTCCCGCGACTGGACGGCGCTGGAGCCGCGTGCGGATTCGCGCACGATGGGACATGCGCGGCTGCAGGTCGCGGGTCGCCCGATCGACGTCTATTTCACCCATTTGCATCACACGTCCGAGGGCGCGCCCCTGCGCCGCCGCCAGTTGCAGGACGGGCGCACGTTCATGGGTCGGCACGACGATGGCGCGCCCGCACTGGTGCTCGGTGATTTCAATGCCGCCGCCAGCGCGCCGGAACTCGATGCGCTGGACGGCTTCGTCGACGTCTACGGCGCGCTGCACCCCGATGCCGATGCACGCGGCGTGACCACGCTCAACCCGCACTTCTTCGATGAGCGCCGCCGCATCGATCACGTGTTCGCCGAGGCCGGTCGCTTCGATCTCGTCGAGGCACGTGTCGTGCTCGACACGCCCGGCACGGACGGCACCTGGCCGTCGGATCACTTCGGCACCTTCGTCGTCCTGCGCCCGACCGGGCGTTGACCCGCCGTTCCACCGCGCCGGTGCATGCTCGACCGCCACGCTCACCCAGGAAGCCAGACCATGTCCCGTGCCCTGCTCCGCCTCGCCGCGCTGCCGCTGTGCGCCTCCGCACTGCTCGCCGCCTGCCAGACCGCGCCGCCCCCGACCGCTTCCGGAACCGCACCGATGACCGAATCCACCGAGCGCGTGCGCATCCAGGGCGAGGCGATGTATTTCGAGAAGATCCTGCTGCCCGAAGGCGCGCAACTGCGCGTGCAGGTGCTCGACAACCAGCTCGCCGACACGCAACAGGCCGTGCTCGCCGAACAGGTGACGACGGTCGGCCCGGGGCCCTACGAATTCGCGATTGACGTGCCACGCGCGAAACTGCGCGCCAACGGCCAGTACGGCCTGCACGCCTCGGTGTCGATGCCCGACGGCAGCCTGCGCTTCGTCACCGACACGCGCGTGCCGGTGACCATCGCCGCCGATACGGTCGATGTGCATGTCGGGCGTATTCGCCTGACACACGTACAGCCGTAAGGCGAGACGTCAGTCGTTGACGAAGCGCACCCGGCGGGTGATGCCGCAGGTCAGCGCGTAGGAGATCGTGCCCGCGGCTTCGGCCACGGTCTCGACCGGCAGGGCATCGCCCCACAGCACGACCGGATCGCCGGCGCGTGCCTCGGGCTGGCCACGCAGATCGATGGTCATCAGATCCATCGACACGCGGCCGGCCACACTGGCCATGCGGCCGTTGACCAGCACCGGTGTGCCGGCGGGTGCGAGCCGCGGATAGCCGTCACCGTAGCCGACCGCGGCGACGCCCACCGGCATGTCCTCGGGCGCTTCCCAGGTGGCGGAATAGCCGATGCGCTCGCCCTTGGCCACGCGATTGACCGCGAGCAGCCGCGTCTCGAACGTCATCGCCGGCCGCAGGCCGAACGAGGCGCCACTGCGGCCGGCGACGACCGACATGCCGTACAGCGCACCGCCCGGACGGATCCAGTCGCCATAGGCATCGGGCCAGCCGAGCACGGCGGCGGAATTGGCCAGCGAACGCGGGCCGTCGAGGCCTTCGGTTGCCGCGACGAATGCGCGCATCTGTGCCGGCGTCTGCAGCCCGTTCAGTGTGTGCGCGTCGAATTCGTCGGAGCTGGCGAAGTGCGTCATCAACACGATGTCGCCGGCGACGCCGCGCGCCGCGCGCAGTCGCGCATGCGCCTCGCGCACCTGATCGGGTGCGAAGCCGAGCCGGTGCATGCCGGTGTCGACCTTGAGCCAGACGCGGATCGGCGCACCGTCGGTCTGCTCCAGCAGATCGAGCTGCGCCGCGTGATGCACGATCGCCTCGGCGCGAAGGGCGCGCAGCTGGTCGAGATCGTCGGGATTGTCGAAACCCGACAGCACCAGGATCGGCTGTTCGAGTCCGGCGGCGCGGATCCGCGCGGCATCCTCGATCGCGGCGACGCCGAACGCGTCGGCCTCGCGCAGCGCACGCGCTGCGGTTTCCAGCCCGTGTCCATAGCCATCGGCCTTGACCATGGCCATCAGCCGCCGTCCCGGCGCCCGCGCGCGCATCGCGCCCAGATTGTGGCGCAATGCGTCGGTGTGGATGGTGGCGGTGATCGGGCGGGCCATGCGAAGCGCAGCGTGTGTGTGGCCGCCTATTGTGCCTTCGCCGTAGCGCGTCCGCTGGACGCGCAGGTGAACCGCGGACCTACTCGAAGCTGCCGATCGAATCGTGCGACAGGTTGTCGAACCGCGTGTATTCGCCGAAGAACTTGAGCTTCACCGAGCCGGTCGGGCCGCTACGCTGCTTGCCGATGATGATCTCGGCCAGGCCCTTGTCCGGCGAGGTTTCCTTGTTGTAGTAGTCGTCGCGGTAGATGAAGATGATGATGTCGGCGTCCTGCTCGATCGCGCCCGATTCGCGCAGGTCGGCCATCACCGGGCGCTTGTCCGCGCGGGTTTCCAGCGAGCGGTTGAGCTGCGACAGCGCCATCACCGGCACGTTGAGTTCCTTGGCCAGACCCTTGAGCGAACGCGAGATCTCCGAGATCTCGGTCGCGCGGTTCTCGCTGTTGCCCGGCACCGACATCAGCTGCAGATAGTCGATGACGATCAGGCCCAGATCGTGCTCGCGCTTGAGGCGGCGGCACTTCGCGCGCAACACGTCGGGGCCGAGGCCCGGCGTGTCGTCGATGAAGATCTTGGTTTCCTTGAGCATGCGGATCGCACTGCTGACGCGGCTCCAGTCCTCGTCCTCGAGCTGGCCCGTGCGCAGGCGCGTCGCGTTGATGCGGCCGTTGGAGGAAATCAGGCGCAGCGCGAGTTGGCTGGCCGACATTTCCATCGAGAACACGCCGACCGCCTTCTTGGTCTTGATCGCAGCGTACTCGGCGATGTTCAGCGCGAACGTCGTCTTGCCCATCGCCGGACGCGCCGCGAGGATGATCAGATCGGTCGGCTGCAGGCCGGCGGTCATCTCGTCGAATTCGGTGTAGCCGGTCGGCAGGCCGGTGACGCCGCCGCCGTTGGCGTAACGGGTCTGCAGCACGTCGAAGGCGTCGGCCATCGCCTTGTTGATCGCGGTGAAGTCGGTGCGCCCCTGCGCGCCGGCTTCGGCGATCTTGAACACCTGCTGCTCGGCCTTGGCGAGGATTTCGCTGCTGTCGCGGCCTTCGGGCTGGAAACCGTCGTTGACGATCTCGGTGCCCACTTCGATCAGCTGCCGCAGGATCGCCTTGTCACGGACGATCTCCGCATACGCGCGGATGTTGGCGGCCGATGGCGTGGTGCTGGCGAGCTCGCCGAGATACGCACCGCCGGCGACGAGTTCGGACAGGCCGTTGGATTCGAACCATTCGCCGAGCGTGACCGCGTCGAAAGGCTTGCTCTTCTCCGCCAGCTCCTGGATCGCGGCGTAGATCTTCTGGTGATCGCGGCGATAGAAATCGTCCGGCACCAGCAGGTCGGCGATGCGGTCGAACGCATCGGGCACCAGCATCAGGCCACCGAGCACCGCCTGTTCGGCCTCGATCGACTGCGGCGGCACGCGCAGCTGTTCGACGCGCGGATCGCTGCGCTCGTGGCGGTCGCGATCGCGGTCGGTGTGGCGGAAGTCGTTGCGTGCGGACATGGCGGTCGGTTTCGGAGGAACGGGGTACTGCAGTCGGATGGTAGGCTGCGCGCCTGTGGATACGCGCCCCCACAACCTGTGGATAAGATTCGCTGGGTGCGTGCGCGACAGGGTCGCGTGTCGCGATCTCGCAGGCTGCGAACCGGGTTCCCGTCACGCGTACCCATGCGAGAAGAACCCCCTGCCCTCGCCTGCCGCACGTCGCCGTGCGATCCCGGATCAAGTCCGGGGGCAGGCGCTCTCCCGGGGAGAGATGCCCACCTGTACCGCCTGCAACGGAGCAGCGTCCGCGAGTCGCCTGCTGTCCGACTCGCGTATCCGGAGTCGTCAGACGCACTGGTGCCCAAACGAAAACGGGCGCCTCGCGGCGCCCGTTCCAGGTCGACCCGATCCGATGGATCAGGCGACCTCACCTTCGATGACGACCTTGACGGTGGTCTCGGCGTCGGCGTGCAGATGCACCACGACTTCGAACTCGCCGGTGTTGCGGAACGCGCCTTCACCCAGCACGACTTCCGACTTGTTGACCGGCGTGACCGCCTTGGTCAGCGCGTCGGCGATTTCGCGCGGGCCGACCGAGCCGTACAGCTTGCCTTCGGTCGATGCGTTGGCGTAGATCGTGACGCTGGCGCCTTCGAGCTTGGCCAGGCGCTGCTGCGCCTCGTCGAGCTGCGACTGGGCCTTGGCCTCGTACTCGGCGCGACGCGCTTCGAACTCGGCGATGCTCTTCGTGGTGGCCGGCACGGCCTTGCCCTGCGGCACCAGGAAGTTGCGGCCGTAGCCCGGCTTCACGTTGACCTTGTCGCCGAGGTTGCCGAGGTTGGTGACCTTCTGCAGAAGAATCAGTTGCATGGTGGTGCTCCGTATTCGTTAGCGGCGCCGGGGCGCCGCAACGGTTGCTGTCCGAATCGGACGAAAACGCGTGACCCCGGGCGGGATCAGACGTTGTGGTTGTCGGTGTACGGGATCAGCGCGAGGAAACGTGCGCGCTTGACGGCCGTGGCCAGCTGGCGCTGGTAGCGCGACTTCGTACCGGTGATGCGGCTCGGGACGATCTTGCCGTTCTCGGTGAGGTTCTGGCGCAGGGTGTTGAGATCCTTGTAATCGATCTCCTTGACACCCTCGGCGGTGAACTTGCAGAACTTGCGGCGGCGGAAGAACTTGGACATGTGCGTGATCCTCAGGCGGCTTCGGCGGAGTTGTCGGACTTGTCGGCATCGGCATCGCCGCCGCCAACCGAATCACCCTCGTCGTCACGACGACGACGCTCGCTGCGCTCGGGCTTGTCGCCCTTCTCGTCCTTGTTCTTCATGATCAGGGACTGCTCGGTGTCCGCTTCGTCGCGGCGCACCACCAGGTGACGCAGCACGGCATCGTTGAAGCGGAACGCTTCGACGAGCTCATCGAGACCGGCCTGGCCGACTTCGATGTTGAACATCACGTAGTGGGCCTTGACCAGGTTGTTGATCGGGTAGGCCAGCTGACGGCGACCCCAGTCTTCAAGACGGTGGATCTTGCCTTCGGCACCTTCGATCAGCGACTTGTAGCGCTCGATCATCGCGGGCACCTGCTCGCTCTGGTCCGGATGGACCAGGAACACGACTTCATAATGACGCATGTTGGTTTCCTTTCGGATATCGACCGCGCGTTCGCAGCGGCCTGGATAGCCCCCCGGCGCGGCGACGCCGCATGGTGGGGCAAGGGTCTCCCGGCGACGGACGCCGCAGGGAGCCGGGCATTCTCACAGAAGCGCCCCGTCCGGGCAAGCAGGCCCGTTTCGTAGCGAGGAAAACGGGGTGCGCGGGCGCTGCGACATTCGGTCGCAGTCTCACGGACCTGCGCGACGTGGTGAAATGCACGTGCCGGGGCGCAGACCTTTGATCGCGTCAACCGGCCGGATCCACACCTAGATCAAGACGCGCGCCGCCGATGCGGCGCCGAGGACCGTTCCCCATGCAAGCGCCCCGCCCCCGCATCACGCACGCCCCCCGCAGGGCGACGTGCGTGTGCGCGAAGCGACTGCGGTCAGCGCACGGTTTCGAGCGTGCGGCTGAAGGCCAGCGCGGCCAGCGTCACCACCGCGCCCGACAGCAGGTAGTAGCCCACATACTCGAGGCCGAACTTGCTGCACAGGCCCAGCGCCACCAGCGGCGCGAAGCCGGCGCCGACCAGCCAGGCGATGTCGGACGTGACCGCAGCGCCGGTGTAGCGGTAGATGCTCTCGAAGCGCGAGGCGATGGCGTTGCTCGCCTGGCCCAGCGACAGGCCCAGCAGCGCGAAGCCGACGATCACGTAGGTGGTACGGCCACCGGTGGTGTCGCTGCCCAGCAGCGGCGCGGCGAAGAAACTGAAGATCGCGATCAGCACGGCGGCGATCGCCAGCTGGCCACGACGGCCCACGCGGTCGGCGAGGATGCCCGACAGCATGATGCCCAGCCCGCCGACCACCGACCCCATGAACAGGCTGCCCAGGAAGTCCGCGGCGTTGTGATCGGTGTAGAGCGTGGTCCAGCTCAGCGGGAAGATCGTCACCAGGTGGAACATCGCGTAGGTGGCCAGCGGAATCAGCGCGCCGACGAATACCTGGCGGGGATGCGTGCGGATGGTCTCGATCACGCGCCGCGGCTGCAGTTCCTTCTCGTCGAACAGACGCTTGAACTCCGGCGTGACCACCAGACGCAGACGCGCGAACAGTGCGACCACGTTGAGCGCCAGCGCGACGAAGAACGGGAAGCGCCAACCCCAGGACATGAAGTCTTCCTGGCTCAGCACGCGCGTGAACACATAGAACATGCCGCAGGCGAGCATGAAACCGAGCGCGGCGCCGAGCTGCGGCACCATCGCGTACCAACCGCGGCGGTTGGCCGGCGCGCTCAGCGACAGCAGCGACGGCAGGCCGTCCCAGGCGCCGCCCCAGCCCAGGCCCTGGCCGAAGCGGAACACCGCCAGCAGCACCGGCGCGAGCATGCCGGCCTGCGCGTAGCTGGGCAGGAACGCGATCGCCATCGTGGAACCGCACAACAGGAACAGCGCGCCGATCAGCTTGGCCGCGCGACTGAAGTTGCGGTCGATCGCCATGAAGATGATCGAGCCGATCGGGCGCGCGATGAAGGCCAGCGAGAACACCGCGAACGATTTGAGCGTCGCCTGCACCGGATCACTGTCGGGAAAGAACAGATACGGGAACACCAGCACCGCGGCGATGCCGTAGACGAAGAAGTCGAAGAACTCCGACGTCCGCCCCATGACGACGGGAAACGCGATCTTGCCTGGCGAGATGTCCAGGTCGTCGGATTCCGGTGCGTCGTCGAGGCCGGTGGTGGCTTGCTGTGCGTGTTCGCTCATCTGCGCGCTCTCTCCGGTCGTTATGGGGGATAATGCACCGCATTGTGAACCTGAAACGGGCCCGCCAGGCAAGGTGCGCAGCAGCAAGGTCCGGTGCCCCGCTACACCCCCACGCTAATGGCCGCGCCGTAGCGTCTCCGTCAAGTCGTTTTCCTCTCCCGTTGTCGTCGATCCCCCCAATGAAATCCATTCTTCGAGTCTCCGCGCTGCTCCTGGCAGCCATGCTGCTGTCGAGCTGCGACTGGGTCGTGATGTCGCCGGCCGGCGACATCGCCGTCCAGCAGCGCGACCTGATCGTGCTGTCCACGGTCCTGATGCTGCTGATCATCGTGCCGGTGATCTTCCTGACGTTCTTCTTCGCCTGGAAATACCGGGAGTCGAACAAGGACGCGGAGTACGCGCCCGAGTGGCACCACTCCACCCGTCTGGAACTCGTGATCTGGTCGGCGCCGCTGGCGATCATCCTCGTGCTCGGCACGGTGACCTGGATCGCGACGCACAAGCTCGATCCGTATCGTCCGCTCGACCGTATCGACGCGAACACGCCGATGCCCGAAGGCATCGAGCCGCTGGTCGTCGAAGTGGTCGCGATCGACTGGAAGTGGCTGTTCTTCTATCCCGAACAGGGCATCGCCACGATCAATGAGCTGGCTGCGCCGGTGAACACGCCGATCCAGTTCAAGCTCACGTCCTCGTCGATCATGAACTCGTTCTTCGTGCCGGCACTCGCGGGCCAGATCTACGCGATGCCGGGCATGCAGACCAACCTCAACGCCGTCATCAACAAGGAAGGCGTCTACAAGGGCTTCTCCGGCAACTTCAGCGGCGACGGCTTCTCGCACATGCACTTCAACTTCCATGGCCTGAGCCAGGACGGTTTCGATGCATGGGTGGAGAAGGCGCGCGCCGAAGGCGTGGCGCTGGGCCGCGAGGAGTATCTGGTGCTCGAGCGTCCGTCGGAACGCGAGCCGGTGCGCTATTTCAACGACGTCGACCCGTCGCTGTACGAGGCGATCCTCAACATGTGCGTCGCGCCCGGTTCGATGTGCGTGCACGAGATGGTGCACATCGACCGCAGCGGCGGCGGTGGCGTGGACAGCCAGGCCAACTACGACCGCCTGCGGTACGACAACCGCCATGCCGACGAACCGTCCGCGGCGCCTGCCGCGACGTTCCCGGAAGCGGGCCGCGAGGCACGTGGCGACGAGCCGCAGGGCCACCAGCCGCGCGCCGTGTCGCCGGAAGAAGAGACGCCGGTCCCGACGCCGACCAACGAGGACGACGACGAAGGCGTGAAGCCGATTCCGCCGGGCCAGGCGCCGCAGCAGGAAGGCGCGCCCGGCAAGCCGGACAACGACGGCAGCCGGACCGGCCGCTGATCGTCCGCACCGCACACAAGCAATCAAGTACCAGGCAGGAACCCCATGTCCGCACCCCAGGACCAGATCAACTCACCGTGGATCGGGCGACTCTCGCTCGATGCACTGCCGTTTCTCCATGACCCCGTCGTGGGCGTCACCTTCGTCGGCGTCGTGCTGGGCGGTATCGCCCTGCTCTTCCTGCTGACCAAGTACCGCCTGTGGGGGTACCTGTGGAAGGAATGGTTCACCAGCATCGACCACAAGAAGATCGGCATCATGTATTGCATCCTCGCAATCGTGATGCTGCTGCGCGGCTTCTCCGATGCGGTGCTGATGCGCGCGCACCAGGCGATGGCGGCGAGCGGCAGCGAGGGCTTCCTGCCGCCGCACCACTACGATCAGATCTTCACCGCGCACGGCGTGATCATGATCTTCTTCGTGGCCATGCCGCTGGTGACGGGCCTGATGAACTACGTGGTGCCGCTGCAGATCGGCGCGCGTGACGTCTCGTTCCCGTTCCTCAACAACTTCAGCTTCTGGATGACCACCGCAGGCGCGGTGCTGATCATGATCTCGCTGTTCGTCGGCGAGTTCGCGCGCACGGGCTGGCTGGCGTATCCGCCGCTGTCGGGCGCCGATTACAGTCCGGGCACGGGCATGGACTACTACCTGTGGGGTCTACAGGTGGCGGGTGTCGGTACCACGCTGTCGGGCATCAACCTGATCGTGACCATCGTCAAGATGCGCGCGCCGGGCATGAAGCTCATGCGCATGCCGATCTTCACCTGGACCTCGCTCTGCACCAACATCCTGATCGTCGCCTCGTTCCCGATCCTGACGGCGACGCTCGCGCTGCTGACGATGGACCGCTACGTCGGTACGAACTTCTTCACGAACGATCTCGGTGGCAATCCGATGATGTACGTGAACCTGATCTGGATCTGGGGTCACCCGGAAGTCTATATCCTGATCCTGCCGGCCTTCGGCATCTTCTCCGAGGTCGTCGCGACGTACTGCGGCAAGCGTCTGTTCGGCTACACGTCGATGGTCTACGCGACTGCTGTGATCACGATCCTGTCGTACCTGGTGTGGCTGCACCACTTCTTCACCATGGGCTCGGGCGCGAGCGTCAACGCGTTCTTCGGCATCACGACGATGATCATCTCGATCCCGACGGGCGCGAAGATCTTCAATTGGCTCTTCACGATGTACAAGGGCCGCATCCGCTTCGACGTGCCGATGCTGTGGACGGTCGGTTTCATGTTCACCTTCGTCATCGGTGGCATGACCGGCGTGCTGCTGGCGGTGCCGCCGGCGGACTTCGTGCTGCACAACAGCCTGTTCCTGGTCGCGCACTTCCATAACGTCATCATCGGCGGCGTGGTCTTCGGCCTGTTCGCCGGCATGGTGTACTGGTTCCCGAAGGCCTTCGGCTTCAAGCTCGACGAGTTCTGGGGCAAGGTCTCGTTCTGGTGCTGGCTGGTCGGTTTCTGGCTTGCGTTCACCCCGCTCTACATCATGGGTCTGATGGGCATCACGCGCCGTCTGAGCCAGTTCGAGGACACCTCGCTGTCGCTGTTCTTCATCATCGCGGCGGTCGGCGCGGCGTTGGTGGGCATCGGCATCCTGGCCTTCCTGATGTCGATCGCGGTCGCGGTGAAGAACCGCAAGAAGCTGGCCGACACCACGGGCGATCCGTGGAACGGCCGCACGCTGGAATGGGCGACCTCGTCGCCGCCGCCGAGCTACAACTTCGCGTTCACCCCGGTCATCCACGAGATCGATGCGTGGCATGACATGAAGAAGCACGGCTACCAGCGTCCGACGACCGGCTTCGTGCCGATCCACATGCCCAAGAACACGGGTGCGGGCGTGGTGCTGTCGGCGATCAGCGTGGTCCTGGCCTTCGGTCTGGTGTGGCACATCTGGTGGCTGGCCGGCGTGTCGTTCGTGGGTCTGATCGTCGCGGCGATCTGGCACACCTTCAACTACGACCGCGAGTTCTACATCCCGGCCCAGGAAGTGACGGACACCGAGGACCAACGGACGCGCGAACTCGCGCAGCAGGCGCTCTGAACATGGCACACACGATTCAAACCGAGAGCGGGACTACCGAACGCGTCTACCACGTGATCGAGGATCCGCACGCCCACGACGACGGGCACGAGCACCATCCCGAAACCGGCACTAACCTCGGTTTCTGGATGTACCTGATGAGCGACTGCCTCATCTTCGCGATCCTGTTCGCCGTCCACGCCGTGCTCGGCCGCAACTACGCGGCCGGCCCGTCGCCGGCCGACCTGTTCGACCTGAAGCTGATCCTGGTCGCGACGTTCATGCTGCTGTTCTCGTCGATCACCTACGGGTTCGCGATGCTGAACTCGTACAAGCAGAACGTGCGCGGCACGATCATCTGGCTGCTCGTCACGGGCCTGTTCGGCCTGGCGTTCCTGTGCATCGAGCTCTACGAGTTCCACCACCTGGCGCACCTGGGGGCGACGCCGCAGCGCAGCGCGTTCCTGTCGTCGTTCTTCACCCTGGTCGGCACGCACGGACTGCACGTGACCTTCGGCCTGATCTGGCTGGTGACGCTGGTGTTCCAGCTGAAGAAGCACGGCCTCAATGCCGCCAACAACCGTCGCCTGATGTGCCTGTCGATGTTCTGGCACTTCCTCGACGTGATCTGGATCGGCGTGTTCTCGTATGTGTACCTGATGGGAGTCGTGGGATGAGCACCGAAACCAACCATCACGCCGCCCACGAGTCGGCGCACGACGCGCACGGCCACGGCAGCATGCGCGACTACGTGATCGGCTTCGTGCTGTCGGTCATCCTCACCGTGATCCCGTTCTGGCTGGTCATGGGTGAGGTGCTGGAAAGCCGCGTCTGGACCGTCGCGCTGATCATGCTCTTCGGCGCGATCCAGATCGTCGTGCACATGGTCTACTTCCTGCACATGAACCGGAAATCGGAAGGCGGCTGGATCCTGATGTCGCTGCTGTTCACCGGCATCATCATCGTCATCGCGCTGGTGGGATCGCTGTGGGTCATGCACCACCTCGACGCCAACATGATGCCGATGTCGCCCGAGCAGATGCGCGTCGCCCCCTGACGCGCCTTCTGTCGTGAGTGAAGCACCCCGCGCCGCCGCACGCCCGGTCATCCGCTGGGCGCTGCTGGTCTTCCTGATCGCCGCCACCGTGGGCTTCATCGCCCTCGGTGTGTGGCAGGTGGAGCGGCTGCAATGGAAGCGCGATCTGATCGCACGCGTCGATGCACGCGTGCACGCGACGCCGGCGCCTGTGCCGGCGGCGGCGTTCCGGTCCGCGCTCGATCTTGCCGAAGACGAATACCGCCGCGTCACCGCCACCGGCCGTCTGCTGCACACGCAGGAAGTCGCGGTATACGCGACGACCGAACGCGGCCCTGGCTACTGGATCATGACCCCGCTGGTCACCGGCGACGGCACCGTCTGGATCAACCGCGGCTACGTCGACAACGCGCACCGCCCCCGCGAGACCCGCGCACGGCATGGCGACTCGGAGACGGTCAGCGTGACCGGCCTGCTGCGCGTGCCCGAACAGCACGGCGTGTTCCTGCGCGCGAATGTGCCGGACGAAGACCGCTGGTACACCCGCGCGCCGGCGGAGTTCTCGGCCGCGCGCAATGTCGACGGCGTGGTCGCCCCGTTCTTCATCGACGCCCAGGACCGCATCGACACCGGCAACTGGCCGGTGCCGGGCCTGACGATGGTGCAGTTCCGCAACAACCACTTGAGCTATGCGCTGACCTGGTTCGGCATGGCGCTGCTGGGTCTGCTGGCGACGGGCTTCGTGCTGCGGAGCGAGTTCCGGCGGAAGCGGTAGGATTTGGGATTTCTAAGGATTCGAATTCGCGCGATTCGATATCGGTGCGATCGGCGACCCTCACCCCAACCCCTCTCCCGGAGGGAGAGGGGCTCGTATTTTCGGAGCGCGTCTTGATGTGCAGATTCGCACGCAGATGCAGAACTGCTCGAACCTTGTGGGAGACCTGACGCTTGAGCCCCTCTCCCCCTGGGAGAGGGGTTGGGGAGAGGGCAGCAGGTAGACACACGCTACCCGTCCACCGCTTCGAAACGGACACAAAAAATGCGTGTCCGATATCAACGCGAGTGCCGCCCTACTCCGCCACAGCTATGCAGGCAGCCCGTATCACCTCAAATAAATAAAGCGGACGCGTGTCCGCCTCAGCGGCGCCCGCTTACTTCGTCGGATCCGTCGTGAAACTCTCGCCGCACCCGCACGCCGCAGCGGCGTTCGGATTGCGGAACACGAACTCCTGATTCAGACCCTTCTGCGCGAAGTCGATCTCGGTGCCATCGACGATCGGCTGGCTCTGCGCGTCGACATAGATGCGCACGCCTTCGTGTTCGCTGATCGCATCGCCCGGCTGTTCCTCGCGGGCGATGTCGACGACGTAACCCCAGCCCGAACAGCCGGTCTTGGTGACGCCGAAGCGCAGACCGAGTGCGTCGGGGCTGGCCGCCAGGAAGCGGCGGGCGCGTTCGAGGGCGGCAGGGGCGAGTGCGATGGCCATGACGTGATTGTACTCCCGTGGACCCGAACGCCCGCTGGCGCCCGGAGTCGCCGGCGCGCAGGCCGGCTCCGGTAGACTGTGCTGCCGCGTGTTATCGGACCGGATTACCAGGATTCAAGGCATGACCACGATCAGCGTCCAACAGGCCCTTGCCGGGCACATTCCAGAAGGCGGCGAAGTCACCGTCCGTGGCTGGGTCCGTACCCGCCGTGATTCGAAGGCGGGGCTGAGCTTCGTCAACGTCAGCGACGGTTCGTGCTTCGCGCCGATCCAGGTCGTCGCGCCGGACGCGCTGGGCAATTACGAATCCGAAATCAAGCGCCTGACCGCGGGCTGCTCGGTCATCGCCACCGGCACGCTGGTGAAGTCGCAGGGCCAGGGCCAGAGCTTCGAGATCCAGGCGCAGTCGCTGGAAGTCGTCGGTTGGGTCGAGGATCCGGAAACCTATCCGATCCAGCCCAAGGCGCACTCGCTGGAGTTCCTGCGCGAGGTCGCCCACCTGCGCCCGCGCACGAACCTGTTCGGCGCGGTCACGCGCATCCGCCACTGCCTGGCGCAGGCGGCGCACCGCTATTTCCACGAGAACGGCTACTACTGGATCAACACGCCGATCGTGACCACGTCCGACGCCGAAGGCGCGGGCCAGATGTTCCGCATCTCGACACTCGACCTGGCGAACCTGCCGATGCGCGAGGGCAAGGTCGATTTCAGCCGCGATTTCTTCGGCAAAGAAGCGTTCCTCACCGTGTCCGGCCAGCTCAACGTCGAGGCCTACTGCCTCGCGATGAGCAAGGTCTACACCTTCGGCCCGACCTTCCGCGCCGAGAACAGCCACACCACGCGGCATCTGGCCGAGTTCTGGATGATCGAGCCGGAGATCGCGTTCGCCGATCTCGCCGAGAACGCGCGCATCTCCGAGGAATTTCTCAAGTACCTGTTCCGCGCGGTGCTCGACGAGCGCGCCGACGACATGGCGTTCATTGCCGAGCGCGTGCAGAAGGACGCGATCACGCGCCTGGAAGCGTTCGTCAATGCGCCGTTCGAGCGCATCGAATACACCGACGCGGTCGAGCTGCTGCGCAAGTCCGGGCACAAGTTCGAGTTCCCGGTCGAATGGGGGCTGGACCTGCAGACCGAGCACGAGCGCTGGCTGACCGAGCAGCACGTCGGTCGCCCGGTCGTGGTGACCAACTACCCCGAGCACATCAAGGCGTTCTACATGCGCCTCAATGACGACGGCAAGACCGTCGCGGCGATGGACGTTCTGGCGCCGGGCATCGGCGAGATCATCGGCGGCGCGCAGCGCGAGGAGCGTCTCGATGTGCTCGAAGCGCGCATGGACCAGTTCGGCCTCGACCGTGAGCACTATGGCTGGTACCGCGATTTCCGCCGTTACGGCACCGTGCCGCACGCCGGTTTCGGTCTCGGCTTCGAACGCTTGATCGTCTACATCTGCGGCCTGTCGAACATCCGCGACGCGATTCCGTATCCGCGCGCGCCGGGTCAGGCGGAGTACTGAGGCGCGGTGCTCCCGTGACCCTCTTCCTCGCCCTGTGTTTCTTCGGCGTCGCGATCGGCGGATTCACCGCGTTCGTGATCTTCTGGCCGTTGTCGCTGGTGCATCTGCGCGACCGCCATCCGCAGGTCCGCGGCCGCTTCGGCGAGAACGCGTTCGTGCAACCCGCGGCGCTGCGCTGGCTGCTCGCGGGTGCCTATCGCGAAGTGCCGGACCGGCAGTTCACCGGGCTGGCGACGCCGGCCCGCATCTCGTTGATGGTGATCCTCGGCGCACTCGCGGCTTCGGCCGTGCTGTGGCTGTGGTCGATCGCCCCCTGACCAGGAGCTCCCTGCCATGACCCACGACTCCACGTCCCAGGACCGGTGGTGGCTCGCGTCCATCGCCCGCACCGTGATCTGGGCGCGCCTGCGCGTGCGCGAGGCCGGTGTCGCCGAAGTGCTCGACAGCGACGGCAATACGCTCGTCTACGACAGCGAGGACACCGCGCGCAGCATGCTGCTCGATGCGGAATTCGTCGAATGGGACGGGCTCGACCCCGAGGACGCGCTCGAGCGCGGCTTCGCGCTCGACGAGATCGCGCCGCCGCAGGCCGACGACGATGCACAGCTGCGCGACCGCATGGTGCAGTCGCTCGGCAAGCGCGCCTGAGCCTGCACACCGGACACGCGGCAGACGATGTACACGCCCTGCGCTTTCGCCGTCGATGACCTGCAGGCGCTGGATGCATTGTTCGCGCGCGACGCCTTCGTCACGCTGCTGACGACCGGTGCCGACAGCGTGCCGCTCGCCAGCCAGCTGCCGGTGCTCTACCGCCGCGACGGCGACACGCTGCACATCGAAGGCCATTGGGCGCGACCGAATCCACAGGCGTCTCACGACGGTCCGGCGCTGATGATCGTCCACGGTCCGCACGCCTACGTGTCGCCGGGCTGGTATCCGGACAAGATCGAAGCCGCGCGCGTGCCGACCTGGAACTACGCCACCGCGCATCTGCGCGGCCGGCTCGAACGTTTCGACGACGAGGCCGCACTGGCCGATCTGGTCGCGCGCACCAGCGATGTCTTCGAGGCCCGCGTCGGCGGCGACTGGCGCTTCGAGCCAGATGACGATCGTCAGCGCCGGCAGCTGCGCGGCATCGTGGGTTTCCGCTTCCACGTCGACGTGGTCGAGATCAAGCACAAGCTCAGCCAGAACCATCCGGCCGCCAACCGCAGCGCGGTCGCCGATGCGCTGTCCGGCGGTGACACGAACGCCCGCGACATCGCCGCGATGATGCGCGCGATCGCATCCTGATTCCGCACCGGAGCCTCGCATGGACCTCGATCTCACCGGCCGCCACGCCCTCGTCTGCGGCGCCTCCGAAGGCATCGGCCGCGCCACCGCGCACGAACTCGCCCAGCTCGGCGCACACGTGACCGTGCTCGCGCGCCGCGCGGATGCACTGCAGGCCGTCGTCGATGCGCTGCCCACCGCGCATGGCCAGACGCATCACGCGCTCGCCGTCGACATGGACGATTCCGCCGCGTTGCAGGCCGCCATCGCCGCGCACGTCGCCGCGCATCCGGTGCAGATTCTGGTCAACAACACCGGCGGCCCGGCGGGCGGTACCGCGCACGAAGCGCCACTCGATGCATTCGAAGCCGCATTCCGTCGTCATCTGATCGGTGGCCAGGTGCTGGTGCAGGCCCTTCTGCCCGCGATGCGCGCCGCGAAGTGGGGCCGCATCGTCAACGTGGTGTCGACCTCGGTGCGCGAACCCATCGCCGGCCTGGGCGTGTCGAACACCGTGCGCGGCGCGGTCGCCAGCTGGGCCAAGACGCTGTCGCGCGAACTCGCGCCCGACGGCATCACCGTCAACAACGTGCTGCCCGGCTACACCCGCACCGGCCGCATCGACCAGGTGGTCGCGGATCGCATCCGTCGCACCGGCCAGGACGAAGATGCGGTGCTCGCGTCGATGCGTGCCAGCGTGCCCGCCGGCCGCTTCGCGGAAGCCTCGGAGACCGCCGGTGTCATCGCGTTCCTGTGTGCGCCGGCGGCGGCCTACGTCACCGGCGTGAGCCTGCCGGTCGACGGCGGACGGATGGCGTCGATCTGATCGGCGCACGCGCGTCGCGAATGTCACGACGCCGCGACGCGTCCGTTGCTTCGATGCGGCCATGCCCGAAGGTCCCGAAACCCACGCACTCGCCGATCGCCTGTCGACCCTGCTCGTCGACGAGACGCTGACGCATGTGCGTTTCATCGATCCCGCGCTGCAGCGCCGGCGTGGCCTGCTCGAAGGCCAGCGCGTGCTCGCGGTGGAGGCACGCGGCAAGGCGCTGCTGACCGCCGTTGAAGACGGCTGGACGCTGTACACGCACAGCCATCTGTTCGGCTTCTGGCGTTTCGTTGAAGACCTCGAGTCCCTGCCCGAAGGCGCGCCGCCGCGGCTGGTGCTGGCGACCGTGCGCGGTGTCGCCGCCCTGTACGCCGCGCCGTCGATCTCGCTGTGGCGTACCGACGAGCTCGGTACGCAACCGTATCTGTCGAAGCTCGGCCCGGACGTGCTCGATCCCGCGGTCGACGCGAAGGCGTTGCTCGCGCACATGCGCACACCCCGTTTCGCCCGGCGCACGCTGGCCATGCTGCTGCTCGATCAGGCGTTCGCGGCCGGCATGGGCAACTACCTGCGCTCGGAGGTGCTCTTCAAAGCGAAGCTCGCGCCGTACCGCCTGCTGCAGGACCTCACGCCCGGCGAGCGGCGCCGCCTCGCCAACGCGCTGCTCGACGTGCCGCGGCGCGCGTATCGCGCCAAACACGACGATGCGCTGCCGCCGGGCAAGGACTACCTCGCGAAGACCCGAGCGCAGTTCGGCTTCGAGGTCTTCGAGCGCAAGGGCGATCCCTGCCCGCGAGGTGACGGCCGCATCGTCGAGGAACGTTTGGCCGGACGCCGTCTGTACTGGTGCAAGGGCTGCCAGACCTGAGCGGTCTTGACGCCTCGGGTAAGCTGGCGACATGCAACGGCTGACGCACTGGATCGATGGCGCTGCGCGCGCACCCGGCCGGGACCACTGGCTGCCGGTGCACGAGCCGGCGACCGGCCGTATCTACGCGGAAGTCGCCGCCGGTGATGCTGCCGATATCGACGCCGCGATCAACGCCGCCGCCCGCGCTGCGCCCGCCTGGGCCGCATTGCCGAACAGCGCGCGCTCGGCCTGGCTCGAAACGCTCGCCGCGGCGCTCGAAGCCCGGATCGACGATTTCGCCCACGCCGAGGCCCGGGATGGCGGCAAGCCCTTCGCCCTCGCCCGCGATGCCGAGATCCCGCGCGCGGTCGCCAACCTGCGTTTCTTCGCGCATGCGGCCACGCAGTTCGCCAGCGAATCGCATCACGGCGAAGCCGGCCTGAACTACACGCTGCGTGCGCCGCTGGGCGTGGTCGCGGCGATCTCGCCGTGGAATCTGCCGCTCTACCTGTTCACCTGGAAAATCGCGCCCGCGCTCGCGGCCGGCAATACGGTCGTCGCCAAACCTTCGGAGATCACGCCGGCGAGCGCGTCGCTGCTGGCGACGCTGTCGGGCGAGATCGGGCTGCCACCGGGTGTGCTCAACGTCGTGCACGGCATCGGCGCCGACGTCGGCGATGCGTTGATCGACGATCCGCGCGTGCGCGCGGTGTCGTTCACCGGCAGTACCGCGGTGGGTCGTCGGATCGGAGCGCGTACCGGCGCGCAGCTGAAGAAGGCCTCGCTCGAACTCGGCGGCAAGAACGCGACGCTGGTGTTCGCCGACAGCGACTGGGAATCACAACTCGCCACGCTGGTGCGCTCGGCGTTCCAGAACGCCGGGCAGATCTGCCTGTGCGGCTCGCGCATCCTCGTCGAGCGCAGCATCTATGCATCCTTCCGCGAGCGCTTCGTCGCCGAGGTGCTCGCGCTGCCGGTCGGCGATCCGATGGATCCCGACGCGCGTATGGGCCCGCTGGTCTCGCAGGCGCACCACGACAAGGTGCTCGCCGCGATCACCCGTGCCCGCGATGAGGGCGGCCACGTGCTGTGCGGCGGCCACGCGCTGGAACGGCCGGGCTGGTTCGTGGCGCCGACCGTCATCGACGGTCTCGGGCCGGACTGTGCGACCAACCGCGAGGAAATCTTCGGGCCTGTGGTCACGCTGCAGCCCTTCGACGACGACGCACATGCACTCGCGCTGGCGAATGCCGGCGACTACGGCCTGTCGGCCGCCATCTGGACACGCGACCTGACCCGCGCGCACCGCCTCGCCGCGGCGCTGCACGTGGGCATGGTCTGGATCAACACCTGGCTGATGCGCGACCTGCGCACGCCCTTCGGCGGCACCGGCGCGTCCGGTCTCGGGCGCGAGGGCGGCATGGACGCGATGCGTTTCTTCACCGAGCCGAAGAACGTCGGCCTGTCTCTGGGATAATCGCAACATGGGCGAACTCGACAATCTTCTGCAGAACAACCGTGACTGGGCCGAGCGCGCCGTGCGCGAGGACCCGGATTTCTTCCACCGTCTGGAGAACCAGCAGATCCCGCGCTATCTGTGGATCGGCTGCTCCGACTCGCGCGTGCCGGCGAACCAGATCCTCGGGCTCGACCCGGGCGAGGTCTTCGTCCACCGCAACATCGCCAACGTGCTCTCGCACGGCGATCTCAACGCGCTGTCGGTGATCCAGTTCGCCGTCGACGTGCTCAAGGTCGAACACATCCTGCTGGTCGGCCATTACGGCTGCGGCGGCGTGCACGCGGCGATGACCGGCGCGCGCGTCGGTCTGGCCGACAACTGGCTGCGCCACGTCGCCGACGTCAACCACAAGCACGGCGCGCTGCTGTCCACGGTCGAGGACACCAGCCTGCGCCACGCGCGGCTGTGCGAACTCAACGCGGTCGAGCAGGCGCTCAACATCTGCCAGACCACCGTCGTGCGCGATGCCTGGGCGCGTGGACAGAAGCTCGCCGTGCACGGCTGGGTTTACGCGCTCGGCGATGGCCGCGTGCGCGAGCTCGGCATGGACGTGACTTCGCACGACGACATCGGCCCCGCCTACGAGGCCGCCGTCGCCGACATCGCACGCGTCGCCGCCCAGGGCCGGCGTGATGGCTGAGGCCGTCCAGGCCAGTGCGGCGCCGCGGCCCGTCGGCCGCTACCCGCATGCGCGCCGCGCCGGCGGCCTGTTGTTCCTGTCGGGCATCGGTCCGCGTGACCCGGCCACGGATTCCGTGCCCGGCGACGTGCTGGATGCGGACGGGCGTGTCGTCGAACACGACATCGCCGCGCAGACACATGCGGTCTTCGCCAACGTGCGCGCCGTGCTCGACGCCAGCGGCGCACGCTGGGAAGACCTCGTCGACGTGACCGTCTACCTCACCGACATGGCCGGTGATTTCGCCGGCTACAACGCGGTCTGGGCCGAGTATTTCCCCGATCCCGCGACCGCACCCTGCCGCACGACGCTGGGCATCGACGCGTTGCCGACACCCATCGCGATCGAACTCAAGTGCGTCGCGGTTGCAGACCGCGCGCCACCGATGCCTCTCGCCCGCACAGCGGGAGAGGGGGGGACCATCGGCGGAGCCGATGGTGGGGTGAGGGCAGCGGACGCCGGCCATCCGCCACACGTGCGAAAGGAGTGAACCGATGATCCCCGGACCGCTGAACTTCCAGAAGTGGATCGACGAACACCGCCATCTGCTCAAGCCGCCGGTCGGCAACAAGTGCATCTACGACGGCGACTTCATCGTCATGGTCGTCGGCGGGCCGAATGCGCGCACCGATTACCACTGGGAAGAAGGCCCCGAGTGGTTCCACCAGCTCGAAGGCGAGATGGTGCTGCGCATCCAGGAAGACGGCCGTCCACGCGACATCCCGATCTGCGCCGGCGAGACCTTCCTGCTGCCGCCCAGAGTGCCGCACTCGCCGCAGCGCGGGCCGGATTCGATCGGCCTGGTCATCGAGCGCAAGCGCCTGCCGCACGAACAGGACGGCCTGCTGTGGTTCTGCGAACGCTGCAACCACAAGTTGTTCGAGCAGTACTTCCATCTGCACGACATCGAACAGGATTTCCCGCCCGTGTTCGACCGCTTCTACGGGTCCATCGAACATCGCACCTGCGACGCCTGCAGCCATCTCAACCCCCGCCCTGCCCGCTACGATCCCGATCCGGACACGCTGGCCGATATCACCTGACGCCCGCATCCGTCTCCCCTGAACCCGCTGTGCGCCTGCGGCGTGATCGGCACGGGCCGGTCGTCTAGGATGACGGCCATGCTGAAGATCGACATCCACGCCCATTACCTGCCGCGCGATTGGCCCGATCTGGCATCGAAGTACGGCGAGCCGCGGTTCCCGGTGATCCACCACACCGACGACGGCCGCCACCGCATCTACAAGGACGGGCGTTTCTTCCGCGAGATCTGGTCCAAGACCTGGGACGCGCGCGAGCGCATCGACGACTACGCGCGTTTCGGCGTGCAGGTGCAGGTGATCAGCACGGTGCCGGTGATGTTCAGTTACTGGGCCAAGCCTGCGCACGCGCTGGAACTGCACCAGTCGCTCAACGACCACATGGCCGCGACAGTCGCCGCGCATCCGCGCCATTACGCCGGCATCGGCACGGTGCCGATGCAGTCGCCGCGACTGGCGATCCAGGAACTCGAGCGCTGCGTCGACCAGCTCGGCCTGCAGGGCGTGCAGATCGGCAGCCACATCGGCGACTGGAATCTCGACGCGCCGGAACTCTTCCCGTTCTTCGAAGCCGCGGCCGATCTCGGCGCCGCCATCCTGGTGCATCCCTGGGACATGATGGGCACCGAGTCGATGCCCAAATACTGGCTGCCGTGGCTGGTGGGCATGCCGGCCGAACAGTCGCGCGCGGCGTGTTGCCTGGTGTTCGGCGGCGTGCTGCAGCGGCTGCCCAAACTCAAGATCTGCATGGCGCATGGCGGCGGCAGCTTTCCGTACACGATCGGCCGCATCGAACACGGCTTCAACATGCGGCCCGATCTCGTCGCCACCGACAATCCGCACAATCCGCGCGGCTACCTCAAGCAGCTGTACTTCGATTCCTGGGTGGCCGATCCCCGGGCGCTGCAGTATCTGCTCGACACCTGCGGCGCGGACCGGGTGATGCTCGGCACCGACTACCCGTTCCCGCTCGGCGAACAGGTACCGGGCGCCGGCATCGAAGAAATCCCGCTCGATGATGCGTCCCGGGCGCGCCTGTATCACGGCACCGCGCTCGAATGGCTGGGGCTGTCGCCCAGCCGCTTCGTGTGATCGCGTGATCGCGGCGCCCCCTCCCCTTTTCCTGTGTCGCGCATCCGCGCGACCGTCGACCGAACGAAGTCCATGACCGATCCGCACACGCTGTTTTCCGACGACTACGCCGCCTCCGCCGACGCCGCCGATCCGCTGCAGCGCTTCCGCGCCCAGTTCCATCTGCCGCGTTTCGGCGACGTGGAACAGGCGTACTTCGTCGGCAACTCGCTCGGTCTGCAGCCGCGCGGCGCACGCGCGCAGGTCGAGGACGTCCTCGACAAGTGGGCGATGGAGGCCGTCGAAGGCCATTTCCGCGGCAATTCGCAGTGGATGACGTATCACGGTCTGGTCGGCGCGCAGCTGGCGGAGATCGTCGGCGCGCAGCCCGAGGAAGTGGTCGCGATGAACTCGCTGACCGCGAACCTGCATTTCCTGATGGTCGGCTTCTACCGCCCGACCGCAGAGCGTCCGGCGATCCTGATGGAGGCCGGCGCGTTCCCGTCCGATCGTTACGCACTCGAATCGCAGGTGCGCTTCCACGGCTTCGACCCGGCGACCGACCTGATCGAAGTGCAGCCCGGTGCCGACGGGCTGTTCGGCATGGACGCGATCGCTGCTGCCATCGAACAACACGGCCACCGCGTTGCGCTGGTGCTGTGGCCGGGCGTGCAGTACCGCACCGGCGAGGCCTTCGATCTCGCGGAGATCGTGCGCCTCGGACATGCCGCCGGCGCGGTCGTCGGGTTCGATCTCGCGCACGCGGCCGGCAATCTGCCGCTGCAGCTGCACGACAGCGATGCCGACTTCGCCGTGTGGTGCCACTACAAGTACCTCAACAGCGGTCCGGGCGCGGTGGCGGGCGCATTCGTGCACGCGCGACATGCGCAGACCGACCGCCCGCGCTTCGCTGGTTGGTGGGGCCACGACGCGGCGACGCGATTCCGCATGGGACCCGACTTCCAGCCCACGCCGGGCGCCGAGGGCTGGCAGCTCAGCAATCCGCCAATCCTGGGCCTCGCGCCGCTGCGCGCCTCGCTGGACCTCTTCACCGAGGCCGGGATGCCGGCCCTGCGCGCGAAGTCGAAAACGCTGACCGGTTATCTGGAAACGCTGATCCGCAGCCAGCTCGACGACGTGCTCGACATCGCCACGCCGCGTGACGCCGCGCGTCGCGGTGCCCAGCTGTCGCTGCGCGTGCGCGGCGGACGCGAGCAGGGCCGCGCGCTGTTCGAATACCTGTCCGACAACGGCGTACTCGGCGACTGGCGCGAGCCCGATGTGATCCGCATCTCGCCCGCGCCGCTCTACAACACCCATGCCGACGTGCTGCGTTTCGTGCGCACCGTGGCGCGCTGGCGCGACGCGTGACCGCACCCCCACGCCACCTGACGATCATCGGCGCGGGCCTGGCGGGCGCCCTGCTCGGCATCCTGCTGCGGCGCCGCGGCTGGGACGTGGACCTCTACGAGAAGCGCGGCGATCCGCGCGTGCAGGGCTACGGCGGCGGCCGTTCGATCAATCTGGCGCTGGCCGAACGGGGCCGGCATGCGTTGCGTGCCGCCGATGCGGATGACGCGGTGATGCACCACGCGATCATGATGCGCGGCCGCATGGTCCACGTCGGCGACACCGAGCCGGTGCTGCAGCGCTACGGGCGCGACGACGACGAAGTCATCTGGTCGGTGCATCGGGGCGATCTCAACATCGTGCTGCTCGATCTGGCCGAAGCCGCCGGCGCGCGGCTGCATTTTGATGCCGGCCTGGACGCGGTGAACTTCGATTCGCGCCGCGCGGTGTTCCGCGATCCGCGCGACGACAGCACGCGCGAAGTGCCGTTCGAGGCACTGGTCGGGGCCGACGGCGCGGGTTCGGCGCTGCGCGCGGCCATGCACCGCGTGCGCGACCTCGGCGAGCGCAGCGATTTCCTCGACCACGGCTACAAGGAACTCGAGATTCCGCCGACCGCCGATGGCGGTTTCCGGATCGAGCCGAACGCACTGCACATCTGGCCGCGCGGGCATTACATGTGCATCGCGCTGCCCAATGACGAGAAGACCTTCACCGTCACCCTGTTCCTGCCGCACCATGCCGGCGCGGACGGCGGGCCCGCGTTCGACCAGCTAAGTGATGTCGATGCGGCACGCGCGTTCTTCGCGCGCGACTTTCCGTCCGCGCTGGTCCTGATTCCCGAATTCGATCGCGACTGGGCGGCCAACCCGGTCGGCCAGCTGGCCACGCTGTATCTCGACCGCTGGCATCTCGACGGCCGCGCGGTGCTGCTGGGAGACGCGGCCCACGCCATGGTGCCGTTTCACGGCCAAGGCATGAACTGCGCGTTCGAGGATTGCGTGGCGCTGGCGCGGCAGCTGGATGCGCATGACGATCTCGCGGCCGCGTTCGCCGCCTTCGAGGCCGAACGCAAGCCAGATGCCGCGGCGATCCAGCGCATGGCGCTCGACAACTACCTGGAGATGCGCGACCGCGTCGACGATGCGGACTATCTGCTCCAGCGTGAGCTGGAACTGGCGTTGCAGGCGCGTCACCCCGGCCGCTTCGTGCCGCATTACGCGATGGTGACCTTCATGCGCATTCCCTACTCGCTGGCGATGACGCGCACCGATATCCAGCGCGGCATTCTCGAACGCGCGACGGCGGGTCATGCCGCGCTGTCGACGCTGGACTGGGCCGCGATCGATGCCGAGGTCCTCGACCTGCTGACGCCGCTGGCGGATGTGCCGGTGTGAGCGACAGCTTTCTCTTCTACGACTTGGAAACCTTCGGCGCCGACCCGCGCCGCACGCGCATCGCCCAGTTCGCCGCGATCCGCACCGATGCCGAGCTCAACGAAATCGACGAGCCGATCGACTTCTTCGTCCGGCCTGCCGACGATCTGCTGCCCTCGCCCATCGCGACGCTGATCACCGGCATCACGCCGCAGCATGCGCTGACCGCAGGTATGCCCGAGGCCGACGCGTTCGCGCGAATCCATGAGGAAATGGCGCGGCCGAAGACCTGCACACTGGGCTACAACTCGCTGCGCTTCGATGACGAGTTCGTGCGCTTCGGCCTGTACCGCAATTTCCACGATCCCTACGAGCGCGAATGGCGCAGCGGCAATTCGCGCTGGGATCTGCTCGACGTGATGCGCCTGTGGCATGCACTGCGCCCCGAAGGCCTGGTGTGGCCGACGCGCGAGGATGGCGCGACTTCGTTCAAGCTCGAGCATCTGGCGACGGCCAATGACGTGCGTACCGGTGACGCGCACGAGGCGCTGTCGGATGTGCGCGCGCTGATCGGTCTCGCGCGCCTCTTCAAGGCCGCGCAACCGCGGCTGTGGGACTACGCAGCGAAGCTCCGCGACAAGCGCTTTGCCGCGTCGATGCTCGACACCATCGCGATGACGCCCGTGCTGCACGTGTCGCAACGCTACCCGGCCGCGCGCCTGTGCGCGGCGCCGGTGCTGCCGATCGCGCGGCATCCGCGCATCGACAGCCGCGTCGTGGTGTTCGACCTCGACGGCGATCCCGACTGGCTGCTCGACCTCGATGCCGAAGCGATCGCCGCGCGCGTCTTCGTGCGCCGCGAGGATCTGCCCGAGGACGTCGCGCGCATTCCACTCAAGGAAGTCCACAGCAACCGCTGCCCGGCGCTGGTGGCCTGGAGTCATCTGCGCGAGGCGGATTTCGAGCGGCTGTCGATCGATCCGGCCGACATCGAACGACGCGCCGCCCGGCTGCGCGCCGCCGGCCCAGCACTGGCCGAGAAGATCCGCCAGGTGTTCGCGGTCGAGCGTGAGTTCGCGCCTTCCGATCCCGATGGCGCGCTCTACGACGGTTTCGCCGGCGACGGCGACAAGCGACGCATGGCCCAGGTCCGCGCGACGCCGCCGACACTGCTGGGCGCGCGCGACTTCGGCTTCGAGGATCCACGCCTCGACGCCCTGCTGCTGCGCTACCGCGCGCGCAACTGGCCGGACACGCTGGCTCCCGACGAACAGCTTCGCTGGGATGACTACCGGCGCGCGCGCCTCGCGCCCGGCACGACGCAGGCCGAACAGGATTTCGCCAGCTACTTCACGCAGATCGACGCCCTGCGCGACGAAGATCCCACCGACGCTCGGCGTCTGCCCCTGCTCGACGCCCTCGATGATTGGGGCCGGCGCCTGCAGACCCGCCTGCATCCGTCCCCCACCCAGCCCACCCAGTCCGCATGACCACGTATTTCAGCGACAAGAGCTTCAAGTTCCTGCGCGCGCTGGCGCGCCACAACGAGAAGCCCTGGTTCGAAGCACACCGCAAGGACTACGAGGCGCACGTGCGCCAGCCGTTCCTGCGCCTGATCGGCGATCTGCAGCCGGACGTGGCCGCGGTCAGTCCGCATTTCCGCGCAGACACGCGCACCGTCGGCGGTTCGCTGTTCCGCATCCATCGCGATGCGCGCTTTTCCAACGACAAGTCGCCGTACAAGACCTGGCAGGGTGCGCGCCTGTTCCACGAGCGCCGCCGCGAGACTGCGGCGCCGTCGTTCTACGTGCATCTGCAACCCGGCGGCAGCTTCGTCGGCGCCGGCCTGTGGCACCCGGAATCGGACACCCAGCGGAAAGTCCGGCAGTTCATCGTCGACAACCCGGAAAGCTGGAAGGCCGCCGCGCACGCGAACAAGCTGCGCAAGCAGTTCGAATTCGAAACCAGCGAGATGCTGGTCCGTCCGCCGCGCGGTTTCGATCCGCAGTTCGAATTCATCGACGACCTCAAGCACCGCAACTGGGTGTTCTGGCGCGCGCTCGACGACGAGACGATGACCGGCCCGAAGTTGCGGCAGACGATCGCCGCGGACCTCGTCACGCTGGCGCCGTTCGTCGACTATCTCTGCGCATCGCTGGATCTGGAGTTCTGATCCCGCGCGCCGCTGTCGCGCACGCGCGTTGTCGTTCAGCAGGGACTGCGCCGCCGTCTCCGACAATCGCGACCTCCCCTTCGATGCGATCTGCGATGAAGCGACTCGGCTGGCTCACCCTCGCGGTTTTCGTCCTGCTGCTCGGCTACGTGGCCGCCGGACCGTATCTGACCGTCCACGCGATCCGCGAGGCCGTGCGCAACGAGGATTCGCGGGCGCTGTCGAAGCAGGTCGATTTCCCCGCGCTGCGCGAAAGCCTGCGGCTGCAGCTGGCCGACGCGATCGTGCGCGAGGCCGGGCCGGACCTGCAGTCGAACCTGCTCGGCGCGATCGGTCTGCGGCTCGCGGGCAGTGCGGCCGGCACCGGTGTCGACATGATGGTGACGCCGGTCGGCCTGAGCGCGCTGATGCGTGGCCAGCGGCTGTGGAGTCTCGCCGGCGGCGCCTCGCCGACGCAGGTCCGCCCCGACGCCGAACGCGAACCGCCGCTCGCGGATGCGCACTATCGCTACAACTCGACCTCGCGTTTCACCGCCACGGTGCGCGACGACCGCGATCGCCCGATCGAATTCGTGCTGACGCGCAAGGGGCTCACCTGGAAGCTGTCGGACATCCGGTTACCCCTCTGAAGATCGTCTCCTGCCTGCGGCAGAAGACGCCCGCGTCCCCTCTCCCGCGCGGGGCGACGATGTGCTGCTTGCGAGCCACTGGCTCGCGCACAGCGGAGCGCCATGCGTGCTGCGCATGACCGGGGGGCGGCAGACGGGGGGACCGATTGCGAAGCAATCGGTGGGGTGAGGGCAGCGCGGAGTCTGACGAGATAGCGCTTTGAGCGTAGCGTCTCTGCAGCATCCCGCAACGATGGGTTTCGCTACGCTCCACCCATCCTACGGAAGCGCGCCAGACATCGGAGCGGCAAGGCCCCGCATCCTACGAGCGGATGTCCATCGCCCCCCGCCCGAACCGCGGCCGGTGATACATCACCAGATACACGCCAACCACCCACGCCGACGCCGCCGCCCATCCGGCCAGAATGTCGGACGGGTAATGCACGCCCAGATACACGCGCGACAGGCCGACCATCGGCACGAACACGGCCATCGCGGCGATGACCCACCAGCGCGCACGCGTCGGCCAGGCCAGCAGGATCAGCACCGCGGCCAGCGTCATCGACCCCATCGCGTGACCGCTGGGAAAACTGTAGGTGGCCTCGGGCGCGATCGAGTCCCACAGGCTGGGCCGGTCACGCGCGAACAGGCGCTTGGTCGCGAGGTTCAGCAGCGCCGAGCCGCCGGTCGCGAGCGCGACGAACAACCCGTCGCGCCAGCGCTTCATCGCCAGCAGGATCAGCACCAGCGCGATGTCGACCGGCACCACGCCCTTGGCGTAGCCGATCTCGGAGAAGAACAGGAACACGCGGGTGAAACCATCGCGCGCGACATCCTGCGCGAACAGCAGGATCGGTTCGTCGAACGGAATCACCTCGGCCTCGTGGACCTCGTCGGCGAGCTCCATGAAGCCCCACATCGGCAGCAGCACACCGGCGAACAGCAGCAGGAACTTCCAGCCGTGGCGCCGCAGCAGGCCGCCGGTCTCGCGTGAGCCCTCGGCGACGACCGCCCCGCCGTCAGACGGCATCGACGCGGCGGCCGTAGTTGCGGTGCACGTAGTCGTCGACCAGCGCAACGAACTCGTGGGCGATGTTTTCGCCACGCAGCGTCATCGCCTTTTCGCCGTCGATGAAGACCGGCGCCGACGGTGCCTCGCCAGTACCGGGCAGAGAGATGCCGATATTGGCGTGCCGCGATTCGCCCGGACCGTTGACCACGCAGCCCATCACCGCGAGCGTCATGTTCTCCGCGCCCGGGTGGGTGATCTTCCACTCCGGCATCTTGTCGCGCACATGGTCCTGGACCACACCGGCCAGCTCCTGGAAGAACTCCGATGTCGTGCGGCCGCAGCCGGGACACGCAGTGACCATCGGCGTGAACGCGCGCAGGCCCATCGTCTGCAGCAGTTCCTGCGCGACGACGACTTCCTTGGTGCGGGAGGCGCCGGGCTCGGGCGTGAGCGAAATGCGGATCGTGTCGCCGATGCCTTCCTGCATCAGGATCGCCAGCGCGGCGCTGGACGCGACCATGCCCTTGCTGCCGATGCCGGCCTCGGTGAGACCCAGGTGCAGCGCGAAGTCGCTGCGCGCGGCCAGATCGCGGTACACGGCGACCAGTTCCTGCACGCCGCTGACCTTGGCGCTGAGCACGATGCGATCGCGCCCCAGTCCGAATTCCACGGCGCGTTCCGCCGAATCGAGCGCCGAACGGATCAGCGCCTCGCGCAGCACGCGCCCTGCATCCCAGGGCACGGCGCGCAGGGCGTTCTCGTCCATCAGCGCGGCGGCCAGCGACTGGTCCAGCGAACCCCAGTTCGCGCCGATGCGCACCGGCTTGTCGTAGCGCATCGCGAATTCGATCAGCTGCCCGAACTGCAGGTCCTTCTTCTTGCCGAAGCCCACGTTGCCGGGGTTAATCCGGTACTTCGCCAGCGCTTCCGCGCAGGCCGGTTCGCCGGCCAGCAGCTGGTGTCCGTTGTAGTGGAAGTCGCCGATGATCGGCACTTCGATGCCCTGCATCGCCAGCCGCTCGACGATCCGCGGCACCGCGGAGGCGGATTCGGGAGTGTTGACCGTGATGCGCACGAGTTCCGAACCGGCGCGCCACAACTCGCCGATCTGCTTCGCCGTCGAGGCGACATCGGCGGTATCGGTATTGGTCATCGACTGCACGACGACCGGCGCCGCGCCACCGACGGCGACGCTGCCGACATGGACCTGCCGCGTGCCGCGGCGCACGGCAGCGCCGAACGCAGGCAGGGCGACGGGTTCGGACAGGCAGGCGGACGGCGCGGGCGCGCCGGCGGACGCGTTGACAGGAGCAGGCTGGGCGGACATAGGCGCATTTTAGCGGGTCGCGCCGGTCTTTTCGGTGACGCCCGGCCTAACCGCGCCTGCGTCCGGCCGCGGGTGCGACCGAAAGCCGCAGGGCGGCCCGCAGTCCCCTGCACTACGATGGCCGGCGATGCAGCCGCAACCGCCCGCCACCGCCCTGCTCCGCACCCTGTACAGCCTGCGCTGGTTCGCGGTGGGCGGGCAGTCGTTGACGATCCTGTGGGCGACACACAGCTTCGACATGGCGCTGCCGCGCTGGCCGCTGTGGGGCCCGGTGCTGCTGCTGGCGGCATTCAACGTCGTGGTGCACCTGCGCCTCGCGCACAGCCGCGACGCCGCGCCGGCCGAAGCCTTCGCGCACGTATCGGTGGATACCGCCGTGCTGGCCTGGCTGGTGGCCTGGACCGGCGGCATCGCCAATCCCTTCGCGTCGCTGTTCCTGCTGCCGATCGCGCTGACCGCGATGGCGCTGCCCCAGGCCTGGGCGATCGCCGCCGCGCTGGCCTGCGTGACCGGCTACATGCTGGCCGTCAACTTCGGCCAGCCGCTGCCGCATCTGCACGACCACTTCGACCTGCACCTGGCCGGCATGGCGGTGAACTTCTTCCTGTCGATGGCGCTGGTCTCGTACTTCCTGCTGCGGCTCGCCGCCGCACGCGACCGCCGCGAGCAGGAGCTGGCGAGCTTGCGCGAACGCTTCGTGCGCAACGAGGGCATCTTGGCGCTGGCCACGCACGCGGCCTCGGTCGCGCACGAACTCAACACGCCGCTGGGCACGATGACCCTGCTGCTCGACGATCTCGACACCAGCGCGATGGGCGCCGACGGCGCCGAAGACGTGGCCACGTTGCGAAAGCTCGTCGACACCTGCCGCGACCGGGTGCGCTCGCTGGCCAACCCGGCCGATCCCGCGGCGAGCACGCGTGTCGACATCGGCCGCGTGCTCGAACACTGGCAGCTCGTGCGCCCGGCGATCGTGCTCGCGCGCAGCGGCAACGTGGATGTGCACGAACGCGTGGACCGCACGATCGGCCATCTGCTGCTCGCCCTGCTCAACAACGCCGCCGACGCAAGCGAAGGCAACGGCAGCACCCGCGTGGATCTGCGCCTGCAGATCGAGGACGGCGTGCTCGACGGCGCGATCCGCGACTACGGCACCGGCTTCGACGCGCAGGCGCCGTTCCTGCCGGTGTTGTTCCGCAGCGGCAAGCCCGACGGTCTCGGCGTCGGCCTGGCGCTGTCGCATGCCGCGATCGAACAGCTGGGCGGCGAACTGGACATGGAGGAAGCCGACGGCGGCGGCGCACGCGTGCATTTCCGCGTGCCGGTCGGCGCCGGCGGCGACTCCCGCGAAACGGAGACGATGCGATGAAGGGCCTGCTGGTCGACGACGACACCCTGTATCTGGACGCGCTGCGACGCGCGCTGACCCGACGTGGCATCGAATGCGAGATCGCCGCCGATCCGGCCACCGCGCTGGCGGTCGCCACGCGCATCGCGCCGGATTTCGCACTGGTCGATCTCAAGCTCGGGGACGCCTCCGGCCTGTCGCTGATCGAACCGCTGCGCGCGATCCGCGCCGACATGCGCATCCTGCTGGTCACCGGCTACGCGAGCATCGCGACCGCGGTGGAAGCGATCAAGCGCGGCGCCGACGACTACCTGCCTAAGCCGGTCTCCGCCGACACGCTGCAGCGCATCCTGCTCGACACCGAGACCGGCACCGCGCCCGGCGCCCCACTGCCCGAACGCGACGAGGACGACACCCTCGAAAGCCCGACCATGATTCCGCTGCACCGGCTGGAGTGGGAACACATCCAGCAGGCGCTGGCCGAGACCGGCGGCAACATCTCCGCGACCGCACGCCTGCTCGGCATGCACCGCCGCTCGCTGCAGCGCAAGCTCGCGAAGCGGCCAGGTCCGGAACGTCGTCCGCCCACGGACGGGTGAAAGCGCCAGGCAGGACGCGTTCCGTCGATCAGTGGCCGGTGTGGTCGGCGGCAGGCGCATCGCCTGCCAGCGGACGCACTTCGAAGGTCACGGATTGTTCCGGCGCGTTGGCGAAACGCAGGGTGGCCTCGATCGACTGGCCGGCGCGCACCGGCTCGACCGGGTCGATGAACATCAGATGGTTGCCACCGGGCTTCAGCGTGACTTCGGTGCCGGCGGGCAGCTCGACGCCGTCGGCGAGTTCGCGCATGCGCATCATGCCGCCCTCGTGCGACATCTCGTGGATCTCGACGCTGGCCGCCGCTGGCGTTTCGACCGAGAGCAGCCGGTCGGCTGCACCGCTGCGCAGCGTGAGATAGCCGCCGGCGACGGCCGCGTTCGGCGGCGTCTCACGGATCCACGCCTCGCTGACCACGATGCCGGCGCTGGCGTCGGCGGCGTTCGCAGCCGGCGTCGGTGACGACGATGACGACGCGTCCGGCGTCGCGGGCTGGCAGCCGGCGAGCGCGAGGATCAGACCTGCGGCGACGGGGCCGATGGCGAGGGAAAACGGACGGCGTGCGGACATCGCGGTGCTCCTAGGTTCGACAGGTGGGCGCCGGCATCGCGCCCGATGACGGGCAGTATCGCAGCGCACGATATCCGGCCCCCGCGCGACACAAGCGATCGCCATGCTGGCCGCGTGGAGGCGGCGATGCCAATGCGACCGGGTGTCGCAGTGAGGGTCGATGCACTCCCTTGGCCTCAAAGCCGGAGTCGATTGGAGCGCCCTGCACTGCGAGAACGCGTCGATTGAAGCCCACTTCGCCACGAGCACGCGCCGCTGTAGCCCTCCCCCGTGTTGCGGGGGAGGGTTGGGAGGGGGCGAACGATCAAGTCGCCGGAACATCGGGGCGTCCGCACTTCTGAATCGCTCGATCCGATGCATCAGCTCCGGATCGATTGCCTTCACCTAACCCTCCAACGTGAAACGGAGGAGGATTCAAAACCCCTGCCGTCGATGGACGTGTCCGGCTTCGGCTGACGCCTCATTTCGGCTTCCGGGCCAACCGGTATCCTGTCCCCATGCAAGACGGCAACCCATCCGACGTCCTTACCCCCACCCAGCTCAACACGCTGGCGCGCGGCCTGCTGGAGGACACGTTTCCGAACGTCGTCGTCGAGGGCGAACTCGGCAATCTGTCGCGGCCGGCGTCGGGGCATCTGTACTTCACGCTCAAGGATTCTCGCGCGCAGGTGCGTTGCGCGCTGTTCCGTTCGCGCAGCCAGGGCCTGCGTTTCGTACCGCGCGAAGGCCTGCTGGTCCGCGCGCGCGGGCGGGTCACGCTGTACGAGGCGCGCGGCGACTACCAGCTGATTCTCGAGTCGCTGGAAGAAGCCGGCGAAGGCGCGCTGCGTCGCGCGTTCGACGTGCTGAAGGCGCGGCTTCAGGCCGAAGGCCTGTTCGACGCGGAGCGCAAACGCGCCCTGCCCGCATTTCCGCGGCGGATCGGCGTCATCACCTCGCCATCGGGCGCGGCAGTGCGTGACGTGTTGAGCGTGCTCGCGCGGCGTCTGCCACTGGTTGAGGTCGACGTGCTGCCGGTGCCGGTCCAGGGCACCGATGCACCCCCGAAGATCCGCGCGATGCTTGAACGCGCCGGTGCCAGCGGCCGCTACGACGTGATCCTGCTGGCGCGTGGCGGCGGTTCTCTGGAAGACCTGTGGGCGTTCAACGACGAGGCGCTTGCGCGTGCCGTCGCCGCCTCGCCGGTGCCCGTGGTCTCGGCGATCGGCCATGAGACCGACTTCAGCCTGACCGACTTCGCCGCCGACCTGCGCGCGCCCACGCCCTCGGTGGCTGCGGAGTTGCTGGTGCCCGACCGCAACGAGCTCGCCACGCGCGTGCGCCGCCTGCAGCGCCACGTCGACGACACCCATCTGCGCGCGATGCAGCAGCGGTTCCAGCGCCTGGACCGCGCCGCACTTCGGCTGCAGGCGCAGCGTCCGCAGGCGCGCCTGGACGCGCTGCGCCTGCGCCAGGCCGAAGCCCTGCGGCGCCTGTCGATGGCGATGCGCCAGCAGCTGCAGCAGCGCGGCGCGCGCCTGCGTCACGCCGAGGCGGTACTGCGCGCGGGCACGCCGCGACGTCGGCTGCAGCAACTGCGCGAACGCCTCGCCGCGCTCGGCCCGCGTCCACGCGCCGCACTCGCCCGCAATCTCGAACGCGATCGACTGCGTCTGCGCGGGCTCGCCCGCTCACTCGAAGCCGTGAGTCCGTTGGCGACGATCGCACGCGGCTACAGCATCCTGCAGCGCGAGGACGGGGGCGTCGTCCGCAGCGTCTTCGACGCCGCGCCCGGCGAGCCGCTCCAGGCGCGGCTCGTCGACGGCAACCTGCGCGTGCGGGTGGAGTCGTCGGAATCCTGAGCCGCGTGTCGGCCTGATCGCACACCGCGTGGTGCGGCGGCGATCCCACGGGGCTGCGACGGACCGGACGCAGCGTTCCGCCCCATCTCGCCCGCCGCTCACACCGCCGCTGGCATGCTGGGCGCCCACGTCACGACGGAGTGCCCGCACGATGACCAAGGCGTCCGACCTGTTCGTCCAGGCGCTTGAAGCCGAGGGCGTGACCCACGTCTTCGGCATTCCCGGCGAGGAAAACCTCGACCTGCTCGAATCCCTGCGCGCGTCCGATATCGCGCTCATCCTCACCCGTCACGAGCAGGCCGCCGGCTTCATGGCCGCGACCTACGGGCGTCTGACCGGTCAGGCCGGCGTGTGCCTGTCGACGCTGGGCCCCGGCGCGACCAATCTCGTCACGCCGGCCGCCTATGCGCAGCTCGGTGCGATGCCGATGCTGATGATCACCGGGCAGAAACCGATCCGCACCAGCAAGCAGGGCCATTTCCAGATCGTCGACGTCGTCGACATGATGCGGCCGCTGACCAAGTCCACGCATCAGCTGGTGTCCGCCGATGCCATTCCGGCGCGCGTGCGGGATGCGTTCCAGCGCGCGGAAGAGGAACGCCCCGGCGCGACCCATCTCGAACTGCCGCAGGACATCGCCGGCGACGACACCGATGCGCGCCTGCTCCCCGCGCCCTACACGCGCCGGCCGCTGGCCGAGCACAAGGCGATCGCCCACGCCGCCGAGGCGATCCGCAATGCCAAGCATCCGCTGCTGATGATCGGCGCGGGCGCCAATCGCAAGACCACGGCCAAGATGCTGCGCGCCTTCGTCGACAGGCTCGGCATTCCGTTCTTCAGCACGCAGATGGGCAAGGGCGTGCTCGATGAAACGCATCCGCTGTGGCTCGGCACCGCCGCGCTGTCGGACAAGGATTTCGTGCACCGCGCGATCGACGCCGCCGACTGCATCGTCAACATCGGGCACGACGTGATCGAGAAGCCGCCGTTCTTCATGCGCAGCGGCCGGCGCACGGTGATCCACGTGAACTACGAAAGCGCCGTCGTCGACCAGGTGTATTTCCCGCAGATCGAGGTCGTCGGCGACATCGCCAACACGGTCTGGCAGCTGGCCGAAGCACTGGATGTACCGCAGCCGCACTGGGACTTCGCGTTCTTCGACCGCGTGCGCACGGCGCTGTGCGAGAACATCGCAGCACTCGCCGGCGACGACCGTTTCCCGGTGCACGGCCCGCATCTGGTCAGGACCCTGCGCGACGCGCTCGACCCGACCGACATCGTCTGTCTCGACAACGGCCTCTACAAGCTGTGGTTCGCGCGCAACGACCGTTGCCGTGAACCCAATACCCTGCTGCTCGACAACGCGCTGGCGACAATGGGCGCGGGCCTGCCGTCGGCCATCGCGGCGAAGCTGGTGCACGCCGACCGCAAGATCGTCGCGGTCTGCGGCGACGGCGGCTTCATGATGAATTCCCAGGAACTCGAAACCGCGGTGCGGTTGAAGCTCGATCTGGTGGTCGTGGTACTGCGCGACGATGCCTACGGCATGATCAAGTGGAAGCAGCAGCACGAGGACTATCCGGTCTACGGCATGGACTACGGCAATCCGGATTTCGTGCACTACGCGCAAAGCTACGGCGCGCGTGGCCATCGCCCGGACAGCGCCGCCGCATTCGCGGATGTCCTGCGCACTGCGCTCGACACGCCGGGCGTGGACCTGATCGATCTCGCCATCGATTACGGCGACGACGATGCCCTGCTCAACACCGAAATTCCCGCGCGCAGCGCCGCGATCGACTGATCCGCGCCGCGCGTTTCCTCCCGTCCGATTCCGGAGCGCCCCATGGCCAAGAAGACGACCGCCCGCAAGACCGCCGGGCTCGCACGCAGCTATCCCTACTACCTCGCCAATGCCGCAGTCGCCGCGAACACCGATCTCGAGGTCCGCGACAAGTACAGCGGCAAGGTCGCCACGCGCGTCGCGATGGGCGATGCCGCGGCGATCCGCAAGGCCATCGTCGCCGCGCACAAGGCGCGCGGGCCGATGGCCGACTTCCCGCCCGACAAGCGTCGCGACGTGCTCGAACACTGCGTGCGCCGCTTCGAGGAACGCTTCGACGAACTCGCGCTCGCGCTGTGCATCGAGGCCGGCAAGCCGATCAAGGATGCTCGCGGCGAGGTCACGCGCCTGATCGACACCTTCCGCATCGCGGCCGGCGAAGCCACGCGGACAGAAGGCGAGTACGTCGAACTGCAGATCTCCGAGCGCACGCGCGGCTATCGCGGTCTGGTCAAGCGCGTCCCGATCGGCGCGTGCAGTTTTATCACGCCGTTCAATTTCCCGTTGAACCTCGTCGCGCACAAAGTCGCGCCCGCGATCGCGGCGGGCTGCCCGTTCGTGCTCAAGCCGGCGGCGAAGACGCCGGTCGGCGCGTTGATCATCGGTGAGATCCTCGCCGAGACCTATCTGCCTAAGGGCGCGTTCTCGGTGATCCCCTGCAGCAACGAGGACGCCGCGGCGCTGACCGAGGACGAGCGCATCGCGCTGCTGAGTTTCACTGGCGGCCTCGTCGGCTGGGACCTCAAGGCGCGCGCCGGCAAGAAGAAGGTCGTGCTGGAACTCGGCGGCAATGCGGCCTGCATCGTCGACGAGGATCCCGGGCTGCCGCTGGACAAGGTGGTCGAGCGTCTGGTGTTCGGCGCGTATTACCAGTCGGGCCAGAGTTGCATCGGCGTGCAGCGCATCTACGCGCACCGCGCCGTGCACGAGGCGTTGCGGCGCAAGCTCAAGAAGGCGATCGGCGCGCTGCGCAGCGGCGATCCGCGCGAGGAAACCACCTTCGTCGGCCCGGTCATCGACAGCGACGCGGCCGACCGCATCGAATCCTGGATCGATGCCGCCCGCAAGGCCGGCGCCAAGGTCATCGCCGGCGGCAAGCGCGAGGGCAACATCATTCCCGCGACGCTGCTGGAGAAGGTCCCGCGCGATGCCGATCTGGAGCGCAAGGAAGTGTTCGGCCCGGTCGCGCTGCTGGAATCGGTCGACAGCTTCGACGAGGCGATCGCGCGCGTGAACGACAGCGATTTCGGCCTGCAGGCCGGCGTGTTCACCGGCAACCTGGCCCACGCGATGCGCGCCTGGGACCGGATCGAAGTCGGCGGCGTGGTCGTCGGCGACGTGCCGAGCTTCCGCGTCGACAACATGCCCTACGGCGGCATCAAGGATTCGGGCTGCGGCCGCGAGGGCGTGAAGTACGCGATCCGCGACATGACCGAGGAACGCCTGCTGGTGATCCGCGACCCGGCCTGAGGCCGGCGGGCCGTGGGGGGGGGCGGGGGGGGGGGGCCGCCGGGGCGCCGCCGCCCCCCCCCCGCCGGCGCGGGGGTGGGACA